>CALVDQ010000007.1 GCA_944326325.1 uncultured Bacteroidales bacterium
TATGAGGTAAACCGCAGCAAGTCAGAGCGTTCTGAATGTCGCTAAATCGTTACCTAAAATCTCACACTCTTCAATTCTATTCTGTGTATCAATCAGATACAGCTTTTTTAATTATCCGCTGCAAAGATAAGCAAATATAAAAAAGAAGCAGAGCGCAGAGCAAATTTATTTGCTATGCCGGGGCGGACCGTGCGGGGGGATTCAGGGACATCCGGGTCCGCATCAAATAAAATTTCCCTGTCAGGATTCAATATAAGAAAAAAATTGTACCTTTGCAGCCTTGTATTAAAGTATGGAAGATATGATAAACGTAACATTTCCTGACGGAAGCGTGAAGCCTTTCGAAAAAGGTGTCACAGCCTATCAGATAGCCCAGGGCATCAGCCCGAAACTGGCAGCGGAAGTCATTGCTGCCGCAGTGAAGTCAGAGGATGACACCACAGGAAAAACCGTTATATACGATCTTGACCGTCCGATAGACGGCGATTGTTCGCTGAGGCTTCTCAAATGGGAAGACGATGAAGGCAAGCGTGTGTTCTGGCACTCGTCCTCCCACCTTATGGCAGCAGCCCTCGAAAGCCTTTATCCAGGAATAAAGTTCGGTATCGGACCGGCTGTGGAGAACGGATTCTATTATGATGTGGACCTCGGAGACAGACAGATTACGGAAGCCGACCTCAAGGCCGTGGAGGACAAGATGATGGAACTCGCCCGCTCCAAAGAGCACTTCATCCGCAGGGAAGTGCCGAAGGCCGAGGCCCTGAAGACATTCGAAGCCAAGGGGGACGAATACAAGTGCGAACTCATCGGGGAACTTGAAGACGGAACCATCACTTTCTATACGAACGGGGACTTCACCGACCTCTGCCGCGGACCTCACCTGAGGGACACTTCCGTGATCAAGGCAGTGAAGCTGACCTCCATAGCCGGCGCCTACTGGAGAGGGGACGAGAACCGCAAGATGCTTACAAGGATCTACGGAATCACCTTCCCGAAGAAATCCATGCTTGACGAATATCTCGTAATGCTGGAAGAGGCCAGGAAGAGGGACCACAGAAAACTCGGAAAGGAGATGGAGCTCTTCACATTCTCGTCCCGCGTAGGACAGGGCCTGCCGCTGTGGCTGCCCAAGGGCGCGGAACTGAGGGAGAGGCTCGAAAACTTCCTCCGCAAGATACAGAAGTCTTACGGCTATCTTCCGGTGATCACTCCGCATATCGGGAACAAGGAACTGTATGTGACCTCCGGCCACTATGCAAAATACGGCAAGGATTCCTTCCAGCCTATACATACTCCTCAGGAAGGGGAGGAATTCCTTCTGAAGCCGATGAACTGCCCTCACCATTGCGAGATCTACAGGTCAAAGCCGAGATCCTACAAGGACCTTCCGCTTCGCTTCGCGGAGTTCGGTACCGTGTACCGTTACGAGCAGAGCGGTGAACTCCACGGACTTACAAGGGTACGCGGCTTTACTCAGGATGATGCGCATCTCTTCTGCCGTCCCGACCAGCTCAAGGAAGAGTTCTGCAAGGTTATAGACATTATTCTCTATGTCTTCAAGACCTTGAATTTCAACGAATACATTGCCCAGGTATCCCTCAGGGATCCGAATAACAGGGAAAAGTACATCGGAACGGACGAGAACTGGGCGAAGGCTGAACAGGCTATCATCGACGCTGCCGCCGAGAAGGGGCTCAAGACTGTCGTCGAGACAGGTGAGGCTGCCTTTTACGGGCCTAAGCTCGACTTTATGGTCAAGGATGCCATCGGAAGAAAGTGGCAGCTCGGGACTATCCAGGTAGACTACAATCTTCCGGAGAGGTTCGAACTGGAATATACCGGAAGCGACGGCAAGAAGCACAGGCCTGTGATGATCCACAGGGCGCCTTTCGGTTCTCTTGAAAGGTTTGTGGCCGTCCTGCTCGAGCACACGGGCGGAAAACTCCCTCTGTGGCTTACTCCGGAGCAGGTCAAGGTGCTGCCTGTCAGCGAAAAATTCACAGATTATGCAAAAAAAGTTTGTGATTTGATGAATAATTCCGATATTCGCGCCTCAATCGACGACCGTAACGAGACGATAGGGAAGAGGATAAGGGAGAGTGAGTTGCAGAGAGTCCCGTTCCTTGTCATCGTCGGGGAGAAGGAGATGGAGACAGACAGCGTTTCCGTGAGAAGGCAGGGCGGAAAGGATGAAGGCGTGATGACGACCGGAGACTTTATCGCTCTTGTGAAAAAGGAAGTGGACGAGATGCTCTCGTAGACTTTATATACATTTATTATTAATTTAATTTGGGAGGATAATTTTATCGCAGCGCCATTTAAACCATCCGCGCCGAGATTTACGGGGCCGAGGCCGAACAATAACGGTCCTCAGGGTGCGGGTCGTCCTGTTCCTGGCGGAAGAAGGCCGAGGAAGGATGATGACGGATTGAGAATCAATGAAGAAATCACTGCACCGAAGGTTCGCCTTGTCGGGGACAACATTCCGGAGCAGGGAATATATTCTATTTCAGAAGCCATGAAAAAGGCGGATGAGCTTGGACTTGACCTTGTGGAAATTACAGCAAAAGCGGATCCTCCTGTGTGCAAGATAATCGACTACCAGAAGTATCTGTACCAGCAGAAGAAAAAGGCCAAGGAGATGAAGGCCAACTCCACCAAGGTAGTCATAAAGGAAATAAGATTCGGCCCGAACACCGACGAGCATGATTTCCAGTTCAAGCTGAAACACGCTATCGGTTTCCTTCAGGAAGGTTCGAAGGTCAAGGCATCGGTCTTTTTCAAGGGAAGGTCCATCCTTTATGTGGACCAGGGCGAGAAACTTCTTCTGAGGTTTGCCGTAGAGCTCGAGGAATACGGGCGGGCGGAGCAGATGCCGAAACTCGAGGGCAAAAGGATGATGATGATGATAGCTCCTGTAAAGAAAAAATAGGTCCGGACAGTCCGGATTCTTATATTAATTAACAGTCAAAAAGTTTAACTATGCCAAAGACAAAGACCAACTCCGGTTCAAAAAAGCGTTTCCAGCTTACCGGAACGGGAAAGATCAAGAGAAAGCATGCTTACAAAAGCCACATTCTCACAAAGAAGACCAAGAAGCAGAAAAGGAACCTGACCCATGTCGGGCTGATAGCTCCGGCTGATGTCGCAAGGGTAAAGACTCTGCTGGGAATCTAATTAAAGTTTTTATGTCAAACTTGGAATGCAGTAGAAAAGCTCCGTTGACGGACACTGCCTCCATAAAACAGTTAAATTTATGCCAAGATCGGTAAATTCAGTTGCTTCAAGAGCACGCCGCAAGAAAATTCTCAAGAAAACCCGCGGTTATTTTCTTTCAAGAAGAAATGTATGGACGGTAGCCAAGAATACCTATGAGAAGGGTCTTACATACTCCTACCGTGACCGCAAGGCCAAGAAACGCAATTTCCGCGCACTCTGGATACAGAGGATCAACGCAGCCGCACGCCAGTACGGCATGACCTACTCCCAGTTCATGGGCAAGCTCGGAAAGCAGAACATTGGTCTGAACCGCAAAGTGCTTGCAGACCTTGCTATGAACAATCCTCAGGCATTTGAGGCTATTGTAAACTCAGTAAAATAGTTCTTTGAATGATGGGCTGGAAGGAATTCTATCACAACAGGTGGGTGAGGTTCGCGTTCTGGGCCTTGCTGTATCTGCTGTGGGTGATCTGGCTCGGGAATTATTGGTGGCTCCTAGGCCTTGTTGTCATTTTCGACCACCACATCACCCGAAAGGTGAAGTGGGCTTTCTGGAAGAAAAGGTACAAGGAAGGGGAGAAGCGCAACCCGCTGCTTGAATGGCTTGACGCCATCATCTTCGCGGTAATTGTCGTGACTTTCATCAATATTTTCTTTTTCCAGGCATTCAAGATTCCTTCTTCATCGATGGAAAGCTCCCTGATGACAGGGGACCATCTTTTTGTCAGCAAGCTGACCTATGGCCCGAGGGTGCCGCAGACACCTCTTACCATCCCATTCACGCACAATGTCCTGCCTTCGGGCAAGGAATCCTACTCTACTCTGATACAGAGCAGATACAGGAGACTCAAAGGTTTCCGTCAGGTGCGCAGGGGTGATTACGTGGTGTTCGGGTTTCCTAACGGCGATACGGTGCTGACGAAGGTGCCGGCCGAAGATTATTACGCGATGTGCAGGACGATAGGACGCGAAAACGTGATTTCCTACTATGGTCCTGTGAAGGTCCGCCCGATGGACAAGAAAGACCATTACGTCAAGAGGTGCGTTGCCGTTCACGGCGACACCCTTGAGATAAGGGACGGGCTGGTGTATGTGAATTCACAGCCGCTGGAGATATGGCCGGGGGTCCAGAATTCGTACCGCGTGATAACCGACGGACAGCGGATCAATCCTGTCAATCTGGAGTCCCTCGGGCTCAATACGGCCGAACTCTGGTACGACCAGCAGCTGCCGGGTTATCCGTATATGCCGCTTACTGCGGAGCGTCTGGAGAAGATCGGCAGCTACGCGAACGTGGTGTCCGTCGAGCCGAACATCGATGTGTATCCGCCTGACGATCCCGACTCGTACCTGACCATCTTCCCTTTCTCGGAAGATTACAGGTGGACAAGGGACAACTTCGGTCCGCTGTGGATCCCCGAAAAGGGCGTTACGGTTCCTCTGGACTCCCTCAGCCTGCCTCTTTACGAGAGGATAATCACGGCATACGAAGGAAATACCCTGGAGGTGACCGGAGACGGGAAGATCATCATCAACGGCAAGGAAGCCCGGGACTATACTTTCAAGCAGGATTATTTCTTCATGATGGGAGACAACCGGCACAATTCCCTGGATTCGAGATACTGGGGTTTCGTACCTGAAGACCACATAGTCGGGAAACCGGTGGTGATATGGTTGTCGACCGACAGGAATAAGCCTTTCCCGAAGAACATCAGATGGAGCCGCTTTTTAAAAATCGTCTGAATTCTTGTATTTTACAAATTTTTTAGCGATATTTGCAGCCCCTTTTTGTGAAGTTCTTTGGAATTTCAGGTCCTGATTCTCGGAATATCAGGATTTTACCAGGAGTGAAAAATTAAAAAAGTTATATACAATGGCAAAGGTTTGTCAAGTTACAGGTAGAAAGAGAATGGTCGGAAACAATGTTTCCCATTCCAAGAAACGCACGAAGCGTATTTTCGCTATCAATCTGAAGACCAAGAAATTCTGGTCAGAGGCCGAACAGCGCTTCATCACGCTCAAGGTTTCATGCAAAGGCATGAGGAACATAGAGAAGAACGGTCTGGATGCAACAGTCAAGGCTGCACAGAAGAAGGGATATATTGACATTGTTTAATTCCGCGGGTTATGGCAAAGAAAGCAAAAGGTAACAGGGTGCAGGTCATTTTGGAGTGCACCGAACAGAGGGAAAGCGGTGTACCTGGCATTTCTAGATACATCACGACCAAGAACAAGAAGAACACTACTCAGCGTCTGGAGCGTATGAAATATAATCCATACCTCAGGAAGGTCACACTTCATCGCGAGATCAAATAACAGGAGGATTGAATTATGGCAAAGAAAGCAGTTGCGACGTTCAGTGCCAAGTCAGGCGCCAAGACAATGGTAAAGTGCATCCGTATGGACAAGTCTTCCAAGACAGGAGCATACATGTTCAAGGAAGAGCTTGTTGAAGCAGAGAAAGTGAAGGATTTCTTTTCAAAGAAATAATTTTCTTTAGAACAGTTGAATCCCGGGACCGTGACAGGTTCCGGGATTTTTTATTTTCAGGTATTTTCAGTATCTTTGGAAGTTTGTTACATGGAATAGATTATGGGAATTTTTGACAAGGGCGTCCAAAAGACGAAAAGGAGCTTTTTCGAACGGATTTCACGGGCTGTCGTCGGCAAGTCCAAGGTGGATGACGAGACTCTTGATGCAATAGAAGAGGCTCTTGTCGCCACCGATATGGGTGTGGATACAACCCTGAAGGTCATCGACAATCTTGAGGAAAGGGTGCACAGGGACAAGTTTGTCTCCTTTGACGAGCTGGTGGACCTGCTCCATGACGAGATCGGCAGGCTCCTGAATGTTTCGGACGACGAGACGATGGATGACAATGCCGTTCCGTTCGACTTTTCGAAGAAACCGTATGTCATCATGGTCGTAGGTGTCAACGGCGTAGGAAAGACCACCACTATCGGAAAGCTTGCCTCCATGCTGAAGTCCCAGGGCAAGAAGGTCGTGCTCGGGGCAGCGGATACATTCAGGGCGGCGGCCGTCGACCAGCTTTCGATATGGGCTGAACGTGCCGGGGTGGATATCGTGAAACAGGAGATGGGCTCAGATCCGGCATCCGTGGCTTATGACACGGTCAGGTCGGCTGTGGCCAAGGGTGCTGATGTCGTACTCATAGATACTGCGGGACGTCTCCATAACAGGATCGACCTCATGAACGAGCTTACCAAGATCCGCAACGTCATGCGCAAGGTCATACCTGATGCTCCGCACGAGGTGCTCCTTGTCCTCGACGGCTCCACCGGGCAGAACGCCTTCCAGCAGGCGAAGGAGTTCTCGCGGGCTACGGAGGTTACTGCTCTGGCAGTCACAAAACTGGACGGTACGGCAAAGGGGGGCGTGGTGATCGGCATAGTGGACCAGTTCAGGATTCCGGTCAAATTCGTAGGCATAGGAGAAGGTGTGGATGATCTGAAGACTTTCAACAAGCGTGAATTCGTGAATTCCCTGTTTTCGAAAGAGGATCTCAGATAAGGACCGGCTTGTTTCCCGGAATTGATTTTATTGACGATAACATATAGAGTGAAAATATGAGAATTTCTTATAACTGGCTCAAGGACTATCTCAAATGTGACCTCAGTCCTGAAGAAATTGCCGATGCGCTGACCTCCATAGGTCTTGAGGTGGATGCGCTGGAAGATACAGAGCAGATCCCTGGTGGACTGGCAGGTGTGGTTGTGGCGGAAGTGCTTGAATGTATGGATCATCCTGATTCCGACCATCTGCATGTCACTAAGGTGGACGCCGGAAACGGGGAACCTCTGCAGGTGGTCTGCGGGGCTCCGAATGTCGCTGCCGGCCAGAAAGTGCTGCTGGCGACCGTCGGTACCGTGCTCGGGGAGAATTTCAAGATCAAGAAGTCCAGGATCCGCGGTGTGGATTCTTTCGGCATGATATGCGCCGAGGACGAGCTCGGAATCGGGACCTCGCACGACGGGATAATGGTGCTTGACCCTTCAGCAGTGCCTGGGACTCCGGCCAAAGAGTACCTGAAGCTGGAAAGTGATTCTGTCATAGAGATAGGCCTTACTGCAAACAGAGTGGACGCCGCTTCACATATCGGAGTGGCCCGTGATCTTTACGCCTATCTGAAACTGAACGGTATTCCGTGCTCGCTCGAGATTCCGGACGTATCCGCATTCAGGGAAGGGGACGAAGGCATCTGTTCTCCGGAAGGCGATATAGACGGGGCTCTCCCGGTTGAGGTCCTGGCTCCGGATGCCGCTCCGCGCTACACGGGTACTACTATACGGAATGTCAAGGTCGGCCCTTCACCTGACTGGCTGCAGAAAAAGCTGCTTTCCATAGGGCTCAGACCTATAAATAACGTCGTGGATATCACCAACTTCGTTCTGATGGAGACCGGTCAGCCGCTCCACGCCTTCGATGCCGCCAGGATAAAGGGGCACAAGGTAGTGGTGCGCAAGGCTTCGGCAGGGGAGAAGTTCGTCACCCTGGACGGCGTGGAGAGGACTCTTTCTTCCGAAGATCTCATGATTGCCGATGTGGAGAAGCCGATGTGCCTTGCAGGTGTGTTCGGTGGAGAGGATTCGGGAGTGACGGAATCTACCGTGGACGTATTCCTCGAGAGTGCCTATTTCAACCCGGTATCCGTGAGGAAAAGCTCCAGAAGGCATTCCATCAGTACCGACGCTTCTTTCAGGTATGAGAGGGGAGCCGATCCTCTTGTGGCAGAATATGCTGCCAAGAGGGCTGCACTGCTGATATGCGGAATAGCGGGCGGATGCGTGACCGGAAAGATGCAGAAAGCCGGAGAAGATATCGCAAGGAAGGTCATCGACCTGGATTATGACAGGATGGAGTCCTTCATCGGCAAGAAGATAGGGCACGACGTCATCGAATCCATACTTACATACCTGAACTATGGCTTCCTGTCCAGGGACATTGCGGAAGACGGGACCGTGAAGGGTGCCAGGGTGGAAGCTCCTTCCTATATGATAGATGTCTACCGTGAATGCGATGTGGTGGAGGAGATCCTCCGTATCTACGGATATAACAACATCGAACTTCCGGCCGGAGTGAAGATGTCGGTGAATGCCACCGTGAAACCCGAACCGGAACTCGTCCGCAACTCCATTTCCGATTTCCTGGCCGCCAACGGATTCAACGAGATAATGAACAATTCGCTTACGAAGTCCGAATATTATTCCGGTCTGAAGACCTTCCCCGAAGAGAGATGCGTCAGGATACTCAATCCGTTGAGTTCCGACCTTAATGTCATGAGACAGACGCTTCTGCTGAGCGGGCTGGAGGTCGTGGCGTATAATATAAACCGTCAGACTTCCAATCTGCGGCTCTTCGAGTACGGTTCCGTCTACTCTTTCAGGCCAGGCAGCGACGGCAAGACGCTCGACAGCTATGAGGAAAGCACGGCGTTCTCCATGTTCATCTCCGGACCAGGGGAGAAGACCTGGAGGAACGGGCAGCACAAGAGCGACTATTTCCAGCTCAAGGGCTATCTGGAACTGCTGCTGAAGCGTTTCGGAGCCAACATATACAATTTGGAATATGCTCCTGCTCCGGCAGATATGTTTTCCGAGGGCCTCGTCTACAGACTGCCTGGAAGCGGCAGGCAGCTTGCCGTCATGGGTACGGTAGCGTCTGCAAGGCTGAAGCAGTTCGGCATACGCCAGCCGGTATATGCCGCCGAGATAAGCTGGCCTGAGCTTTTCACCCTTGCCAGGAGGGTACGGGTGAAATACAGTGAACTTCCAAAATACCCTGAAGTCAGGAGGGATCTTGCCTTGCTGCTTGACGAGACGGTATCGTATACGGATCTTTACAGATGCGCCTGCAGGACCGGCAAGAAGATGCTCAAGAGCGTTTCTCTCTTCGATGTCTACAGGGGGGACAAGATTGCTGCGGACAAGAAGCAGTACGCTATGAGCTTCGTCCTCCAGGATGCGGAGAAGACCCTGACCGACAAGGATGTGGAGAATATCATGACACGTCTGGTGAATGTTTTTTCCAAGGAGTTCGGAGCTGTGCTGAGGTAGGTCATGAAGAAATGTCCCGGAAAATATGCCTCCAGGGCTAAAGCGGCAGGACTCCTGTCTTTGCTGTCCCTGCTGCTTGTATTCTCATGCGGCAGGAACGCGAGGGTCATACCCAAGAACAGGATGGCGGAGATATATGCCGATATGTTCGTTGCCGACCAGTGGCTGAACCAGAATTTCCTGGCATCGAGAACGGCGGATACCACCCTGGTGTACGAGGCGGTTTTCGAGAAATACGGCTATACTTCCGATGACTACAGGAAGAGCGTGGACCACTATATCCAGGATCCTGACCGTTTCGCGAGGATATTGAGGAAGTCTGTCCTGATCCTTGAGGACAGGATCGCCGAAAGCAAGTCCGAACTGCGGAAGATCAAATCCCTCGAGTCAATGCGTCCGGATACGCTTATACAGTTTGATTTCAGTAAGATATGGCTGTTCGAGAACGGCCGTCCGCGACTGGCTTCAAGAGACAGCCTGGAATATTTCAGGGACAGGATGGAATATTTCATCCTCGACCTGCAGCCTTTGGCTCAGTCTGACAAGGCAAAAGGCATCTTACTGCAACGTGATCACGATGAAGTTGAATATGAACAGGATAGCAGCAGAATACGTTTTCACCGGATCCGGTGAGAGTCCGTTGAGGAACGGCTATGTGGAATACACTTCCGACGGTACTGTAACGGCAGTGGGAACCAGTACTGACATTGCATCAGAACCTGATTTCCGCAAAGGTGCCATTGTGCCGGGCTTTGTGGATTCCCACTGCCATCTCGAGCTTTCCCACCTGCAGGGCAAGTTCGTGAAAGGCACCGGAATGTCCGGTTTCATCAACCAGATAAACGAGTTGCGGGACTTCACTTCCCGGGAGAACAGGATGGCCGCAGCGGCAAGATGGATGGACATATTGTGGAGACAGGGAGTCTCGGCTGTAGCCGATATAAGCAACTGTGACGAGACGTTTTCCCTGAAATCCGGCAGTCCGCTTTATACGAGGACTTTCCTTGAAGTATTCGGCACCGAGCCACGGGACTGTGCCGCCATCATGTCCGGTGTCAGGAAACTGGCATCCGAGGCCCGGACATACGGCATTGATGCCGCTCCCACCCCGCACGCGTGCTATACGATGAGTCCGGAACTTGTGACGGCGGTTTCCGCCGACGGTCTGGCCTCCGGTTTCCTTTCCTACCATTCCGAAGAAAGCATGGAGGAGGAGGACCTGATGGTTTCGGGTACTGGAGCTCTTGCGGAGAACTACCGCGGAAGGCATCTCAGTACTCCTCCGGTGACCGGGAAGCCTTCTCTGTGCTATTTCGTGGACAGACTTCTGAAGGTGCATGAACCTCCGTTCAGGGAACATATCCTCCTTGTCCACAACGTTTGTCTCGGCCAGGAAGCTCTCGACTATGCGTCGGAGTATCTTGAAAATGTCTGGTGGGCCGTATGTCCTCTGTCGAACATATTCATCCACAATACCCTGCCTCCGATTCCTCTCATGAGGAAGAACGGACTGAAAATAACCGTCGGGACTGATTCGCTCTCGAGCAATGACACCCTCGACATGGTGAAGGAGATGTATTGTCTTCAGGAGGCCTTCAACGATGTACCGCTGGAAGAGATTGTCCGCTGGGCGACACTGAACGGGGCTGAATTCCTCTCCAGGGAAGATGTTCTCGGCTCCCTGGAGCCGGGCAAGAAGCCAGGCATAGTGTGGATCAGGAATATATCGCCTGAAGGCCGTCTGCTCCGGGACAGCGTATCGGAAAGGATAATATGACGCAGGTCCTGTGAAATCTGGCCTGTCGGATTTCACAGGACACTGCTGCTGAGGAGCATGGGCATACAGCGACCGGGGATCAAGACAACAGGATTTCGCGGAAATCCTTAACGGCAGTCCGACGGATCCTCTGATGCTGGGTACAATAATTCGTCGGACTGATGTTAATATGGCAATGCTAAGGTTTCATAATACAGTGTTCGGGCCCATACACAGCCGCAGGCTGGGCTCGTCTCTCGGCATCAACCTCCTGCCCGAGAACGGCAAACTATGCAATTTCGACTGCATATACTGCGAATGCGGCTGGAACAGGGACGGCCGGGGAGACAGGACCATGCCGTCAGCTGCCGATGTTGCGCGTGCGCTGGAAACCAGGCTGTCGGAATGCGCGGAACAGGGCATACATATCGACTCGGTCACTTTTTCCGGCCACGGAGAACCGACATTGAATCCGGACTTTCCGGCTGTCATAGATGATACCCTGAGGCTCAGGGACAGGTATTGTCCAGAAGCAAAGGTCTCTGTGCTGACAAACGCCACTACCGTGCTGAAACCGGAGATATTCGCGGCCCTGCGCCGGGTGGACAACCCTGTGATGAAACTCGATGCCTCGACTTCAGACGGGGTCAGGACCGTGAACCGCCCGTCGGGGCATTATGACATTGATGAAATTGTGTCAGGACTGATGAACTTCGGCGGCGATTTCGTGCTTCAGACCATGTTCCTGAAATCTCCTGCTTTCGATACATCGGCCGGGAACAATCTGTCCGGATGGATGGACATCGTCAGGAAGCTCAGACCGCGGGAGATTATGGTATATACCCTTGACCGGGAGACTCCGGAAAAGGATCTTGTCAAGTTCACGGTGGATGAGATGGCTGCTTTGGTTAAGCCGCTTACGGATGAAGGTTTTTACATACAGATAAGAGGCTAGAAGCATGAGGACAGTAATACAGAGGGTCAGGCAGGCGAGTGTAAGCGTGCCGACGGAAAACTATGAGGCAGGCATTTCTTCGGGGCTGCTCGTCCTTGCCGCTTTCGAGGACGGGGACTGCCTCCAGGACATAGAATGGATGGCCAGGAAGATCTGTGCGCTAAGGATATTCGATGACAGCGACGGGGTGATGAACATCTCGGTGAAGGATACCGGCGGGGATATACTTGCGGTCAGCCAGTTTACCCTGTACGCGTCAACCGCAAGGGGGAACAGACCATCGTATATAAGGGCCGCCAGGCCTGAGGTCTCGGCTCCTCTTTACGAGAGTTTCTGTACTGTCCTCGGAGAGAACCTCGGAAAACCTGTCTGCAAAGGCATATTCGGGGCTGACATGAAGGTCTCTCTTTTGAACGACGGACCTGTTACTATAATAATTGATTCAAAATTAAAAGAATAGAATATGAATGAACTGTTGAAGAAATATGACTATGATCCGGATAAGGTTGCAATAGACCACGGACTGGAAATGATTGTCTCCAATGTGGACAATGTCTTTTCCCCGGATATCCTGAAGGCGTGCCTTTCGATGGTGGACCTGACATCCCTGAAGACCGAGGATACCCCGGAGTCAGTGACGAGGCTTGTATCGAAGGTCAATGAGTTCAGATCTTCATTCCCGGACTATCCTCTTCCCGCATCCATCTGCGTATATCCGAACTTCGCTTCGGTGGTTAAGGCTGCGAAGAAGTGTGATGACGTCCATGTGACGGTCGTGTCCGCCTGCTTTCCGTCTTCGCAGAGTTTCCTTGAGGTAAAGCTGAGGGAATGCGCCCTCGCTGTGGAGAACGGTGCCGACGAGGTTGACATCGTCCTTTCTTTAAGCGCTTTCCTGTCCGGTGACTACGATGCCGCAAGGCACGAGATAGAGGCTGTCCGGAGGATTGTTGACGAGGCTGCCGCTGCGCAGGGACGGAAGGTAACCCTGAAGGTGATCCTTGAGACGGGGCTTCTTCTGAAGCACGAACTGATCGCCGCCGCTTCATTCCTTGCCATGGAGGCCGGAGCCGATTTCATAAAGACTTCTACAGGCAAGGTCAGCGTAAATGCTACGCCTGCCGCTGCGTACGTTATGTGCCAGTGTATTTCCCGCTATTACGGAAAGACCGGACGCAAGGTAGGCTTCAAGCCGGCCGGCGGCATATCGACTTCTCTTGACGCCGTCTGCTATTATTCCATAGTTTCAACCGTCCTCGGCAAGGAGTGGCTGGACAAGGAGTTTTTCCGTTTCGGCGTGAGCCGCCTTGCCAACACCCTTCTTTCCGATATAGAGCAGCGTACTGTGAATTATTATTGACGCCGGTCCGACGGTATCAGACTTGACATCGGTCCGATGAATCCTTATCGCCATGTGCCGGATTCATCGGACCGATGTCCATTATTCCATAAAATGCAAGTGTCGGATTACAGTCCGAACGTATAAAGATTAATCCCGTCAAACACTGAACTTACAACCCCCAGCACCAATATCCCTGCAAGACAGAGCAGCAGGCTTAGACGTGTGCTTCCGTCACTTTTGAAAGCAGCGATAGGGGAGTCATTTGGATTGATGAACATTGCCTTGACGACAAGCAGGTAGTAATACAGTGAGATCACGGTATTTATGAGTGCGATGAACACAAGCACGTGGAACCCCTGCTCGAAAGCGGCCGCGAAGATGAAGAATTTCGAGAAGAACCCGGCAAAAGGAGGGATTCCGGCAAGTGAGAACATTGCGAGTGTCATTATAACGGCAAGCTTCGGATTTGTCCTGTAAAGCCCGTTGTAGTCATCCATGCTGACTTTCCCGCCGCTGTTCTGTTCTACGGTGGCTATCACTCCGAAAGCCGCAAGGTTGGCAACCATATATACCAGCACGTAGAAGATGAGGGATGTCATTCCGTATGGAGTCCCGCTGATTACGGCGAGCATGATGTAGCCTGCCTGCGATATGGATGAGAACGCAAGGAATCGCTTCAGGTTCTTCTGCCTGATGGCAAAGAGGTTGGCGACTGTAATGCTCAGGACAATCACGATGTAGAGCAGGGCCTGCCAGTATTCTGTCATAGGGGCGAAAACCTTGATGAGAACAACCATCAGGGCGAATGCCGCTGCCGCCTTGGATATTACCGAAAGGTATGAAGTCACCGGAGTAGGTGCACCCTGATAGGTGTCGGCAGTCCACAGGTGGAACGGCACAAGGGATATCTTGAAGCCGAGCCCGGTGAAGAAGAACGCCATGGCGAGTATCTGCAGGGCGCTTCCGTCGATCCTGGATGTCATGTCATCGAAATACAGCGTACCCGTGGTGCCGTAAAGGAACGAGATGCCGTAGAGCATCAGTCCGCTTGCGAAGAGCGCGCTGAGTATATACTTGGCACCGGCCTCTGCGGAATTGTCCTTGTACTTGTCAAAGGCCACGAGGCAGGCCATCGGTACCGAAGCCAGCTCCATGCCTATGAAAAACATCATGAAATGTCCGGCGCTTATCATGAAGTCCATCCCGAGCAGGGTGGAAAGTATGAGCACGTAGAATTCCCCTCTCTTGAACCTGGTGTCTTCCCTGCGGAGCCACGGTTCGGCCTGAAGGAACACGAGCAGGGTGCCTGTGGCGAGAATGCTTTTCACGATGCCGTGTACCGGAGTGTAGACATACATGCCGCCGAATATCTCTCCGGCTTCCTTATGCCACGGAACCACTGTCCCTGCTATGAAAAGCACCATCAGTGTGCATACGAAACTGTGGAAATGGCGGCGTCCCCGCTCTCCGGCCATAAGGTCGTATATCAGCGCCAGCACTGTCACGCCCACAAGGGCGATCTCGGTGTACATATATGAAAATATTGCAGAGTAGTCCATATCAGTTCAAAATATGAGAAATTACAGGTAAAACGCTTTCGCTTATCATGTCGCTCATCCACAGCGGGAAGAGTCCGAGTCCGGCGATGGCGATGATCAGCACCACGACGGCGAGTTTCTCGTCCCAGGTGGCATCCGTGAGCTTCAGGTGCTCCGGATTCGTGCAGGTGCCGTAGAGGATCTTGCCGATGAGTCTCAGTATGTAGACGGCTGTTATGACTATCGATGTGCAGGCGACGATGGTCACGACGCGGTGGAAGGTATCGTTGTCCATGAAGGCTCCGTTGAAGATGGTCATCTCCGCCACGAAACCACTCAGGCCCGGAAGACCGAGGTTTGCAAGACCGGCTATGACATAGCATACTGACAGGAACGGCATTATTTTCATGAGTCCGCCAAGCTCCCTGATGTCACGGGTGTGGGTCCTTCCGTAGATCATGCCGATGAGGGCGAAGAAAAGGGCCGTCATCAGTCCGTGGCTGAGCATCTGGAGGACTGCTCCAGTGGCGGCGGTGGTGTTCATCATAAGGATGGCGAACAGCACGAGACCGCAGTGCGACACGGATGAATATGCGTTGATGTATTTAAGGTCCGTCTGCACACAGGCCGAGAAGGCTCCGTATACTACGGAAATGGTCGTGAGGATGATGAATATCCAGCTGAGTTCCTGTGCGGCGTCCGGAAGGAGGTACATCGCTATGCGGAAGCATCCGTAGCCTCCGAGCTTCATCAGTACACCTGCATGGAGCATGGATACGGCTGTAGGCGCGGAAGCGTGTCCGTCAGGGCTCCATGTGTGGAACGGGAAGAGGGCCCCGAGCACCCCGAATCCTATGAAGACGATCGGGAACCAGATTCTCTGCATCTGGAGCGGGATATTGTGCAGTCCTGCAATTTCGTTGATGTTCATTGTCGTGGCCCCTGCTCCGAAATAGATGCCGAGGATGCCGATAAGTATCAGTGCGGATCCTCCCATGAGCATAAGGGTCAGTTTCATGGCGGAGTATTCCTTTTTCCCTGTTCCCCATACTCCGATGAGGAGGTACATAGGGATGAGGGCGACTTCGTAGAACATGAACATCGTGAACAGATCCACGGATATGAAGAAGCCGAAGACCCCGACACTGAGCAGGCAGAACCAGATGAAGAATTCCTTTACCCCGGATTCCATCTTCCATGATGCGAATGTACCGGTGAACACGATGATGGCGGAAAGCAGTATCATGGCTACCGAAATGCCGTCAACCCCCACCGAATAGGCGATGTTCAGCGGTTTGTACCACATGAAGCTGTCCGTAAGCAGCATTTCTGAGGTCTGCCCGTCAGCTCTCATCCCGAGATACATGAACACGAGGGCCACTGCCAGTCCGAGAAGCAGGGATGCTCCCGTCACCATGACGGCAAGTATCTGTTTCCTGGTCTTTGACAGCCATAGCCCGAGCATCATCAGCAGCGGGACAGCCGGAAAAAGTGATAGTATATTCATATCAAAACGAGTCTCTTCGTGTTAAACAATAATCATTTCTCATATCAGCAGAAGCACGATGGTAAGCCCGAGAGCCCCTCCGAGGAACCATATCCCGTATCTTTGCACATTGCCGCTCTGCATACCTTTGATAAGCCATGACAGCTTGTTCGAGATCCATGCGAGCAGGTTCATGAAACCGTCCACGACGTGCCTGTCGAACCACGCTATCGGAGTGGATATGCAGGCGAAGATTATCCTGTGCGTTACGAACTGGTATATTTCGTCAATATAGAACCTGCGGTAGGCTGCCTTGTAGAGTCCGCTGAACCGCGTTGCAAGTCCGGTAGCCACCTTTCTGTCCTCCCTGAGGTACATCCAGGTAGCTATGCCTATGCCGGCGGCCGCTACGCAGAGGCTTGTCGCCGCTACGTTCCAGTCGATGTGGATGTGATAGGCCTGTCCGTTGCTGCTGACGAACTCCCCGAACGGAATCCAGCCGGCAAGCAGTGTGACTGCGGCAAGGAACACCAGCGGAACCGTCATTGTGGCCGGAGCCTCATGAGGCTTGTGTTCAGCGTGGAGCTCCTTGTTTTCCTTGCCCCAGAATATGTTGTAGTAGAGCCTGAACATATAGAATGCCGTCAGGCCTGCGATGAAGGTCATGACCCATCCCATTACAGGACTGAACCTGAAGCAGGCGGCAAGGATCTCGTCCTTGGAGAAGAAGCCGCTCAGAGGCCATATTCCTGCGATTGCAAGGCAGGCCACCAGGAAGGTGATATGGGTCACAGGCATATATTTCCGGAGTCCCCCCATGGCCGACATTTCGTTAGAATGGACGGCGTGTATGATGCATCCTGCCCCGAGGAAAAGCAGGGCCTTGAACATGGCATGGGTGAAAAGGTGGAACATCGAGGCCATATAGCCGAGTCCGCCTGCATGAGGGTCGGAAGAGGTGCATACGCCGAGGGAGACTATCATGAAGCCTATCTGCGAGATCGTACTGAACGCGAGCACTCTCTTGATGTCGCTCTGTACGCAGGCCACCACGGCGGCATACAGGGCCGTGAATGCTCCCACGTATGCTGTGATGTGCAGCACTTCGGGAGCATAGCCGATGAACAGCGGGAACATCCTGGCCACGAGATACACTCCTGCGACCACCATCGTGGCTGCGTGTATGAGGGCAGATACCGGAGTAGGGCCTTCCATTGCATCAGGAAGCCATATATGGAGAGGGAACATCGCACTTTTTCCTGCGCCTCCGATGAACATCAGTCCGAGGGCGAGCGGAAGGAATACCTTGGCTGTACCGATGACTGCGGCATCAGGCGTGAATGAGAACGAACCCGTGTAGAATCCGTATATGAGGATACCTATCAGGAAGCCCAGGTCGGCGAATCTTGTCACGATGAACGCCTTCTTTGACGCAGCGACTGCCTCTTTCCTCGTATAATAGAACCCGATCAGAAGATAGGAGCTGACTCCGACAAGCTCCCAGAAGATATACATCTGGAAAATGTTCGTGGCTACCACGAGTCCCAGCATGCTCATCGTGAACAGGGAGAGGAAGGAGTAGTACCTCTGGAAACCGGTCTCGCCTTTCATGTACCCGAAAGAGTATATGTGGACCATGAATGATACCGTGGTTATCACTACCAGCATCATGACCGATATCGGGTCCAGAAGGATACCCAGGTCGATATGGAGGTTCCCTCCGAAAGGAAGCCATTCGGCGTTCCAGGGAATCTGCTGAGGATAGATGCCTTCGGCGTTCCTTCCGGCCCCGAAATACGAGAATGCGGTCCAGTAGCTCAGAATGGCGGTAATGCCGGTGACAACGGTGCCGAAGACTCCGGCAGCCGTTGGTTTCAGCCTGGTCCCGAGCAGTCCTATGAGAATGAAACTCAGGAATGGAAGCAAAAGTATCAGAATCGTATATTCCATATTGCCATGTATTTTTTACCACTTCATCTTGTCCAGGTTCTTTACCTGGATGTTCTTCATGTTGCGGTAGATATTGATGATGATGGCTATGGCCACCGCCGTTTCAGCCGCGCTGATTCCTATGGCGAAGAGCGAGAAGAAGAACCCCTCGAGCTGCCCCGGGAAGAGGAAACGGTTGAATACCACAAAGTTGATGTCAACAGAATTGAGTATCAGCTCCACGGATATGAGCATGGCAAGCAGATTCCTGCGGGTCAGGAAGCCGTAGATGCCGATGAACATCATTATTGTGGAGACTATCAGGTAATATTCCATCTGTACCATAGAGAATCCCTTTTATCTTTTTCTTGCGATGAGTATACCCCCGATGATGCAGGCGAGCAGAAGCACGCTTATCACCTCGAAAGGCAGGACATATCCGTATTTTCCGGTGCTCATGAGGGCATGTCCGATCTCCTTGACCGGCAGTTCGCCATGTTCGAATACCGGCTGGAGGAACTTGTGTTTGAGCATTATGAAGAGGCAGATGCCCAGTGCCGCCAGAGTGGCGGCGAGCCCTGCGAAGAATTTCCCTTTCTTCAGCTTTTCGGCCTGGTCACCCTCGCTGGATGTAAGGAGGATGGAGAACACGTAGAGGACGGTGATGCCTCCGGCGTAGACCAGCAGCTGCACGGCCCCTAGAAAAGAGTAGTTGAGCTGGAAATATATTCCCGCCGTGCCGATGAGGACGAAAAGCAGGTAGGTCGCGGACCTCAGTATCCTCTTTGTGGTGACGGCCAGCAGCGAACTCACCACGATGACCAGGGCGAGGACGATGAATACGATCAGATCAAGTGTTATGTTCATGACTATTGCTTGTTCAGTATTTTGACGAGTTTGCTTCTTGTGAAAACGGCGTGCTCGAATTCCGTCGAGAACCTTATCGCATCATGCGGGCAGGCGTTCACGCACAGGTGGCAGAACATACAGGATCCGAGGTCGTACTCGTATTTCACAAGACGTTTCCTTGTTTTTCCCGTCTCCGGGTCGGTGACGGGTTCGGTAGTGATCTTTATCGTGCTGTTCGGGCACGCCATCTGGCAGAGACCGCAGGCGATGCATTTGCTTTCGTCAGGCATGACAAGCTCTCCGCAGAACCTGTCGTGCATTTTCAGCACGGCCCTGTTCTCAGGATACTGTTCCGTGATCTTCCTGGTAAAGAATTCCTTGAAAGTCACTTTCATACCGGTCAGGAGCGAGCCCAGACCGCGAAATATTCCTTTTATATAGCCGACCATGATTAAAAATGCAATTTGAATACAACAACGATTACCATAAGCAGCAGGTTTACAAGACCTATCGGCACCAGGTACTTCCACTCGAGCGTCAGTATCTGGTCGATCCTGAGCCTCGGGAATGTCCATTTGATCCACATCAGCAGCCATACGATGAAGAATGCCTTGGCGAAGAACCAGATAAAGCCCGGTATGGCATCCATCACGGCATTGAATCCGTCGAGCCCCGGGATATGCAGCGGCATCCAGCCTCCGAGGAAGATGGTGGCGGCCACACTCGAGATTATGAAGAGGTTCACGAACTCTGCCACGTAGAACAGACCGAAGTGCATTCCCGAATACTCGGTATGGTATCCTGCAGTAAGCTCGGACTCGGCCTCAGGCAGGTCGAACGGCCCCCTGTTGACTTCGGCATTGCCGGCTATGAGGTATATTATGAAGGCGATGACGGCAGGGATGTGTCCCTTGAATATGAACCATCCGTCCGCCTGACGCATCACTATCTCGGAGAACTGCATGGTGTCTGTCAGAACGACTATGGTAAGTATGGAGAGTCCCACTGAAAGCTCGTAGCTTATCATCTGGGCTCCGCTGCGCATGGCACCGATGAGGGAGAATTTGCTGTTGGAGCTCCATCCCGCGAGCAGGATGCCTATGATGCCTATGGACGAGGCGGCCATGAAGAAGAGTACGCCCACGTTGAAGTCGAGGATCTCCAGGCCGCGGCTTACAGGGATGCAGGCAAATGCCGTCACCGAAGCTATAATCACGATATACGGTGCAAGATTGTAGAGGAACCTGTCCGAGTGCCTTATCGTGATGATCTCCTTGGTGAGCATCTTGAATACGTCGCAGATTACCTGGATGCTGCCCCATGGCCCGACCCTTGTCGGTCCGAGACGGCACTGGAATGCAGCGCACACCTTGCGCTCCATATATATCATTATGATGGCTATCACGACATACAGCAGCAGAAGGCAGACTCCTATAATGACGCATTCGAGGAAGATCGCCAGACTTTCCGACATGACGGATGCCAGCTGCGTATGTATCCAGTTTGTTACTATTCCGAAATCAAACATATCCTGTCTTTCTTTTATCTGTCAATGTCCGGGATCACATAGTCAAGCGTACCGCCGATGGCAATAAGGTCGGCGATCTTGACGTTCCTGGCGATAGTGTCCACGCAGGAGACAAGCGGGAGTCCGGTCGAGCGGAACTTGACCCTGTAAGGGTATCTGTCACCGCGGCTTTCAATGAATACCCCGAATTCACCGCGGCTGCCTTCCACTGCGGAGTACCAGCTGCCTTCAGGAAGCTTTATCAGCGGCTTCACCTTCATCTGGTATTCGCCCTCGGGGATGTTGTCTATGAGCTGGGCTATGATGTTCATGCTCTGCTCTATCTCCTTCATCCTGACCATGTAGCGGTCGAAGCAGTCTCCGTTGCCGAGGACAATTTCCTCGAAGTCCACTTTCCCGTACATCGCGTAAGGATGGCGTTTCCTGACGTCGCAGGCCCAGCCTGAAGCCCTTCCCGTGCCGCCTGTAGCCCCGAAGGATATGGCGTCTTCGCGGGAAAGTTTCCCGGTGCCGATGAGCCTTTCGCGGGCTATGACATTACCGGTGAATATCTCGTGGTATTCCTTGAGCTTCGGCCTCATGTAGCTTATGAACTCCTTCACTTTCCTGACGAAGTCCGGATGGATGTCTGCCTGTACGCCTCCGATGGTGTTGTAGGTCTGTATCAGACGGCCTCCTGTAGTTTCCTCGAGTATGTCGAGGACTTTTTCCCTGTCCCTGAAGCCGAGGAAGAATACCTCCAGGGCCCCCATGTCCTGCGCGAGGCAGGATGTGAAGAGAAGATGGGAATCGATTCTCTGGAGTTCGTCCATAATGGTCCGGATATACTGGATCCTTTCGGAGACTTCCAGTCCCATTGCCTTCTCGATGCACATGCAAAGCGCGTGTCTGTTCTGCATGGCCCCGAGGTAGTCGAGCCTGTCGGTGAATCCGAGTGTCTGCGGGTATGTGCTCGATTCGCAGAGCTTTTCGATACCCCTGTGTATGTAGCCGCAGTGAGCATCGATCTTCTTGATTGTCTCGCCTTCGAGAGATACCTGAAACCGGAGCACGCCGTGGGTGGCAGGATGCTGGGGCCCTATGTTTATCACATATTCCTCCTCTTCGAAAAGCGGATGCCTCTTGAGGATATAACTGCCGTCAGGGGTCATCTCGTAGCTCGGGGCGTCGTCGTCAGAGACTTCGTTCTTCATGTTCAGCGGGTTGAGGGCCATGTCGTAGTCCTTGCGGAGCGGATGTCCTTTCCAGTCGTCCCTGAGGAAGAGCCTCCTGAGGTCCGGATGCCCGATGAACTTGATTCCGAAGAAGTCGTAAGCCTCCCTCTCGTTGAAATTGGCCCCTTTCCAGAGGTCCTGTACGGACGGCAGGGCGGCGTTTTCCCTGTCCTTGTCTGCGGTCGAGACTGTTATGGTCCCGCCTGTGGAGGTGTTTTCGAGGTGATATACGCAGCCGAGCCCTTCCTCGCCCCAGTCCATTCCGGTGAGACTGCGGAGAAAGTCGAAGCCGGCTTCTTTCCGGAGCATTTCGGCTGTCTCACGGAAAGAGGATACAGGTATCCTGAACATTCCGTCTCCGGCGTCCGACCATACGGCAGCAGGGTCGATGGCCGCGATTCTTGCTTTTATGTCGATCTTGTTGTCCATATTCCTTGTTGTCTTTATCCCGTTATGCCAGTCCGGACTCGTCGTATTCCTTGTAGTCTTCAGCGGTGTTGGTGTCGGCCCTCATCTGCCTTTCATACTCCTTCTCGCTGATACCCTTGTTCAGTCCGCCGAGGAACCGCTCGGCCTTAACCTTGCGCTGCAGCTGCATGAGCCCGTAAAGCATGGCTTCAGGTCTCGGAGGACAGCCCGGGATGTACACGTCTACCGGGATGATCTTGTCTACCCCGTCCACTACATGGTAGGATTTCTTGAACGGACCTCCGCTTATGGCGCATCCTCCCGTAGCTACCACGTATTTCGGGTCGGCCATCTGGTCGTAGAGACGTTTCAGGACCGGTGCCATCTTATGGGTGATGGTCCCGGCGACCATTATGAAATCCGCCTGCCGCGGCGATGACCTCGCTACCTCGAAACCGAACCTTGCGAAATCGTATCTTGCGGCACCTATGGCCATGAACTCGATACCGCAGCAGCTCGTGGCGAAGGTCAGCGGCCACAGGCTGTTGCTGCGACCCCATTCTATGACCTCGTCAAGGCATCCGACTATGACATTGGTCCCGTTCTCACGTAGCTCCCTGAGCATATTCTCGATGTACTCGTTGTCGTTGAAATCCTCGTATTTCATCGACTTTATGTTGACATTTCTCTTCATAGCACCGTGTTTTATTTCCATTCAAGGGCGCCTTTCCTCCATGCATACGCAAGCCCGAGCACGAGTATCAGAAGGAAGAACAGTACGCTGACAAGTCCGTAGAGCCCGAGTTCCTGGACGACAACCGCCCATGCGAAAAGGAATACTGTCTCCACGTCGAACATCAGGAACAGGATGGCGAACAGGTAATATCCGACCTTGAACTGCATCCAGGATTTTCCTCTTGTGGGAATGCCGCATTCGTAAGGCTCGCTTTTCTGGGGGTTGTAGGAGCGGGGAGCTATCGCTTTCGCGATTCCCACTGCGGCTGCTACCATGATTATGGCAATGAGTATAACAACTACTAACAGTATGAAATTCATAACAATAAATAAATATTTGTTACTTTTTTCCAGAATTCGGCCGCAAATTTAAGGAAAATCTGTTGAAAAAACCACCCGAAATCTTCAGAATTCCTCCAGGTTTCCTTGTCATGCCGTGAAAACCCGCCGGACTGCAGACATAAAGACCTTCCGGAGGCGGCTGCAGCCGTTTTATCCTGTATTAAACGTGTAATCCTTCAGAACACGGATAGCCCTGCATACTTTTGCATCGGAACAGAACCGGAGCCTCTTGCGGCAGCCGGACAAAATGTAGAGTTATGAGCAGATTGATGGGATTATTGTTCTTGTATGCGATGCTGGCTGCGTGCAGCAAGGATGCTGTGACAGGGAATGACGCCGTCAGGACCGGACCGGAAGAGACCATGTCTCACGGTATGATAGTCCTCGGGGACAGGCTGGAGAATCCGTATACCACCGAAAACATGCAGGAGGCGTACATGG
This sequence comes from uncultured Bacteroidales bacterium, assembly GCA_944326325.1. Lineage (GTDB taxonomy): Bacteria > Bacteroidota > Bacteroidia > Bacteroidales > UBA932 > Cryptobacteroides. The sequence continues at coordinate 23,814 of CALVDQ010000007.1, forward strand.
CTCTCTATCCGACCAAGTCGAGGAGTGATGTAAAGACCTCGCATCTGTATGTCAGGTTCCTTCCTGCGGACGAGGAGGAATTCGACATACTGACAGATTCCGGCCTTGACCTTGTTGACTACCCTGTGGACTATGAGATATTGGTTGACGGGGACTATTATCATGACCCTTCGGTGGGTGAAGACAGTTATACATGGCAGTATGCTGTGGCACCTGCTGACTACGAGTTCCCGGACGTACGGTATGAGATACTGGATGAATGCCATATCACGGAAACCGATCCCGTGTCGCGTTCCGCAGACGGCATAGACTGGGAAGCTGTCGAAATGGAGGCATTTCGGCTGACAGGAAACGGCGACATGCTCCAGCCGCAGACAAAGGGAAGCAAGGTCTATCCGTCCGGAAGAATCACAATCGTGGACGACCAGGCTAACGGAGGCAAACCTTTCGGCCTTGCCGGGGTCAGGGTCAGGTGCAACACTTTCGTGAAATTCTCCAATACCTATACCGACAGGGACGGTTACTACACCATGCCCAGGAAGTTCTCCGCAAACCTGAAATACAGACTTGTGTTCAAGAACGAGAAAGGCTTCGCCATAGGCTTCAACCTCATCCTGCAGCCGGCTTCGGCATCGGCTCTCGGCAAAGGCCCTGCGGAAGGGCTGAGCGCTACAATCACCAAAAATTCAGACAGGACGCTTTTCCTGCGCTCTGTAGTGAACAACGCGGCCTATGACTATATCTCGAGATGCTCTGTGGATGACATGAACCTGACTCTGCCTCCTGACGACCTCAGGATATGGCTGCTGTCAGGGATGGATGCCAGCAGTGCCGTCCTCATACATCACAAGGTGGGTGTCTCCCACTCCCTTGTCGCCGGTTTCCTCGGCTACTTCGCATCCCTGATCTCGTTCTTTGCCCCGGACGTGACGATAGGTACATCTGATATGCAGACCTATGGCGATGTATACCGGGCCGTATGCCATGAACTTGCACATTGCAGCCATTTTGCACAGGTAGGGACGGATTACTGGAACAGGTACGTGGAATACATCCTCAGGTCCTATCTGAAATCGGGTGGCTCCGCATACGGAGACGGTTCCGGGGAATATGCCGGCTACTGTGAGGTAGGCGAGATGTGGGCATATTATCTGGAAAGCGTGATGTATCAGGAACGTTATGGAGGACCCATGCCCCAGTTCGGCACGGGCTACTGGTTCAGTCCCCAGATTTTCCGTTATCTCGATGACCGCGGTTTCTCGAGGACAGATTTCCTCTCGGCCATGCAGTCTGACGTTACCGGTACGGACGTGCTGCAGAACAGGCTGATGTCCATGTCTCCGGACAGGTCGGAAATGATAAGTCAGGTGTTTGCCAGATATAAATGAGGTTGGAAATGAAACGTATGCTTATATCGATTTTTTCTGCCGCCGCCTTCCTGCTTGCGCAGGATATGGATGCCAGACGCTTCTCGGTGTCCACAAACATGCTCGGCTATCTTTATCTCGGGACATTCAATCTGGAGACTTCCTACGGCTTTTCCAGGCACTGGAGCCTGACGGCAGGAGCCGAGTTCAACCCGTTCACATTCAGGATGCAGGGAGGCGACAGGCAGTTCCAGAGCCGCCAGCAGTCATACGAACTGGGGGCGAGGTACTGGCCGTGGCACGTATATTCCGGATGGTGGGTCGCAGCCAAGGCCAGATACCGGGAATACAACCACGGAGGGTTGTTCTCCCTTAAGACCGAGGAAGGCGACGGATTCGGGATCGGGCTTTCCGCCGGCTATTCCTATATGATCCATCCGAGGCTCAATCTGGAGTTCGGGCTGGGCCTTTGGTCCGGAGTAAGGAAATTTACCCTTTATGACTGTCCTTCCTGCGGGAATACCCTGGATTCCGGGGTCAAGGGATTTATTCTGCCTGATGAACTTTTACTGTCGCTGGTCTATGTTTTCTGACAAGAACATATCGGTGATCATCGCCGTGCTGCTGCCGGTGCTGGCCTGTTCCTGCTCATCATTGAGAAGGTACCAGGATATCCGGCAGGCGGACGCGCTCCCGTCACTTACACTCCCTCAGGAGGATTTGTCCCCGCTGCCTGAAGACGATCCGGGAGAATCTGTGGTGGATTCCGTCCCTGGGCATGACGGCCCTCTGATAATGAACGCCATAAGGGACAGCGAGACAGGAGAGATGACGGCGACCGACGTGATTGCGGCTTCGAAGGTAGTGGCCCGCTTCAGGAATGTGGCCGAGCGGCTGGGGATGATTTCCCTCGCTTTCGATGTCACCGTACCGGAATCTCTTGTATCTTCCGATATGCAGCTCCGATTTTTGCCTGTCATCGGGACTCCGGAGGGGAATGTCGACCTGAAACCTGTCCTTATAACCGGACGGAATTACAGGAAGCGGCAGCTGAGGGGGTATGAGAGATACAGGAATTTCCTGGAGTCCATCGTCACGGACAGTATGGCCTTCATACGCCTTTCCCTTCTCGAAACCTTTATAGAACGTTATTTCCCGGAGACCTTCGCCATGAAAAACGATTCGTCAGTGGTACCTGACCCTGTAGCGGAAAACCTGTTCGGTGTGACACAGGCCGCAGTCCTGAGACATTACACCAGACAGGCGTCGAAAGACCGGAACGCCAGGAAGTACGGAAGCCGTGAAGAAATGTTCCGCAAATATGTCAGGTCCCCGATACTCCGGGAAGTCAGTCTCGATACGGTAATGAATCCAGGCACGGGGCAACTTACATACCGGTATACCCATACCATGCCTGCCTCGCCAGGGGTAAGGAAACTGACAGTCAGGCTCGACGGCTCCGTCTACAGGGACGGCGGGAAGGTAGCCGTGCTGCCGTCTCCGGAAAACCTGACCTTCTATATAAGTTCCATGTCTTCTCTTGCCGACAATACGCCGAGATATATTTTCAAGGTGGTCAGCAGGTCCGTATCGGACAATACCGATGCCTTCCTCGACTTCCGGCAGGGGAGTACAGACCTTGATACATTGGCGGAAGGGAACGCAGCGGAACTCGGCCGCATACGTAAATGCCTGGATGACATCAGTTTCAGAAAAGATCTTGTACTCGACTCCATCATAGTCACGGCTTCCTGTTCTCCGGAAGGCAGCTGGGACTACAACAGCAGGCTTGCACGGGGAAGGGCCGCTACAGTGAAGTCGTTCGTTCTGGACAGCCGTGCAAGCGAACTGGAAGACAGTTCGGTCCGGTCGAGATATGTGCCTGAAAACTGGGAGTATCTGCTACGTATAGTGGAGAATGATACGGTGATAGGTACGCGTAGCAAAGATGTGATCCGTTCGGCGGCTGCCGTGGAGGACAAGGATGCCGCCGAACGGGAATTCTCCTCGCTCCCTGAATACAGGTATCTGAGAGAAAAGATATACCCGAGGCTCAGGACTGTGAATTTCAGTTTCTATATGCACCGGCCGGGAATGCAGAAGGACACCATACATACGACGGAGCTCGACACGGTGTATATGAGAGGCCTGGAAGCCTTGAGAAATCTGGACTACAGGACGGCTGCGACCTTGCTCGGTTCTTATAGGGACTATAATTCGGCCCTCGCCCTTGCTTCTTCAGGCTATGACGAGCCGGCCCTTGCCATATTGTCGGCGATAAAGGACCCTGATGCAAGGTCCGACTATCTCGAGGCGATTCTGCTGTCCCGGCTCGGAGAATTCGGCATGGCGTCGGAATGCTTCAGAAGAAGCGTGGCAAAGGACCCGTCCATGAGACACAGGGCCAATCTCGACCCGGAGATGGCCGAGGTCCTGGAACATTTTACTGACATGGAATAACATATCATGAATCCGATGAAATTCAATTATGGAATCTCACCTTACCGGCGTTAATATGCTTACCGATATATACTTTAACCAATTAAATCCAACAGAAATGTATTCTTTTGAAAAAATCTTCAAGCCGGCGGTTTCCGCCGCAATGGCCGCATCGCTGCTGGCCTGTACAATGACCGACCCTGAAAATAAAGCCGTGGTGACGGCAGAAGACGGGATGATTTCCGTGAACGTATCCGTCCCTGCAAAGGGGACGAGACTGCTCGATATCCAGGGGGAGAGCAATGTGAACAGTCTGCAGGTCTTTGTCTTCAGTTCAGACGACAGGCTGGAAGCCTACGCTTCGGGAGACGGTTCTTCCCTCACCCTGGACTGTACCTCAGGTGAAAAGGAATTCATGGCGGTGACGAATGCTCCGTCCCTGGAAAGTATACTGACGAAAAGCGAGCTCCAGTCGGCCGTTTCGGACCTGTCGGACAATTCCCCGTCCGGTCTCGTGATGTCCGGCTCCGTGTCCAGGACGCTGTCCGGCGCTGACACGGACGTGGAGATCCCGGTCGCAAGGCTCGTGGCGAGGATTTCCGTCAGGGAGATTACCAACGGACTTTCCGTTCCAGGGTATTACGATTCTTCGATTGAACTGACGGACATCTATCTGTCCGATGTTGCCGGAACCTGCCCTTATTTCGGGACTCATGAACCGGAGGAATGGATAAACAAGCTGGGTATCGCGGAGGAGACTTCCGAACTCCTGCATTCCGGGAACCTGTCCGGGTCCATTTCCCACGGGAATACTTACAGGACAAGCCATTATTTCTACTGTTACCCGAATCCTGTTTCGGATGATTCTTCGTCGCTGACATGGTGTCCGAGGTTCACAAGACTCGTCATTGCCACGGAAATCGAAGGGGAGACCTACTATTACCCGATTGCCATAGGCAACATTGAGGCAAATCACACATATGACATAGAGCATGTCCAGATAAACAGGCTCGGTTCCGACAACCCTGCGGTCCCGGTGGAAGTGGGGTCTGTTTCCGTTTCGATAAAGGTCATGGACTGGGAGACAGGGACAGTCACCGATGTGACAATTTAGAAGCTGTTTAAAATTCATACCGATAAGATTTCAAACAGTTTTTAGGAAAATCGTAAAATACCGGAAATTATGGATAAAGGAATTATGCCGTCTGCGGTCCTGGTGGCCGTAGCAGTCGCAGCAATGTGTGTAGGATGTTCGATAAAGGAGGATAGGAGTCTGTGTCCTTGCTCTCTCGCTCTCGATTTCAGTGATGTGGAACCATCTGCCGCTGAAGTGTCGGAAGTGTACATCAGTGCCGCAGACGGTTTCCTTTATCATGACCGGGAAGCCGCAGGCGGAATAATGGAGGCCGAGGTCTCCGGAAGCCTCAGGAAGATATACAGTGTGGATGTCCCGAAGACTGCCTTGGACGTTTCGGTGGTGAGCGGTGCCGGGCAGTGTCATCTGCCGGGGAAGGGGATAATCATCCCTTCAGGAGAGGAGTGTCCTCCGGTTTTCATGCATTATTCGAAGATAATTGCGGATGCCGAACGGATGCTGGAACCGGTCACCTTACACAAGGATTACAGCAGGATCGGCATAAAGATACTGGCTTCCCCTGAGGTGTATCCTTTCAACCTATCCGTGAACGGCAATGTCTGCGGGATAAATATGGACAGGTCCGTGATACTGGGAAACTTTTCATACTCTTTTGTCCCGGACAGCGGCGGTTCAGGTTCGGTGCGTGTCCCGAGGCAGCTGGACAACAGCCTTGTCCTGCAGGTCCTTGACCAGGGACGGGTGCTGCGTGAATTCGCCCTCGGGGAATATATTGCAGAGTCGGGCTTTGACTGGAGGCAGGAGGATCTGGCTGACATCGAAGTGGAGATTGACTATTCCAATTCCTATATTTCGGTGGAAGTCGCGGGGTGGTCCGGCTCTTTTGAATTCGAAGTGGTCATATGACCCTCTCATAACATACAATAATATATGGAAAAAGGATGGCCTGAACTCATTCAGCCATCCTTTTTCCATGTGCGCAGGAGCAGAGTCGAACTGCCACACCATTTCTGGCACTACCTCCTGAGAGTAGCGCGTCTACCAATTTCGCCACCTGCGCCTCAGTAAAGTGGTGCAAAGATAATACATTTTTTTAAAATACAAAAAACAGAAAATATTTTCCATGGTATACATTGCCGAATTCCGCAGAAACGTGCCGTATGCCTTCCGGATTCCGGCAGGACAGCCCGGTGCGTAATATATTATTCACAGACACAATGATTGCGTTTTTTGAATATGTTTTTTCGTTTTCTTCCGCTAAAAGTATGCTCCTCTTGTGTAACTTTGCATCACCCACATAAAATGACACAACGGTATGCAAAGTGAACGTCAATATTATATTTCGCTCGGGATGCTCGGATGCCTTTTCTTCATCTTCGGTCTCGTATCCTGGGTCAATTCCATTCTCATCCCGTATTTCAAGGTGGCCTGCGAACTTGAAAGCGGTGTACAGATCTATCTTGTGACATTCTCGTTCTATATAGCGTATCTGGTCATGACGGTGCCGGCATCTTTCCTGCTGCGCAGGACGGGATATAAGAAAGGAACCATGGCAGGATTGTGGATAATGGCAGCAGGAGCACTGATGTTCTGGCCGGCTGCAGCGGCACGGTCATATCCCCTGTTCCTTGTGGCGCTGTTCATCATAGGTACCGCTCTCGCGATTCTCCAGTCCGTCGCAAATCCTTTCGTCACTATAATAGGCCCCCACGAAAGTGCCGCCAAAAGGATAAGTGCCATGGGGATATGCAACAAGTTCGCCGGTATAATCGCCCCTCTCCTCTTTGCGGCCCTTGTAATACGTCCGGAGGACGAGGCTGTCATGTCTCAGGTCGGCAGCGGCCTGCTGTCCGGAGCGGCAAAGGATGCCGCCCTTGACAGGATGATCATGGGCGTGGTGCCTCCTTATATCGGGCTTGCCATACTTCTTTTCATTTTCGGCATCCTGTTCTACAGGTCTCCGATAAAGGATATAAATCCTGACAGGGACAACCGAACATCCACCGGGGAAAACGACAGGAAATCGGTCTGGAGCTATCCTTACCTTGTGCTCGGTGTAGCCGCCCTGTTCGCACATCTCGGCAGCCAGCAGATATCCGTAAGCACGATCATAGGCTATGCCCAGAGCATGGGGATGGACCTGGAGACCGCCAAGATCTTCCCGTCCTTCACTTTGGCCTGCATCCTCATAGGATATCTTGCCGGAGTCGTCCTTATACCCAAGTACCTGAGCCAGCAGAAGTCGCTTGTGATATGCACGGTGACGGGGCTTGTGCTGTCTGTCCTGGTCCTTGTGCTGCCTGAAAAGGCTTCAATATGGAGCCTCGTGCTGCTCGGGATCCCTAATTCTCTCATATATGCCGGAATATGGCCGCTTGCCATCAGAGGTCTCGGAAAATGGACGAGCCTGGGCTCTTCGCTTCTTGTGATGGCTCTCTGCGGCAATGCCGTACTGTCCCTGCTCTACGGAGCCGCTTCCGACCATCTCAGTCTGCAGGCATCGTACTGGCTTCTGGTTCCGTGCTTCGTATATATGGTCTTCTATGCTGTATATGGTTATAAGATAGAAAAATGGTAACTGCTGTAATTAACGGGAAGATAATCCTTCCGGGCCGTATTGTGTCCGGAGCCGTCATCATCGGGGACGGCAAGATAAAGGAAATACGGGATTGTGCGCCGGCCGGTGCGGAAACGATCGATGCCGGAGGGGACTATGTGAGCCCTGGTTTTATCGATATGCATTCCCACGGAGCCGGAGGGGCTGATTTCATGGACTGTACGGTCGAGGCTTATCTGACGGCCGCGAGGATGCATGCCGTCCACGGGACAACCCTCATCTATCCTACCACTCTGACGAGTACATCTGAACTGCTGTACGAATCTTTCGATACCTGCCGGAAGGCCATGGCGGAGAACCATGACGGTGCTCAGTTCGGAGGAATGCACCTGGAGGGTCCTTATTTCAGCCCGGCTTTCGCAGGAGCACAGGACCGGAGGTATCTCAGGAATCCGCGTCCAGAGGAATATATGGAGATACTGGACCGCTGCCCGGATCTCGCGAGATGGAGTTTCGCCCCGGAACTTGACGGAGCCGCCGGCTTTGCGGCAGAACTCCGCAGACGAGGGATTGTGGCTTCCATCGGACATACTGACGCCACATTCAGGGAATGCGATGCCGCATACAGGTCCGGAGCTACACTGATGACGCATTTCTATTCATGTATGAGCACGATTTCGAGGCGCAATGCATTCAGGTATGCCGGAACGATAGAATACGGCTATTGGCAGGACGGCATGTCCGTAGAGATCATTGCGGACGGCATCCATGTTCCGGAAGACCTCCTGCGTCTGCTTCTGAAGATCAAGGGGATTGACAGAATATCCCTGGTGACGGACTCTATGAGGGCTGCCGGTATGCCGGAAGGGAAGAGCATTCTGGGCGGTCTTTCCGACGGTCAGGAAGTGATAGTTGAGGACGGGGTGGCGAAGCTTCCGGACAGGAGCGCCTTTGCCGGAAGTGTGGCTACGGCGGACAGGCTTGTGAGGACAATGGTCAACATGGCCGGATGCAGCATTCCGGATGCAGTGAAGATGATTACGGAAAACCCCGCGAAAATCATGGGTGTCTTCGGCAGCAAAGGCTCTCTCGAACCGGGAAAAGACGCCGATATTGTGATTTTCGATAAGGATATCAATATAAGGCGGACTATGGTCGGAGGAAGGACAATCTATCGAAGATAACGGACCGCCAGGACGGAAATTATTTTTAATGCTATGATATTGAAAGAATTCAAATCGGATAGACTTGATGTGCGGGTCTATGATACCCGGAAGAGTATGGGAAGCGCTGCTGCAGATGATGTTGCGGCATGTATAAGGAAGCTGCTTTCGCAGAAAGCGGAGATCTGGATGATTTTCGCTGCGGCGCCGTCCCAGAATGAGTTTCTTGAAGCGCTTGCCGCAGAGCCTGACATCGAATGGGACCGGATACATGCGCTCCATATGGATGAATATATTGGCCTGCCGGAGGATGCCCCTCAAGGATTCGGCAATTTCCTCAGGGCGGCGATTTTCAGCAAAGTTCCTTTCGCCAGTGTGGACTATATCGGCTCAGGCGGTGATCCTGACGAAGCCTGCCGGAGATACGGGGCGATTCTGGACTCCGTGACAGTGGATATCGTCTGCATGGGGATAGGGGAGAACGGGCATATTGCCTTCAACGACCCCCATGTGGCGGACTTCAATGACCCTCTCAAGATCAAGAAGGTAAAACTTGACGTGAAATGCCGTCTCCAGCAGGTGCATGACGGGTGTTTCGGGGATATTTCGGAGGTTCCCGAGTATGCCCTGACCCTTACTGTCCCGGCAATGTTCAAGGCTGGGTATCTGTTCTGTATCGTGCCGGCGGCAACGAAAGCCGAGGCTGTTAAAAAAGCTGTATTCGGTCCGGTCACGGAACAGTGCCCGGCGTCAATCCTCAGGAAACACGGGAATTCCGTGCTGTATACCGATCCGGACAGTGCAGAATATATAATGGACAGAGCCGTATGAAAAGTATGTATTATAGAATTGCCGTTTCCATGACAGCGGCTCTCCTGGGCTTCTGCGCTTATGCATCACCCGGAATCAGGGCGGCATACCTTGACTTCCGTACCCAGGTAATGACAATTGACGCGATGAAGGAATTCGCCGAGGATATAGCCGGTGACGGACTCAATGCAGTAGTCGTAGAATGGGAGGCTTCGTTTCCTTTCGAGGAGAACGCAGTGCTCAGGAACAGGTTCGCATTTTCGCGGTCCGAGGTAGAGGAATTCATATCTTACTGCAGTTCTCTCGGGGTGGAGGTCATACCTCTGCAGAATTGTTTCGGGCATTCGGAATATATCCTGAGACATGACCGCTATTCTTCCCTCAAGGAGGACAGGAAGGATTGCTCCCAGGTATGTCCGTCAAAGCCGGACGAGGCGGCCGGAGTGTTCGAAAGCATATTCAGGGAGGTCGCGGCTGCCCATCCTTCGCGCTATATGCACATCGGATGCGACGAGACAAGGCTGCTCGGACATTGTCCCGAGTGCAGGAAGAAAGTGGCCGAGGGCGGTATTTCATCCCTTTATGTGGACTACGTCTCACGTATGTGCGATATCGTCACCTCTCTCGGGAAGACACCGGTAATTTGGGCCGATATCATACTGAAACATCCGGAAGCCATTGACCGGCTGCCCGATAATGTCATCCTGGCGGACTGGAACTACGGATGGGCTCCGGATTATTTCGGGAAGATGGAGAACATCCTGAAGTCCGGTCATGAAATATGGGGTGCGTGCTCGCTCCGCTCCCATCCTGACAACCTGTATCTCGTCCAGTGGAGAAAGCATCTTGACAATATATTCGATTATACTTCATACACGGCTGCACACGGCTTCAGCGGAGTGATCAATACGTCATGGTCCACATCGGGAACCTACGGGTATATCTATGATGACGGTTATGAAGTTGTAGACCTGCAGCCTGTGAGGGAGGTTTATCCCCAGAACGGTTTCGATATGCTGATGCAGGCGTATTCTGATGCACTTTCCGGAAAATGTGATGATGCAGACTCTTTCCTGGACGGCTATTGCCGGACTTCTCTGGGGCTTGCAGATGAAGAGGATATTGAGGCTGTCATGGATTATTTCAATATGAAGCAGGTGCCTGCGTCTGCATTCGGACGTGACCCTGGAAAAGCTGCCGGAGAACTGGAAAAATGCGTCGCGGTCAGGGACAGGTTCTCTGAAGTGAAGTTCCCGGAGAAAGCCAGGGAAAGTGCCGCACATCTGGGACTGATGCTCGATATCCGCATCAATTATCTGGAATTCAAGATAGTGGAATTCAAGACTCAGCAGCCTGGATTTACTGACAAGGATGCTGCATCACTTCTGGAAGAACTCGGAAGGGTACTTTCGGATTGTGAAAGGCTGCGGAAGAAATTCATCTCGCTTGAGCGCGGCTATCTGAAAGATCCGGGCAAGCCTTTCGACGGCTGGACCTATTACGGCAAGATGATGAACCTCAAGGCGGTCCTGGAGAATATGGTCGGAAATTAAAATTACAACACTAAAATAATATGAACAAATCAAAGTTATTTATCGCTATGTCATGCTCGGTTCTGTCTGCCGGACTGCTGGCAGTCTCCTGTTCTGGAGAAAATGCAGACATGGGCCCTACAATCGATGAGATAGAGATCATCGAAAAAGACAATGCCGCGGATCCGGAAATCGGCTACGAGGAATGTGTAGAGCTCGCCGGAGTGACGGAACTGATGATACAGAAAGCTCTGGATTATACTGCTGCGACCCAGTCTGAGGACAGAAGCCTTGAGAACTGCGTCTATGTATACGCTTCAAGTCTTGAAGAATATGCTGATGCTCCCGATAAACTTGCGGCGAGAATAGCACTTCTCGGCTTCAGGGGAGTGTACCTGAGTCCTGGCGGGAACAGGCTCACTACCCAGGACCAGTGGCTCAGAACATTCATTTCCACATGTACGGGACTAGGCTTGGATGTCTATGCCACATATTATGAAGATCCGTCTGTATTTGTGAGCGAATCAGGGGCTGAGGTGTGTCTGGACAAGGTGCTGGCTTACAACAGGAGCGTCTCTTACGAGGAACGTTTTGCCGGAGTCTCCGCTGACTTGGAACCTCATATTATCAAGGAAGACATAGGTCTGGGCTGGACCTGGGATACGGATAACCACAACGGTGCCGGAGGACAGAACGACAACCTCCTGAAAGTTACAATCGACAGGCTTGCCTATGCCAAATCGAAACTTTACGGACTGAAACTTCAGGAAGCGATATGGTGGAACTATCAGAATATGTACAATGATGGCAGAGTGACAAACGGGGATGTCAACCAGTTTACAGAGGTATGCGATTGGGTATCGATCATGGCTTACCGCAATACGACTGACGGAATCTGGGATGCAAGCAAGCCGACTATGGATGCCTGCGGTAAAGACAAGAGCGTGAGCATTTGTGTCAAGACGGCGACCAATGACGAGCCGGTCACCTCGCTCATGCCGAACGGCTGGAAAGCCCTGCTCGAGACAATGGAAACATTGAAGGAACGAGGGATGGAGTACGGATGCTTCAACGGTCTGGACATGTTCCAGTATGAAGCGTTGGAGACAATGTGGGAATGGACAGAAGATAATGAATTTAAAGGATTCGAATAATGGACAGGTTTTATAGATTGCTGGTTACGATACTGCTTTTCCCGATTGGGGTCGCAGTATCCGGTCAGGACAGGATACTGAGCGGGACTGTCCTTGAAGATACGGAAGGAGGAGTGTTGCCTGTAGTTGGCGCAGGCGTTATAGTCAAAGGTACGACGGAAGGCACGGTCACGGATGAGAACGGGGAATTCTCACTGTCGGCTTCTTCAGGAGACATACTTGTCATCAGTTCCCTTGGGTATGAACCGAAAGAGGTCGCTGTAGGCAGCAGGAATTATTTCGAGATATACGTAGAACCGGAGTCGATGATGCTTGATGAACTTGTGGTAGTTGGTTACGGCTCCATGAAGAAGAGCGACCTCGCTACATCCATCGCATCTGTCAATACCGATGAGATGAAGATCTTCCCGGCATCCTCGGCTGCAGAGATGCTGAGAGGAAGGGCTTCCGGAATCACGGTCACAAGTGCGTCCGGACGTCCGGGTTCCGTTCCGACGATCAAGATCCGCGGTTCCCGTTCAATTTCCGCAAGCAATACGCCTCTTTACATAATCGATGGCAGCGTGGCTTCGGATACCGAGTTCGCGATGATCAATGCAAGCGACATAGAATCCATCGAGATCCTGAAGGACGCCGCTTCGCAGGCGATCTACGGTGCGCGGGCAAGCGACGGGGTCATCCTTGTGACTACCAAACGCGGAAAGGCAGGCGAGAGTACCATAACATATAACGGATATGTCGGAGTCCAGACACTCCACAGGAATTTCGATTTTTACAGTGCGGACGAATACCTTGCCCTCAGGAGGGAAGCCGTGGCGCATGACATGGGCGTGATAGACGCCAATACGATACCGATATCCACGACTCTCGGCGACGAGATCATGGCGGAAGTCTACAAGAGCGGGAATTTCGTCGACTGGGAAGACCTTATGTTCAAGGATGCTGCCCTTTACCACAGCCATGAACTCAGTTTCCGCGGCGGTACGGACAAACTCAAGGCCATGGCGAGCGTAGGTTATTTCAACCAGGACGGTATGATGAAGTACAGCTCCGGCTATGAACGGCTGAGCGCGAGGGTCAACCTTGACTACCAGGTGAAGAAATGGCTGAAACTCGGGGCGAATACATCGTTCGGTTTCTCCAAGAGACTTATAGAGAACGGTGCCTTCTACCAGTTCATCACACGCTCGCCTCTTTCACAGATTTATGACGAGAACGGGGAATTTACGGCTTATATAAACAGCAACAACGACACAAACCCTGTATACAGTGCACTTCACGATTTCCATGACCAGAAATCGAACAATTACAGGATAAACGCATTCGCTGATATCACACCTTTCAAAGGTTTCACATACAGGTTCAATGTGTCATATTACAACAGGGTCAACGAGGAAGGACATTCAAGGGATTCATACTATCCGAATGGAGGCGGTTCGACGGCATCATTGAAAAACACTACAAACACCCAGCTGCTTATCGAGAACTCCATCAGATATGATGTCCCTATCAGGAACGAGAATCACAAGCTCAACATTACCGCGGTACAGTCGGTAGACAAGCAGCTGTACAAGACTCTCGGCTATTCTGTGGATAACCTTCCTGTCGACAAGACATACAACTATATCGCCAACGGCGAAGTTACCGGCCAGGAGAGGGCATATTCCGCCAATAACCTTGTCTCGTTCATGCTCAGGCTGCAGTATAATCTGATGGAAAAGTACCTGTTCAATGTCGCGGTGCGCCAGGATGGTTCGAGCCGTTTCGGCGCAGGTAACAAATGGGGGACGTTCCCGTCCTTCGCGTTTGCCTGGAGGGCTTCGCAGGAAAACTTCCTGAAGGATGTCACATGGCTTGACAACCTCAAGTTCCGCGCGAGCTACGGTATCGTCGGAAACCAGAACGGCATTGACAACTACACTACCCTCGGTCTTGCGCAGGCGCTTCCCGGAGAATTCGGCGATACCTATTATATGGGCTATCTCCCGGGGACGGAACTTCCGAACAAGAACCTGAAATGGGAGCAGTCGGCGACATTGAATCTCGGAATAGACTTCGGTTTCCTCGATAACAGGATTTCCGGTACGATCGAGTGGTACAATACAAAGACTACCAATCTTCTGGTGTCACGCGCCCTCAATGCTGCCCTGGGATATACTTCGATGCTTGACAACCTCGGGGAGACAAGGAGCAGCGGATTCGATATAAACGCCACGTTCGACATCATCCGTAACGAGAATGTGAACTGGAGCATCACTGCGAATGCCAGCACCTTCCGCAACAGGATTGTAAAGATTGACGATACCGTGGACGAGAACGGCAATTATGTCAGCCAGCCGGGAAACAACTGGATAGTCGGAGCTCCTATCAATATCTATTATGACTATCAGGCGGAAGGTGTGTATCAGTATAGTGACTTCAATGTATTCAGTGACAGAGGTACCCTGTATTACGAGCTAAAGCCGACTGTGGACACTGACGGTGACGGGATTGCGGATGCTGCGCTACAGAGGAATGATGTAGTGGAGCCGGGCAGCGTTAAGCTGAAGGATGTGAACGGCGACGGAAAGATCAACGAGAATGACAGAGTGGTCTACAAACGTGATCCTGATGCAACATTTTCACTGTCGACCAGCCTTTCGTGGAAAGGATTCGATTTCTTCATGGACTGGTATGGCGTTGTCGGTGGATACATCCTTAACCCTCTGATGTATGACGGGGAATACGGCGGCGATCTCCGCGGGCGTGCCAACGGCATGAAGGTGGACTACTGGACGCCATACAATCCGACGAACAGTTTCCCGCGTCCGTCATACGGCTCTGAAGTGCCGTATATGAAGTCGATGGCATATCAGAACGCCTCATATCTCAGACTGCGTACACTGCAGCTTGGATATACTCTTCCTAAGAAAGCTCTCAGCAAGGTAAGGATACAGAACCTCAGGTTCTACATCACCCTTACGAACCTGCTGACATTCACAGAAGTGAAGTCATATAGCCCGGAAGTGACAGGAAATATCTATCCTGAAGCCAGGCAGACTGTATTCGGTGTAAACTTATCATTCTAAAAAGGCAATGAAAAAGAAATTGTATATGCCGCTGCTGCTGGCAGCCTTGTTGCTGACGGCATCGTGCAGCGATCTTCTGAATCTTGAATCGGAGACTTCGGTCACGAACAATTACCTGCAGACTGACAGGGAAGGTCTGAAAAGGGCGATTGCGGGACTGTATATCTACGAGAGGGACAACATAGTTGACAATTCCAACGAGAAAGGTATAGTGATCCTGCCTCAGCTGTTCGACTTCAATACGGATATTTTCCTGTTCAATGCAGGAAACTGGGCTTCGCTCGGAAGGCTTACAGACCTTACACCGGATTCCGGAGTACTGGAAGATTACTGGGAATTCTGGTATGCTATCATAGGCAGGGCGAACGAGATAATAGCCTCTGCGGAGAATCTCGGGCTTGAAGACCCTGAAATCAATACGATACACGGAGAAGCCTGCCTGTTCCGCGCAAGGGCATATTTCGAGCTCTGGAAAAGGTTCGAACGCATTTACCTGAATACGGAGCCGACCGATGTCTCCAATCTGGACAGGACCTACAGGCCGGCGACAAAAGAAGAGGTGTTCACCCTGCTGAAAAGCGATCTTGATGACGCCATAGAGGCATTGTCCTACAACCTTCCTGTATACAACAACGGGACAATGTACGGAAGATATACAAAGGCGACTGCAAAACATGTCCGCGCCCAGGTGGCAATGTGGGAAGAAGACTGGGACTGCGTGATAACCCAGACCGAGGATATCCTGCGCGATGCCAAGGGTATTACGGAACTTGAGGCGGATCCGGCGGATATCTTCTCTTCTGAAAACCTGAGATCCAAGGAAGTGCTGTATGCATATCAGTTCTCCAAGAACCAGGGTGGAGGGGGCACAGTCTCCGGTACGGCGCTCAAAGGACATCCGATATCCGTATATGTTACATCCAGATACTCAGGCGTAGCCGGTGCGGTGTGCTCTGCTGACCAGGGAGGCTTCGGATATGGAAGAGACTACCCGAACCAGCATCTCCTGGATATGTACGGACCTGATGACAAGCGACTTGACTGCTATTTCGTGACTACATTCTACTATAATGACCCTGCTTCGCCTAAGTATGGCCAGGAGATGGTTCCGGGATCTGGCGGCGGAACGAGCGGAGCATCGTATATCACGAATATCCATCCGATGAGCCGCAAGCATGCGGACTACTGGACAAATGCCGATGACCCGGAGCGGACCACCAGTTTCCGTGACCTGATAGTATACCGTCTTGCAGAGACTGTCCTGATGTGTTCTGAAGCGTATTTCCACAAGGGAGACAACACCAATGCCCTTAAATATTTCAATATGACATACGAACGTGCCGGAAACAGGCGTTTCGAAGGCACCCTCACCCTTGAAAACATACTGGACGAATATGCAAGAGAACTTAATTTCGAAGGAGTCAGGTGGCCGACCCTCAAGCGTCTCGGCCTCCTCGGGGAATACTGCAAACGCTGGGAAGGTGAGTCTATGGCAGAGAATCCGTACCTGGACAGGGATTATACATTTGCAAGACAGAATTTCGTAATCGGGAAGCATGAATGCTGGCCGATACCGAGCAACCAGATACTTCTTATGGGAGGTTCTGACGTATATCCTCAGAACCCTGGATGGAATTGATAAAAAATCCTGAATATGAAATCATTGGTATATAAATTCGCTCTGTCGCTCCTGATATTCTCAGGGGTGGCGTGCAGCAAGGTTGAAGAACAGCCTGAATATTTCAATATAGATGCGACCGATGTCGTACTGGCGGATGGTTCTGCCGGTTCTACCGACATCCTGCTCGCTACCAACCGTGATCCGGTAGCTGTAGTGGACGGTTCTGCAGCGGAATGGCTTTCTGCAGAGATTACGAGGCGTTGTCTGACACTCACTTATACTCAGAATGATACCGGTACCGAGCGGACCGGGTCTGTAGATGTAACGGCAGGAGCGACTCAGCTGAAAATTACGCTGACACAACCTGTATATACGGCTCCTGAACCTGACCCTGATCCGGACGAGCCGGTTACTTCGTATGATCTCTATGATGTATACCGTGAGGACGGGGAACCTGCCGGTATTGTTTTCTGGGTGTCGGAAGATCATCTTTCAGCGCTGGTAGTGAGTCTGGACAGAACTCCGGGTCTGGTACCGTGGTCATACAACAATACTGTGGCAGTCGGAACAGGGCGTAGCGATGGTGCCGAGAATACTGCCATGATCAGGGCAAGCGAGATTGCCTCGGAAACCCCGGCAATCGAGTTCTGCGATGCTCATGGAGAGGGCTGGTACTGGCCTGCCATGGACGAGATGCTGAAACTTTATGAGGCATATAACGGAACTCCTTATACAGAGGGAGGGAATGTAGTCCCTGATGAGCTTCCTGAAGAACAGAAAGCGGCAAGAGCAAGATTTGATGAACTGCTTACTTCGAACGGAGGTATAGCCATGAATACTGCGGCCGGAACTGAAAACGGCGACAAATACTGGACAAGTACCGAACAGACATATCAGGGCGTAGTTTACGGTTCGACATTCCGTTTCGGCAAGGCTTATGCTTCCGGAGGCGGTGATACTCAGAAGAAGGAGCAGGCGTCCAGCTATGTGCGTGTGATAAAGGCTGTATCCGTAAACGGTTCAGAGCCTGAAGACCCGGACGAGCCTGTGGAGACCGCATTCCCGGTCTATCAGGAAAACGGCAAGGATGTGGGCATAATCTATTGGACTTCGGAGGATGGAAAGACCTCAAAGGTGCTCAGTCTCGCAAGGACAGAGTCTATCCCGTGGTCATACAACGGTTCCAATATGCTCGGCTCGACGAGTGCTGATGACGGTGCTGCAAATACCGCACTGCTCAAGGAGAGTGTGGAGGCGCAGGATATCCCTGCCCTTACCTTCTGCGAGTCTCTGGGTGAGGACTGGTACTGGCCGGCATTGAACGAACTTGTCGAAATTTTCGGAATATATAACGGCAAGCCGTACCAGGAGAGCGGCAATGTTGTTCCTGATGACCTTACCGACGAAGAGAAGGCCGCAAGGGCTGCTTTTGACCTTTCCCTTACAACTTACGGCGGTACGGCAATGAACACCGCAGCAACGGATACAAACGGTGACAGGTACTGGTCAAGTACGGAACTCGTGGATGGTGACAAGCATTACGGTTCGTTCATGGCTTTCGGCAAGGCATATATGTCCGTAGCGGCCGACACGCCAGGGAAAACCAATTCGTCAGGCGGTCGTTATGCCCGTTGTATCAGGGTGATAACCAATGAATGACAATTGCCATGACAATGATATCGGTATTGATTCTACAAACATTTCTTTCAGTGACGCCTGTGCAGGACCAGCCTGCACAGGCTGACTATATGGTCATCCCGAAGCCGGAGAGCGTCGTACTTTCAGGGACGGGTGCCTTCATGCTTGACGGCAGGACAAAGATAGTCCGGGACAGTGCGGTCCCGGAAAAGGATGCCGAGTTCCTCGCGGAATATATCCGTCAGAGTACCGGGATAGCCTGTCCTGTCGTATCCAGGGTGCGGCGCAACGCCATATATCTTACAGTCCTGGATGACCCGGGGCTCAATGCGGACGGATACCGGATAGGGGTGGACAAGGATGGCATCCATATCTGCGGAAACACTCCGGACGGACTTTTCCACGGTATACAGACCGTCCGGAAGAGTATTCCTGCCGGCAGTTCCGGTGCGGTGGCGTTTCCGTATGCCACCATAGCGGATGAACCGCGTTTTCCGTACCGGGCCATGCATCTCGATGTATCCAGACATTTTTTCGGCAAGGATTTCGTGAAGAGATACATAGATCTTCTTGCCCTCCACAACATGAATTATTTCCATTGGCATCTGACGGATGACCAGGGCTGGCGTATTGAGATAAAGAAGTATCCGCTCCTGGCTGAAAAATCAAGCATTCGGGAGTATACAGTGATAAGGCGTGAATATGACAAGAACGACGGGACCCCTTACGGGGAGGGCTGCTATTTCACCCAGGATGATATCCGGGAGATTGTCCGGTATGCCCTTGACCGCCATATCCAGATTATTCCTGAAATAGACATGCCCGGGCACATGCTTGCCGCCCTTGCTTCCTATCCGGAGTTCGGGTGTACGGGAGGCCCTTACAAGGTATGGACGAGATGGGGAGTGTCGGACCAGGTCCTATGTGTCGGGAAGGACAGGACTGTGCAGTTCGCCAAAGACGTGCTTTCGGAGGTCGCGTCTCTTTTCCCATGCAGGTATATCCATATCGGTGGGGATGAATGTCCCAAGACGGAATGGGAAAAATGTCCTGACTGTCAGGAGCGGATCAAGGCTGAAGGTATCGTGAAAGGCGATGCCAAGTCTGTCGAAGATGCTCTCCAGGGCTGGTTCATGAAGGAAATGGCTGTTTTCCTGAAAGGTCTGGGAAAGACTGTCATCGGCTGGGATGAGCTTCTTGAAAGCGGGGCTGCCGGCAACGACATGGTCGTGATGTCGTGGAGAGGTGTCGAGGGCGGCATTGCGGCGGCAAAGCAGCATACTGACGCCATTATGGTCCCTCACAGTTATCTGTATTTTGACTATTATCAGACGGAGGACCGTTCTCAGGAACCTTTTGCGGCAGGAGGGAAGGTCACGGTAGAAAAAGTATACAATTATGATCCGCTGGAAGGGATTCCTGCCGGGTCCCGCAGATATATTCTTGGAGTCCAGGCAAATCTATGGACAGAATTCATCCCGGATGAACATCATGCACAGCACATGGTTATCCCGAGGATCGATGCCTTGTCAGAGGTCCAGTGGTGTCCTCTCGAGACAAGGGATTATCCGGATTTCCTTCAGAGGCTCGGCAGGCAGAAGAACCTGTATGATCAGCTCGGCTACGAATATGCACCGTACGTTTTCGAAGGCGAATAACCCGTCTCCAATAAATAAACCCCGCCGCAAGAGTTTTGCGGCGGGGTTTATTTATTATGGAACTTTTGTTTTGTCAATACTTGTTCAACGGCATCCCGTTCATCTTCATCCTTACCTGTTTGCGTACGTTGGCGAGCACTGCGTCATGCTCTTCCTTGCCTTCCTCGGATTTGCCCGAAACATATCCGATGTGGGCGGCCGCGCTTGTGAGCACGGTGTCGATGAGGGAAACTATGAACTCCATATCCTTTTCCACCAGACCTCTTGATGTCACAGCCGGTGTCCCGATCCGGATTCCGGAAGTCTGGAACGGTGACCTCGAGTCGAAAGGCACCATATTCTTGTTTATGGTTATGTCGGCCTTGCCAAGCTCTTTTTCCGCCATTTTACCGGTAAGTTCGCTGAACTTGGTCCTGAGGTCGATGAGCATGAGGTGGTTGTCTGTCCCGCCTGATACTACCTTGTAGCCTTTGGCCTTGAATGCCTCTGACATGGTAAAGGCGTTTGCCACCACCTGTTTCTGATACTCCACGAATTCAGGCTGGAGCGCTTCGTAGAATGATACGGCCTTGGCCGCGATGCAGTGTTCGAGAGGTCCTCCCTGCACACCCGGGAAGACGCTCGAATTCAGTATCTGCGACATCTTTTTCACGGCACCCTTAGGTGTGGTAAGACCCCATGGATTGTCGAAGTCCTTCCCCATGAGGATAATACCACCTCTCGGACCCCTGAGGGTCTTGTGTGTGGTAGATGTGACTATATGTGCGTATTTTACAGGGTTGCTGAGAAGGCCTGCGGCAATGAGCCCCGCTGTGTGGGCCATGTCGACCATGAAGATGGCTCCCACGCTGTCTGCGATTTTCCTCATGCGTTCCCAGTCCCATTCCCTTGAATATGCCGATGCTCCTCCGATGATGAGTTTCGGCTTGTATTCCAGGGCCTTCTTTTCCATATCGTTGTAATCGATCATCCCGGTGACTTCGTCAAGCCCGTATGAAACCGCATGATACAGTATCCCGGACATATTTACCGGCGAGCCGTGGGTAAGATGCCCTCCATGCGCGAGGTCCAGTCCCATGAAAGTATCGCCAGGCTTGAGGCAGGCCATCATGACGGCCATATTGGCCTGGGCCCCGGAGTGAGGCTGCACATTCGCATACACGGCTTCAAAAAGCTGGCACACCCTGTCGATCGCAAGCTGCTCTATCTGGTCCACAATCTCGCATCCTCCGTAATATCTTGCTCCAGGGTAGCCTTCGGCGTACTTGTTTGTGCACACGGAACCGAGTGCTGAAAGGACCTGTTTGCTTACATAGTTTTCAGAGGCTATCAGTTCGAGTCCGGTGGCCTGTCTTTCTTCTTCTTTTTTAATCAGATTGAAGATCTGAAGATCCTGTTTCATTTCGCTTCGATTTTATGTATCGGGGCAAATTTACTCATTTTTTAGAAACTGTTGCTACATTTGCATGGAAAATCCGGGCTCCGCATAGTCCGGATAAGGCCTGTAAATAATGCTGTATCCGACTTAAAACCATGTCAGACAGGAAATTATCAAATATAGAACTCGGACGTATCTCTATCGAGGAGTACAAAAGTTCTCCGGGATCGGGAATCGCCGTGGTCCTGGACAATGTCAGGAGCGCCCACAATGTCGGTTCCGCCTTCCGCAGCTGCGATTCATTCAAGGCGGACCGGATATGTCTCTGCGGGATCTGCGCCGTACCCCCGTCGGCTGAAATCCACAAGTCAGCCATCGGGGCGGAGTTCAGCGTGGACTGGGAGTATTTCCGGGATACGCTTTCTGCCGTCAGGGAACTGAAGGAAGACGGTTACTGTATCGTCAGTGTCGAGCAGACCGAACATTCGGTTTCCCTTGAGGATTTTTCCCCTGAAGACGGACGGAAATACGCCTTCATCTTCGGAAACGAAGTCGACGGAGTGTCACAGGAAGTAGTGGACGCCTCTGATTTCTCCCTTGAAATACCTCAGTACGGCACCAAACATTCCCTGAACGTCTCTGTCTCCGTCGGCATCGTCCTGTGGGCGGCTCACAGGCCTATTTCCCGTTCCACTTCAAAGCCTTGAACACTTCCACTACCACAAGCGGCACCAGTGCGAGGCCTGCCACTGTCAGCCATTGGGTGCAGCCCATTTCGGAAGAAAAGCTGAACGCTTTTGAGAACGACGGCACGAGCAGAACTGCAAGCGAGAACAGCAGTGACGCGAAGATCGCGAAAATCAGCGGCTTGTTTTCCAGAGGGTTGAACCTGAACCGGGACTCAGTGTTTGAATGGAGATTGCCGGCATGTACGAGCTTGGCTGCGATCAGAGAAGCGAAAGCCATCGTCTGGCCCATAGACTCTGCGGCTGCAGCGCTGCCTGAAATCTCCATGCCCATCCTCTTTCCGAGGAGAAACGCCACGAGGGTGATGGCCCCCATCATGACTCCCTGATAGCTTATCCTCCATACCATGCCCTTGTCCATGAACTGTTTGCCCTTTCCTCTCGGACTCTTCTTCATGATATCCTTCGCTGCAGGGTCGAGGCTCAGGGCCAGGGCCGGGAACGTTTCGCTGACGAGGTTTATCCAAAGGATGTGGATAGGCAGCAGAGGGATGCCCATATTGAATATCGAGGTCACGAACAGGAGAAGGACCTCGCCGAGATTGGTGGACAAAAGGAAAAGTATGGTCTTCAGGATGTTGTCGTAGATCCTCCTTCCTTCAGAGACAGCCGATACGATCGTCACGAAATTGTCGTCGGACAGAATCATGTCGGAGGCATCCTTGGCCACTTCGGTTCCTGTGATGCCCATGGAAACCCCGATATCCGCCTGCTTCAATGCCGGGGCGTCGTTCACCCCGTCTCCCGTCATCGCCACAATCTCTCCCTTCTTCTGCCATGCAGTCACGATTTTAACTTTCTGCTCCGGAGCTATTCGGGCGTAGACGGTGTACTTGTCGACATTCTCGTCGAAAGTCTTCTCGTCCATCTTCTCCAGCTCGGTCCCGGTGATGGACAGGTCGCCATCCCGGTGGATGCCTATCTTGGATGCGATGGCCAGTGCCGTGGCTTTATGGTCACCGGTGATCATGATGGTCCTGATGCCGGCATCGTGACACTCTTGTATCGCACCGACGACCTCCTCCCTTTCCGGGTCGATCATTCCGGTCATACCGGCGAATATCAGGTCGCGTTCCACCTCTTCCATTTCAGTGGAGACCTTGTCAACCGGCTTGTATGCCATTGCCAGGACCCTGAGGGCCGAATCCGCCATCTTGCTGTTCCTTTCCTGCAGTCCGGCAATGTCCTCTCCGGTTATTTCCCTGATACCCTCGGCCGTCTCTATGCGGGAGCAGACCGAAAGCACCTCGTCGAGCCCGCCCTTGACATTGACCTGCAGGCCGCCGTCCTGCATCCTGTTTATCGTGGACATCCTTTTGCGCGTGGAATCGAAAGCCACCTCGCCGACCCTCGGGCATTCGGCATCGAAGGCTGCCTTGTGTACTCCGTGTTTCGCACCGAGGTCTATAAGCGCTATCTCGGTAGGGTCCCCGACCATCGTGGTGCCGCCGTCGCTGTTCTTTACCTCCTTGGCATCGCAGCAAAGTACGGAGATGGCAATGAGCCTGTCAGGATTCCCTGAGGAAGGATATTCCTCCACTACGGTCATCTGGTTCTTCGTAAGGGTACCTGTCTTGTCGGAGCAGATGACGGTGGTGCAGCCCAGCGTCTCCACGGAAGGCAGCTTTCGGATGATGGCGTTGTGCCGTACCATCCGTCTCACACCCATGGACAGGATTATGGTCGAGATTGCCGGCAGCCCTTCAGGAATGGCCGCAACGGCAAGCGACACCGCTACCATCAGCATATTTATGACAGGCCGTCCGTAGAGTATCCCTATGATGAATATGACCACGCAGATGAGTACCGATGCCGATCCGATCACTTTCCCCAGCTTTTCCAGCCTGACCTGCATAGGGGTCTGGGTGTCGGACTCGCCTCCGAGCATGTCGGCGATCTTGCCGATCTCCGTGTTCATGCCGGTCCCGACCACAATACCTTTCCCATGCCCGAAAGTCACCACACCGCTGGAATACGCCATGTTCTTTCTGTCGCCGAGAGGTATATCCTCATCGGCAAGGGTCTCCGGATTTTTTTCCACAGGGACCGATTCCCCGGTCATGGAGGATTCCTGGATGCTCATGTTGCAGGCCTCCGTAATCCTTATGTCTGCCGGTACGATATCTCCGACCTCGAGTTCCACAAGGTCTCCGGGCACCACGTCTTCAACGTTCACCACCATGGCTTCGCCGTCCCTGACGACTTTCGCCATAGGTGCGGCCATTTTCTTCAGGGATTCGAGGGATTTCTGGGCCTTGAACTCCTGGTATGCGCCTATAAATGCGTTGAGGAGGAGTATTCCCATTATTATATAGGTGTCAAGAAGACCTTCCCCAGTCTTTACCCCCATGATGCCGGAAATGACTGCGGCAATGATGAGAAGAATGATCATGAAGCTCTTGAACTGTGCCACGAACATCGCGAAGAACGGCTTGTTCTTCTTCTGTACAAGCGTGTTTTTCCCGTACCTGCCGATCCTTTCCGCTATCTCGTCCTTTTTTAGCCCCCGCACCGGGTCCGTCCCGAATTCCCTGGAGACATCTTCTGCGGATTCACTGTAAAAATTTTTCATTTTCTTTGTTTTTTCCTGTAAACGCCTGCAAAAATAATTGCACCGTAATTATATATTGTTAAGTTTGCAGAATAAAAAATGTAGAAAAAGTCGGATTGGAAATGGCGGAAAAGAAAGACGGACAGTTTGTGAATATCGATATAGGCGATTTGTTCAATACAGGCGACACCCGTTCCATAAGGAATTTCTATCTTTCCGAAGATAGTTTCGGAGGCCGGTTCCCCGAGGAGGGAACATCATTTATGTTTAACGGCTTTTCCATCATCCTCTGCCGTTGCGGGACATGTTCCGTGAGGATAAGCGGCAGAGATTACGAGGCTGTCCCCGGCTCTCTCCTGATCCTTTCTCCTGACCAGCTGGTCGAGGTCTTCTCCGTCTCCCCGGACTTTTCCCACAGATCGATTCTTGTCTCCCTCGACGTGATTCTGGAATTCCCGAGTCCGGTGGATATAAATATTGTAAACACCGCTCTCAGGAACCCTCTCTACAGCCTGCCTCCGGAAAAGACGGCCCACCTGCTCGAATACTACGACTTCCTTGAGAAGCAGTACCGCGAGACAGACAACGCCTACAGGGAAGAAATATCCAAGACCCTCTTCTATGCCCTCATGCTGGAAATCTGTGATATCATAAGATCGGATACAGGTGACAGTACTGCCGTATCAAAGCCCAGGCAGGAGAAGCTGACGGATGATTTCTTCAAGCTGATGGCAAGATACTACAAGACCGAGCACAACGTCGCCTTCTACGCCGACAGGCTGAACCGGACCCCGAAATATCTCTCGGGTGCGATAAAGAAACTGAGCGGCCGCTCGGTCTCCGACTGGATCAATTCATCCCTGATAAGCGAGATAAAGCTTCTGCTGAAGGTCACCGACAAGACCGTCCTGGAAATTTCAGAGGAGCTCAATTTCTCCAGTCCTTCCTTCTTTGTACAGTTCTTCCGTCACCATACCGGGACCACTCCGCTCCAGTACCGGAAACAAGGTTAGCCGCTGTGCCCGTTCCGTTATCGGTAACGGTCTGATTTTCTTGAAATTTGGAAGTCATTTTCTTGCACGGGAAGATATTTCTCTATATTTTTGCATGCTGTGTACGTGAACATAACCCGGAAGGACCTTCCAGACGCGTGAAACAGAATTTCTTACGCGTGGAAAGGGGTGTGGGCCTTTACGGTATGTGACTATACGCCGGTCGGGAAATTGACAAAGTAAGGGCCCGGTACAAGTAACCACGTTTTCTGTATGAAAAAAGACATTTTTATTCCCATGCTGCCGATTGTCGCTGCAATCTTCTGTATCGCATGTTCATCTCCGCAGGAGAAGATTGTCGAATTCCCGTTGGCGGACCTTTCAAACACGACCACGGTCTTTGTCTCGAAAGTGGCCCTGACTGATTCCGCCACAGTGCTGTCCGTCGAGGCCCGGTACATTCCTCACTATTGGATCAGGATATCTTCCGACTCGTACCTTATGGCAGATGGAAGGAAATATCTTATGACCGGGGCAGACGGCATAAAACCTGACGAGAACTTCTGGATGCCGGAGTCCGGGAAAGCGTCCTTTTCCCTGACATTCGAGCCGTTGCCGTTGCGTACCAGGTCTTTTGATTTCATAGAGTCGGACTGTGAGGATTGTTTCAAGATTTTCGGGATCGACCTGACGGGAAAAAAGGAATATTCTCCGGCAAAAGGTGTTCCGTCAAGACTCATGAAGACGCCGAAGCTGGACAAGCCTCTGCCGGGGCCTGATTTTTCCGTAGGCGAAACTACGGTCAGGGTGCATCTCCTGAACTACAGGCCGGAGCTGGGGAAGAAAATCCGGTTCTATGTGAACACCCTCCTGCTCGGACAGCAGTCCTATGTCGCGGATGTCGATCCTCAGACCGGCATTGCCGAGTTCAGTTTCCTGCAGTGCGGCCCGGCCAGAGGGACAGTTGTGTACAATTATTGCGGCGGTGATGTATGGCTTGCTCCCGGTGAAGATGCCGATTTGTATTTCGACCTGAGGAATACCGGCTGGCTAAGTACGGTCAGTGCGATGGAAGCGGTGTCGGACAGCATGCCTTATCTTCGGAAACAACGTTTTACATACGCAGCAGGAAAGTACGGCGTCATGACGGATCTTTCGGAAACCGGACAGAAGGGCTTGCGGTTTTCGATAGGGCCTTATTACGCGGGATTCGCTGACTATAACATGACGGCGGATGAATATACGGCTCATGTGATATCCAGATACAAGGCTGCGGCAGACAGTATCGCTAAGAGCGGAGACCCTGCCATGCTGAAGGAATTCCAGATGGTGAACCTGAAAGAGGAAGCTGTCATTGCCATGGCGGACGCCGACATGATACGCAAGCAGGACTACAGGTCCGCCCATGACAGGTGGGACCTCAGGGATGATGAGATAGGTCCGGTAGAAAGCCTGGGACCGGAGCATTATGCGCAGCTGTGCGCGCTGTTCGACATAAACGATCCGGAACTGCTTATGGGAACGTGGTTTTCTTCATTCGTTGATGCCGTCACGAAGCCGGATATTGACTGGCCTGCCATCGCCGGTCTGGATTCCGGCCTGGTCCCGGAGCTCAGGAAAGTATCGGAACTTTCAGGGAAAGTCCAGGATGCGGCTTTGACGGATGAGGATTTCAGGATGCTTGAAGCTATGGACAACGGGTTCTATCTCGAGGCTTTCAGCCGGCTCCATGCCGAGGCGGAAAAGGCGCTTGCGGCTGTGGAGGGGCTGTCCGCGATACAGCCTGTACCTGATGTCGGCAATGAAGAGCTTTTCGATGCCATCATCGCCCCTTATCGCGGGAAAGTCGTCCTGGTGGATTTCTGGAATACGTGGTGTGCCCCGTGCCGTGCCGCTATCGAGTCGGTTGAACCGATGAAGGAACACGAACTGGCGGATGATGACATGGTCTGGATATATATCGCCAACGAGACCTCTCCTTTGGTGAAATACAAAGAGAAGATATCGGGAATAAAGGGAATCCATTACCGTCTTTCCCCGGACCGTTGGGGATATCTCTGCGACAAGTTCGATATAGACGGGATACCGTCCTATGTCCTTGTGGACAGATCCGGAAAGTACAGCCTCCGCAACGATTTCCGGAACCATGACACGTTGAAAAAGACTCTGTCCTCCATGCTGGACCGGTAACCGGTACGGCTGGAGATTCTTTTTCCGCGATATCCCGTTGGAATTTTGCAACAGATGAACATAAATCGTAACGATAATGTCGAAATACAGAATTTTAGTCACCCTTTCAGCCGCCATGCTCATGTCCTCGGCTGCACTCCATGCCCAAGTAACCGTCACACGGGAAGACAAGGCCCGGGCAGAAGCTCTTGTCTCGCAGATGACTCTCGATGAGAAGATCGGTATGATTGCCGGAGAACGGTCGTTCTATCTCCGAGGGGTGGAGCGTCTCGGTATCCCTGCCATCAGGATTGCCGACGGACCCCAGGGCGTAAGGAACAATACGAAAAGCACCCTCTATCCATGCGGTATACTTACCGCATCGACATGGAACAGGGATCTTGCCTATGCCATGGGTGAAGGCCTGGGCCGGGATGCAAAGGCGCGCGGAGTGCAGATCATGCTCGGCCCGGGCGTGAACATCTACCGCGCCCCGATGTGCGGCAGGAACTACGAGTACATGGGCGAGGACCCCTACCTGACGTCCGAAACGGCAAAACACTATATCCTCGGGGTCCAGGACCAGGGAATCATGGCTACAGTCAAGCATTTCGCGGCAAACAACCAGCTGGGCCGTCTTCAGCGATGTTGTCCCGGCTTCGGACGGGACCGTTATCCTGTCCGTGACAGGCGTGGACACGGGCAAGGCTGCCGACGGGAACCTTAATGCCCTTTCAATTACCTGGTAAGGATACCTTGTTTCGCCGGATAATGATTGACGTAAATCAAATTCAATTATATACAATGAAAAGAATCAGAATCATTTTTGCGGGACTTCTGCTGCTGGCCGGTATGGCGGTACAGGCCAGAGCCCCGAAAGACACGGTCCGGATACTTGCCATCGGCAACAGTTTTTCCCAGGATGCCGTGGAACAGAACCTTCATGAACTTGCCCGGGCGGACGGAATCCCCGTCATTATCGGCAATGCATATATCGGAGGATGCTCCCTTGAACGCCATCTGGACAATTCCCGTACCGACGCCCCGGCGTATGCCTACAGGAAAATATCTGCCGAAGGCCGCAAGACCGAGACCAGGGATGCCAGGCTGTCGGAAATCCTGTCCGACGAACAGTGGGACTATGTGAGCTTCCAGCAGGCGAGCCCCCTGTCCGGCAGGTTCGATACGTACGAGGAATTCCTGCCCGGACTTTTCCGGTATGTCAAGGCCCGCGTGCCGTCGGATGCCAGGTTCATGATGCACCAGACCTGGGCGTATGCACAGGATTCGCATCATTCCGGGTTCGCGAACTATGAAAGAGACCAGATGAAGATGTATTCTGCGATAGTGGACGCCTACGACAGGGCTGCGCGTCTTGTCGGCATAAAGATCATAATCCCGTCCGGTACTGCCATACAGAACGCCAGGACTTCCTTCATCGGCGACAGGATGGACAGGGACGGATATCATCTTGACCTGCTGTGGGGCAGGTACACGGCCGCCTGCGCCTGGTACGAGAAGATCTTCGGCAAGGTCCTCGGCAACAGCTATGCACCTCAGGGACTCACGGACGACTACAGGGAAGTCTGCCAGCTCTCGGCCGCAGAGGCGGTCAGGCATCCTGACGAGGTGACGGAAATAGATGTGGAGGAGCTTCCTGTCCTGTATCGGGACGCATCGGTGCCGGTGGATACGAGAGTGGAAGACCTCATGTCCCGCATGACCCTTTCCGAGAAGATATTCCAGCTGAACCAGTATGTGCTCGGACGCAATGACAATGTGAACAATATCGGGGAGACCGTAAAGAACATTCCCGGCGAGATCGGCTCCCTCATATATTCCGGCGATGACGCCACCCTGCGCAACGCCATGCAGAAAAGGGCTGTGGAAAACACCCGTCTCGGCATCCCGATACTTTTCGGATTCGATGTCATACATGGTTTCAGGACAATCTATCCGATACCTCTTGCCCAGGCTGCGTCCTGGAATCCGGAACTTGCCGGCGAGGCCTGCCGCATGGCTGCCTGCGAAGCGTATTCCACAGGTGTGAACTGGACCTTCTCTCCTATGCTGGACATAGCCCGCGATGCACGTTGGGGAAGGATCGCCGAAGGCTACGGCGAGGATCCCTACCTGGCTTCCGTCTTCGGTGCGGCCACGGTCAGGGCATATCAGGGCGATGACCTTTCCAAGGAAAACAACATAGCCGCCTGTCTCAAGCATTTTGTCGGCTACGGCGCTTCCGAGGCAGGGCGTGACTACGTACCTACCGAGATATCCCGCCAGACACTCTGGGATACCTACCTCCCTCCGTTCGAAGCGGGTGTGAAGGCCGGGGCGGTCACCCTCATGAGTTCCTTCAACAATATCAGCGGCATCCCCGGTTCGGCCAACAGCTATACCATGACCGAGGTCCTCAAGAAGAAATGGAACCATGACGGCTTCGTGGTGGCCGACTGGAACGCTGTAGAGCAGCTGATAAACCAGGGCCTTGCCTCCGGCAGGAAAGAGGCTGCGATGTATGCCATCAATTCCGGTCTGGACATGGATATGGTGGACAACTGCTATCAGGACTGCCTTGCCTCTCTCGTGGATGAAGGCAAGGTGTCGATGGAAAGGGTCGACGATGCCCTCAGGCGTATCCTGAAGGTGAAGTTCATGCTTGGACTCTTCGAGAAGCCTTATACTGAGGAAAAGCCGCAGAGCGAGCGTTTCCTCCAGCCGGAAAGTCTTGCTACGGCCGAACGCATGGCCACGGAGACTTTCGTGCTCCTCAAGAATGAGGACTGCCTCCTCCCTCTGGAGAATCTTGATACGGTAGCCCTCATCGGACCTCTTGCCAGGAACCGCGAAGACCTTCTCGGCTCGTGGTACGCAAGAGGCAGGGGTGAAGATGTGGTGAGCATCTATGACGGACTTTCATCGGCTTTGGACGGAAAAACGGAAATCGTTTATGCCGCAGGCTGCGGATTTGACGGGGAGGATACTTCCGGATTCGCGGAAGCCGTATCGGCCGCCTCGTCTGCTGATGCCGTGATACTTTGTCTCGGGGAAAAGCGCAGCTGGAGCGGGGAGAACGCCTCCAGATCCACCATAGCCCTTCCGGCCATCCAGGAAAAGCTCCTCGAAGCCGTGGCAGGGACAGGCAAGCCGGTGATCGTGCTCCTTGTCAACGGACGGTCCCTTGATCTTGTCCGCATAGAACCTCTTGCCGATGCGATACTGGAAATCTGGCAGCCTGGCGTAATGGCCGGTCCTGCGGTAGCCGGTACGCTTACCGGGAAATACAATCCGTCCGGAAAGCTTCCGGTCACCTTCCCGTACACGACAGGGCAGATACCTGTGTATTACAATCACCGGAACAGCGGAAGACGCGGGACACAGGGCCTGTACCAGGATATCCCGAGCACTCCAAAATACGAGTTCGGATACGGCCTCAGCTATACGGAGTTCGAATACGGCGACCTTACCGTATCATCCGATACGGTTTCTGCCGACGGCAGTCTCACTGCCAGCATCACCGTGAGGAATGCCGGGGATATGGACGGAAAAGAGACTGTACAGTGGTACATCTGCGACCCTTATTCATCAGTCACCAGGCCTGTACGTGAACTGAAACATTTTGAGAAAAGACTGATACGTCAGGGTGACACCGCGACTTTCACTTTCGATATAGATCCGGAGAGGGACCTTTCCTTCGTTGACCATGAAGGGAACAGATTCCTGGAGCCGGGAGACTATTATATAATTGTAAAGGACCGCAAGGTCAGGATAACGGTAAGATGATATGGACAGGATGCGTACTTTGTTTTCTTTTCTTGCCGCAGCCGTGATATGCACCGGAGCTTATGCGCAGAGGACCGAGACATTGCTTGAAAAGGGATGGAAGTTTTCCAAAGGCGACTTTTCCGGCGCGGCCCTGGCCGGATTCGATGATTCCGCCTGGGAAACTGTGCGGATTCCGCATGACTGGGCCATTACCGGACCTTTCGACAGGAACATTGACCTGCAGGAGGTCGCCGTGAAGCAGAACCTGGAGACAGAGGTCTCCCTGAAGACCGGAAGGTCCGGCGGCCTGCCTTACATAGGCACGGGCTGGTACCGGCGGACCATTTCCGTACCGGAAGGCAGCAATGCCGTCCTCCTGTTCGACGGGGCGATGAGCGAAGCGAGGGTCTACGTGAACGGGAAAGAGGTCTGCTATTGGCCTTATGGCTATAATTCGTTCTGGTGCGACATCACTGATGCCGTGCACGGCGGAGAGAACCTCCTGGCAGTAAGGCTGGAAAACAAACCGTATTCGTCGAGGTGGTATCCCGGGGCAGGACTGTACCGGAATGTCCGTCTCATAGTCACCGGAAGTACACGCATTCCAGTGTGGGGAACGCGCATCACCACACCTTCCGTGAGCCGTGAGCGTGCCGAGATTGACATGGAAACGGTCGTGGCCGGCGGCTCCGGCTCCGGAAATGCCAGGCTTGAAACGAGGATCTACGATGCAGGAGGTGTCCAGGTGGCATCTTCTGCATCGGACGTGAGCCTTTCTCCCGGGGAGCAGACGGTAGGACAGACGTTCTCCGTGGAGAAACCGGACCTGTGGTCCCCTGATTCCCCTGCACTGTACCGGGCCGTGTCCGAACTCCTGGATTCCGGAGGACGTACGCTTGACCGTTATGAGACAGTCTTCGGCATACGCTCGATAGAATTCCGGCCTCATGAAGGGTTTTTCCTGAACGGGGAAAAGACCATGTTCAAGGGAGTCTGCAACCATCATGACCTGGGTCCGCTCGGGGCGGCCGTCAATGTTTCGGCCATCCGTCATCAGCTGGAGCTCCTGAAGGATATGGGCTGCAATGCCATAAGGACTGCCCATAATATGCCGGCCCCGGAACTTGTACGTCTGTGCGATGAAATGGGGTTCATGATGATGATCGAGCCTTTCGATGAATGGGACATAGCAAAGTGCCGGAACGGTTATCACCGGTTTTTCGATGAATGGGCCGAAAAGGATATGGTGAATATGCTCAGGAATTTTCGCAACCATCCGTCCGTGGTTATGTGGAGCATCGGGAACGAGGTCCCGACCCAGTGCGACCCGTCCGGCCGCGAGGTGGCGGCTTTCCTGCAGGACATCTGCCACAGGGAAGACCCTACAAGGCCGGTAACCTGCGGAATGGACCAGGTGGACTGCGTGCTGGAGAACGGGTTTGCCGCCGTATTGGACATCCCCGGCATAAACTACCGGACTTTCCGCTACGGGGAAGTCTACCGCACTCTTCCGCAGGGGCTTGTTCTCGGTTCCGAGACATCGTCTTCGGTGAGTTCGAGGGGAGCCTACAAGCTGCCTGTCATGAAACGGTACGGCGCGGTGTACGAAGATCACCAGTGCTCGGCCTATGATGTGGAGTCCTGCCGCTGGGCGAACATCCCTGATGTGGATCTTGCCTTGTCGGAAGATTGCGGATGGCTGATGGGGCAGTTCGTCTGGACAGGGTTCGATTATCTCGGGGAACCCAGCCCGTATGATACCGATTCCTGGCCGAACCACAGTTCCATGTTCGGTATCATCGACCTTGCTTCCATACCGAAGGACAGATACTATCTTTACAGGAGCGTGTGGAATGACAGAGAACCGACCCTTCATGTCCTTCCCCACTGGAACTGGGAGGGGATGGAAGGCAGGAATGTCCCGGTTTTCGTGTACACGAGCTGGCCCGAGGCCGAACTTTTCATAAACGGCAGGAGTTTCGGACGTAAAAAGAAGTCCGGTACAGGGTATGCAATCCCTGTGGACTCCGTGTATGTCTCGCTGTATGATTCATGCAAGGGGCTCGGGGATGTGAACGCTCCGGTGGAGTCGAGGTTCAGGCTCATGTGGCCTGAGGCGGTGTACGAGCCAGGGGAACTGAAGGTCGTGGCCTATGACGGCAACGGTCGCCAGGCAGCCGTCCGGACGGTCCGTACCGCAGGAGAGCCTTGCCGTATAGTACTCGGGACTTCTTCCGTTTCCCTGGAGGCGGACGGCAAGTCCCTGGCCTATATCACCGTTTCCGTGGCTGACAAGGACGGGAACCCGTGTCCGCTGGACAGCAGCCTCATACGGTTAAAGGTGTCCGGTGCCGGTACCTTCAAGGCGGCGGCCAACGGTGACCCGACGTGTCTGGAACCTTTCCATATCCCGCAGATGCATCTGTTCAACGGGAAGCTTACCGCTATAGTGTCTTCTTCGGAAACTCCCGGAGAGCTTGTATTCGAGGCCTCTTCCGACGGACTCGCACCTGCTTCGGTGACGATAGATGTGAAATAGCCCCGCCACGGGACCTTCCGGTATGGCCGCGGACCGATGAAACTTGAAAAATTTCTGATATGATTTTGAATATTAAAAAAATAAATCTACTTTTGCACGAATTAGCGGATAAGTGTTTATTTTTTTAATATTTATAGCAATGACAAAGGCAGAGATTGTAAACGAAGTCGCTAAGGCGACCGGAATTGAGAAAATCACGGTTCAGACTGTTGTAGAGGCGTTTATGGAGAGTGTAAAGGATTCTTTGGCAAAAGGCAATCCGGTTTATCTCAGGGGCTTCGGCAGTTTCATCATCAAGCACAGGGCAGAAAAGGCAGCCAGGAACATCAAGCAGAAGACTACCCTGACTATTCCTGCACACGATATCCCGGCTTTCAAACCGGCAAAAATTTTCATGAATATTGTTAAGAAATAATCGTTAAAACTTTTGATTATGCCAAGCGGTAAGAAAAGAAAGAGACACAAGATGTCTACGCACAAGCGTAAAAAACGCTTGCGCAAGAACAGGCATAAGAAGAGAAAGTAATTTCTCGTCTGCCGAACATAAGGTGGTGTCGGGACGGCACCCCTTTGTTTTTTATGGGGAAACCTCTAATGATAATTAATGGAGCCATCTGTAAAAGATCTTATTGTTGATGTAAATTCAACCGAAGTCTCGATAGCTCTGCTGGAAAACCACAAGCTTATCGAACTCAACAAAGAGTCGAGCCAGGGCCACAACTTCTCCGTCGGGGACGTGTATCTCGGAAAGGTGAAGAAAATACTTCCGGCCCTGAATGCCGCCTTTGTGGATATCGGTGATGAAAAGGAGGCTTTCGTACATTATCTTGACCTGGGGCTGTATTTCAGCTCGTTCGACGAATTCGTGAGGAAGATCAACCCGAACACGGACCACAAGGCCCTGTTTTCGAAAATCAAGATAGGTCCTGTCCTGCAGAAGGAAGGCCGTATCGAGAATGTCCTCACTCCCGGTCAGATGATGATTGTACAGATAGTCAAGGAACCGATTTCCACGAAGGGGTCCCGACTGACTGCAGAAATTTCATTGGCAGGACGCAATATTGTCCTTCTCCCCTTTGCGGAAAAGGTGAGCGTATCCCAGAAAATATCGTCCAAAGAGGAAAAGCGGAGACTGGAGACCCTTGTCAGGAGCATCCTTCCGAAAAACTACGGGGCCATCATCAGGACAGCTGCCGAAGGCAAGAACGCAGCCGTGCTCGATGCCGAACTGATGTCCCTTATAGAGAAATGGGAAGGTTCCTGGAAAAAGATCGCTCAGTCCAAGTCCATCCAGTTGCTGTTCACTGAATACAGCAAGACCACCACGGTCCTCAGGGACCTCCTGAACGATTCGTTTTCCAACATCTACATAAACAACGAATCGGTCTACGAGGAAGCGAGAAAATACATCTCGCTCATATCTCCCGAGCAGGAAAAGATTGTAAGGCTCTACAAGGAAGACCAGCCGATATTCGACCATTTCGAAGTCACAAGGCAGATCAAGAGCTCTTTCGGGAAGGTGGTGCCGATAAGGCAGGGTGCGTATCTTGTGATTGAGCACACTGAAGCATTGCACGTGATCGATGTCAACAGCGGTACACGTTCCAAGAACAAGGAACAGGAACAGAACACTTACGACATCAACTGCTTTGCCGCCGAGGAAATCGCCAGACAGCTCAGGCTCAGGGATATGGGCGGCATAGTGATAGTCGATTTCATCGACATGGAGAGCGTCGAGCACCGTAACCAACTCTTCAAGCACATGCAGGAGCTCATGTCCGGCGACAGGGCAAAGCACAACGTGTTGCCTCTCACGAAATTCGGACTCATGCAGATCACTCGCCAGAGGGTCCGGCCGGCCACTGAGATCAATACCACGGAAGTGTGCCCGGCCTGTCACGGAACCGGCAAGATCTCCTCGAGTCTTGTGATAGACGAGGCCATAGAACGGAAACTTTCATACTATGTTTCCGAGAAGGGTGTCACCTCCTTCATCCTCAAGACGAGCCCTATACTGGGAGCCTACCTTTCCCGGGGATTGTTTTCCATCATCGGGAAATGGAAACGGAAGTACAAATGCAAAATCAGGCAGGTGGAGGTCACGGACTTCACTGTCCTGCAGAATGAATTGTTTGATGAGAAGGGGAACAGGCTCGAATGAGCTGTTCCCCTTCCGGGTCTTGAAGAAGGGAGGTCTATTCCAGACGTTTGCGTACGAACCATGACTCGCCGAAGGATATTCCGAAAGTCAGTCCCAGCGAGCTTTCCGAAATGGTATTGCGGTTGACGGCAGGGAAACTGTAGCGGTTGAAATTCAGAGACCAGTAGAAGGACGTGGCGTTGCGCAGGGGAAAGGACATCCCGGCGGAAACTCCCCAGTTCAGTCCGGGACTCCCGCTCGCGACGATATAGGAATCATCGACCGATGCCCCTGCCATGAACTTTATCCTTTTCCAGAGCGCCGGACATCGTATTTTCCCGGGACATAGCTCAGTCCTACGGTTATCCTGTTCCTGTCCTTGAACCTGATGACGTCGGAGCCGCTGTCTATGGCGGAATACTGCTGGAAAGAGTAGTCTATGCCTACGGTGAACTTTCTTACCTGCGGGGAGAATGCCGGCTCAGGAAGGACCACGACCTGGGAATACGACCCTTCCGGGGACGTCTGGACGGAAAGGTCCTCCTTCGAGGCCGGGACACGCAGCGAGGCGGTAGGTTTTTCCCTTGACAACCGCGGTTTCGTGCTTACCGGGAAAAGCGGGACCTATCAGTATGACGATATGTGGGAATTCTTTCCTGGAGATGAACTCAACGAGAACGACTGACACTCTGTCATAATGTCATTGCACCGGCCTACGCGGAAAAGGAGCTTCTCTTTTTCCGCGTAGGCTTTCCTATAAGCTGTATGTCAATGTGGTCGATGCTGTAGCCGCGGAAACGGCGCTTGGACAGGTGCTTTTCGATCATTTCCTGCAGTTCGTTGTCTATCACGTCCTTGTATATGTGATTCTCGCAGTCGTATATGTGGAAATGCTTGAAAGTGTTCACATCGAAGTACATCTTGTTGTTCGCGCTCAGACGGTGATGGTATATCCCGAGAACGGCAAGATTGGTAAGAATATTGTAGACGGATGCGACCGTGACTTTCGTGCTGCTGTTTTTCTGTATGTATTCCGTCACCATGTCTGCGGATGCGTGCCCGAGCTTCAGCATGGCTTCATGAACCGCGAGCCTCTGCGGCGTGGCTTTGAGGGAATGCGTCTTAAGGACGCTTTTGAACTGGTCTATATTCGATTTCTGGGCCTGATTAGTCATAATATGCAATTAACGCGGCAAAATTAAGAAAAATTTGCTTCCGGGCAAAATAAAATTGAAATATTCAAAATTAAGGAACAGATATGAAAGACAAAGGGATTCCGTTCGGGAATTATTCTTCATGTGCTCTCGTTACAGGAGCGGCGGGCGGCATGGGCCGTATCTATGCCGGGATGCTCGCTGAAAACGGGTATAATCTCATCCTGGTGGACATATCCCGGGAGCGCCTCGAGGATACTGAACGGGAGGTCAGGTATATGGCGGAGGCTGTCTGTGAAGACCGGGGCATTGACTCCGGAGCATTCCGGGTCCTTTCATTGCCGCAGGACCTTTCGAAGCTTGACGCTGCGTCCCGGATTGCAGCGGCTGCGGCAGATTCCGGATTTGAGGTGGATATCCTCATCAACAATGCAGGACTCTTTTTCGTCAGGGAGATTGCCTCTGCCGACAGGAAACTCCTGTCCGCCATAATGATGGTCCATGCCTACACCCCTCTCATGCTGTGCAGGGAGTTTGTGCCCGGCATGAAGGAGCGCGGACGCGGCCATATCCTGAACATATCTTCCCTGGCGGCCTGGATGCCATGGCCGGCCCTGGGAATGTACGCAAATACCAAACGCTTCATCAAGGCTTTTTCCCGCTCGCTCAGGATAGAGTGCCGCGGTACCGGAGTCAGCGTCACGACCGCCTGTTTCGGGGCTGTCGATACTCCGCTTTATCCTCTGAAGCCTTCCCTGAGGCGGCTTGCCGTCCGGATTGCGGTGATGATTCCTCCTCGCAAGGCTGCAGGAAAGGCGTTGAGGGCGATGTTCAAGGGCCGGAGGATGCTGATGCCTGGGCTCGTGAACCATATTTTCCTTCCGCTGGTGGCCGTCATGCCGGACTGGATCATCGGCCCTGTGTATTCAGCCGTCAGAAAACATTTCCCTTCGGTTTGTCAGAACGGGTAAATTTCATATCTTTGCAAGATTCATAATCATTGGAAAATGGAAAAGATAAGATGTTTGATTGTCGGAGGCGGTCCGGCAGGTTACACGGCGGCGATTTATGCCGCTCGGGCGAACCTGTCTCCGGTGCTCTATGAGGGCATACAGCCGGGAGGCCAGCTTACGACCACTACCGATATAGAGAATTTCCCCGGTTTCGGGGAGGGCATCGGCGGACAGGCGCTGATGGATGCCATGAGGTTCCAGGCGGAGCGTCTCGGGGCGGATCTCAGGCACGGGACCGTGACGGATGCCGACCTTTCTTCAAGGCCGTTCAGGCTGACAGTGGACGCCGGGACACAGATCCTTGCCGAGACCCTGATCATTGCCACAGGGGCTACGGCCCGTTATCTCGGGCTGGAGTCGGAGGAGAAGTTCAAGGGGATGGGCGTGTCCGCCTGCGCCACCTGTGACGGTTTCTTCTACAGGAACAGGAAAGTGGCCGTTGTGGGAGGCGGGGATACCGCCTGCGAAGAGGCTGCCTATCTTTCCAATATCTGTGAAAAGGTGTACATGATAGTGCGCAGGGATGTTCTCAGGGCTTCTCAGGCCATGCAGAAGAAGGTCCTGGAGACCCCGAACATAGAAATACTCTGGAACTGCAACACCCAGGAAGTCCTCGGAGACCTTTCAGGGGTGACCGGAGCACGTTTGCGGAGGAAGGACGGGGAGGTTTTCGATATAGCGGTGGACGGCTTTTTCCTTGCCATCGGCCATCATCCGAACTCCGAAGTCTTTTCGAAGTGGGTGGATACGGACAGCAACGGATACATAATGACGGACGGCAAGTCTTCCAGGACCAATGTGGAAGGCGTGTTCGCAGCCGGAGACGTGCAGGATCCGTCCTACAGGCAGGCTGTCACTGCCGCCGCGTCCGGATGCGTCGCCGCCCTGGATGCAGAGAGATTCCTTAATTCATAATGACCGAAATGCAGATGAGGAGAGTCATAGTTTTGATTTTGGGCGCCGCCCTGCTTTTTTCATGCAAGTCCCAGTACGAACTCCTGCTGAACAGCAATGATGTCGATACCAAGTACGAAGCGGCTTTCGCCTATTATAATGACGGGAAATATTCCAAGGCCGCAGCCTTGTTCGAATCCCTGTCGGTGCTGACCACCGGGACGGAGAAAGACGATACAGTCCAGTATTACTGGGGGTTGAGCAACTACAGGTTCAAGGATTACTATACCGCGGAGACAAATTTCGACCATTTTCTCGAGTATTTCCCGAGAAGTCCGTTCGCCCCTGAGGCCCGGTTCCTCAGGCTGGACTGCCTCTACCGTTCAACGCTCAGGTATGAACTGGACCAGAATCCGACCTACAAGGCAATGAACGCCATTTCCGAATATATGCAGGAATATCCGAATTCGGTACATTACGGGACCTGCCAGGAGATGATGGACGACCTTGAGCTCCGTCTTGACACAAAGGCCTATGAAGCCGCCCGCCTCTACTACAAGATGGAGGACTACATAGCCTCGAGGGTGGCTTTCCGCAATGTCCTGAAGGAGGATTCCGAAAATGTCTACAGGGAGGACATCCTGTATTATATAGCCATGTCTTCCTACCGGTACGCCCAGTTGAGCGTCCACCAGAAGCAGAAGGAAAGGTACATGACTTTCGTGGACGATTACCTGAACTTCAAGGGGGAGTATCCGGATTCCGGATATTCCAGGGAACTTGACCTGCTTTACCGCCGTGCCCAGCGCGAGCTCGGACGTTATGTCGGGGAGGAAAGCGCTGAAATCAACAGGGAACTCGACAAGGAGATAAAGAAGTCCGGGAAAGCCGCCAGAAAATCCGAGAAGGAAAGTTTGTAAAAAATTTTTGAAACCCGTACCGGACAGGCAGGTATAATAGAATAGAGAGAAATTATTTTGATATGACAAAGAAGATACCTACAAACACGATTACAAGGAATCTCTGCGACATCGCCGCACCTACCGGAAATATCTACGAATCAGTGGTGATCCTTTCCAAAAGGGCGAACCAGATAGCTATAGCGGAGAAAAAGGAGCTTACCAGGAAACTCGAGGATTTCAAGAACGACAGGGATACCATGGAAGAGGTCTTTGAGAACAGGGAGCAGATAGAGATTTCCAAATTTTACGAGAAGCAGCCGAAACCGGCGCTTGTGGCCATATCCGAGTTCGAGAACGGAGAAATCTTCTACAGGATGGCCAAGAAGGAAGAACAGGAATAGCATAGCGTTACGGTAAAATGCTAAGAAGGCTCAGCATCAGGAATTATGTGCTGATAGACTCTCTGGAGACCGAATTTCCGGAGGGTCTTGTCATCATTACGGGACAGACCGGAGCCGGGAAGTCTATCCTTCTCGGGGCTTTGTCCCTGCTTCTCGGCTCCAGGGCCGATGCGTCGATGATAGGGGAGTCTTCTGACAACTGTGTCGTTGAAGGCGAGTTCGCCGTTTCCCGGGATGATGTCCTCCTGCGGAAGTTGCTTGAAGAGAACGATGTGGACTGGGACGAAGGGGTGATCACTATCCGGAGGGTAGTGAATCCGACGGGCCGTTCACGTTCTTTCGTGAATGACTCCCCGGTACAGGTCTCGCTGCTTTCGGCACTGTCGTCCCGCCTTATAGACATACATTCCCAGCACCAGACCCTTCTCCTGTCCGACAGGCATTTCCAGATGTCCCTGCTGGATCATTTCGCCGGGGACGGGGCCCTGCTCGAGAGCTACAGGGCCAGTTTCAGACGGCATGGGGAATTGTGCAGGGAACTGCAGGACCTGGAGGAGGCTGTCTCCCGTTCCAGGGCCGAATACGAATACAACAGGTCGCGGCTGGACAGGCTCGTGGATGCCGGTCTTCAGGAAAACGAACTGGAGGAACTTGAACTGGAACAGAAGCAGCTTGCCAACGCCGGGCAGATAAAGGAGAACCTGTGTTCTGCGGAAAATGCCCTGGATGCGGTTCCGTCCGGAGACGGTGAAATTTCCGTCACCGCCCTTATCCGGGATGCCGCGAAAGACCTGGACAGGATTTCAGGGTTTGTCCCGGCTGCCGCATCCTTGTCCGGAAGGCTTGAAAGCTGCCGTCTTGAGCTTGAAGACATCATTTCCGAACTTTCGAGGATTAATTCGGATACGGAAGTTTCCGAAGACAGGCTGGCAGAGGTGGAGGAGAGGCTTTCTTTGCTCTATACCCTGTTCAGGGCATTCTCCTGCGATACAGTTGCAGGCCTGATTGCGGAGCGCGATGCGCTGGCATCGTCTATCGCCGGGCTTGAGGTGTCCGGTGAGCGCATCGGGGAGTTGAAAAAGGAGATTTCGGAGGAAGCGAAGAAGCTTGCCGAAGCCGCATCGGCGTTGTCCGGAGCGAGACATTCTGCCGCAGGGTCCCTTTCGGAGGCTATCAGGGATACTGTCCGTTCTATGGAACTTCCCGATGCCGAGTTCCGGATCGTGCTCTCTCCTTCGTCCATGACATCGGATGGAGCCGATACCGTGTCTTACGAATTCTCTTCTACCGGCAGGAATCCGGTGGACGTGGCAAAGTGTGCTTCCGGCGGGGAAATGTCGAGGATCATGCTTGCCCTGAAGGCTATCATGGCGAAATATGCCAATATGCCTACCATGATTTTCGATGAAATAGATACCGGAGTGTCGGGAAGCGTTGCCGACAAGATGGGATCCGTTATATGCGAGATGGGAAAATACATGCAGGTTTTCGCCATTACTCATCTTCCTCAGGTTGCGGCCAAGGGTACGGCCCATTATGTCGTTGCCAAGACTTCCGGCGCCGGGAGGACAGTGTCCGAGATAAAGAGGCTTTCCGACAGGGAGAGGGTTATGGAGATTGCAAGGATGCTCAGCGGGTCGACACTGACGGAGGCTGCCGTAGCCAACGCCGAGTCCCTGCTGGAGGCGAGTGGAAACAACAGTCTATCTGACAAGTGAGACCGTGTAGTCCTCCCCGTAGACAATCCTT
This sequence comes from uncultured Bacteroidales bacterium, assembly GCA_944326325.1. GTDB lineage: Bacteria > Bacteroidota > Bacteroidia > Bacteroidales > UBA932 > Cryptobacteroides. The sequence goes on from CALVDQ010000007.1 coordinate 66,313, forward strand.
CTGACCCCGGTGTTCACATATCCGTCGTTTTCCCCGGTTTTCCTGAATTTCAGGTCTGTCTGCAGCAGAGACCTGTCGTTTTCCTCAAGATACTGTATCCATTCGCCGTCATGTCCGGTGCACAGTTCCAGAAAATATGAGGCTATGTCATAGCCCTGGAAGGCGTACGGCGTAGGTTCCGTGCTGTAGAGAGCACGGTAGCGGCTTACGAAGTCCCTGACTTCGGCGCTGTCATAGTCAACATAATAGGCGAGGGAGGTATGCAGCCTGGTATTGTGCAGGTTGTCCACTTCTATGGTCTCGAAGCTCCTTATTTTTGAAGGACCGTACAGGACAATGTCGTATTCGTCGTGTATCAGGAGGTTGAGGTTCCTGACCACATCGTTGACAAAGGCTTCGCTTTCGGACATCACGAGCACCCTGTTCGCGGCCTCGGTTGTCATCATTTCCTTGAGAGGACGCTGTATGTCCCGTCCTTCAAGGATGCTGTACGAGAAGGAGTGGAAGGTGATCCCGTCTTTCTCGAGTATGCTGTTCATCGCACCGAGTTCGTCCATGTTCCTTGCACCTTTTTCATATATGACGATGACCTTTTCTCCGGTGCGCTGTTCTTCCCTTATCCATTTCGCGAGATCCTCGTACTGTGTCAGTGCGGACGCCGGGGCCTGGATGAAATTAGCGTGCCCGTCGCTCAGGTATTCCGCCTTGTGGTCGAGCGGGGACACTACATTTGTCCCGGAAGGGCATTTGACCAGGAGTCTGGACAGGTCTCCCGGGGAAACCGGGCCTATTACGATGTCGCTTTTCCCGAGCCGTTCCTCCGTGATCGGAAGTTCTCCGTTCCAGACATCATATACGCTGAGGTCGATATCGTAACCTGCATCGCCGGCTTCCTTGACGGCCATCAGCGTCCCGCAGTAGAAGTCTATGCTGCCGCTTTTTGGAGTCTCGGCGGCAGAGTTGAAGGGAAGCATCAGTACGATTTCCACTTTCCCGTCTTTCCTGGCAGGGAAAAGTGTCTGACCGTCTGTCATCACCATGCTGTCAGCGACGGCGGCTGTATCCGGAGCTTCAGTCTCTGTCTCCCGCGCCATGTCATTCATGTCCGGGATGACGAGTTTCTGGCGCTTTTTGAGCTTGCGTCCGGTAAGGCCGTTTTCCTGCATTATGGCTTCTACCGTGACCCCGTATTTCCCGGCTATCACATCCAGGTCTTCATACCACCTTACAGTGTGTATAGTCTGCTGCTTTCTCTCCTCCCTGGCGGCTTTCCTTCCGGACTTCCTGTCCTGGGCGTTGTCAGGGACCTGCTGCACCTGAACTTCCTGCACCGGTTCCTGGACAGGTATCAGGAGCACGGCGTTCTTTTTCAGACCTTCCGTCCTTACGGTCGGATTGGCTTCGAAAACCTGCTCCTGGGTCACGTTGTATGCCTTGCAGATGGAGTATAGTGTCTGTCGTTCAAGCACTATGTGCGAGTAGTATACTTTTCCGTCGACTTTCACCTTTTCCTTGGAAACGGTGACTGGCACGGGAGTGTATTCCTGGGCATGGATTCCTGCGTATGCTGCCGGAAGCAGCATGGCGGATATCAGTATATAAAGCAGACGTTTCATTATAGTGTTTTGCTGAATTTTATCAGTTCCGAAGCGAATTTCTCCCAGGAAAGTTCCTTTTTTACTTTCCTGATGTTCCGGATGCATTCTTCCCTTATGGACGGATCGCCGAAGTATCTTTCTATTTCGGCCCTTATGGCTTCCGGGGAGATTCCGGAGGCAACAATTCCCGTGCCTCTGTCTCCGATGGTTTCCTTGAGCCCTCCTACGTCCGTGACTATCATCGGTACTTCGAAGTGGTATGATACCGAGCTGATCCCGCTTTGGGTGGCGCTCCTGTACGGAAGTACGGAGACATCGGCCACCGAAAAGAAGTCCCCGACTTCGGAGTCCCTGATGTACCGGAGCCAGCTGTGGACACGTTCCCTGCCGGCTTTGTCAATCAGTCCCTCGTATTTGTCGAACGGACCGTAAGGTTCTCCTGCTATGATGAGCTGGTAGTCGTCTCCGAGTCCCGAGAACGCTTCCAGCAGTATGTCCAGACCCTTGTAGTCCCTGATCAGACCGAAAAAGAGGATATTTTTCCTGCCGTGGCAGAGACCGAGCCTTTCTTCGGTCTCCAGCCTGTCTTTCAGGGCTCCGAAGTGGGAGTACAGCGGGTGCGGGAGTACACGGTACCTTGCGTCAGGCTTCAGTGCCAGCAGATCTTCCGCTACAGCTTCGCACAGGGTCACATATCCGTCACTTCCCCCGAGGAAATATTCCGTAAAGGGCCTGTCGAAGAAATGCGGCTCGTGCGGAACCACATTGTCGAGGATCGAGATGACCTTGCACCTTCCTCTCATCCCCCGGGTGATGTAGCCAAGCGACGGTGCAAACCAGGACATCCAGTACCTGACAATAAGCAGGTCCGGAGCCCATGCCCTGATTTTTTTCAGGGTAGTGACGTATGTCAGGGGATTGGCTGCGTCCAGGACCCTTTCGCTCCTGATCTTCACAGCCTCGTCGTCGTCCGTTACATACTGTGTCTTCCCCGGGAAGAGGAATTCCGGATACTGGCGGCTGAAGTTGAAGGCCTTCACGTCGTTCTCCTTCCCCAGCTCCCCGTACAGACAGGCGTTGAACTGCGATATGCCTCCCCTGTAGGGATAGAAGCAGGACAGTATGGCTGTTCTCAATATATTATTTGTTGTTTTTGTTCTTTTCCTTGATGTACTCCTCGTTGAGCTTCATGATGACGTCATCAGTGATGTCGAGCGACTTGTCGGCGGTGATTACAGGAACGCCCCTCTGGTTCGTGAGGATCATCGTGTATTTTTTCTCCTCGTTGTATTTTTCCATGAAGGTCTGGATGGCGTCAGCGATCTGGTTCATCATCACGGTCTGCTCCTCGATGACTTCGTTGTTCTTCTGGTTGGCGTATTCGTTGAATTCGGCCTCTTTCTTCTGGAGCTCCTGTCCCTGGACTTCAGCTACGGAACGTGTGATGAGACCCTTGTTTATCTTGTTCTGGAAATCCAGCATCTCGCTTTCGAGCTGTTTCCCTCTCCTGTTCACCTCGTCCTGGATGTTCTTTACCCTCGTCTCTACTACTGCCCCGAGATCGCTCGCCATGTCATATTCCTGTACTATCCTGTCCAGGTCCACATAGACTATTCCGGAAGTGGCCATGGCTACGCTGGTCGAATCCGAACCGTCGGCCTGTGTGTTCTTGTCTGATTTAGGGTTCAGGGTCAGTGAATAAATTCCTCCTGCAACAGCAACAGCGACAGCTACGATGCTGAGAATTAGTGGTACGTTTTTCATTTAATCGTTTTTTATTTCAATTTATTGTATGTCCACGGCTCCGGCCGTATGTGGTCCTCCCGGCCGCGGGATGTGAGCGCAAAGATAATCAGAAATTTCTAATCTTGGAAAGATATGCCTTTATAGTTTGTTCCAATCCCATGTACAGCGCATCGCAGATGAGTGCGTGCCCTATGGAAACTTCGTCTGTCCATGGAATGCAGCGAATGAAATAGCCGAGGTTCTCGAGATTCAGGTCGTGGCCTGCGTTGAGCCCCAGTCCGCACTCCCTGGCCCTTTCGGCAGTCCTTATGTACGGGGCTACAGCGGCTTCCCTGCCGTCACGGAAGCGGCTTGCATAGGACTCTGTGTACATCTCCACCCTGTCGCATCCGCAGGCTGCGGCACCTTCCGCCATTTCCGGGACCGGGTCGATGAAGATGGATGTCCTTATGCCGTATTTCCTGAATTCGGCACAGATCTCGGTGAGGAATCCCTTGTTTTTCAGAGTGTCCCATCCTGCATTGGAGGTGATGGCGTCTGCAGCGTCCGGCACAAGCGTCACCTGTGCAGGTCTGGTCTCCTCGACCAGGTCCACAAAGGACGGTATTGGATTCCCCTCGATGTTGAGTTCGGTCTTCAGAAGGGGCTTTATGAGCCTTACGTCGGAATACCTTATGTGCCTTTCATCCGGTCTCGGATGCACGGTTATCCCTTCAGCCCCGAAACGTTCACAGTCCGTTGCGGCTTTCTCCACGTCAGGGAGGTTTCCCCCGCGGGCGTTCCGCAGGGTGGCTATCTTGTTTATGTTGACACTCAGCCTGGTCATGTTCTCTTCATTTTAAACCAGGCGCAAAAATAATAAAAAAAATTGCCCGTCTCTTGAAATAAATGTAATTTTGGAGTCCGGACCGGTGTCCGGACAATGATACAATGAAAGTTGCGATTTATTTGAGAAACCGCCGTCTTGAGAACGATGCGAGATATCTCGGCCTGATAGGGAAGTTCGCATCGGGCGGATGCGGCGTGTATGAGGTTAAGGAGGACGGCCGTATCGAGGACGGGACCGACATCTTCGTGAGCGTCGGCGGGGACGGTACCTTCCTTTCTTCGGCTGCCATGATCGGCAGCCGGGGTATACCTGTGCTGGGAGTGAATCTCGGCCGTCTGGGCTTCCTTTCCGAAAATACGCCGGACGAGGTCGTCGGGGAAGTCCTTGCCGGCAAATATACCATAGAGGAGAGGACCCTGCTGAAGGCTGTCTTTGCAGGGGAGGGGGCGGAGTCCCTGGAAGACCTTTATCCTTATGCCCTTAACGAGATTACCCTGCACCGGGCCGGTCCGGCTATGCTGGGCGTCGATGTGAGCATAGACGGCAATCCGCTTCCTACCTATTGGGCTGACGGTCTTCTGGTGGCTACAAGTTCCGGATCGACCGCCTATTCCCTGAGTGTCGGCGGACCTATAGTGATGCCGGAGTCCAAGGTGCTGATCGTTTCCCCGATTTCTCCTCACAACCTCAATGTGAGGCCTTTGGTCGTGCCTGATACTTCCCGGATAAGTCTTTCCCTCAGGGCGAGGGACGAGAAAGTCTTCCTGACTGTCGATAACAGGAGCCTCGAAGTGCCTAAGGGACTGAGAATGGAAGTGTCTATGGCACAATTTTCGCTTAAACGAGTCCGCCTGTACGGATCCAACTTCATAAAGGCTCTGACCTCCAAACTCTTTTGGGGCGAAGACATCAGAAACGGACGATAATCATCATTTATGGAAAACATCGCAAGAGTGCCTGTCCACGTGTCCATCATTATGGACGGGAACGGCAGATGGGCCAGGGAACGCGGCCTGGAAAGGGCTGCCGGACATATCGAAGGTGTCGAAAGTGTCAGGGCCTGCACGGAAGCCGCCGTCGAGTGCGGCGTAAAATACCTGTCCCTGTATGCTTTCTCGGAAGAGAACTGGGGCCGGCCGGAGGATGAGGTCAATGCTCTTATGGGACTTATGTTCAAGTCCATGCTGGCGGAACTGTCGAACTTCCTTGAGAACGGGATCCGTTTTGTTGTCCTCGGCAACAGGTCGAGGCTTTCCGCGGAACTCAACAGTACCATAGATTCCTGTATGGAGAAGACCAGGGACAATGATGTGCTGACCCTTATAGTTTTTCTCAGCTATAGCGGCAAATGGGACATCCTCCAGGCGGCCAAGAGGTTCGCTGCGGAGGTCGCTGCCGATCCGTCGCGTGCGGGAGAGCTCATGTCCATCGGTACGGAAGAATTCGGCAGGTATCTGGTGACCGGCGATATTCCGGATCCGGACCTCATCATCCGCACTTCCGGGGAGATGCGTCTGAGCAATTACCTTCTCTGGCAAGGGGCCTATTCGGAACTGCTGTTCTGCGATACCCTGTGGCCTGATTTCCGGAAGGACGAGTTCCGTTCCGCGCTCATGACGTATTCAAAAAGAGACCGCCGGTATGGAAAAGTTAAATAAATGCCTTATATTTGCATCTTTATATTGATATCTTGAATTTGTTTGAAAAATGAGAATAGGTCGTTTCTTTTCTTTTCTGCTTGTCCTTGCGGCAGCGGCGGGTACAAGTCTGGAAGCACAGGAGAGCAGGAAGGAGATCGTGGTTGATTACAACAATCCGAAGAAATACATTGTCGGCGGGATTTCTGTTGAAGGAAACAAGTATATCAATTCAGACCAGATACTGAAAATTTCGGGTATACAGCCCGGGTTAGAGGTTACTGTGCCGGGAGAGGAGTTTTCGGCTGTCGTCACGAGGCTGTGGCTCCAGAAGTATTTCGAGGACGTGACCATGGTCGTGGACTCGATTGCCCCTACAAAGGATACGGCCTTTTTCAAGATATGCGTGGTGGAGCGTCCGAGGGTATCGCGCTGGACATACTCGGGGGTTAAGTCCGGGGAGCAGAAGGAACTCCAGGAGAGGCTGAACCTCAAGAGGGGAGGAGAGTTCTCCGACTATGTGGCAAAGACTTCTACTGACATCATCAAGAGATATTATAAGGAAAAGGGTTTCCTCCAGACCGAGGTCAAGGTATCCACCCGGCGGGACAGCCTTATCAAAAGTGCGATAATAGTCAATTTCGGTGTCCGCAAGGGGCCTAAGGTGAAGATCCAGAAAATAACTTTCGGCGACAGCCTGAATGTCAAGGAAGGGAAGCTCGTCCGCTCGATGAAGAAGACCAAGGACAAGAGACTCATAAATTTCTTCAGTTCCAAGAAGTTCAACGAGAAGGAGTATGAGAACGACAAGAAGAACCTTATAAGCGCCTTCAACGAGGCCGGCTACAGGGATGCACGCATTGTCAAGGATACAATATATTATATAGAGCCGGGCAGGCTGCAGATCGACTTCACGATCGACGAAGGCAAGAAATATTATTTCAGGAACATCACCTGGACCGGTAACTCGGTGTATTCGACGGATGACCTGAATGCCGTGCTCATGATAAACAAGGGGGATGTCTACGATGTCGTGACGATGGAGCACCGTCTTTTCGGCGGCGGCAAGCAGAACGAGTATGACGTATCCAAACTGTACAGGGACAACGGCTACCTGTTCTTCAACCTGCAGCCTGTAGAACTGAACATCGACGGTGATTCAGTGGATGTCGAGATGAGGATAGTCGAAGGTAAACCTGCCACGCTCAACAACATTATAATCAACGGAAACGATCTGACTAACGAGAGGGTCGTCCGCCGTCAGATCTTCACCCGTCCTGGATATCTTTTCAGCCAGACCGATTTCGAGAGGTCAATCAGGGAGATAGCTTCTCTCGGACAGTTCGATGCCGAGGCGATAATGGATCCGGCCAAAGGCTACTCGATAATCCCGAACCAGCTTGACAATACCGTGGATCTTGTCTACAATGTAACGGAGAAGCCTTCCAGCCAGCTTGAACTTTCCGGAGGATGGGGAGGGAACACCTTTGTCGCGACTGTCGGTGTCAGCTTCAACAATTTCTCTACAAGGCGTTTCTTCGACAAGTCCGCATGGCGTCCGGTGCCTCTGGGTGATGCCCAGAACCTTGCCATCCGGTTCCAGACCAACGGTACCTACTATACGAGTCTTTCGGCAAGTTTCATGGAGCCGTGGCTTTTCGGGAAGAAACCAACCTCGCTCAGCATATCGGCATACTATTCGCGTCAGACCAATTCCTATCCGATATTCGACGTCTTCAATAATGACGAGTTCTTCGAGGTATACGGTGTGGCCGCCGGGATCGGTAACCGTCTGAAGTGGCCGGACAACTATTTCGTGCTCTACAACCAGCTCAGCTGGCAGACCTACCGCCTGCAGCAGTGGCCTGGAAGTTTTATCTTCGATACCGGTATCTCCCACAACCTGAGCTATACGATCAGTCTGTCGAGGAACTCTACCGACCAGATCATCTACCCTCGCCAGGGGTCCGAGTTCAGTTTCTCTCTGCAGCTCACCCCGCCTTATTCCCTGCTGCGGAAGAGAGACAAGGGTGTGCTTGACGAGAACGGCAATCCTACCAGGGTCTCCTCATGGAGGGATATCGACTATTCCCGCCAGTCTTCTGACGACAGGTACAAGTGGATAGAGTATCATAAATGGTCGTTCAAGGGGACAATCTATACGAAGCTTGTCGGTGACCTGGTACTTATGGCCAGGGCACAGTTCGGGTACCTCGGGTACTACAACAGGAGCTGGGGCTATTCTCCGTTCGAGGGCTTCCTTGTCGGAGGTGACGGTATGTCCGGTTACAATACTTACGGGCAGGAAGTCATAGCGCTCAGGGGATATGAGAACTATTCCCTCACTCCGTATGCTTTGTCCCAGTACAGTTCCCAGGGCTATGCCTATTCCGGAAACGTGTACGACAAGTTCACTGTGGAGCTCCGTTATCCGGTGATACTGCAGCCGCAGTCGACGATATTCGCTCTTATATTTCTCGAAGGCGGTAACTGCTGGTCGGATATCCGCGACTTCAACCCGTTCCAGATCAAGAGGTCGGCCGGTGTCGGTGTTAGGGTGTACCTGCCGGTGGTCGGTCTGCTCGGTGTGGACTGGGGCTGGGGATTCGACGATCCGGTCAACGGCGGCAGCCAGTTTCATTTCGTGATAGGACAGCAGTTCTGATTTTGAATAATTTTTGCTAACTTTGTGAAATTGTACGGAAGTTCATGATAACCCGTCTGACTACTGTTTGGAAAAATAATTATCTATATAACATGAAGAAAGTACTTTTAATCGCAGCGGCTGCATCATTGTTCAGCCTTGCTGCCACGGCACAGACAAAATTTGCACATGTAAATTTCGGCGAACTGGTCCAGCTTATGCCTGAGGCCGATTCAGCCATGGTGCAGCTCGAGGCTGCAAACAAAGAGGCGCAGGAGACCTATTCGAGCATGGTGGCTGAGTTCCAGTCCAAGTACGACCAGTTCAACCAGAAGCAGGAATCCTGGACTCCGGCAGTGAGGGAGAGCAAACAGCGTGAGCTCGGCGAGATCCAGAACAGGATACAGGAGTTTGAGCAGGCTATCCAGCAGGACATGAGCCAGCTTCAGAACACCCTGATGGCACCTATATATCAGAAAGCTCAGGACGTGGTGAAGAATCTTGCGAAAGAGAAAGGGGTCATTTACGTTTATGACGCTTCAACCCTGCTTTACGTAGACCCGGCCCAGAGTATTGACCTTACACAGGAGGCCCGTACCGCATTGAATATCCCGGCGGACAAGACCCTCGAGTCTGTGATGGCTGCCCGCCAGGCCGCTGCCCAGGCCCAGCAGGGTGCCCAGCAGTAGTCACCGCATTACCGGATAACCTGACGCCATCCGGGCGGTCAGGCTTACGATTACAGAAAAGGACAGGTACGATTGCCTGTCCTTTTCCTGTACTTATCCAGAAATTTTGTCCGGAAGGTCAAAAACTGAATGTTTCATGCCATAGTAATAGACCTCTCGTTCTGGTCGTGGATTATGACCCTGAATTATGATCCTGAATTACAGGCCGCAAAGCTCCCTATGGCTCACGGCAGGGATGCGGTCGAGGTGGCGGATGGAGCAGCCGAAGATGGCGGCAGCGTCCTTCCGGGAAAGGAGCCTGTCGAAGTCGGACTTGACGGTCTTACGGTGGGCAATTAGAAGGATGTGGATGTCTTTCTCAAGGACGAGAAGCCTCCGGAGGATGTCCCCAAGGAAGGCCTCGCAGCGTAATGCTTGCACGCCCTTGCTGCGCGTCAGAAGGTACGGCAGATTTCAAGGCCTTCGGTGATGGCGGCCTGGATCTTCCTCCCGACTTCCTCCGGGGTGCTGTAGTCCAGGTTCTCGGCCGAGACCACGTACAGCTCGCCCAGGCCCCAGAGATGGCTCAAGGCCCTTATGTAGGGGGTAGCCTGCTCGAGCGGGTCCCCGGTGTGGATGTCCATGCCCCTGGTGGTGATATAGAGCACACGGGAACATCTGCACAGGCCGTAGCACTGCCGGTCGTCGCTGTCGAAAGTGATGTGGAACAGGGACATGTTCTCGAAAAACACCTTCAGTGCGCTCGGGAAGCTCATGTCCCAGAACGGGGCGGCTATAACAATCCTGTCCGCCGCGGCAATCCTTCTGGACATGTCCGCATACTCCACGGGCACAATGCCGCAGTCCCTGTCGTGCAGGATCCTGCCGTCGACAACGGGGAAGCCCGCCCCGTCGAGCCGGATGGTCTCTATGTCGTATCTCCCGGAAAGTTCCGAGATTATGGGGAGGGCTATTCTCCTGGTCCGGGATTCTTCCCTCATCGTGGCGTCTATGAAAACAAGTCTGTCCATTGTCCTGGCTTTAAATTGTCCCGTCTAAAAGTGTCCGAAACTTTTTAAGGATTTTTCCGGTGTAAATTTACTGAATTTTCCAGTCAGAAGGCATGCTTTCCTTCCCGAAAATCAGGAAAAAATCCCCGGAAATCTCCCATGCGGGCCCTGGACGGCACACCCTTCCGGAAAACGGCCCTGCATGGCCCTGAAAGGCTCATCCTGAATATTTTCTGAAGGATTCTTATTGCATATATAAAAAAAACATATACCTTTGTGTTCGTACACAGTCGCGGAGTTTGTCGGTTAAATTGCTCGTTTAGTCGATAAATGATTCGGTTTTGTACGTAATAACCAGTGTTTTTAACAATAACTAATTTCCAACCGAAAGTATGAACAATTCAGCAGTTCTATGGAAATGCGGAATCGGCAGGCGCATTCTCGCGCGGATGATTCCTTTCGCTTTTGTTCTGGTCTTTCAGGTCATGGCTTCAGGTTTGTTCGCAGCGACAGCAGCGCCGACGGGGGGGGGAAACTCCGCTAATGAATCCCTGCACCCTATTTCCGGTACTGTAGTTGATGCTGACGGGGAACCGATAATAGGAGCCAACATTGTCGTCGAGGGCAGCAGCTCCATGTGGGCCATTTCCGATCTTGACGGAGCTTTCTCGATGGAAGTACCTGAAACTGGACGTCTTGTCGTTTCTTGCATAGGTTTCGAGACAATCTATGTGCAGATTACAAAGCAATCCCGCTATTCTCTTGTAATGCATGAAAATGCCTTGACCCTTGACGACGTCGTAGTCGTGGGTTACGGTGTGCAGAAAAAGGAGAGTGTCGTAGGTGCCATATCCCAGGTACAGGGCGACAAGCTCGTGGATGCCGGTGTCTCGAACATCACAAATGCCATCTCCGGTAAACTTTCAGGCGTCACGACCCTGCAGACATCCGGACAGCCGGGTGAAAACGATGCCGAGATCATTATCAGGGGTGTGTCGAGTTTCAGCAACAACAGTCCTCTTGTCCTGGTGGACGGAGTGGAAAGGGACTTCGCAAGCATAGACCCGAATGAGGTGGCTAACATCTCTGTCCTTAAAGACGCGTCAGCGACAGCGGTGTTCGGAGCCAAGGGTGCAAACGGAGTCATCATCGTGACGACCAAGAGCGGACATCTCGGCAAGCCGAAGATGGACCTTTCGGTGTCACAGGGTTTCTCCACACCTATAAATGTCCCGGAACATGTCAGCGCATACGAGACTATGTCCCTGCTCAATGTCGCCAAGATGAACGACATGCAGTTCAGTGCCCTGACGTCCGCGGCCGAGCTCGAGGAATACCGCAACCCGTCGACAAGGATCAATTCGCTGAGGTATCCTGATGTGAACTGGTTCAAGGAGATGACCCGGCCGTTCGCATCCACTACCAACGCCAACTTCAACATCATCGGAGGTACGAAGTTCGTCAAGTATTTTGCCTCGGTAGGCTATACTCACGAGGGATCCATCTTCCAGAGCTTCAAGGACGACAAGGTGGATTCAGGACACAGCTACGACAGGTTCAATTTCAGGACCAACGTCGACTTCAATGTCACGAACAGCACCCTCGTGTCCTTCAAGCTGGGAGGTAACGTCGGTATAAAGAACAAGCCGCAGCCACGGGGAGGAGACGACCAGATGTGGCTGGCACTGTACGGTTCCAGTACGACGAAGTACCCGATGTATTACCCGGCGTGGGCCCTCGAGGACGTGCCTGACACCGATTATCCGGACGCGCATGAGGACAGGCTCGTGAGCGTTGCCGACCAGAGTACCTACAACCCTTACTACGAGATGATGAAAGGCAGCTTCATACAGCTGACGGACACCAAGGTCTTTTCCGATATCATCATCAACCAGAAACTGGATTTCATCACGGAAGGACTTTCAGTCCAGGGAAAGGTTTCCTTGAGTACATATTACAAGTATTCCACCCTCAGGACTGAATACAACCGCCCGAGCTACCAGCTCTATTTCGAGAGGATAGGCACAGACCTCAACCCGTGGGAGAGGAGCGGCGACGACGAATACGTCTTCACGCCGTCCCCGATGTACACCAATGCCGAGAACGCGCTCCAGGGCGGATACTACCTCGACCTGTACTACGACCTGTCGGTCAACTACAACCGTACATTCGGGAAGCACAATGTCACCGGGCTTTTCCTGTTCAACAGGCAGGAGCAGGACAAGGGTACCGACTTCCCTTACTATAACGAGGCTCTCGTGGCCCGTGCCACATACGACTACGCGCACAAGTACCTGCTCGAGCTGAACATGGGATATACCGGTTCGGAGAGGTTCGCCCCGAGCAACAGGTTCGGTTTCTTCCCTTCCGGAGCCGTGGGCTGGGTTGCATCCGAAGAGAAATTCTTCAGCAGGCTCAAGCCGTGGTTCAGCAAACTGAAATTCCGTTATTCCATCGGTCTTGTCGGAAGCGACCATGCCAACAACAGGTGGCTCTACATAAGCGAATACAAGAAGGACAGCAACGGGCACATCGTGGAGGACAAGTCCGCCAACCTGGTAGCCCAGTGGGAGCAGGCCCTGAAACAGGACCTCGGTATCGAGATGGGCTTCTTCGACAATGACCTCATGCTCAACATCGACCTTTTCGACGAGTACAGGGACAAGATGCTCATATCCGTGGACAACAACACCCCGATCTGGCTCGGCACCACGTCCAAGGAACTGAACAAGGGTGCCATAAAGAAGCACGGTATCGAGATAGAGCTGAGCTACAGCAAGCGCCTGGGGAAGGACTGGATACTTAACTTCGGCGGTAACTTCTCGTACAACGAGAACAGGATAGTCTACGCGGACGACGCCCCTTATGCCCTGCCTCACAAGAGACAGATAGGCACGCCTATCGGGACACCGACCAACGGGGCCTACCTCATCGGGAACGGCTACCTGACATCCGTGGACGATATCCACAGCAACATCCTCCCTACGTCAGTGAACATCGAGAAAGTGGTCCTCGGGGACTACAAGTTCCTCGACTATACCGCCGACGGTATCATCAACAACAACGACCTCACGAGACTGGCCGGTTCCCTCTACCCGCCTATCGCGTTCGCCTTCAATGCTGGTTTCTCATGGAAAGGCCTGGACGTGAATGTCCTCTTCCAGGGCTATGCGGAAAAGTACGTGAACTTCAACCAGATCTACGAATTCGAATTCTACAAGGGCAACTACAAGACACACATCTCCTCACTCGACTGGTGGTCTCCGGCCAATCCTGACGGGAACCACTCGGCAGTGCACTACTCCGCCTCACAGATAGCCAACGTGCAGTGGACGGGATACTCCGAAAGCACCACCGGAGGATACGGGAAAATCCTCGGGAGGACATGGAGGAGAGCGGACTACATACGTCTCAAGGAAGCCAACATCAGCTACACATGGGACGGCCCGAAGGTAAAGGAGAAACTCGGTCTCGCAGGTATAAAGGTCTATGTCACTGGAAGCAACCTGCTGACATTCACGGACCTGATCGAAGGTGACCCGGAGAGCAAGAACCTCGCGTGGGGTGCCTACCCGCACATGAGGAATGTAAAACTCGGACTTCAACTCAAATTCTGAACAGACCATGAAGATTACAAGGATATTTCGCTTCATTCTTCCATTCCTGATGATCTCGGCCATGGTGCCGGCTTCGACGTCGTGTCTCAACGAGTACCTCGACAAGGCGCCTGACTCGGACCTCACGGAAGAAGAAGTATTTTCAAAATACGAGAACTTCAAGAGTTTCCTGTATGCCGTCTATGACGGGAGCAACACCAAGATCAGGGCCTATCATCCCCTGACCTTCGCCTTCAACAACAAGAAGTTCACGTTTGAGGGCCTGACGGACATGTACGACATGGCCCGTCTGACCGACAGCCAGTCCATAAAGCAGGGCAACGGCCAGGCTGCGATATGGATTGTGGGCGAGAACACCGCGGACAGCAAAAACAAGAACAAGGAAGCCGCCAAGGTGACGTATGCATGGCGCATAATCCGCATCTGCAACATCGCCATCGAAAAGATAGACATGCTCCAGGACGCGACCGAACAGCAGAAGCTGGACCTCCTCGCCCAGGCATATTTCATAAGGGCCTACATCAATTTCGAGATTTTCCGCCTTTACGGGGCGGTGCCGTACGTCGACAAGGTGCTCGGCCCGGACGATGAATGGGACCTTCCTGCACCGTCGGAGTACGATTTCTGCCTCAGGTGTGCCGAAGATTTCCAGACCGCTGCCGATATTTTCGAGCAGGCCGGCCTCATGCGCCGCGACCCGGCTTCCGGCAACGGGCACCTCAACGCTCCGGACCAGGACAAGCCGAACGGTGCTGCCGCATACGCCATGAAGGCGAGGGTGCTGCTCTATGCCGCAAGTCCGCTCAACAACCCGGGACAGGACGAGGCTTCGTGGAGGACAGCCGCCGAAGCCAACTGGAAAGCCATTGAAGTGGCCCTGGCAAACGGATTCCAGCTGCTCTCCGCCTCTGACTATATGAAGAACTTCTACGGGAACAGCTATTCCAACGAACAGCTCTGGGGATTCCCGGCCGCTACTAACCAGCAGTTCAAGAATTCGCTTTTCCAGGCTTTTGTAGGCTACTGCTTCTCCAAGGACAAGTACTCCTCGGCCCAGTGCCCTACCCAGAACTTCATCGACAAGTTCGAGACCCTGGACGGATTTGCCCTGAATACCCAGGCGGACAGGGACATAGCCACGGCTGCCGGCTCCTATAATGAACAGGACCCGTTCAAGAACCGTGACCCGAGATTTGACCTGACCATAATATACAACCAGAAGGACCTGAGCGCAGGCGGCTTCAAGGACCCGGCCTCCCTCTATGTGAATGAAGACGGCTCCATCCCTGCGAACTCCTTGAGGACCAAGCCTGAAGGTGCGTCGGATGGGGTGACGGAGACCTTCTACTACGAGTGCAAGCGTATCGGCGGGCCTTATTCCAACAATACCCAGTCCGTGACGCTTACCGACCCTATCATCCGTCTGGCCGAGCTCTACCTGAACTATGCCGAGGCTGCCTTCATGGCTACCGGAAGCGCGAACGGGACTGTAGGGGCAGCTACCATGACCTCCCTGGAGGCCCTGAATACTGTCCGCCAGAGGATAGGCATGCCTGGAGTCAGGGAAGAGTACACCCTGGACCCGGACGTCTATCTGTCCAGGATAAAGAACGAGAGGGCCATAGAGCTCTGCTCCGAGGGGTACCACTATTACTGCGACATCCGCAGGTGGAAGGATGCCCCGGAAATCGGCAGGAGCAAGCTGTACGGCATGCGCCCTACCAAGCTGGAGGAACCATACGACCATGAAATGTATCCTACAGGCTTCAAATACGAAAGATTCGAGCTCCCGGCAAACCGCCAGATAGCATGGAAAAATGACGGTATGTACTATATTCAGTTCAATACCAACATCTTGCAGAAAATGAAGAATTACACTCCAAAGATGGCTTGGTAGTATAACATAGAAACAGGATAACTTATGATACACAATAATATGATATCGAAGCTAAGGTATGCAGCGTCGTCCTTTGCCCTGGCCGTCCTTCTTGCCTGGACCGGCAGCCCGGAGACAGCCGCCCAGTCCGGGGCCAGGGAAAAGTCGGTGGGCGTATCCGTCACGATAATCGACGGGAACGGCAATCCGATACCTTCTGCGGAACTGTCTGTAGGGGAAGGACAGTACCACCACACGGCTGACAAGGATGGCGCAGTCAGCTTTTCGGCATCCCCCAGGGATCTTGTGACAATCAGCAAGGACGGGTATTCTTCAGTGACGGTGCTTGTCGAGGCCCTGGCGGACTCGGAAACGGTGACCTTGAACGAAGACCTCCTTTATGCAAGCGAGAAGGACATAGTCCCTCTTCCTTATATGGAAATGCTGCAGAGGTATTCCGTAGGCAGCACAATCGTAATCCAGGGCGAGGAACTCGAGAAATACTCCTCCACTGATATCAGGAATGCCCTGACTGCCATTGCCCCGGGTGTGGAAGTGACTGAAAACTTCGGGGACCCGGGAGTCACCCCGCTCGAGAACGCGAACCGGTACGGCTCGGCATGGGCCGTGACACCGACCGCCCGCGGACGGAGGATGGTCTACATGGTGGACGACATACCTGTCCATATCAATGAGACACCGCTCGACCCCCAGCAGATAGAGTCCATCACCATTGTAAGGGATGTGCTCGAGAAGACCCTCTACGGGCCTTCCGGAGCTGAAGGCATCGTCTATATCAAGACCAAGAGGGGGCGCAGCAACGACCGCTACCTGAACGTCTTCGTGGAAGGCGGCGTGAACATGCCGGACAAGATGCCGGAATATGTCGGGGGAGCCGACTATGCCCGCCTGAACAACGTGGCGAGGAGCAACAGCGGGATGACCCCGCTCTATACCGCGGATGATGTGGCTGCCTACTCGAAGAAGGACCCGTACGACCTTTTCCACCCTAATGTGGACTTCCGTGACATGATGCTCAAGGACGCCATGTGGTACACCAGGGCCGGGGTACAGTCCGGCGGAGGCAACGATGTGGTGAAGTACTATGCATATCTCGGGTATTCCGGTGAGGACGACATCTACAAGATAGGTCCTGCCGCCGACTACAACAGGATAAACATCAACGCTAACCTCGACATCAAGCTCCACAAGTACATCACGGCGAAGTTCGGCCTCATCTCCTCCATGGGCATAAGGAGGTCGTCGAACTACGGATACGATTCCAATTACTCGAGCGACGACGAGAGCTCGAACTCTACCCTCGGCGTGACTGAATTCCCGGACATCATCAGCGACATAAACACGATTCCGGCCATCTCGTTCCCTATCTATGCGAGCAACGATCCTTCGCTGGAATCCCCGTGGTACGCGGTGACATCCCAGTACACGCAGAACCCGATAGCCAATATCACTGAAAACGGCTCCTACACGGAGACCATCAGGAAAGGCCTTATAAACGTAGGGATAGATCTCGATCTTTCCTTCCTGACCAAGGGCCTGAAGTCCTACACTTACGGGGCTTTCGATGCCACCAACCTCGTTCGTCTCGGTACCGCCGAGGACTATGCGGCCTACATCCTCACGCCGCAGCTGCAGGACGGGGAGATGGTGATGGTCCCTCAGATGAGCGGCAGCCACAGTGTCAAGACCATGTCGAACAAGGCCAAGCTGCTGGACTACTTCTCCAACAGGCTGTATTTCGTGGAGAAAATCTCCTACGACCGCACCTTCGGGAAGCACCGTGTCAACGCCGGGGCCGACTACATGATCACGAAGCGTTCCCAGAAATGGATTACGGAACACAGGCGCGAGATGAACTTCGGCTTCAATGCCGGCTATGTCTATGACGACAGGTACATAGTGCAGACCGCCATGAACTGGCACGGCACATATTCCCTGCTCAACAACACATGGGCATATTCCCCTTCCGTAGGGCTGGGCTGGATAATGTCCGAGGAAAGCTGGCTGAAGGACGTCGACAACCTCGACTTCCTCAAGATAAGGGCGCAGGGCGGCATCCTGCACTATGACAGCGCCACCTCCGCAAACCGCGACAGGGACAACTATTCCTGGAACAACAGCGGCTCGAAGTTCGGCCCGTACCAGCAGAACCAGTGGTTCGGAAGCACCCAGAGCGAGAACATAAACAGGACTTACATCTCCATGCTCGGCAACCCTAACCTCCGCATGGAACAGAGGAAGGAGTTCATAGCCGGAATTGACGGACTGGCCTTCGACAGGAGGTTCAGCTTCTCCGCCAACTATTACAATGTTCTCTCCGACGGGCCTATAACCGAACTTGCCAACGTCATCCCGCTGGTGGCCGGAATATCCTCCGGTGCCCTCTGGATGAACTACAACAAGACACGTTACCAGGGTTATGAGGTCTCCCTCGGCTGGAGCGACAAGGCCGGTGACTTCTCGTATGCCGTGAACGGCTGGGCTGCAGGGCAGTTCTCAAAGGTACTCCGTGTTGACGAGATGAACTACAAGCAGGCCTACCGTTCCAAGGTAGGGTATTCGTCTTCCGCCATCTGGGGACTCCGCTACATCGGACAGTTCCAGAGCGACGCCGAAACCCTCGAGGTGCCCCAGCTTTTCGATGAAAGCCTGGTGGCAGGAGACCTGAAATACGAGGATATGAACGGTGACGGCTTCGTGGACGACAACGACGTCTGCGTCATCGGCGACAGCAGCCCGAAGCTCATATACGGCATTACCGTCAACCTGAAATACCGAGACTTCGACCTCTTCCTGGCCGGTACCGGACGTGCATTCTACGACATCGCGCTCACGAACGGCTATTTCTGGAACGGCTGGAGCGACGGGAATTATTCCAGGTACACCCTCGACAATGTGAACAACCCGTCTCACCCGCGCCTGACCTACAACAAGGTCGAGAACAACTACAAGACCTCTTCCTACTGGCTCACCGACGGCGGATTCTTCAAGCTGCAGACAGTGGAACTCGGGTACGAGCTGCCTGTCCACAGGCTGAACATAGCACGCGGTATCAGGGGACTCAGGGTCTACCTCAGGGGCAACAATCTCCTGACCCTGACGGATGTCAAGTATGTTGACCCGGAGGCAACCAATTCCGGCATTTCCAACTACCCTCTCATGAGGACATTCGTGGCAGGCATAAAGGTAACTTTCTAAAAGGATGGAAACGATGAAGAGATTCAGAATAATTATCGGATGTGCAGTTTCCTGCATCGCCCTCTCCTGCAGTGATTTCCTCGAGCCGTATCCGAGCGCGATACGCGACGAGGACTATGTGCTGGAGGCGTCGACCACCATGCAGGGGCTGATAGACCAGTGCTATGAATACATGTCCAGGAACTACAACAACAACGAGGGTGCATACCTCGACTGCGCCACGGACAATGCCGTGAGGACTTCCCGGACAGATGTCATCAGCCGCATTGCCGTAGGGGTGGCCCTTCCAGGCAACGACCCGTTCGAGACCTACTGGGACCGGGACTACAAGGGTATCTACAACGTAAACCTCTTCCTCCAGAACGAGAACGGGCGGAACGTGCGCTATATGCTCGACGAGCATTTCGACGAGCTGCTGCGCAACCGTCTCTGGGGTGAGGCCTACGCACTCAGGGCATGGTTCTATTGGGACCTTCTCCAGAAATTCGGCGGGAGAGGGACTGACGGGCAGCTCCTCGGAGTCCCTATCATACTGGAACCGATGAAGATATGGGATATGCAGCCTGACGAGATCAGGGACATAGAGATAAAGAGGGCCTCCTACGAGGACTGCGTGAAGCAGATTGTAGCCGACTGCGACTCTGCCTATAAATACCTGCCTCTGGCCCACAGGGACTTCCTCGTGGAGAATTCCCTGGACCTCCGTGTACTCGGCTCACGTTGCTACGGGAGGCTTGACGGGATAACTACCGTCGCGGTGAAGGCCCTCGTGTACCTGACCTGGGCCAGCCCGAGGTTCAACCCGGAGGGGGACATGTCCCGCTGGCAGAAGGCGGCGGAGTATGCCAAGGAGGTCATAGACTTCAAGATCAACGTGGACGGTGCCGTGAACAACGGTTTCTCCGTCAACAAGGCCGTGAACTTCCTCAACCCGAACGACCCTTCCATCATCTATGCCTCGAGATACAATAACAACAACGAGGACATGGAGAGGATGTTCTATCCGGGAGGAATGCAGGGGAACGGCTCCATGGGGGCTACGCAGGAACTCGTGGACGCATTCGGCATGGCCGACGGCTATCCGCTGGGCCAGTCCCCGAACTACACGTACGATCCCGACAATCCTTACGAGAACAGGGACCCGCGTTTCTACAGTGTAATCTTCTACAACGGGCGCACCATCAAGACCGGGGCCTCCGGAGACAAGACCTACACCTTCGAGAACTACGTGGGCGGCAAGGACGAGGCTGAAAGAAGCTCCAAGAACTCCCTGACCAACTACCATATAAAGAAATTCGTCTACAGCGGACTCAACTGGTCGGAGAGCAACGTGGCAAAGATGCCGCACAGCAAGTTCTTCATAAGGTGGGCCCACATTGTCCTCGCCTTCGCGGAGGCGGCCAACCAGGTGGGCGGGCCTAACGCCAGCATAGACGGGCTTTCAGCCAAGGAAGCCATAGGCTATCTGCGCAGCCGGCCAACCTACGACGGGGAACCGGGATTCACCGATGACCCTTATCTCGATGAAATATCCCTTGCGGGCAAGGACGCCTTCAACGAGTTCCTGAAGAACGAGCGCAGGATAGAGACCTGCTTCGAGGGGACGTGGTTCTTCGACATCCGCAGGTGGTCCACCACTCTCGGGGACCTGAACAAGCCTGTCCACAAGCCGGTGATAACGATGAACAGCGACGGGGTCACCTATACCTACGACTACAGCACTGTCATCGAGACCCGTTCATTCAAGTCCGCGTACCTTCCTATACCGTACAAGGAAATGCTGAACATCGATGGACTTGTACAGAACGAAGGCTGGGAAAGCTGGCAATAAAATGAAATTTGAAGTAATATGAAAAGATTTGTATTGATTTCTGCGATATCGCTATTTGCATTCGTCTCATGCTACGACGACTACATCATCGACTACGATTATCAGGGTGTGGGCTTCGCCAACCAGACTGATGTCCGGTCCGTGGTGGTCGGGGAAGGCATGACATTCTCGACGGGAGTCGCCCTCGGCGGGGTGATTTCCAACGAGGAAGACCGTACTGTGAGCTACAGCATAGACAATACGCTCATAAACGAGTCCACCCTCACCCTGTTCAAGTCCCATGCGCTGAGCTATATCACGGCCCTGTTCAAGAACGTGGACGCCCTGGCGGAGCTCCCGTCCTCGGAATACACCCTCGTGAACGATGGAGGCGAGGCCGGGAAGACCGTAATCCGCAAAGGCTCCCATCTTGGCACCATCCAGGTCAAGGTAGACTCACTGGCCTACTTCCAGGGCAGCGCGAGCCTCTCCCCGGACCATGTCATCCCTATTACCATAACTGACGGCGGCGGGACGGACCTCATCGAAGGGAAGAACACGACAGTGATAGGTGTCCGCTACGAGAACATGCTGTTCGGGAACTACTGGCATGGCGGGAAAGCCGAGGTAGAGGGGGCCGACGGGTCCACCAGGACCGTGACATACTATACGGAAGTGCCGCAGTCCGACAACGAGGTATGGACCCTGACAACCGTGGGTCCGCACTCCCTGACGGCCAACGCCATCGGGAACGAGCTCAACGGCTCGGCCGCCCAGATGAGGCTCACCCTCAACCAGGAGGATGGCACAATCACCGTAGCCTCCGTGGACGGTGCCCCTTATACCGTTGAGGCTGACGGGGAAAGCCGCTACAACAGGGCTGCCCTGCTCCAGGACCGCAAGATCTTCCTCAAATACAAATTCGTGAAGGACGGGGAGACCTGGCATGCTACCGACACCCTCACATTCCGCAACAGGATAAGGGACGGGGTGAACGAATGGCAGGACGAGAACCCGGAACATTATAACTGATTCCAGATATGCCACGTAAGACTGACAGACCGTACATTGCCGTATCCGTCATTGCTGCAGCCATGCTTTGCTGCTGCAGCAATGGCACTTATGACGGCGAGATCCCGGATGTCTATCCGGAAGTCCCTGAAACGCTCCCGCCATATAGTGTGGAAGCCAGGAAGAACAGCCAGGCCACATCGGAGTGGTCGACCTATACCGCATACACCATAGACTGCCTCGAAGGCTTCACCCCCGGAGGGATGGAGCCGGAGACCGACAAGTACGGCGGATGGAAGGCAGGCACCCATGCAGCCACCGGCTTTTTCAGGGTAGAGAAGGTGGACGGCAGATGGTGGATGATAACCCCGGAAGGCAACCTGTATCTCAGCAAGGGCATAACTGCATTCTCCACCGGCAATTCGGAAAGGTCGAAGGCTGAACTGTCGAAACGCTTCGGCAGCCAGACGGAATGGGCAAGGCAGGAGATAGCCCGTCTCAAGGGATACGGCTTCAACTCTGTAGGAGCCTGGTCGAAAGACAGCGAAATCCTGAACCTGCCTCCGGACGAGAGGATACCGTACGCGGTCATTGTCAGTCCTATGGGTGCCCTGAACGGGGCCATGAAGGCCCGCGGGGAGGAAAAGGAAGGCTATGCGGCTGCCGGCTGGGAAGGCTATCCGTACGACTTCGCCTGTGTATTCCACCCGGACTTCGACAAATATGTCGAGGAGAAGATATCCGTTGTGGCGAAGTACAAGGATGACCCGTACTGCATAGGCTACTTCACCGACAACGAGATACCGTGGAAGGACTATGCCCTGGACCGCTGCCTCGAGAAATGGCCTGCGGACCATATAAACCATATCAAGGCACAGGAATGGCTGGACAAGAGGCTGGGGAAGACAGGTGCTGTACTCGCGGAGGCCTCGGACCAGGACAGGAAGGCGTTCATAGCCTACTGCTTCGAGGTCTACCTCCAGAAGGTGACGGCCGCACTGGAGAAGTACGACCCGAACCACCTGTATCTCGGATGCAGGTTCAACCAGTGGAAATACGAGCTCGTCAATGAAGAGATGTTCAAGGTGGCCGGGAAGTACATGGATATCATCTCCCTCAACCATTACCAGAAGTGGGAGCCGGACGAGTCTGCCATGCGCAACTGGGAGATGTGGTCCGGGCGCCCGTTCATGGTGACCGAGTATTATGTCAAAGGGGAGGACTCCGGCCTGCCGAATGCCACGGGGGCCGGGTGGAACGTCCGCACCCAGGTGGAGAGGGGGTATTTCTTCCAGAACTTCACCAGGGTCCTGATAAAGGGGCGCGCCTGCGTGGGCTGGCACTGGTTCAAGTATATGGACAATGACCCGCAGGACACTTCCGCCGACCCGTCCAACCGGGATTCCAACAAGGGTATAGTGAAATGGAACTACGACTACTGGACTCCGCTCATAGAGAGCATGGACAAGTTCAACCACAATGTCTGGAATCTCACAGAATTTTATGACAACAAACAGGAACAATAAAATTTCAGGAAAATCATGAAAAAGATAATATATCCGTTGCTGGCCGCATCGCTCGCCCTTGCGGCATGTACACCGGATGTGAAACCGCTCAGCTTCACGGCGCCGGTGGTGGAATTCGCACAGACGGAAGCCACCCTGTCGGTTTCCGTAGGGGAGCCGTTCACATTCAGGGCAGACATAGTGGAAGGAGACGGGCTCACTGTCGGATGGTATGTGGACGGGGTCCTCGAGTCCTCAAACGGCACTCTCGAATATACCTGGCATGAACCGGGGACCTACAAGGTGGACTTTTCCGCCTCCAACGGCGCCGGTTCCGTGGCAAAGGCCTACACTGTCAACGTCTCCGACAAGCTCGACATCTTCATATCCTCCGAAAGCGTCTATGAGATAGCCGACGGAGGCAAGATAGAGTGTCTGGAACAAAGTTATCTTGCCGTTTACGCGGTGGTGGTCGAAGGCTCGAACGTAAGGCACGAATGGTCTGTGGACGGGACTGTCCAGGACTGCAGCGAGGCGTATTTCAATACTTACTGGCTTCCGGCAGGGAAAGGGACGCATGCCATAAAGTACAAGGGCTCAAATGCGGTAGGCTCCGTAGAATATGGATTTACCGTAGATGTACAGGAGAGGCCGTTGACTGTATCTTTCTCAAATGAAGCCAGCACGATAGCCTGCCTTGTCGGGACCACTGTAGAGATTACGGCTACCGTGGACTACGGTGGCACGGGCGCCGAGCATTCATGGACCGTCGATGACGAGGTAGTTTCCGACGGGCTTGTCTTCAGCAAGCGGTTCGATACGGCCGGCAGCTATACTCTCACGTATAAAGGCGTCAATGAAAAAGGTGATGAAGCGGAACGTACATGGACCATTAACGTATCTTCGCGTGAAGAGGTGCTGCTCGAGGATTATGAGAACGGCTCATCGAATGGCGTTATTGTCCGTCAGGGAAGCGGGGCGGCTGTATCTATTGTGGACAATCCGAGTCCTGATGCAGTGAACGGCAGCGCCAAGGTCATGGCTGCTACAGGCAATTCAGGTTCCGGATATATGGGACTCATGTACGATGCGATAGAAAAGCTTGGAATAGACCCGACACAGTATGACGGTATCAAGGTTGACCTGTATATCCCGTCGTCGCCGTATCCGTTCTATCCTGCCATGGACCAGAAGGATGGCAATCCGTACGTATATGCCAACGGATTCGACAAGAATGCCGACGATGATGCCCCATACGCGTGGGACAAGTGGATTACCGTAGACTACGACCTTCCTCTCCTGAAGGAAAAGCATCAGATTCAGCCGAGGGCTTTCTGCGGAGACAACAGTAACGGAAAAGGGACAAATGGAAGTGTCGTCTACTACGACAATGTCTACCTGTACAAGAAATAATGCACACTGGACACGATGATGAAACTGACAAGAATATTAGGTACCTTCGCATTTGTCGCTGCCTGGGCTGTATCATGTACAGCCCGGACAGATGCGGAGGGTGATGACTGGGGAGTCTATCCGGACGAGACCGACGGCTGGAGAAGCGAACTGTACCCGGCGGACTGGACTCCGGGCTACAAGGATGCGCAGGGACGTTTCCTGCACGATTTCTCGTATGCCGGCTACCATTCCGGGCTGAAGGACATCCCGTCTTACGACTTCAACCTTACTGATGTCACAGCCTCCCCGTACAATGCGGACAATACCGGGGTGAGGGATGCCACCTCCGCCATCCAGAAAGCCATAGACGACGTGTCGTCCAAGGGCGGCGGGGTAGTGTACCTGCCGGCCGGGACCTATTTGGTGAGCCTTCCGGAAGGCAGCTCCAGCATATTGTCCGTGACCTCGGACAACGTGGTCATCCGCGGGGACGGTCCCGACAGGACCTTCATAAAGAACAGCACCTGGAAGATGAGGAGCAAGACCATAATCTCCTTCCACGGGAATGCCTCCTGGGATTCTCCGCAGGGGGCCGAGGCCCTTATAAGCAAGGATGTGTACCAGCCTGTCACCGTGGTTCCGGTGGATGGGGCCGGGAACTTTGCCCCGGGGGACAAGATAATGATAAGGTCCGACATCACCGATGCCTTCAGGCAGGAATTCAATGCCACGCAGCACTGGAGCACCCTTACCAAGGGCCCTCACTTCCTGCGGGAGGTGGTGTCCGTGGATGCCGCGGCCGGTACCATAGAGATTGACGTCCCTACGAGATACAGGCTGCTCACCAGGGACAATGCCAGGGTCTACAAGGTCAAGGACCAGCTGAAGGAATGCGGCCTTGAGAACCTTTCCGTCGGCAACCTGCAGCATCCGTCCGGACAGGGCTGGGGCGAGGAGGACTACAACACCTCCGGGAACGGGGCCTACGATGTGCACGCCTCCCATGCGGTGAAGTTCCGGAATGCGGAAAACTGCTGGGCCAGGAAGGTGTACACCTACCGGCCGGAAGGGAACACGGGGGACATACACCTCCTGTCCAACGGTCTGGAGATAGGCGACAGCCGTTTCATCACCGTCACTGAATGCAATTTCCAGAAGAGCCAGTACGAGGGCGGAGGCGGAAACGGGTACATGTACACTTTGAGCGGGAACGACTGCCTCATAGACCGCTGCCATGCCGAGGACGGGAGGCACAACTACGACTTCAAGAGCATGACCACGAGCGGGAATGTGGTCTACAAGTGCACCTCCAAGAGCCCGAGCCTGAAGTCTGACTTCCACATGCACCTGAGCATGGCGAACCTGTTCGACGGCTTCGTGGCGGACGGGGACCACATCGACGCGGGTTTCCGGCCGTACGGGACCTCTACAGCCAAGCACATGTACACCACCACCGAGTCGGTGATATGGAACACCACCTGCCTCTCTGACGGGGAAGGGATATGCGTGCTGTCCAAGCAGTACGGCAACGGCTATGTCATAGGGACATCCGGCGCTGTCACCGAGGTGAGGACCCAGCCTGTATCCGGGACCCAGAGCGGGGTGGACTACGACACCTCCCCGGAAGACTGGGTGGAGGGAGCCGGCATGGGGTCGAGCCTCGTTCCCCAGTCTCTGTACAAGGACCAGCTCGAAAAGCGTAAGGCAAGGATTGCAAACGGACAATGATCGGAATGAAAAGATTACTGGTATTATCATCGCTTCTTTATGTCGGCTGCCTCTTCATGACAGCCGGCAGTCATGTTGCGGCGGCAGGAAAGGATTTGGCCGGAAGCGCGTTCTCCTTTGCGGACGGCCAGCTCAGGATAGCCATTGAGGCCGCCGATTCCGTCTCCGCCACTGAAGAGGGCCGGAAGAAAGGCCTCGTGTCCCCGAGGACAATGGAGGACGGGCGGCTTGTCATGGTCCCGGCGAAGGACTGGACGAGCGGGTTTTTCCCTGGGGAGCTCTGGTACATGTACGAATATACCGGGGATGAGTTCTGGAGGGAGAGCGCGGAACGTTTCACCGCCCGGATAGAAGGGCAGAAGACCAACGCCGGGACCCACGACATGGGCTTCAAGATGTACTGCAGCTTCGGGAACGGCTACCGCCTCACCGGCGACACCCGCTACCGCGACATCCTGCTTGAGTCGGCCGCCACACTCGCGACACGCTTCAACCCTGTTGTCGGCTGCATAAGGTCGTGGGACCACGGGAGGGACAAGTGGGAGTTCCCTGTCATCATAGACAACATGATGAACTTGGAACTCCTGTTCTGGGCTGCAAGGGAAAGCGGGGATTCCACCTACCGGGACATCGCGGTGACCCATGCCCTCACCACAATGAAGAACCATTTCCGGGAAGACTTCAGCTCCTGGCACGTCGTGGACTATGACCCCCTGACGGGAGAAGTGCGGAAGAAGCAGACACACCAGGGCTACAACGACGCCTCCGCCTGGGCGAGAGGCCAGGCCTGGGGCCTTTACGGATATACTATGTGCTACAGGGAGACCGGCCGGAAAGAGTTCCTGGAGCAGGCCGGGCATATAGCGGACTTCATGTTCTCGAGGTCTGTGCCGGAAGACCTGGTATTCTGGTGGGACTACGACGCACCAGGCATCCCGGACGAACCGAGGGATGTTTCAGCGGCGGCAGTAGCCGCGAGCGCCCTGTACGAGCTCCATACCTACGACAGCAGTCCGGAGAAAGGCTACAAGGCCAAGGCCGACAGGATACTGGAGAGCCTCTACAACTCCTACAGGGCAGCCGCCGGGAAAGACTTCGGCTTCCTGCTCCTCCACAGTACAGGAGCCAGGACCTTCGAGATAGATGTGCCTCTCGTCTATGCCGACTACTATTTCCTCGAGGCCCTGCTGCGCAAGAGGACCATTGAGGAGGCGGAGCGGATGGCTTCCGGGCAGGCCACCGGCACTGTCCTTCGGGACGGCTGGCTCTTTCTCCGGGAAGATGTCGGCAGCCTCTGGGAGCTCGTCCGGCCGGTGCAGGCCGGCAAGCCGGAGGAACAGCCCCTGTGGACCGGGGTCAGGCTACCGCACACATGGAACGCGGAAGACGCCGTGGACCCGGACGTGAACTACTACCAGGGCCCTGCCTGGTACAAGACCCTTCTCGACATAGACAGGGACAGGCTCGGAGGGAGGATTCTCCTCGCTTTCCAGGGAGCCGGGCAGAAGACCGATGTCTACGTCTACATGTCCAGGGCCGGGAGCCACACCGGCGGTTATGACTGCTGGTATGTGGACATCACTGACGAGGTCCGGCATTTCCTGTCCGGACCGGATGCCGGCAGGTTCGGCGGGAAGGTCCCCCTGTCCATAAGGTGCGACAACAGCCGCGATGCCGGCATGATACCCTCCTCCATGTCCGATTTCGTGATCTACGGGGGCCTGTACCGGGATGTGGAACTGCTGTTCCTTCCCGGCCTGTCAGCCTCTTCCGTCAGGATAGATACCGGCCTTGACCGGAACATGAAGAAGGGCTTCGCCTCTGTCACAGTCTCGTTCTACAACCCGGCGGGCTTCTGGAATGCTGATATCCTGCTTTCCGTGAAGGACCCGTCAGGGAAGGTCATACTGACCGACAGCCTGGAGAATGTCCGTCCCTTCGGCGACATTCTGCTCGGGACTTATCCCATCAGGAAACCGGAACTCTGGAGCCCGGATTCCCCCTCTCTCTACACCTTCGATGTCAGTGTCCGTACCGGGACAGGCGGCAGCAGCGTGTCAGCCAAGGCAGGATTCCGGACTGTAGACTTCAGAGAGAAGGGACCGTTCTTCCTGAACGGGGAGAGGCTCCTGCTCCGGGGTACACACAGGCATGAGGACCATGCCGGGACCGGGGCGGCCATGACCGGGGACGTCATCAGGAAGGAGATGCAGATGATAAAGGACATGGGAGCCAACTTCATACGGCTGGGACACTACCAGCAGTCCGATCTTGTCCTGGACCTCTGCGACAGCCTCGGGATTCTCGTCTGGGAGGAGATACCGTGGTGCCGCGGCGGCCTCGGGGACGGGGAATACAGGGCCCAGGCGGAAAGGATGCTCGTGAACATGATTTCCAGGCACCGCAACCATCCCTCGGTGGTAATATGGGGGATAGGCAATGAAAACGACTGGCCGGGGGACTTCCCCGGATTCGACGAGGGGGACATCCGCGCCTTCATGCAGAAG
The DNA here is from genome assembly GCA_944326325.1 of uncultured Bacteroidales bacterium. Classification (GTDB taxonomy): domain Bacteria; phylum Bacteroidota; class Bacteroidia; order Bacteroidales; family UBA932; genus Cryptobacteroides. The sequence goes on from CALVDQ010000007.1 coordinate 95,113, forward strand.
CTCGATTCCCTGTCCCATGCCCTGGACCCGTCCAGATACACGGCCATAAGGCGCTGCGCCTTCTGCAGCGACATCCCTGACATATATTCACCCTCGATATGGGCAGGATGGTATTCCGGGGGATACCGGGACTATCTTTCCAAGACCAGGGACGAGTTCTCCAAGGTGGACAGGCTCTTCCATGCCGAATGGGGAGGGGACAGCCATCCCGGGAGGAATGCGGAATATATCCCGGAGGACCTCGTGACCGCCGACAGGAACGGTGACTGGTCCGAGACATATATCGTGAAGCTTTTCGACTGGCACCTGAAGGAACAGGAGAATATGCCGTGGCTCACCGGCTCGGCATTCTGGACCTTCAAGGATTTCGCTACCCCGTTGAGGCCCGGGAACCCCATACCGTACGTCAACCAGAAAGGTGTGGTGCAGAGGGACCTCACACCCAAGGAGAGCTACTATGTCTTCCAGTCCCGCTGGACGGACCGGCCCATGCTCCATATCTACGGCCATGACTGGCCGGTAAGGTGGGGAGAGCCAGGGGAGGAGAAAGAAGTCCTTGTGTACTCCAACTGCAGTGGAGTCGAGCTCTTCCTGAACGGCAGGAGCCTCGGCGTACGCAAGAGGGACAGCGGGGCCTTCCCTGCGGCCGGCCTGCACTGGAACGTAGTGTTCGCGGAGGGCCGGAACGAACTTAAGGCCGTGTCCACGTCCGGGGATGTGGCGGATTCGGTCAGCTTCGTGTACCAGACGGAAAAATGGGGCTTCCCGGAACATATAAGCATAGAGACTGTCCCGGTTGGGGACGGTGTTGTGGAAATACGGGCACAAGTCACCGACGGGAACGGGATCCCATGCCTGGATGCGGACGGGTACTTCACTTTCAGCATAGCCGGGGACGGGGCCCTGATACAGAACCAGGGTACAGCGTCCGGCTCCCGGAAGATACAGGCGGCCAACGGCCGGGGAAAGATACGCGTAAGGACATCCGGAGGGAAGGCCTGCGCCGGGGTAAGCTATGACGGCACCGTGACGGAACTCGTGGACCTGTGAAAGACTTATGATAACGTAACCAAACTAACTAATAATTGATACATGATGAAAAGGATAACCGGAATTTTATGTGCAGCGGCTGCCGCTGTATCTCTGTTTTCCTGCACCGGGGCCAAGGAGGAGCCGGCAGGATTCGTAAGGACAGACGGGACCATATTCGTGAACCCGGACGGCTCGGAGTTCAGGATAAAGGGTACCAACCTCGGGAACTGGCTCAACCCGGAAGGATACATGTTCAGGTTCCCGGGACATGTCAACTCCCAGCACTTCATCAACGAAGCCCTCTGCCAGCTTGTCGGCCCGGGGTACGTCGAGAATTTCTGGAAACAGTTCGTGGAAAAGTATGTCACCGAGAGCGATATACGCTTCATCGCCGCCACCGGGGCAACCACTGTCCGGCTCCCGTTCCATTACAGGATATTCTCCGGGGACGGCTATCTCGGGATGCGCGACCCTGAAGACGGCTTCAGGATTATCGACAACCTCGTGTCCTGGTGCCGCGGGGCAGGGCTGAAAATCATCCTCGACATGCACTGCTGCCCAGGAGGACAGACCGGGGACAACATAGACGATTCCTACGGGTACCCGTGGCTCTTCACCGAGGCAAGCCACCAGGATGAGTTCGTGGCCATCTGGGAAAAGATAGCCGCGAGATACGCTGACGAGCCGGTCATCCTCGGCTACGACTTCATGAACGAGCCCATCTCCTCCCGCATCAAGGACAAGGACATGCTGAACACCAGGCTGCAGCCCCTCATGATAAGGGTGGCGCAGGCCGTCCGCAAGATAGACCCCAACCATATCTTCTTCATAGGGGGAGCCCAGTGGAACGGGAACTTCAAGGTCTTCGACAACTACACCTTCGACAGCAACATGGCCTTCACCTGCCATACGTACCAGTGCCGCCCGGAGGTGAAGTCCCTGCTCCGGTTCACTTCCGTAAGGGATGAAAGCGGCATCCCAATGTACATGGGGGAGACCGGCGAGAACACCGACGAATGGGTACGCGGGATGAGGATGGCCCTCGACTCCGTGAACATAGGCTGGACATTCTGGCCTTACAAGAAGCTGGGCTCGTCGAGCTCCTTCGTGAAGATAGGCACCCCTGAAGGCTGGGACACCGTCTGCGCCTTCCTCGCGGCCGACAGGTCGAGCTACGCCAGGATAAGCGAAGCCAGGCCGGACCAGGCCGAATGCCGCAGGATCCTGTCCTCCTATCTCGACAGCCTCGCCCTGGAGAAATGTGAAACCAACGACGGATACATAAAGGCCCTCGGGCTCGAACTTTAGCCTTGCCATGAAAAAGATACTGCTTACATCATTTTTCCTTGCGCTGGCCCTCGTCACGGCAGGTGCGCAGAGTATATGGGACCTCGGACGTCTCGAGGAAGTGAAAGCCAATCTCGGCAACCCTTCTTATGCAAAGGCCTGGGCCGCACTGAAGGCGGAGGCCGACAAGGACCTGGAGGCGGAGCCTCTTTCCGTCATGATAAAGTCCAGGACGCCGGCGAGCGGTGACAAGCATGACTACATGAGCCTCGCCAGGTACTACTGGCCGGACCCTTCGAAACCGGACGGCCTGCCTTATATCAACCGGGACGGTGTGTCGAACCCGGAACTGAACGAGCTCGACAGGAACAAGCTCTCCGCCACGGCCGACAGGGTGGCAACACTTTCGCTGGCATGGTTCTTCACCGGAGACGAGAAATATGCGGCCAAGGCTACCGAATTCATCAGGGTGTGGTTTCTCGACAAGGCCACCAGGATGAACCCCAACCTTGAGTATGCCCAGATGATACCGGGAGTGAATGGCGGGAAGGGCCGTTCCTACGGGGTGCTAGACAGCTATTCCTTCGTGGAAATGCTCGATGCGGTAGCCTTGCTGGAGCCTTCGGAATCTTTCACTGCCAGGGACTCCAGGGAACTGAAGAAGTGGTTCGGCAAGCTGCTCGACTGGATACTTACCAGCGAGCAGGGACGGAAAGAGGCCGCCCAGACCAACAACCACGGCACCGCCTACGATGCCCAGGTGATTGCCCTGGCCCTCTATGCCGGGAAGAAGGACATTGCCGAAAGAATAATCAGGGAGTTCCCCGAAAAGCGCGTCTTCACGCAGATAGAGCCTGACGGCCGCCAGCCGAGGGAACTTGCCAGGACCATAGCCTTCCATTATTCCTGGTACAACCTCACGCACTTTGTCGACATTTACCTGATGGCCCGGAAACTGGGGCTGGACATCGACCGGGAGACCTCGCCGGACGGCAGGAGCTTCTACAAGGCTCTCGACTTCCTCGTGCCTTATCTCGGGACCGGAGGCAAGACGTGGCCTTACAAGCAGCTCAGCGGATGGGAGGGGGTTGAGACCAACCTCTACAAGGACCTTTACCGGACGGCCACCCTTCTCGACACTTCCAGGACAGACTACCTGGACTTGTACAGGAAAAACGCCAGGATACCCCTGAAAGACCGTTTCAATATTCTCTACGTCGCCCCTGAAGATATAAGACAATAGCATGAAAAGGACCATAACGACCGTTGCCGCAGGCCTCGCCTGCCTCTGCATGTATGCCGGGGAAGACCTTCCGGCACCGCAGATAATAAATATAGCCGCCAGGAACACCGTCAGCCTCGACGGGGTGTGGAAATCCATCGTGGACCCTTACGAGAACGGGTACTACGACTACCGGCTGAAACCCCTGAAGGACGGCAGCTCGTATTTCGCCGACAAGGACTTCGACGCCGACAGGACAAAGCTTTATGAATATAACTTCAACACCGACAGGGACATCCTCGTCCCCGGAGACTGGAACACCCAGCGTCCGCAGCTTTATTACTACGAGGGCACCGTCTGGTACAGGAAGATATTCAGGTATTCTCCCTCGCCGGACAAACGTACGTTCATCTATTTCGGCGCCGCTAACTACGAGACCGTCGTCGGGCTCAACGGCAGGAAGATAGGGAAGCACACGGGAGGCTACACCCCCTTCAATTTCGAGATTACCGGACAGGTCCGGAAAGGGGACAATTCCCTTGTGGTGAAGGTGGACAACAAACGCCGTCCGGAAGGAGTGCCCACGGTGAATTCCGACTGGTGGAACTACGGGGGAATAACCCGTAGCGTAGAGATTGTGGAAGTGCCGATGACCTTCATCCGGGACTACTTCCTGCAGCTGAAGAAGGGTTCCTCGAATGTTGCGGCCGGCTGGGTAAGGCTCGACGGGGAGCAGGCGGAACAGTCCGTGACAGTGGAAATCCCGGAACTGGGCATTGCCCACAAGGTTAGGACCGATGCGCAGGGCTATGCCGCATTCGAGTTCAGGATAAGGCCGGAACTCTGGTCTCCGGAGAACCCGAGGCTGTACGACGTGAAGATTACCTCGGAAACGGACTCGGTAAGCGACAGGATAGGCTTCCGGACCATATCCACCAAGGGAACGGACATCCTCCTGAACGGGAAGAAAATCTATTGCCGCGGTGTCTCCATCCACGAGGAGAAGCCGTACGGCCTCGGCGGACGCGCCTGGTCGGAGGAGCATGCCCGCACCCTGCTCGGCTGGGCCAAGGAGATGGGCTGCAACTTCGTCCGCCTCGCGCACTACCCGCACAACGAGAACATGGTGAGGGTGGCCGAGGAAATGGGTCTCATGGTCTGGTCCGAGATACCGGTCTACTGGACTATCCACTGGGACGATCCTGACACCTACGCGAATGCCGAAGCCCAGCTCGTGGACATGGTTACAAGGGACAAGAACAGGGCCAACGTGGTGGTGTGGTCTGTGGCAAACGAGACTCCTCACGGCCCTTCAAGGCTGAAATTCCTTTCATCGCTCATAGCCAGGACCAGGGAAATGGACCCGACCCGCCTCGTGAGCGCAGCCATGGAGAAAGACTATATCTCCGGCACGAAGGTCACCGTCAAGGACGACCTTGCCGATGTTGTGGACCTCATAAGCTTCAACCAGTACATAGGGTGGTATGACGGCAGCCCGGAGAAGTGCGACCGGATGGAATGGACATTCGACATCAAGAAGCCGGTTTTCATCACCGAGTTCGGCGGCGGCGCGGTGTACGGACGCCACGGGGACGCCGGGGAGAGGTTCACGGAGGAATACATGGAGGACCTCTACAGGCGCAGCATAGAAATGTTCAAGAGGATCCCGGGACTTGCCGGGACCACCCCGTGGGTGCTCAAGGATTTCCGCTCTCCGCGCAGGCAGATTGTCGGCATCCAGGACGACTACAACCGCAAGGGGCTGATTTCCGACCAGGGCGGCCGGAAGAAGGCTTTCTACGTGATGAAGGAATGGTATGAGGAAATAAAGGCAGAAGAAGAATTAAGAACAGAATGACCATGTTGAAGACAGTATATATCACATTATCGGCGGCCCTGCTGCTTGCCGGGGTGCAGGCCTCTGCACAGGTACCGGTTTATCTCGACGCTTCCGCACCGCTTGAGGACAGGGTGGAAGACGCGCTTTCGAGGATGACTCTCGAGGAAAAGGTGAAGATGATACACGCACAGTCCAAGTTCAGCTCGAGAGGGGTGCCCCGTCTCGGGATTCCTGAACTCTGGACGAGCGACGGGCCTCACGGCATAAGGGCCGAGGCCTACTGGGACGAGTGGAACCAGGCCGGATGGACCAATGACTCGTGCGTGGCCTTCCCGGCCCTGACCTGCCTTGCCGCGACCTGGAGCGAGGAGATGTCGTATCTTTACGGGAAGAGTATCGGCGAGGAGGCCCTGTTCAGGGGAAAGGACGTGCTGCTCGGCCCGGGTGTGAACATCTACAGGACCCCTCTCAACGGCAGGAACTTCGAGTACATGGGCGAAGACCCTTACCTGGCCGGGGAGATGGTGGTGCCCTACATCCGCGGGGTGCAGGAGAACGGGGTGGCGGTGTGCGTGAAGCATTTCGCCCTGAACAACCACGAGGTGAACAGGCACAACACTAATGTGGTCGTGGACGACAGGACCCTCTACGAGATTTACCTCCCGGCATTCAAGGCGGCCGTACAGAAGGGCCATGCCTGGTCTGTCATGGGGTCGTACAACCTTTACAGGAACCGTCATGCCTCGCACAACAGGTATCTGCTGAACGACATCCTGAAGAAGGAATGGGGCTTCGACGGGGCCGTCATCTCTGACTGGGGAGCCACGCACGACACCATGGAGGCCATAACTGACGGCCTCGACCTGGAGTTCGGCACCGGGACCGACGGGCTGCATTCCTCCGGAGGGAACAGTTACGACAGCTATCACCTCGCCTTCCCGTATCTCGAGCTTATCAGGAACGGAACTGTCGGGACGGAGGAGCTCGATGACAAGGTGCGCCGGGTCCTGCGCCTGAACTTCAGGACCGCCATGAACAGGGACAAGGGTTTCGGGAGCCTCTGTTCCGAGGCGCATTATGAGGCTGCAAGGCGTATTGGGGGAGAGGGCGTCGTCCTCCTGAAAAACGAAGGGAATGTGCTGCCGATAGATTTCGGTAACCCCGGCACGAAGATACTGGTCGTCGGGGAGAACGCCATAAAGATGATGACTGTGGGCGGAGGAAGCTCCTCCCTGAAGGTCCAGAGGGAGATTTCCCCTCTCGAGGGCATCCGTGAGCGTGCGGGGGAAGGCGTGGAGGTGCTGTATGCCCGCGGCTATGTAGGTGATGTCACCGGTGAGTATAACGGGGTCACGAGCGGCCAGGATCTTTCGGAAAGCAGGTCAGCTGCGGAACTGACACAGGAGGCCGTGTCCCTGGCGGCGGATGCCGACTATGTAATCTTCATCGGCGGGCTCAACAAGAGCCGGAACCAGGACTGCGAGGACTCAGACCGCAAGGGTCTCGGCCTTCCTTACGGCCAGGACGAGGTTATCTCTGCCCTCGCGGAGGTTACCGACAGGCTGGTATATGTCAATATCTCGGGAAATGCGGTGGCAATGCCGTGGATAGATGAGGTGGAGGCAGTCCTCCAGGCCTGGTACATAGGGTCCGAGTCCGGACACGTGATTGCTGACGTGCTGTCCGGGGACACCAACCCTTCCGGGAAGCTGCCTTTCACCTTCCCGGCAAGGCTGGAGGACTGTCCGGCCCATCTGCTGGGTGAGTATTGCGGGGAGAGGGTGAAGGACACCCTTGACATAGAGTACAAGGAAGGCATATACGTCGGCTACAGGTGGACCGATATGCAGAAGAAGACCAGGCCCCTGTTCGCTTTCGGCCACGGCCTCAGCTATACGGATTTCAGTTATGGCAAGCCTGTCATTGACAGCCGGAAAATGGACAGGGACGGCAGTGTTACCGTGAGCGTGGATGTGACAAACACCGGGAAGAGGGCCGGGAAGGAGATTGTGCAGCTCTACATCTCGGACCTGAAGTCTTCCTTGCCGCGTCCTGTGAAGGAGCTCAAGGGGTTCCGCAAGGTCAGCCTTGAACCGGGGGAGACTGCCACGGTGTCTTTCACCATCGGCAGTGAAAGCCTGTGCTTCTTCGACCCCGCCAGCCATTCCTGGGTGGTGGAGCCCGGAAAGTTCGAGGCTGTCATCGCATCCTCGTCCGACGACATCCGCGGCAAGGCTGTGTTCGAGGTGGTGGAATAGACCTGGGTGATTATCGCCGCAGGAGCCATTTCCATATCGGCCACACCTCGATTTGTAACCCCTCTTCCGCGACGATTCGTTCCTCGTCAAGCGTTACAATAACAGCTTTCCGTACGGGGAACGCTTCCGCCAGTTTTCGCATCGCCCTCACTTCCCGCTCCAGGGTGACAGGATTGTCTATGCTGTAGGATACCTGCACGGCCAGCCCGTCGTCCGGTACATAGAAATCGACCTCGATTCCTTTGTTGTAGAAAAACACTCGCTCTTTGCTATTTATATATTGAAAAAATATATAAAATATGTCTAATATAGATTACAAAAATCCGGATTTTTTATAGTGTGTACTGATAATGACAGAGGGTGACCCGAAAGGAAATTTTCCTCTTTGAGAATTGAATATTTGGAACAGGACTCCATCAGGAGTACGAATAAAGAGAGGGCGAGTCTGACTTTTGACCCGCCCTCATTAATTACCTGGAGCAAACTGGTGCACCAGATTTGACGATAATAAAATAACGATATGAAATCAATCCAGTGACCTAATCATCATTTTCGGTCAGGAGGATATTTCCGGATTCATCTATGTGGAGGTTATACTCCCTGCCGCCTTTCTCTACTTCGACCTTGTAGTACTTCGAGTCCGGGGTCTCCACCACTTCGACTTCATCGTCGGAAACAGTGTATCCGTTGGTTGTCACCGCATTGCTTACAGCCTGTGGCAGCTCGTTTGACCTTATTTCCCATTCGGTCCTGAGCCATTCATTCTTCGCGTTGAACTTCAGTTCCTTCCAGAGGCCGCCGTCCTTGATGGTTACCTCGAGGAAACCGTCATCGTATTCGCGTCCGGCTATGGTGGCCTCCGGGTATTTGCCCTTGATAAAGGCCTCTATGTCCCCGCCGGCAGGGAGTCCGCCGCTCTCATCCATGTCGATGACAGGCTTTTCTGTCAGTTCATCGTAAGGGGAGACGCCGTTTATGTAGACCTTGATCTCGCTCCAGCGGGTCTCGAGCTCGAACATCCACCATGTCTTGCTGCCGTTTGCCTCGTTTGTCTCGACTTTCTCGATGTCGTCCACCCTTACTGTCTCGGAATAGTGGGAAGACTTTTTCAGGGTTGCCACCACCTCTACAGGGATGCCGGTGTCGGTGTTGACGTCATAGTAGTCGGTCTTCGTGTACACCCAGTTCTCGGCGTTGTCGAAGTAAAGCTCGAGCTTGCGGTTGTCGAGTATGGCCTCGACCTCGGTACCGCCGTTCTCGGCGTCAACCTCGATCACCCTTCCGCCCTTGTCCAGGATATTGGTCTGGAGGTACTGGCTTATGCTTGCTGCAGGCTCCTGCGGGAGCTGGTCCTCATAGCCGTTGTCCGGGGCTCCGGCAATCTCGTTCACGATTATGCCTTCTTCAGAGAAATAAACGTCGACTGTGCTCCCGTCAGCAACGGTTTTGAATTTGATTACGTACACTACAATGCTCTTGCCGTCTGCCGTAGGCAGCATCACGTCGCGGCGCTCGAGCTTGTCGCACTGCATAGGCTCATAGACGGTATTGTCACCGTACTTGCTTGCCAGGTAGCCTTCGCTTACCGCCTGCGGAAGGTCGACTATGGTCAGGTTGGTCTCTGTCATCTCCCATACCCCGTCCAGGTTCCCGAACCATGCGTTGTTGTCGCCGCTGGCAGCGGATGCCTTGGTCTTGGTCGAGAAGTTGGCCACTGCATAGCCGCCCCTGACAGACCAGCTCACATCCTGTGCATCAGGATATCTGGCATTGAATGCTGCTATGACTGCCTCGGATACGGTGGCATTGCCGAGGTCCGGTTCCTGGTTCTCTTTCGTGTTGCAGCTCAGGATGAGCATCGCGGCTGCCGACAGGCAGGAAATCATCTTGATTTTTTTCATGTTTCTAAAAATTTTAATGGTTTCTGCTTCCGGAGACTGTCCTGTCTCCTGTTCCGGCATACCTGTGTCTCACTTGTTCCTTCTGCCGGAATCTTTCCGGGGGCAAAGGTGGGCACCAATTCTGAAAAGAATCTGAAATTCTCCTTTCCTCATCTCTTTTGCGGGATGAGCGGAAGGCAGTTGTTGTAGGTTATCCCGTTAGCCCTTGTCTGAAGGCTGAATTGTGATCCTCCGCTTCCCCAGTCTGGCATATATATGTTCAATGTGAAGGCGATATTCTCGTACCTGCGGCGGTTAAATGTCCAGAAATGCGCTCCCTGACCTCCTAAGGAATACTTAAAACCGCTGCCTGACAACCGTTCCCCGGCCATAGGGATGAATACATTATTGTCCCGGAGTCGTCCCGTATGCCTATAATGGCATTTCCTTCCTTGATATTCTCTCCTGTTGCAACCTTAAAGGTTTTTTGGAATCTTCTATATACAGAAAACCCTCTCACATTGCTGCAAGAGGGCGTATCTAAATGTATCTCTGATAATCATTCCTTTATCAAACTCCCGACTTTGGCTATAAACTCCCGTACTGGCTCAAAGAGGGGCTGCATTTCATCGGCAGTAGTGACATAGACACAGTTATAATCGCTTTTCTCCCTCATTGTCTGGAGCTTGATATACAGTTTGGAAGCATCAGTCGGAAATATGCCTGTCTTTACATAATGTTGTCCAAACATCACTAAAGTCCCTTTATGTGTGCTGACATTATGCCCGTCTTTTATTAAAAGTGCTGATACTGCATGGAATATTGAATAATACAGTCTGTTCGCAACGACATCCCATAAGTCCATTGCTGCAATTTTTCTGCCTGTCCCAAAAATGACAGAGCCTTTTCATATTCCAGACTTACCATTATCTGGCGTTCTTCATCATTCAGTTTCATGCCAATACGATTCCGTCCTGTTCGACATTTTTGTAAAATGGAGTAAATGAGTATTTATTCCATTCATTCTTCGTGTAAATTATCGGACTTATCTGTTCGCCCACATCCCAACTCAATGCAGCAAACGGATAAAGCACATTATCATAATCTCCATTTTCTATCTTTGGTTTATCTAAAAGAATGAGCAAGTCCCAGTCGGAATCTTCCGTGGCCTCATTCCTTGCCCGTGAGCCATACAGAATCAACTGTCCTCCTTTGGGGAGAACTTCTTTGGCTATCCGCTTGATTTCCTTTAATATGTCACTCGATTTCATAACTTCGCGGCTTATATGGCAAATATAAGTGAAAGCCGAGAGCAGAACAAATTTATTTGCTCTGCCGAGGCGCATCCTTATATGTGACGAAGTCAAATATAATACTTTTATCTGTAAACAGGTATATCTAAAGAATTATCGGTATAGTTAAAGGCATAGTTTCCATTTCAATTTCCAGTTTGATTTGGAAGTCAATCGGATAATGGGTATGCAATTTCCACCTTATCTGGAATCCACACCCATTTTATATATAAGCAATCTAATCTTTCTTTTTCTTGCTGTCGCTACCTGTAAAGCAAGGCAGATAATATCAATTCTCTGGTCTCCGTCTGAATTACCACATTTTTTGAGTTATGAAAGTTATTATATATAGACTTTTAATTTCGTTACTCAAAAAATATTCAGTTTTTCAAGGTTATGGCAGGGAGGGTTTCTTCTTTCCTCCCCGTCCATTTAGAAGTTCTTTAGCGATATGAATGTCTTACGCAGTATCATCACGCAGGCTGTATTCTTGCCGTCAATGTATCTGCTTTCCCTCTTAACCTCGTACCATTCGTCTATATCAGTTGCCTTTGCCGTCCTCTTGATTCCGAGACTGTCGTATATCTTCTGGAGTTCCGATTTCACTTTGGCTGACGGAATCCATGTCTGCTTCTTCAGTGCAATGTCGAGCATCTCCACCACCTTGACCGCAAAGTTCTTCTGGCTCTCCGCTATCAGTCTGCGTCTTATGTTCGACTGGTGGTATTTCATCTTCCTTACCTCATCCGCTCCTATCTTCTCGTATGCCTCCTTCACAAGCGGATTCTTCGTCTCTATCAGAACTCTCTCCGTACTCGGTCGGAAGCATATCTGCGGCTCGTTGTCCCTTATCTTGCAGTACCTCTCGAACAGGTCTTTGAACTTTGCCCTCTGTGAGAATACCGCTTCCGTTTTCGGCTCTGAATAACTGTCGCTGTTCGTTATCTCCATCCCTTGATTCCTTATCGCATCCTCCACCGTGTTGCCTGCCGTGTAGATGCCGTTCACTGTCTTCCAGTTCACTATCTCGTGTTTTGCCATGTTCCTGTCCCCTTGCTCAATATGCAGTTGGACGGTATCTCTTCCATTCAGTCCGTGAGGTATATTGCACCCTCTGGGGCTG
>CALVDQ010000008.1 GCA_944326325.1 uncultured Bacteroidales bacterium
ACGCGGTTGGAGCGGACTTTCGCCATCGCAAGGTTGTCGGCCTCGCTCTCTCCGGCGGTGCACCAGCCGTCCACATGGAGTAGGATTTTCCCGGCAAGGATGTCCTGCCTGTATCGCTCCACGCATTCCTCCAACCGAGCCAGTTCCTTGTCATTGCCGCTGAAAGGCACATAGAACATGTCTTTATCGGTGACGAAGCGGAACGTATAGACCGTATCGGGCTTCTCCTGCGCCGCAAGGGTCAGAGGGAACAGCAGCACGGCAAGCACTATCGTCAGTATGAATCTTCTCTGTTTCAGCATATTGTTTATTGGTTTGTTGTTCGGATGGTACAAAAAGTCCCGGGAACATGCGGACGGGAACTTGCCGTATGCCGCATTGCACCGGGGACATGGAAATTCCTCTCCGACCTTGACCGGCAAGGCGGAGGTATGGTATGACTTCGATAATTTATCTGGAGAAAGGGGGCTTCCTTTGTCGATATATATTTTTCTAATCCATTGTAATTTAATGGATTTGTTGTATATTGACGCGTGAGGCTTGTGTGTGTGTGTGTGTGTGTGTGTGTGTTTATACGGATTTCCCGATTTTCCAAATTTCCAGCCGTATAATACACTTCGTTTGCATCAGTATTTTCACAATTATGAACCAGGCTGTTAAGACAGATGGGAAAGGACCGCCCGTCCTGCATTCCGGCATGGGTGGAAAATCCTTTCTCAATCGTAAGGATGGAAGATGAATGTCTTGTTTTACCTGTATGTTTCATAAAGATACAACCTGCAAGTACAAATGTAGGCAAAATCTTTATCGTACGGAAAAAAGTTCCATGCAAATATCTGGAAACTGTTTAATGCCATTTGCCTAATGAGTATCATTTTTTGCCTTATCCGGGCTATTTTTCCGGAGATAGCCTGAATAACTTTGCGAAAGATATTAAAACCACACAACTCTATGCTAACCATTTTCAGATACCTTTTTATCCTTGTACTGCTGGCAGCGGCAGGTTGCAGCAGCGACAGTCCGAAGACCCAGGTGCCGGACCAGGAACAGGAAACGGACGGGACCCAGGACGGCGGTACGGACAGCGGTGAAGATGACAATGACGGTCAGACGCCTTCAGTAGCGGAAAGGATCTCCGGCCTGACAGATCTTGTAGACAGAATCAGCACCGAAGAGACCTATACCCTCACGGACAATGTCAGCGCCACGGAACTCCATTATACTACGCCGGACGGCAGCCCGATAGCGATGTTTGTTTTCGAGGCAAAACTTGCGGGGGGTGTCACGGTCACGCAGACCACCCCGTATGACGAAGGTCCCGGGAACGGGCTCCAGAGAGTGACGGAGCAGGCTCTCGAAGTGGATGCCGAAAATGCGATGATCCTCGGGGGAACGAATGCAGACTTCTTCATGTCCCAGAGCTACCAGCCTCAGGGCGTCTTCCACCACAAGGGTCATGCTGTGAAGACTACCTTCGCCTCGTCCCCCTCAAGGCCAAGAAGCTTTTTCTATATCACCCGTACAGGACTGGCAAGGACAGCTCCGGCATCCGAATATGCCGAGATATCGGCCTCCAACCAAATATACGAGGCGTGCGGCGGAGGACCTGTCCTCGTGAGCGAGGGAGAAGCTATACAGACCCCTGACCCCGATGACCTTTCGACCGAACCGAGAACCTGTGTCGGCGCTACAGAGGATGGTAAAACCGTATATCTTATGGTCATTGACGGACGGCAGGAAACCTATTCTGTCGGGATGGACTTCAGCGATATGGCAAAGGTGATGGAAGCCCTCGGGTGCTGGTCGGCAATCAATCTTGACGGAGGCGGTTCGTCCACATTCTATATAAGGACAGACACTTCGGATGCGAGCTTTTCGGACGAGGACAGGTTCGAGATACTGAACTCTCCTTCCGACGGGCAGGAGCGCGCAGTGTGGAACGGACTTGCAATCATACAGAGACGATGATACGGAGGCCGGATATGAAAACAATGACATTATTGGCCACAGTCTCGCTGATGCTTGCAGGCTGCTCCCGGCACGTCGAAACGATGGAAGAGCTTACGGACAGGGTCTTCAGCATCGCACAGGAACAGTACAAGGCGATGGATGAAAATCTCACTGGGACAACCATGCCGAGGACGGCAGGGAAGGACGGGAATCTTGTGACCTCGGACATAAGGTGGTGGTGCAGCGGCTTCTACCCGGGTTCGCTGTGGTATATCTATGAATATACGGGAGACGACGCGGTAAAGGGACTTGCAGAGAAGAATACCTGGAAGCTCGAACCCCTGAAATACACCGGCACCGACCACGACCTCGGCTTCCAGATGAACTGCAGTTTCGGCAACGCATACAGGATCACCGGAGACCCAGTCTACCTTGACCCGATAAGGGAGTCCGCCAGTGTGCTCGCCGCAAGGTTCTCCCCTGTGACCGGGACAATCCGCAGCTGGGACCATACCCGTCCGGGCTGTGACTGGAAATACCCTGTCATAATTGACAATATGATGAACCTTGAGCATTTGTATAACGCAGGGCTTCTCTTCGGCATCGACACCCTCAAGTCAGTTGCCCTCATCCATGCCAACACGACGATGACGAACCACTTCAGGCCTGACTACAGCAGCTGGCACCTTGTCGACTATGACCCGCTGACAGGGGAGGTACGCCTCAGGCAGACAGTCCAGGGCTTCAGCGACTCCTCATCCTGGGCGAGAGGGCAGGCATGGGCCCTGTACGGCTATACAATGATGTTCAGGATGAGCGGATACGACTGCTACCTGACACAGGCAGAAAATATCGCCGATATGCTTGTCAGAAGGCTGCCGGAAGACGGGATTCCTTATTGGGACTTCGATTCGGACAGGATCCCGGACGATTACAGGGATGCTTCCGCCGCAGCGATCATGGCTTCGGCGTTCATAGAACTCGGGACTCTTTCCAACAGTCCCGAAAAAAGGAACTATATCGACGTGGCGGAAAGACAGCTCCGCACCCTGGCGTCTCCGGAATATCTGTCTGCTCCGGGCGAGAACGCCGGTTTCCTCCTGAAACACAGTGTCGGGTCCCTGCCTGACAACAGCGAGGTGGATGTACCTCTTTCTTATGCCGATTATTATTTCCTGGAAGCGCTCCTGAGGTTTGCAAGCCTGGACAGAAGCGGTTCCGGAAGATGACGGAATGAGGGAAGATACACATATTTAACCAACCAATTATTATCAACAATCCCATTATGAAACAACAACTGATTTCATTGTTATGCGGACTATGCTTCCTGGCAGCCGCAATCCCTGCTGTTGCGCAGCAGGATGGAGGTCAGGTCACAGTGTCCGGACGGGTCATTGACTCAGACGGGCTTCCCGTGATCGGGGCGGTGGTGATGACAGCCGATAATGAGGCGACAACAACCGACGAGAAAGGGGAGTGGTCCCTCCAGGTCCGGAATTCCGAGGGTACACTCGAATTCTCCTGCCTCGGATATAAGACATTGTCCGAGGAAATTGCAGGAAGGCGTGTCGTGGATGTCACCATGCAGCCCGACAATGTAATGCTGGAAGAGACCGTAGTGGTAGGATACGGTGTACAGAAGAAAGTCAACCTCACCGGTTCGGTATCTTCCATCGACTTCTCCGACCTGGCTGACAACAGGACCATAGTCAGCACTTCCTCGGCACTTGCCGGACTTGCGGCAGGAATGAGCGTAATGCAAGGGTCGGGACAGCCAGGACAGGACAAGGCTACCATCCGCATCAGGGGTAACGGGTCCTTTACAGTCAACAGCAGCAGCGGCATCGACGCCAATGCCCCTCTTGTCCTTGTGGACGGTGTGGAGTGGAGCATGGACGACGTGAACCCGAACGACATCGCTTCCATATCAGTCCTGAAGGACGCCTCATCGGCAGCCATTTACGGAACACGTGCGGCCAACGGTGTCATCCTCATCACGACCAAGAACGGTGTCGAGGGCAAGCCGAGCATAAGCTATTCCTACAAGGGAATACTCCAGATGCCGTACAGCAAGATGCACTTCGTGTCCGACTACGCCACCTATATGGAGCTTATGAACGAGGCGTGCGACAATGTTGGAACCACAAGGCTTTTCTCCCAGTCCAACATCGATCTCTGGAGGGAAAAATCCCTTGACCCGAACGGCCTGACGCCGCAGGGAGTCCCTAACTATGCCGCCTATCCAAACACGGATTGGTTCGAGGAGCTTTTCCAGACAGGTTACTCCCAGGAACACAACCTTTCCGTCTCGGGAGGCTCGAAGGCAGTGAAATACATGATATCCATGGGCTATCTTGACAATGAAGGAGTCATGGGACGCTTCGGCATCGACTCCGGCACGCGCAAGATGAACTTCAGGGCGAACGTCGAGGCCGACGTGACGAAGTGGTTCACCATCGGGACCAGGATTTTCGGGCAGAGACAGGAATACGGTCTCGCCAACGTATCGAGCGCATTCTCGGCACTGTACATGACGACACCGGGCGTATATCCGGGAGACATCAACGCCTGGGGAACCCCGGCACTCGAAGGCGAGGAAAGCTCGAATGCCAACAACATCTTCCGCAACCTCTACGGCACCGACGGTTCCAATGTGACGACAAGGGTGAACGGTTCCGTATATGCCAGGATACGCCCGTACAAGGGTATCAGCATCGAGGGCACATTCAACTATTCCCCGACATTCACAGAAAGACACAGCTACAGTGTCCAGAACGGGACCTGGGACTATCTGAACAATGTAAGGCATAGCTCCACAAGTCTCGAGAATGCCCAGGTGGTCGACCGTACTTCAAGAAACTATTATGTTTCCACGGAACTTCTCGCCAGGTATGACAACACTTTCGGCGAGCATACCCTCGGCGTCCTTGCCGGCTATTCTACGACGGAATATATGTCGTGGGGCTTCAGCGTCAACAAGAGAGGTGCGACGGACTGGGCGCTCAACGATGCCTCCACCTATTCCGAAATCCTCTCAACCGGCAGTACACCCCGTGCAGGCTGGGGACTGAGGTCATACTTCGGCAGGATCAACTACTCCTTCAGGGACAGGTACCTTTTCGAGGCAAACCTCCGCGCGGACGGTTCGTCCAAGTTCGGAAGCAACAACCGCTACGGATTCTTCCCTTCCTTCTCGGCAGGTTGGAAAATCCACGAGGAACCGTTTATGGAATCGACCAAGGGGTGGCTCTCCAACCTCAAGCTCCGCGCGTCCTGGGGACAGGCCGGTAACAATCTCGGTATCGGCAACTACGCATGGCAGGCTCTCTACGATGTAGAAGAGGTCGTCGTGGACGGAGAAGACAGCATGGGTCTGTTCATAAGTTCCCTGAGCAACGCCGACCTTAAATGGGAAACCACGGCGACAACTGACATAGGACTTGACATGGGCTTCTTCGGCAACAGGCTTACAGCCGAGGTCGACTACTACCTGAAGAAGACCACGGACATCCTCTATGTGCCGCCTATCTACCTGACAATGGGGCAGGTAGACGGAGTGCCCGCCAATCTCGGTGCAGTCAACAACCAGGGTGTGGAACTGACCGTGAACTGGAGAAGCAGCATCGGCAAGAACTTCAACTACTTTGTCGGGGCCAACTTCGCCTTCAACAAGAACAAGGTCGTGAAATTCAAGGGTCCACTCGTGAAGGAATGGCGTGACGGCACCTACGTCAACAACCTCTCCGATGCGACAGCGTCCTGGGGACAGGGCAGGCTGGCCGAAGGGCATCCTCTCGGGGAACACTATCTCCTCCAGGTGTACAAGGGCAACGGCAAAGGCTACCAGGGCGGAGCCGTGGATATAAACGCCGGTCCTGTGGACGGCATGATACGTACCGAAACCGACTTCCAGTGGGTACAGGCCATGCTTGACAGCGGCTATACTTTCGACGGCAAGAATGCCCTTTCTCCTGACCAGCTCTGGTACGGAGACCTGCTCTATGCCGACAACGACGGAGACATGAACTACGGTGACGACGATGACATGAATTTCAACGGACGCACCAGCACCCCTGCCTACAACCTTGGCATCAACCTCGGTTTCTCATGGAAAGGGCTGGACTTCAGCATGACATGGGCAGGTGCACTGGACTTCTGGATAATATACAACTCCGACTATTACAATGCCAGCACGATGTCTTCCGGTTACGGGCTCATCGATGACGTTGCGTACGACCACTATTTCTTCGACGTCGACAACCCGTCCGACCCGAGGACCAACCTCTCTGGAACGTATCCGAGGCTGACCTACGGCACCTCCCTCAGCAACAGGAAATCGAGCGAGTTCTACGAATACAGGGGAGACTATCTCAAACTGAAGAACGTTCAGCTCGGGTACACTCTTCCGGAGAAAATAACAAGGAAATTCTTCGTACAGCAGCTCCGTTTCTTCGTCTCCGGAGAAAACCTGCTGACTATCACAGGTTTCCCTGGACTCGACCCGGAAATCGGGGCGACAGTAGGCTATCCTCTCATGAGACAGGTTACATTCGGGGCACAGATAACTTTCTAAGAATATGAAAAGAATACAATACGCAATCATTTCCGCAACCCTCCTCACCGGTGCGGTATCCTGCGCTGACCTTCTCGATATGGCTCCGTCCGACCAGATCGCCAGCGGCAATATGTGGACAAGCCCGGAACTTGCCGTCAAAGGTATGAACGGACTGTACGAGACTTTCTACAACAGGGATCTCAGTGCCGGCTCCCAGCTCAGGGAGTCCTGCCTTGACGGGCTGAACAAATACGGCATCGAGGCACTGGGATTCTGTACGGACTATTATTCGAACAATTTCCCGGTCTATATGCTCTACAGCCAGAACATGATGGCCAACGACATCCAGGTTGCATACGAGTGGAAATTCGGATATAACATAGTCCACGCCACCAACGATGCCATAGCGAACCTCTACAAGGCCGGGCTCGATGAGGCGACATATCAGAGGTACATCTGCGAGGCCCGTTTCCTGCGGGCCTGGGCATATTCCCGCCTGAACAAGTTCTTCTGGGGAGTCCCTCTCTATCTCGAGCCTGTCACAAACGAAGAATGTACGAGGACGCAGTCTTCCGCCGAAGATATCTGGCAGACCGTCATCGACGACCTGACATACTGCATCGACAACGAATATATGCCTGACAACACCCTGACGGAAAACTTCGGACGCCCGTCCAAGGGTGCGGCCTATGCCCTCAGGGGAATGGCTTATATGTGGAAGGCGCTCACTGACAATGACGGGACGACTCCGGAACAGGACTACACTTCCGCCTGCGCCGACTTCGATCAGGTCGACGACTGCGGCTATGACCTCTGGGACGACGGTACTTCCGAAAGCTATCTGAATTTCTTCAAGGCGGAGAACGAAAGGGACAACGAGATGATCTTCGCCATCCAGTTCAGCGCGACGGACGGCTACAGCTATGACATCCAGCAGGCCGTCGGCCCGCGTGACACCTGGGACAGCTGGGACGAGGTGAAGCCTTCGACGGATTTCGTGGACTATTTCCAGAATGCGGACGGAACACCTTTCAGTTGGTCTGAATGGGCACAGGAGCAGGGCATAGAAGGCTGGGACGCCCTTACCCCACAGCAGCGCTCCGTATTTTTCTTCAGGGACGGACTGAGGAGCAACAGTGACTACAGGACCATCTACAATCAGGCGAGAGAGCTCTGCGGGCTGGCGGTATTCGACCGGTACTATCTTGACGAAGGCAACGAGGCCCGCATCAAGACCGCATACGACAACCGTGATCCCCGTCTGAAGATGATAGTTGTCACTCCGTACGAGCCTAAGGACTGCTATTCCCCAGGATGGAACAACAATCAGGTGGCAGTCGGCAAGCAGCTCCGCTGGCCTCTTTACGAAAGGGGAGCCGACGGCAACGGGAGCGGCAAGGACCTCTGGCTCGACAAACGTTTCACCGCCCTTTATATCTACAACAAGTACGTGGAATGGGGTGACCCGTCGGCACTGATAGACAGGAGGCACTGCCATATAGACTTCCCTCTCATCCGATACACCGATGTCCTGCTGCAGTGGGCAGAGGCCGAGATCGAGCTCGGAAGACTGGGCGAGGCAGCCGACAAGATAAACCAGGTACGCGACAGGGCAGGGGTCCAGCGCATCCAGACCGGTTCTCAGGAAGAAATGCGCGAGGCTGTGAGGTACGAAAGGCGTGTGGAATTCGCGGTAGAGGCTGTGAACTATTTCGACGAAATCCGTTGGGGAACCTACAAGGAAAGCAAGTTCCAGGGACAGGATACCCACGGAGGATCCAGCTGGTGGGGTGACAACACTGTCGAATACCCGTGGTACTGGAAAGAGAACAACTGGCCGTGGTCAGTCCCTCTCGCGGAATACCAGAGGAATCCGAACCTCATCCAGAGATCCGGATGGATATATTGACAGAAACCATATTAACACAAACACATAACCGGCAGGGGCTTCCGGTCCCTGCCTTAAAAAAACTGATTTTATGATGAAAAAATTTCTGATCCTGTCCGGTATCATGGCATTGTGCCTGCTGCCGGGATGTGACAAAAACACTCCTGCGGGAGAAGATGATTCCGGCTCTTCAACAATGCCGGCGGTGAGCATTACGGCGATTGCCAACGATGACAACACCGCAACTGTCTCGGCAGAGCTCACTGCCGGGGAATTCTACGGGGCGAAAATCGTCTCTGCTGTGGAAATCAGCCAGATCGGGGATCTCAACTACACGAACGAGATCCAGCTGATTCGTTATGTCGAGGAAAACGGCAAGGACATAGAGCTTCCTTTTACCGAGACTGTCCAGGATATAGTCTACAACCGTGACTACCTGTCTGCCGTGGTCGTTTACGACGAGACCGGAAGGGCATGTGCATCAGCCTACGACACATTCACCGGTGACGGGGAAATCGACGGTTTCAGCGGGGACAATTCCGCCGGAAACCTTGAAGAAAACAATCCTGTCCTGTAACCTTAAAATCATACGGCAATGAAAAAGACATTTATCATATCTGCGATGGCGATAGCTGCCCTCACAGCGTGCAGCGTCGACGAGTCTTCCGTCATAGGTGACGGGAACACCCGTACCATAACTTTCCGCGGGACAGCGTTTCCTGATACGAGGACCTCTATCGGCAGTCCGGAAAACGGAAGCTATCCGGTCTTGTGGACGAGAGGCGACCAGATCGGTATCTACGGTATGCTCGGGGGATTCCTGAATGTACCTGCCACCTTGAACGACAGCGATGCCGGCATGAACAGCGGCGTCTTTGTGCTCAATACCACCGAACAGACGGCCGCCGAGGCCCAGGATCTCATAATCTACTATCCTTACAACACCGCTACGGAATACTCTGAGGGGGCGCTGCATTCTGTAATCCCGCAGGAGCAGCGGCAATCCGTACCAGGCAACAGCGAGCACACGGGCCAATATGCCCTGGCGTATGCAAAGACTTCGATAGAGGCTGCCGGCGCTGACGGCAATAACCCTCCTGTCGAGTTTTCCCTGACCCATGCGGTGGCATACGTGAAATTCGTCGTATCCAGCAGCCAGTTTTCAAGCCTGAGACTCTGCGGGGTATCGCTTTACTCAAAAGGAGCGCATATCTCAGGTGACATTATGGCGAATGTCGACGACGGAACCGTGACAGGTATCTATCAGAGGGACTACGCGACTGTGATTGTCGATGAACCGGAGGCGCTTTCTTCCGCCCAGGAACTCTGGCTCGTGACCGTACCTTGCGATCTTACCGGAAAAGAGACGATTGTCTCGGTAAGCATGACAGACGGGACCACCAATACTACCATACCGATGAAGATGAACATCGGTCAGTTGAAGGCAAATGCAGTGAACACGATAGAGATAGAGGTCAGCGATGCCGACGTGGCTACGGACTTCCCTTGGTATGAGACCCAGGACGACCGCGCACTTGCAGGCGGATGGGCTTACGGACCGGAGAACACCTATATGGTCACTGAATCGAATCCTGAAATCACCATCGATGTCAGGGCTAGGGGATACTACACCGGTATCGAGGAGCCTAAATACGTAGCCATCATGGCTGGCGACATGACGTATGCGTCACAGCCTTGCCTTGAAGCGGAGAACTCCACTCCTGGATCATATTATATCGCCAATAACGATTCGCACATATCATATTCGGAGATAGGTGCCGGATATACTGTCAGGGTCAAGGCTGTGGCCGAAAAGGCCCGCCAGGAGTCATTCAGCGGAAAGATAGCCATATACAACGAGAACCACGAGGCTCTTTGGGCATACCTGATATGGTTTACCAGGGATGCATATCCTGTCCAGGAAGAACAGTACAGGAGCGGGGTCGTGATGGACAGGTATCTCGGAGGCATGCCTCCTCAGATAGATAACGGAAGCGTTTTCGGTGCCCTGTACCAGTGGGGAAGACCGTTCGCATTCCCGTGGGCTACCTGGATAAATACATCTGCACCGGTGCGTGACCTCAAGACATCGGCGACAAACCAGAACGTGTTCTTTATGTCAGACAATGTAGAGAATTCAAACAGGGACTGGTGGACAGGAGATGCGACAGGAGCCCGTACCGACAGGAAGGACGACTTCTGGGGCAACCCTAACGAAGGCACCGGGACAGGTTCGTCTGAAAACGGTGTGAAGACAGTCTTCGATCCATGCCCGGAGGGCTGGATGGTGGCTTCCCCTGCAATCTTCAAGGAAGTCCTGGCAGGCAAGGATGCCGATATAACAGCCGGCAGCGCCATGTCCTGGGTTACATACAGGTACAGCGAGGAGCAGACTTCCTACTGGGCTCTCGGAGGATTCAAGAACGGAGCCAACGGAGGAAACGAAGGTTCCAGGAACGTCATGCTGGCAGTATGGTCGAATTCACCGTATTCCGGCTATGACAGCACCGAGCACAACGCCTACGACATGTATTTTGACAAGCGTAACGAGGGAACGTGGAACGACAATGCCGGAAGGGCATACGGCTTCAGCGTCCGCTGCATGAAAGTCCGGTAAACACGGGCTGACAAGACCAATTGCCAGGGCGGCGTGCCGAGGTTTTCCCGCAGACGGAGGAATCCGGCATACCGCCCTGACTATAAAAATAAAGAATATGACAAATAACAAGGACACAATCAGATACATACTCGTCTGCCTGCTTCTCCCCCTCCTGCTTTCATGCGGGAAGACACAGACTTTCTCCCCCGACGGGAATACCGGTACGGGTGGAGGAGACAATTCCGGGAGTGCGGACTATTCCGCCCTGACGGCCGGAAACCATCCGAGGATCATAATGACAGACGAAGATGTCGCGACCATAAAGGCGAAGATAGAAACGGATGCCAACCTCAAGAGGCTCCACGACTATGTCATCTCCTATGCCGACAGGATGCTCACGCAGGCAGACCTCGAATACGATGTTACCGGAGGAAGACTTCTCTCTGTGAGCCAGGCGGCGGGCAACCGCATCACGACCTGCGCGTACGCATACAGGATGACAGGGGAGAGCAAGTATCTTGAAAGGGCGGAGAAGGACATGCAGGCAGTGTGCGCCTTCCCGGACTGGCATACAGCCCATTGGCTGGATACGGGGGAGATGGCCTATGCCGTGGGAATAGGTTACGACTGGCTCTACAATGACCTCCAGTCTTCAACCCTCAGGAGTGCCGAGACGGCCATAAGGCAGTTCGCCTTCGAAAGCGCGCTTTCCCTGAGCCTGACAGCTTCGACTTCCTTCTACTCGATGGCAAGCAACTGGAACCAGGTCTGCAACGGGGGACTCGTGGTGGCGGCGCTTGCAATCTACGAGACCGCCAGTGACGATGCGCGGCAGATTATCGACCGCGCCGTGTCCACGAACAGAACGGCCATGCAGGGAATATACGGGACCGACGGCAACTATCCCGAGGGCTACGGCTACTGGGGCTACGGCACTGACTTCGAATGCATGATGCTCTCGGCGATGGAAAGCAGCATCGGCTATGACTACAATCTCGGGACGAACGAGGGCTTCACCAAGACAGGCAAGTACATAATGTTCATGGAAGGCACGACGGGCGAGGTGTTCAATTACAGCGACTGCAGCTCCTCAAGTATACCTTTCCCTGCGCTGTGGTACCTTGCCGACAGGTTCGATGACCCTTCCCTGCTTTTCTATGAGGTGCGCAAGCTCGACGGCGGGCTCTACGCAAGCTATGACTCCCCGAGATATTACCCTATGTCAATAGTACACGGAAGCCGTTTCGACCTCACCGGCATCGCCGCCCCGGAAGACAATATCTACAAGGGCGACGGCATCAACCCTGTCTGCCTTGTCCGCACCGACTGGACATATTCCGATACTGACAAGATGCTCGGCATAAAGGCAGGAAGGGCGGACTACAGCCACGGACACATGGATGTGGGTTCGTTCGTCTACGACGCCTACGGGATGAGGGTCTCCGCGGATCTCGGACTGCAGAGCTACGGTTCCCTTGAAAGCTATCCGGTTCCTCCGGGTTACGATGGGGACGCAGGGGATTTCACGCAGAACGCATTCCGCTGGGCTGTCTTCAGGTACAACAACTACAATCACAGTACAATCACTGTCAACAACGCCCTGCACAATGTATCGGGGAGGGCAGCCATAACCAGTGTCATAGATGACGGAAGCCGCCTGGGTGCCGTGGTGGATATGTCCGATATCCTCTCGGACGAATGCGCAGATGCCGTGAGGACAATCTATGTCGAGGACAACAGGGACCTCGTTGTCATTGACGAGGTGCAGGCCATGTACAACAAGGCTGCGGAAATACGCTGGACCCTGCTTACGAAGCTGAACCCTCTGACAGAGGACGGCAGGATTGTGCTCCGTGGCACGGAAAGGGATCTCTATCTGACAGTTACATCCGAAAACGGTTCAAACGTGGAACTCACGACATTCCCTATGACTCTGAACGATTGGGACCAGGCGAATCCAGGTTTCTATGAAGCGGGATACACTGCCCGGGTGACATCTGGAAAGACGGAGACCTTTACGGTGAGGATATCACCCGAGGAATGATTATATTTACATAAAAGATACGAAAAACTATGGTATACGGATTTTCAAGAACGGTAATATTCTTTGCCCTGTTGCTTGTCTGCGGTTTGTCATTGCAGGCTGAAGGCATTGTCAGCGAGGAGTACGGCAGGGACGGAGTAGCGTCATCCTTTGCAGCCGGAAAGGAATGGCTGCCGTTCCCGGAGTATTCCGACAGGGACGGCTGGTCGGTGCTTTTCAAGGCGGATTCGGCCGATATGGTGCAAAGAGGGGAGAAATACCTGGATTACGAGTGGAAGTTCATTCCGGCCACGGCATATCTCGCGTTCGAACGTACCGGCGACAGGAAACCGATGGAGAGCATAGAAGGGGCTAACCGCGGGGCTCTGATCTCCCTTATGCTTGCCGAACTCGCGGAAGGAAAGGGACGTTTCATTGACCAGCTTGCGAACGGCGCATGGCACGCGGCGCAGCAGCCTTCATGGGTGCTGGCGGCCCATCTTCCCGCACAAAGGACAGGAAGGACCCTCCCGGATGAGCGGGAACAGCTCATAGACCTCGGATCCGGACGGTACGGGGCTATCGTTTCCCTGATATGGTATTTTTTCCATGAAGAGTTCGACAGGATAAACCCTACCATCTCGTATGCCCTCAAGGCTTCGATCAAGAGGAACATCCTCGACTCTTACCTTGACCCGGAAGAGCACACCGCCAACTGGTGGATAGGCTACAACGGAGGGATGCTGAACAACTGGACCCCGTGGTGCACCGCGGACGTCATCCTGAGTTTCCTTCTTGTGGAGGACGACCAGGAGCGGCTTGACAGTGCGCTGCGCCAGTCGGTAATGTCGATGGACCTTTTCCTTGACTATATCCAGGAAGACGGGGCCTGCGAGGAAGGCCCGGGCTACTGGGGCGCTGCGGCAGGCAAGACCTACGAGTATCTCCAGATCCTGCACGATGCCTCCGGAGGCAGGTTTGACCTTTTCGGCAACGACAGGATAAGGCGTATGGGAGAATATCCGTCCCGTTCGTTCATCGGGGACGGCTATGTGGTCAACTTTGCCGACGCATCCGCCAGGAACTCCAATCCTGCGGAGCTTATATGGAACTTCGGCAATGCTGTCGGAAGCCGGGAAATGACGGATTTCGCCATGTACCTTCTGGCGGACACGAAGAACTGCAGGTTCCGGTATCCTTCACTTATACTCAACGACGGGTACCGTGCGCTTTACACCATAAGGTCAGGCATACGGATGCGCGAACTGGCCGATTCACTCAACAGTGCGGTTGCGGACGGCGGAGGAGATGCCGCCGCATTCGGCAAGGTGATGGCCTCCCTGCGGAAAGATGTCCCGGCATCCACCTGGTATCCGGAGACCGAACACTGTTTCATTCGCAATTCCTCCGGCTGGTTTCTCGGAGCCAAGGGAGGGTACAATGACGAGAGCCACAACCACAACGATGTCGGAACATTTATCCTCTATATCCGCAATACTCCGGTCTTCATAGACGCCGGGGTCGGCACCTACACGAAAAAGACCTTCAGCAGGACTGACCGCTATACGATATGGTCGATGCAGTGCGACTGGCACAGCCTGCCGATGATAAACTCCTGCGCCCAGCCTTACGGCCGCGATTACAGGTCTGAAGATGCCGAATGCGACATTTCCAGGGGGACTTTCTCCGTGGACATTGCAGGGGCGTATCCGGAGGAAGCAATGTGCGGCAGCTGGGTACGCAGCTACAGGGTGGCTCTGAAAGGCAAGCCTTCGGTAACCGTTACCGACGTGTTCTCGCTGAAGGAGAGGAAAGCGGCGGACGTGGAGCATTTTCTCGTCAAGGGCAAGGTCCTCCTGCCCGGGGATGAGCATGAGGGGAAACAGGTTGCCCCTGGCGAACTTCTGATACTCTGCGACGGAGGTCTCGTGGTTAAGATGGCCTATCCTGCCTCGCTGACCCCGGGGACGGACATAATGTCGCTCGACGACAGGGCCATGACCAGGGTATGGGGCGACAGCCTGACCAGGATAAACCTCACATCGTCCCCTGACGCCCCGGCGGAAGGAAAATACAAATTCGTGATCACTGAACTGAAATGAAGAAGATGACATTACCGGCGGCTGTCCTGATTGCGGCAGCCGCGATTATCACCGGGTGCGCCGGGAACGTCAACGAACGGCTGAACTCCCGGGCGTCGGAAGAATATCTTGAACCTGTGAGACCCGGATATGAGGGCCGGAACCCGTTCTGGAACGGATTCGCCACCAAGTTCATATATGCCCCGGCCTTCGGATTCCCGGAGGTGGAAGGGGCGGCAAGATACAGGTTCACCGTGGAGTATCTCGGGACGGAGATGGTGCAGTCCCCACGCTACAGGGCCGACCAGCCTGTCGAGGACCCGGAGCCGAGGTGGATTCTCGGCGAGGGAAAGCCTGACGGGAGGTGCTGGACATTCGAGGCTGCGGAGCCGACCGCCTGCCTCGCTCCGGTCTGGAATGACATTCCTGTAGGCCTTGTCAGGCTGACCGTTACGGGACTGGACGGGAACGGAGGCATCCTCGGTACTGCAGGACAGAGGGAATTCCTGCGGGATTTCCCTTTCCATGCGCCATACAATTCCAATGTCCGGCCATACATCGAATCCGTGAAACTGGCAGCCCTCTATATCCACGAGCTTCCTGCAATCCGACACTGGCTCACTTCCACGACACCGGACCTTTCCTACCGGCTCAACACCTACGCCTGCAAGGTCATAGGCTCCACAATCAGGATGGAATGCCTTGTCGCCCGGCTGATGCCGAGACACAGGGAGGAAGCCGAGCTGATAGCCAGGAACGCTGCCCGTTTCCTGATGGACAACAGCCGTCCTGCGGATGCGCCGCTGGCCTGTTTCCCGCCTACATATTACGGAGGACTCATATCCTCCGCCCGCGAGGAGAACCAGGGCAAGACAATGACCATGGAAGCCTGCTATGTCGGGAACGCCTTTCTCGATCTCTACGACCTTACCGGAGACAGGACCTATCTCGACTTCGCCGTGAACATCGCCCGGACATATCTCAAGCTCCAGGCAGAGGACGGTTCCTGGCCTATCAAGGTCGACTATGAGACCGGAGAGCCCGTAAACGGATGCAAGGCGATGCTCACTCCCGTGATGGAGTTCTTCAGTCGTCTCCAGAAGCAATACGGGGTGGAAGGTCTCGGAGAAAGCATCGGCAGGGCGGAACGCTGGATGAGGGAGACGGCTCTCGCGTCCTTCGATATGACGGCGCAGTTCGAGGACATGACGGTACTGAACCAGAAGCCGTACCAGAACCTTACGGAATGCGCTTCCGCACCGTATGCTTCCTGGCTGCTGAAGAAGGAAGACCGGACACCGGAGGAAACGGAGGCAGCCGTGGATCTGATACGTTTCAGTGAAGACCAGTTCGTGTGCTGGGATGTCCTTCCGGGACCGGACGGGACAAGGACCATGATGCCGCCTGCGGTATATGAGCAGTACGGATACCGGATGCCTATAGACCACAGTACGGCAGTAATGGCCGAAGCGTTCATGGACCTTTATGAAGCTACCGGGGACAGGCTTGCCCTGGCAAAGGCAAAAGCCCTTCTGGACAATCTCACGATAGTACAGAACGCTCTTACGGGACAGATCCCTACCTCATTGGATGTCAGGGGCGGAGCCAAGGAACCGGGCCGAGGCTTCTGGACCAACTGCACTTTCGCTTCCGTCAAGGCCCTGCTCCGTCTTGCGGAAATTACCGGAAACGAATAGCACGACCGTATTCCTTATGTATTTTCCCAGGAAGACATTTCTTGTATTTTTTTCCTTCCTCACCGCCATATCGCTGTGGGGAAGGAATCCTTATCGCCGCTACGATGTCAGGTCAGGACTTTCCGACAACAGCGTCAAGGATATCTGCCAGGACAGGACCGGATACATGTGGTTCGCCACGAAGGACGGCATAAACCGTTTCGACGGCAACAAGATCCGGACCTATGCCTCTTCCATGACCGGTGACCATCTGAACATAGATGTCATCTGCCCGCATTCGGACGGCATGAGGTTGTGGCTCGGCTGCACGAGCTCGCTCGAGATTTTCGATCCCGTGACCGGCAAGGCTTCACGCTTCCGGAAAGCAGCGGCAGACGGGACCGGAATAGACGAATGTACAAGCCTGATGTATGACGACGACGGAAACCTGTGGATCGGGAGCATAAGCAGCGGGCTTTTCAAGTGGTCGGAAAAGGATTCCAGCCTGATACATTACAATGTTCCCGGGTCTGACTACATACTGTCTCTGTTTCAGGACAATTCCGGACTCTTGTGGGTCGGGAGCGCTTCGGGCCTGTATGTCTACGACAGGGAATCGGATTCTTTCAGCAGGGGTTTCCTTCTTGTAGACGGAATCCCGAATCTCGGAGACAACGAGTTTACAACCATCATCCAGGGTGAAGGCAAAAACCTTATGGTCGGGACGCAGAACGGGGCTGTCGCCGAATTCGACCCGGAAAGGGGGACATTCAACGTGTATCAGCCTGTGGATGCGCAAGGGACCGTGCTGCCTGTCACCAGAATCCATTCGATATACAGGAAGTCGGAGAATCATTACATGATAGGGGCGGACAGCGGACTTTATTATTTTGACCGGAAGACCGGGAAATGGAGCACATCCGATGTCCTTTCCGACGAAAGCAGTATCTACAGATTCTACAGGGACAGGGAGGGAGGACTTTGGATAGGAACATATTTCTGCGGAGTCAACTATCTGTCTCCGAGGCAGAACGAAATTCTTTGGTTCTATGACGACGGCCGGCCGGGGTCCCTGAACGGCAATGCTGTCAGCGAATTCTGCGAGGATCCTTCCGGAAACCTCTGGATAGCCACGGAAAACGGCGGACTGAACTATTTCGAACCCGGAACCGCCACCTTTAAGGACTGCAGCAGCTTGAGCCATGATAACCTTCATGCCCTCGAGATAGCCGGAGACAAACTTCTGATAGGGACGTTTTCCAAGGGACTCGACTGTCTGGACCTTTCTACCGGGAAAGTCTCGGGATACATGAACAATCCCAGGGACACGGCATCGATATGCAACAATTATGTCTATTCCATCCATCTTGCTTCCGACGGGACCGTTTTCATCGGTACTATGGCGGGACTTTGCACTTTCGATATGGATAAAGGCTCTTTTTCAAAGATCGGCGTGACGGGCGGGAACTTCATCTACGATATTGCAGAGGACCAGGACGGGAACGTATGGTTCGCGACAAGGTCGGGAGGGATATGGAGATACTCCCTCGAGGGAAAAGAGTGGACAAATTACGTGCATGACGGGGAAGACAGCGGCTCTCCACTGGAAAACAAGTTCAGCAGAGTCTATGTGGATCTGAATGGGAATGTCTGGTTCTGCGGGGAGAGTGCCGGAATCTGCAGATATATCCCGGCAGAAGACAGGTTCGAGAATTTCAGGACAGGCGAAAGCCTTCCGAACGGGATATATTACGGCATCCTCGATGACGGGGCTGGGAACCTGTGGCTTTCGTCGAACACGGGCATACTCAAATACAACCCGGGACTGCGAACTCATATCTCATATACTACGGAGGACGGCCTGCAAAGCAACCAGTTCAATTTCAGGTCATCGTATGTGTCAAGTGACGGGACCTTCTATTTTGGCGGAATCAACGGATTCAACAGTTTTTCCCCCTTCAACATATCCGTGAACAGGATTCCTCCCAGGACATCGATTTCATCCGTAGACATCAAATTTTCAGGGAAGGACGGGACTGTTGCGCAGGAGTATGTAATGCCGCATGGCAGTTTCCTGAAAATCACTGACAAGGCACTGTCAATGACTGTCAATTACGAATGTCTGAGCTATGTCGCGCCAGGGCAGAACAGGTTCGCATGGAAACTGCATGGCCTCGATGAAGAGTGGATAAGCACAGACCAGCATTCCATCACTTTCATGAAGCTGCCGCCTGGGAAATATTCGTTCATGGTCAAAAGTTGCAACAACAACGGCTATTGGAGTGAATCCGTAGCGGATTTCAGTTTCCAGGTACTTCCGTCTCCGTTCCTGAGTACAGGTGCCAAAATTGTCTATACGTTGGTACTGACAGCGTTGGTCATGTTGATATTCAGGTATATCTATATCCGGCAGGAAGAAAGGAAGGAGAGGAAGCTGTACAAGTCCAAGATCGACTTCTTCACCCAGATCGCGCATGAGATCAAGACTCCCGTAACCCTGATAAAGTCTCCGCTGGAACAGATAATGGAGACCGGGAAATGGAACGATACGGTCGCGGTAAACCTGTCGGTAATCCGGAAGAACGTCGACCGTCTACTTCAGCTGATACACCAGCTGCTGGATTTCAGGAAAATCGACAGTGAAGGGTACCGCCTTTCATGCAGCGTGACGGACCTGTCAGCCGTGGCGGAAGAGACCATTGCGCAGTTCAGGGGCATTGCCGGCTCCGGCCGTGACGGGAAGGGTGCCGCAGATGTTCCCGAAATCATCTACAGTTCCCCGGAAAAGCATGTAACTCTCCTGGCAGACAGGGAAGCATTGCGGAAAATCCTGACAAACCTGCTGACCAATGCCGTCCGGTTTGCGAAGTCCAGGATAACCGTGGCTGTCGGTGAAGAAACCGTCAAGGGTATACGTCAGGTACTTATTACGGTCGAAGATGACGGGCCGGGCATACCTTCCGGGATAAAGGACAAGGTCTTCGACCCTTTTTTCCAGGGAACTCCATATTCCGGCAACGGGGTGGGGATAGGGCTGAGCCTTGTAAAGCTTCTTGTCGGAAAACATGACGGGAAGGTAAGCATAGAAGAAAGCGGGTCGGGAGGCTGCAAGGTTGTGGTCACGATACCCGATGCGGCTCCGGTATCCGCTTCTGAGATGGAGGAACAGGCCGAAGTCCAGACCGATGAGTCCACGGACAGATACAGGGTGATGATAGTGGAGGACACGGAGGATATGCGTATGTTCCTTGTTCGGAATTTCGAGGACAGCTACAAGGTAATCTCCGCCTCGGACGGAAAGGAAGCGCTGAAACTGCTTTCAGAATATCCTTGCGACCTGATAATAAGTGACATACTGATGCCCGGAATGGACGGTTATGAGTTTCTCGCTAAAGTACGTGGAGACAGGATGCTGAGCCATATACCGTTCATACTGCTGTCTGCGCTCGATTCCCCGGATTCAAAGATCAAAGGGCTGGAATACGGGGCGGACTCTTATGTGGAGAAACCTTTTTCCCTGAATTTCCTGAAAGCCACGGCGGCCAGCCTGCTTGACAACCGCAAGAGGATTTTCGAACATTTCGCTTCTTCTCCGGAAATGCTCAGGCATGATAAAAACGAGATTTCCCCTCAGGATGAGCAATGGCTTGACAAGGTAAATGAGGTGATTGCAGAGAATCTGACAAACGACGGATTCTCGGTCGAGATGCTTGCCGATACCATGGCCATGAGCCGTTCAAACCTTCAGCGCAAGATCAAGGGACTTACCGGGACTGTCCCTACGGAATACATTCGTCTGATAAGGCTGAAGACGGCTGCGAAACTTCTCAAGAACGGTGAGTACAGAATAAACGAGGTGTGCTACCTTACCGGTTTCAGCAACATGTCTTATTTTTCCAGAAGGTTCAAGCAGCAGTTCGGGATGCTGCCGAAGGACTATATCCGGAAAAACGGCAATACCGGCAGCAAGGATATCGGATGACCTTGCCTGCCGGTATTTGCAGTCATGGACAGCCTGTTCCCGACTGTCAGTATTTGTCGGCCGTATTCTCGATTTCCTCCCTTGTCACGGGTTTCCTGTCCATCGACCACCATGCGTAGGCGATGTATGCGACGACAAAAGGAATTATGAAAGATACGTATGTCATCACCTTGAGGGTGAATTGGCTCGAACAGCTGTTGGACAGGGTAAGGGAACTTTGCAGGTCGGTTACGGACGGATAGTATGCCGTGCCGTTGTATCCTGCGGTCATGAAAAGGGCCATGACGGCGAGGACTGTCCCTGCCCCGGCCCACCATATCCCGCGACGGTAATTCCTGCAGGCACAGGTTTTTACAGTGCCGTAGAGGACTGCAAGGGTCCCGGCGAGGAAGATGGCAAGTACCGCCGGCATGCCGGTGAGGTTATGCCAGTATTTGTATTTTTCCATGTACACCGTTCCGCTGCCGTCCACTGCAAATCCTTCGGAAAGGCATATTGACACGACAAAGGCCACGAAGAAAAGTACGAAGCAGGCTGAAATCCACCTGAGGTGCTTCCGTATGTTGGATGCCAGGGAGTCATCGTCGATGTTGCCCAGCATATAGAGGCTTCCGAGTACGGCAGAAAGGGTCATGACCGCCAGGCCGAGAAGGACATTCCTTATGTCAGCTACAGCTTCGAGCCCGTGCCAGCCGTTTCCCCATGCGCTTATGACAGGGGAGAGGCTGTCTCCTGCCGCAGCCTTGTCAACGGTGAAGTCCGAACCCGTGAAGAAGGTGCCGACCGCCGTGCCGATGAGCAGGGGGCCGAGACATCCGTTGAGCGTGAGGAAAGCCCTGAAAGTTCCCGTACCGAGAAGATTGCCGGCTTTCGTCTGGAATTCGTAAGACACGGCCTGCAGGACGAATGTCAGCAGGATGAGTACCCACACCCAGAACGCCCCTCCGAAACTTGTGCTGTAGAATAGCGGGAAGGAAGCGAAGAAGGCTCCACCGAAAGTGACAAGGGTGGTGAAGGTGAATTCCCATTTCCTGCCTGTCGAATTCACTATCATCTGGCGCTGCATCTCGTTCTTGCCTGCGAGGAAGATCAGGGCGTTGCCTCCCTGCACGAACATCAGGAAGACGAGAAGACCGCCCAGGAGCGATATTATGAACCACCAATAGTGCTGAAGAAAAACGTATCCGAACATAACCATTCTGTTTTAAATCTGTTTTTCAGGGCCCTTCCTTATGGCCTTGACAAGAATCCTGAGTTCTATCGCAAGGAAAAGCGTGAATACAGCCACGAAGATGAAGAAAGTCGTCATCACGGCCCCGGCGCCCAGACTGGATACAGCCGCATTCACCGGCAGCAGATCCTGTATCGCCCATGGCTGGCGCCCGACTTCCGCCACAATCCATCCGCACTGTCCTGCAATGTAGACGAGCGGGATGGACACGATGGCGGCTATATGCAGCCAGCGTATCTTTTCAATCTTTCCTTTATATTCGGCCCAGAGCACCGCAGCCATTAGAAGAAGGAGGAGACATCCCAATCCGACCATAATCCTGAATGGCCAGTAGACCATGCCCACGGCCGGCACAAGGTCCTCCTTGTCTTCAATATATCCGTATCCGAAATATCCGGCATTTTCTTCGAGCACCTTCCTTGCCTCCGCAGCGGCTTCAGGATCGGTATCCTTGTTTTCCCTGTAGGCCTTGAACGCTGCCAGCGCCAGAGCGCCCCTTTCCATTTTATCGTCAGCCGAAAGTACTTCAGTCCCGTCAGGTGCCGTATACCCTTCCAGAAGGTCATTGATCCCGGGTACATAGCCGTCCGGGTCATGAGTGGCGAGCAGAGAAAGCATCCCGGGAATCTCGATTCCCGGAACTATGGAGAACGGAGCCCGCTGTCCTCCGTCTTCGAGACCTTCGGCCGCGGCAAGTTTCATGGGCTGGTATTTTGCCACATGGACCGCCGAACTGTCTCCCGAGAACATCACGGCGAAAGTCCCGATGATGCCGACAATCGCTGCTACCCGGATGCTTGCCCTGGCGAATTCCGTATCCCTTTTCTTCAGAAGGTACCAGCAGCTTATCCCGATCACCACGACCGCCCCCGTCATCCATCCGCTGAGGACCGAGTGGAAGAACTTGCTTACAGCCACAGGATTTGTCACGACCGCCCAGAAGTCCGACATTTCATGCCTGACGGTGTCCGGGTTGAACTCCATCCCGACAGGATGCTGCATCCAGCCGTTCGCCACAAGGATCCAGAGGGCGGATATCGATGCCCCTATGCCTGTGAGCCATGTCGCGGCAAGGTGGAATTTCCTGCTGACCTTGTCCCATCCGAAGAACATGACTGCCACGAAGGTGGCTTCCATGAAGAATGCGAAAATACCCTCTATCGCGAGGGGTGCGCCGAAAATGTCTCCGACGAACCAGGAATAGTTGCTCCAGTTGGTGCCGAATTCGAATTCAAGGATGATTCCCGTGGCTATGCCCACGGCGAAGTTGATCCCGAAAATCTTCTGCCAGAACCTGGCCGTACGTTTCCAGAATTCGTCTTTCCTTACGACATACAATGTCTCCATCACCGCCATGATCACCGACAGTCCCAGCGTGAGCGGGACGAAGAGCCAGTGATAGCAGGCCGTCAGGGCGAACTGCGCCCTGGACCATCCGATCAATGCTGTATCTACCATATTTCCTTAAAGTTCATGCCGGCCTGTCCTTCCGCCCTGTCCACAAGCTGCGTACCTACGTGGTCGCTTTTCTGTTCGTCCGATTTCCCCGCGAGGACAGGCTCAAAGAAAAACACGCGGAGAACTGCAAAAAGAATGACGAGCTTCAGGATAATGAGAAACCACAGGGGTCTGCCCCATGTCATGTTCCTGAAGCCGTCGATATAAAACCTCCATACAGAGGCAAGTCTCCTGGCAAAACCCATCAGGGACCTTACCTGAGTACTTTCAAGGCTGTCCCGTAGTCCGGCTCGTGCGTTATTTCCGGCACAAGTTCCTCATAGATGATCTTCCCTGTCTCGTCCACTATCACGACCGCCCTCGCAAGAAGTCCCTTGAGCGGACCGTCGGTCATGGTTATCCCGTACCTTTCGTCGAAATGACGGCATCTGAATACCGACAGCGGCACTACCTTGTCAATGCCTTCAGTCGTGCAGAACCTTGACTGCGCGAACGGAAGATCCTTGGATACGCAGAGGACGACCGTGTTCTCAAGCGAGGCGGCCTCCTGGTTGAACCTTCTTACCGAAGCCGCACAGACCGGTGTGTCCAGACTCGGGAATATATTGAGAACCACTCTCTTGCCGATAAGTTCCGGGAGATGCACCGTTGTAAGGTCACCTTTGACACCACCGAATTTAGGGGCTGTCTCCCCGACTGCCGGCAGCTCCCCGCAAAGCTGTACGGGAGTTCCGTTGAATGTAACTGTTGCCATGATAGATTCCGTTTAAAATTTTTCAAAACTACGAAATTTCCTCAAGAAAGCAAAACAGGATTACGGTCATATCGTACGTCTGCGGAACTCCGCAAGGGCGAGAGCCGTAGCCACAGCTGCATTAAGAGATTCAGAACCAGGCTCGCCGGCAGGGTAGGGCGGAATCAGCAGCCGGTCGGAACAAAGGGCGGCGACTTCACCGGAAATCCCTTCCGATTCGTTTCCGGTAACCAGAAGCACCGGGCAATCCTTTCCGGTCGCCAGCGCGGCCGAATAGATGTCGTGTCCGTCAAGGAAGGTGCCGTAGACCCTGCCGCCGAGAGCGGATACCGAACGGCACAGGGCAGGAATGTCGGTATAATGGAAGCCTACCCTGAAGATCGCCCCCATGGTGGACTGCACGACCTTTGGATTGAATATATCGGCGGTATCAGGGGAGGCGAAAACGGCATCAGCCCCGAACCAGTCAGCCACACGGAGTATGGTCCCGAGGTTGCCAGGGTCACGGATCGTGTCAAGGGCAAGGTACAGGCCGTTGCGGATGATCCCGTCCGGGCTTCCGCTCCTGACTCCGGATGGCTTGCGCACGAGTGCAAGTACCGGGGAAGGTGAAGACAGCAGGCTTATCCGGGCCATCGCCGCTTCCCCGATCTCGTCGCGGCGGTAGACGGCCGTGACCTCCATGCCGGAATCCATGGCTTCGGCGACCATCTTTTCGCCTTCAACGACAAAAAGACCGTATTCGTCCCGGTATTTCTTCTGCGCCAGGGACCGGATTCTCTTTATTTCGGCATTCGATATGCTCTGCATGGTTCAGGAGGATCAGTATCCCAGGATCTTCAGCATCGACTTGTAGGTCTGTTCCTTGGAAAACAGCTTGGTGAAATATTCCCCGTTCTCGTCCCTGTCGATTATGATGTACTTCGGTGCAGGCTGCAGGCAATGCTGGAGCCCTCCGAACCCGGAAATGGACTCCTGGTAGGCTCCAGTGTGGAAAAAGCCTATGTAAAGCGGGTCGTTCCTGTCCTCCATGATCGGGAGGAATATCGCGTTGGCATGGGAATCGGCGTTGTAGTAGTCCTGGCTGTCACAGGTAAGCCCTCCGAGGAACACCCTCTGGTACTTCTCGTTCCACTTGTTTATCGGGAGCAGGATGAAGCGCTGCTTTATGCCCCATGTATCCGGCAGGGTAGTCATGAAGGAGTTGTCTATCATGTACCATCTCTCCCTGTCGTTCTGCTGCTTCATATCCAGTATCTGGAATATCGTCGCACCGGACTCTCCCACGGTAAAGCTGCCGAACTCTGTGAATATGTTCGGCTCAGGCACTCCGCGTGCGTTGCACATTGTCTTTATCTGGAGTATGATCTCTTCCGCCATGTACTCGTAGTCGAAATCCGAAGCAAGGGAGTTCTTTATAGGGAATCCACCGCCGATGTTCAGCGAATCGAGCTCCGGGCATATCATCTTCAGGTCGCAGTACACGTTCACGCACTTGGCAAGCTCGTTCCAGTAGTAGGCAGTATCCCTGATGCCTGTATTTATGAAGAAATGGAGCATCTTCAGGTGGAACTTGCTGCTCTTGCTGATGATGTTCTCGTAGAACGGCAGGATGTCGCTGTAGCGGATCCCGAGCCGCGAGGTATAGAACTCGAAATTCGGCTCTTCCTCGGATGCTATCCTGATACCTATGTTGATAGGTACGTTGACCAGGGCGTCAAGGTCCTGGAGTTCGTGCATATTGTCCAGTACAGGGATGAGGTTGTGCCAGCCGGAATTGGCGAAGCCGGCTATGTTCTCGATATAGGCAGGCTTCTTGAAGCCGTTGCATACAATGTACAGCTCCCTGTCCACCGCCCCCTCTGCCTCGAGGGCCTCAATCAGGTTCAGGTCGAAGGCCGAGGACGTCTCGATGTGGATGTCGTTCTTGAGAGCCTCTCTCAGCACAAATTCGAAATGAGAACTCTTTGTACAGTAGCAATAGTGGTAGGAACCCTTGTAGTCGGCCTTTGCCATGGCTACATTGAACATCCTCTTTGCCCGCTGGATCTGTGAAGAGATTTTCGGCAGATAGGTTATCTTCAGGGGAGTCCCGTACTGGTTGATGATGTCCATCATGTTGATGCCGTGGAAATACAGTTCCCCGTCCTCCACCTCGAACTCGTCCTGCGGGAATTCGAAAGTCTGGTCAATCAGATCGATGTACTTGTTCTTCATTTCTACAATGCAGTTTGATTACTTTGTCAAAAATTTCCATATCCGGCTAAGCCGGATTTCATTTTCCGGCTGCAAATATATCATTAATATCTGTTCCGCAAGATGTTTTACGGAAAAGTTTCTAAATTTGCACGGCATGAAAGGTTTCCCGAAATTCATCTGCTGGGCCGCAACGCTTGCCCTGTCCGTTTCCTGCAGCACTACCAGAGTGCTGCAGGACGGAGAGTTCAGACTCGCCGGGAACGATCTCAACGTTAATGACAAATCATTTAGTACCAATCAGATAGAGCCATACATCAAGCAGAAGCCCAACTCGTATTTCATCTTGGGGTGGAACCCTTTCCTCAATGTCTACAACTGGACGAACGGCAAGGGAAAAGGCTGGGACAGGTTTGTCCAGAAGATCGGTGTGGCTCCCGTGGTCTATGACCCGGAACTGGTCGAAAGTTCGGTCGAGAACATCACCCGCCATCTCGAGTTCCTCGGCTATTTCCATTCCACCGTCGACACGAAGATCGAAGTGAAAAAGCGCAGGGTGTACGTGGACTACGACATCACCCTCGGAAAACAGTATCCGATAAGGGAGATCAACATATCCGTGCCGGAAGGAGATTTCGCCGAAGACTTCTACCGCGACACCGCCTCTCTGGGCATCCGTCCCGGCATACCCCTTTCGGAAAGCCTGCTCGATGCGGAAGCCGACAGGATCACGTCCTACATGAGGAACCGGGGATTCTACACCTTCAACAAGAACCACTTCTTTTTCGAAGCCGACACCCTTGCCTTTCCCGGTTCGGCCGTACTCGACATGAGGGTCAACAACTATACGAGGAACGAGACCGCTAGCG
Source organism: uncultured Bacteroidales bacterium (assembly GCA_944326325.1). Lineage (GTDB taxonomy): Bacteria > Bacteroidota > Bacteroidia > Bacteroidales > UBA932 > Cryptobacteroides. The sequence goes on from CALVDQ010000008.1 coordinate 27,263, forward strand.
ATGCCCGTCCCCTGCGCCGCTTTACCATCGGGGATGTCTCTATATCGCATCCTGCGGACCTGAAGTTCAGGGAGAAAGTTCTGGTCGACCTGAATACCATCCGACCGGGGAACCTCTACAGCGAGCGGCTTGTGAACACGACCTACAACAGGCTTTCGGCACTGCGCGTCTTCAGCAGCGTGAATGTGGAAATGATACAGCGCGACACCAACACAGTAGACTGCGAGATCAACCTTTCCCAGTCCAGGCTCCAGGGTGTCAAACTGAATGTGGAAGCCTCCTCCAATTCCTCAGGACTCTTCGGGGTCTCCCCGCAGCTGTCGTATTACCACAAGAACATATTCAAGGGAGGGGAATGGCTCAACCTGAGCTTCATGGGCAACTTCCAGTTCAAGTTCAACGACTCCATCCGTTCCAACGAATTCGGTGTATCCGCCGGGCTCAGCTTCCCGAGGTTCCTGCTCCTTCCCTACAGCCTTTTCCCTGGAGCCGTGCCGAGGACCGACATAAACTGCTCGTACAACTACCAGAGCCGGCCCGAATACACGAGGAACATAATTTCCATGTCCTACGGTTATACGGGCAATATCAAAGGGCGGTTCTTCTACCAGTTCTATCCGCTGCAGTTCAACGTGGTGCGGCTGTTCAACCTGGACCAGTCCTTCTTCAACACCCTTTCCCGTGACCCCTTCATGAGGAACGCATACCAGGACCACTTCGACCTCGGGTCCGGCGCGACATTCTATTATACCACCAACTCCGACGTTGTGCCGCGAACCCCGTTCTTCTACGTGAGATTCCAGGCGGATATAGCCGGCAACGTCCTCAGTGCTTTCAAGCCTCTGATGAAAAGGGATTCCGGAGGGGCCGGAATAATATGGAACACCCCATTCTCCCAATATGTCAGGGGAGAACTCTCGGTGGGCAGGACCTGGAGGTTCGGACGGAATGACGGCCAGGCCATAGCCGCAAGGTTCCTTGCCGGAGCCGGATATGCCTACGGCAACTCCACCGCACTTCCTTTCGAGAAGCATTTCTACGCCGGAGGGGCGAACAGCCTGCGTGGATGGCAGGCAAGGGCCGTAGGACCGGGCCTCGCCCCGATGGACACGACCTTCATCATAGCCAACCAGACCGGAGACATGAAGCTGGAGGCCAATGTGGAATACCGCTTCAAGATGTTCTGGAAAGCGGACGGTGCCGTCTTTGTCGATGCAGGAAACGTCTGGACACTGCGTGATACGGGAGGGGAGAACAGTCTGGATTCCAAGCTCATGATGAGGAATTTCGCCAAAAGCATCGCCGCCAACTGGGGCGTGGGCCTGAGGCTGGACCTGAATTTCCTGCTTCTGCGTCTGGACATGGGAATGAAGCTCCATGATCCGGCAAGAAGGGAGGGGGAAAGGTGGCTCCGTCCGGGAGAATGGCTGAGACGGGACGGGTTCGCAATCCATTTCGGGGTAGGGTATCCGTTCTAGACAAAAAACTTCTTGAAAAAGGAAAAAAAACGGAATAAATGCCTATCTTTGAATAATGGGAAATAAAATTTGACCTGTAATTGTTAAATCTAAAGGATTATGGCACTTATCAAATGCAAAGAATGCGGGCAGGAAATATCCGACACCGCTAAGACCTGCCCTCACTGCGGTGCTGCGGTAGTAAAGGATGTATTTTGTGTAAAATGCGGGACCAAAGTCCCTGAAAATGTGAAGTTCTGCCCTTCTTGCGGAGCACCGGTGTCTTCAGGGACCGCTTCCGACGGGAAAAGGAAAGACAAGACCGTAACCGGGCTTCTCGCCATCTTCCTCGGATATCTCGGCATCCAGTATTTCTATCTCGGAAAGACTACTGCAGGCATTCTGAGCATTGTGATTTCTCTGTGCAGCTGCGGAATATGGGGGGTCATCACCCTGATCCAGGGTATCCTGATGCTTACAATGCAGGAGGAAGACTTCAATGCAAAATATGTCGACAACGAAAAGACATTCCCTCTGTTCTGACAACAAACCGCTAAGAATATGTATTGCAAGAATTGCGGTACGGAGATAGATGACAACGCACGCTTCTGCGTCCACTGCGGATGCGACCAGACCGCCTCGGCACCGCCGCAGTACCGGCAGCCGGCAGGTTTTCCCGGACAGCGTCCGTCCAGCTATCTCGTACTTTCGATAATAACTACCGTGCTCTGCTGCGTACCGTTCGGGGTGGTAGGCATCGTCTACGCGACGAAGGTAGATCCGGCATGGAACGCCGGGAATTATGATGACGCCTGGGCCTTCTCGCGCAAGGCCAGGAACTGGTCCCTGTGGGGTATAGCGCTGGTGACAGTGTTCTATATAATCTACATAGCCCTTCTGGTCGCAGGAGTTTCGTGGGCCCACTGGTGGGATGACACCGATATGTTCTTCACAAGATGCCTGTTCTGACAGGGATGACAGCTTGCGGGATTTGAAGGACAGGGCAAGGGAAAGAAGGCGTACCATCGTAATGACGATCGTGACCGTTGCCGCGGCATCAGCATTTGCTGCGGCAATATTTCTTTATGCCCTGTACGATCCTTCCGCCAGCAGGTTCTACCCGAAATGCCCCTTCCATCTTCTGACGGGCCTCGAATGTCCCGGGTGCGGATCACAAAGGGCGGTACACTGTCTCCTGACCGGGGATCTGCCGGGCGCCCTCCATTACAACTTCCTGGTAACTGCAGCGATCCCGTATATCCTGCTGTATGCCGTGATATGTCTTATCCTCCGCACTCCGGGGAAAGCCGGAATGAAAAGGCTGGCTTCCCGGCTGGACCTTGTCCTGTATCACGGACATGCCGTCCGGGTCATACTTGTCCTGGTGCTTATATTCTGGCTGGCAAGGAACTTCACCCCCGCTTTCTGATCCAGGCGGGCGGCCCTCCATGATGATCATTTGTAATACTTCGGCCACATCCCTGAGAGGCGGGCCCTGGCCTCCTCTTCGCGCCGGTTGTCGGCAGGTTCGTAAAAACATGTGCCTGACAGGCTTTCCGGAAGGAATTCGAGATCGGTCCAGTGGCCGGGGTAGTCGTGGGCATACTTGTAGCCGTCGCTGTAGCCAAGTTCCGCCATCAGTTTCGTCGGCGCATTGCGGAGATAGAGCGGGACAGGCGCGTCCTGTGTCTTTTCCGCAACGTCCATCGCCTTTCCGATGGCAAGATATGCCGAATTGCTTTTCGGTGAACTCGCCAGATAGATGGCTGTCTCGGAGAGAGGGATCCGTGCCTCGGGCATACCTATATTATGTACGGTATTGAAACAGGCGTTTGCCAGCAGCATGGCGTTGGGATTGGCAAGCCCGATGTCTTCGGAAGCGAGGATACAGAGTCTGCGGGCAATGAAAAGCGGGTCTTCGCCTCCGTTCAGCATCCGGGCGAGCCAGTACACGGCTGCATTCGGGTCCGAGCCCCTTATGCTCTTGATGAAGGCCGAGATTATGTCATAATGCATCTCTCCGCCCTTGTCGTATACAGACAGATGCTCGTTGAGACGGGAAGTGACACCGGCATTGTCTATTACGACGGTCTCGTCCACGCTGAACGTGGATACCAGCAGGTCGAGTATGTTCAGCAGCTTCCTCGCGTCGCCTCCGCTGTACCTGAACAGAGCCTCCGTCTCCCTTATCTCGAATTTTCTACGTTTCAGCACCACGTCTCCGGTGATGGCCCGGTGCAGGAGCGTGTCCAGGTCATCCCTGTCCAGCGGCTTGAGCACGAATACCTGGCATCTCGAGAGCAGAGGGGTGATGACCTCGAAGGACGGGTTCTCTGTAGTGGCGCCTATCAGCGTGACGACCCCTTCCTCGACCGCACCGAGCAGGGCATCCTGCTGCGATTTACTGAACCTGTGGATCTCGTCGATGAACAGGACCGGAGAATGCGCCTGTGCGAAGATGGACTCGGACCTTGCCTTATCGATCACTTCACGCACCTCCTTCACCCCGGCACTGACCGCGGAAAGGGTATAGAACTCCCGGTCGAGAGTCCTGGCTATTATCTTCGCGAGGGTGGTCTTCCCGACACCTGGAGGCCCCCACAGTATGAATGACTTCAGGGAATCGCTCCGGATCATGCGGTAAATCACCGCTCCTTCGCCCACGAGATGTTTCTGCCCGACATAGTCGTCCAGGGTAGAGGGCCTCATCCTTTCCGGCAGCGGAGGCAGCATCCTGCTCCTTCCTGCATTATCTTCAAAATCCATATCAGTCCGTTTTGAGTCCGGCAAAATTAAGAAAATAATTTCTTGGAACGCGCTGCACAAGCCGGCTAAATTTTTTTAAAATATCAAAACTGTTTCTTAAATTCGCACCCGGTTAAGGATTATATGATGGTTGAGAAAAAGACTAAGATCATTTGTACGATATCTGACCTGAGGTGCGACGTGAACTTCCTTACAAAGCTGTTTGAAAGCGGGATGAACATCGTCAGGATAAATTCCGCACATGCCTCGGTCGAAGGTGCCCAAAAAATAGTGGACAATGTCCGCGCGGTCTCGGACAAGATAGGCATACTTGTGGACACGAAAGGACCGGAGGTCAGGCTTACCGCTACCGTCGACCCGGACGGTTTCGACGTGAAGCAGGGTGACTGGATCGAGATACACAACGGTCCGGACAGGCTCTGCAGTTATCCGGTGCTGTACACGAGCTATTCCAATTTCGTTTCAGACGTACCGGTAGGTTCCCATGTCCTGATTGACGATGGTACGGTCGACCTTTTCATCACGGGAAAGGACAACGACAAGCTCCTGTGCGAGGTGCAGAACGACGGGCATATCAGGGGGAAAAAGAGTGTGAACGTCCCGAACGTGCATATAGCCCTTCCTGCCCTTACCGAAAAGGACCGGAAGTTCGTGAAATGGGCCATAGACGCCGGCCTGGATTTCATCGCGCACTCTTTCGTCAGGGGAAAGGACGACCTGATGGAGATCCAGGAGATACTCGACAGCTGCGGCAGCCACATCAAGATAATCTCGAAGATTGAAAACCAGCAGGGGATAGACAACCTCGACGAGATCCTGTCTCACTGCTATGCCGTCATGGTGGCCAGAGGCGACCTCGGAGTGGAGATCCCTGCCGAAAAGATCCCTCTTATACAAAAGAAGATAATCCAAAGATGCCGCGCCAGGAAGAAACCTGTCATCATCGCCACCCAGATGCTTCACAGCATGATAGAGAATCCGCGGCCTACCAGGGCCGAGGTCACCGACGTTGCCAACGCCATATTCCAGAGCAGTGACGCGATCATGCTGAGCGGGGAGACCGCCAGCGGGAAATATCCTGTGGAAGCCGTGGCCACCATGACCAGGATCGCCAAGGAAGCCGAGACATCCATCGACATTTCCCTTGACCTGAATCTCGAGAAAGTCACCAAGCCGATAGCCGCAGTCCTCGCCAAAGAGCTGGTGGCGGCTACCCAGAGCCTGCCGGTCAAGGCCATCATCTTCGATACCTGGACCGGGCGCACCGGACGGTATCTGTCGGAATTCCGTCCCAAGGTCCCGATATATGCGATGTGCTACAATGACTTCACGATGAGGGAGCTCGCCCTTGCATACGATATCTACTGCTACAAGTTCCCGATACAGAAAAGCAAGGAGGATTTCGTGAAGAATGCGGTAAGCATGCTGATCCAGGACGGCAAGATACAGTCCGGGGATCTCGTAGGTTTTATCGGCGGCAGCTTCAATGACGAGCTCGGCGCCACTTATCTCGAATTCAAATATGTCTGATATGGAGAAGATTACAGTCCGGGACGCAAGGAAAGAAGATGCTGCGGACATCGCCAGGCTGATAGTTCTCGCCTGGCCGGTGGAGGAGTTCCTTGCCATGCAGGAAGGACTTACAGTCGAAGGATTCACGGATATTATCCGGACTTTCGTTGAAGACGAGACGACATTGTACGGCTATAATTTCACGAAAGTGGCGGAGCTTGAATCCGGAGACGGCAGTGTCGGGAAGATTGTCGGTATCATGAACGGATACGACGGGGCGATGTACGGCACCTTGAAGAAACCTGTTTCCGAAGCCCTTAAACGGAAGTTCGAATCGGGAGGGGATTTTGACAAGGTCGTGGAGACGGGGCCAGGAGAATTCTACCTCGATTCGGCTGCCGTGGATCCGTCCATGAGGTCCAGAGGCATAGGTTCCATGCTGTTCGAGGCAATGATACGGAAAGCCTCCGAAGCCGGTTTCCATGCCGTAGGGCTCATAGTGGACGAGGACAAGCCGAAGGCGGAAGCATTGTATCAGAGACTCGGTTTCACCACTGTCGGTTACAGGGACTTCCTCGGCCACAGGATGAAGCATATGCAGAAAAATATCTGAACGGTGCCATGAGACAGCTGGCCTGTACTGCCTTCCTTGCTGCTGCAGTGCTTCTTTTCTGGCACTGCGGTATGGTTGCGCAGGACAGGTCGGCGGGTCTGAATCTGGCCTATAATGAATTCTCCGCCATGTACCAGATACCGGTAGGCGAAAAGGAATCCCTCCGTATCTCGGCAAATCTCGACATGACAAAAGTCATTTCCGGGAAAGTGCTTTATCCCGGCGTATCGGCTGATGCAGCATACCTGTTCCGGATATGGGGGAAACGCTTTCTTTCCGGGGAGTCGATGATGTTCTCCGCAGGACCGGGCGCGTGTGCCGGTTATGTCAGGGACCACCGTGGACATTACGGACTCATGGCGTCCCTGACAGGCTATATCGGTTTCGAATACATATTTCTTGTGCCTGTTTCCATATCCCTTTCTCTGGAACCATGCCTGGGAGTCCATCTCAACCGGGACAGGTTCGGATATGTGAACATGGATTTCTACAGGTACGGGCTGCTGTATTCGCTCCTTCCCCATGTCGGAATAAGATACCGGTTCTGAACGCTCCACGATGCGCTGGAAAACCTTCATATCGTTCCTGGTGCTGCTTGTCCTGCCGTTTTCCGCAATATGGGCCGGAGAGCGGGACAGGAGTACGTCGGAGAATGCGGCGAGGCAGTATCCCCGTTTCACCTTCGGGGTAGAATCCTCATACGCACTTACATTCCTGAATTTCTCCCATTTCAATTTCATATCTTCCGATGGAAGCCGCAGGGACGAACGAGCCGTATCGACCAGCCTGTTCAGCAACGGGCAGTTCCTTGTCCATGGGGGAGTGAACGTCTCCCGGAACGTGAACATCTCGATCTATACGGGATACAGCGGAATCTACAGAGGGGAGAGGATGGTGCCGGTCTCGCTGCGTTTCACCTGGCTTTCCGGCACGGATCCCCTGAAGAACCGATGGATGGCTTTCTGCAGCGCAGGCGGCGGTATCAATGACATCACGGACCCATGGAACCTTTCAGCTGAAGGCCGTATCGGGGGAGGCTACAGGTTTTCCCTGAACAGGTCCGTCAAACTTGATGTCCTGCTTGCCTTCCAGGAATGCTATACCCATCCGCGCGCCTACGAATCCGATGTCGGGAACTACGTGCCGGCAGAGCGGCTCAGAAGGAATGACGCATATATCAGCGCCGTGACCATAGGACTTGCCTTGACATTCTGAATCTATCCTGGCGTTACGGCAATTTTCGGAAAAAATCAAAGTTTCTTGAAACAGTTTTATATCTTTGCAGACTGATTGCAGAATAACCGGTTTTTAACATTATTATAAGGACAGATATGGGAAATATTTCGGAAAAGATAAGGTATGTAGGTGTAAACGACCTCCAGAAAGTCATTTTTGAAGGAATGTGGCCGCTGCCTTTCGGCGTGAGCTACAACTCTTACCTTGTGGTCGATGAAAAGGTGGCGCTGATAGACACGGCCGAGGCGGGTTTTGCCAGGGAATATATGGAGAATATCCGCAGGGAAATAGGGGACAGGAAGGTAGACTACCTGGTGGTCAACCACATGGAGCCGGACCACTCTTCACTCATCTCCATGATACGCGAAGCTTGGCCGGAGGTTCGTATCGTAGGTAACGCCAAGACCGTACCGATGATAAAGGGGTATCACGGCATTTCCGACAATATCCATGTCGTGAAGGAAGGTGACAGCATCAGCCTCGGTTCCAGTACGCTGACATTCTATATGGCTCCTATGGTCCACTGGCCCGAAACCATGGTTACCTACTTCAACGAGGAGAAGACGCTTTTCTCGGGAGACGCATTCGGTACCTTCGGTGCGTTGGACGGAGGGATCACCGATTCCTGCTGCCGTCTCTACGGCTGTACCGATGTCGCGGAAAATACTTTCGAGGCGTTCAGGGAGGAAATGCGCCGCTATTATTCGAATATCGTCGGGAAATTCGGACAGACCGTGCAGGCTGCCCTGAAGAAGCTTTCCGGATTGGAGATCTCGCGCATCTGCAGCACCCACGGTCCTGTCTGGGAAAACCATGCGGCGGACGTGGTGTCCTATTACGACAGGCTCAGCAGGTATGATGCCGACAATGGAGTATGCATCGTGTATGCATCCATGTACGGGAATACTGCAAAGGCGGCGAAGGCACTTGCCTCGGAACTTGAAAAGAGGGGAATAGACTATGCCGTCCATAACCTTTGTACGGAGAATGTCTCTTACGCCTACCGTGACGTGTTCAAGTACAATACCCTCGTTGTCGGAGCCCCGACCTACAACAACGACATTTTCCCGCCAGCCTACAACTTCATGTACGGAGTATCGGCACGTCTCGTGAAAAACAGGAATTTCGCGGCTTTCGGCTCTTTCACATGGGCCGGGGCTTCCGTAAAACTGCTGAACGAGATGGCCTCCAAACTCGGGTTCAAGCTGCTTTCCGAGGGACTTTCCTTCCCGCAGGCATATTCTCCCGAGAAATGCGATATGTCCGCGCTTGCTGACAGAATCATGCAGGAAAGAGGGTGACTCAAAAAAACTTTTTCGTCACCCTCTAACGTCTTTCTCCGGAAGATCAGTTCGCCTTGTCCAGGTGGACATCCATCTGAGGGAACGGAAATCCGATGCCGTTCTCAGGTACCTTGTTGTAGATCACTTCGTTAATGTCATAGACCACATCCCAGTAATCCTCCTTCCTTACCCAGGCCCTCATGATGTACTGCACACTGCTGTCACGCAACGCATTGAGGGCAACGAGAGGATTGCCCGGGGATTCGGGTGCATATACGATCCTCTTTTCGCCGTCGATTATCGACTGCAGCACGGCCTTGACCTTGTCTGAAGGGGCTCCGTATTCCACGTCCACGAGCCATTCGGCCCTGCGGTAGACATTCTGGGAGTAATTGTCGATAGTACCGTTGGAAAGGATTCCGTTCGGGATGATGATGTTGCGGTTGTCCGTTGTGGTTATCTTCGTGCTTACGATGGAAACATCCGTGACAGTCCCGCTGTAACCCTGGGCCTCGATGAAATCCCCGGCCTTGAACGGCTTGAACACAAGCAGCATGATACCGCCGGCGAAATTCTGCACCGTCCCGCTCAGGGCCATGCCTATAGCCATACCTCCGGCCGCAAGCAGGGCTGCTATGGATGTGGTGTTGATGCCGAGGGCGCTTATCGTGAAGATCACCAGGAATACGGTAAGGGCAATGCTAACAAGACTCTCCACAAAAGAAGCTATGGAATGCTCCGTCTTCCTCCGGACAAAGATGTTGTGGATCATCTTCTTGATTTTCCTGATGATCCATGCGCCTATCAGGTAGATGGCAAGGGCGGCAAGGACCTTCAGCCCGAAAGCTATGACCTTGTCCAGGAATTCGGAAAGCAGCTGGTCGGCAGGGGTGTGGACTATCTTGTCCACAAATTCAGCCGTGGCTTTCTGGAAATTCAGGGTATCGGTCACCTCGGTGGCCGTTGTCTGTAGAAAATTTGACAGCATGGTATTTTATGTGATATTAAAGAATATGTCCATGTCGCGGTGAAAGCGGGGGGTCAGAACAGCTTCTCCACTTTCTCAACGATCTCTTCTGCAGGAAGGAATGAATCCAGCACGAGATCAGGGGTGGCATAGACCACGTCCTTGTGCGACTTCGCAAGTTTCTCCCCTCCGCCGGTAATGTTCAACATGATGACATCTCCGCTCTTTACCCGGCCTTCCTTAACGGCCTTTTCCAGACTGGCAACGGCTACGGCGGCAGCCGAATAGATGTCCACCCCTTCGAGCTCCATGAATCTGGCCTTCCAGACCTCGAGTTCGTCGTTGCTGACCATGTAGATATCTCCTCCGGTATCGGTCAGGGCGTCATAGACGCCTCCGGCGAGGGAATACGGCGGCTTCCTGTTGGAAAGCACCTTTGCCTTTATGACGGAGGCCTGCCTGCGGGCATCTTCGGCGGACAGGTGGACAAGAGCCCTCGAATGCGCCTTCCAGGAATCATACATGATGGTGAAAGGAGCGTTCTGTGAAGGATAGAGTTTCATCTTGTGCCTGCCGAAACGTCCGTCCTCTATCAGCCTCAGGTTGTTCTCCCAGACAGCTATGGTCCCGGTACCGCTTCCGATGGCCTGGAAATATGCGTCAGGTATCCTGCCGATATGCTCCACGGCTGAAAGCACGGTGGTCCCCATACCGTCGCGGCGGGCGATGTTCTTGGCCCCTCCCTCCGCAAGGAATCTCGGCGAAGAACAGGCCTTGTCCCCGAGGGCTATTGCATCGAAATAGTCCGATCCCTTCGGCGCTGCGATGATCTTCACGCATTCGTTCAGCGGCTTGTCAAACCACAGTGCGTGAATATTGTCCTCCGGTATGCTCAGCAGGAGACGGATGTTGTTGTCGGAACATACCTTGGCGAAAGCCCTTGCCGTATTTCCCGCGGATGCCACGACAAGGATCCTGTCCTCGTGTTCTGGCAGGCGCGCGCATACGGAATACGCTTCAGTCTCCTTGAAGGAGCAGGTCTGCATGAAGGCGCCTATCTCGGGATTATAGCCGGAAAAGGTGATGTATAGATTGTCCAGTCCAAGATATTCCGCCAGCCCCTTGCTCTTGTAGGTGACCGGGGCCGAGGAATTGTTGAGAGTCCTCTTTATCGGCAGCCAGTTCGAATATCTGTAGAATCCGTCCAGGTCATCCCTTGTCTCGAACTCCTTTTTTTCATATACGGCCCTCACCAGGGAAGGAGCGGTTCCCTGCGGGTCAGCCAATGTCCAGCCGGAATCCTCGAAAATCCTTCCGTCTGCACAGCTCATCAGTGAATACTTAGTAGGTTTGAAGGTCATGATATCGTTTTTTGTCTTTTATTGTTTCCGGTTATGTCTGCAGGAGAGGAATTCCTGTCAAGCACCTGCGCAATGTCCTCTACAGGACGGTCTGAATATCTGGAGAAAGTGTTCAGACACAGAGGGCAGGCAGTGACAATCCTGTCAGGGGATGCAGCCGTGAGATTGCTTACCGCGTTCTCGGTCATGGCCTTCCTCTTGTCGAAACCAAGGGTAAGGCTGCCGAGGCTTCCTCCGCAGCAGATGCTTTCCTTCCTGTTTTTGGCCGCTTCCACAAGTTCCCCGGCACAGGAAATGACGTTCCGCGGCGGTTCATATATCCCGCAGCCCCTGCCAAGTTCGCAAGGGTCATGGAAGACATATCTGGTGCCGTCCCTGTGTACCTTGAGACGTCCTTCACGGATTAGCCTCTCGAAATATTCCGTATGATGGACGATCTTGATACCGGGCAAACTGTATTTTTCCCTGAATATCTTGTAGCAGATAGGGCAGGACAGCAGGAGAGTCCCGGCTCCGGAGCCAAGGATGATTTCGGTGTTCTTCTCCACAAGCTGTCTGGCCTGGGCGAACCTTCCGGCCATGAGCATCGGCCTTCCGCAGCATATCCCGCCGTCCCTGTCCATGACGGTGTAGTCCACGCCGGCCTTCTCAAGGATGGATCCTGTAGTTTTCATTATGACCGGCGTCAAGGCAGTCATACAGCCTGCAAAATATAAAACTTTCTCATTTACAGCTGATGAAACATTACTGTTTTCTGAATTAACAAATTTGTTACACCGCGCGATTTCCTCTTTGGCAGATATATTCGAGTAGTCTGGTCCGAAATTGTATCTGCGCATGGACCTTTGGGCGATCCTGAGCTTGTCGCCTTCGACTCCGACAGGACAGACTGCCGTACATTTCCCGCACAGGAGACACTTGTCGCTTATTTCCTCGATCCTTGCCTCGTTGTTCCTCCTTATCTGGCGGTTCAGGTAGACGGTCGTATCCTTCAGGTTACCCTTGAGCACTCCCATAGGACAGGCATCGATACAGAGTCCGCAGCTCGGGCAGGAATAGACCTGGGCCTTGGCGAAGCCTTTCCTTGCATTCACTATCCTTATCCCGGCATTCCTCAGCGGAATGAGCAGGATTTCCGTAGGGATGTGCATGTACCTGGTAAAAGGCAGGACGAAAAAGAATATCCCCAGGGCGCAGGAATACGCCCACCATGCCGGAAGCATATTGGCATGGTTGCTCAGGAATTCGGTAAAGACATAGTTCAGGGACTTCGTGAGGAAGGAGCCTCCGCTGATGTCGGCTGTAAAGGATTCAGCAAGAAGTCTCAACGGGAAAATGGACCAGAGAGAATACAGGCCGATCAGGTCGAGGAAACTCGGGTTGGTGGTCCGTCGCATTCCGAAGAACCTGGACCTCACCCGTTTGATTATGGCCAGCGCTATTCCGCTGAGCACGACGAGCAGGAAGAAGTCCATAAGGAAGAAGATAAGGGCACCTTTCATCGTGCTTTCGGTCTCTGCAACGAAATACCGGAAGAAAATAGGGTAGTACAGGGCCTTGGCGCCGAGATGTGAAGTGTACAGGAGCACTTCGATATGGCCGACCAGGATGAGCATGAACCATCCGAAGGCTATGCTGGAATGCATATATCCCAGAAGCCTGTTCCTTTTCCAGAGGTCTACATGGATAAGGCATTTCAGGAAGATGTCCTTTATGTTCTTTATCATGGTCTTCGGTGTCACGAGGGAGATGAAGAACTTCTTCCTGTCCTGCGGAGGGAGCTGCATTATTATCCTCACCAGTCCCACAAGGCAATAGATAAGGACGAAGAGCATGCCGCAGACGAACGGCAGCACGAAATCGTTGTATCCAGTCAGAAACCTTTCCCTCATTTCCCGTCCTCCATGTATATCCTGCAGATGGAAAGTATCAGATGCCGCGTGTTGATGCCCCGAGGGCATACCATAGTGCATTTTCCGCAAAGCATGCAGTTCCTCATCAACGCCACTGCCTCCTTTTCCCTGCCTCTCTGCAGGTCGAGGATCACCTTCCTGACGCTCATTCCTGAAAATCTGGAAGCCGGACAGGTGGAGCTGCATGACCCGCAGGCCATGCACTTGTACACGTCAGGCTCGGCCTTGTGGAGCTCCTCGAATTTCCCAAGGTCCACCTTGTCGAGATTGATGGCGGAACTCGGCGATATTTTGAACCCGAAATCCATCACTCCAGACTTTTTATATAGAGATGCACTTCCAGTGCGGCAGCCCTTGCTTCGGCAAGGGTCTCGGGCACCGTCTTCGGACCGGTACATGCCCCGGCGTAGAAAACCCCTTCCTTGGGAGACTCTATTATGGCCGTTACATTGTCCCTGGATTTCAGGAACCCGTCGGAATCCACCGGAAGATTGGCCATGTTCGCCACCTTCGTGCTTTCCTGGCTGCATACCATGCCGGCCATCAGCACCAGCAGGTCCAGGGTCACTTTTACCGGCTTTCCCGAAAGGGTGTCCTCGGCCTTGACTATCACGCGCCCGTCGATGTTCTCGCTGACCTCCGAGACACGTCCCCTGATGAACCTGATGCCGTAGTCCCGCTGCGCATTGATGTAGAAGTCTTCGTATTTCTTGCCGAACATCCTCAGGTCCATATAGAAACAGTAGACCATGGCCTCAGGAAACCTCTGCTTTATCTCGATGGCCTGCTTTATCGCCGTGATGCAGCATACCTTGGAGCACTGCGGATTTTTGGCCTTCTCGTCCCTTGACCCCACGCAGTGGACGAATCCTACCGCATTCATCGCACAGTTGTCCACCCTTTTGTCCTTACCGGTATTGAACCAGTGTTCGAGGTCCCTGTTGGTCATCACCTGGTCGTAAACCCCGTATCCGTACTCCTCCTTCCGGGCCGCTTCGAAGACCGAGAACCCGGTGGTGACGAGGATTATCCTGGTGATGATTGATATACCGTTCGAGAGCATGATGTTGTAGCTGTCCTTCAGCTTGTTCACGAACGAAATCTCGGTATTGAGGAAAATATTGGAACCGGAAGCCCTCGATATGAGTCCGCCCACCACGTCCCGGGCCGGGGTCATATCCGGAAAAAGCCGGTGCCACTCCGCGACATGTCCTCCAAGATGGTCCGACTTCTCGATGATTATGGGTTTGTACCCGAGAGCAGCCAGCTGTCCGGCCGCCTCCAGGCCCGCGATCCCTCCTCCTATTATCACTATATTCTCTTTCATTGCAATCCAGGTTTCAGTACAGTTTCAGTTTCAGCAGCATTTCAGGACTCCGGGAAGTTCAGGTCTCATTATATCCTTCCGGTCAAGACCCTTGTACTTGGCGTCAGGATCGTATTCCACGCCGAGCTTGTCCAGAAGCGGTTCCACGGCCACCTGATGCAATTGCAGCCCGATATCCCACGGATCGTAGCCGAGGACGAGTGCGGCGACCTCCTCGTAGGTAAGCACCGGTATCCCGTATCCGTTCTCCCCGTAGGTCTTGCCCTGAGTCTCTGCGATGACATACTGCCACCTGTCCATGAAATACGGGCAGCCCGGGCAGTTCGTTATGATGAAGTCCGGATGGTACGGCTCCATTGATTCGAATTTCTTGTATGTGTTCGATACCGAATATCCCCGGTTTGCCTTGACATGGTACTGCCGGAAACCGTATCCGCAGCAATGCCTCCTTTCCGGATAGTCGATGACGTTGCCGCCCCAGGACTCTATCATGCCGCAGAGCACGTACGGATATTCCGCGCCTCCTACCCCCTTTGAAGGGAACATCTTGGAATAGTGGCATCCGATATGCTCCACGACGCGCAGCGGCTCCCCTGTATGCCTGTTCACGAGACGGAACCTGGCCTTGGCCGCTATCTCGTTGCGGTACTTGTATATGAGGTCGCTTGCGTGGGCAAGGTACTTCGGCACCTTGAACTCCCTCCGGCAGGCTTTCCAGAGCAGTTCACGTATCTTAGTCTCCACTTCCGGGAACTCCCTCCATGTCTCCATGATCTCGGCATAGTTGCCGAAGGAAGTGATGCAGGAGGCTACATAGTTTTCGTAGCCGGCTTCCGTCATCAGGGCGAACTGCCTTGCTACTATGGTCATGACGGTCTCCTGAGGTATCGTGTCGCAGTGATAGGCTATGCCACCGCAGGTAGTATGGTACTCGGTCTCGAAGAAATCCTTTCCGAGGACATTGCGGCAGATCTCCAGGAACATGTGCTCGGCTCCCGGAAAAAAGTTCTGCCTGATGCAGCTGCGTACGTAAAACCAGTGATCATCAGGTATTTCCTTCTGATAATCAGCCCATATTTTCTGTTTTCCCTGATATATCATCTTTTCCTTTTTTTGACCGGCGCAGGTCAATCCTCGCCGTTCAGGTGCCCCGGAGAAGAGTGCTCGAAGGTCTCCCTGAAATATTCATCCATGTCCATACCCATCTCCCGGGCCTTCTCCCGGGAATATTTCTCCACAGTCTCGATCCTTTCCGTGCCTCCGGTGACGTCGAATATGCGCTTCAGTTCATCGAGCGACTCCTGAGGGATTTTACGGAGCACCCCCGTGCCCTTGCCCCTGAAATTGGCGCCGACGCGGGCCATGGAGTCCTCTATGTGCTCCAGGTGCCATTTCCATACCGGCCCCGACTCTTTGTGGTCTTCCCATTTGAAGGTGTCGGGATAGACGCAGTAGCCGTAGTTCAGTATGTTCCCGGTAAGAATGCGTGTAAGAGGGTAGAGCTGGCGGCCTTTCTCCGAACAAACGAAATAGCCCAGCCTTGCCGAAAGGTTCCTCAGGGCCATGATCACGAGTCCGGGTCCGTTCCTTCTCGGGCAGCGGGTCACGCAGGACATGCATTCCCCGCAATACCATATGTATTCGCTCTTGAGAAGCTTCTCTATCTCGGCATCATCGCGGCTCTGCACGATGTCCATTATTTTCCGGGGATCATACCTGTAGAATTCCGCCGCAGGGCAGATGGCCGTACACGTGCCGCAGTTGATACACGTCTTCAAGCCTTCCTTCACACGGTAATCCTTTATGAGTTCGTCGTATAATTTACCCATTTCCAGCAAATTGTATATCTCCCGTAAAAAAACGGGAAACACAAAGATAATAAAAAAAACGGAAACCGCACTAAATCAGTTCCAGAGCGCAGACATTCTCGACGTGGTGGGTATGAGGGAACATATCGACCGGACGCACCGCCGTGATCCTGTATTTCCGGCTCAGGACGGCAAGGTCCCTGGCTTGTGAAGCCGGGTTGCAGCTGACATAGACTATCCTGCCGGGCGCAGCTTCCAGGATGACTTCAGCGACATCCGGATGTATCCCGGCACGGGGCGGATCGAGGATAATGACATCCGGGGCCCCGTGTGCGGAGATGAAGTCAGGAGTCAGTATGTCTTTCATGTCCCCGGCGAAGAATTCGCAGTTCGTGATGCCGTTGTTCCTCGCATTGACCCTTGCATCCTCGATGGCTTCCGGAACGTATTCTATGCCTATCACCCTGGCGGCCATGCCTGAAACGAACTGGGCGATGGTCCCGGTCCCGGTATACAGGTCGTAGACGGTCTCGCTGCCCTGAAGCCTGGCGAACTCACGGGCTACGCCGTAGAGCCTGCAGGCCTGGGCGGAATTGGTCTGGTAGAAGGATTTGGGCCCTATCCTGAACCTGAGCCCTTCCATCTGCTCGTAGATTGCGTCCTCACCTTTATATAATATGCATTCCTGGTCGGCTATGGAATCGTTGGCCTTGCCGTTTATCACATACCATAGCGATACTATCTGCGGGAAAGCGGCGGCCACTGCATCCAGCAGGGCAGTACGGGCAGCTTCATCCTCATGATAGAAACACAGGATCAGCATCACGTCCCCTGCCGCGTTGTTCCTGACAATCATATTGCGCAGGAACCCGCGGTGCTCCCTGATGTCGAAGAACTCGAGTCCGTGCTTCACGGCATATTCCTTTATGAACAGACGGATGGCGTTGGATGGCTCTTCCTGCAGCAGGCAATGCCTGATATCCAGGACCTTGTCAAAGAATTTCCCGACATGGAAGCCCAGCCCGCACCTGTCCTCGGGCGTTATCTTCTCCGGGTCTTCACCTGCCTCTATCCATCTCCGGCTCGAAAAGGTGAACTCGAGCTTGTTCCTGTAGCAGGTAGTCTTTTCGGATGGTATTATCGGCTGTATCTCAGGGACTTCAAGATGTCCTATGCGTACAAGCTGATCATAGACCTGCTGCTGCTTGGCCTGGAGCTGCATCGGGTAGGGGAGCGGCTGCCACCGGCATCCGCCGCACGTCCCGAAATGTTCGCAGAACGGCTCCAGACGGTCAGGGGACGGCCTGACTATCCTGAGGATATAGCCCTCCATATAGTTCTTCTTCTTTTTCGTTACCTTCACGTCCACTATGTCCCCGGGAACGGCGAACTGGACGAAAAGAACGGCGCCGTCTACCTTCGCCAAGGCTTTTCCTTCAGCTGCAACTGATTGTATTTCAACATTCTCCAGTATGATATCCTTCTTTTTCCTTCCCATTGTCCAAATAATTTCTGCAAAAATATGTTAAATTGCTTAATTATTGCCCAATAATATTTATTTTTGCCGGATATAGGGAATAAGCCAGATATGCCGTCTTGTGTGTAGTACCTGAAAATTTCTGAAAAAACGATATACTATTTTTTATATAACGATTATGGTAAAGCATCATCTTTTCAAAGTTGCGCCACGAATTGCGGCGGCAGCCTTTTCAATTGCCTTGCCTCTGTCCTGTGTCAATGAAGAATACGACATGTCCAAGATAGATACCACGGTATCTGTCGGCGGGGATGCCCTCGTGTTCCCGCTGGGCAGTACCGAGCAGCTGAAGCTGGAGACATTGCTGTCGGAAGAGGATTTCAAGTACATCACATCCCTTGACGGAGTCTACGGCTTTACAATGGACGGTGAATACAACGTGCCTGAAGAAGACATCCCGGACTTTTCCGGAGCACTGCACATAGACCCTGTATCCATAGACGAAGAATTCAACATCTCCATGGGTGCGCAGGGCCGGATCCGGAATGTCCCTGAGGCGGACGGCATCGTGGTCTCCGGCCAGTTCGGGACTTCCGAGGAAATCACGCTTTTCAGTTTCTCCGACCTGCCGCAGGAGCTCGTGAGCCTCAATACGGTAAGTTTCACGGAGACAAGTTTCGTGATATCGGCCGAAGCCGTCATTCCGTCCGGCATTTCAGGGCCGGTACAGGTGCAGCTCGATGTCTATCTTCCGGAAGAAATCGTGACTGACGATGAAAGGGTGGATGAAAACAATGTCCTGCACATAAGCGGACCTATTGATTCCGAAACACCTCTGACAGCGGATCCTGTCACTATCAGCGGCATTGACCTCGACGGAGTGGACTTCTCGACAGGCGAAGGGGACTACACAAAGGAAATCCGCGTGGAAGGCGTACTTTCCGTAGACGCTTCTGACATCACTGCCGGTGACATAACCGGAGGGGATATATCCCTCCACCTGACCGGCGGCATACCTGAAATCAATATCGTAAGCGCGACAGGAAGGATTGACTACAGTCTCGATGACATGACCCAGAACATCTCACTCGAGGAACTGCCTGAATTTGTCAGGGGAGAGAACGTCGTCCTTGATTTCGTGAACCCATATATCGTCCTTGACGTATCAAGCAATATGGGTGTGCCTGTAACAGGGGAAGTCAAGATAATTCCGGTCACCGGCGGCACTGCCGATGCGGACGCCATGCTGACCATCACCGGCTTCGAGATGCCTGCGGCTCCTTCTTCATCGGAAGTTCAGACCATCAGGTACTGGATATCGGGCTCGGCGGAAGGTGTGCCGTCTGGATATACGCATCTCCAGGCCGACATTGCATCGCTGCTGAAGACAGTCCCTGATGACATCGAGATAAGGATAGAGGCCGGCACCGACGTGACCAGGGACGCTCTGATTGAGCCGTCGGCGACATATAAGATGGGGATGACCTACAATGTGGTAATACCTTTCGAATTCGGGGAGGACCTCGATGTCGTCATGGATTATACCATGGAAGACCTTCCGGATGAACTCGGTGACATTCTCGGCATGAATTCCCTCGGCCTTGCCGGTCATGTCGAGTCCACTCTTCCGCTTGAACTCACCCTCTGGTTCGAGCTGCTCGACTCCGGTGACAATGTCATCGAGACCGAACCTGCGACGGTAAGTATTGCGGCAGGCAGCGACAACGCTCCTACCACATCCCCAATAGATGTCACTCTCAGGCTCGCCGAAGGTGCGGATGCCACGGATCTGAGCAAGATAAAGCTGAATTTCAGAGTTACCTCCGGCAATATGTCAGGAGAGCCTGTCACGGAGAACTCCTATTTCCAGGCTTTTCTGCAAGTGAAAGTCCCGGGAGGAATCCGGCTGGACCTGGACTCTCTCGGCAATGGTGAAAATACAGACGAATCCCAAAATTGACTGCCATGAAAAAGACATACATACTGCTTATTTTGCTCCTGTTCCCGTTTCTTGCGGGCGGACAGGCTCTGAGAGGAAGTTATTTTTCTGAAAATTCCGTGTACAGGAACAAGCTGAACCCGGCATTCGCACCCCGTACGTCATATCTCGGCATCGCGGCCATCGACAACCTCGGTTTCGGCCTCACCGGCAACATCGGTCTTTCCGATTTCCTTTATCCTGCTTCAGACGGATCCCTCCAGACTTTCCTTCATCCGGATGTGGCTTCTTCCACCTTCCTGGGCAACCTGCCGTCCAATCCGCATCTCGACATCGACTTCGATACGGACATCCTTAATGTGGGATTCTTCACCGGCAAGAACAGTTTCTGGACCGTAGGTCTCGGAGTCAGGGTCGATGGGGAAGTGAACATCCCGTACGAGTTCTTCTCGTTCCTGAAGAACGGGGCCTCAAGCGATCCCCAGGAGTACAGTATGAAAGACCTCAGCGTCATACAGAACGCATACGCCGAACTTTCCGTAGGATATTCGCACAATCTCTCCGACATTGTCAAGGGCCTTTCTGTAGGAGGTAGGCTGAAATTCCTGGCTGCTGCCGACAGGCTGGACATACGTGCGGACTATATCAACATGAGGATGGGTTCTGACAAGTGGATAGTTTCCACTGACGCATCGATGTACGCGGCCATGAGGGGACTGGACCTGTGGCAGAATGACGACCGTTCCTTCGGACACGACATTGACAAAAAGAGACTCGGCCTCGCCGGAATGGGTGCGGCAGTTGATCTCGGTGCCGAGTACCGCCTGTACATCAACAGGTTTTTCGACAGCATCAGGTTTTCGGCTTCCGTAACCGATCTCGGCTTTATCAGCTATCCGGCCGGCAGCCTGGAGCAGTTCAGGACTTCCGGAAACGTGGAATATGACGGACTTGATGACATTTCCTTCGGAAAGGATGTGGATTTCGGGGACACGTTCAAGCAGATAAAGGATGAGTTCCTCGAGATTGCCGACCTGGAAGAAATTGAACCGCAGAAGGGGATTGTCTCCCGCATAAAGCCGAACCTCTATATCGGTGTCGAGGCACCTTTCCTGTGGAACAAGATGAGCCTCGGACTCCTTTACAACGCAAAATTCGGATATACAAGCACCAGGAACGAGCTTACCCTTGCCCTGAACGCGCGTCCGGCACAGTGGGTGAACATCGGAGTGAACTATTCCATGCTAAATACGGCAAAATCAATAGGGTGGCTGCTGGAACTGACTCCGAGGAGCGGTGTGGGCTTCTTTATCGGCAGCGACTATACCTTCTTCGAGACTGCCACGTTGTACACCATTCCTCTCGGCAACAAGGGATTCAATCTCAACGCTCCGCTTAACGAACTGAACTTCAATTTCAGATTCGGTGTCCATATTGCCCTTGGCAACAGGTTTGACGACATAGCCATGGCAAAGAAAGCTGCCCGGACTTCGGACGATGACTGATTCAAAATCGCAGCGACAATAAGGACATTTGAGGGTGACCCGAAACGAAAGAGAGGGCGAGTCAGACTTTTGACCCGCCCTCTCTTTCGTTTTATCAGACCCGCTGGCCTACTTCAGAAGGTTTTCCAGTTTGTCAGTCTTGTACTCGTAAAACGGGGTGCAAGGCTCATATCTGTACGGTATGTATTCATAAAGACGGCAATAGGCCTTTCCCAGCTTCTGGCTGTAGTAAAGGTCGAGCCTGAGTCCGTTTCCTTTGTTTTCTTCAGCAAGATCAATTGCTGAAGGATTGTTGCCGGCGAGGGCGGCGGTGTATGTATCCTTCTTGCTCTGTGCAAAAAACCTTTCCTTTTTCTTGAATTTCTCACCGGTTTCCACGAGTTTGTAGCTCGTCTTGAGGGTGAGTATGAGTATCACGCCCGCGAATATCATGAAGAAACCGATGATATTCACTGAAGTGGAAGTGGGCAGGGCAACGAGTACGGCCCCGCAGATAATGAGGATGAGTGATATTGTCAAGTCTTGTGCAGAACGTACTCTGCTGAATTCTTTTTCCATGATTCTTATTGCTTTTGATAGTTTGACGTAAGTTTGACGGACCTGTCCGGCCCGTCTTGGTTCCAGAGTGCCTTGCCACCGGCAAGAATCCTGCACCGCTAAACTATCAGTATCCTGAACAGGTGGAGTCTCTCCGTACTGGACTGGAATCCTCCTGCAAGGATATTGCAATTGTCTGCATAAAGATGGAGCTTCGATAAAAAGTATTGATTTACAGCGTTTTCAAATAGACTTCTAAAGCCGTGTGAAACCTGTCGCTTGGAAGCGGCGGAATTATAGCCGCAATTCTGGAACGAATTCCTGCAGACTACGACCTGTCTGTCTGTGGCATCGATCCTTTCTGAAGTGCCGTTCAGGGCATTGAATGCAATAAAACCATGAAAGTCATGGATGTCTGCCGTCTTTTCCGCAGAACCGGCATTATTGCAGGCAGCATAGTCCGGAGCCGTCACAACCGGACCCCGCGGTCCGCCGCCGGCAGATATCATTGCCGCAGCGTATGCAAGTCCGATAACAAGGACAAGGATTACGGTATTTGTCAGCTTCTTCATATTGCAGCCGACAAAGATAGCAAAGTTTTGCCAAGAAAACGCAAGTCTTGTGAAATATAAATTTTGTCATACAATTTATATTATGTTAAGTAATGTGTAAAACAAAAGAAAAGTCCGCCTTCCCCTGCGGAAAAGCGGCTGTCGGATCAGCGTCCCCACTGGAGTTTCCAGCCCGGAAGATCCACCTTCTCGGCAAGGAGTTCCTTGGACAGGACGGGATTGGAATAGATGGCAAGGAAGATGTTCCTGAGATCCTCCCGGCAAAGGGACTTGTCAACGGTATCGAGCTGATGCTCCATGTAGCAGACAAAGGAAGAAGCGTCCTCCGGAGAATACATGTCGCTGTACTTGAAAGAACGGTTCAGCAGGTCGTACGCGATATAGTTGGTCTTCCAGAGCTTGTATCCGTCGATGACACGAAGGTCCACGGAATGGCGTATCCACTGATAACGGTCGTTCTTGTCGCATTTGGACGCCGCCTCAATCTCCTCTGACGTGAGAGGCGTGCCTATGTTGAGATGTATATTCCCTTTCTGCTGCTTGATTCCCGTAAGGATGCTGTTCAGGTCTTCGCCCGGGGCCTTGACATACTTCTGCGTCCTCGAGATCAGGAGTTCCCGGGCCTTAAGAATGTCGCATGGTTCGTATTCGTATGATATACTGAGAGGTATGATATTCAATTCCTCGAAATTCCGCTTGAAGTCGGAAGTGCCGCTCATGTCAAGCATCTTCAGCAGGCCCTGTTCGGTGATATCCTCGCCGTCTTTTGTCCTGCCCTGGCGCTGTGCAAGCCAAATGGAGCTTTTCTGTTCCGTGATATTGAGCCTGATGTATTTAGAAAGCAGCTGGGATGACAGGTACAGTTCCCTGGCGGAAATGCCCCGGACTACCTTGATCATCCGGTTTGAACGTATAAGATATTCAATGAACTTGTTCGTAATGAGATTGTCGCCTACCGCAATTTCCGTGAGTGGAATGCCGTTCCTGAAAAGCACCAGCTGAGTGATGGCCGGATCCAGGATTATGTCCCTGTGGTTCGACAGCGCAAGGAATTTCCTGTCCTTGTCTATGTTCGCTATGCCGTCGTATGAAAAATTGTGCGCCGTATGCTCTATCACCCACTCCACCACTTTGGACATCACCATGACCTGGAAGTCATCGATACTCCTTACCTGCTTCAGCAGATTCTGCAGATAATCAGGGGCCTCCCCCGGAAAGAAATACTGGGACACTTCCTGCAGGATCGGATTTTCCGCCACAATACCCAACGCCTTTACCGCCTCCTCATCCGTATAAGGGCTGATACTTTCAAATTCAGATAAATCAATCATAATGAATCAAATATACATTCAGACCATAAATTTCATACAAAGATAGCACTTCCCGCCGAATAATCTTAGATGCTGTTAAAATTTTATCGGTATAAATTATATGGAAGATTTATTCAGTCAGGCCCGGGAACGGAACAGTATGGAACTGTCCCCGTAGCTCAGGAACCTGAACCCGTTTTCCAGGGCATAATCATATATCCGCCGCCATTCCCCGCCCACGAATGCTGATATAAGCAGCAGAAGCGTACTCTGAGGCTGATGGAAATTTGTCACCAGAATGTCCGTCACCCTGAACCTGAATCCCGGCACTATTATAATGCGAGTACCTATCTTGAGTTCGTCAAGGCCGTTCCTGTCGAGATAGCCTGCCAGGGCCGTCAGGGCCTCTTCTGTGGAGTAGCCGTATTCCCTCCCGTACGGCACCCACTGCCCGATATCGGAAGGTGCCCCCTTTTCTATGCAGTCGACCCCGGCATAATAAAGGGATTCGAGCGTCCTTACCGACGTCGTCCCTACGGAAACCACGGTCTTACCCGGATCAATGAGTTTCCTGATCAGTTCTTTCCTTACGATAAACGGCTCCCTGTGCATCCTGTGGCCCGAGATAAGGTCTGACTTCACCGGCAGGAACGTTCCGGCTCCGACGTGCAGGCATACCGTCTCCATATCGACGCCTTTCTTCCTTATGGCATCCAGTTCGGTCCCGGCGAAATGCAGGCCTGCGGTCGGTGCGGCTACCGAGCCCCTGTACCTGGCGTAAAGGGTCTGGTAACGTTCCGTGTCCACAGCTTCCGATTCTCTGTTGAGATATGGAGGAATAGGCACCGTCCCGCATATTTCCAGGACTCTGGAAAACGGATAGCCGCCGGCCCAGGTGAATTCGACCGTGGAAATCTCGTTGTCCCTTCCGACAAGGACGGCCTTCAGGTCCATATCCGAAACCATCGCGTCGGAATCAGGGTTATACAGTGTCAGGACATCGGATTTCCAGCGTTTTACATTGCCTACGATACATTTCCACCGGCATTTCCCTGTCTCGGCGAATATCCTTGAGTATTCTGCAGGCTCTTCCGGCTCCAGACAGAAAATCTCGATATGTGCACCTGTAGGACGCTGGAAATGGAGCCTTGCCGGCACAACCTTCGTGTCGTTGAAGACCATTATGGAATCTGACGGGATGAATTCAGCTATATCCCGGAAGGGATGGTCCGATATTTCACCGTTTTCGTATTTCAGCAGCCTGGACGAATCCCTCTGCTGCAGGGGATATTTGGCGATCCTTTCCTCCGGAAGGTCGTAGCTGTAGTCCGATATTCTTATCTCCGGTATCATTCTCCGACAATCTGTTTATAACTGTACCGCATGGAGGCCTGACAAGGCCGTCTCATGGTTTCCGCGGCGAAAATACACATTTTCCTCCGAATTTCCGAAACATGGAACGGGATATGCTTCGATTTACAAATGTAATTCAATTTTGGAAACATATAATTTATAAAAGTAAACAACAAGACAAATTTAAACAGTATAAATTTCATAAATGTAAAATCTTGACAAACGTAAAATAAGAGAATTTAATCCAAAGGCTAAATTAATTTTAAAATATTGATATTCAATAATATAAACCATATTATATAAACTAATTATTTATGTCACGACTGTAAATCAGACGAGAAAAAGGGAAGAGCGACTGAAAGAGCGGGAATAAATATCAATATGTTCTGATAGACCAATAATTTATTGAATTTACCGGAAGTATTACATGAAGATGATACCATCACTCCCCTACTCCTGTTAACAGATGTAAAATAAATTATATTTTACACTTGTCAACAAAATTCTTATTACATTTGTAAATCCAATGATTACAAAAATGAAAGAGCGTCTGGAACAGTTTCTCGCAGCTGAAAACATAACCCAAGCCGCCTTTGCGGACAAAATCCATGTCACAAGGTCGAGCATCACCCATATCCTGTCGGGAAGGAACAAGCCCGGATACGATTTCTTCTCAGGTCTGGTAAGGAACTACCCTTCCCTGAACATCGAGTGGCTTCTGACCGGGAAAGGAAAGATGTACAGGTTCGATGAGGACAGGACAAGGGCCACGGAATCCGCATCCTCCGTATTTACTGCCCCATATTCCGACGGAAACCTGTTCAGCGAGGAGGAAAAGGCCACACGGATGCAGGATGCGACGATGAATGACGACAGTCCGGAGAAGTCCGGCGAAGGATTGTTTCCTGAAGAAGACGAAGACGTCAGCGACGGAAATATTCTCCAGGGAAACCGGAAGCAGAGGAAGGCTGCCAAGATTGTCATTTTCTACGATGATGGGACGTATGAAGAATTCATGAAATGAATTATCTTTGCAGAAATATTCGACGAGGAGAGATGTACAGACATTTTATAAGACCCATACTCTTCAGTTTCAATCCAGAGACTGCGCACAATCTGACCTTGCTCGCACTGAAGGCACTCAGATACATACCTTTTGCCGGAGCCCTGCTCAAGATGATATACAGAAAGGACTCCCCGGAACTTGAGCGGGAAGTCTTCGGCCTGAAATTCAGGAATCCCGTAGGACTTGCCGGAGGGCTCGACAAGAACGGCGAATATTACAATGATCTGGCAAGGTTCGGGTTCGGCTTCATCGAGATCGGCTCCCTGACTCCGGAGCCGCAGCCTGGCAATCCCAAGCCCAGACTGTTCCGTATCATAAAGGACAGGGCCATAATCAACCGTATGGGAATCAACAACAAAGGTGTCAGGCACGCAGTTGGACAGCTCAGAAAATCAAGGCCGGAGGTAATCATAGCCGGAAACATATCCAAGAATACGAGCAGCATCAACGACGATGCCTCCAAGGACTACGAATCGGCCTTCGCCATGCTCTACGACTTCGTGGATATGTTCGTCATCAACCTGTCCTGCCCGAACGTAAGCGGACTTTCCGACCTGCAGGATGTCTCCTTCCTCTCGGACATTATAGACAAGCTGCTGAACCTGAGGATGTATTTCGATGAATACAGGCCTATCCTCATCAAGGTCTCCCCTGACATCTCCCACCAGCAGCTGGATGAAATCATAGACTACTCCCTGATGTCCGGAGTCGACGGTATCGTGGCCGGGAACACCACGAGGACGCGCGACGCCCTGACTGTCCCGCAGGAGAAGATCGACGAGATCGGCAACGGAGGAATGTCCGGGGCTCCGCTTTTTCCGAAAAGCCTGGCCCTTGTGAAGTATATAAACGAAAAATCCAAGGGCAAGCTCCCTATAATAGGTGTAGGAGGGGTAATGTCCGGGGAACAGGCCGTGCAGATGCTCCGTGCGGGTGCTTCGCTGATCGAGATCTACAGCGGCTTCATCTACGAGGGACCGTCCCTTGTCAGAGAGATCAACAGCTCCATACTCAAATCTTTACATCAGGAGGAAAACTGAATGGCAGCCACACCATATGCAAGTATATGCACTATCGGGGACGAGATTCTCATCGGACAGATAGTGGACACCAATTCTGCCGTCATTGCCAGGGCATTGGGACAGGCAGGAGTCAGGGTGACGGAGACGGTTTCCGTCGGTGATTCAGGGAAAGCGATCAGGAATGCCATAGTGGATGCCCTGAAAAAGAACGATATAGTCATTGTGACCGGCGGACTCGGCCCTACAAAGGACGATGTCACCAAAAGCGTGCTCTATGAACTGTCGGGCAGCAGCGGCTATGTCACGGACAAGAGACAGCTCGACATAATCCACAGTATACTGGCCTCGAGGGGGCTCGACGTACTCGGGATAAACCGGCAGCAGGCATCAGTCCCGGACAGATGCGAAGTCATCCCCAACAGACTCGGTACGGCCCCTGTAATGGTCGTGAGGTTTCCTGAAGCGGAATACGGGCACAAGGCTGTCCTGTATTCCCTGCCAGGCGTACCTCACGAAGCTTCGGGAGCCATGGAAGATGTCGTTGCGGACATCCGGACCTCGTACAGCCTTGACAGGATATGGCATAAGACTATAATGACCTACGGCATAGCGGAATCCGCCCTCTCGGAAAAGATCGGCGGATGGGAGGAAGAACTTCCTGCATACATACATCTCGCCTATCTTCCTGACCCCTTGAAAGGAGTTGCCCTGAGGATGTCCATATACGGGAAACCGGACGACGGGACAGACCCGGTCCGGATTCTCGGGGAACAGACTTCCAGGCTGCGCGGAATTCTCGGCGAAGCGGTCTATGCGGAAGAGGAAAAGACTCTCCAGGAAGTTATCGGCGACCTGCTGCGAGCATCCGGGAAAACGGTCAGTACTGCGGAATCCTGCACAGGAGGCATGATAGCTTCCCTGCTGACATCAGTCCCCGGGGCTTCGGAGTATTATCCCGGGTCCGTAGTGTCATACTCGAACAGTGTTAAGGAAAATATCCTCGGAGTCCCGGAGGAAATTATAGAAAAATATGGAGCGGTGAGTCCGGAATGCGTGGCAGCGATGGCCGAAGGCATCAGGAAACTAACCGGAAGCGATTTTTCCGTTGCGACATCAGGGATTGCCGGACCCGGCGGAGGTTCGGAAGGCAAACCCGTGGGACTGGTCTGGGTCGGGATAAGTTCCGATGCCGGGACACGTACGGTGCAGTTCCGTTTCAGCAATGACCGACAGCGTAATATAGAGCGGTTCGCGGCCTCTGCCCTGAATGCCTTGCGGTGCGTCATTGCGGAGGAAGTATCAGGGCATCAGCAGTCCTTTATGGAAGGCAAATCAGCCTAATATCCTCAGGAAATTGCCTCCGGCGATCTTTCCGATCTCCTGATCCGAATAACCGCGCAGACGGAGCTCTTCCAGAACCATACTGAATCTGGAAATGTCTTCCATACCTTCCGGAGTGACGGATATGCCGTCAAAATCGGAGCCGAGACCGACATGGTCGACACCGACAAGCGATACCACGTGGTCTATATGGTCGGCTATAAGCCGGTAGGACGGTCTTTCCAGAGCTGCCAGTTCGTCTTCTACTGCATACCAGGCGGCACGTTTCGCCGGATCGGCCGGATCTCTGATGAACTCCGCTTCCACTTTCCCGCCTCGCTCCTCTATTCCCGACAATTCCAGAGTCCTGGCAAAGCGTGCATCGAGGAATACCGGATAGAAGTTCACCTGGACCACCCCTCCGTTTGCTGCAAGTGCGCGGATCATGTCATCCGAAAGGTTCCTCTTGTGGTCCGAAAGGGCCCTGCAGCAGGAATGGGTGGCAACGACAGGGGCATCGGAACATTCCAGGACATCATAGAAGGCTTCATCTGAAATGTGGGAGACATCCACAAGCATACCGAGGCGGTTCATCTCCGCTACAACCTCGCGCCCGAACGGACTCAGCCCGCCCCAGCGCTTCGCTGCAGGGGCACAGGAATCACAGATATCATTGTGGCCGGCGTGGGCCAATGTAACGTACCTGACCCCCATCCTGTGGAAAAACCTGAGAAGGGAAAGGGAATGCTGTATCGCGGAACCGTTCTCCAGGCCGAGGAAGATGGCAAGCAGTCCCCTGGACCTGGCCTCAAGGGCTTCGCAGGTATTCCTCACAAGCACGGCCTTGTCCCTGTTCGCCTCAAGAGCGTCGCAGACATCTGCCAGAAGCTCTACCGCATAGGCGGTGGCTTCAGCCGGACCCAGCGAAGAAGGTACATACAGGGCGAAGAATGCCCCGTCCACTCCCCCGGCCTTCATCTTCGGGAAATCTACCTGGCCATGCCTGTTCCAGACTCCGATATCCCTGAGCCTGTGTATCTGCGACGGTGTGTCGCAATGGGAATCCAGTACAAACATATTGTCCTTCTTATTCCATTCTCTGACGTACAGCCTCGTAAAGGACAACGGATGTCGCCACGGATACGTTCAGGGAGGAAATCTCCCCTGCCATCGGAATGGCGGCCTTATCGTCGGAAAGATCAAGCATACTTTGGGATATGCCCTTGCCTTCTGAACCCATCACGAATGCGCACGGGCCTTTCATGTCGGTCCCGTATATCAGACCCGGGGCTTTTTCGGTCACGGATATTATCCTGAAGCCGGACTGCTTGAGATAATAGGCTGCAAGCCTGAGGTTCGGGACCTTCGCTACGGATATTCTCATGAGGGCACCGGCAGAAGCCTTTATCGCATCGGCATTTATGGCCGCCCCGCCCTTGGCAGGTATGATGATCCCGCTTCCTCCTGCACATTCCAGGGTCCTGGCGATGGCACCGAGATTCCGCACGTCGCTCACCCCGTCCAGAATTACGATGAAAGGATCCGGTCTTGAAGCCAGTGCGGTGTCTATAAGAGTTTCATACGGAACATAGTCTATATTTGAAATACATGCCACCACTCCCTGGTGGGCGCCTTTCACTATCCTGTTCAGCCTCTCGACAGGAACAAACTGGAAAGGTATTCCGTTTTTCCGGAGCAGGTCCATCAGGTCCCTGAACACAGGAGAGTCCAGACTCTGTTTAAGGAGTACCTTTTCGAATTTCTTTCCGGCTTTCACGGCCTCTATGACCGGATGGATGCCGAACATATACTGCATTTTCTGCTCTTCCATAATATCTTCCTTATTCTGTCTGCTCTATCAGTTTTTCCCATTCCGCAGTCTTCGCGTCCACTTCACGCTTCGTCTCAAGATACTCCCTCGTAAGTTCCATGACATCATCCGAAGGTCCGGGAGCGGAGAGCACCGCCTCTATCCCCTTCATCTTCGACTCGAGTTCCTCTATCCCCTTCTCCAGAAAGGCAATCCTGTTCCTCAGCTTCCTTTCCTCCTTTGAAATGAACTTCCGCTGTCTGTATTCCTGGCTGGAAGCGCTTTCCTTCGCAACATCGGCCCCGTTCTTCTGCGGGGACTGCTGCACCTTGATATCCTGTGTCTTGCGTTCCAGCTCGTTCAGAGACTCTATCTTCTTCTTTCTCAGGAAATCAGCCACACCTCCGAGATGTTCGGTCACCTTCCCGTCGCGGAATTCATAGAGCTTGTCCACAAGGTTGTCGAGAAAATCCCTGTCGTGGGATACGATTATCAGTGTCCCGTCGTATGCCTTCAGGGCCTGTTTCAGGATATCCTTCGACCGGATATCCATGTGGTTGGTCGGCTCGTCAAGGGCAAGCAGGTTGTATGGCCTGAGCATCAGTTTTGCCATGGCCAGACGCGCCCTCTCGCCGCCGCTGAGCACGGCGACCTTCTTGTCTATATCCTCACCCTTGAACAGGAATGCGGCCAGGATGTCCCTGAGCCTGGTACGGATATCCCCTACGGCTATCTTGTCCAGGGTCCCGTAAACCGTATCTTCCTTATCCAGGATATCCTCCTGATTCTGGGCATAATAGCCTATGTTTACATTGTATCCTGTCTTCGCTTCTCCGGCAAGCGGCTCCAGCTCCCCCGTTATCGCCCTCATGAGGGTGGTCTTACCTTCGCCGTTACGTCCCACCAGGGCGACTTTCTCGCCTCTGCGCACTTCTATCGAGGCACCGGAAAAGATAGTCTTGTAACCCCGGCCTCCTTCAAGCGGATAACCAAGGGACAGGTTTTCAGCCTTGAAGACGACATCACCCGAGCGAGGTGCAGGAGGGAACTTCACGGAAAGAGCGGAATTGTCCTCGAGATCCACGTCTATCCTCTCAAGTTTGTCCAGTTGCTTGATCCGGGACTGTACCTGGTTGGATTTCGTAGGCTTGTATCGGAACCTTTCGATGAACTCCTCTGTCTTCTCTATCATCCTCTGTTGGTTCTCGTATGCAGCCTTCTGCTGGGCGATCCTTTCCTTGCGCAGTATGAGATACTGGCTGTACGGTACCTTGTAGTCATGGATATGGCCGAGCATGATCTCCACCGTACGGTTGGTGATATTGTCGAGGAATTTCCTGTCGTGCGATATCAGCACGAGAGCCCCACGATAGTTCTTCAGGTAGTCTTCGAGCCACTCTATGGACTCTATGTCGAGGTGATTGGTCGGCTCGTCGAGCAGCAGCACGTCCGGTTTCGAAAGCAGGATCTTCGCAAGTTCGATACGCATGTTCCATCCCTGGCTGAACGTCTCGGTCGGCCTTGACAGCTCATCCTGGCGGAATCCCAGCCCCAGCAATGTCTTTTCGGCCGTGACCATTGGCGGCTCCGACCTCGTATAGGCCAGCCGGTCGTTCACATCGTTCATCCTTTCTATGAGCCTGCGGTATTCATCCGAATCATAGTCTTCACGGGTGGAAAGCAGTTCCATGAGCGAATTCAACTCTTCCTCCAGGCTGAAAAGTTCCGAGAAGGCGGTCATAGCCTCGTCTATGACACTCTTGCCCTTGTGATGCTCCATTATCTGCGGAAGATAGCCGATACGGAGATCTGACGGCATCTCCACCTTGCCTGAAACAGGTTTCTGAAGGCCGCAGATTAATTTGAGAATGGTAGACTTCCCTGCCCCGTTCTTTCCCACAAGGCCGATCTTGTCGTTTTCGCTGATGTGGAAACTGATGTTGTCGAGCAGGGTGAAGCCTCCGTATGCTACTGTCAATGAATTTACCGATATCATATTGAAATGCAAGTCCGTGGTCCGGAGCCGTCCGCCCCGGTGTTAACTGTCCAGATTCTCCCCGATAAGGGCGGCAAGCTTCTCCGGACACCTTACCGGATGCCGTGTCACGGAATCGATGAACCCGAGCACGACTTTCCCCGTACAGAGAAGATCCCCGTGCCGGTTGTATATCTCGGAAAAGACCTCGAGCTTTGCCATAGGCACCTTTTCTATCCTCGAGACTATCCTAATGATGTCTCCCATCCTGGCCGGCGTCTTGTAATGCGCTTCCACCGACACCACGGGCAGCATCACCCCTTCCGCTTCTATGACCTCTATCGGCAGTCCGTATTTCTGCATCATGTCAGACCTGCCGCATTCAAAGAAGCGGACGTAATTTGAATGGTGGACAATCCCCATCTGGTCTGTCTCGTAGTACCTTATGGCAAGTTCAAGTTCCGATCTCATGGCAAAATCCGGTTTTCATTCACCTTTCAGAGCCGCAAGAGAAGCCCTGGCAGCTTCTATCTTCGCCAGGGAATCCGCCTCTTTCTTCTTTTCCATGGCTATGACCTTCTCCGGGGCTCCGGCCATGAACTTCTCGTTGCCCAGTTTCCTGCGCACCGACTCGAGAAACTTCTCCTGGTAGTCAATGGCTGCCTCCAGCTTGGCAATCTCTTCTCCGACATTCACCAAGCCCGTCAGAGGGACGAACATCTCGAAAGTCTTCACCATGAACGTGACACCTGCTGCCGTTTCTCCGAAGGATTCGACCGTCTCCACCCTGACATTGGCCAGTTTTTCGATGACAGGCACCACTTCCTGCGGGAATCCGGCCTTGACCTTCAGTTCCAGTGTCTCCTTCGGGGAAATATTCTTCTGCTGGCGCAGATTCCTCACCCCGGCTACAGCTTCGCAGGCATTCTCGAATTCAACGATGAAGCCGGCGTCGTAGTTCCCGGCAACCGGATAGCGCTGGAGCATGATGGTCTCCCCGTCCCTGCGTACGGCCATGTTCTGCCAGAGTTCTTCCGTAATAAACGGCATCACAGGGTGGATCATCTTGAGAAGCTTCTCGAAAAATCCGCGGGTCGCCTCACATGTAGCCGTATCCATGCCGGTATTGAAGGCAGGCTTCACAATCTCGAGATACCATGAGCAGAAGTCATCCCAGAAGAACTTGTAGATGCACATGAGGGCATCGGAGATCCTGAATTTCGAGAAGTGCTCCTCCACCTGCTCAAGAGTCCGGCTCAGCTTGAAGCCGAACCACTTCACGGCTACGGCCGAAGATGCAGGCTGGGCAGCCTGGCCGTCGGTCTTCCATCCGGAGATAAGCCTGTAGGCATTCCATATCTTGTTGCAGAAATTGCGTCCCTGCTCTATCTGGGCCTCATCGTACAGGATATCATTCCCGGCGGAACTGCAGAGCAGCATACCGAGACGCACCGCGTCGGCCCCGTATTTTGAAATAAGGTCGAGAGGATCCGGGGAATTGCCGAGAGTCTTGGACATCTTCCTGCCGAGCTTGTCCCTTACGATACCGGTGAGATATACATTCCTGAAAGGGACGTCCTTCATGAACTCGTTCCCGGCCATGATCATCCTTGCAACCCAGAAGAAAAGAATGTCCGGCCCTGTGACCAGATCATTGGTCGGGTAATAATAGGCCAGATCCCTGTCAGGTTCGGATTCCGGATGCCCGGGCCTGTGGGTGTCGAATACGGAAATCGGCCAGAGCCATGAAGAGAACCAGGTATCGAGCACATCTTCGTCCTGCTTCAGGTCGGAGGCGGTCAGAGAAGGATCAATCCTGCGGGCCGCCTCGAGAGCGGCTTCCGGGGTCGGTTCGACTACGAAACTCCCGTCCGGAAGATAATATGCAGGAATCCTTTGGCCCCACCACAACTGGCGTGAAATGCACCAGTCCCTTACGTTTTCCATCCAATGGCGGTATGTGTTGCGGTATTTGTCCGGAATAAGCTTCACCTTGCCGCTCTCCACCGATTCCAGCGCCTCCTTTGCCAGTTCGTCCATCTTAAGGAACCACTGCATGGAAAGGCGCGGCTCGATGACCGCATTGGTCCTCTCGGAGTAGCCTACAGGTGAAGTATAGTCCTCGACCTTTTCAAGGTTCCCCGCATCGCGGAGCATCCCTTCTATCTTCCGGCGGGCCTCGAACCGGTCTTCGCCTATGAGGATCCTGGCTTTCTCGTTCAGCCGTCCGTGGTCATCTATTATATCCAGAACCGGAAGGTTGTGCCTGAGCCCGATCTCGTAATCGTTTACATCGTGAGCCGGGGTCACCTTGAGGCAGCCTGTACCGAACCCCATTTCAACATAACTGTCTTCTATAATAGGTATTTCCTTATTTATCAATGGTATAAGCACCTTCTTGCCTTTCAGCCACCTGTACCTCCCGTCTTCCGGATTGATGCAGACGGCTGCATCCGCCATAATGGTTTCCGGACGGGTGGTCGCTATGATTATGTACCTGTCCGTCGGATTCCCGTTGCCGTCCGATATGAAATATCTCAGGTGGAAGAACTTGCTTACAGTATCCTTGTGGATCACTTCCTCGTCGCTCACGGCGGTATGGCCCACAGGATCCCAGTTTACCATCCTTATCCCCCTGTATATATAGCCCTTTCTGTAGAAATAGACGAATGTGTTTATGACGGCCTCACTCAGGTCCGGGTCCATGGTGAACCTGGTCCTGTCCCAGTCGCAGGAGGCCCCCAGTTTGCGGAGCTGGCTGAGGATGATGCCCCCGTGCTTCTCCTTCCATTCCCACGCATACTTCAGGAATTCTTCCCTTGTCAGGTCTTCCTTCTCTATGCCTTCCGCCTTGAGCTTTGCCACGACCTTGTTCTCTGTAGCTATGGAAGCATGGTCGGTCCCCGGCACCCAGCAGGCGTTCTTGCCGTCCATCCTCGCCTTGCGGACAAGGACATCGTTCAGGGTGTTGTTCAGGACGTGTCCCATGTGCAGTATCCCCGTCACGTTAGGCGGAGGTATCACTATCGTATATGGCTCCCTTTCATCGGGTTCTGAGTGGAAAAACTTGTGTTTCAGCCAGTAGTCATACCATTTGTCCTCTGTGCTGGAAGGATTGTATTTTGCGGATAGTTCCATATCTTGATATTTTTTATACACATTTAACGTCTGTCTCCCTGACAGGCTTGCAAAGATAGAAAGTTTTCGGCAAAGAGCAGGATATGAAGGACCGAAATCTGCGTCCCGGATGCTCATTTGTCCGCCAGGAACATCTTCAGGTGCCTGTAGACCTGGAACACCGGAAAGCCCATGATGGTATAGAAAGAGCCTTCGATGGAACTGATGCCGACATACCCTATCCATTCCTGGATACCGTATGCCCCGGCCTTGTCGTAAGGGCGGTACCGGTCGACATAATACGAAATCTCCTCCCCGGTCAGGTCCGAGAAGCTGACGACGGCAGTGTCGGTGAACGTGTCTTCCCTTGTAGAGGAACGCAGGGTCACGGAGGTGATCACCTCATGTTTCCTTCCGGAAAGCTTCCCGAGCATTGCTACGGCTTCCTCCCGTCCGGAGGGTTTGCCCATGACCTGTCCGTCGCAAAGTACGACAGTGTCGGCTGTAATGAGTATTTCATCGTCTTCCAGCGGCCTGTGGAAACCGTGGGACTTTCCCCTGGACATTACCGAAGGTATCTCCCTCAGCTGTTCCATCTCCCTGAAATTCTCTTCGAAAGTATTCCCTGTATCCACCTCGAAACTGACATCGAGTCCGCGGAGCAGCTCCTTCCTGCGCGGGGATGCGCTTCCCAGGATTATATGCATTCCCTTGAGATCCATATCCTTCCTAGAACCTTGCCTTGTACAGGCCCACGTCCAGGTGCCATTTCCCCTGGAGTTTCATTACCTTCTCAACGGCATCTCTGACACAACGGCATCCTCCGGCATACGGGGATACATAGTCGGCTGCGGCAAGCACCTCTTCCACAGCGTCGGCCGGAGCCACTCCGCAGCCGCATCTGACCATCACAGGGATGTCCGGAAGGTCATCCCCGAAATACATCACCTCTTCCTCCCGGAGTCCGTGCCTGCTGCAGAAATCCTCGAAATCCTCGATCTTGTCCCTGGAGCCGAGATACACGTCCTCTGCCCCGACCCCGCAGGTCAGGAAGCGTTTCCGTATGCTTTCCGAGCGCCCTCCGGTGATGATCCCCACAGGATACCCGGCCATGGTGGCCATCCTGATCCCGAAACCGTCCTTGGAATCGAAGGTACGGAACAGTTCTCCGTCGAGATCTGCCAGTATGCCTCCGTCCGTAAGCACCCCGTCCACATCGGAGACGAATGCCTTTATCCCTTTGAAAATATCTTCCATATCAGGCGAATTCTTGTGTCTGCAGTCAAACGGATGCCGGTGTCACGCTAGCTTATGTTCCCGTTCTTAGGACCGAATCCGCCCATCGGGAAAGTCGCCTTGGGTTTCTCCGGCCCGAACTCGATCTTCCCGAACTGGTTTTCATACTTGCCGATATTGTCCTGCAGCGCGAGAAGCAGTTTTTTCGCGTTTTCAGGATTCATGATGATGCGGCTCAGCACCTCCGGCTTTGCAAAGCCTGGAAGTACGGAGGCGAAATCCATTACGAATTCCGACGCCGAATGCGTGATGATCGCCAGATTGGAATACTGCCCCTTGGCTATGTCGGGCTTTATCTCGATACTGAGTTGATTGTTCTTATTCTGCTCTTCCATATTCCTGATTGTTTTTATGAAGCCGTCATGATTCGGCACAAGGTGCAAAATTAGGAACAGTTTTCAAATTTTTCAACCGGACAGGCAGAAAAGTGGTAAAATTTCGGAAAAGGTCGGGACAATACGGTTCAAAGTTCCGTATCTTCCTTCAGGTGACCGTTCCTGAGCTGGGGCCGGATGAAATGTTCCTTGGCGAACTCCCAGAGGGTTTCCGACCCGAGTGCGGTCCGACTGTTGCGCCCCAGCACCTCGCTCAGCCTCCGTCCCCCTTCTTTCCATGCCTTGCCATCGGTAGCCGCCTGCAGCATCATCGGCTGGAAATTGTCAAGAGTATGTGCAAAATGCGCTTCCGGGGTAATGTCATCCTCGAACTCGCGCCACAGGGCCTGCATCTTTGCCGACAGATCCTCCGGAAGCTGCGAAAACAGCTTTCCGGCTGCAGCCGCCTCCCGCGCCTTCTGCGTCTTCAGCCCCTCGGAGTCATAGGCAAAAGTATCTCCGGCGTAGATCTCCACCATATCATGTACCAGAACTATGCTCACTACCTTGAGGAGGTCTATCCCGACATTGGAATACTCAGCCAGCAGCAATGCCATCACGGCAAGGTGCCAGGAATGTTCCGCATCATTTTCAAGACGCTTCCCGTCAGTGAGATATGTCCTTCTTCCGATAAACTTCTCCTTGTCAAGCAGACGGCAGAAATCCACGGTGCGCTCCAGCCTGCCCGGATCTTCCGGGGCGGCGTCTGTCCTGTCTTCAAATACGTCCTTCATTTCCGTAAAGCCTCCCGAATTACAGCCATTTCTTCTTCAGCCACTCCCTCACCGGTATGTCATAGAGTTTCAGTGATGCCCATGCTATGAAAAGAGACATGACGACTACTCCGGCAGCGACCACCACATGGGCGAAGAGCGGGGCGTCCTGGTGGGAAAGCACCCAGTTCGTCTGCACGTATATCAGCGGATAGTGGGTGATATACAGAGGGTATGATAGCTCTCCTATGACCTGGCAGACCCGGTTGCCTTTCTGCCCGGTGATCTGGCTTCCGGCCCCGATGGCCACAACGAGCGGGAAGACTATCATTATGCAGGCCGCGTTATAGACCCCGTTCGGCACGTTTCCGCCGCCTCCGACGCAAGGTACCGAAAACACTGCCACCAGGATTAGCGAACACCACCAGAACCCTCCGCGGAGCGTGATCCGCTTGCCGATCCTGGACAGGAGAAGACCTGCGAGGAACGGGTAGGACAGGCGTGTAAGCCCGATATACATCTGTTCAGGAGTCAGGCTCCAGCCGCCGATCGGAGTGTACATGAGGGAATCCCGCGACTCTGTGAGAAGCCCGAAGACATTCAGGTTCAGGCAAAGGTCAAGGGTACAGAACCCTGCAAGGCACACCAGGACCGCGAGCAGGAATACCGGAAGCTTCCTGAGGACGAAGGCATAGACGATGTTGGCAAGATATTCCCACGTAAGCGACCAGTTCGGACCGTTCAGGGAGTTCGTC
Source organism: uncultured Bacteroidales bacterium (assembly GCA_944326325.1). Classification (GTDB taxonomy): domain Bacteria; phylum Bacteroidota; class Bacteroidia; order Bacteroidales; family UBA932; genus Cryptobacteroides. Next base: position 65,647 of record CALVDQ010000008.1, read on the forward strand.
TCTCCCCAGCCCCTGATATCCATCCGCGGTCCGCACGGAATCATAAGACAGCCCATAAGAAATGCGAGCATGACCTTCCACCCCGGTACGTTGCCGATGAGCGGGAACGCCTCTCCCTGTCCTATATAATAGAAACAAAGGCCGACGACCGACCCCATCACCACCATCGGGTGAAGCCGGACGAGCCTCCTCTTGAAAAAGCTCCAGACAGTCATCCTGTCCCACCGGTCATCGTATGCATACCCCACCACGAATCCGGAAAGCACGAAGAAGAAATCCACTGCAAGATAGCCGTGGTTGATTGTCTGGTGTGCCTGGCCTCCGGAATACACTTCAAGAATATGGAAGAACACCACCATCAGTGATGCAACGCCCCTGAGTCCGTCAAGTATTTCATATCTCGGTTTGGACGCGAGATAGGCAGTCTTTGCTTTCATCTGCTCCTCTGTTTTGAAAACAACCTGGATTATTCCCGGGAGAGTCTGTCTCTCCGGAGCGCAAATTTAATCTAAAACAGGATGTCACCGATTGACTATTCTGAATTAAAACTTGACTTATATTTGCCCGAAGAAGTAATTTGTGTTAATTTTGACCTGCAATACTGAAAAACATGAAAATCGCCGAAGGCTGTACATTCTACCACGTAGAAATAGCCCCTGACAGGCAGATTCCCGCCCATACGCAGGAATCAATAGAATTGTCCCTGATAGTACGGGGAAGCGGAAGGCTATACACAGGAATGTCTTCCGTGCGGCCGTTTTCATCCGGGGAACTGGTCCTGATACCGTCCGGGATAAGGCATCACTGGGCGTTCGGAGGGAACGGAACCGAATGTTCCGGAACCGTCGAAAACATCACCCTTATGCTCGGACGAAGCTTTCTCCGGCAGTTGTCAGAGATATTTCCGGCCTTGTCGGAAGATATGGACAGGATATTGGGATGCCGGGACGTCATCGTGTTCGACCGGAAGCACTCCTGCAGGATGAGGGATACCCTTCTGCGGATGGCCGGCGAATCCGGGAAAGAACAGGCCGTGTCCCTGATGTCAGTCCTGTCGGATGCAGGCCAGTATATGGAAGCCCCTGAAAATCTCCATATTTGCGTGCAGAAAGGGAACGGCCATGCGGAACAGAGGCTTGAAACGGTTTTCACATATGTTTCCTGCAACTACAGCCGTAGAATCTCCATAGACGACATCGCGCGATATACCGGAATGAACCGTTCCGCCTTCTGCCGCTTCTTCCACAAGCATACCGGGACGACGTTCATCCGCTATCTGAACGAATACCGGATAAATATCGCCAGGGAACTGCTGAGATTGGGAGATATGTCTGTCTCGGAAATATGCTATGCCGCGGGATTCAACGATACGTCCTATTTCTGCCGGGCATTCAGGAAACATTCAGGATTCCCGCCGTCCAAGGCCTGACAACTGACAGGCAGCCCATTGCATAAGATACAGAACCAATCGGATAAAGATGACGAAAATGAAAATACGGAAGAAGACGATACTGCTGGCTGTACTCAATCTTGCAGCCGCAGCAGCTATAGGCATTATTGCCGGACTCATGTACAGGTACCGGGACCGTCCGGACAATGATCCTGAAGGAAAAGGCCGGCTGGAAGACAGGATAGCGGAACTTGCGGAATCCCTCGATGCGAGAGTCGGGGTCGCGGCAGTCTGTGGAGACGGTTCTGCCGTGACCTATACTGACAGCGGGACGGATGCCGCAGTCTTCCCGATGCTCAGCGTATTCAAGTTCCATCAGGCACTTGCCGTGTGCGACAGCCTCGGACGGGCAGGTATCCCCCTCGATGAAAAGGTCACCGTGACCCGCCGGCAGCTTCACGGAAACACCTGGAGCCCACTGCGGGACGCACATCCTGACGGAGGCCGCTTTTCATACCGAGAACTCATGGAATACACCCTTGTTCAGAGCGACAACAACGCCTGTGACATCCTTTTCGAAACTGTGACAAGCCCTTATGAGACGGAACGGTATATCCATTCGGCAGGATTCGGTGACGTCAGGATCGAATGCACCGAGGAAATGATGCACGAAAACCTGTCTGACTGCTACAGGAACTGCACGAGCCCTGTTTCTGCCGCCCGTCTGATGGCATGGTTCTATTCCAGGCGCGACTCCGGTCCCTATTCCGCCTTCCTGTGGAATACCATGTCCGGATGCGCCACAGGTCAGTCCCGCATCCCGAAATACATTTCAGGAAAGGCCTCGGCAATCGCCCACAAGACCGGCACCGGTGACGTCCTCCCGGACGGAAGGATAATCGGAGTGAACGACCTCGGGCTTGTGGAACTTCCTGACGGAAGATATTTCGCCATAGCGGTATTCGTCTCGGACGCCGCATCAACGATGCAGGAATGCGAGGAATTCATCGCACTGGCAGCGGAGGCCGTCTATGAATACATGGCCGAGGAAAGGATCAAAGGTTGAAGACCGCGAGGTTGCCGCGATGGTCGCTCGGCCACACGGCATCGGGGACAATCACCTGTTCCGGATCCTCGTCAGGGACAATCCGGTTCCTGACCACCGTTGCTGCCGGACCTGTGACAGTACATGAACGCACTGAGAACGACCGGTCCGGGGAATAATAGTAAATGAAATCTATGCGTTCCCTTTCGTCGGCTTCCGGAGCCCAGGAAAGCCTGTTCAGCCCTGCTTTTTCGGCTTCCGTATTCCCTGCAGGGTATGTTATGCCCGGGCAGGCCGCAGGGTCAGGATGGACTTGTCTGTAGGTGTCAGTAAAGCCGGCTTCTTCCAGTATCGAAGAGCAGTCCCACCTGACGACAGCTCCGCGGTGGTCCCTCAGCCCCGAGGTGCTTTCTCCCCAGTCAAGATGCGAAGGTTCGTTGAAATCCCCTCCGAGGATAACTGTCCGTCCCGCAGCGATGTCTTTCCGGGCTTCGGCGAGGAAGGCCCGGATGCTTTCATCCCTGTAGCTTTCCCTGTTGCTCTCCAGGATTGAAGACTCGTCTGTGACCGGAGTCCCGAGTTTCTTCCATGTGGTACCGCTGTATCCGCGAGGAAGATAGCACCCGTAATGACGGTGGTCCAGATGTGCGGAGTAGACAGCGAACTGCCTTCCTCCGATTTCGAGAGTGACTTTAAGGATTGCGCGTTCCTCGTTCCCTGGAACGATGCAGGTCCATTCCACGCTTTCGGGTTCGGTTTTGGTAAGCATGCACACTGGATGTCCCGAACCGTGGACATGGTAGTCCAGACCACGTTCCGAAAGATCCCGGGCGAGCCTGCGGACGAGGGATGTGTCCTTGCCGGCAGTAGCTTCGCACAGCAGGACGATATCGGCATCCGTCCAGGCAAGGACATCCGCTGCTCCGGCTTCCCCGCCCGGGACATTGGTCGTGGCACCCCAGAGGTTGAGCTGGAAGACCTTTAGGGTCCGACATCCGCCGGTATATGACAAGGCCGCGGAAATGGTAAGGACAAAAAGGATTGACAGGATTTTTTTCATGATGTTGCCACATTGACAGTGTACAGACCGAAACAAAGGAGGAAGAGAGGGTGACCCAAAAGCCCCAAAAAAGTCCCGTAGGGACCGCACCGGGTAGGTGCGAGATCCCCCTAAATAGGGGGTGCAGGGGGTTAGGATGGGTCCAGTCTTTCGAAGAAAGACGTTTGAGGGTGACACAAAATCTCTTTTGTGTCACCCTCTTCCTTTTTTGCTCCGGACCTTGTTTGACCGGTTACCAGCAGAGGATTTTCCTGAAATCGTACTTTTCCGGGTCTGCCACGAAGGCTTTGGCGGCCTCGTAATCCTCTTCCGTGATATAGTGGGCAATATACTTGTAATAGTTCTGGGCTGTGCCTGAATTGATGTCCACAACACGAGGCGGGATTTTCCCGGTGGCAGGGTCCTGGAGATCGGACAGGTACAGAGGAGATACATTGCCGCGGGCATCCACATATACCATGCAGCCCGTCTTGCCCTCGCTGTAAAGCTGGTAGACTCCCATCGCAAGCTCCGTGCAGTATGTAAGGTCATAGGCTACCGGATCCTGGCAGCGGACATCATAGCCTATCTCTACCGGACGGGTCTTCACCTTCAGCCCTATCTTCTTCAGCTCCTTCTCAAGCAGGTCGTTGAAAAGCACGGCCTTGGAGATTTTTCCGAGTTCCGGATGCCCGTGCTCGTCATACGTGAAGTGCACTCCAGCGTCAGCGGCCTCCTTTGCCACGCCCTCGTCGTGGAAAAGCCCCTCGGCAGCAACCACGGTACCGTAGTTCACACCCATGACCTTCCTCTTGAGGATGGCCGAGATGGTAAGCCTGATAATCTTGTCGAGGCTTATGTCGGTCTTGTTGAACATTTCAGGGATGATGGTCATCGGGCAGTGGGTAGCCTCGCCGATACCGAGGGCAAGACTTCCGCAGGTGCGGCCCATTGCGGATATGAGGAGCCAGTTGCCTGAAGTACGCGCATCCTCATAGATGGTCCTGGCCAGGTGCGCACCCTCGTTCTTGGCGGAGTTGTACCCGAAAGTCGGAGTGTTGTCAGGAAGAGGAAGATCGTTGTCTATGGTCTTAGGACAGTGGATGTTCGCTATATGGTAATTCTTGGCTGCCAGGAACTTGGAAATCCTGTTGGCAGTGGAGGCAGTATCGTCTCCCCCGATGGTGACAAGCAGCTTTATGTTGTTGTCCTTGAAGAGGCCGAGGTTGAAATTTTCCTCGAAATCCTTGTCAGTAGGCTTGAAACGGCTCATCTCGAGATAGGAGCCTCCCCTGTTGAAATAACGGTCTGCCTTGAAGAAATCGAGGTCCTCGATGCGGGCGTCCTTGCTGAAAAGCCCTGAATATCCGCCATGTAGCCCGATTACCCTGAAACCTTTGGAAAGGAATGTCTTTGCGACACTCATCGAAACCGAATTCATTCCCGGGGCAGGACCGCCGCCGCAGAGAATAATAACTGCATCTTTCATAATAATACCTTTACCTTAATATAATATTTAACTTTTGAGAATATCCGGTTCTGCCTGACTGCCCTGAATCCGGGAATGCTTCTCGTTAACGGACTGCAAAATTATCTAATTTCACAGAAAAAACCAGTATTGTAAGGTAAAAATTCATACCTCTCATTGAGGGACAGGTCCAGTCATTCCCCAGATGCGACTCCGGGACTTGAGGAGAAGTACTTTTCCCATTTGTCCTGGCCAAGGCCATAGTAGGTTATCCAGTACAGCCTCTGGCTCAATTTTCCGGTAGAGCCCTCCATCAGGGTCTCCAGGTTGGAAGTGTAGCCTATCACCGCCTTGACAATGCCGGCAGGTTGTTCTGGAGGCCTGGTCGTGATGAAGGTGGCACTGTTGGTGATGTAGAGGATGTCAGCAAACCCCTCATCATCGAAGTGCGCGCCCCAGACAGTCAGCGCGTGCGGGGCGCCTCCATTCATTGCGTTTATGCCGATAGATATGGCACATCCCTTCTCGAAGGCTTCCTCGAGCATCCGGTTCAGGTCCTTGCGCTGGAGTGCCCAGGACACCATGAAGTCCGAGACAGGGACACTTCCGTTGAAGACCTCCTTGAAATAGGCTCCGCCGCCTATTTTATCTGAACCTGTGAGGAACCATCCGAACCCTATGTGGGTCCCGTTCCCGGCGTTCGGCCAGTGGTCCACGAAATTATTGAAGATATCGCTATTATGGGCCTCGTGGAACGTCCGCGGAATATCCCTGCCGGTCTGTTCGATGAACCTGTCGACATAGGTACGGTTCTGGTCCAGCCACCAGTGGAGAATGTTGCTTGCGGTAGCGGCCCAGCACATGTCGAGCCCGTTCTGGTTGGTATTGTACCACCCGAGACCAGGTTTCCACCTGACGAGATACCCGTCGCCGGCAAAGGAGGCAAGCTCCCAGTCATCCTCGGACGGAGGCACTATCCCCTTGACCCAAACATCCTCGTTCCTGTATTTTGTAGCGCCCTCGGTTGTTATCTCCTCCCAGATGAAGACTATGTAGAAATCCTTGTCCGAAACCATGACACTTGAGGTCCCGGACGACGAATAGTCGAACATGACATTCAGGGTCTGGTTGTACCATCCTTTCAGCATATAACCCTCCCGGACTGCAGTCTTGGGCAGTTCTACGCTTTCACCCGGAGACGCCCAGTATACGAGCTGGTCCACACCGGTCCCGCCATTGAGGTCGAACGTCACCTTGAATTTTCCCGGCACCCGTTCTCCTGCCGCATCTACTGCGTATGAACGCCCTGGCACGGATTCCTTAAGAGTGAATGACTTTGCAGAACCAGATACGGTAACTTCCAGCGAACTCCCTGATTTCCATGAACCGTAAATATAGGCATTGCCCTTGCTGTCAGCGATGAGTCCGCTTGCAGTGAGGTCAGAGGTACTCCCCTTTTCGCCCGGGGATGAGAAGCCGCTGATTTTCACATCCACCGTATTGCCCGGGTCGGATGCTATCCGGAGGCGGCTGTAGTCCCTTGACGCAGAGGTGAAATCTATCTGCACATTCCCGGAAGCGTTGACACCCTGGACACTCATGTATTCCCCCTGCCATTTCTGCATACCGCTTTTCAGGGTCATATTGCCGGAGGCATCCATCTGCATGACTGGAGAGTAGACCGCCGTCACACTTACTACATCGGAGACCGGTATCTCCGTCTGCGTGCCTGTCCATGAGCCGCCGGAGTTCTCCAGAGTAATCCCCTTCGTTTCGCCGCCGGCAGTCTCTATACGCACGAATATCTCGTCCCCGTCTGTCCATTCCGTCTTGCCGGCATCGTATGTCCCGACAGACCTGGTCCCGTCTTCCTCGAAGGCGGGGTAAGCGTCCACGGTAAATGACAGCTTTTCTCTTTCTCCTGTAATTACGTCAGGCAGCTCCCTTGTGCAGGAAGCCGCTGCCATGACAATCATCGCGACTGCTGATAACCTTATTTTCATGATATTTCCTTGTTTCCTACTGTATAACTTCCTCGGATGATTCATCTCCCCATCCAGGGAGCCCGGACTGCGGCGGGGTGATTGTTACGCTGCCGTCTTCCTGGATACTGATGTTGTATGTGTACCTGTAGCCGGATTTCCATGTATATCCGTCCGGGGAATAGGCGAAGTCTGTCCCTCCTGCCGAGAACGTGAAGAGATTCCTGCCCTGGACAGGGGAACCGGACTGGGGAATGGCGATGGCCTCGAAAGAGGCGGTGCCGGTCTTTTTCATGGCTATGTCACCTGTCTGCCCTGAAGTGGTCCAAGTACCTGCAGGAACAGTTCCGTCCGTAATGTCCGGAGCCTCGAATGCCCCGCCGAGGTATATGCCGTGAATGGCCATCCCGGAGACTTCCGCCCCGGCGTATTTCCCTGATCCGGCCACGTTCACTGAAATCTTCGCAATCTGGTGATAGAATGTCAGTTCCGTCTTTCCTGTGCCGTAGGTGGCTTTCCTTCCGGCAAAGACAAAGTCGCTGTGCTGGAAGCCGTCGCCGGTATCCTGTGACGCAGATACTGTCCACGGGGAGTCTGCCGACGGCAGCCGGTCCCTTTTCTCCCCTGTCCCGAGATACCATGCACGCACCATCTTTTCCTCGTCCTTTCCGTTCCAGTAGGATTTCTCACCAGAGACAAACTCGAGGGAGGAGGTGCCGGCCCTGTAATAGCCGGTGGCTGCTCCGTCCCAGGAGAGGGAGGCAGACGGGTCGTACCGGTCCAGCACCTGTACGGTTATTGTCTCGTCACCGGGGTCCCAGGTATTCCCGGAAGTTGCCTTCGACGGCATGCAGTCGCTCACTGTGGCTGCAAATTCCATTTCACTTCCTGCGGCACCGGTCTCTTCCCGGATGACGGTGTCTGTTTTCGTGCAGGATGCGGCGGCTGCCGTTGCCGCGATTATCAGTACAAAAATCTTTCGGGTCATAATTATAACGTTAGTCCGGCGGACCTGTTATACTTCGCTCCAGGGGATCCGCCGGACGCTCCCCCGGTTCCGTTTCAGATTACGGTAGCGGTACCGCTCTCCTCACCGCCGGGCGCCCAGTCCACTATCCCGGACGAGACATGGATGCCGGACAGGTCCATCGTAATCTTGTATATGTACTTCTTCCCGCTCTCGAATACGGTCCCTTCCGGAATCGTGTAATAGAGAGTCCCGCCACTGGACAGGTTGAAGCAGATGCTCTTGCCGCCCATTGCCTGCGGCACAACGACAGCCTCATTGTAGACTTCGCTCCCGGAAGCTCCGCTGAGCCGCCCGTCTACTGTCAGTGTACCGGATGTCTTTCCGGTGCTGACCATGGCTGCCCTCGAAGACTGCTCCTGCATCCCGGCCTCACTTATCCTGCCCGGGAGGAAAGTGCCGTCGAGCACCACCTCCGGTATGGTCACAGCCCCGCTCTCTGCCAGTTCCGGGCAAAGGAAGGTCCGTGTATGGCATAGACATCTATGCCGCTGCCCGACTCCGGGAAGAACATCGGCTCATAGCTGAACCCGTCTTTCCCGTCCGCCGTCAGCTCCCATGCCTTATAGAGGGCCTCACCTGTACCGGAGGTCTCCACCCATGCACTTACCGCCCTGCCTGCCGCTATGGAAGAGGACTGTGTACCCAAAGTCCCGGCAGCCGCGACTTTCATGGACTCGACCCCGCTCGTGAGTAAAATCTGCTCCTGGCCGGCAATCTCCACATTCTCATGGCTGCATGCAGCAAACAGCGCCATGAATGCAGGATAAAGTAGAATTGTTTTCCTGTTTCTCATATATCAAAAATTTCCGGCCGCAAATATATCATTAAAGAGGAGACCTCTTTTACTTTAATATGCCATTTTCTTTACATAAAGGTTCAGCCGTGGCCCCGGGAAGCCCCAGGGAAGCCTCTGCATCCCTAAATTTTCGCGAAAATACAATATTCCGGGTAATGTACGCAAAAAATCTCTAAATTTGCATTCTTATGTCTATGTCAGCTATGCTTAATAAAGAAGAGGCAACCGTAAGGATAAGGCAGCTCCGGGAAATAATCTCAGAGAACAACAGGCGCTATTATGTGGAGAACGCTCCTGTGATAAGCGACTATGAGTTCGACATGCTGATGAACGAGCTCTCTGCCCTGGAAAAGGCTTATCCGGAACTTGTGACCCCGGACTCCCCTACCAGGACAGTGGGCAGCGACCTGGATACGTCGCCCCGGGGACAGGAGGCAAGGCAGGAGTTCGAACAGTTCCCGCACAAGTATCCGATGCTCTCCCTTGGCAACACCTACGACATCTCCGAAGTGGAAGCCTTCGCCGAACGCGCGGCAAGGACGCTCGGGAAGACATTCACCTTCTGCTGCGAACTGAAATTCGACGGGACGGCCATCTGCCTCACCTACAGGAAAGGCGTCCTCGCCCAGGCCCTGACCCGCGGAGACGGCACCATAGGCGATGATGTCACCGCCAATGTCCGCCACATATCCAACATACCGCAGACCCTGAAGGGGAACGGATATCCGGAAGAATTCGAGATAAGGGGTGAGATATACATGCCGTACAAGGCCTTCGACAGGCTGAACGAGGAAAGGCTCCGGGACGAGGACCAGCCGTTCGCCAACCCGAGGAACGCGGCCTCCGGCTCCCTGAAGCTGATAAACCCGAAGGAGGTCCAGCACCGGGGGCTCGAATGCACCCTGTACCATCTCCTCGGAGAGAACCTGCCCTTCCTCACCCATGACGAGGCACTCAAGGCCGCTGCCGGCTGGGGGCTTCCGGTCTCGGACAAGAGGAAGATCTGCCGGGACATAGCCGAGATAGAGGAATACATCTCCTACTGGGACACTGAAAGGAAAGCCCTCCCCTTCGCGACAGACGGCATAGTTATAAAGGTGAACGAGCTGCCTTACCAGAAAGAGCTCGGGTACACGGCCAAGTTCCCGCGCTGGGCCGTGGCCTACAAGTTCAAGGCGGAACAGGCCCTGACAAGGCTGAAGTCCATAGATTACCAGGTGGGAAGGACAGGGGCCGTCACCCCGGTGGCCAACCTCGATCCAGTGCTGCTGTCCGGCACCACGGTAAAACGGGCCTCCCTCCACAATTCGGAGCAGATGCACCTCCTCGATGTACGCATCGGAGACTATGTATATGTGGAGAAAGGCGGGGAAATAATCCCGAAGATCACAGGAGTGGACATGGACAGGCGGAAGCCTGACGCGGTTGTCCCCGTATTCCCCGACAAGTGTCCCGACTGCGGGACCAAGCTTGTGCGGGACGAGGGGGAAGCCCGTTACTTCTGCCCGAACACCTCCGGCTGCCCTACCCAGATCAAGGGCAAGCTGGTGCACTTCATAAGCAGGAAGGCAATGAACGTGATAGCCGGGGACGCCACCATAGAACAGCTCTTCAACCTGGGCTACGTACGCAGGCCGTCCGACTTCTACAGCCTCACCAAAGAGCAGCTCCTGAACCTCGAGGGATGGAAGGAACGTTCCGCCCAAAGGTTCCTCGACAGCCTCGAGGCCTCCAGGAAGACCCCTTTCGAGCACGTTCTCTTCGCGCTGGGGATAAGGTACGTCGGCGAGACCACCGCCAGGACCCTGGCCCGGCATTTCAAGGATATCAGGGCGCTGGCATCGGCCGACAGACAGACCCTGCTGGAGGCGGAGGACATCGGGGAGGTCATAGCCGACAGCATCATTGACTGGTTCTCCAGGGAGGAGAACCGGGAAGAGATAGACAGGCTGGAAAAGGCCGGGCTGAAGTTCTCCGTCGGGGATGAAAACGGACAAAAATCCTCCTCACTTGCAGGTAACATAATTGTTATAAGCGGAAACTTCAGTGTTTCACGCGATGAAATAAAAGAACTTATAACCGCACATGGAGGCAAGAACAGTTCTTCGGTAAGCGGAAAGACAACATACCTCCTGGCCGGGGAGAAACCCGGTCCGGAGAAGGTGAAGAAGGCCGGGGCGCTCGGTATCCCGGTAATCAGCGAGGACGAATTCAGGAAACTCATAGTCTCCGGGGAGGAGTCCGGACAGGAAAACATGGACAACGGGGAAGGAAATGACAGCGCTCCTGTGCAGCTCACCCTTTTCTGAAAAAACAAGAGATATGGAAGCTGGAATGAAATACACGACAGGGCATACGGTGCTCGAGGACGAGACGGCGGACAGGATAGGTTCCGGAGGACTTCCGGTCTACGCGACTCCGGCCATGGTCGCCCTTATGGAAAGGACAGCATATACCCTCGCCCGTGAGAACGGGGCGGAAACTGTCGGCACCAGGGCCGACATATCCCACATCAGGGCCTGCCTGCCGGGGACACATCTCCTTGCCGAGGCAGAACTGACGGAAGTCGACGGCAGAAGGCTTGTGTTCAGGGTGGAAGTCTCGGACGGGGAAGGCCCGATAGGGACAGGGACCCATGAAAGGTTCGTCATAGACCCGGAAAAGTTCATGTCCAGGCTTTCTGGAAAATAAGGCTGCTGGTGAGGATGAAGAACCCGGTGAACATATTCAGGCGCCTGAAGCGCTTCATTTCCGAAGATATCTGGAATCTGGATATCGGGGAATTCTCGCGTGCGAAAGCCAGGTTCATCAAGTACCTGAAGGTGCTCATCATCACCATCAAGACCTTCTCCGCGGAAAAGATAGGATTCCAGGCCGTGGCCCTGAGCTTCTTCGGCACAATGTCCGTGGTCCCGTTCCTGGCCGTTGTGTTCGCCATAACCGACGGCCTCGGGCTGGCAGACAAGCTCGAGACCCTGCTGTACTCATATTTCAGCAATTCGCAGGAAGCCATAAACATGGTCCTGGGTTTCGCCAACAACATCATAGACACCGCACAGTCCAGTGCCATGGGCCTGGTGAGCGCCCTGCTCTTCGTATGGCTCGTGTTCTGGATGATGATTTCGGTGGAAAGGGTCTTCAATAACGTCTGGAGGGTACGCAAGTCGCGCAACATCTTCAAGAGAGTTTCCTTCTACATTGCCATCCTCCTGATAGCCCCTTTCGTGATAATGCTCTTCTTCTCGGGCTCCATAGTGTACAGCAACCTGCTCAAGGGAGTCGGGCTGGACATAGATTATTTCGAGTCCATTGCCTCCGTCCTGGCCTGGATTCTCTTCTACATAGTCGCGGCACTCACCTTCTCGGCGATGTACAAGTTCATCCCGAATCACAAGGTACTGTATTCAAACGCTCTCAGAGCCTCCGCAATCTCGGCGCTGGCATTCACCGTACTGCAGTACCTGTACCTTGAGACACAGCTTTTCGTCACAAGGCTGAACATGGTCTACGGTGCCGTCGCGGCCATACCCCTTTTCATGTTCTGGATGAATTTCGGATGGTTCATCATACTCTTCGGGGCCGAACTGTCGTATGCCTACCAGAACGTGGACAACTACAACATCGAATAAAAACAACCGGAATATGCCTGTATCTGAATTTACCAAAGAAGACTTCGACATCATCGCCCGCGATTATGCAGACCTCAAGGAGGCTGCCAGGAAACGCTGCGCCGACCAGAAAGAACTGGACATCGTGCAGAAAGCCTTCGATTTCGCCAACGAAGCCCACAAGGGAGTAAGACGCCGCTCCGGAGAACCTTATATCCTGCATCCGATAGCCGTGGCGAAGATCGTGGTCAGCAACATCGGACTGGGCTACAAGTCCATAGCCGCCGCCCTGCTGCATGACGTGGTGGAAGACACTGAATATACCGTAGAGGACATCAGCAACCTGTTCGGGGAAAAGATTGCCTCCCTCGTCGACGGACTTACCAAGATAAAGACGGTCCTGGACAACGAGGACAAGGCCGAGAAGAAGAGCATCCAGGCCGAGAACTTCAAGCGCATCCTTCTTACTCTCAACGACGATGTCAGGGTGGTGCTCATAAAGCTCGCCGACAGGCTGCACAACTGCAGGACCATAGAGTTCATGCCAGAGTACAAGCGGGACAAGATCCTGTCCGAGACCATGTTCATCTTCATCCCCCTCGCCCACCGGCTCGGCCTGTACGAAGTGAAATCCGAGATGGAAGATATCTGGCTCAGGTACAAGGAGCCAGAGGCCTTCAACGAGATCACGGAGAAGATAAACAGGAACATCTCCGACAAGGAAAAGGAGATAGACGAGTTCATAAAGCCCATTGAGGCCGCACTGAAAAAGGCGGGATTCGAATTCGAGATCCGGAAACGGGTGAAGACGCCTTATTCCATCTGGCACAAGATAGTGACCAAGGGCATCACCTTCGAGCAGATATATGACCTGTACGCCGTCCGCATCATCTTCAATCCGGGACAATCCAGCACAAAGGACGCCGAAAGGGACCAGTGCTACCACGTATTCTCAATCATCACAGGCATATACAAATACAAGAGCGACCGCATCAGGGACTGGGTGAAGCACCCCAAGAACAACGGCTATGAAGCCCTGCACTGCACCGTCATGAGCCATTCCGGCATCTGGATAGAGGTACAGATACGTACCCAGAGGATGAACGACATCGCTGAGAAAGGCATCGCCGCACACTGGGCCTACAAGAAGGACGGATTCGTGAGCGAGAACGAGAGCGAAATGGACAAATGGATAAGCAAGGTGAAGGAAATCCTCGTCAACCCGGACGTCAACGCGCTCGAGCTTCTCGACATCATCCACAACGACCTCACGACCACGGACATCCTCGTCTTCACGCCTAAGGGGGAACAGAAAAGCATACAGAAAGGAGCCACGGCCCTCGACTTCGCCTACATGATACACACCGAGATAGGCAACAAGGCCATTGCCGCCAAAGTCAACATGAAGCTCGTGCCTCTGACCTACGTCCTGAGGTCCGGAGACCAGGTCGAGATCATCACTGCCGAGAACGAAAAGCCGAAACGCGCATGGCTGCAGTTTCTCGTGACAAGGAAGGCAAGGGGCATAGTCATAGACTATTTCAAGGGGGAACGCCAGGAAAGCATCAAGGTCGGCAGGAAAATGCTCGAGGAACAGCTCCAGGCGCTTGGCTTCAAGCTGACTGACAAGGTGGCCGACAAGCTCATGGAAGGCTACGAGATCTTCGAAGGGAACAGGGAAGAGCTTTACTTCCGCATCGGAGCCGGCATCCTGAAGCTGTCGAACCTGGACCAGATACTGAGGAAAGAAGATGACAAGCCAGGCAAGTGGTCGTTCCCGTGGTTCAAGAGCAAGGACAAGAAGGAAGGGAAATATGTCATCAACGACAAGAGCGACGGTACCTACAAATACGTGATAGCCAACTGCTGCAACCCTATTCCGGGAGATCCTGTGGTAGGCTTCCTTGCCTCCGACGGCACCATTACCGTACACAAGAAATCCTGCAGTGTCGCCAACAGCATCGCCGCGAAGCACGGGGACCGCATCGTCAAGACACAGTGGGAGCAGGACGTGGACCAGTCCTTCCTTGTAAGGCTTTCCCTCAAAGGATATGACCGCATCGGAATAATAAACGAGATATCCAGATATATCTCACTCGTGATGAACGTAAACATGAGACGCATATATCTCAACACCGAAGACGAGGTATTCGACGGCTACATCGACCTTTACGTACATGACAAGGATGATCTCGAAAGACTGATAAAAAGGCTGAACAAGATCGAAGGAATCCAGAGTGTCGTCCGCACCGACCTTTGACTTTTTTTCTACAAGCGGTGCCGAAAATCTGGAATTTATGTGTAAGTTTGCAGAATGAAAACGATTCTATCGCAATATCTGCCGCTTGCTGCCGTGGTAGTTGCAATCGGCGTGCTGGTATTTTCCCCATCCTGCGCAAACACCACCACTCCTCCGAGCGGCGGGCCTAAAGATACCATTCCCCCGGTCCTGGTGAAATACTACCCGATGCGCGGGGATACAATGATAGCTACCCACAAGACACAGCTGTCCATGACGTTCGATGAATTCGTCGTCGTAAAGGACGTGCAGAGCCTCTTCCTCTCCCCTCCTCTGGAAAAAGCACCGAAATACAGGATCCGGGGGAAGAGCGTGATCGTCTATTTCGAGTCCGACCTCGACTCCAACAAGACCTATGTCCTCGATGTGACCAACGCCATCGCCGATAACAATGAAGGCAACATGTATCCTGGCTATGCCATGGTGTTCTCCACCGGAAGGCATCTGGACTCCATGATGATAAACGGGGTTGTACAGGACTGCAATACCCTGATGCCGGTAAAGGGGGCCACAGTGATGCTATACAAGGACCACAGCGACTCTGCCATATTCAAGAAACGTCCTGACGCGGCCATAAAGACCGATGACTGGGGCTATTTCTGTCTCAGGAACATCCAGGACACCGTCTACAGGATGTACGCCATCATGGACATGAACAACAACAACATATACGAGGCCGACAACGAGCAGGTGGCTTTCGTCGACACCCTCGTACGCCCGTCCATAAAGGTGAACGACTCGCTTCCGGAACTTAAGAAATATCTGATGACCGATACGGTGGCCTGCCTCGCAAGGAAGACCGAATACGAGCTGAACATGTTCAAGGAAGTTCCGTCGAAACAGATGATCGTCAACAAGGAAAGGCTCGGGGAAAGGACCGCCTACATCACTTTCATGGCCCCTTATGCAAAGATTGACTCCATCTGGATGACCGGAATCCCTGCCGAAAAGCTCATCACCCAGTTCAATCTGGAACAGGATAGTCTTGAAATCTGGGTAAACGACCCGAAACCGCTTCCGGATACGCTGTTCCTGAACGTGGACTATCTGAAGACCGACACCCTCGGCAATCTTGTTCCGACGGTCGAGGAGATCAAGCTGAGCAAACCGCGCCAGACGGCTGTGGCCAAGAGTTCGCGCAAGGACATAAAGAAAGAGGACACAACCACGGTCTTCACCATTGACGCCAAACCTGAAAACATAGAGCAGTACGGCTTCGTGATAGAATTCAAGTATCCTCTTGTACAGTCGGCGTTCGATTCCCTCGAATTCCGGTACGTCAACCCCAAACAGCAGGAATTTACGGATACCTACACGGTGGAGCAGGACAGCCTTAATCTAAGGAAATATATCGTGAGGCCGTCCGGCAAGCTTCTTCCGGGATACGAATACATACTGAAGGTCCCTCACCGCAAGTTCGTGGACATAAACGGATTCTTCAACGACAGTTCGGAAGTGAAGGTGACCCTGCCGAACGATGACAAGCTCAGTTCGTTGAGCCTTGTGCTCAGCGATGTCAGGAACAAGTATATAGTTGACATGCTCAACGAGAAAAGAGACCAGACCATACGTTCCTTCACCATAGACACCGACACTACCCTGCTCTTCCCATACATCAAGGCCGGAAAATACTCCATAAGGCTGACAGAAGACATAAACCGCAACGGGCTCGTTGATACCGGCAACCTTCTGGAGCATAAACAGCCGGAAAAAGTGAAATTCTACAAGCTGGAGGACGGAAACACCCTGATTGACATCCCTGAAATGACGGAACTCGAGCAGACCATCGATGTAGGGGAACTTTTCAGATAAAACAGCAGGCCGAAATGGACAAAATGAAAAAGACAGCATATTATATCGCAGCATCCGCCGCAACCCTCTTCTGTCTTGCCTGCCCGGAGGCCGGGGCGCAACTGCCCCAGGGTCTGTCCGTCGAAGAGGACAGCCGGGAGCCCCAGGTTACGGTACAGGCACGCGACACTACGTTCGTAGACGGTATCGACATCGAGATCGCGAACATAGACTCGCTCAGCAACAGCTACCTTGACAGTCTCGACTTAAGCAAGGATATACCTATCAACGACTACACGATGATAGGCATCCAGGGAGGTGTAGGCATCAGCCAGGTCAGCTGGAACCCTACCATGCAGCAACGGTTCCGCTTCGTCCCCTATAACTTCGGATTCCTGTACACACGATACGGCAAGATGTTCGGATATATGCCATATTTCGGCATCCAGGCAGGGGTCTTCTTTGCCCAGGAAGGTTACCAGTTCGAGGAGGATGACGAAGGCTACACCCCCACCCTTGAAGGCGCTACCGGAGCTGTGATGAATGTCGTGGAAGTCCCTGTGATGGCCCACTGCCATTTCGATTTCTGGAAAATGAAGCTCATGGTAAACCTCGGGCTTTTCGGAGGCTACCGTCTCAGTATCAGCCGTTTCGGCGACGGAGTCGCGGACAATGTAAGGAATTCTTTCCTGGACACGGACCTGAGGTGGGACTACGGCATCAAGGGCGGGGCGGGATTCGCCTTCGTGTTTGATCCCCTTGAGATTCACTTCACAGCCATGTACAAACACTCTTTCGGCTCCCTGTACAAGCCGGACTATTACAGCCAGTATTATTACAGGTATGCCTACCCGGCCAACTTCATATTCTCGGTAGGAGTCCATTTCCAGCTCACCAAAAGGGTCGGAAAGACGAAGCACCAGCTCAGGCGCGAGGCAAGGGAGCATCTCGGCCTGATAAAGACGATACAGTCAGAAATCCCTGCCGGAAACGATACCCAGGCGGAACAGATAGAATAATGCCATGAAAACAAGAGAAGTAAAAGTCGGTAATGTTGTCATCGGAGGCGGGAACCCCATCGTGGTCCAGACCATGTGCAACACTCACACCTCGGATATAGACGCCTCTGTCAGGCAATGTATCGGACTGTATGAGGCTGGAGCGGAAATTATAAGGCTGACGGTCCCGTCCATGGGAGATGTAGCCGCCTTCGCTGAAATCAGGAGACAGCTCAGGTCCAGGGGAATCGGAGTGCCGCTCGTTGCCGATGTCCACTTTTCTCCGGAAATAGCCATAGCCGCGGCTGCAGTAGCTGACAAGGTCCGCATAAATCCCGGCAATTTCCATAAGGATCATGCCACTGCGTGCAGCCAGTTCACCAGACTCGTATCCGTATGCAAAGAGCATGGCACCGCGATCAGGATTGGACTGAACCACGGCTCCCTCGGGGAGAGGATCACGACACTGTATGGCAACACTCCCCTGGCCATGAAGGAAGCTGCCATGGAATGGATAGGGCTCTGCCTCCAGAACGGGTTCATGGATGTGGTCGTCTCACTGAAAGCAAGCAACACAATAGTCATGGTAGAGGCATACAGGCTGCTCGCAAAGGCCATGGAGGAAAGGGATGCAGCCTTCCCCCTGCATCTGGGAGTCACTGAAGCAGGGAACGGGGATTCAGGAAGGATGAAATCCGCGGCAGGCATCTCGGCCCTGCTCTCGGAAGGCATCGGGGATACGATAAGAGTCTCTCTTACGGAGGACCCGGTAAACGAGATACCTGTGGCCCGGTATCTTTCGGACAGGTACGGGCACAGGCTGCATTCTTCTCTGTGCACCCTTTCCACAACGGAAGGCAAGGCAGTGGCGACCTACGACGCGCCTTCAAGGGAAAGGCTTCTGCTGGACCTTTCATGTGATTTCGGCAGGATGCTTCTTGACAGAAAGATCGACGAAGTGGAGCTGCACGGATGCTACGCCGGGAAGGACGGCGCGAAAATACGCCTTGACGGCACGGAAGAAGCCGGTTACCTCGTAGATGAACTCATGCAGGCCACCCGCCGACGTTTCTACAGACCGGAATATGTAGCCTGCCCTGGATGCGGACGTACCATGTACAACCTTGAGGAGACCTTAAATGAAGTGAAAAGGCGGACATCCCACCTGAAAGGAATTGTCATCGCCGTGATGGGCTGTATCGTAAACGGCCCCGGAGAAATGGCCGACGCGGACTGGGGATATGTAGGGGAAGGCAGCCGCAAGGTCACCATCTACAGGAAAAAGACCCCCGTAGCCAGGCACGTGCCGGAAGAAGAGGCCATAGACAGACTGCTGGAACTAATTTCCGCTTCCGGAGCGTGAATCCTGACCTGACTCCGTAATCTGAAGAGCCTCAGGCTTCTCCTTCTTGACAATCACCTTGTCGATACGGGCGCCGTCCATGTCCACCACCTCGAACTGGAAGTCGCGCCAGGTCACCTTTTCACCGGCGACAGGCATATGGTCCAGCTCATCGAGAATAAGTCCGGCTACAGTCGTATACTCGAAATCCTCCATGGAATCCTCTATATCAAAATGCCTGAGGAAGTCGTACATCGGACACATTCCGTCCACGAGCCAGCCGTCATTCCCGCCTCTTGCGACTATGTCCGGCTCCTCATGGTCGTCATTTATATTCCCGACAAGCGCTTCCATGATATCCTTCAGCGTGATGATGCCGGAACATGAACCGAACTCGTCGCACACCAGGGCGCGGCTTATCTTCTTTTCCTTCATCTGTTCGAGGACAGTATAGACATTCATGTTCTCATGGAAATAGACCGGTTCCTTCATCATTTTCCTGATGTCGAACCCTTCCTTGCCGATATTCAGGACATACTCCTTCAGGGAAAGCACTCCTACCACATGGTCGAGGTCGTCATCCACTACCGGATATTCCTCGAATATGTTCCCTTCGATCGTCTCCCGTATCTCGGCCTCAGTCATCTCAAGGCTCAGCCATACGATATCCGCACGCAATGTCATTATGGTGCTGACCTTCAGGTCTCCCAGTGCGAATACCCTTTCCACGAGGTCCTGTTCAACCTGGGACACCTCCCCTTCGTCCGTACCTTCCTGGATGATGGACTTGATCTCTTCTTCCGTAACCTTCGTTTCCTGGTATCTTATGCCCAGCATCTTCACAATCAATGCCGTAGTCTTGGCAAGCAGCCATACGAACGGAGCCGCGACAAGGGATATGAACTTCATGGGGCCGGCCACTATCTTGGAGACCTTTTCCGATGCGCTCATGGCTATCCTCTTCGGGACAAGTTCGCCGAATATCAGAGTCAGGAACATCACCAGCACGACTATGATGGTCTGGGCCAGGGCAGACGCCGCCTTCGCCGCCATCCCCGCATCCTGCAGCAGGGCCGAGAACTCGGCTGCAATCTTGTTGCCTGAAAATATACCCGTAAGGATACCTATGAGGGTAATCCCGACCTGAACGGCCGAAAGGAACCTGTCCGGATCCTGGGCGAGCCCGAGTGCAGTCCTTGCTGCCTTGCTGCCCTTGTTTGCATCTGCCTGAAGACTGGATTTCCTTGCTGAGATGATGGCTATCTCGGACATTGCGAACACGCCGTTAAGAAGTATCAGCAGGAGTATAATAAATATTTCTTCCATATTATTTTCCGTTCAGCTCCGCTATGACCGTCTCACAAGCACGGACCTCTTCACCGATCCGGACCTTGATGTCCGCATCCAATGGCAGGTACATGTCAATGCGCGAGCCGAATTTGATTATTCCGCATTGTTCTCCCCTCGTTTCCAGGTTGCCGACCTCGGCATAGCACTCTATCCTGCGGCAGAAAGTGCCTGCAAGCTGTTTGAAGAAGACTTCCCCGTAATCGTTGCGGATGCCGGTGGAAGTGTGCTCGTTGAGTTCGGAAGCCTTCGGCAGGAAAGCCAGGAAATATTTTCCGGGATGATATCTGTAGTATGTGACTTCACCGTCCATAGGCCAGAAATTCACATGGACGTTGAAAAAATCCATATAGATGGAGACCTGCATACATTCCCTCTTGAGATACTCCGGCTCGTAGACCTTGTCGAGAACGACTATTTCGCCGTCGGCAACAGCAGTGACGATATTGTCTCCGCCCGGTTTGTGACGCGACGGAACCCTGAAAAAGAAGATAACGAAACCCATGAAGAATACAATGAGGGCCAGCAGAGGAAAAGAGATGTACAGGCAACTTATAAAATGCAGGATCAGAAAGATCAGCAAGATACAAATCGCCCACACACTAAGGATTATCCTCCGTCCGCCTCTATGTATAGTCATAATGAGTAGTAGTTATCAAACTGCAAATTTAGAAACTGTTTTGAAATTTTTCAAAAATTCTTTCATTCGTCTCCATATACAGGCATTCACGGCAACGGGTTCTACAGTACGTTTACGACAAGCAGGTAGATTATCCCTGTCGGAAGGGCAAGCAATGCGCTGTCCATACGGTCAAGGATCCCTCCGTGGCCCGGCATGATGGTACCGGTGTCCTTGATGGCGTAATATCTCTTCCACTGGGATTCTATCAGATCCCCGTACACTCCGGAAATATTCATCAGGACGGCCAGGATGATGCAATGTTCCAGCGGATAACGGAGCATCCCCGTGCGGGAAAGCACGGCTCCTGCCGCAACCGCAAGGAAGAGGCCGCCCCAGAATCCGGCCCAGGACTTCTTGGGAGATACCTCGGGGAAAAGCTTCTTGCCGAACTTCTGCCCGATTGTCATTCCGAAAAGGTAGCCTCCGATGTCTGACACCCATATTATGATGAACAGACTCAGCAGGAGGATACCCCCGTAGGTCCCCTGCGGACCGAACACGGCGAAATTTGTCATCGTCACCGGTACCGCTATATACAGCAGCGCGGTATACAGGTTCGCGAACTTGCCGAAATCGGTCTTGTCCTTGACATACAGGGAATTTATCATGACAACGAAGACCGGGATTATGGCCAGCACCACCAGGCGTCCCGGAAAGTCGAATCCGCGGTAAAGGTAGGTCAGTACGAAAAGTACTATGGCCGCAAGGATGGACAGCACCTGGGAGAAAAGGTACTCCCCCTGCATGGTCATCCGGTAGAATTCAATCATCATGACCGTCATCAGGCCTATCATCAGCACTCCGAAACAATACTTGTTCAGCAGAAGCGCCACAACAACGACGGCCACAAAGCCTATACCGGTCAAGGTTCTGAGAATCAGGTTTTTCATATCTTGCGAAAGGCTTAGATTTCTTCTTCCTTCCTGTTTGCCCTCGGGCCGAAGATCCTCTCCATGTCATCGGCGAAGATCACTTCTTTCTCGAGAAGCAGGGCGGCAAGTTCAAGGAACTTGTCCTTGTTGTCCATAAGGATCTTGTAGGTCCTGTCATGTATCCTGTTTATAAGGGACTTCACCTCTTCGTCAATAAGTTCCGCAGTCTTCTCACTGTACGGCTTGCCAAGTTCGTAGCCGCGGGAGCCGGTGGAATCGAAATAGGAAACGGTCCCGATCTTCTCGCTCATCCCGTAATAGACAACCATGGCGTATGCGGACTTGGTAAGCCTTTCAAGGTCGTTCAGAGCCCCGGTAGAAGGCTGTCCGTTGACAATCTCCTCAGCCACGCGGCCACCGATGAGGGAGCACATCTGGTCCATCATCTGGTCCCTGGTCTCGAGCTGCCTCTCCTCCGGAAGATACCAGGCCGCTCCAAGGGACTGGCCTCTCGGGACTATCGTCACCTTGAACAACGGGCTTGCATTCGGAAGCAGCCAGCTGACAGTCGCATGTCCTGCCTCGTGGTGGGCTATGGACTTCTTCTCTTCAGGTGTGATGATCTTGTTCTTTCTTTCCAATCCGCCGATTATCCTGTCCACGGCATCGAGGAAATCCTGTTTGTCGATCTCCGTCTTGTTCTTGCGGGCAGCTGTCAGGGCAGCCTCGTTGCAGACATTGGCTATGTCCGCGCCCGAAAATCCTGGAGTATGTTTCGCAAGGAAATCCACATCGAAGTCCGGAGAAAGCTTCAGCCCCTTGAGGTGCACCTTGAAGATGGCGACCCTTTCCTTCAGGTCAGGAAGGTCCACATGGATCTGCCTGTCGAACCTTCCGGCACGCAGCAGGGCCTTGTCGAGGATATCCGCCCTGTTCGTGGCGGCAAGTATGATGACTCCGGAATTGGAATCGAAACCGTCCATCTCGGTGAGGAGCTGGTTAAGAGTGTTCTCCCTCTCGTCATTCGATGAGAAACCCACATTCTTGCTCCTGGCACGTCCCACGGCATCGATCTCATCTATGAAGACTATGCACGGCGCCTTTTCCTTGGCCTGTCTGAACAGATCCCTTACCCTCGATGCACCGACTCCGACGAACATCTCCACGAAGTCAGAACCGGAAATGGAGAAGAAAGGTACGTTGGCCTCCCCCGCCACAGCCTTTGCAAGCAGGGTCTTTCCCGTACCCGGAGGGCCGACAAGAAGGGCTCCCTTCGGGATCTTTCCTCCAAGAGCCGTATATTTCTTGGGATTCTTCAGGAAATCCACTATCTCCATGACCTCTTCCTTGGCCCCGTCAAGCCCGGCCACATCCTTGAAAGTGACCTTTATACTGTCTTTCTCGGCGAGCTTGCCGGTCGACTTCCCTACATTGAAGAAACCTCCCGGGCCTCCCGGACCGGCATTCTTGTTGAATCCCCTGAACATGAAGACCCACATCAGGATAAGTATCAGAGGGAACAGCAGCCATTCGAGAACCGAGCCCCAAACCTTGTTGTTGTTCTCAATAACAAGACGGAAACGGTCGCTTTCCGGAAGGGAGTCGTTCAGCTCCCCGAAGGTCTCCTCGGCATTGAAACTGCCGGAAACCAGGAAAACGAAATGCGGGGACTTGCCCGGAATCTTTCCGCCGAACTTGTCCGCATATTTCTCCAGCCGGTCAGGCTTGATGGTCACACGGCCCTCATAGTCGTTCCTGATGAATGTGATTTCCTTGACATCCCCTGCGAGGATCTGTTCCTTCACGTCCTCCCATTCAATCTTCTGCGGATTGGCACCGCCCTGGTTGAAAAACATCCATACGATGACTATAAGAAGTATCATATAGATCCAGGAAAAATTGAACCTTATGTTGACGGGCTTTCTGGGATCCTTCTGCCCCTGGTTGTTCGTATTGTTGCTGTCCATTGTATTTCAATATACTAATATTCGCATTTTTCCGCATCCGCCCACAGCGCTTCCAGCCTGTAGAACTCCCGATACTGTGTCTGGAAGATATGTACCACGATGTCACCGTAGTCGAGGATTATCCAGAAAGAATTCTCCTTTCCCTGCGAACGGAGTACTTTCCTGCCGCATTTTTCCAGCATCATTTCCTCGACATTGTCGGCGATTGCATCGACATTTGTCGTTGAGTCAGCGTTGCATACGATAAAATAGTCGGAAATTGCCGTTCCGATATTCCTGAGGTCAAGGGATACAACATCCTGACCCTTCTTGTCAAGCATTGCATCGGCAATGACCTTGATTTCGTTGTTGTCCATCCGGTGTTTCTGTTAATTTTTTATTTTTGCATCGCAAATATACGCAGAAGCCGAGCGCAGAGCAAATTTATTTGCTATGCCGAGGCGCTACAGTATATGCGACGGCCGCACCACCAAACAAAATCCGCACCAATGAAAACCTACACGATAAAATGGCATGAAACCCTCGATTCCACCAACAGCCAAGCCCTCAGGGAAGCCCCCGCACTTGACAATTTGTCAGTAATAGCCGCAGCATCCCAGACCGCAGGACGGGGTCAGAGAGGGAACAGATGGTCTGCCGCCCCCGGAGAAAACCTTACATTCAGCATATTCCTCCGTTTCAATACGGACAGCTGCAGCAGACCGGACAGCTTTCCGGCACTTACTGCCGGCAGACAGTTCGCGATATCCGCGGCAGCCACGCTGGCCCAGTGCCTGTTCCTTGAAAGGCACGGCATCATGTCTTCCATAAAATGGCCCAACGACATCTACTGCGGTGACAGGAAAATCTCCGGAATGCTCGTGGAGAACTCCCTTGCAGCAGACCATGTCAGGACATCCATAGTCGGCATAGGGCTGAATGTAAACCAGACGGTGTTTCCGGAAGACCTTCCGAACCCGGTCTCGATGTCAGGGCTCACCGGCAGAAAATACGATATCCGTACCCTCCTGGACGAATTCATGCGCGTGTTCTCCGAATGCCTGGACATGCTGGAAGGTCCTTGGAGCATACTGAAGGAAACATACGAGTGGCGCCTCTACCGTAAAGGGACGGAATGCAGCTTCGCCGATATCAGCGGCAGGGATGCCACGCTGCCGGCAGACGCCCTGATATCCGGTACGGGTTCCGGGGGAAAGATCTTCCGCGGCACAATCGAAGGCATCTCCGAAACCGGCCTCCTGAAAGTCAGGACATCCTCCGGAACAAAGGAATTCGGCTTCAAGGAAATCGCCTACATCATCTGACTGGAGGCCGTCGGAAAACAGACATACCGGATATGCCGCTCAGTCCCGCCTGAAAATGTCGCGTGTATAGACCTTTTCCCTAACATCATCCAGGCATTTGTCATACCTGTTCGCGATAATGCATTTCGACCGCTTCTTGAATTCGGCAAGATCATTCACTACCTCACTGCCGAAAAAAGTGGTCCCGTCGGCAAGGGAAGGCTCGTAGACTATTACGGTTGCCCCCTTGGCCTTGATGCGCTTCATCACACCCTGGATGGAGCTCTGGCGGAAATTGTCGGAATTGGATTTCATAGTAAGGCGGTAGACGCCTACGGTCACATTTTTCTCCCTGGTCATGCTCCAGGAGCTGTTCGCCGTATAGTAGCCGGCCTTTGCAAGCACCCTGTCGGCGATAAAATCCTTTCTGGTACGGTTGCTCTGTACTATGGCTTCTATGAGGTTCTCGGGCACATCCTTGTAGTTTGCAAGAAGCTGCTTGGCATCTTTCGGCAGGCAGTAGCCGCCGTAACCGAAAGAAGGGTTGTTGTAATGGTCCCCGATTCTGGGGTCCAGACATACTCCGTCAATTATAGCCTTGGTATCCAGGCCCTTGAGTTCAGCATACGTATCCAGTTCGTTGAAATATGAGACCCTGAGAGCAAGATAGGTGTTTGCGAATAGCTTTACCGCCTCGGCTTCTTTCAGCTCCATGAACAGCGTCGGGATATTTTCCTTTATCGCACCTTCCCGGAGCATGGCAGCGAACTCGTGCGCGGCATTTTCAAGATCGCTGCCGGCAATCTCCCTTATGGCAGCACTCTCCTCGTCCTGCCCGTCCCCCGGCCTGGGATAACCGACAATGATGCGCGAGGGATAAAGATTGTCATAAAGGGCCTTGCTTTCGCGAAGGAATTCCGGGGAGAAAAGCAGGTTCAGCTTTTTTCCCCGAAGCCCTGGATTGTCCCTGAATTTCCTGGCATACCTTGCATACAGACTGCGGCAATAGCCGACCGGAATCGTGCTCTTTATCACCATGACTGCATCCGGATTCACGTGGAGGACCTCATCGATGACTTCCTCCACGTGGCTCGTATCGAAGAAATTCCTTGCAGGATCATAGTTTGTCGGAGCGGCAATGATGACCCAGCCGGCGTCACGGTATGCAGCAGCCCCGTCCAGTGTCGCTTTCAGGTCCAGAGGCTTTTCCGCGAGATATTTCTCTATATATTCATCCTGTATCGGAGATTTTTTCCTGTTTATGAGACCGACTTTCTCCGGAATGATGTCCACTGCGGTCACCTTGTTGTGCTGCGACAGGAGGATTGCCATGGAGAGGCCGACGTATCCTGTGCCGGCTATCGCTATTTTCTTGTCCATTTCCTGAAAATTTATCCGAATCTAGAAACCGTTTGAATCTTTTCCCTTATAGAAATCCCTGTACCACTCCACGAACCTGCGCAACCCGGTTCTGAGACCGGTGTGCGGGGTGAAATGGAAATCGCGTTCCAGTGCCGAAGTGTCCGCATACGTGACCGGGACATCCCCCGGCTGCATCGGGACAAGCTCCCGGAGCGCCCCGAAATCACAGTCAGACGGCAGCAGGCAGGCCCTGACAAGCTCTTCCTGGAGGACAGTTACGAAATCCAGGAGGTTCACAGGCTTCCCGTTGCCTATATTGTAAAGCCTGTACGGAGGCACCGGAAGCCCGTCCGCCCCTGTCGAACGTTCCGGAGCGGAAGCCATGACCAGCCTTACCCCTTCCACTATATCATCTATAAAGGTGAAGTCGCGAAGGCAGTTGCCGTAATTGTAGATCTTTATGCTCTTCCCCGCCAGCAGCCTGTCCGTAAAGCCGAAGTATGCCATGTCAGGACGTCCGGCAGGCCCGTAGACAGTGAAAAAGCGCAGGCCCGTACACGGGATATCGTACAGTTTGGAATATGCGTGAGCCAGAAGTTCGTCGCACTTCTTTGTAGCCGCATACAGGGACACGGGGCTGTCCACCTTGTCGTCCGTGGAATACGGGATCTTGCCGTTGGCACCGTAGACTGAAGAACTGGAAGCGTATACCAGATGCTTCACTCCCTGATTTCCACCGTCGTAGGAATGGCGGCAGGCTTCGAGAATATTGTAGAAACCCGTAATGTTGGACTCCATATATGAATCCGGGTTCGTGATGCTGTACCGGACCCCGGCCTGGGCGGCCAGATTCACGACTATGTCCGGTCTGAATTCACTGAAAACCTTCTCTATAAGAGCCTTATCGGCGATATTCCCTCGGATGAACCGCCATGTGCCCGGTCCTTTCCGGCAGGAAGCCGCTTTCCTGGAAACAAGGTCCAGCCTGTATTCCTTGAGGGATACGTCATAATAGCAGTTCATGCTGTCGATGCCTGTGATGCAGGCATCGGGATCATTTTCCAAAATCGAAAGTATGAGGTTGGCGCCGATAAATCCGGCCGCTCCAGTCACGAGTATGTTCATGTCCGTGGTATAAAATCGTTTTCTTATCTTCTTCCTGTCCATTTCCCCGTATAGGACAGCCTGAGCGTCATGCCGAAACTGTCCTCGTACAGTCCGCCGGCATCTCCGTATGCTCCGACCGACACCGCAACCGGGAACATCCGCGAAATACGTGGAAAGTCCACCTCCAATGCAAGGGAGAGCTGTTCCGGCATCGTATCGAAAAGTTCCAGCCTTTGGGAGTACTGCCCGTAATTCCTTGAATATGTAACCTTGAAACGGTACGGGATCCGGCGGGCGAACTTTCCTCCGATACCGATGTGGTGGGCCACTACCCTGTTGTTGCATACCCCCAGGACAAGGCCATCGGCATTTGCCGGCATCGGGGTGAACAGGGGCAGCCCGGCCGTCCGGCCCCAGAATGTCCAGCCGGAACAGTATTGGCTGTTGTTGAAATAGTTGTCATTGCCGCCGATGATATATCTCGTCTTGTCGGGATTCTTTTCCAGTTCATCCGGTTTGGCAGGCCTGTCATGATCCGGGCCCGACTGCCACTTGGTATAGACGAATTCATAAAGTATCCTGCTGACCCAGCGGTCCGTGTCATCAAAGGCAAGACAAAGGGTATTCACCCCGTCCGGGAAATTCTGGAAGCCCATCCCGGAACCGTCGTCAAAAGGTATGTCGTGGGCAAACGTAAGCGTGAACCTGTCAGCCTGCCAGTCTATCTGTATTAGTTCTCGTCCACGGTGGTCCCCAAGCACGTTTATCCGGTCGCTGGCCGTCGCGTCGCTGCCTCCGCTCATGCCGCAGACCACCCTTATGTAATCCGTAAACGAATGCGGCTGTTCCCCGTACCGTGGAGATGTCCCGCCCCACAGGGACCACTGCTCCAGACCGAGGGTCAGATGAACCCTGCGGTGCAGCCGGACCTTTGCGAAAAGGGACTTGTTGTGCATCATGGGCCTGTCCACATACCTGCGGTCGAGCAGAATGTAGTCTGCATAGTTTGCCTTGAAAGAGAGGATTCCCCTGGTGCCGGGGATTTCCGTCCACCTCAGCTGCAGGTTGTATCCAGGAGCGCTCCTGGCGTTTCCGGACCAAACAATATCGCCTCCCGTAAGGGAAAGCCCTCCGTAAGCGCACTCCCTGTCGATTATCCCGAGGTCGAGCCGAAGCATCTTCCATCCTACACCTGCATACAGTTCGTTCACCGCAGCCCTCCACGATGACGCCGCCGTACCTGCCGTCTGTCCGTATCCTTCGAGCACCGGCGCCGCACTGACTGATGAAAGACTCTTCGGGACCATGATGCCGGACAGCTTGAACCCGGCATAGACTTCTACCCCGGGCCTTGACCTGCAGGTGAAATCCGTTCCTGCCACGGCAAAGACACTGTGCGTTGACGGCATAATGCCGTTCTTGCCCGTCACTGCCCAGAAAGGCAGGGACCTGGAAGTGGATCCGGTCCCGTACATGGAGACATCCCATTCCAGGTCATATTCCTGTCCGTGTACCGGCAGGGCGGCAGACAGGGACAGGAGCGCAAGTGTCATATAACAACAATAGAGCGTCCTTTTCATTGCGGTGTACAGCATCAATCATGCTTCGGTCCGGCAAATGTAAGAATTATTTATGAAGCTGTGACAAAATGCGGTGTCTGTCCGGACAAAAGTCTCCGTGCCGGCCGGAGAAAAACGGACGGAAAACAAATGAATGGACACATATCCGGATTTCTGGCAGGAGCGGCATTCGGATCAAGAGGCAGGTCATAACGCTGTTCCCGTGAAGTGCAAGGCCGGCGTCACCGCAGCCTTGTACTTTTCCGTGTTTTCATTATCTTTACGGACAGAATCATTTTTTATGGACGATGGGACAGAACGAGGAGCAGGATTTCGCCTGGAATTTCATAGAGAATACTGGATCTGACCTTTTCCTGACCGGGAAAGCCGGTACAGGAAAGACAACATTCCTGAAAAGGCTGAAGGAGAAGTGCCCGAAACGGATGATCGTGCTTGCTCCTACAGGCATCGCGGCTATCAATGCGGGCGGGATGACAATCCATTCGTTTTTCCAGCTGCCGTTTGCGCCGTTCGTGCCGGAAACTACGTTCAGTGCCGGCAAGGCGAAATACAGTTTCCGTTTCGGAAAAGAAAAGATAAGGATCATACGAAGTGTCGATCTGATCGTCATAGACGAGATCAGTATGGTGAGGGCCGACCTGATGGACGCGATGGACAATGTCCTGAGGCGGTACAGGAACAGGGACAAACCTTTCGGTGGCGTCCAGCTTCTTATGATAGGAGACCTGCAGCAGCTTTCGCCTGTCATAAAGGACGAAGAATGGCAGTTGCTGAAAAACTACTACGACACCCCGTACTTCTTCTCGAGCAGGGCTCTGAAAAACACCGGCTACTTCACCATAGAACTGAAGACCGTCTACCGGCAGAGCGACAGCCGCTTTCTCGATATCCTGAACGGAATAAGGGAAAACAGGTGCAGTAAAGACATCCTGGAAAAACTGAACAGCAGATACATACCTGACTTCCGGCCGCAACCGGAGGAGGGCTATATCCGGCTCGTGACGCACAACCGTCAGGCACAGCGGATCAACGCCGCGGAACTGGACCGCCTGCCGGGAAAGGCCTGCGTCTTCAAGGCTGAGACGGAAGGTCTGTTTCCTGAATATTCTTTCCCGACGGAAGAAATGCTGGAGCTCAAAGAAGGGGCGCAGATCATGTTCGTGAAGAACGACATTTCAAAGGAAAAGAGATATTTCAACGGCATGATCGGCGAGGTGACGGGGATATCCGGCGACAGGATAGAGGTCAGGAGCAAGGACCGGCCGGATGAGACCTTCGTCCTTCAGAAAGAGGAATGGACCAATGCAAAATATGTCCTGGACGAGGAATCCAGGGAAATCAGGGAAGAAATAGACGGGATCTTCCGGCAGTATCCGGTAAAGCTGGCATGGGCGATAACCATACACAAGAGCCAGGGACTGACCTTCGACAAGGCGATAATCGATACGGAATATGCCTTCGCCCACGGACAGACATACGTAGCACTGAGCAGGTGCCGGACCCTTGAAGGCCTCGTTCTGAGCAGGCCTCTGACTTCCAGGGCCGTCATAAACGATGCAGCAGTGGAGGAATTCACCGAAAAGGCCAGGCTCGGCAGGCCGGACGGCAATAGGGTACGGGACCTGGAACGGGCATATTTCCTCGATACCCTGTCAGGGCTTTTCGATTTCCAGGACCTGCACTCCGCCATGAAGAGATATGTACGCCTTGCGGACGAATATTTCTACAGGGCATATCCACGGCAGACCGCAGTATACCGGGAAGGACTTGAAGAATTCGCGTCGGGGGTAATGGAAGTCGCCGCGAAGTTCAAGAGACAGTATTCCAGGATGACAGGCCTTTCCGAGGACTATGCTTCCGACATGGCCCTTCAGGAAAGGATCAGGTCCGGAGCCGTCTATTTCGGCGAAAAGCTGGAGATAGCCCGTAAGGTTTTCGCTGACGCATTGTCCGAGACAGACGGCAAGGAAGCGAAAAAGCGGCTGAAAGATGCAGTCGAAGAACTCTCGGCAGCGCTGGCCGCCAAGACAAAACTCCTGGAATATGTAAAAGGCAACGGTTTCTCGCTACTCCCCTACCTGAAACATAAAGCCGTGATCTCCTTAGAGACTGAGCAGGACACTGACAGGAAGAAGCGGGCGCCAAGGGAGAAAAAAGACAAGGGTGATCCGGCTAAGAAGCAGCGGTCAGGAGAACAGCGCATGGAAGTCCCGTCCGACATCCTCCATCCGGAACTTTTCCGTCGGCTCAGGGCATGGAGATCCGCCACGGCTGCCGCACAGGGCGTACCTGCCTACGTCGTAATGCAGCAGAAGGCCCTTACAGGCATCGCCAACCTGCTCCCTGGAGATGAAGCCTCCCTTATCGGCATACCGTATTTCGGAAAAAAAAGAGCGGGAAAGTACGGGGAAAAGATACTTGGAATCGTGCGGGAATATTGCGATGAGAAGGGTATCGGATATCCGGAAGAGATATTTCCGCATAAGTGAAAATATTGACGTCAGCCATACAATTTACCGAAAATTTTCCGTAATTTACATCTTGGAACTTTCCGGAACCATGCCGAAAACCGGAGCGGCTTCCGATAAAATGACATATTATGGAAAACAATAAGAAGACACGTACTGAACACGACCTGCTGGGCAGCATGGAACTCCCGGCCGGGGCACTTTACGGCATCCAGACCCTGCGTGCCGCAGAAAACTTTTCAATCAGCCGTTTCAGGCTCGGATACTATCCTGCGTTCATCAACGGACTGGCTTATACCAAGCTGGCCGCCGCAGAAGCCAACCGTCAGCTCGGACTGCTGACAGACGCGCAGTTTACAGCCATCAAGGCCGCCTGCGAGGATATCCTGGCCGGCAGATACCACGAGGAATTCCAGGTGGACATGATCCAGGGCGGAGCCGGCACAAGCACCAACATGAACGCCAACGAAGTCATCGCCAATATCGCCCTCATGCACATGGGGCACAAGCCAGGGGAATACAGCTACTGCTCACCGCACGACCAGGTGAACAGGTCACAGTCCACCAACGACGCCTACCCGACTGCCATCCATATGGGAATGTATGCCAGCCACATTGCACTGGTACCCCATCTGAAAGACCTGATTGCCGCATTCCGCAAAAAGGGCGACGAATTCGCCCATATCCTCAAGATGGGACGGACGCAACTTGAAGACGCTGTCCCGATGACCCTCGGGCAGACTTTCCACGGTTTTGCCAGCATCCTGGAAGACGAAATCAGACACCTGGACGAGGCTGCAGAAGACTTTCTGACAGTCAATCTCGGGGCTACGGCCATCGGCACCGGAATATGCTCGGAACCGGGATATGCCGAAAAGGCGGTAGATGCCCTCGGCAGGATTACGGGATGGAAAGTAAAGCTTACCGAAGACTGGGTAGGGGCAACGTCAGATACTTCCTGTATGATAGGTTATATGTCCGCGCTGAAACGCATAGCCGTAAAGACCAGCAAGATATGCAACGACCTCAGGCTTCTTGCCAGCGGTCCCCGCTGCGGCCTTGAGGAAATAAACCTTCCTGCTCGCCAGCCGGGATCTTCCATCATGCCGGGGAAAGTAAACCCGGTGATTCCGGAAGTCGTCAGCCAGGTAGCCTTCAAGGTCATAGGGAACGAACTCTGCGTCACAATGGCAGGGGAAGCCGCCCAGATGGAACTGAATGCCATGGAACCCGTCATGGCACAATGCTGTTTCGAGTCCGTCGATCTTATGCGCAATGCTTTCGACACACTCCGCACCCTGTGCGTGGAAGGCATCACGGCCAACCCGGAACGCTGCATGGCCGAAGTGAGGAACAGCATCGGCATCGTCACCGCCCTGAATCCGTACATCGGCTATGAACACTCCACTGCAATCGCCAAGAAAGCCCTCGAGACCGGACGGAGAGTCTATGACATTGTCCTGGAAGAGGGTATCCTGACTCAGGAGGACCTTGACAGGATCCTCGACCCGAAGAACATGATCCGCCCCGTGAAACTCGACATCAGGGCCCGCAAATAACGGCATTCCGCAGGTCATGTCATCTACAGTCCGGATTCCTGACGGTTCGTACTCCCGTTTAGGACGGGACATGATATTGAGGCAAGTTCAGTAAAAGAGTCACAATCCTCCGTGAATTTGTTACAGTCCGGTCTTCATCTTTGGTTTACCTTTGTCCGTAAATCAGAAAGGAAACCATGAAAGATGCAATGACCAGACGAGACTTCATCAAAAGCGGGCTGCTTGCCGCCGCAGCCGGAGCGATAACAGGGCCGAAAGCCATTGCTCATGAAGCAGAGAAGCAGGCGGCAAGGGAGCGGATGTCCAAAGACATTCTCAATTACAACCCGAAGATGCAGTATCGCCCGATGGGGCGCACGGGAGTGAATGTATCGGCATTGGGCTTCGGAATGCTGCGTCTGCCGATGAAGGACGGGCATGTGGATTTTGACCAGACTACTCCTATGGTACACCGTGCCATCGAAGGCGGAGTGAACTACATTGATACCGGACGTGTCTATATCGGCGGCGAGAGCGAACAGGCCGTGGGCAAGGCACTTGCCGGAGGCTGGCGCAACCGGGTCTATGTCACTTCCAAAATGCCGTCATACCGCCATGCTCCGGGCCACATCGGCTGCACAGGCTGCTACCAATGCATCCCCTGCCCGCACAATGTCGCCATCGGCTACATCTTCGCCTACGTCTACAACAACTATCTGCTGCACAGGAACATGGACCGGGCGATGACGGACTATACCGTCTCGATGTCCCCTGTCCAGCGCGGCGACCCCGCCTCGTCATGCGTGAGCTGCGGCGAATGTCTGGCCAAATGCCCGCAGCACCTGGACATCCCAAGCCTGTTGGCAAAAGTACAGGAAACGATGGGGAAATAATTACGCTCCTGCTGACTGTATTATCCAAGGACGCAACATATCAAATCAATAGTCGATTAAAGTCATAAAATGAGTGGAACAAATGATATTTCCCCGGTGAAGGCTTCCGGGCGTTTTGTCATTCTCGATGTCTTGCGCGGCTTTGCCTTGCTGGGCATCTGTATGGCTAATTTCCCGGAATTTTCCCTTTACACATTCCTTTCTCCGGAGGCAACTGCATCCATGCCTGCGGCGATGCAGGATAAGATAACCCGCTTCCTGCTGTACTTTTTTGTCGACGGCAAGTTCTACACGCTGTTTTCCCTGCTGTTCGGCATAGGTTTTTCCATTATCATCCGCAATGCGGAACAGAAAGGAGCCAACGGGTTCCGCATATTCTACCGGCGGATGGGAATGCTGCTGCTGTTTGGTTTCCTGCACCTGATGTTCATCTGGAGCGGCGACATTCTCATGCTGTATGCTTTGCTCGGAATGCTGTTGCCGCTGTTCCGCCGTACATCGGACAAAAGACTGCTGTCGTGGGCAGGACTTTTTCTTCTTCTGCCGGTTGCCGTGGACTTCGTGTGTGAGATGACCCGCACTAACCTTGCTCTTCCTTTCATCCGTCTGCAGGAGACATATTGTGATAAATATGGCATTAATGAAGCCAACTTCCCCTACTGGCTGCACGATGCGGAAGATTATGGAACGGTATTCCAGTTCCTGGTGCAGGGAGCTTGCGTAAGGATGCAGGAGTTTATCATCGGAAACCGTTATTTCAAGGTGCTTGGACTGTTCCTGATCGGCCTTTATATCGGCAGGAAACGCATCTATGCCGACCTGGACTCCCGAAGGCAGTGGCTGGTGAAGGTCTTCCGCCTTTGCTTGCTCACAGGGCTGCCTTGTTCGCTCCTTTATGCCTGGAGCTGCATGGACGGACATCCTCTGGGCGATACCCTGCACAGCATATTCTATCTCATCAGCGTTTACCCGCTCGGCTTTGCGTATGCCGCAGGCTTGTGCCTATTGTATACGCAGATGAAAAATCTGGCTTTATGGAAATGGCTGGCGGCTCCGGGGCGGATGGCACTGACGAATTACATTGGACAATCCGTCATCGGCATGTGCCTGTTCTACGGTATAGGCCTGGGATTGGGAAGCAGGGTCGGGCTGTTGCAGACGGAAGGAATTGTGCTGGCAGTATTCCTGTTCCAGACCGTGTTCAGCCGTCTATGGCTTTCCGCTTTCAAATTCGGGCCGCTGGAATGGATATGGCGGATGCTGACATACGGGAAATGGCTTAAAATAAAGTAATGCCCATATAAATCTTGCGAAATCCCGCCGTACACAGGTCTTCACTGTAGAGAATCCGTAAAATAGGCACAAACAGGCCACATATAGTTACATTTGCTTCAATGAGAGCCGGTAACTTTGCATTTGCAAGCGGAAAAGAAGCCGTATGGACAAAATTAAACGATTATGAATATGGAAACAAATCTTACTTACGACATGTATGTTCCTACCCGAGTTATGTTCGGGGCGGGAATGCTGGACAAACTTAGCGAACAGCCGATGCCGGGCAAACGTGCCCTCATCGTTATCTCCAACGGGAAATCAACCCGTGCCAACGGTTACCTCGCCCGTACCGAGGAGCAGCTGCACAAGGCTGGCGTGGAAACTTTCCTGTTCGACGGTGTGATGCCCAACCCTACCGTGGGCAATGTGGATGCCGGTGCGAAGGTTGCCCGTGAAAACGGATGCGACTTCCTCGTGGCGCTGGGTGGCGGAAGTGTCATGGACTGCACGAAAGCCATTGCGGTAATGGCGACCAACGAAGGCGAACTGTGGGACTACGTGCCCATCGGTTCCGGCAAAGGCAATCCGATTGCCGTGAGACCGCTGCCTATCATTGCTATCACCACAACAGCAGGCACAGGCTCGGAGACGGACGATTCCGGTGTCATCACCAAGGAAGACACCTTTGAGAAGGCATTCGTGGGCGATGCGTCCCTGTTCCCTGTCCTCTCTATCGTGGATCCGGAACTGATGACGAGCGTGCCGCCGGCATTTACGGCATATCAAGGCTTTGATGCCCTGTTCCACAGCACGGAAGGCTACATCGCCAAGGGCGCGAACCTGATGAGCGACATGTATGCCCTCACCGCCATCGAGAACCTGGCGAAGTACCTGCCCCGCGCCGTAAAGGACGGCAAGGACATGGAAGCCCGCACCCATGTGGCATTCGGCAACACCTTGTCGGGCGTCGTGATGTGCCTTACGCTCATCACCAGCGAACATGCCCTGGAACACGCCCTCTCTGCCTACCACCCGGCATTGCCCCACGGTGCAGGCCTGATCATGGTCAGCAAGGCATATTATAAATACTTCATCGAGCGTCATGCCTGCGACGACCGTTTCGTGCGTATGGCGCAGGCAATGGGTATGCCCGAAGCCACGAAGCCAGAAGACTTCCTGACTGCCCTGACCCGCCTGCAGGAAGCCTGCGGCGTGGCAGACCTGAAGATGTCCGACTACGGCATCACGCCGGACGAGTTCACCACGCTGATGCGCAACACCCGCGAGGTGATGGGCGTGATGTTCACCAGCGACCGTGTACAGATGACGGACGAGGACATCGTGAACGTATATAAAGAATCGTACAAATAACCGTAGCTGAACCTGAAGACTGCGGGGACAGTGCCTGCCGGTTATCCAAGGCCTGTTCCCGCTCTGTAAAACCGGAAGATATATGAAGAAGGTATTTTTAATCCCATTGATGCTGCTGGCCTCACTGATGATGGCAACGGCGTGCAGTGAAGACGAACCTGCGGCAGACGGGCAGGAACAGACCATTCCCGGAGAAGATGACGGGGACGAGGGAAACGAAGGCGATGAAGGAGGAAACGTAGCCGGGACGAACGGACGCTACCTTGTCCTTTATTGCTCCCGCACAGGCAACACGGAAAGTATGGCACAGACCATACAGTCCACACTGATAAGCACTTCCGAGAGCGATGCGGCAACACTTGTCCCGGATGCCACATTTGACGAATCTTTGCTGCTCACATCGGGGACTCTTGGAAATATGGCGAGCCGCATCCCTGCATGGCTGGAAGAACTGGGTGCAAGCCGTGAGACAAGTCTGGGACGGATTGACAATGTAGAGGAAGATGAATTGAGGACTGCATTGGGCGAAGGTAGCGTGACTGAGACCTTTTCGCTGGACAACAACGGATAACAAGAAAGGAAAACGATTATGACACTTGAAGAATTCAAGGATTTCGTGAAGACAGGCAAACCGCTTGACACGGAAGAGATACACCGCTTTATGGACAGAATGAGCGGAGAAGCAAGGCGGATTACGTTTCATCTCAATTCCACATACCGTACACCGGAAGAGGTCAGGAGCATCCTTTCCGGACTCTTTGGCAAAGAAGTTCCGTCCACGTTCCGCGTATTCCCTCCGTTCTATACAGATTTCGGCAAGAACATCACGGTGGGAGAAGACGTGTTCATCAACGCCTGCTGCCATTTTCAGGACCATGGAGGCATAACAATCGGTGACGGAAGCCAGATCGGGCATAACGTGGTATTTGCCACACTGAACCACTTCATGGAACCGGAGAAACGAAAGATGACCTATTCCGCACCTATTGTCCTGGGCAAAAATGTCTGGATCGGCTCGAACGCCACTATCCTGCAAGGTGTCACTATCGGTGACAATTCGGTCATAGGTGCAGGAGCTGTTGTGGCACAGGACATTCCGGCAAACGCAGTTGCAGTAGGTGTTCCGGCGAAAGTCATCAGACATATTTGACCTTATGAAAAGAAAATCTCTCATGAACAGACTGATTATGGCTGCAATGCTGATGCTGTCCGCTTTTGCTGCGGCAGTTCAGGCACAACAGAAAGTTTTCAATGACAATCAAAATAAGACAAATATGGAAAGCAACACTATCAGACTGACCATCGAGGGCGGCAGGACATTTACCGCCACATTGGTGGACAACTCATCAACGCAGGCATTGAAAGAACAGCTTGCAAAAGGAAACATCACCGTGGAAATGGAAGACTATGCCTCAATGGAGAAGGTCGGCTCTCTCGGCATATCGCTCCCGAGGAACGACAGGCCCACCACGACCGGCCCGGGCGACCTCATCCTCTACCAGGGGCATAATTTCGTCATCTACTATGATAAAAACTCGTGGAACTTCACCAGGCTCGGAAAAATCGACAATGCCACGCAGCCTGGACTGAAGGCGGCGCTGGGCAAAGGTGATGTAAAGGTGACGCTCTCACTGGAATAGCGGAATGAAAACCTGTTCAGCGGGAGTGAAGACGCCGGCAGTCCTGCCGGCAGAGGCACAGGAGAACGACAGGTGGCCTGAGCCTGGAGCAGAGGGAGATGATAACGTGCGTCACCCTTGCCACAATGCAGACACTCCCCCAGCTGAAGGCCCATGCCGGGACCGCCCTGAATGTAGGCGTGACTCCGGTGGAACTGCGGGAGGCGATGTACCTTACGGCACCGTTCATCGGTTTCCCGAGGATGCTGAACGCCGTGGGGACAGTGAATGAGGTGTTCCGGGAACGCGGCATCAGCCTGCCTCTGGAAAACTAACGGAAGGGCAACGGCCTGCAATTCACAATTTTATCTGTTTCCTGTATTCCGACGGTGTTCGGCGGGTGATTTTCTCAAATTGGGCAATGAAATGGTTTACGCTGTTATACCCGGATTCATAGGCAATATGGAAAATATTCATATCCGAATAAACAAGCAACCGGCATGCGTGCTCAATCCGTATTTCGGCCAGGCAACGGAAAATGCTCTTGTACGTACGCTGCCTGAAGTATCGGCACAGCGCCGCAGGGTTCTGGTTGACAAACTCCGCTATTTCCCCCAAGGTCACCTTCTCCTTGAAATGGTTATAAAGGTATGCATACACCTTATTGACAGGTTCTTTCATATCCGGAATATGGTTCGCCTGACTGTATGCGGTTCCGGAGATCAATTTGAAATTCCGGCAGTCATGCAGTTTCTCAAGCATACGCAACAGACAGACAAGGCGCGAGGTATACCCGGAAGAATCAAATGCATGCACCAGCTCCATCATTTCATCAAACAGCCCCTCACCGTAGAACCTGATTCCATACTGGCTTTTCTGTAACAGATTGTAGACAAGACGATAATCAGGGATGTCCTTCATATTCCCGGGAAACATGTCCGGCCTGAACTGTATGGCCTCCCCTGCGCTCCATTCATTTTCCGGCTCGTCTGCAGATGCCGGGTGCAGCTTGGTATTGGGAACATGATTTCAGAACTGAAGGCAAGCCATATAAAGCCAAGTACAAAGCCTGCAAAGCAATGAGACAAATGACAAGGGGGTGTCCGGAACGAGCCTTCCATCCTCGTCGCCCGCACCCTCGCTAACTCATGGCGGACAAAATCAAAGCGTTGCTCTCAAAAATCCTATAACTATCTAACTCTCAAAATTTTCAAAGAGAGCCTTTTTCAGTGAACACTCTACATCAAACCACAACCTCGGCTCTTTAAGCACCTGATATGACAATAGACAACTCTAATATGTAAGTAACAATTGTTATATTGTCATTCAATAAAACTTACTTTTATCCAACACTCTACTAAATAGATCCATCTTTTGCTTAGATATTCCCAATCGCATAGCC
Source organism: uncultured Bacteroidales bacterium (assembly GCA_944326325.1). Taxonomy (GTDB): domain Bacteria; phylum Bacteroidota; class Bacteroidia; order Bacteroidales; family UBA932; genus Cryptobacteroides. The sequence goes on from CALVDQ010000008.1 coordinate 105,201, forward strand.
AATTCTCTCCATCCTTTTATTGTTTCAACAACCTCTGAAATAATCCGTTCAGCCGTTTTACTGTTAAGCATATATTCCTCACAAGAATTCAGCAATTCATTTAAATCCGATTTATTGGTATAGCTGTTGATTAACAGACTCTGGTACTCATTCAACGTTGGATTCATATCGTAAGCCGGAGCCAAAGTCCACCCCTTGGCTGTCAGAAGGAAACCATGATTGCGGAAATGGTCATCCGTGTTACCAATGCAGATATTGAATGCAACTCTACGATACAGTTCTTGCAGATTATCCTCCACGTTGGTACAATTCTGAAGTATGAAATCGACAATATCCAGATAGCCATGGCCGGTATTGGCACTGTCACCATCATTCAAGCCCAAAAGAGTCATGGCTGAAGCAAAGTGTATGCGCTTACCGTCTTCCTTCCTGTCAAATCGTCGGGAAAGCAATGTATGGTATTTGTCGTTTGTGAAGATTACTCTTGTCTC
>CALVDQ010000009.1 GCA_944326325.1 uncultured Bacteroidales bacterium
ATATTTGGCCACTTCGTGTCCACATATACTGTTGCGCCTCGGCAGAACAAATTTTATTTGTTCTGCTCTCGGCTTCTGCGTATATTTGGCCACTTCGTGTCCACATATACTGTTGCGCCTCGGCAGAACAAATTTTATTTGTTCTGCTCTCGGCTTCTTACTATATTTGGCCACTTCTTGTCCACATATACTGTTGCGCCTCGGCAGAACAAATTTTATTTGTTCTGCTCTCGGCTTCTGCGTATATTTGCAGTGTGACTGAAATCTGGACCGGGTTATAAATGAATTCCGGATGAGACAAATTGTATCATATTTCAAATGGGCGGCACTTGCCGCCGTATGTACCGCAATGCTTTTTTCCTGTGCGGAGAAAGACGCTGAAGTACCGTATTTCATGGGAGACATTGAAGTCTCAGGGATGGTTTACGATGATTCTGACCCGTTACGCTCCGGTGTAGGGGATATTATGGTCGTGCTGACTTCCTATGAAGACGGGGATACCGGCTATCAGTTCCCGCTTGGCAGGGATACGGCCTATACTTCAGCCTCCGGGGAGTTCCTTATAAGGACAATGTCGATGAGCGACGGATGGAACTTCAGGATCACCGTAAAGGACAATCTTCCTTCACGCGAGGGCGGGCCCTATTCCATTTCCGCTTCCTACGACCCGGTGCTCCATATAGAATTCAACAAGCATTCATTCGACAAGGAGGAAGGCATATTCAGGATAAGTTCGATTTCAATACCCGTAACCCGTTGAACCCTGGCTGGATGGAACGGTCGAGGCTTCTTCTCCAGGGACGGTTTTCCCTTCGGTCTCCCTCCACTGTTTCGGAGAACACCCTGCTATCTTTGTAAACTGGCGGTGGAAGTTTGACCTGTCGCTGAACCCGACCATTTCCCCGACGATGTTTGTCGAGACTTTCCTGTTTTCAAGAAGTATCTGCTTGGCGTCCTCGATGCGCAGCCCGGTCCTCCAGGTCCTGAAGTCCTGGCCCATCTCCTGGATGAAATACTGGTTGAGCAGTTCCTTTGTGGTACCCAGCTCTGCGGCAATTTCTTCCCGGCTCTTGTCATACTCCCTGTACTTCTTCTGTTCAACCCATGCGGAAAGCGCCGCCTTTATCTTGCCGTATGTTGCCTGTCCGGAGTCCGGGAGCTCTTTCACCGGCCTTCTGCGGTTCTTCCTCTTCCGTGTCGATTTTCCGGCCTGGCTGATGGCGTAGTGGCCGAAGGCGTCCAGAAGCAGTTTGTGGCTGCCGATAAAAGATATGAAGTTACCTGCGAAATACAGCAGGAAGAGGATGTAGAAACCTATGTAGATGAACATGAAGTCCCTGAAGAACAGGAGATAGACGATTACCACCATCTCCGTAAGCATTGCAAGGATGAAGCAGAACTTTACCCATTTCAGCTTGTGCTCCTCGTCCTCGTCATAGTATTTCTCGAGCATGAGGATGCTCCGTTTGTACCATTTGTCGAATATTATTATATAGTATATGCACAGGGCGGCGAAAAGGACAATGCTGGCTATGAGGGTGATCTTCAGCAGGCCGTTCTCTCCGTTGAAGAACATCTCAACCAGACCGATGCTCACTATGGCCATGCCGAAAAGGCTGAGCAGCAGTTTGCTGAAGTCGACATAACGGTAACTCAGCAGATTCAGCAGGGAAAAAGTTATGGTCGTGGTGGAGAATGCCACGTTTATGAGCATCATCAGGGCGGAAAATACCTCGTATTCATCAATGTGCTGGTGTCCGAGCGTGTAGCCGAATATGAAAGCACAGAACAGGTAGTCAAGGGCTACCATACTTTTCGCCCTGGTCAGCCTGGTGGCGTGTTCCGTATGCGGGACCTTGATCAGCAGCATGACAATCCCAAGTGATGCCGCTGTTATCATCGCTATCCATTGGAACAGGCGGATGTCATTGAATTGCAAGACAAATTCCATCTGTAGATATTTTCTGCCGCCCTGCGGCAAAGGTTAAAAAGAATCTTATCCGTCATCATTTTCCGTGCGGCCTTACCAGCCGAGCACGTATGCGAAAAGGAGAGGGGCTACGATCGTGGCGTCCGACTCTATTATGAATTTAGGCGTGTCGACATCCAGCTTGCCCCATGTGATCTTCTCGTTAGGCACGGCCCCGGAATACGAACCGTAGGAAGTCGTACAGTCTGAAATCTGGCAGAAATATGCCCAGAGCGGAGTGCCCTTCCATCCCAGATCCTGCTCCATCATAGGCACCACGCAGATAGGGAAGTCACCTGCCGTACCTCCTCCGATTTGGAAGAAGCCTACGCCTTCACCACCGGAATTGTGCTTGTACCAATCGGTAAGGAACATCATGGTCTCGATGCCTCCCTTTATCATGAGAGGATCGAACTCGCCTTTTATACAGTGTGCGGTGTATATGTTGCTGGTGGTGCAGTCTTCCCATGCAGGCACCACGATAGGGATGTTCTTCTCGCAGGCGGCAAGCACCCAGCTGTCCTTAGGATCGATCTCGTAGTATTTTTCGAGGACTCCGCTTCTGAGAAGCCTGTATATGACTTCGTACGGGAGGAGCCTTTCGCCTTTGGCCTTCATGTCTTTCCAGATGTCTACAAGATGGTCTTCGAGCCTGCGGAAAGCCTCTTCTTCAGGGATGCAGGTGTCTGTCACCCTGTTCATGTGGTTTTCGAGCAGTTCCTTTTCCTGCTGTGGAGTGAGGTCCCTGTAGTGCGGAACCCTGTAGTAATGGTTGTGGGCCACGAGGTTCATTATATCTTCCTCGAGGTTGTTGGCCGAGCACGATACTATATGGATCTTGTCCTGGCGGATCATTTCAGCGAGTGACAGTCCGAGTTCGGCCGTACTCATGGCTCCGGCCATGGCCAGCATCATCTTGCCGCCCTTGTTGATGTGCTCGTCGTATGCCTTTGCGGCATCTACGAGAGCAGCCGAGTTGAAGTGACGATAATGGTGCGTGATAAATTGTGAAATTGCTCCTTTTTCCATTTTCATCTTGTTTTTTAACGAAATTAGTTCTCTTTTATGGAGGATAATGTCATAATTGACTTATCAGCCTGCGAAATTAGCGATTTTTTCCCTATTTTTGCAATCGTTTTCGTCTTAAATTTGAACAGGGTACCGAATATGCTGAACGACAACACGATATCGAGACTTGAAAAAATGAAGACTCCATTCTATCTTTATGATATGGAGCTTCTTGCGAGAACCGTATCCGAGGTGGTACGGCTGTCTTCACAATACGGGATAGAAGTCCACTATGCAGTCAAGGCGAATGCCGATGCGCGGCTTCTCGGGTACATAGCTTCAAGGGGTCTCGGCGCAGACTGCGTGAGCGGGAATGAGGTCCTGCGCGCGTTGGAAAGCGGTTTTCCTGCAGAGAAAATAGCCTTTGCGGGGGTAGGAAAGACAGATCTGGAGATAGAGACGGCGGTAAGGAACGGCATATTTTCCATAAACTGCGAATCGCTTCCGGAAATCGAGGTCGTAGACGAGATAGCTTCCAGTCTGGGGCTCAAGGCAAGGGTCTCTGCAAGGATAAATCCCAATATCGATGCCCATACGCACAAGTATATCACGACCGGACTTGAGGAAAACAAGTTCGGAATTCCGGAGCATGATTTCGATGCGCTCATTAGTCTGATAAGGAAGACCAGGTCCATAGACTTCAACGGGCTGCATTTCCATGTCGGTTCACAGATACTGGATGTGGAACAGGTCTTTTCTCTGGAGTGCAGAAGGGTGAACGAAATTGTTTCCTATTTTGAAAAAGAAGGACTCACGATTGACAATATAGATCTTGGCGGAGGCCTTGGCATTGACTATGCCGATCCGGCCTCCCATCCTGTCCCGGACTTCCGGGCGTGGTTTTCCACGATAGCGGGAAACATCCGTACCCGTCCGGGCAGGAGAATCCATGTCGAGCCCGGGAGGTCCGTCGTGGCACAGTGCGGGATACTCTGTACAAGGGTGCTTTTCGTGAAACACGGCATGAACAAGACCTTCCTTATCACCGATGCCGGGATGAACGACCTGATACGTCCGGCCCTTTACGGGGCAAGGCACAGGGTGGAGAACCTTTCTTCCGTGCTCCGGCCCGGCGCCGGGGAGCAGGTATACGACGTAGTCGGTCCGGTGTGCGAGTCGAGCGACGTGTGGGGTGAGGGCCTGAAACTTCCGGAAAGCAGGAGGGGAGACCTTCTGGGAATATGTTCGGCGGGGGCTTACGGGCAGGTGATGGCAAGCAGATACAATCTCCGGGATCTTGCGCCTTCGGTGTATATCCCGGTATACGATAACCGATAATTAACATTTTACAGATATGTTCGATAATTTGGTAGACAGGCTGGAACGCTCGTTCAAGATTTTGAAGGGCGAAGGGAAGATTACCGAGATAAATGTGGCGGAGACGCTGAAGGATATCAGACGGGCCCTTCTCGATGCCGATGTGAGCTATAGGATAGCCAAGCAGTTCTGCGACGATGTGAAACAGAAGGCCTTGGGACAGAACGTCCTCACCGCGGTCAAGCCGGAGCAGATGATGGTGAAGATCGTCCACGACGAGCTTGCGGCTCTGATGGGGAGCGAATCCACGGATATCAATGTGAAGGGGCATCCCGGCATAGTGCTTGTGGCCGGTCTTCAGGGTTCCGGTAAGACGACCTTTTCCGGAAAACTGGCCCTGAACTGCAAGAGCAAGAGGGGAATGAAGGTGATGCTCGCGGCCTGCGACGTATACAGGCCTGCGGCGATAGACCAGTTGAAGGTGCTGGGCGAGCAGATTGGGGTGCAGGTATATTCCGAGGAAGGTGTCAAGGATCCTGTATCCATAGCCAGGAATGCCGTGGCCAAGGCAAAGGCCGAAGGGTATTCGCTTGTGATTGTCGATACTGCGGGACGTCTTGCAGTGGATGAGGAGATGATGGATGAGATAGCTGCCCTGAAGAAGGCCCTCAATCCTACAGAGATACTTTTCGTTGTGGATGCCATGACGGGGCAGGATGCCGTAGAGACCGCGAAGGCCTTCAACGACAGGCTGGATTTCGACGGAGTCGTACTTACGAAGATGGATGGAGATACCCGTGGAGGCGCGGCCCTTTCCATCAAGGCGGTGGTCGGGAAACCTATCAAGTTCATTTCTTCAGGCGAGAAGATGGAAGCTCTGGACGTCTTCCATCCAAAGCGTATCGCTGACAGGATCCTCGGTATGGGAGATGTGGTCACCCTCGTGGAAAAGGCCCAGGAGCAGTTTGACGAGGAGCAGGCGCGCAAGCTGAAGAAGAAGCTTGCCAAGGACCAGTTCACGCTGATGGATTTCTATGACCAGATCCAGCAGATAAAGAAGATGGGAAATATAAAGGATATCGCATCAATGATTCCTGGCGTCGGCAAGGCCCTGAAGGATGTCGAGATGAGCAATGATTCCTTCAAGGGCATAGAGGCGATAATCCTTTCAATGACGCCTTTGGAAAGGGAGAAGCCGGAAATCATAAACGGCAGCCGACGCAAGAGGATCGCCGACGGCAGCGGCACTTCCGTGGCCGAAGTGAACAGGCTTCTGAAACAGTTCGAGGGTACGAGGAAGATGATGAAGTCCGCAATGGGCCTCGGAAATATGCAGGGGATGATGCGGAACATGAGGCGCGGGAGACGTTAGTCCTGTATCAAGGGCATAAAAAAAGAGGTTGCAGTCACAACCTCTTTTTTTATATCCGGATCTTTTCAGAAGAACCATCCGATACGGAGCTGCGGAGTGGCATAGAAACCGAAACTGTTGCTTATGTTCTCTTCTGTGCCGTCGGCTTCCGTGGTACTGCCGCTGGCGACAGTGGTTACTTTGCCGCGTCCCTGCTTGTAGAATTCATAGCCGAGTCCGAGGTCGATACCTGTGTACAGCCCCTGGCAGAGGTATATATCCACGCCTGTGGAAATCTGGAGACCGAAGCCGAAAATAGGGCTTGTCGTCGTGGTGGTGCCGTCCGTGTTAGGCTTTATTTCAGTCGAGCTGCCTGCCTTGAAGCCGATACCTGCCCCAACATACGGGGATATTCTGCTGAATTTCCCGAAATGGTATTCCACACCCGGCATCATCCTGAAAATTGTGCTGGATGACTTGTTTTCAGTGGTGGTCACGGAATTGTCGGGATTTGTCACGTATGTCTTCTTATTATCGGAATCTGTAGTAAAGCCGAGATTTAGCTTTACCGCGAATTTGTCGCTTAGAAAATACCTTCCTTTGACTCCGTATTCCGGGATGGAGAAAGAACTCGCTGTAGTACCTGGTGTCCAGTTCAGTTCGAGGGAGAAATCCTTTGCTTCAGGTTTATAGCGCTTGTCCTGGGCATTTGCTGCGATAGAACCTGCGATCAAGGTCGCTGCAGCGATGAAAATGAATTTTTTCATAAAACAATCAGTTTATTATTGTTAATAAAGAAAATCCTGGTCAGAGTCGTGGAATTTTTTCCCTTTATTTTGCTTTTTTCCCTTTATGACGGCAAAATTAGGAAAAAATACGACATAAAATCCTAAATTTGCAGATTATTTCGGGGTCTGCCGGTGCTCTGTTTCGGGCGGATTCCAAAAACAGGTGAGTATGCCAAGAAAAAAGATAAAAGGACTTGTCCCGGTCAGGATGTCGATGAGTGCCAAGCTGACATTCTCGCTCGGCGCCATTGCCGTCATCCTGCTCCTGTCGAGCATAATATCCATCATGGAGTACAGAAGGATGAGTGATTATGTGTCGAACCTGATTGCTTCCAACATAAACTGCATAAACATTGCCCAGAAGCTTTCCAACGAGAGCGACAGGTACAACCTGCAGCTTCTTGCCATTGTCGGGGAGAAGGATCCGGACCTCATCCCGGAAATAGACTGCAATGCATTCCTCACGGAGTATGACAGCCTGAAGAATACCCTGGACAGCAGGGAGGCCGTCGCCCGTGCCGATTCGGTGGTATATTCCTACTCGGCGTACATGCTTACCTCGCTCGAATTCAAAAAAGTGATAGTGAACGACTTCATTGACAACAGGGACTGGTATTTCAAGAGGCTGCAGCCCAGGTACCAGCGCCTGAAGTCCGATATCGAGAAGCTGAACGATGTTATATACTTCCAGCTGAAGGAAAATTCGGAGACCTTCCAGGACGGATTCTACAGAAGTATCATACCGGGGGTCGTATCCGTCGGGGCCGGACTGCTGCTTGTCCTGCTTCTGCTCATGTTCATACTCATATATTATATAAGGCCGCTGAAAAGGATGCTGTCCGGTCTTGGAGATTATCAGGCCAGCGGAAGGAAGTATGTCTACGGCTTTGACGGCGATGACGAACTTGTAAAGCTCAACACCCAGCTTACGGAGCTTGTGGAAGAGAACGTAGAGCTGAAAAAAAGACTGACCCGTCTCAGGGAAGAGAGGGAGAAGCTCATCGAGAGTTCTTCTGCCGCGTCCGAGCTATAGAAGGGGGGAAGATATGGATATCAAGGTAATATCTAAGAATGTCGGACATGCGCTGCTCATCAGCGCCCTGTTTATGTTCCTGTCCTTGATCGTCTCCATCCTGAACGGGAAGGACTCGGCCCTGGGCCCGCTCGCCATCAGTTTCATCATCACTTTCATAGTCGGGATATTCCCGTTCATCTTCGTCAGGAAGTCGGCTGCCATCTCGCTGCAGGACGGGTTTATGATAATTGTGCTGTCCTGGCTCCTCTCGTTCATATTCGGAATGCTGCCGTATGTGCTGTGGGGAGGGGAGTTTACCCTTGTCAACGCATGGTTCGAAAGCGTTTCGGGCTATACGACCACAGGGTCCACCATCCTGACCAACGTCGAAGGGCTTCCGAAGAGCCTGATTTTCTGGCGTTCCTCGACCCACTTCATAGGAGGACTTGGCGTGGTGGTCTTCCTTCTGCTTATCATTCCTGATGCCAGCCCTTTCCGGATGCGTCTGACCAACATCGAGCTCTCTTCCCTTTCCCGGGAAGGGTACAGGTTCCGCTCCATCAAGACTGTCCATGTCATAGCCTTTGTCTATGTGGGCCTGGCATTGGCTGAGACGCTTCTGCTCATGCTTGCGGGGATGTCCTTCTTCGATGCTGTCAACCATTCCTTCAGTACGGTCGCTACCGGAGGTTTCAGCACCAGGAACGCATCGGTCGCGTATTTCGATTCTCCGGTCATCTATATCATCATACTGGTGTTCATGCTCCTGTCATCCATGCATTTCGGCCTGCTGTTCGGGGTGTTCGCCACGAGGTCTCTGAAACCCTTCCGCCATCCTGTGATAAAGTTTTTCCTCGGTACATTCGCCGTGCTGTCTGTCCTGGTTGCAGTATCCCTCAAGGTGTCCGGTACTTATGAAGGATGGGGCAGGGCCATTCTCGACGCTTCGTTCCAGGTCGGCAGTTTCCTGTCCACGTCCGGGTTCGCTACGGCCGACAATGCCGTATGGCCTGTATTTGCAAATATCCTTCTGCTCTATGCAGTCTTCCAGTGCGGATGCTCGGGCTCTACAACCGGAGGCGTCAAGTCGGACAGGATGTACATAGCCTTCAAGGCCATCGGAAGGCAGATAAAGCAGAATCTGCATCCATCTTCCATAATGCAGATAAGGACGGGCAACTATTTCGTCAAGGATGACGCAGCCTTTTCCGCCATCCTTTACATAGTCTTCTACACTGTGGTGCTGGTCATCTCCTTCCTTCTTCTGGTGCTTTGCGGGGTAGATGTCGCCGAAGCCGTTTCCGGGGCGCTTTCCTCCCTCGGCAACGCCGGTCCGGCCCTGGATTCCATCAGTTCCATGGGGAATTATTCTGCACAGCCGACCCTTGCAAAGATCATTTATTCCGCCGACATGATATTGGGAAGGCTCGAGATATATCCTGTGTTCATTGTCATTTCCCTTATGTTCAGGAGAGCGAAGTGATGGACAGTACGGATTTCCTGTATTCGGGTTTCCTGAAGAATTTCGCATATATGCCGACAAGGAGCCAGGAGACACTTTTCCGTAAGACGGCGTCTTTCCTTAACGGGGACAGCTGCGATATCATGGTGGTGAACGGATATGCCGGGACAGGCAAGACGAGTGCCGTTTCGGCTGTAATAGCCTTTCTTAAAAGCCTGAAGGTTAACTGTATCCTTCTTGCCCCTACAGGCAGGGCGGCCAAAGTGCTGTCTGTCTATGCAGGAAGTCCGGCATTTACGGTACACAAGCATATATACCGTCAGAAATCAGTATCGGGTTCCGGGTTCGGGGAATTCGTCATCGGTCCCAACAAGGACAGGGATACCGTGTATTTCGTCGACGAGGTCTCTCTTATCGGAATTGACGCATCATCGCAGGCCGGGATGTTCGGGTCGGGAAACCTGCTTTCGGATCTGGTGGACTATGTGAGGAAGGGGGTAGACAACAAGCTGGTGCTCATCGGAGACATGGCCCAGCTGCCTCCTGTGGGACTTGATGTCAGTCCTGCGCTTTCGAGGGAATACATGTCGGTATTCGGCACTTCGGTATGGGCGGAGCTTGATGAGGTGGTACGGCAGCAGGACGGTTCCGGCATATTGAAGAACGCCACCATTCTCAGGAACATGATACAGAAGGCATGGGACTACGGAACGGATGATCTGTCCGTAAGGTTCGACATCCGGGGCTGTCACGATGTGGAAAGGATAGACGGCTCGGAACTTATCGAGAAACTGTCGGATGCGTATGCCAGATACGGGGATGAGGAGACGGTGGTTATATGCAGGTCGAACCGGCGGGCCATCAGGTATAATCTCGGTATCCGGGGCGCGGTACAGTTCAGGGAGGAGCAGCTTGTCCGTGGCGACAGGCTCATGATAGTGAGGAACTGTTACCAGTTTACGGATTCGCTCAAGGACATGGACTATATCGCGAACGGGGACATAGTGATCCTTGAGAGCATATCCCGCTACGAGGAACGGTACGGTCTGCATTTCGCCAGGGCAAGGCTGTCTTTTCCTGACTACGGCGGGCAGGAGATTACCGCGAACGTGATCCTCGATACCCTGGTGTCTGAAAGTCCTTCCCTGACACCCGACCAGCAGAATATGCTTTACGATGGGGTGAATGAGGACTATTCGCACATCTCCTCGCGCAAGAAGAGGTACGAGGCTGTCCGTGAAGACAAGTATTTCAATGCCTTGCAGTTGAAGTACGCCAATGCCGTCACCTGTCACAAGTCTCAGGGCGGCCAGTGGCGATGTGTGTTCATCGATAACCCTTTCTGGCAGGAGGAAGTGCTTCCGGATGACCTGAAATGGCTTTATACGGCCCTTACCAGGAGCACTGAGAAAATTTATCTTGTGAATTTCAAGGATTCTTTTTTTATCTGATATGAAGACAAGGAGTATTTTAAGTTTGCTTACAGTGGTTTCTGCCGCCCTTTCCATGCCGACGCTGTCGCAGGCCGAGGAATTCGGCAGCGTGCCGGCAGCATGGAAATGGATTTCCGGCAATGAAGTGGTTTTCACATACGACCGTACATACACGGATTCTACGGCCTTTTCGTACAATGTCCGAAACCGTTCTGTCCGGTACGGGGTGTCGGCTCCGGAGAAATACTCCTCCTTTCCGGTCACTCCGGAGGGCGGAGTGAACCTGACATATTCCCCGGATTCCACCATGATAGCCTTCACCAGAGACAATGACCTGTATGTAGCCGACATTGCCACAGGCAGGGAGACGAGGCTTACCTTTGACGGTGACGAACTGATCCTCAACGGATACGCCTCATGGGTATATTTCGAGGAGATTTTCGGCCGCAGCACCACGTACAGGGCTTTCTGGTGGTCTCCTGACAGCCGCAGGATAGGCTTCTACCGGTTCGACAACACCGGAGTCCCTCTGTTCCCGATCTACTCTCCTGCCGGTCAGAACGGCACCCTGACCAGGACAAGATATCCCAAGGCGGGGGAGACCAATCCTTCGGTGAGAATCGGTATTGCGGACATATCCGGGGACAGTCCCGAGGTGGTATGGGCCGATTTCAGTGAAGATCCGGACCAGTATTTCGGTACGCCTTTCTGGGACCCGTCCGGAGAGGGGTTCTATGTCTCCCGTATGCCAAGGTCACAGCAATCTCTCGGGCTCTACAGGGTGGATGCCGGCACCGGTACGAAGAAACTGGTCTATGAAGAGACAGGCAGGACCTGGGTGGACTGGATATCGGACGCAGTGTTTACTGACAAGGGGCTGTATATGGCCCGTTGTCTTGATCAGGACTGGGCGCAGGTGTATTTCCTTTCCTATGACGGCAGTGAATTCCGCCAGCTTACCCACGGGGAATACTGGAACATCTCTATAGTGCGCGCCGATCCAGCCAAGGATGAGGTCTATTTCCTGTCCGACAATTCCTCCCGTGTGCGCCGATCCCTGTACAGGGCAGGGGAGACCCGCCGGGACAGGATAATGACGGACCCGGAATACGATGTGAAGTCCGTGGTCTTCTCTCCGGACGGGAAGCATTTCGCGGCATCGTTTTCCAACGCCCGCACTCCTGTGAAGGTGGCGGTCTTCGACGTGCGGCGTGACGGGACGGACTGTCATGTCGTGGCGGATCTTGCAGGGGAGGATTTCGATGCTTCCCGCTATTCTCTTCCTCAGATCATATATATGGAGACGGAGGACGGGTTCAGACTGCCGGCAGCGGTGACATATCCTTTGGATTTTGATGAGGGAAGGAAGTATCCGGTACATTTTGACATCTACGGCGGGCCCGATACACCTATGGTGAAGGACGTGTGGTCCACTCCTTCCGTGAACAGCCGCTGGTGGCCGGAGAACGGTATAATCCAGGTCGTGGCTGACTGCAGGGCTTCGGGACACAACGGACGCAAGGGCCTGGACATGATATACCGCCGTCTTACAGTGTACGAAATGCAGGACTTCATTGCATGGGCCGACTATATGAAGTCGCTTCCGTATGTGGACGGGGACAGGATAGGTGTGGAGGGTTTCTCCTTCGGGGGTACAATGACTGCCATGCTGGTGATGAGGGCTTCCGACAGGTTCCGCTACGGCATAGCGGGCGGCGGGGTATATGACTGGGCCCTCTACGATACACATTATACTGAAAGGTATATGGGCACTCCGCAGGACAATCCCGACGGCTACAGGGAGGCCCGCACCCTGGAATATGCGGATTCATATCCGGCATCCTGCACGGACACGGCCGCGACTGCTCCTGTGTATCTGAAGCTGACGCACGGGACGGGGGATGACAATGTACATTTCCAGAATACCCTGCAGCTTGCCGACTCTCTCCAGCGTGCCGGAAAGAGTTTTGAACTGATGGTGTATCCTGATGGAAAACACGGGTACAGGGGATATCAGGGCGAGCATTTCAAGGCGGAGAACCGCCGCTTCTGGCAGAAGTATCTGCTGCGCTGAATATGGACGGACCGCGGATGCACGTCGTTTTACGGCAGTCCGCGGTCCCGTACAAAACGACAAGAGGGCAGATCCGGAATTCTGGTTGACCGGGAATCTGCCCTCTTGTAATGTTTTCTCCGAAAACTATTTTTTCTTGTATCTCTGGTAGAACTTGTCGACACGACCGGCGGTATCCACAAGTTTCATCTTGCCGGTATAGAACGGGTGCGATGTGTTCGAGATTTCGACTTTCACAACCGGATATTCAACTCCGTCGACTTCGACGGTCTCTTTCGTGTTTGCGCAGGAGCGTGTGATGAACACGACATCGTTTGACATATCCTTGAAAGCTACAAGACGGTAGTTTTCGGGATGTATTCCTTTTTTCATTTCCTTGTAATTTTGTGTTAAACTGAATCAGCGCGCAAAGATAGGATTTATTTTGTTAAATTCCAACAAAGAATGAATGTTTCGGCTAAAAAAATCCTGACATTCATTACTGACGTGATATGACGTACCTTTCCATGCGGGTCCGGTGTGTCTTTCTTCAAAGCGCCAAACCTCCGGGAGGGTATTTGCCGGTTGCAAATAATCGCTATCTTTGCCTTGATAAGTCATAAAATTTTCAGGTAATGAAATTCGGGAAATGGTTGGGAGGCGGCCTCGGGTGGGCTTTTGCCGGACCGATAGGGGCTCTCGCAGGATTTGTCATTGGCGCTATCATCGACGGCAACGACAGTAATGACCGCGTCCGGAATGCGCCCGGCCGGACGTATGCAGGGGACTTCAAGATAAGCCTGCTTGTGCTTATCGCCTGTGTGGTGAAGGCCGACGGCGTCAGAAAGGCTGAGGAAATCGGCATTGTCAGGAAAATACTCATATCCAATTTCGGGGAAAGCGAAGCTGATGAGGCGATCCGGATACTGAACGGACTGCTTCAGCAGGATATTGACGAGACGCAGGTGGCATGGCAGATAAGCCGCAACATGAACTATTCGTCGAAGCTGGAGCTCCTGCACCAGCTTTTTGAGGTGGCATACGCTGACGGAGAGGTGTGTGATGCGGAGATGAACCTGCTGCAGAGGATTGCGGGAATCTTCGGGATTTCCGCGATGGATTTCAATGCTATCAGGGCCCCGTACACCAGGTATTCCGACGCCGGCTGGGCCTATACCGCCCTCGGAATAGAGAAGTCTGCAACGGACGAGGAAGTCAAGAAGGCCTACAGGAAAATGGCCATGAAATATCATCCGGACAAACTGACCGGGCTTGGCGAAGATGTCAGGAAAGCGGGAGCGGAGAAATTCCGTGCCGTCCAGGAAGCGTATGAGCATATAAAGAAAGAGCGCGGCATGAAATGATACGCCGCGCCCTCCTTTATCATGCGGGGCCGCAAATGCCGTACGGGATTATTTTATCCTGTATGGCTGCTCGTCGTAGAGGGTGAACTTACGTGCCTTGCGTATCCACTTCTGTTCTTCGACCTTGATATGTTCACGTGCTTCGCTCCATTCTGTTTCGCCGTCTACATAGGAGGCGAGCGTTTCGTCGGAGAGTCTCGTATAGAACTCCGGGGATAGCTCGAAAGCGGAGTAGGTGTCCTTGAAATATCTCATCATCTGCAAGGTGTGCATCAGCGAGTGATATTCTGCACCCGGTTCCAGGATGATCTGGTAGCCCTGGCAGACTTCTCCGGCGTACTTTCCCCATGCCGGGATGAAGGAGCATGGCCTCATCATCACCTGCTGCACCGCAGGCAGGCCTTTCCCGGAACCGTGCCTTATGAAAGGTGCTCCCAGGTATTCGTAAGGACGTGCCGTCCCTATGCCAGGGGTGACTGTAGTCCCGGCCCAAAGTCCGCCGCCGCTGTACATCTCGCAGGTGAAAAGCCCCGTAATGTCCGGTGCCGGCGCTATTGTCCATGGCATTATGCTTTTTCCTGTACCTCCGGCAGCTGCCGAAATAATGTGTAGCGGGAATTTCGCCCCGATTTCCTGGTAATACAGATTGGCCAGTTCCCCGAGCGTGAGTCCGTGCCGGTGTGCGACCTTGGGTGTAAACGGTTCGCAGGTCCGGGACGGCATGGTGCCTTCCACAACGCGGCCTGCCGGGTTCTCGTGGTCAACGATGTACAGGGCCGGCGCTTCTTCCATTTCCGACAGAGTCTTCATGAGCCTGAACACGTCCCTCGTATAGCCGGAATATCTCGATCCGGTGTCCTGGATTTCCACGGCAACGGCGTTCAGCCCGGCCAGAACTTCAGGAGCGGCTTCTATACCGGAATTTCCCGGGGCAAGTTCAGGAGTACCGGGGGAGAAGACCGCCTTCAGGTTGCCTCTCTCCCGGAAAATGTCGTACATATATCTTTCCCGCGCGGTGTCCCAGCAGTTCTGTGTGCAGAAGCATCCGACATTCCCGTCGGTCAGCGCCCTGTCAAGCTGGTCTTCGAGCGGTGTAGTCCTGAATGAAAACATCTGTTTTCTCCTATCCGGCGATTATTTTCTCTGCAATGGACTTTATCTCCGAGGCGAGCTTCTCGGCAGCCTCCTTGTCGGCGGCTTCAGCGTAGATTCTGATGATAGGCTCGGTGTTGGATTTGCGCAGGTGTACCCATTCCTTCCTGGCCTCGAAGGATATCTTCACTCCGTCAATGTCGTTTATGTCCTCGGAGGCATAGATTTTTTTCATTTCGGAAAGTATCTTGTCTATCAGGGACTTGTCGGACAGCTCGATACGGTTTTTCGTGATATGGTACTGAGGATAGGTCTTCTGCAGTTCGGACACCTTCATCTTCTTGCCGGCAAGGTTCGTGAGGAAAAGAGCAGCTCCTACGATGGCGTCACGTCCGTAGTGGAGGGCAGGGTAGATGACCCCTCCGTTCCCCTCTCCGCCGATGATGGCTCCGCATTCTTTCATCTTGGTGGTGACATTCACCTCGCCGACTGCTGCGGCCCAGTATTTCCCTCCGTAGCTTTCCGTGACATCCCGGAGCGCCCTCGATGATGAGAGGTTGGAAGCCGTCGCCAGTTCTTTGCCGCCTTTTTCACGGGACAGGATGTAGTCCGCCACGCTTACCAGTGTGTATTCTTCCCCGAACGGCTCGCCGTTCTCGCAGATGAGCGCCAGCCTGTCCACGTCAGGATCGACCGATACTCCCAGATCGGCTTTTTCCTTTACGACGGTCTCGCAAAGTTCCGTGAGGTTGGCCGGAAGAGGCTCAGGGTTGTGGGCGAAATGTCCGTCAGGTGTGCAGTTCACCTTGATGCATTCGACACCGAGCCTTTCGAAAAGTTTGGGCATGATGATTCCACCAACGGAGTTCACTGCATCGAGGGCAACCTTGAAACCGGCCTTTCTTACAGCCTCAGCATCGACCGCATCGAGGGCAAGGACGGCGTCGATATGTGCGTCCGTGAAGTCCTTTTCCGTAACAGTCCCGAGGGAGTCGACATCCGCAAAATCGAAATCCTCGCTGTCTGCGCATTCCAGTATGGCCGCACCTTCCGCAGCATTGAGGAATTCCCCTTTTTCATTGAGGAGTTTCAGGGCGTTCCACTGCTTCGGATTATGTGAGGCGGTAAGGATGATGCCGCCGTCAGCCTTTTCGAATATCACGGCCATCTCCGTGGTCGGCGTGGAGGCGTAGCCGGCCTTTATCACGTCCACTCCGCAGGCGATCAGCGAGCCGCATACGAGCTGCTCCACCATTTCGCCGGAAATTCTCGCATCCTTTCCCACTACCACGCGGTAGCGTTCTCCTGCAGGCTTAGGCCTGCGTTCCTTCAGTTTTACGCAATAGGCATATGTGAATTTCACTATGTCAACAGGGGTCAATGCCTCTCCCGGAGCTCCTCCTATGGTGCCCCGGATTCCGGAAATTGATTTTATGAGTGTCATGGTAACTATGATTGTGTTTTTGGTTTTCTTTTGTCTGCCGCAATCTTGGAAAATGTTTAAATTTTTCTCGAAAAATCTTTTATGGACCTATCCGGTGCATGTTTTCTGATTTTATGCAATCAGACAGTTCTGCTATCCTTTTCAAAAACAGAAAATCTCCCATCGGAAATCTCTCATAAATCTATATCGATATAATTTTAAACAGATTCTTACAAATTTAATTAAAATGGTGTCAATTTCAAAACAGTTTCCTACATTTGCGCGCTGAAAGAAAAAAGGAAAAACAAAATACGGGAAAATGAAAGCGTTATATACCATTTTGCTGCTTATAACATCCAATGTGTTCATGACGATAGCCTGGTACGGGCACCTGAAGCTCCAGGAAATGAAGGTGACGACCGGCTGGCCTCTGATATTCGTGATACTGCTCTCCTGGGGCATCGCCTTTTTCGAGTATTGTGCCCAGGTGCCGGCCAACAGAATCGGCTTTGCCGAGAACGGCGGCCCTTTCAACCTGATACAGCTGAAAGTCATCCAGGAGGTGGTGTCCCTGACAGTCTTTACTCTGATCGTGACCCTGATGTTCAGAAACCAGGCCCTCCAGTGGAACCACTTTGTCGCCTTTTTCCTTCTGATAATGGCGGTTTTTTTCGTTTTCCTGAAATGAACCGGCTGCAGATAACGGGAAAAAACGTATATTTACTCCATATATTGTTTTATGAAAAGGGTCATGACAGAGATATTGCTTGTGTCGGTGATGCTGTTGCTCCCGTCCGTGGCTTCCGCCCTGAGCGAGACGGTCAGGATGAAGGTAGGCGAGACCCGGACCCTTGCTCCGGCCGAACTTCCCTCCCTGGTGTTGGCCGGACAACCGTCATGGACATCTTCACGGCCTGGCGATGTCCAGATAACGTCCTGGGACATGTACACCTGCAGGATAAAGGCGCTGAAGTCATTTTCCGGCTATGCCAGAATCCAGTGCAAGTATTATTACAGGAGACTTGACCCTTCCGGACAGTATATAGGCCAGGGTCAGGGGGCCGTGAACTACAATGTGTTTGTCGAAAGTGTGGACCCTGAGTCAGTAACCGTCTATCCCGTAAGCATTACCCTGGATATCGGGGATACGTATATGATGCAGGTTTCCGTCTATCCGCCTCAGGCGGACCAGACCGTGACGTGGAGTTCCACCGACTGGACGATTGCCAGTGTCAACAGCAGCAACGTGCTCGGTGCCAACAGCGGTGGTACCGCTACTGTAACTGCGAAGACCGTGAACGGGCGTACCGCATCGTGTACGGTAACCGTCAGGCCGCGGGCACTGCCGTCTTCCGTTTCCATACAGCCGAGCCTTGCCCTGACCGAGGGGCAGAGTGCGACCCTTACTCCCGAAGTCACTCCGTCCGGTGCCGGTACAAATTTCACATGGGTATCCGACAATACTGCGGTAGCCACGGTCTCTTCGTCAGGCAGGGTGACAGGGATATCTCCGGGTACGGCAACCATTACTGTGATGACCTCTAACGGCAAGTACGATACTTGTGTCGTTACAGTGAAGAAAAAGCCCGGACAGCCGCAACGGGTTTCTCTCCCCGAGACGCTGGACCTTGTTTCCGGTTTCAGTACAACACTGTCTCCGGAACTGTATCCAGAGGATTCGCAGACCACGTTTACGTGGGATTCGAGCGATCCTTCCGTTGTCGGAGTCAGCACTTCAGGCAGGCTTACCGCCAAGTCGGAAGGGGAAAGCGTCATTACTGTCAGGACCGGCAACGGACTGGAGGCGGAATGTCGGGTGACTGTAAGGGCGTCAGACCAGGACTTGCCGATAAGTGTGCTCGAAGAGGCTTTGGCGAGGATACGCGAACTTGAAGAATGGACTGTGGATCAATACTGAGGTTTTATGGCTGGATTTCATAATCGTTTCATCCGGGGAGCTGTCCTGTGTTCCCTTGTCTTTTCCCTCCTGGTGTCATGTGACAAGACCTCGGGCGGTGATGAGTACAAGCCTGTTCCATATATGGAGTGGGGCGCCGGTATGCCGGCTGTCAAGGCGTATATGTCCAGATATACCCTGGAAAAGGAAGATGCCGATAACCTTTATTATAAGGGATGGGACAAGCAGAAGAGCATTTCCTATCATTTCGAAGACGGCGGGCTCATTACTTCGCTGGTCATGTTCCGTTCGGATTCCATGGAAAAGTCAGCCATAGATGCCATGATGGGCGGCTATGAGAACATAGGGGAGTTCGATGGAGCGCAGATCTATGTCAGCGATGAACTGGATGCCGTCGGCACCGTAGAGACTGTTCTTTCCGGAGGCGTTTCCTATTATGCCGTCGGCTGGACCCGGAAGAGCGTAGAATAGCGGAAACAGCGGATTTCGGACAGTTTTCATTGAAATTTTGAAAATAAATTTGGAGATATGAAATTAATGTCATACTTTTGCAATCCCAAAAAATGAAATATGCTCGGCTCGTATAACGGTTAGTACTCAAGATTCTCAATCTTGCAATCGGAGTTCGATTCTCCGGCCGAGTACAAAGAAAGAGGGTGACCCAAAAGAGATTTTGTGTCACCCTCAAACGTCTTTCTTCGAAAGACTGGACCCATCCTAACCCCCTGCACCCCCTATTAGGGGGATCTCGCACCTACCCGGTGCGGTCCCTACGGGACTTTTTTTGGGCTTTTGGGTCACCCTCTTTTAATTTTTTTTCAAGGTGTCCTCTGCCATAGTACGCATCAAGCGCAATCTGTAATATAGCGGACATCAACTGTCCGGCAGGCAGGTCGTATATTACACGTTCATAGTCGGAGTCTTCGAACGTAGAACAGGAACAGGTCGCATTTGTTTGCCTGAAATTTACGGATACTGTTTCCATGCATCCAAATATTTCTTACTTTTGCGCTGCAAAATTTGATACGCAATGGGAGGCTTTTTCGGAACTATCTCCAAAGTGAGATGCACAAACGACCTGTTCTACGGCACGGATTACAATTCCCACATGGGGACAAAACGCGGGGGAATGGCGACCTATAGCAGTCAGGACGGGTTCATGCGGTCTATACACAACCTTGAAAGCGCATATTTCCGCAGCAAGTTCGAGGACGACCTTGACAAGTTCACGGGTAATTCCGGTATCGGGGTCATCAGCGACACCGATCCCCAGCCTATAATCATAAATTCACACCTCGGGAGGTTCGCCATAGTGACAGTCGCCAAGGTGACGAACATGAAAGAACTGGAAAAGGAGCTTCTGGACTGCAACATGCATTTTTCCGAACTGAGCTCAGGCAAGACCAACCAGACGGAGCTGATATCCCTGCTGATAATCCAGGGCAAGACCTTCCGTGAAGGGATCGAGAACGTATTCGCCAAGGTCAAGGGCTCATGCTCCATGCTCATACTGACCGAGGACGGTATAATAGCTGCGAGGGACAGGCTCGGGCGTACCCCGATTGTGATCGGGAAGAAGGACGGGGCGTATGCAGCTTCGAGTGAATCATGCAGTTTCCCTAATCTCGGCTACGAAATCGACAGGTATGTAGGCCCCGGCGAGATACTCAGGCTTTATCCTGACCGTGTCGAGCAGATAAAGGAGCCGGAAAAGGAAATGCAGATCTGCTCATTCCTCTGGGTGTACTACGGTTTCCCTACCTCAAGCTATGAAGGCAGGAATGTGGAGCAGGTCCGTTTCGAGAGCGGCTACAAGATGGGAAAGCGGGATGTTTCCGATGCGGATTTTGTCTGCGGCATACCTGATTCCGGCATAGGCCAGGGGCTTGGCTACGCTGAAGGCAAGGGTATCCCTTATCATCGCGCCATCACAAAATACACCCCGACGTGGCCGAGAAGCTTCACCCCGAGCAACCAGGAGAGGCGTTCGCTTGTCGCCAAGATGAAGCTGATACCAAACAGGGCCATGCTCGAAGGCAAGAAGATAATTTTCTGCGATGACTCCATTGTCCGCGGGACTCAGCTGAAGGATAATGTCAAGGTCCTTTACGACTACGGCGCCAAGGAAGTCCATATGCGTATCGGCTGTCCGCCACTTGTCTACGGTTGTCCTTACCTCGGGTTTTCTGCGAGCAAGACAGATATGGAACTGATCACACGCCGTATCATCAAGGAGTTCGAAGGCGATGATACAAAGAATCTGGAGAAATATTCCGATCCTTCCACTCCGGAATACAGGAGGATGGTCGACAGGATTGCCGGGATTTTCGGCATGACTTCTCTGGAGTTCAATACGGTCGAGACTCTGGTAGGGGCGATCGGGTTGCCTAAATGCAGGATCTGCACTCACTGTTTCGACGGATCCGGTATATGAAATGACGGATACCCTGTACTTACAAAGGAACGGTGATGATGAGGCTGTTTCCGGTGTCGGTGGAGGATATGCACCGGAGACCGAAGATGTGGACGTCAGGCCCCGGGGAGATGCCGAGCTTGCGGCGCAGGGTGTCTGTGTCCATCTTAAGGTTGCGTGCGGTGACTTCGCCGCGGAGGTATTTCCGTGATGTCTCCCTTACGGTCCTGTTGTTCAGGGGCATGGCCTCGATGATGGAGAAGAAGCTGCCGTTGTCCCGGAGTTCCTGCGGGATGTCTGAAGGAGAGCCCGTGTATATATAATAATGTGTGAATCTTGCCAGTTTCCTCAAGGGAAAACGTCTTCCGAGAATATCGAACGCCCCGGCTTTCATAAGGGCTTTGCCCGGCTCATACAGAAGCGCCCCGGGACACAGGTCCTCTGTGCCGCAGATATAATCCGGGACGGCGTCCCTGAGTTCGTCATGGAGAAAATCCACGGATGAAGCCCCGGAGTTCACCACGATCCTGCATTTCCCGCGGAAATCTCTGTCCATCAGGATCACGACTTCCTTGCATTCACCGGAAACCGCCAGTATGTGCACCTCCATACACTCTTTTCCGAGCCTTTCCAGGAGCATGGAGATGTCGGCCATAGGGGAGAGTTTCAGAAGGATATACCGGCAGAGCCTGAAAATTCCGTCCTTCAGTTTCAGAATATCAGGACTGCAGTCTTCAAGAAGGAAGACTTTCCTGCCGTCCCCGTCACGTCTTGCCGGATCAAGGAAGACCAGGTCAGGGCGGAAGTCCCCGAGGATTTCCTGTGTACTTGTTCCGGGATCGAGCATCCTGGACATGACTGTGATATTCTCTGCTCCGAGCATCCTGAAGTTCTTTTCCGCCGCGTCGGCAAGGCGGGAATTCATCTCGTTGTACAGCACGGCTGAAGCCACTCGGGAGAAAGCCCACGTATCCACTCCGAGACCTCCGGTAAGGTCGGCTGTCCGTGGTTTTCTGTCAGGGAACAGCGAGGATACGATTCCGGCTTTGTACAGCGCCGTCTTTTCCGAACTGCACTGCTCTCCGGACAGCCTGACGGGATAGGCCAGCCCCGGGACAGCATACCATGACGGTACTTTTTTCCTTAACTTCCTCCGCACTTCGATGGTATTGACTGCCAGGTCGATATCGAAGTCTTCATCCCCTTTGTATGACAGGAGGAGCCTGGCGGTATCCGTATTCTCGTTCTTTGTTATGAAATCAGAAAAATTTTCCATCCGTGACAGGTATTGGCCTCATCGGGCTCACTTTATTTTTATGTCGCAGCCTTTTCTGGCGGCGGATTTTTTGCAAAAATATCATTTTTCGGCAAAACCGGTCACATCGCCGTCATTTTCATCAAGCAAAATTACCATTTGTCGCGGATATTTTATAAATTTGTATGATAATGTTTTAGCTGTAGGACAATTTAAATTAACGCTATATTTAAACTAACGATCAATCATGGAAAAAGATTTCAGGGCAGTAGCCCAAAGCTGGCTTGACGGCAATTACGACGAAGAGACAAAAGCCCGGGTACGGGATCTTATGGAAAACGACCCCGCAGGACTTGAAGATGCCTTTTACCGCAATCTCGAATTCGGCACAGGCGGCCTCAGGGGCGTGATGGGCGTAGGAACCAACAGGATGAACAAATATGTCGTTGCGATGGCCACACAGGGCCTTGCCAACTACATCCTCAAGAATGTGCCGGGGAACAGCCACAGCGTATGCGTTTCCTATGACAGCCGCAACAACAGCGATGCTTTCGCCCATATCACGGCGGAAGTTCTGTCTGCAAACGGAATCCATGTGTACATCTATGACTGCCTCCATCCTGTACCGCTTCTGAGCTACGCAGTCAGGAAGAAGCACGCTACCGCAGGCGTCATGGTCACGGCGTCGCACAATCCGAAAGAGTACAACGGATACAAGGTCTACTGGTCCGACGGGGCACAGATCATTGCACCTGTGGACAAGGAGATTGTCGCGGAGGTGAACGCCATATCGGACCCGTCCATGGTGAAATACAAGGCCGAAGGCAAGGAAGGCGGCATAGAGGTCATGGGTGAGGAGATGAACAATGCCTATATGGACGATGTCCTTACCCTCATGCTTTCTCCGGAAGCCCGCCGGAAGCACAGTGATCTCAAGATAGTCTATACCCCGCTCCACGGTTCCGGAGTGCATATTGTCCCTGCCATACTTAAACGTCTCGGCTTCGAGAATATCTACCATGTTCCGGCCCAGGATGTGAGTGACGGGAATTTCCCGACGGTAAAGTCCCCGAATCCGGAGGAGTCTTCCGCGCTGGAAATGGCGGTCCAGGTGGCTGACGGGCAGGGAGCGGATCTGGTGCTGGCTACGGACCCGGATGCCGACCGTCTGGGTATCGCCGTGCGTGACAACGACGGCAGGATGGTCCTTTTCAACGGGAACCAGACAGGCGCCATGCTTACCTATTATATTCTCAGGCGCTGGTCTGAGCTCGGCAGGCTGGACAGCACGAAATATGTCGTGAAGACTATCGTTACCACGGAACTGATCCGGGCCATCGCCGAAAAATACGGAGTCAAGGTCTACAATGTCCTTACCGGCTTCAAATACATCGCTGACATTGTCCGCCGCAACGAGGGCAAGGGCGAATTCATCTGCGGAGGAGAGGAAAGCTACGGTTTCAACATAGGCGAATTCGTACGTGACAAGGACGCGCCTATCTCTTGCGCAATGGTCGCCGAATGTGCTGCATGGGCTGCAGAGCAGGGTCTCACCCTGTATCAGCTCCTTCAGAACATATACAGGGAGTTCGGATATTACAGGGAATCGCTCACATCGCTTGTACGCAAGGGCAAGTCAGGAGTCGAGGAGATCGCGCAGATAATGTCTGACCTCAGGTCTAATCCTCCGGCAGAACTTGCCGGCTCTCCGGTCACGAAGATCATCGACTATAACAATCCTGAAGAGACCGGCCTCCCTAAGTCCAATGTCCTCCAGTTTTTCAACGGAGCGGGCGACGTGGTGTCTGTGAGACCGTCCGGAACGGAGCCGAAGATCAAGTTCTATTTCGGGGCGAAAGGTGACGATGCCGACGCCAAGATAGAAAAGCTCAAGGCACAGTTCATCAAATAAGGCAAATACTCTTGTCATTTGATGGAGATAATAGTAGAAAACGCAGTTGCAAGGTTCCCTGAATTCCGGTTCAGGGAACCTTTGTCTTGGAAGATGTCTCATGGGGAGAGCTGGGCGATCATAGGTCCGAACGGAGCCGGAAAATCCATGTTTACCGGTACTGTCAGCGGTGGGGTTGCGCTCCGTGAAGGGGCTGTCCGCTGTCTCGACAGTGCAGGAAGGGAGGTTTCCGGAGGGATCCGTACCATCGCGTTCCAGGACATATATTCTACCCCGGGGGCCGCACCTTCCTACTATCAGCAGAGATGGAATACAAGGGATGCGGCTGAATCTCCTGCGGCTTCCTCCTTGTTCGGGTCTGCAGGGGAAGTCCCGGATGATGGATATGTTTCGCTTTTCGGTATCAGGGAACTTATGGACAAGAGGATAGTGTCCCTGTCGAGCGGGGAGTTGAGGAAGCTGCTGATAACGAAGGCTCTGATCAGCAGGCCTTCCGTTCTTGTCATCGACAATCCTTTCATCGGCCTGGACGAAGGATCCCGGGAGACTCTTTCCTCCATGCTTTCTTCTCTGCAGAAGGAAAACGGGATGCAGGTCATTCTGGTGCTCGGCCAGACCAGAGACATACCGGAGTGGATAGACAAGGTATTGCCTGTGTCCGGGATGCGTCTCCTTCCTCCGGTGACGAGGCGGGAGTTTTTTACCGGCGACCATGCTGAACGGCTTTTCGGCGGCTGTTCCGGGGAAGACGGTCCGTCTGAGCTGCCCGAGGCCCGCATCTGTGGCGGACCGTATGAAAAGGTCCTGGAAATGAAAAATGTGAATGTCGGATATTCAGGCAGGACCATACTTTCCGGGCTGGACTGGACTGTCAGGAGAGGGGAGTGCTGGGCGCTTCTCGGAGAGAACGGATCCGGAAAATCCACCCTTCTCAGTCTTGTCTGCGGTGACAATCCGCAGGCTTATGCCAATGACATAGTCCTGTTTGACCGCCGTCGCGGGACTGGTGAAAGCATCTGGGACATCAAACGCAGGATAGGTTACCTGAGTCCGGATGTCCATACCTGTTATCTTGAGGATATTCCGTGCCGAAAAGTTGTGGCAAGCGGCTTCTTCGATTCCGTGGGGCTGTTCCGGGACTGTTCTCCGGAGCAGGAGGCGGCGGCCCTGCGGTGGATGGAGATATTCGGGGCGGACTACCTTGCCGACCGCTCTTTTGTCCGTATTTCATACGGGGAGCAGAGGCTTGTCCTCCTGGCCCGTGCCTTCGTGAAATCTCCGGAGCTGCTGGTCCTCGACGAGCCTCTCCACGGTCTGGATGCCGGCAGGAAAAGGCTGGCTACGGCTGTCATCGGGAGATATTGCTCGGACCCGCGCGTCTCGCTCCTGTATGTTACGCACTACAGGGACGAGATACCGTCCTGCGTGACCCGCTGCAAGGTCCTCGAGCGGAGGAAATGACGAGGTCAGGAGTTATTCTCGTGGTCTGAAATGATCAGGAGCCTGTCCCCGGCCCGGAGCTCCACGCTTCCGTTCGGTACAATGAATTTGTCCTCCCTCTTTATCATCATCACGAGCATCCCTTCCGGAAGCTTAAGTTCCTTGAGCGTATTGCCGTGCAGGAGGGATTCTTCCGTAAGCGTTATTTCCGCCAGTTTTCCGGCCTCTTCAGGGACTTCCACCCCGAAAGTGTTCTCTTCTTCCGGCATATCCTCGTTCAGTTTCAGAAGCCTGGCGCTGCCGGTTATGGAGCTTCCCTGGATCACGAGGGACAGCAGGGTGATGAAGAAAACGATGTTGAATATCAGATCAGCCCCCTCTACATTTTCCACGACAGGATATGTCGCGAAAAGTATCGGGGCGGCCCCCCTGAGCCCTACCCACGAAATGAAACTCTTGGAAGCCGTGGATATCTTCCTGAACGGGGCCAGGGATATGAATACGCTCAGCGGCCTTGCCACAAGGATCATGAAGATGCCGATAAGCAGTGCCACAGGCCCTGTCTTGAGCATTTCATGCGGATTGACGAGCAGTCCGAGGATAAGGAACATGAATATCTGCACGAGCCATGTCATCCCGTCGAAAAAAGACAGGATATCCTTGCGGTACGGGATGGATTTGTTCCCTATGATGATTCCGGCGAGGTAAACCGCGAGATAGCCGTTGCCGGAAAGGTATGTTGTCGTGGTATAGGAAAAGAACATCACGCTCAGGAGCAGGATGGCATAAAGCGGGGCGTTGTTGAGGTTCACCCTCCGGAGGAACCAGACGCTTGCAAAACCGTAGACAATGCCTCCGAGGATGCCTACGCCGAACTGCAGGAAGAGTGTCTTGAACGCGTTTCCGGCAACTGTCCATGAATCCAGATCCCCTGCGGCGGCATCGCCTGTAAGGGTATTTGCCAGCTGGATAAGGATGATGGTAAGGATGTATGCCATGGGGTCGTTGCTCCCGCTCTCGAGTTCAAGCATGGGCTGGAGATTGTTCTTCAGACGCATCTTGCTGTTCCTCAGTATGTTGAATACTGATGCCGAGTCCGTGGAAGACATCGTTGCGGCGAGCAGGAGACAGGTTACGAGAGGCAGGCTTATCGGACACCTGTCCCAGATTGACAAAAGGAATATGAAGAGTCCCGTGAAGACTGTGGTGAGGACCACCCCGAGCGTGGACAGCATCATTCCAGGGGCAAGCACGGGCCGTATTTCCTTTATTTTCGTCTCCATACCTCCGGAAAACAGGATGATGCACAGGGAGCACATCCCTATGAACTGTGCCTGTTTCACGTCATTGAACTGGAGTCCGAGCCCGTCCACTCCGAAAAGCATCCCTGCCACGAGAAAAAGCAGGAGGGACGGCAGTCCGAAGCGGTACCCGGCCTTGCTTATCAGGATGCTGCTGAAGATCAGCACCGATAGTATCAACAATACATTTTCTGAAGTAAATGTCATTTTCTGTCTCTGTTAGTTGTAGTCCCCTGTTCTTTCAGGTATCTGCACCATTCCCTTATCTGGCAGTTCCCGCAGTCAGGCCTGACTGCCTTGCACACATAGCGTCCGTGGAGGATGAGCCAGTGGTGGGCCCGCGGCCTGAGTTCCGGGCTTATGTTCGCCGTAAGATCCTTTTCTACAGCCTCGACTGTCTTTCCGTCGGACAGCCCGAGTCTCCGCGCTACACGGAACACGTGGGTGTCCACGGCTATTACAGGCTTTCCATAGACGATGGATGCTATCACATTGGCTGTCTTGCGGCCTACACCTGGAAGCCTTACGAGATCTTCCGGGTCTTCCGGGACCTCTCCTCCGAATTCCGAGACAAGCATCCTGGCCATGCCTGTCAGGTGCTTCGCCTTGCTGTTGGGGTAGGTTATGGACTTTATGTCTTCACGTACTTCGGCTTCATCGGCCTCCGCCAGGGCTTGCGGGACAGGATATTTCCTGAATATGTCCGGCGTATGCATATTGACCCTCCTGTCGGTGCACTGGGCGGACAGGATAACCGCCACGAGAAGGTGGAACGGGGTATCGTAATCGAGTTCCGTCTTCACGTCCGGCATATTCCTGCCGAACCAGTCCAGGATCCCGGCGTATCTTTCTTTCCTGTTCATGCCAGCTCTTCCGTCACTTCCCTGCATTCCTCGTTCCGGCATTCCATGACACGACCCCTGTACTTGCCGAAGATGGACCTGTTGTGCGTTACCATGACAACGGCAGTGCCTCTTTCCCTGTTGATGGATGTCAGCAAGGTCATGATGCCGTCAGCTGTCTCGTTGTCAAGGTTTCCGGTGGGCTCGTCGGCTATGATGACTTCCGGGTCATTGAGCAGTGCCCGGGCTATCGCCACCCTCTGCTGCTCTCCGCCTGAAAGCTGGTGGGGCATTCTGTGTGCCTTATGTTCCATCCCGACCGCTTCGAGCACTTCCTTTATTCTCCTGTCCATCCCGGAACTGCTTTTCCATCCAGTGGCCTTGAGAACGAACAGCAGGTTCTCTTCCACGGGCCTGTCCATCAGCAGCTGGAAATCCTGGAATACAACCCCGAGCTTCCTTCTGAGGAAAGGTATGTCCTTTTCCCTGATCGTTGCCAGGTTGAAGCCGCAGACCTCCCCGCGGCCTTTCACCAGCGGATTTTCCGCAATCATGGTCCGTATGATCGAGGTCTTGCCTGTCCCGACCTTGCCTACTATATAAAGGAAGTCTCCCGGGAAGACGTCCATGTCCAGGCCATAGATTACGGTGCTTTCACCGCCCCGGATGTCGGCGTCCCTGAAAGATATTACGGGTCTGTCGTTTTCCATTGTGTAAAATTTCAAAACAGTTTCTTGTGCACATTCTACAAAAATAGTAAAAAAAGCCTATTTTTGCGGAAAAATGTGAGAACTTATGAGCTATATGAAGTTTGCGGCAGTCTGCATCCTGGCATTTTCCGCGGTGCTCTCCGGGGCCGGTCCCCGGCTATATGCGGAGGACTCCGGCGGAAGACCGCACGGGGAGCAGTACAGGGAAGCCCTGGACCTTTATGACAAGGGGATGTACGACAGGGCCATGCTTCTTTTCCGGGAACTGGCGCAGGACGGAGACAACGAGAATGCCGAAGGGTACTATGTCCTTACGGCCGCACATCTCCGGGTGCCGGGCTACGAAGCCCTTATCGAGAATTTCATTGCGCGTTCGCAGTCTTCCGGACTGATTCCCCAGATACGCTACAGATACGCTCTCAATCTATTTGATGACAAAGATTTTACCGGTGCATCAGCCCAGTTCGCCGAACTCTCGAGGCATAACCTTTACCGGAAGCAGGTCCCGGAATTCCTGTTCAAGAGGGCCTACTGTGATTTCGAACTGAGGTATTTTGACCGGGCCCTGCAGCGGTTCAAGGATCTTGCGATGCGTGCGCATTCCGATTATACCGCACCGGCGGAATATTCCATAGGGTATATCTATTATGAGCAGGAGGACTTCGGGAATGCAGTGGAGTGGCTCGGTAAGGCAGGGAAGGACAGCCGGTTCACCGAGGCCGCCTCGTTCTACATCCTTGAATGCAGGTTCATGCTGAAGGAATACGAGGCTGTACGCAGGGACGGTCCGGGACTTCTGGAAACCGCCACGGAAGACAGGAAACCCTACATTGCCCGCTTTATTTCGGAAGCCTGTCTGGTGCTTGGTGACAACGATACGGCAAGGGAATACTTCGACCTGAGCCGCAAGTCCCTTTCTCCCAAGTCGCGTTCGGACTTTTTCTATGCCGGCTCCGTACTATATGCCGTCAAGGACTACCAGGGGGCCATCGACAGTTTCTCCATGATGACCGACAGGAGCGATTCCCTGGGGCAGATCGCCAACTACCACCTCGGATACTCCTTTATCAGGACCGGCAACAAGGTGGCCGCGATGGGGGCTTTCAAGGATGCCTCCATCGCCGGATTCGATGCCGGCATCAGGGAAGACGCCTACTTCAACTACGCCAAGCTTGCCTTTGACCTCAACACCGATTCCTCCGTATTCTACGACTATCTTGAGGAATACCCAGGCACCGGGAAAACAGGACAGATATACAGCTACATAGCCATCGCAGCCCTTTATTCGAGGGACTATGAGGGCGCCATCGAGGCCTATGACCAGATAGACGAGCTGGATCCGGACATGAAGTCCAACTACATGAAAGCCAATTATCTCAGAGCTTCCGAGCTTATTTCCAAAGGTTCCTGGAGGGCTGCCGTGGACTGTCTCAGGGCTGCGGCATACTATTCCGACAGGCGTACATATTTCAACCAGATGTCCCGCTATTGGCTTGCCGAGTCCTACTACAGGAGCGGGCAGTACGGACAGGCCTTGCCCGTGCTGATGGACCTGTACAACACCTCGGCCCTGTATGGCAAGGAGGAATCTTCCCTGATCCCGCTTAACATAGCCTACTGCCATCTGAAGGAGGGCAGCTACGGCACGGCGGCGGACTGGCTGTCGGTCTATCTGGACCAGGGCACGGCGACGTGGCGCAAGGAGGCTCTCGTGCGTTATGGGGACTGTATGTTCATGCAGCAGAAATATACCGATGCCGTCACGGCCTACGACAAGGTGCTGAAGGATTATTTTGATGTAGACGATATCTATCCTTACTATCAGGATGCCCTTGCCTGCGGGCTGTCCGGCAATCTTGCCAGAAAGACGGAACTGCTTTCCAATGTCCTGAAGGCTTCCGTTTCCGCCCCTTTCTATCCCGAAGCAATGTACGAATACGGCCGTTCCCTGGTCGCTTCGGGCGATCCTGACAAGGCTGTCTCCTGTTTTACCTCCCTTGCGGCCAATGTCCGGGACAGTAGCTACGTTGCCAGGTCGTATATCGAATTAGGGATGATCTGGAGGAACAAGTCGGAGAACGGAAAGGCGCTGGCCTGCTACAAGAAGGTGGTGGAGGATATGCCGGTTTCGGAATATGCGGACGAGGCCCTGCTGGCCATAGAGTCCGTCTACAAATCCGAAAACACGCCTGAGGAGTATCTCGCCTACATAGAAAGCATAGGCAGGTCTTCCCTGAAGACGGAGGAAGAGAAGGAGATGATGATATTCAATGCCGCCGAACAGATATTCCTTTCGGAGAATTATCCCAAGGCCATGGCCTCCCTCACTTCCTATATCGGGAAATACCCGGAAGGGAAGAGGATTTCCGATGCGGAATACTATCTGGCCGAGTGCTACAGGATTTCCGGGCAGCCCGAAGACGCCTGCGACCATTATCTGAAGGTCATGAAGGCCGGTACCGGCTCATTTGTAGTCCAGTCTGCCCTGAACTATGCGGACCTGTCCTATTCGATGCAGAAATACAGGGATGCCTTCGATGCCTATGCTTCCCTGTATTCCGGTCCGGAGGAATACCGTTTCACCGCCCTTACCGGCCTGATGAGGTCGGCCTACAGGGCGCGCATGTATGACGAAGCGATAAAATATGCCGTCCTTGTCGAAAATTCTCCGCAGTCCGGGGAAGACCTTGCCAGGGAAGCCATGTATGTGGATGCAAAGTCTCTGCTTGCCACCTCGCGCAGGGATGAGGCAATGGATGTGCTTGCACGTCTCGCCGCTTTCCCGTCCACTGCAGAGGGTGCGGAAGCCGTCTTCCTGAGGATACAGGACAGTTACGACAGAGGGGCGTTCGACGAGGTTGAAGAGAGGGTCTACGCTTTCTCGGATTCCGGTACGGGACAGAACTACTGGCTGGCCAGGGCTTTCGTGGTTCTCGGGGATTCCTTTGTCGACAGGGACAATCTCGACCAGGCCAAGGCGACATTCGAGAGTGTGGCCGAGGGATATACGCCTGAATCAGGGGATGACGATGTGCTGGAGAGCGTACGGATGCGCCTGGAGAAGCTCGGAAAACTCATGGAAGAAGCCGGCCGGACCGAATTGTAGCCGGAGCAGGACAGTTTTATAACAGTATTGGAAATGAAGAATACCGCAAAATATCTTATTCCGGCGCTGCTGCTCTCTTCAGGGCTGCTTTTACCGGCCGTCGCATTTTCCCAGGACCTGAACCCGACGGTCGAGGTCTCGAGACAGTACAGGGGCGCCCTCATGGATATCAACAAGCCCTCGGTGCCGATGGCAATACCGGACAGTGTGCAGAAGTTCAACCTTGCGTTTGACTATTCTGTCTTCGACAATCCTTTCAAGGGAGCCTACGAGTTCCGCCCATTCATGATGGATATGGATCTTGCTCCCGGGGATTCCGGGGAAAGGACCCTTTATCTGAGGGCAGGGGCAGGATATACGCTGCATCCTACCCTGGATTTCGTGTGGTCGCCGTTAAAAGGCGACCGGTTCCGGCTTTCTCTTTATGCCAGGCACAGGTCCTACATCGGAAAATACCGCAGCCTCTCCCTCGACACGGCGCCTGAAACCGCTGTGATATCTCCGGACGGTTCCCGTTTTTCCGGCTATGACCTGCTTTCCGAGGCCGGGGTCGATGGGTCCTACGACTGGGACAAGGGCCTGCTGTATTTCAAGGCCGGATATTACGGGACCGCTTTGAAGGATACCCTTGTCCGCAGGAACTATGACGGGGTGGACCTGAAATTCGGCATATCGTCGAAGGAAAGGGTGGAGAGCCATTTCGTCTATGATGTCGAGGCGCGTTACCGTTATGCCGAAGACAAGGTTTCCTATACCATGTTCCCTTCCAAAGACAAGGTATGCATGACAGAACATGATTTCAGCCTCGGGGCTTCTCTCGGAGGCATGTTCAAGTCGGGACATTCCGTCATGCTCGGCATAGGGGCTGATTTCGCTTCGTACGGGGCTCTGTATTCTTCGTATGCCGGATGCCTTTCCTTCACTCCACGGTACCTGTTTTCGGACAACCGCTGGGACATCAGTCTCGGTGTCAGGCTGGCCTTCCTGCTGCACAACAACGACGGCGGGCTGCTCCCGTCACAGAACACCGCCAGGGGACAGGTCGTATATCCGGACATAAGGATAGACTTCACGGTGATAAGGAAATATCTTGACCTCTATCTTACGGCCGGGGGCGGTCCGGACATAAACAGGTATTCATCTCTCCTGTCCGGCAACAGGCACGTGACCCCGTTATATAATAATATGTACCCCGGAGGCACCTACAATACCGGCCCTCTTCTTGACAATACCGTGGAAAGGGTTTCTGCAGCTTTCGGTATCGAAGGGAACATCGCCTCCCGCCTGCGCTACGACCTGAGGGCGGGCTACAGGAATTTCGCGAACGCACCGTTCTGGACAACCGCCCTTTATACCGATGCCGGAGTGACACGGCTTTCCCCTGGCATCGGATATTCGCCATGCCAGATGTTCTTCACGAGACTTGACCTTTCCTGGACCTCCCAGGATGTCAAGATCGGCGGCTGGATGCAGTATCTGTCCACAGACCTTGCCGGCCGTGGAGCCGACGTATTCGCTCCGTCTCCATTTTCGGGGTATGCCGACATCGTGTACAACTGGAAGGGCAGGATATTCGTCGGCGCCGACTGTGCATTCGGCACTGCCCGCCGCGGCAGTCTCATCGTCCCCGGCGGTCCATCTTCCGTCCAGGCCAGGATTCCAGGCTATGCCGACCTGGGCGTAACGCTGGAGTATGCCTTCACGAGAAAGTTCTCCTTCTGGCTCCGCGGAGGCAACCTTCTCGACATGGCTGTCCAGATTACACCGCTCTATGCCGGGAGCGGCATACACTTTACAGCCGGAATCAGCCTGGATCTGTAGGGAATATTAAAAAATTCAAAGCAGTTTCTGGGAAAATGATTAAATTTGTCCGTTTGTAATCGGAGTCCGGCGGCTGGCCGGCTGATATTAATTATTTTTGCTTAGAAGATGAACGACAACGAAGTGAAGAACAGTGCGGAGAACCAGTATTCCGCAAGCAGCATCCAGGTGCTCGAAGGTCTGGAAGCCGTGAGGAAGAGGCCTTCAATGTATATCGGTGACATAGGGGAGAGGGGTCTGCACCATCTTGTTTATGAAGTCGTGGACAACAGTATAGACGAGGCTCTTGCCGGGTTCTGTACAGACATAGAGGTCACAATCAACGAGGATAACTCCATAACGGTCAGGGATAACGGACGAGGCATCCCTACCGGGATGCATGAAAAGGAGCACAAGTCCGCCCTCGAGGTGGTGCTTACGGTGCTTCATGCGGGAGGAAAGTTCAGCAAGGACAGCTACAAGGTGTCCGGCGGTCTCCACGGTGTCGGCGTATCCTGCGTCAATGCGCTTTCCGACTACCTGAAGGCAGAAATCCACAGGGAAGGAAAGGTGTTCGTGCAGGAGTATTCCAAAGGAAAGCCAAAGGCGGACGTGGCCGTTGCAGGCGAGGCTTCCGATACGGGTACCATCATTACCTTCCATCCGGATCCGGAAATATTCACGGTGACTACAGTCTACAAATACGACACACTCGCCGCAAGGCTCAGGGAGCTTGCCTATCTGAACAAGGGTATCAGGCTGACCCTCACCGACAGAAGGGAAAGGACTCTCGACGTCAATGACAACCCAACCGATGAATACCGCAGCGATGTCTTCTATTCCAAGGAAGGCCTGAAGGAGTTCGTGAACTATCTTGACGGAGGGGCCGAGAAACTTATCGAGAGCCCGATCTATCTCGAGACAGACAAGATAATCCCGATAGAGATTGCGATGCAGTACAATACGGGATTTTCCGAGAAGATCTACTCTTATGTAAACAACATCAATACCATAGAAGGCGGTACGCACCTGCAGGGATTCAAGATGGGTCTGACCAGGACACTGAAGAACTATGCGGACAAGAACGGCCTTCTCGCCAAGCTGAAGTTCGACCTTGCCGCTGACGATTTCAGGGAGGGGCTCACTGCCGTGATATCCGTAAAGGTGGCCGAACCGCAGTTCGAAGGGCAGACCAAGACCAAGCTCGGAAACGGTGAAGTGGTGTCTGCCGTGTCGCAGGCCACGGCTTCCGCCCTCGAGGCCTATCTCGAGGAGAACCCGAAGGATGCAAGGGCCATTGTGGACAAGGTAATCCTCGCCGCAACGGCACGCCATGCCGCCAGAAAGGCTCGCGAGATGGTGCAGCGCAAGACCGTGATGTCCGGGGCGGGCATGCCGGGAAAACTTGCCGACTGTTCACTGCGTGATCCCGAACAGTGCGAACTCTTCCTGGTCGAGGGAGACTCCGCAGGCGGTACTGCCAAGCAGGGCAGGGACAGGATGACCCAGGCCATCCTTCCTCTCAGGGGAAAGATACTGAATGTGGAGAAGGCCATGGAGCACAGGGTCTTCGAGAGCGAGGAGATACGAAACATATACACTGCCCTCGGCGTCACCGTGGGTACCGAGGACGACCACAAGGCCCTCAACCTTTCCAAGCTGCGCTACCACAAGGTGATAATAATGACCGATGCCGATGTCGACGGAAGCCATATCGCCACCCTGATACTCACATTCTTCTTCAGATATATGCTGGACCTTATCAGGAACGGTTATGTCTATCTTGCCACGCCTCCGCTCTACCTCGTCAAGAAAGGCAGGGAGGAGATATACTGCTGGACCGACGACGAGAGGCGTGCTGCCACCGAGAAGCTCGGCAAGGGTACCGACAAGGGAGTGACCGTACAGAGATACAAAGGTCTCGGTGAGATGAGCGACGTGCAGTTGTGGGAGACTACCATGGATCCGTCGAGAAGGCTGCTCAGACAGGTGACCATCGACAATGCCGCCGAGGCGGAGAGGACATTCTCGATGCTGATGGGGGACGATGTGCCGCCTAGGCGCGAGTTTATCGAGCAGAATGCACACTATGCCAATGTGGATGCATGATAATTTGAAAATGTATTAAAACTTAATATTAGTTATGGATATTTTTGACAGAATTGCGAGAGACTCGGGCGGTCCTCTCGGACAGTACAGACAGAAAGCTTTCGGATATTACATGTACCCGAAACTCGAAGGGGAAATCGGACCTCACATGAAATTCCGCGGGAAGGAAGTCCTCTGCTGGAGCCTCAACAATTATCTCGGGCTTGCAAATCATCCGGAAGTACGGAAGGCCGATGCTGAAGCTGCGGCGAAATGGGGTCTTGCATACCCGATGGGAAGCCGTATGATGTCCGGCCACACTTCCCTCCACGAGCAGTTCGAGAGGGAACTTGCCGATTTCGAGAAGAAAGAGGATGCCTTCCTGTTCAACTTCGGGTACCAGGGTATAATTTCCACCATAGACGCCCTCATGGACAGGCACGACATTATCGTATATGATTCCGAGGCTCACGCCTGCCTGATAGACGGTGCCCGTCTCCACATGGGAAAGAGGATGACGTACCGCCACAATGACATAGAAAGCTGCGAGGCGACCCTGAAGAGGGCTTCCAAGCTTTGCGAGGAAACCGGAGGCGGGATCCTTCTCATCACCGAAGGTGTATACGGCATGACCGGAGCCCTCGGCATTCTCGACCAGATAGCCGCCCTCAAGAAGAAATACAATTTCAGGATACTCATCGACGATGCCCACGGATTCGGCGTGATGGGTGAGCACGGCCGCGGTACATCCGAGCATTTCGGAGTGATGGACGAGGTGGACCTCTATATCGGCGCATACGCCAAGTCGATGGCAAGCATCGGCGGTTTCGTTGCCGGACCCAAGGTCATCATCGATTACCTGAGGTACAATCTCCGTTCGCAGATCTATGCCAAGTCGCTCCCGATGGCTTTCGTGGAAGGCGGCCTGAAGCGTCTTGAGATCATCCGCAGCGCGGAAGGGGACGAACTGAGGAAGAAGCTCTTCACCGTGACCCGTACCCTTCAGGACGGTTTCCGCAAACTCGGCTTCGATATCGGACCTGCAGAAGCCTGTGTCACTCCGGTGGCCATCAAGGGCGGTGTAGGCCAGGCTACGAGGATGGCGGTGGACCTCAGGGAGAACTACGGGATTTTCTGCTCTATCGTGGTATATCCTGTCATACCTAAGGGTATGATCATATTCAGGGTAATCCCTACTGCGGCACACTCGATGGAAGATGTGGAATACACCCTCAAGACTTTTGCCGAAATAAGGGCGAAGCTCGAAAGAGGGGAGTATGACGGCGAAGATGTGGTCGATATGGCCATCCACCAGTAGGAAGTTCCACGTTTTCATCAGTTCCCGTAATGAACAGGAGATTCTTTGAAAACAAGGTGATGATAATAACAGGAGCCAGCTCAGGAATTGGGTTGGCTTCTGCCAAATTATTCGCATCCCTGGGTGCCAGGCTTGTCCTGGCTGCAAGGTCAGCGGACAGACTGCAGGAAATCTCGGAGGAACTCTCTTTCAGGACGGAGACCATATGGGTCAGGACCGACGTCTCGTCCGAGGAGGACTGCAGGAGACTTGTCGACAAGGCGGTGGAAAGGTTCGGAAGGATAGACATACTTGTGAACAATGCCGGACTTTCCATGAGGGCGATG
This sequence comes from uncultured Bacteroidales bacterium, assembly GCA_944326325.1. Classification (GTDB taxonomy): domain Bacteria; phylum Bacteroidota; class Bacteroidia; order Bacteroidales; family UBA932; genus Cryptobacteroides. The sequence continues at coordinate 36,705 of CALVDQ010000009.1, forward strand.
TTCCGTGATGTAGACCTATCGGTCATCAGGACCCTTATGGACGTGAATTTCTGGGGTACTGTCTATTGTACGAAGTATGCCCTTCCATGGCTGCTCAGGTCGCGTGGTTCGGTGGTAGGGGTGATTTCCATAGCCGGATTTGCCGGACTGCCGGGCCGGACAGGATATTCTTCCTCCAAATATGCCGTACGCGGTTTCCTGGACACTCTCAGGATAGAGCATCTTTACGACGGTCTTCATGTCATGGTGTTCGCGCCGGGGTTTACGGCTTCCAATGTCAGGAACGCCGCCTTGACCGCAGACGGTTCCGCACAAGGGACTACGCCGAGGGACGAAGGCAAGATGATGACAGCCGAGAAGGTGGCCATGTATCTTGCGAAAGGTCTTGCCCGAAGGAAGCGGGAGATGGTGCTCACCCCTCTCGGATGGCTGACCGTCCTGGTGCACAAATTCTGGCCTCAGCTCACCGACAGGGTGGAGTTCAGCTATATGGCCAAGGAACCTGACAGTCCTTTCCATAAATGACCGTTACGACATGAGCAAGGATTATCTGACTCCCGATCTTTTGGGAAGCATGTATCTTTATTCCGGCTCGGACAAGGCGGCTTCATCGTTCTGCTATGTCGTGAGCCTGACCATGGCTGCGGACCGGACGTTGATGGAAAAGGCTCTGGAGGATCTTATGCCCCGTTTCCCGCAGATGGCTGTCAAGGTGGTGACGGAAGGGGAGTCCTTTGCCTACGGAAACATGGATTCTCCGGTACGGGTACGTCCGCTCTGCGAGAGACCGGCTTTCGCGGTTTCCGGGGTATTCGGTCATGAATGCTTGTTTGCGGTATTTGCGGACCACAAGACATTCTATTTTGATTTCCACAAGGCGCTTACAGACGAGAAGGGAGTGGTGCCGTTTATCCGTGCGGCTGTGTTCCGCTATCTGATGCTCAGCGGCTACGATGTGGAAAACGACGGCAGCGTGATTACGCCGGAGAGCGAGTTCCACGGAATAGAAGCCGACGACGCATTTGTCCGCCTGGACGATATACCTGCTTCAAGACCTGTATGGTATATGGATGCCAAGGCACTGGGGGTATCATCCTGTGCGGAAGACGGGGATTTCACCGTGACCCAGATACATATCCCCCTGGCCAAGATAAAGGGGGAGGCAAGGGAATACTTTCCTGTGCCGTCGACGGTGGTCTCTCCGTTCTTTGCCCAGGCATTGCTCGAGGAGTACCCTGAAAAAGATGTCCCGGGAGAATACGCCGTATCCTATATCCAGGTCAATCTCCGGCAGTATTTCCCGACGACCACTTTCAGGCCGTTCTTCGTGAACCTTCCGCTTGCATATAACAGGAAACTCCCGGAGTATCCGGTAGCCACGGTCCTTATGTCCCAGAAAAAGCTCCTCGAGGCGCAGCTCAGGACGGATGCCCTTGCGTACAATGCGCAGAGGAGGATAAGCGTCATGGACAGGATCATGGAGATGGACAGTCTCGGGAAGAAGGTCGAGGCGGCCGGACGAACCCTCTCGGAGCAGTCCGGCAAGGCCACTTTCTCGATGTGCAATATCGGAAGCGTCATCATGCCGGAGTCTGTGCTGCAGTATATCACGGAATTCTATCCGGTGGTGTCCCCGTCGGTGTTCCCTTGCAGCATAACCACCATCAACTTCAAGGGTGACCTGATCGTCACCGTAGCTTCCTCCCTTTCGGGAGGGAATGTATGCAGAAGGCTCACCTCCCTGCTGAAACGGCACGGGATACCGGCCTTCATATCCGAAAGCTATACCCTCAGTCCGTTGAAATACAAACCTATATTGTGATGAGCAAGATAAGGATCGAACATTCCTACAAGGTATATCTGCCTTTGGCGATACTGTTTCTGATACTCGTCCTGATATTCCCGAGGATGGGCAAGTTCAACTATGATTACAGGAAGGGGTCCCCGTGGATGTACGAGACCCTGATCGCCCAGTTCGATTTCCCTATCCTCAAGACGGATGCCCAGATGCAGGCCGAGAAGGAACTGCTGGGATCCAGCGTGATACCGTATTTCCGCTATTCCGACCAGGTGGTGCACACACAGATAGGCCTTGTGGAGAAGCTTGACCTCGGGAGATTCAACAATGTCAAGCCGGAGATCATGAACGCATTCGACAGGCTCTACGCCAGCGGCATACTTTCCGAATCAGGATCAGGATACCTGCCTGAAGGCAAGACACTTGACGGCAATGTGATTTTCGTTCAGAAGGACAGAAGGGCCAGGAAGATCCCTTCCACGGAGGTCTACACCGTCGGTGAAGCCAGGGACTTCCTCCTGCTCTTTCTTACCGAGGCCGATCTCGGATGCAATGCCGATTCGCTCTGCCGCGCCGCCGGGATCTACGACCTCGTGCAGCCCAACCTGCTGTTCGACAGGCAGACCACGGACCTTGTGCATGAAGAGTCTGTCAACTACGTCTCGCCCACTTCCGGAGTGGTGAATGCCGGACAGCTGATAGTTTCGAACGGGGAGATAATCACGGCCGAGATAGAACAGTTGCTCGACTCCTACAAGGCCGAATACGAGAGCAGTCTCGGGTACAGCGGCCCGAGGATATGGCTGTGGCTCGGGAACATCCTCATAGCCATCGGTCTGGTGGTAGTCCTTTATTTCGCCCTTTATTTTACCAACTACAGGATATACGGGGACTCCAACAAGTACATCTATCTCCTCGTCATCTTCCTTCTCGCCACCGTGATGGCTCTGGTTGTGGACAAGGTGGATCCGGCGCTGCTGTACCTTACGCCGTTCACGCTGATCGCCCTGTATCTCGTGGCCTTTTTCAAGAAAAGGGTCGTCCTTCCTGTGTACATCATCTCCCTGCTGCCTCTGCTTATATTCTCGCACAACGGCGTGGAGCTTTTCGTTATGTACCTTGTGGCAGGGGTAGTCACTATCTTTCTTGCCGAAATATACAACAGGGGATGGAAACAGTTCATCACGGCGGTCGCAGTGTTCTTCATCATGCTCCTGACATACATGGGCTTCAGGCTCATAGACGGCATAAGCGGCTTCAACGATTTCCGCACCATACTTTTCCTGTTCATAGGAGCCTTCCTTTCGGTGGCCGGCTATCCTCTCATCTACCTTTTCGAGAGGATTTTCATGCTTGTCTCCAACACGAGGCTTACCGAGCTTACCGACACCAACAACAGGCTTCTGCGCGACCTTGCCCACAAGGCTCCGGGGACGTTCCAGCATTCCCTGCAGGTCATGAACCTTGCGGATGCGGCGGCACGTTCCATCGACGCCAATGTCCTTCTGGTCCGTGCCGGCGCCCTCTACCATGATATCGGCAAGACCGTAAACCCCCAGTGCTTCATCGAAAACGAGACTCTCGGAGCAAGGTATCATGACGGACTTTCCCCAAGGGAGAGCGCCATAGAGATCATCAAGCACGTATCTGACGGTATGACCCTGGCCGACAAGGCAAAGCTTCCAGCTGTAGTGAAGGACTTCATAATCACTCACCACGGAACCACCTGCACTGCCTATTTCTACAACAAATACCTCAAGGAGGGCGGTGATCCTGCCGATGCCGCAGATTTCTACTACAAAGGAAAGAAGCCTACCACCAAAGAGCAGATCATCGTCATGCTGTGCGATACCCTCGAGGCTGCCTCCAGAACACTGAAGGACTATTCTTCCAAAACCGTATCCGACCTCGTGGAAAGAATCGTCAGGTCCAAAATGGAGGACGGCCAGTTTGAAGATGCCGACATTTCCATCAAGGATCTGAATATCGTAAAGAATGTGCTGAAGTCCTACTTGCAGCAGATTTATCATGCGAGGATTACTTATCCCAAGCGCACCGGTGCGGCGGAAAGGCAATAGCAAAGTCTTCCGTCCGTTCCGGATTCCGGCTGTTTTGGATTTAAAGGAAAATTGACTATATTTGCGCCCTTGCGCCTGCGGGCTTCCGGTATTCGGTGGGGTGAAGCGGGTGGATGTTTGTGAAAAAATTATAAATAACAGATATTATCATGAAATTAGAACAGAATAAAATCGACGATCTCAATATCGAGCTCACGCTTTCGATTGGGAAGGACGATTATTCCGAGAAAAGGAAGAAAAGGCTGAATGACCACAGGCGTAATGCCGAAATCAAAGGTTTCAGGAAAGGCATGGTCCCGATGGGGCTGATCGAGAAGATATATGGCCAGTCCTGCCTGGTGGATGCCGTGAACGATCTGATTGCCGAGTCCCTGAACAATTTCATTAAGGAAAACGACCTCAAGGTGATAGGTGAGCCGCTCCCTGCAGAGGACCAGCCGGAGACGGAGTGGAAGAACGGGAACGATTTTTCGTTCAGGTTTGACGTGGCCCTTGCTCCGAAGGTCGACTTCACGCTTTCCAAGGACGATGCGATACCATACTATAAGATAGAGATCACTGATGTGGCCAAGTCTGAGATGAAGGAAAACCTTCTGAAACAGTACGGCTCTCTCGAGGAGGGTGCTGCCGCCGGAGAAGACGACTTCATCATCGTTGACTTCGAACAGGGCGAGACAAAGGTTGAAGGCACATACGTCGCTCTCAGGAATGTCGCCGAAGCCGTCAGGCCTTCTTTCGTAGGGCTTAAGGCAGGCGACAGCATCGATGTGAACGTCAATGAAGCCTTCACGAACGAGGCGGACAGGGCTTCCATGCTCAAGGTTGAGAAATCCGCACTGGCAGACCTTGACCCGCACTACAGGATGACGGTAAGGAATGTAAAGACATTCGTATCCGCTCCTATGACACAGGATACCTTCGACAAGATCTTCGGGGAAGGCAACGTGAAGTCCGAGGAGGAGTTCGATGCCAGGATCAGCGAGAGGCTTGCGGCTGAATATTCCCAGGAGTCCGAGTTCAGGTTCGCTTCCGATGCGAAGGAGTATCTCGTGAAGAAGGCGGACATAGCCCTTCCGGAAAAATTCCTGAAAAGATGGATATATGTTGCCAATGACGGCAAGTTCACCATGGAGGATATCGAGAAGGAGTTCGACATGTTCCTGAAGGACTACCGCTGGCAGATGGTACGGAACTATCTGATGGACAAATATTCCGTGAAGGTAGAAGATGCTGATCTGCTGGCAAGTGCAAAGGCTTTCGCGGCCTATCAGTTTGCCATGTACGGTATAAACAATGTTCCTGACCAGGAGCTTGAGAACTATGCCAGGAATATCCTTGCACAGGAGAAGGAAGGACGCCGTGTGCTTGAGCAGGTCGAGGACACCAAGACCATCGCTGCCGTCAAGGGCGCGGTTACGTTGAAGGAACAGACAATCACTGTGGAGCAGTTCCGTGCACTGAAATAAGATGGACAAGGAATTCGACAGATACGCAAGGCTGCAGTGCGGGATCAGTTCCATGGCCCTGTACCGGTATGGCTCTGTACTCGGATCCTACATCAATCCTACCATCATCGAGGAACGCAAGCTGAATGTGGCCTCCATGGACGTGTTCAGCCGTCTGCTGATGGACCGGATCATCTTTCTCGGGGTTCCGATCGATGACGATGTGGCGAATATAGTACAGGCACAACTCCTTTTCCTTGCTTCCACCGACAGCAAGAGCGATATTTCAATCTACCTCAACACTCCGGGCGGTTCCGTTTCTGCGGGGCTTGGCATATACGATACGATGCAGCTCGTGGAACCGGACGTGGCGACGATATGTACGGGTATGGCCGCTTCGATGGGGGCCGTGCTGCTCTGTGCCGGGGTGAAGGGGAAACGTTCGGCTCTTCCCCATTCCAGGGTCATGATCCACCAGCCTCTCGGCGGTGCGAACGGCCAGGCTTCGGATATTGAGATCGCCGCCAGGGAAATCCTGAAGATCAAGAAAGAACTCTATACCATAATATCAGAGCATACCGGCAAGCCGTACCGGACTATCGAGGCTGACGGTGACAGGGACTTCTGGATGAGTTCTCAGGAGGCGCTTGAATACGGGATGATCGACGAGATCCTGTCCGGAAAGAAGCCGCGCTAAAAGATTTTATATGGCAAAAGGACGAAACTACAAGGAAGAAAGACATTGTGTATTCTGCGGAAGAAGCGAGAGTGAGGTCCCTCTTCTTCTGCAGGGACTTGATTCGGCTATCTGCAGCGATTGCGTGAAGCTCTGCTACGACTATGTAGCCAACCTTGAAAAGGCTTCATCCCCTGCTCCTGACAAGATAAGCAAGCTGATGAAGCCCAAGGAGATAAAAGAATATCTCGACCAATATGTGATTGGCCAGGACAGGGCCAAGAAACTGCTTTCCGTGGCAGTCTACAACCATTACAAGAGGATAAACAACAACCTGGCCTCTTCCGGTGCCGATGATCTTGAACTGGAGAAGTCCAATATCCTCATGGTCGGCCCTACCGGTACCGGCAAGACCTTGATGGCTAAGACTATAGCCAAACTTCTTGAAGTGCCCTTCACGATAGTGGATGCTACTGTCCTTACAGAGGCCGGGTATGTCGGGGAAGATGTCGAGAGCATCCTTTCGAGGCTTCTCCAGGAGGCTGACTACAATGTCAGGCTCGCCGAGCGCGGTATCGTGTTCATAGACGAGATCGACAAGATAGCACGCAAGAGCGACAATCCTTCCATCACGAGGGACGTGTCAGGGGAAGGGGTGCAGCAGGCCTTGCTGAAGCTCCTCGAGGGCAGTGTGGTGAATGTGCCGCCCAAGGGCGGGCGCAAGCATCCGGAGCAGGAGTTCGTACAGGTGAATACCCAGAACATCCTCTTTATCTGCGGAGGTGCGTTCGAGGGTATCGAGCGGTCAATCGCACAGAGACTCAATACCCAGGTGATAGGCTACGGTTCGATACACAGGCAGCAGGTGGACAAGAACAATCTTCTGCGCTATGTCTCCGCCCAGGACCTCAGGTCCTACGGTCTCATTCCTGAGATTATAGGACGTCTTCCTGTAGTCACTTATCTCGACCAGCTCGACAAGGCAGCTCTGCTGAGGATACTTACCGAGCCCAAGAATGCCATTATCCGCCAGTATGAGAAAATGTTCGAACTTGACGGACTGAAGCTTGCGATCGAACCTGGCGTACTTGACCTCATAGTGGATACGGCTATAGAGAACAAGCTCGGGGCAAGGGGGCTCAGGGCTATCTGCGAGCGTATCATGACCGATGCAATGTACGAGGCTCCGAGTTCGAGGAAGAAGACCTTCGACCTGACCGTGGAATATGCCAGGGCACATCTTGCCGAAGCCGGTGACGATGCATCCAGGCAGTAGGAAACATAAGGAAAATCCAGGAAACGCACACATATTTTACACTTTTAAAATAAAATTCAATGAAAAGATTTTTAACCATTACAATGGCGGCAGCATATGCCGTTTTTGCCCTGACATCGTGTCAGGAAAAGGAAACACCGGCTACTGAAGATGTCGCAGGTCCGGAAATTCTCTGGGCGTCCAACCCTGATTTCGAGACCCAGGTGATTACTGAAAGCATGGATGTAAAGATTTCCATTACAGCTCCGGCCGGAATCAGTTCCTTTGTCGTGACCGTGACTTCCGATGCGCTTACGCCGATTATCGGAGGCTCCACACTTGATTTCGTCAATCCTTCAAATGACCTGATAGGCGGAATCGTATCCTCGATTATAGGTGAAGGCGTTTCTGTTGCCGGCGCGACAGATCTGGACCTTGATCTTTCCAATCTGGTACCTCTTATTCTTACGGTAACGCAGGAGGAAGATGACCATGTGTTCAAGCTTGACATTACCGATGCCAATGGCAAGACCGCTACGGCTACCTGCACATTCCACAGGGCGGCTGTGACCGTGTCTGTTTCCGAGGTGGATCTTTGGGCGAATACTGCAGTGGTGACAGTCGGAGGCGGCAGCGAACTTGCATACCGTGTGAAAGGTACGGAGAACTGGAATGTTTTGACAGCAACTGACGGCAAATACACTATCGGGCCGGAGTGGACCGAAGGCACGAACGAGAATGGACTTTCTGTCTATACCCTGACTGAGGGTACCGGTATCTTCGCCGGGAACACATATGAGTTCCAGGTGGACGGAACACTTGTCGAAAGCGCTGATTTTACCGCAGAAGACGGGGATGTCATTCCAAACGGGGATATGTCAGGATGGTCATGGAAAGATGAAGAGAAGACCATTCAGTATCCTAACGCAAGCGGTGAAAGTTTCTGGGATAGCGGAAACAATTCTATGGCAGCAACGTTTGGAGTTGTTTTGTGTATGGAAGATCAGGAAAATCCCGGTGTATCTTATATGAAGGCGGGCTTGGTTCTTAGTACTGTATTTACTCCAGGCAATATGTATGTCGGTGATTTTTCCATGGGTTCATTTGGTAACGGAACGGCAAATTTCGGCAAGGTTTATGACTGGACGGCAAGACCTTCCGCACTGAAAGTAAGATACAAATCGACTGTCGGAACCATTGACAAGTTCGGGACGTATGATCCTATAGGCGCTGAAATGCTCGAAAAGCAGGATACAACACGTATTTACGCTGTGGTTGTGGACTGGACGAAACAGCATGGTGTGACATCCGGACTTGGAGAACCTACGGGAATGTGGGATCCTACTGATCCTTCCACTGTCAGTGAAGAGGGATCTATCCTTGGCTATGCAATCCTTGATATTGTTGCAAGCCAGGCTGAATTCACAGATGTGGAGATTCCGTTTGTATGGTATGATAAAGCAGCCAAACCTACGGAGGGGAATTATTCCCTGGTGATTTCCTGTGCTACAAGCAAGCGCGGAGACTATCTTACCGGATGCTCGTCAAATGAACTTTGGGTAGACAATTTCGAGTGGGTATACTAATAAAAGATATACCGATAATATGGCCGGTCCGGAGCAATTCCGGTCCGGCTTTTTTTTCATATCCGACCTCTTTTTCCCTGATATATTCACATTTTTTCCTGTCCGGCAATGTCTGCAATGGACAACAGCGTTTTTTATTCGGGAAATCCTGCTATCTTTGTAAAGACAGGCTTTTATTAAAATTACATTTATGAAAAAATATATCGAAGAAAACAGGGACAGGTTCCTTGACGAACTCTTTTCCCTGCTGAGGATACCGTCTGTGAGCTCCCTTGAGAAACACGGTCCGGACATGCGGAAATGTGCCGCACGTCTTGCCGAACTTCTGAAGGAAGCAGGGGCGGATACCGCTGACGTTTACCCGACGAAAGGCCATCCGGTAGTCTTCGGGCAGAAGATCCTGGACCCGTCATACAGTACGGTACTTGTCTACGGGCATTACGACGTGCAGCCGGTGGATCCCCTGGAACTCTGGAAATCCGACCCGTTCGAGCCGGAAATCCGCGACGGGGCAATCTACGCACGGGGCGCCAATGATGACAAGGGGCAGCTTTTCATGCACCTGAAGGCTTTCGAATATATGCTCCGTGAAGGGAAGCTCCGCCACAACGTAAAATTCATCTTCGAAGGGGAAGAGGAGATCGGCAGCCCGTCGCTTGCGCAATGGGCCCTGGAGCACAGGGACCTTCTTGCCTCTGACATCATCCTCGTGTCCGATACCACCATGATCTCGGAGCAGGTGCCTTCGATAAACTGCGGTATGCGCGGTCTTTCATATATAGAGGTGAAGGTCACTGGACCGGACAAGGACCTGCATTCCGGGCATTACGGAGGGGCTGTAGCCAATCCGATAAATGTCCTGTGCGACATGGTCTCGTCCCTGATAGACAAGGACGGAAGGATAAACATCCCCGGATTCTACGACGATGTCGTGGAGCTTTCCGACGAGGACAGGGCCAAGCTCGCAAGGGCGCCGTTCGACCTGGAAGAATACAAGAAGTTCCTTGATATCAAGGAAGTGAAAGGGGAGAAAGGCTATACCACCCTTGAGCGTACAGGAATACGCCCGTGCCTGGATGTCAACGGTATCTGGGGCGGGTACACAGGCGAGGGCGCGAAGACTGTCCTTCCGTCGGAGGCCTATGCGAAAATCTCCATGAGGCTTGTCCCGAACCAGGACAGCGCAAGGATTACGGAGCTTGTGACGGACCATATCCTGTCTATTGCGCCGGATTATGTCAAGGTGGAGGTCAGGCATTACCATGGAGGCAACGGATTCCTGATTCCGATATCTTCTCCTGCATACCAGGCGGCTTCGAAGGCTATGGGCGAGGTCTATGGTATCGAACCGGTACCGAGCAGGGGAGGCGGCAGCATCCCGATCCTTGCTGACCTGCAGAGGATTCTCGGTATCGATCCTCTCCTTATGGGCTTCGGGCTCGAAAGGGACACCATCCATTCCCCGAACGAGAGCTATCTCCTGAGCCAGCTTTTCAAGGGGATGGAGTCGATAGCGCTTTTCTATGAATATTATTGATGGTGCGGGCATAGACGTGTAAAATCTCATTATCTTTGCACCCAGGTTTCTAAAAATATCCAGCAATGAACAGGGAAGATCTATACAGGCAGATACAGGCGAAGAAGACGATGCTCTGCGTAGGGCTTGACGTTGACTACGGCAAGATGCCGGAACACATCAAGGGGCTCGCGACCTCGGAAATAGCCATCAAGGGCCAGCTTTTCGGGGGAAAGGCCAGATCGATAATCGAATTCAACAAGGCTGTTATCGATGCCACTGCACCGTACTGCATCGCCTACAAGCCGAACCTCGCATTTTACGAGTGCTACGGCAGCGAGGGGGTACGTGCCCTGGAAGCGACTGTGGACTATATAAGGACCACGTATCCCGGGATATTCCTCATCGCCGATGCAAAGAGGGGGGACATAGGCAACACCGCGAAGATGTATGCCAGAGCCTTTTTCGAATTCATGGATTTCGACGCCGTGACCCTTTCCCCGTATATGGGGCAGGACAGCATTCTTCCTTTCCTCGAGTATAAGGATAAGTGGGCGATAGTCCTCGCTCTCACTTCAAATGCCTCTGCAGAGCAGTTCCAGATGGCGGAAAAGGAGGGCAAGCCGCTCTACCGTGCGGTGATGGAGGAGATGATGTCCATCTCCACACCGGACAACATGATGTTCGTGGTCGGGGCGACGAGGGCGGAGAAACTCGTTGAGATACGGTCATTCTGTCCGGACAACTTCCTCCTTATCCCAGGAGTCGGGGCACAGGGCGGTTCCGCCGAGGAAGTCATACGTTATGGGGCCAACAGCAAGGGCGGCCTGCTGATAAACTCTTCGCGCGGAATCCTGTATGCCGATTCCACTGTCAATTTCGCGAAGGCTGCAGCCAGGGTCGCTTCGGAAACGGCCACCATTGCGTCAATATAGCAGATCCTGGCTGTTTCGGGCTTCCGTAGGTGTGATTCCGGTCCTGTCCTTGAAGAATTTGGCGAAGTGCGACGGGGTGGTGAACCCGAGATCGTAACTTATTTCCTGTATCGTGGCAGTGCCGGTACGCAGCAATGTCTTGGCTTCCAGTATCGTATAGTCTTCTATCCACCTTGTCGCCGTCTTGCCGGTGGTTATCTTCAGTATTGCCGACAGGTACTTTGGTGTGATGTTCAGCTTGTCGGCATAGAATTCCACTTTCCTGTTTTTCCGGAAGTTCTGCCCGACCATTTTGATGAACCTTCCGGTGACCTCATCCTTGTGCCTGGCCCTGCTGCTCCTTTTGTCAGGCGTGTGCAGGATGATGTTGCAGGCTTCGAAGAAGAGAATGTCAAGGAACTTGGCCGTTATCTGCTTCTTGAAGAAATTGTCATTTTCATATTCAATGAAGTTCTTCAGGTAAAAGTGGATCTTCATGCACATCTCCATCTTTTCTTCGGGTATCTTGAGGAACGGCATGCCGTACAGAATCCTGTAGAAATAGAATTTGATTATCCCGTGGGACAGCTTGTCGAAGATATGTTCCTGGATGGCAATGATGTCCACCTTGAAGTCGCAGCTTTCCTCTATGCAGTAGAAAGGGATGCCCGGGGCGATTGCAAGGAAAGTATTCTCTTTCATATCATATTCGGCAAAGCGTACGTTGATGCGTGCATGCCCCTTCAGGCAAAGCATGATGATTATCATGTCAGGATAGGAACTTTTTTTCCTTGATGAAAGGAAGTGGGATATATTGTTGCCGTTGCAAGAGTAGTTGTCGAATATCTTTACCAGATTTTCCATTTCTGCCGGGAATTTTTTACAAAAATAGGAAAATTATGATATGTTATCGGAGTTTTATGATATGTTTTTCTATCAAAATTGATAAAATTTGTATCCGTTTTTAGGACACACACACATTCAATTCTAATATTTTCTTTTCAGGCAGGCTCAGGATTGTTCTTTAGCCTGTCTTCTTTTTTTCTCCTGCCATGCTCCGGTCTTGCCGAGTATCTTCGGAAAGGCGGCGGCGAAGATGCAGACACAGCAGATCGCGGCAGTGGCATCCGCGATACTTTCCGCCGCAAAGACTCCCGTGACACCCCAGAACCGAGGCAGGACTATCGCCAGCGGAACAAGGAGTATTACTTTCCGGAGAAGGGCGATGAACAGTGATATCCATGCCTGGCCCAGTGCGATGAACGTGTTTTGGCAGGCTCTCTGCAGCCCGAATATCACCATTCCCGACAGGAAAAAAGGCATCATCCTGTCCACGCATCCGATCAGTTCGGGGTCGTCCGTGAATGCGGTGGCGACCACGTCAGGGAAGATGATCATCAGCAGCATCAGTACGGCATTGAAAGAGAACATTATCGTCACCGCGACCCTGAAGCACTCCTTCACGCGTCCCATGTCCCCATGTCCGTAATTATAGCTTACCACAGGTACAAAACCCTGGGCGAAGCCGGTGAGAGGGGCGCTGCCGAACTGCATCGCACTCTGCATGACGGCAAGGGCGCTGACATAGATGTCCCCGAAGTGTTTCAGACCGGTGTTCAGCACAAACCCGACGAGGCTTTCAGTACTTGCCATTATGAAAGGCGATATGCCCAGGCTGAATACGGCAAGGATGATCCGTGGCGACGGCCTCATATATTTCTTCTCTATCCTCAGGGTGGCTTTCCCCGAAAGCAGGAATCCGAGCACCCAGACTGCGCTGCAGGCCTGCGAGATGACTGTAGCTATTGCCGCACCTTTCACTCCCATGTCCAGCACGAAGATAAATACCGGGTCCAGTACAATATTCATCACTGCACCGATGAGTGTCGAGAGCATCGCGATGCCGGGACGCCCCTGCGTATTGATGAAGGTGTTAAGACCGACGGAAAGCTGCACGAAAACGGTCCCGGCAAGATAGATGGACAGGTAATCGGTGGCATAACCTATAGTGTCGGCGGATGCTCCGGTATAAAGGAGGACAGGCTCCATGAAAATGTAGCATACCGCTGAAACTGCAAGGGTAAAGAACAGCAGGAGCACGAAACCGTTGCCGAGGATCCTGCCTGCCCTCTCCCTGTCCCCTTGTCCGAGAGCAATCGCCGCAAGCGGTGCCCCGCCTCCGCTGACTATTGCGGAAAACGCTGACACGAGTATGATTACGGATCCGGTGACACCTACTCCTGCAAGGGCGTCCGTGCCTATCCCGGGGATGTGACCTATGTATATGCGGTCTATGATGTTGTACAACAGGTTCACGATCTGCGCCGCGACAGCCGGGAAGGCCATCCTCACAACCAGCGGCAGCATCCTGTCGCGGCCTAGCCGTTCTTCATATCCGTTGTCCGGCTGTGCCATCGTGCCTCCGTCTAAAGCAGGAAGGTGTCGAAGTACAGCGTCACCTTATCCATCAGGTGTATCCTGTCCTTTCCCATGACATTGTGCTGGGCGCAAGGGTAAGGAAAATAATCCACCTGGACGTTGTTCCTGATACATTCCCTGACAAAGTTCAGGCTGTGTTGCCAGACGACGACATTGTCCACTGCACCCTGGCAGATCAGGAGCTTTCCTTTCAGGTCCTTAGCCTTGTTGATCAGGCTTGTGGCCTCATATCCTTCCGGATTGACGGCAGGATTTCCCATATACCTTTCCCCGTACATCACTTCGTACCATTTCCAGTCAATCACCGGACCTCCGGCCACGGCAACCTTGAACACGTCAGGATAGTTCGTGATGAGGGAGATAGTCATGAATCCCCCGTAGCTCCATCCGTGTACACCGATCCTGTCCTTGTCAACATAAGGCAGGGAGCACAGCATCTTTATCCCTTCCATCTGGTCGGCCATCTCTGCCTTTCCGCACCGGCCGTATATCGCCTTTTCGAAATCCGCACCGCGGTTCATGGTGCCCCTGTTGTCCTGCACATATACGATATATCCCCTCTGGGCCATATACATCTCCCATCTTCTCAATTCCCCGAGCCAGGTGTTGCGGACAAGCTGGGAGTGCGGACCTCCATAGACATAAAGTATAACGGGATATTTTTTTGAGGGGTCGAAACCGGCAGGCTTTATCATCCTGTAATAGTTGTCGTATTTCCCGTCGGCGCTCCTGACTTTCCCGAGAGATATCTCGCAGAATCTGAAATCCGATACAGGGTTGTGCGAAGTCAGGAGATTGACGCTCCTCTGCCGTCCGTCCGTGCTGCAAAGATCCGCGACATAGGGGACATCAAGGCTGCTGTAGCAGTCGGTGAAATAACTGCATCCCGGGCTCATGCTGACCTCATGCCATCCTTCTGCGGAAGTCAGACGCGCGGTGCGGCCGGTCTTGATGTCGATGCTGAACAGGTGGTTCTCTATCGGGGACACCTCGGCAGAGGTATAGTATACCTTCTTTCCGTCGTTTCCGGCGTACATCACATCTGCCCCTGTCCTGGTGAGCCTGCCGACATTCCCGTCCAGATCGCACAGATAGAGGTTCTTGAAGCCGTCCCTGTTGTCTGTCCTGTATATGAAACGGTCCGTGCTCCCCTCCAGGAACCATACCGGATCCTGCGGCTCGACGAACCTGTCGTTGTCTTCGGTGAGGACGGTACCGGCAAATTCTCCTGTCGAGGAGCTGTATTTGTTGAGCTTCATGTGTTTCTGGCTCCTGTCGAGTACCTGCACGAGAATGAGCCTGTCATCCGGGGTCCATGTGATACCTGTCAGGTACTGGTCATAGCCGAAGTCGTCGCAGTCAAGGTACACTGTCGTTCCGGAGGCGAAGTCATAGACCCCGAGACGTACATTTTCGGACGACATCCCGGCCATGGGATATTTTATTTCGAACAGAGTCCCGGTCCTGGATGTGATGTCCAGCAGCGGGAAGGTGCCGACCGCGCTCTCGTCCTTGCGGTAGAACGCCACCTTCTTTCCGGAAGGGGAGAGGAAGATGCCTCCGGTGATCCCGAATTCGTTCCGGCTCACATATTGCCCGTAGATGATATTTTTGTCCTCTGACACTGCAACCGGATAGGTGTTGCCGTAGTTGTCGCAGAAATACAGGCCGTTCCCGAGTGTGTAGGGATGGAACCCCGCTTCGTTGAAGACAAGGTTCGCGACCCCTCCAGGAAGCCGTATCTTTCCCTTTACCTCCTTTTTCCCCGCATCTATGAGAAAATAAGCCTCCCCGTCAGAGAATATCGCCGTATCGCGTCCGAGCCACTGCACGAATCTGATCCCCTCATCATCTGAAAAACCTTCAATGTCAGCCGTCCTCATGATTTCCCCGTTCAGCCCTGCAAGCGGGTTTACAGCGTACAGTACCCCGTTCTCATACTTCGTAAGCTCCGTGCTTCCCGGTCTCCACACCGTCTTCAGCCTTTCGGGGTATAGCTCATATCCGAGTACCGCCTCCTCCATCGTCAGCATCCGCGTCGACAGGCTGTCCTGCGGCCTTGTCGCGATAACTCCAGGTTGCGCCAGCACTTGTACGCACGCCATTCCTCCGGCCAGTACGGCCAGAAGTTCCGTCCAGAATTTCTGCATAAGAGTCAATATTGGTTCAGGGTTGCGAAATTACTCAAAAATATTGTTTAATTATCAATTCCTGCTTACATTTATAAATCGAAACACTACGTATAACCGCATAATTGATATATTGGATTATGAATCTGGTAAATAAGCTTATCCTGACGATGGCGCTGCTCGCCTCGTCGGCATTATTCAGCAGGACTGAAGCCTGTACGGGCATCACACTTGTGTCCAAGGACGGAAGCCGCGTCCTTGCCAGGACTTGCGAATGGGGCGGAAGCTTTCTGCAGAGCAGGTATGTTGTAGTCCCGAGGGGCTACACGCAGAAATCTTTTACCCCGACAGGCGAGAACGGACTTGAATTCACTTCCAGGTACGGTTATGTCGGGATTTCGGTCATGACGGACCAGTTCGTCACGGAAGGCCTGAACGAGAAGGGCCTTTCGGCCGGGCTGTTCTTTTTCCCCGGTTACGGACAGTATGCGAAATACGAGGAAACTGAAAATGCATCCACGTTGGTGGATGTACAGCTTGCTGCCTGGATTCTCGGGAATTTCGCTACTGTTGACGAGGTGATCCGGGCGATTGACAGCGTCAGGGTCGTGGCGCTGAGTGCCGAGATGCAGACTGCCCACTGGCGCATCTGCGATGCTTCCGGACGGCAGGTTGTCCTCGAGATTGTCGGAGGGGAGCCGCAGTTCCACGAGAACAGGCTCGGTGTCCTCACGAACTCTCCGGGCTTCGAGTGGCAGATGACCAACCTGAACAACTATGTCAATCTCTATCCCGGCAACGCGAAGCCAAGCAAGCTTTCAGGGGATGTCACCCTGTCTTCATTCGGTGCAGGGACAGGTTTCCGGGGGATTCCGGGAGATGTCACCCCTCCGTCCAGGTTCGTAAGGGCTGCGTTCTACCAGTCCACGGCTCCTCAATATGCCACAGGCTTCGAGACAGTCAAGGAGACATTCCAGATACTCAACAATTTCGATATTCCCATAGGCATCGAGCACGCTTCCGGCGACCCTGTTCCGGACAATGTGCCGAGCGCAACGCAGTGGACGACATCCTCCGACCTGCAGGCCCTGCGGTTCTATTACAGGACGGCATGGAATTCTACGATAAGGTGCATAGACCTGAAATCCATCAATTTCGATAAGGTCCGCTTTACGGCGGAACCTGTGGACAAGGTCCAGGACCAGCCGGTGGAGTTCATAAAAGTGAGATAACGGGCCGGTCGGACGGATCTGGATATGAAGCTCGTCAGGTTTTCCGAGGCGGCGGCTCCGAGGCCGTTGGTTTTCTTTCTTTCTGCGGAGGAATATCTTGCCCGAATGTGCGATGAAGAACTCTTTATGGTTTGGCGCGTCCCTCCGACCGTGATTCTTGGAAGGAACCAGGTCATGGAAGCGGAGGTGGATATGCCGTATTGCCGGCAGGAGGGGATAGAGGTATTCCGCCGTAAGAGCGGGGGCGGCTGCGTCTACGCTGATCCGGGCAACATAATGGTATCGGCAGTGGCCGGAGGAAACGACAAGCCGGCACTTTTCGCAAGGTTTATCTCCGGTTTCGCTCATTTCCTCAGGAATCAGGGCTTCGATGCCTGGCCGGACGGAAGGAACGATATCATCGTTTCGGGGAGGAAGGTTTCCGGCAGCGCGTTTTACAGTATCGGCAGAAGGAATATCATCCATGCGACCCTCCTGTGCAATGTGGATCTGGAGAAGATGCAGCGGGCCATCACCCCTCCTGCGGAGAAGCTCCTGCGCAAGGGTGTGGCATCGGTGAGGCAGAGGGTCGCAAACCTGTCGGATTTCGCCCCTGTGGATACGGATGCAATGGAGCGGGCTGTCACCGGAGCTTTCTGCGATGGGGAAAGGACGTTTTCTGTACAGGAGATCCGGGCCGTGGAGAAGATAATGGAGGGATATCTGGACGAAAAGTTCATTGCCGGACACCGGTCCTCGGGCAAGGATTAGCGAACACTTGTTTTACATCATAATATGGAAACACTGAAAAAGACCTGTCTATATGACAGCCATGTGGCCCTGGGAGCTCAGATGAGCCCGTTCGGAGGCTTTGTCATGCCGATCAGCTATACGGACATTGTCCGGGAGCACAACGCAGTGAGGCAGCATTGCGGAATGTTCGATGTCTCGCACATGGGGGAGATTCTTGTCTCAGGACCGGATGCCACGGATTTCGTCGGGAGAATTTTCACGAACGACGTTTCGGACCTTCAGCCCGGGAAGATACTTTACGGGATGATGCTCTATCCGGAAGGCGGAGTGGTGGATGACCTTCTTGTCTACAGAATGTCCGTCCCGGACACGTATATGCTTGTCGTCAATGCCGCCAACACCGGCAAGGACCTCGGGTGGATCCTGTCTGCCGCAGAAGGATGGGATGTTACGGTGGAAGACCTCTCGGAAAGCTACGGACAGATCGCCCTCCAGGGACCGGAGTCGGAAAGAGTGGCTGCCGGTGTGTTCGGAGCCGACTTTTCCGGCCTTGCCTTCTATACATTCACGGAAACCTTGTTCGATGGGGAAAAAGTGATAGTCAGCAGGACCGGATACACCGGGGAGGACGGTTTCGAATTCTATTCCACGCCTGAGGCCACAAGGAAGATCTGGGCAGCGCTTCTTGCGGCCGGGGTGCCTCCGTGCGGTCTCGGCTGCCGTGACACCCTGCGTTTCGAGGTAGGGCTGCCTCTTTACGGGCATGAACTCGGTCCGGACATATCACCTCTCGAAGCCGGTCTCGGAATGTTCGTGAAGACACAGGGACACGACTTCATCGGCAAGGCCGCTTTCGAGGCTCTGAAGGAATCCGGACCGGAACGCAGGCTGGTCGGGATCGAGCTCGCGGACAAGGCCATACCGAGAGCCGGCTACCCTGTCGAAGCCGACGGGACGGTGATCGGGGAGGTGACCACGGGATACAATTCCATCTCCACGGGCAAAAGCGTCTGCATGGCCTTTGTCCGCCGGCCTTATTCGGCGGAAGGTACGCAGGTCGGTATCAGGATAAGGAAGAAGGTCTTCCCCGGCACGGTCTGCAAAAAACGTTTCTACGGCAAGAAATACCATATAACCAAATAATGACAACAATGAGCAGGATACTTGAAGGTTTGCTTTACAGCGAATCGCACGAATGGGTAAAGACCGACGGCGGCATCGCTACGGTAGGGATTACGGATTTCGCACAGAAATCCATGGGCAATATCGTATATGTGGATATGCCTGAAGAGGATGACGAGGTTTCACAGGACGAGGAGTTCGGGGCTGTGGAGAGTGTGAAGGCTGCCAGTGACCTGTATTCCCCGGTCTCCGGGGTCGTGGTCGGGCGCAATTCCGCACTTGACGATGAACCCGGACTGCTGAACAGCGACCCGTATGCCAACTGGATAATCAAGGTGCGCATGACGGATCCTTCCGAGACAGGAAATCTCATGGATGCGGCCGCATACACCGCCTTCCTCGAGAAGCAGGCGTAAGTACGACAGCAGACGTTTTGCGATATGGGATTTGCATATTTTCCTCATACAGATGAGGATATAGCTGCCATGCTCGGACGCTCGGGCCTGTCTTCCATGGACAGTCTCTTTTCCGACGTGCCGGAGGATGTCCTTTTCAAAGGCGGATTCAACATCCCTGATGCCATGTCCGAGCTCGAAGTGAGGAGGAAGTTCGAAGAACTGGCTTCCGCCAATGTCAGACTGAAGGTTTTTGCCGGAGGCGGGGCGTACGACCACTATTCGCCGGCTGTGGCCAAGGAGGTCGTTTCCCGCCCGGAATACCTGACGTCCTATACTCCTTACCAGGCCGAGGTCTCACAGGGGACCCTCAGGTACATATTCGAGTTCCAGACCATGATGTCCGAACTCACCGGTCTCGGTTGCTCAAATGCATCAATGTATGACGGACCGGTTTCCGCTGCCGAAGCCCTGCTGATGACTGTGGCCTGCACAAGAAAGAAAAGCCGGGTCCTGGTTTCCGCTACACTGCTCCCGCAGGTGCTGGATGTAGTGAGGACCTACATGAAATTCCACGGTGTCGGACTGACCGTGATTCCGGAATCTGACGGAACCACGGATGCCGCGGCCATGGAAAAGGAACTGGCTTCAGGGGATGTCGCCGGAGTCCTGGTTCCCGGGATAAACCGCTACGGCATCATCGAGGACCTGGACGGCTTTGCGGATTCTGTCCATTCTGTCAAGGCTCTCCTCGCAGTATATTCCGACCCTTCCGCCCTGGCTGTCATAAAGTCTCCCGGGGAGTGGGGTGCCGACATAGCCTGCGGCGATGCCCAGACGCTCGGGATTCCCCTGAATTTCGGAGGACCGTACCTCGGATTCCTGTGCTGCAGGAAAGAATATGTGCGCAAGCTGCCTGGAAGAATAGCGGGGGAGACCGTTGATGCTGACGGCAGGAGGTGTTATGTCCTGACGTTGCAGGCACGCGAGCAGCATATCCGCAGGGAAAAGGCAACGAGCAACATCTGCTCAAACCAGTCTCTGATGGCCCTCTATGCCACTGTTTACCTTTCGCTTATGGGACCGGAAGGTCTCAGGCAAGTGAACCGCCTTTCCTATGGCGGAGCGCATTATCTTCATGACCGTCTGCTTGAAACAGGATTGTTTTCTGAATTCTGTTCCAAGCCATTCTTGAAAGAATTCGTTCTCCGCTCATCAATCCCTCCGGAAAAGCTCCATACCGCTCTGGCGGAGCACGGATATTTCGCCGGCCTGCCATGCGGAGCGGATACCGTGTCCTTCTGCGTCACGGAAAACAGGACCAGGGAGGAGGCGGACGGTCTTGTCTCCGTCATAAAGAAACTTGTTTAACGAGAATCCGATGAAGTACTACGACAAACTCATATTCGAGCTTTCCAGGAAAGGACGCAAGGGATGGTCCCTTCCGGAAAATACGTGGGAGAACACTCCGGAGGAACTTCCGGATACTCTCAAACGCTGCCAGGACCCCCGTCTTCCGGAGGTCAGCGAGCCGGATGTGGTAAGGCACTATGTGAACCTTTCCAATATGAACTTCGGTGTGGATACCGGCTTCTATCCGCTTGGAAGCTGCACTATGAAATACAACCCCAAGATAAACGAGGAGACTTCCTCCCATCCGGGTTTCACGTCCTTGCATCCTCTGCAGCCGGCATCTACAGTGCAGGGGGCCTTGCGTATCTACCGGGAGCTTTCCGGATTCCTCTGCTCCCTGACCGGTATGTCAGCCTTTACCCTGAACCCGTTTGCCGGGGCGCATGGCGAACTTACCGGACTCATGGTTATGAGACAGTACCATATCAGCCGCGGAGACACCCGCAGGACAAAGGTGATAGTTCCGGACAGCGCCCATGGCACGAATCCGGCCAGTGCTGCAGTCTGCGGCCTTGAAGTGGTCGAGGTGAAGTCCACTTCCCAGGGAGTCATCGACATTGAGGACCTGAAACCGCTTCTTGACGACACCGTGGCCGGTATCATGATGACCAATCCGAATACTCTCGGGCTGTTCGAGACGGAGATACACGGGATAGCTTCGGCTGTCCATGCCGCAGGAGGCCTGCTCTACTACGACGGGGCGAATATGAACGCCCTTCTCGGAAAGGTGAGGCCGGGTGATATGGGCTTCGATATCATGCACCTTAACCTGCACAAGACCTTCTCTACCCCTCACGGAGGCGGAGGCCCCGGGGCCGGACCGGTCGGAGTCACTGCAGAACTGGCACATCTCCTCCCGGCACCTGCGGTCACGGCCGCTCCTGACGGATGCTGTGAAGTCACCGGAAGCCCGGACAGTCTCGGCCGCATTTCCGGGTTCATGGGCAATTTCGGTGTCCTGGTCAGGGCATATACCTATATCCTGATGCTCGGAAAGGAGAACATCAGGAAGGTCGGGCCGTATTCCGTCCTGGCCGCCAATTACGTGAAAGAGTCTCTGAAGGATGTATACAGGCTTCCCGTACAGTCCCTGTGCAAGCATGAGTTCGTGTTTGACGGACTTGCAGACAGCGGTACAGGAGTGACGACCCTCGACATCGCCAAGCGGCTGCTTGACTACGGTTTCCACGCTCCGACAATATATTTCCCTCTGCTCTTCCACCAGTCGATCATGATCGAACCTACCGAGACCGAGTCGAAAGAGACCCTTGACGCCTTCATAGATGCGATGAGGAAGATTGCCGCAGAGGCGGAATCAGATCCGGAACTGCTGAAATCCGCCCCGCATTCCACTCCTGTGCGAAGGCCGGACGAGACACTTGCAGCCACACATCCGGTGTTGGGATACCGTTTCGGGGAAGGAACTGAATGAAACAAGGAGTCAAGATGAAACTACTGATAATAGGTGCGGGTCCCGGCGGCTATGAGACCGCCATCTCAGCCAGCAGGATGGGCTTTGAAACCATCCTTATAGAGTCCGGCAATCTTGGAGGCACCTGTCTCAATGCCGGCTGCATACCGACCAAGGCATATTGCAGGAGTGCGGAAATAGCCGAAGAGGTCCGGATTTCACGGTCGTTCGGTATCGGGTCCGGCGGATGTACTGTCGATTTTCCTGCTGTCAAGGCAAGGAAGGACGGGATAGTCGAAAGCCTGAGGGCCGGGATCGGGACACTCCTGGAGCAATCCGGTGTACAGGTCGTGCACGGAAGGGCGGAATTCAGGGACGCACGTACGGTATCTGCGGATGGCGTGGAATACACGGCAGACTATGTCATCATTGCCACCGGTTCCGTTCCTGTAATGCCTGACATCCCCGGCATCACCCTGCCGCAGGTCCTGGATTCGACCTCTCTTCTGGAACTGGAGTCCCTTCCCGGCCGGCTCTGCATCATAGGCGGGGGTGTGATAGGCCTTGAGTTCGCTTCCGTCTTCAGGAGTTTCGGCTGTGAAGTGACAGTCATTGAGTTCTGCCGGGAGATTCTGCCACGTTTCGACCAGGACATAGCCAGGCGTCTAAGGCAGAGCCTGACAAAACGCGGAATAAGGTTTTCCCTGCAGTCATCCGTGACCTCTCTTGAGTCTGTACGGGAGGACGGAAGGGACTGTGTAAAGGTGCATTGGACCAGGAAAGGGGCAGGGGAAAGCTGCTTTGCCGACAAGGTGCTTGTAGCTGTGGGACGACGGCCGGACTGCCGTCTGTTGAATCCGCAAGCTGCCGGTGTCAAGGTGGAGAAGGGAGCTGTTCCTGTCGGTGAGGACATGAGGACGAATGTACCTTGGATCTTCGCAATAGGTGACATTAACGGCCGCCAGCTCCTTGCCCATGCTGCCGTGTTCCAGGGAAAAAGGGCTCTTGCCACTATCGCGCGTGACCTATCCCCGGCCGGGCAAAATACAGTGTGCCCGGGAGACGGTCAGGCAGATCTTTCCGTAATGCCGTCTGCGGTGTTTACCATGCCGGAAGCGGCTTCCGTCGGGTTGACAGAGGAGGAATGCAGGGAAAGGAATGTCGGATACAAGGTTTTCCGGTCATTCTTCCGTGCCAACGGCAAGGCTGTATGTCTCGGTGACACCGAAGGACTGTGCAAGATGCTTGTATCCACGGAAGACGGAGCTATCCTCGGCTGCCATATAACCGGTCCCGGTGCTGCCGGGATGGTACAGGAGGCAGCTGCCCTTATGTCTGCCCATGCCGGTCTGGATGCGTTGCGGAATACTGTCCACATACACCCGACTCTTGGCGAAGTACTCCTTGCTGCAGCTGATGCCTGAATCAGAGGATTCCTTCCGCCATGAACATCTTCCGGTAAAGCTCCGCCTTCTTCTCCAGGGCAAGCGGATAGGCCCGCGAAGAGGACGGCATTCTCCATAGCCTGCATTCCCGGAACCCGGAGCCGCCGTTGACGTCCACGACTTTTACGTCGACGCAGCTTCCGGGCGACGGTACTTCGCATCCGAACGTCCCGGCGGCTGTTTCGGCAGCTTTCTGGCCTGTAACGGCTACTGTATGGCAACCTGGAATCCTGCCCAGCAGTTCCGGGATGTCCGTAGCTTTCACGATTTCGAGGAATTTGTCCGATGCGTTGTCCTTCAGCCGCCTCACTTCGGAAGCCGTGTCGAACAGGGCAATACCGGCCACGCTGCAGAACCCGGTTATGGCATCCTTGTCGAAATGCCTGCCGTCTCCGGCGATGAAACGGTTCCTGTCCCCGAAGAAAACCAGCCCCATGATCCTCCACATATCGTTGTTGAAGTTGGGGTAGAAGAAGTCCATGGACCATCTTTCCTGTTTGGGCGGAAAACTGCCGAGCATCAGCAGTCGGGCGCCTTCCGGAAGGAACGGTTCCAACGGATGCCTTTCATTCCTGACCATGACAGTCTCCTGTTCCGGGCTTTTCCGGAATTGTCCCGCGTACGTCATCCCCGGATTCCTGCCGGGTCTCGGGAGGATCCGCAGATACCGGGACATCTTCCTCATCATCGGCAAGGTAC
Organism: uncultured Bacteroidales bacterium; assembly: GCA_944326325.1. Classification (GTDB taxonomy): domain Bacteria; phylum Bacteroidota; class Bacteroidia; order Bacteroidales; family UBA932; genus Cryptobacteroides. The sequence continues at coordinate 60,990 of CALVDQ010000009.1, forward strand.
TCTTTTCTGAACATATCCAGGAAAAGCAGGAAGAGGGATACGAGCAGCGGTCCGAAGATGATGCCGATGAATCCGAATATCTGCAGTCCCGCCACCACTCCGAATATCGTTATCAGCGGATGCGTGTTCGCCAGTTTCTTCTGGAGGATGAATCTGATCAGGTTGTCGCTCTGGGAAATGAAGACCGCGCTGAAGAGCAGCAGCCCGATGGCTTTTCCCCACAGGCCGAGCGCCATGAAATATATGCTCAGTGGCACCCAGACCACCATTGTTCCCACTATCGGGACTACAGAGCACAATCCTGTCAGAAATGCCGAAAGAAAGGCGTTCGGGACCCCGAAGAACATATATCCGATCCAGGCTATGAGACCCTGTATCAGGGCAAGGAGCGGAATCCCGATCGCGTTTGACTTCACCATGGTGTTCACCTTGTCTATCGTTTCCTGCTTGTTCACTTTTTTCATCGGGATTAGGGAGGAGAGGTATTTCTCCATTTTCCGGCCTCCGGTGAGCAGGAAGAAGAGCAGTATCAGGGCTGCGAAGATGTTGATGAAGAAATCCCCGATTCCGTTTATGACCGACTGTCCCAGAGCCGTGATCTTTCCGGCAGCGAAGGTTATGTTCTTCTCGGATATCAGGTCTATGCCGAACTTTTCCTTCAGAATGTCGATTGTTTGCATGACCGGGGCTACTATGGCGTTAGTGTTCCAGTTTACCTGCTGCAGTTTTGATATTATGAACCAGACCAGCAGCGAAAGCGGGATTACGATGAAAAGCACAACGCATATCAGGATGATAGTCGCGGAAAGCACCGGACGTCCTGTCTTCTCGGTCAGCCTGAATGCAGGCTTGCGCAGAAGTATGTACAGCGTGAATGCTGCGAGGACTCCGCTGATGAACGGCCTGGCCTGGTTGAAGAGTATTATGCCGAGGCCGAAAATAAGAATCAGCAGGGCGTACTCCCAAATGAGTTCCCTGCTGATGCTGTTTCTGTGTTGTCTTTCCATTTTGGAAAATCCGGACGTATCCTAGAAAAGTTCGTCGAGCTTGTCGTAAAGCTCCTGGCTTTCGCCTACGAATACCTGTACGATGTTTCCATCCTTGTCAATGAGGACTTTGGTAGGGAAGCCGTCCACGGCGTATGTCTTCAGTATCTCATCCGAGCTGCCGTTGTAGAGGTTGGTCCAGTCCAGACCTTCAGACTCTACCGTCTCCCTCCATGTCTCTTCCGAGTCGCGGCAGTTGATCCCGACGAATTCTATCCTGCTGCTGTATTTTCCGTAATATTTCTTCATGTCCGGCATACCCTTCATGCACCAGTAGCACCATTTGCCCCAGAAGTCGAGGAGCACATACTTGCCCCTGAAAGAAGCGAGGGTGCGTTCATTGCCGTCGATGTCCTTCAGGCTGAATTCCGGAGCCGGTTTCCCCGGCTGGATGTTCACCTTGTTCTTCTCCTTTTCAATCGCTGTCTCGAAGTACGAAGCCAGCTCGTCGAGATGCTTGCCCAGTGCGCTTTCCTTTACGGTGGAACTCAGGAGATTGTAGGATTCAAGCCCTTTTTCCGGATTCATGAAGAGGGTAAGGTAGCCCGAAGTGAGGTCATCCGGATTGTTCTTCACATACTCCGCATAAATGCTGTCCCGCTTTGCGGTCAGGAGGTCATATTCGCCGCTCAGTGCCTGCTGGCCCACGATGTCGTTCTCAGCGATCCCGGCAGCCTTCCCGTACAGATCCTTGAATTCCTGTTTCAGGGTCTTGAAGCCCTCGAACTTTGCCAGTCCGTCGTATATCGTGGTCCCGCTGAGCTCCGGATCGGAAATGCTGCCGGAGACTTTCACCTTCTCGCCCGGCAGTACATATATAGGTTCCGGCATCATTGACTGATAGTCTTTCAGGGGAAGGATGTAGACCATGAACATCGCCGTGTCCTTGAAGTCAACGGCGAATTTTCCGTTTTCGGCCACTACTGTGTCTACGGCTACGGGACGGTTCGAGCCGGTCTGGAATATATGTACCGTAAGGGTGTCATTCCCGATGTCGGAAAAAGTTCCGGTGATGTGTCTGTCAGAGTTGCAGCTGCTCAAGGCAAGCAGCCCTGCCATTGCCGCAGTCGCCGCTGCGGCCGGTCTTAGGATCAGTTTCATATTTCTTTCCTTTTTTGATTTTATTCTGTCTTGTCTTTCCGTCTGCACGGATTCTACAAAATTAGCTATAATATCGTTCCTTTCAAAATTATTTTGCCTCCGTCGGTCCGTGGCGGCGGTTCCGGTGAAATTCTTTTTGATATTTCCCGAAACAGTTCCTAATTTTACCGGAATTCCGCGCAGCCTTTGCGGGTGACGTGGAAAACGGTAAAAACAGTAGGATGCAACGATGATAGTCTGTATAGCGGAAAAGCCGAGCGTGGCGAGGGAAATAGCCGGAGTGCTGGGAGCCGACAGGAAGATGTCCGGGTATATGGAGGGAAACGGGTACCAGGTGACCTGGACTTTCGGCCATCTGTGTACTTTGAAGGAGCCTCATGACTATGATCCCGGATGGAAGACATGGATGCTTTCCTCGCTGCCGGTAATACCTCCCAGGTTCGGGATAAAGCTCATAGACAACGAAGTTTATGTGGCGCAGTTCAATGTAATAAAGACTCTGATGCAGAAAGCCGACGAGATCATCAACTGCGGGGATGCCGGACAGGAGGGCGAACTGATACAGAGGTGGGTGATGCTGAAGGCCGGAGCGAAGTGTCCGGTCCGCCGGCTCTGGATTTCATCCCTGACGGAAGAATCGATAAGGGAAGGTTTTGCCCATCTCAGGCCCGAGTCGGACTTCAATTCCCTCTACGAAGCAGGACTTGCGAGGGCGATAGGTGACTGGATCCTGGGTATAAATGCCACCAGACTCTATACTCTCCGCTATGCATGGAAACGGCAGGTACTTTCGATCGGACGGGTGCAGACCCCGACCCTTGCCATGATTGTGAAACGCCAGGCGGAGATAGACAATTTTGTCCCGGCCCCATACTGGGAACTGAAGACGGTCTACAGGGAGGTCACCTTTTCCGCCGCGAAAGGCCGGTTCGACAGGAAAGAGGATGGGGAGAAGCTGCTTTCCGAAGTCGCCGGGACGGATTTCACAGTCACAGGTGTATCGGAAAAAAAAGGAAAGGAGGCTCCTCCGAGACTGTTCGACCTGACTTCACTCCAGGTTGAATGCAACAGAAAGTATTCTTTCAGCGCGGATGAGACCCTGAAGCTTATCCAGACCCTGTACGAAAAGAAGGTGACAACCTATCCGAGAGTGGACACGACCTTCCTGAGCGACGACATATATCCCAAGGTGCCGAAAATCCTGGCCGGACTGGCTGGATATTCCGAGTTTACGGCTCCTTTGAAGAACGCCAGGCTGCCGAAGAGCAGGAAAGTCTTCGACAACTCCAAAGTGACGGACCACCATGCCATCATCCCTACAGGGGTGCCGGCCACATCGCTGACTGCCGAAGAAAGGAAGGTCTATGATCTTGTGGCAAGGCGCTTTATTGCGGCGTTCTATCCTGACTGCGAGGTCTCCACAACCACGGTTTCCGGGAATGCCGGCAATGTGGAGTTCAAGGCTTCCGGAAAACGTATTGTCAGGCCTGGCTGGAGGGTAGTCTTTGCTTCAGCCGCTCCGGGACAGGATACGGATGCCGGCGATGAGAGGAAAACCTCCGGAGAAGATGACAACGGGATACTTCCGGAGTTCAGGAAAGGGGAGAGCGGGCCCCATACCCCTCATCTGAAAGAAACCTGGACCACTCCGCCCAAGCCGTACACCGAGGCGACCCTGCTCCGGGCTATGGAAACGGCCGGAAAGACAGTGGACAATGATGAACTGCGCGATGCCTTGAAAGAGAACGGTATAGGCCGTCCCTCCACGAGGGCTGCGATCATCGAGACTCTTTTCAAGCGTAATTATATAAGGAAGGAGAAGAAGAGCCTTTATCCGACACAGACCGGCAAGGAACTCATCGGAACTATCCGGGAGGAGCTTCTGAAAAGTGCCGAACTGACAGGGCTTTGGGAAAAGAAACTGCGTATGATAGAGGCAGGTACCTACCAGGCCGGACTGTTCCTGGACGAACTGAAGGATATGGTGAGGAAGATCGTGGTCAATGTCCTTTCGGAGACATAGAGGAACGGAAATTATCGTTTTCCAGAAAGTATCTGAAAATTTTTTGCTTTTTTAAAGAAAAAATTCCCGAATAAAGGTTTTTGGCACGGATGTTGCAAAATCTTCAGGCGTGCTGGTCAAGTGTGATCCAAGACACTTACAGCATGTTGGTTATTAGTTTTAGTGTTATTAATTATGTGGTTAGTATGAGGGTCTGCACGTGAGTGTCGATTCTCATTTTTTTTATACCCCTTCCATGATGCATCCTCGGTATGAAAATATCGGGATCCCTGTCAGGCCTTTGCTATCTTCTTGTGGAAGCGGAGGCAGAACATGAGACCGGCACTTGTCAGGCCGAGCGGAAAGGACATCCATATTCCGGGCAGGCCCCAGTCGAGGACGAAACCGAAGATGTAGCCGGCTGGGAGCGAAATCACGAAATAGGCGATAAAGGCGATGTACACTACCGGCTTGACATCGGAGATTCCCCGCAGGGCATTGGAATAGGCGCATTGCAGTCCGTCTCCGAACTGGTAGATAATGAACGGGAGCACCAGCTGTGAAACGAGTGCCGCCACTTCGGCATTTCCGGAGAACAGGATGCCGAGCTTGTCCCTAAGCGAGAAGATCAGGACCGAAACCACGGCAGACATCATCAGTATAAGCTGGAATCCGGCACTTGCTGATGTCCTTACGTTCCTCATGTCCCCCTGCCCGAGGAAATGGCTGACCCTCACGGCTATGGCTGCAGCCATACCGTAGTACAGCATGAATCCGAGCTGCCCTGCGGTAAGCATGACCTGATGGGCGGCAAGAGGCAGGGTCCCGAGCCAGCCGACCATGATCGTGGCAAGGCTGAACGAACCTGTCTCCATACCCATCTGAAGCCCTACCGGCCATCCGAGCTTGTTCAAGGCGGTGAAATCAGCCCTGTTCAGCCTGCCTGAATAAAAGCCTTTCCGGTATTGCGCATAGCGTCCGGAGAAGAAGAAGATTCCGGCGAAGATGCCGAGGGTGAGGAACCTTGACAGCAGGGTGGATATGCCGGCCCCGAGCAGTCCGAGTTCAGGACAGCCGAGTTTCCCGAAGATCAGGCACCAGTTCCCGAAAATGTTGAATACATTTCCCGTGAGGAGTATCCACATCGGGGTGACCGTGTCGGTGATCCCGTCGGCGAACTGTTTGAACGCATTGAAAAGCAGTATCGGGAGAAGGGATATGAGGAGGATGATGTAGTACGGCCGGATAAGCGGCATGAGTTCTTCAGGCTGTCCCAGCAGGTGAAGATTCATGTACACCACGCTCATCAGCAGTACCAGAAGGACGGCGACCAGGGAGTTGGCGGCAAGACTGTTTTTCAGGACTCTTCCTATATCCCCGGACCTTTGCTGTCCGGCAAGCCGGCCGATTATGGGCGTGAGACCGTAGGAAAAGCCTGTCGAGAAGATAATGACAAGGTTGAATACGTTGTTCACAAAACTGGCGGCTGCCAGGTCTTCGGTATGGTAGTGCCCCACCATGATCGTGTCGGCGAAACTGACGAGGATGATCCCCAGCTGGCCGATAATGATGGGCAGTCCGAGACCCAGCAGCGGCTTGTAATGTCTTGTGTAGAGGCTAAATCTTGTCTCCATTCATCGTAGCGAAAAACTCTTCGTTGGATACAGTCTTCTCGAGACGGTCCTTGAGGAATTCCATGGCTTCGACCGAATTCATGTCGGCGAGATAGTTGCGCAGGATCCAGATCCTGTTGCTCTGTTCCTGGGTATAAAGGAGGTCATCGCGCCTTGTGCTGCTCAGGGTGACATCCACTGCAGGGAAGATGCGTTTGTTGGAGAGTCTCCTGTCAAGCTGCAGCTCCATGTTGCCGGTTCCCTTGAATTCCTCGAATATCACGTCGTCCATCTTGGAACCGGTGTCCGTGAGCGCTGTGGCGAGGATAGTGAGTGAACCCCCGTTCTCGATGTTCCTGGCTGCCCCGAAGAACCTTTTCGGCTTGTGCAGGGCATTGGCGTCCACACCTCCGGAAAGTACCTTGCCCGAAGCCGGCTGGACCGTGTTGTAGGCCCTTGCAAGCCTGGTTATCGAATCGAGGAATATCACGACGTCATGCCCGCACTCTACCAGCCTCTTGGCTTTCTCGAGCACCATGTTCGCCACTTTCACGTGCTTCTCTGCAGGTTCGTCGAAGGTCGAGGCCACGACTTCCGCCTTGACGCTGCGGGCCATGTCGGTCACTTCTTCAGGACGTTCGTCGATCAGGAGCACGATCATGTAGACCTCAGGGTGATTGTCGGCTATCGCATTGGCTATAGCCTTGAGCAGCATGGTCTTACCTGTTTTAGGCTGGGCCACGATAAGTCCGCGCTGTCCTTTTCCTATAGGGGTAAACATATCCACGACCCTGCAGGACAGGTCATTATGTCCGTTGCCGAGCAGATTGAATTTTTCGTTAGGGAAGAGCGGGGTAAGGAAGTCAAACGGAATCCTGTCCCTTATGAATTCTGGGGTACGTCCGTTGACATACTTGATCTTTACGAGAGGGAAGTATTTGTCCCCTTCTCTCGGCGGCCTGATTTCTCCGGTGACGGTGTCTCCGGTCTTCAGGGCGTTGGTCTTTATCTGTCCCACCGATACGTAGATGTCGTCAGGGGAGTTCAGGTAGTTGTAGTCGGAAGACCTCAGGAATCCGTAGCCGTCAGGCATTATCTCGAGTACTCCGGTGGCTTCAACCACTCCGTCGAATTCTATCTTCTGGTGCTGTGCCCTCTGCTGGTAGCCGTCATCGTACCTTCTTTCCTGATACGGCTGCTGGTACCTGTTCTGAGGATAGTTCTGCTGTGCAGGCTGCTGTACCGTGGCCTGCTGCTGTACAGGCTGCTGGGCCGGCTGGTCTGCAGCTGTATTCTCCTGGTTCACTGCCACGGCTTCCTCCTGCCCCGGCCTCTGTATTCTCGCCCTCTTTTTCCTTATGTTCTGTGCTGCCTGAGGCTGGTCTTCCTCTGCATCCGCCTTGTTTTCCTGATCCTGCCGGCTTCCCTGCTGAAGAACAGGAAGCTCTGTCTGCTGCCGATTCTGAGCCGTCTTTTCAGTATTTTCCGTTACTTTGGAATTGTCCTGGTCCGCCGGCTGTCCTGCAGTCAGGTCCTGCTGGGGCTTTTCCTGCAGCTGCCTCGTTTCCTGGGCATTGCTGCCGTCAGGGCCTCTTTTGCCGCTCTTCTTCTTCTTTCCGCCCTTTGGCTCCTGTACTGTGACATTATTTCCGTCCGCGCTGCCCTGCGGTTTTGCGCCTTCCTGAGCCTGGGCTTCCGTTTCCGGTTTCTGTACAGCTTTGCGGCCTCTGCGCTTAGGTGCGGCTTCCGCGGTCTTGGATGTACTCTCTTCCTCAGGTCCGCCCTGTTTCTGGCGTGTGTTATCGCCTGCCTGAGCCGTACTCTCCTGCTGTGTCTGTTTCTTCGGCCTCCCTCTCTTCGGCTTTTCAGGTGCCGACTGGGCGTTGATGGCAGCCTCCTTGTCAAGAATCATGTAGGCTATGTCTTTCTTTTCCATCTTCTTGTTTACATGGACACCCAGTTCCTTCGCGATATTGCGGACCTGTTCAAGATCCATATCATTCAAATCGAAAATATTGTGCATATATTATAAAGTGTGTTCTTGGAAAAATTCCGGTGAAATTTGGCAAAGGAAAGGAGAATTCCTTTCATTGATTCTGCAAATATACAAATTTGATCTGTAAATGCAAAATTAATTGTCCCAGTAGCTGGTACTTTTCTTGAACCGCAGCAGGTCAGCCAGGGCGGCGGCATTGGCCGCGATCTTGAATGACCACGATTCCCATTGTCCTGAAGGGATCCAGGAGAACGTTATGTTGAAGCAGTGCAGGTCGTAGGTCGCGCTCAGCTGTGTCGTGGACATCTTGAAGGCCATCAGGTCGAAGTTCGTGGACAGCTGCAGGGACAGGGCCGGCGTGACTTTAACATTGCCCGACACACCCAGGGTCTGGGTATGCCTGTGGTTGGTGATAAGCTGGCCGTTGGAGTACTGGTAGCTTCTGTTGTAGCTGTAGGAATAGTTGAAGTTCACTGACCACGGGGCGTCGGGATTCATGTAGTACAGCCATCCTCCAGGGATGTATTCTCCCGTTATCGGATGATAGTATATCTTCGAATACGAGTTCGCCGGATTCCCGCCTGCCTGGGCGCTTCCGTCATTGCCGTTTATCTTTCCCTCTCCGGAGAGGGAGTAGGAGATGGACGCATTCGCCGAGGTAAGCCTTACCGGTTTTGTCCACCCTTCGGCTATTACGTTGAACTTGTTGTATCGCTGTCCTCTTTCATTGACGGCGTACGGGTCGAGCACCATGCTTGCGCTGATCCCCACCTTGTTGAATACGGATGTGGACATCGATACGTTTATATTGCTGAGCTTCATCGAGTCCGCCAGGAAGTTATATCCGGTGGAGAGGGTGAGCTGGTCGATGAGCTTTATCTTCTTTTCCCCTTTTCCGGTAGTGTCCCTCAGGTCCCTGACCTTGGCTTCGAGGTTGTTGCTGATGGAAAGGTTCATCGAGGCTGTCTTTCCCTTGGACGGAGGGGAGTAGAGCTGGCCTGCGTAGATGTTGTAGTCGACGCTGTGCTGCACCCCGCTGGTATCGGTATAGTTCAGCGTCCTCCATCCGTTGAAGTACTTTCCTTTCTCCGGACTGAAGCTGAAGGATATCGAAGGGGATATCACGTGTCTGATGGCCTGTATCTTACGGTGCTTGCCGAAATTGAACAGACCGTACAGCCTCGTGTTCATGGATAGGCTTCCCGAATAGGTGTGCGTGGCCCCGAATGTGCTGAAAAGGTCGCCCTCTATTTCCTCAACCTGGTCGGTGTCCGGGTTGTATACCTGCTCGGTCGACCTGAAGAACCAGTTCATGCCGTAGCTGATGCTCGGTGTGAAGTTTATGTACTTGAACAGGGTAAAGTTCGGCAGCCCGATCTGGAAACTGTGCGTCATACCGTTCTGGAACTTGTTCAGGAAGCCCGGCTGGTTGAATTCCGATGCCTTGAAGTTCACCTTGTTCTGCAGGGTGGTGCTGTATCCGAGGGAGAACTGCTCGTAGAACCTTTCTTTTCCCACCCTGTTCTTCCTCTTGAACGGATAGAAACGGCTCACGGAGAACGTGAGGTTAGGCAGGGTGAAGGAGTAGGAGCTGTCTATGGAGTTCTGGTTGTGCAGGGCATTTATGGAGAGGTTGAACTTCCCGTTCCAGTTTTTCGAATAGGAGATGGATGAGGAGATCTGGTTCTGCAGGGCCTCGTCGATCGAAGTCGAGTTATATCTGTTGTTCGACGGGCTTGAGAAGTTCACCGAGGCGCTGAACGATGTCCCCGGCCTCGCCTTGGAATCCTGCGAGTGGCTCCACTTCACACCGAAGTTCCTCATCTGGCTGAAGTCCGTGCTCCCTTTTTCTCCGGTCTGGTCGTTGGAGTAGTTGATGGAGAAGTTTCCGGTGCATTTGTAGTTGACCTTGTATCTTGAATCCATCTGCAGGGCCCATGATCCCAGGGTATAGATGTCCCCTGTCAGCGACAGGTCGAAATAGTCCCCGATAACGAAGTACATACCCGCGTCTCTGAGATAGAAACCTCGTGCGGCCTCCTCGCCGAAAGTAGGCATCAGCAGTCCCGTGGCCCTGTCCGGACGTTTCGGTATGAATCCGAAGGGGAGTATGACCGGGAAGAGCGGAACATCCTCGATGACCGGATATGCCGGACCGAAAACGGTCTTCTGGGACGGTTTGGTCATCACTTTGGCCGCAGTCAGGTGGAGGTAGTAGTGGGGATGCTCGGCATCGCAGACGGTATATTTCCCGTTCGTGATGTTGATTGACTTGTCCGGCATCATCTTGATGTTCTTCCCGTGCAGGATGCCTTCCTGTTCCTGGGTCACCATATTGCTGATCCTCGCCTTGCCCGTGTCGAAATTGTACCGGAGCTCCTCCATAGTGTACGTCTTGTCCCCCTGGGTCATGGTCGGCATGCCGGTGATGACTCCGGTAGAGTCCTTGGTGCCTCTCGCATAGACGGTCTTGGTCTGTATGTCGTACTCCATGTAGTCGGCGGCAAGTTCCATGTTGCCGTACTTGACCTTCACGTCCCCGTAATAGTATATCATCCGCTTGCCGTCCGTGAAATCCTCAATGATCGAGTCCCTTGCCGTTGTAAACGCCGGCTGGTCCAGGGAACTCTTGCTCAGAAGGTCCAGTGAGTCCTGTCTGGCAATGGAATCTGCGTATGCTGTGGAGTCAAGTACAGCCTGCATGGAGTCGCTGACTGCAGGGACAGTATCCTTCCGGGCTTCCCTGGCTTCTATCCGCTCCGCACGCTGCCGGTTGCGACGGGATCTTCTGTCATCCTGCGAGGAGACCGTGAACGAACTGAGTATCAACAACACGATCACTGCAAAAAACAGCTTATCCCTATTCCTGTTCAATGGACCTGAGTTATATTGTGACATTAAATCTCTCTATATTCGGCAAAAATTCATATTTTTGCAAGACGCAAAGTTAAAACTATTTTTCAAATATTACCAAATGCTATTGCCCGAATGAAGACACAGCGCCATATATCCGGCATTGCCGTCCTGTCGTTTCTTTTCGTTTTGCTGCTGCAGCCTGTTGCCGCGGCGGCAGAGGGAGACGGCCTGCGCCTGAAGACAGTAGTCATCGATGCCGGCCACGGTGGAAAGGATCCGGGCTGTGTGAGCCGCGACGGCAAGGTGATGGAAAAGACCATCAATCTTGACATCGCCAGGAAGCTCGGAGCCAAGATAACGGCGGCATATCCCGACGTCAAGGTCATATACACGAGATCCACCGACGTTTTCGTGACCCTGAACAACCGGGCGGACATTGCCAACAGAAATAATGCCAATCTTTTCATCTCGATACACGTAAACGCTTCGCCATCCGCCCAGCCGCACGGTTTTTCCACGCATATCCTTGGCAACGGCAAAAGGGACAATTTCTCGGCCAACATGGACGTCTGCCGGAGGGAGAATTCCGTGATCCTGCTCGAGGATGACTACACGACGGATTACCAGGGCTTCAATCCGGACGATCCGGAGTCCTTCATCTTCTTTAACCTGATGCAGAGCGCCTTCTACGAACAGAGCCTTGCATTTGCAGCCGAGGCCGACAAGGAGATGAAGAAGGGACCGGTGAAATACAGCAGGGGCATCAGCCAGGATCCGCTGTGGGTGCTGTGGAGAACAGGGATGCCCGCTGTCCTTGTAGAGGTGGGGTTCATGTCGAACGCTTCCGACCTGAAGATCCTGAACACTTCGGCGAACAGGGACGCGATCGCCCAACGGCTTTTCTACGCATTCCGGAGTTTCAAGACCAGATATGACGCAAGTCTGGATTTCGCTACTGAACAGGCCGTGCAGGACGTGGCCCATACCGGCACCGATGCCGGACTGGCCGTATCCCGGTCTTCGGAAAACGGATTCGGAGTGCAGATTTTCGCCTTGAGCAAGCGTCTCGCCCCGGGTGACAAGGCCTTCAAGGGTTATGATGCGGTGGCGGTAAGGTCCGGCAATATGTACAAATATATAATAAAGGTATCCTCGGCAGAAGAGGCAAGGTCGCTTTTCCGGAAGACGAGGAAGATATTTCCAGGATCTTTCCCTGTAAAAATAGAAAACGGCAAGGTGTCGGCCCTGTAGGGGCTGCCGGTTGTCCATAACATTTGACTGTAATGAAAAAGGAACTGAAACTCGGCATATTGGCGATAGCGGTGCTCGTCGCAACCTTCTTTGTCCTGAACTTTCTCCGCGGCAAGGATCTTTTCAACCGCGAATACGAACTGATGTCCACCTACACCGACGTTCAAGGCCTTCTGCCTTCTTCTCCGGTGTATATCAAGGGATTCAAGGCCGGCACAGTGTCGGAAATCACATACGACAAGGAAAAAGGCACATTCGAGGTGCTGTGCACCGTGTCCAGGGACTTTGCCGTTCCGGAGGACTCGAAGATGACGATATACAGTGCGGACCTCATGGGAGGAAAGGCGATAAGGATCGACCTCGGGAAGTCATCCGCGATGGCGGAGCCGGGGGCCCGGCTTGCATCGGCTGTCTCGCCGGATATGCTCTCGTCCATCGCGGCCGGGATAGAGCCGATCATCAGCAAGGGGTCGGAAGTCCTGGAAAATCTCGACAGCGCCCTGGTCAACCTGAATCTCACCCTTTCTGCGGAGAACAGGGCTTCACTCAGAAGCATCATGGTCAATCTGGACAAGACAATATCCGAGGTTGAGAGCCTGGCTTCCGCGATAGAAGGCCGTTCGCCGGAAATAGAGGATTTCATATCGAACCTGGACAGCCTTTCGGCCCGCCTTGCGCTCGTGGCCGAGAAGGCGGACTCATCCATGTCGGACGTGAACGGGATAACATCCACCCTGCGTAAGGCTGACATCGAAGGTCTCATCGACAGTTTCAATTCCCTGCTTGAAAAAGTCCGTGGCAGCGAAGGTACGGTCGGCCGGCTGCTGAATGAGGATTCCGTCTATGAATCCATGGATTCCCTGATAAGGGATATCAATTCCCTTGTGAAGAAAATCGAAGAGAATCCTAAGAAATATCTGCGGATTTCCGTATTCTGAGGCATCCTGCCGGTGATTCAGGAGCGAATATCTTATTTGGAATTATTCTAAATATCTAAGGGCGTAGATTTCAACGATATTAAGGAAATGTTAAGCTGTAATTAGTTTGTTATCAATAATTTATAGCTTAAACGTTTTGCGAAAACGCCAAACGTTTAGAAGTAAAAAAAAGATAATAAACAATAGGAAAAAGAAATTTTTCTAACTTTTTTTTCCTCATATTTGTGCTCGGTTTTCGATAAGCAACCTGAAATTACAATTTAGCATAATGTCCCAAGATACCCACATACTCATATGGAACCGCTGTCTTAAAATGATAGGGCAGATCGTGAATCCACGGGCCTTTGAAACGTGGTTCAAACCGATCACTCCTGTATCGTTTTCTGACGGCGTACTTACCATAAACGTACCTTCGGAATTTTTCCGGGAGTATCTTGAGGAATATTATCTGGATGTGCTGAAAAAGACCCTCAAGAAGGAGATAGGCGCTGACGCGAAGCTCGTCTACAGTGTGGCTCCGGTCAAGGTGCAGCCTCCGATGGAGTATCCGGCCGCCCATTGCAACACTCCGGAGAACAAGCCCATAACCGTACCGACCTACAGGCAGTCCGGAAGTCCGAATCCGTTCGTGATCCCGGGACTCCAGCGGGTGAAGGTGAACACGCAGCTCAATCCGAACTACTGTTTCGGGAACCTTGTCATCGGGGAGTGCAACAAGATGGGTGTGACGGCAGGGGAGAGCATAGCCCAGTATCCGGGCAAGACAGCCTTCAACCCTCTCTTCCTTTTCGGGGGACCGGGGCTTGGCAAGACGCATATAGCCCAGGCCATCGGTATAGCCATCAAGGAAAAATATCCCGAACTCGTGGTGCTGTATGTCCCTGCCAACAGGTTCAAGACGCAGTATATGGATGCGGTGACGGTAAAGAACAACCTTACGGATTTCCTCGCATTCTACATGAGGATGGATGTCCTGATCATAGATGACATACAGGATCTTTCGTCACCGGGGGCCCAGAACGGCTTCTTCCAGATATTCAATCACCTGCACCAGTCGGGAAAGCAGCTTATATTCACATCTGACAGACCTCCGGTGGATCTCCAGAATTTCGAGGAGCGGCTGTTGTCCCGTCTGAAATGGGGGCTTTCGGTAGAGCTGCAGAGGCCGGATTTCGCCACGCGGCTTTCCATGCTGAAGTCCCGCAGCTTCAGGGAAGGGGTCAAACTGAGCGACGATGTGCTGATATTCCTGGCAAGCAGGATCACATCGAATTTCAGGGAGCTTGAGGGAGTCCTGATATCCCTTATCGCGAACGCCACTTTCGCCCACAGGGAGATTACCGTGGATCTCGCGGAGAAGATCACTGCAAAGCTCATCGGGGAACAGAAGAACGATATCACAATAGATAAGGTCCAGAAGGCCGTGTGCCAGTATTTCAACATTACCATGGACAACCTGTTGTCGAAATCGCGCAAAAGACAGATAGTTCAGGCGAGGCAGATCGCTATGTACATGAGCCGTAACCTGCTGAAATGTTCCTTGTCCACGATCGGATCGGAGATAGGCGGAAAAGACCACTCCACCGTCCTCCATGCCTGCGCCACGGTGCAGGACCTGATGAGCATAGACAAGACCTTCAGGCAATACGTCACTGACATAGAGAAGATGCTTGTGCCTGCCAAAGGGTAAAGCATTGTTATGGATTCCGAAAAAGTACTCGACCTGTTCAAGGAGATAACCAGAATACCCCGTGAATCAGGCCATGAAGAACAGATCATTGTCTTCCTCCAGCAATTCGCCAGGATGCACTCGCTGGAATGCCGGACTGACGAGGCCGGTAATGTCGTCATCATCAAGGAAGCGGCCCCAGGCTGCCAGGACCGCCCCGTAATCGTACTCCAGAGCCATTCGGACATGGTGTGCGAGAAAAACTCGGGAGTGGAGCACGATTTCTCGAAGGACCCAATCAGATATGTGATAGAAGACGGCTGGATGATCGCCAGGGACACCACTCTGGGAGCAGACTGCGGCATCGGCATGGCGGCCCAGCTGGCCGTCCTCCAGAGCGACATACCGGCGGGAAGGATAGAGTGCCTGTTTACTGTTTCGGAGGAAACGGGGCTCGAAGGGGCGAAGGCCCTGAAACCGGATTTCATCACAGGCAAGATCCTGATCAATCTCGATTCGGAAGATGAAGGCGAGCTTTTCGTAGGCTGCGCCGGAGGGCTGGACACCACGGCTGTCTTCCGATATGGCGAAGTGCCGCTCCGTCCGGGGTCCGGGCTGGCCAGGATCCGTATTTTCAACGGTATCGGAGGACATAGCGGGGATGACATAGACAAGGGCCGTGCAAATGCAGTACAGCTGCTTGCACGTTTTCTTTACACCCGTCCGGGACTGCAGCTATGCAGGATCGACGGAGGAAACAAGAGAAATGCGATCGCCCGTGAAGCAGAAGCGGTGGTGGCTGCCGATCCGGATACCCTCCGGGAACTGGTCCGGGCGGCAGGGGAGTTCGGCGCCGAACTCAAGGCGGAATATGCCGTGAGCGATCCGGACATTTCCGTGGAATGCACCTTGTCTGACTGCGGCCTTTCCGATATGAAAGCTATAGACCCGGCCGTATCTTCGGCCCTGGTGTCCTCGCTGTTCGCGGCCCCGCACGGGGTACTGGAGATGAGCAGGGACATCAAGGGACTTGTGGAGACATCCACCAATCTGGCCTCGGTGAAGATGACCGGAAACGGGACCATCCGGGTGGGAACGAGCCAGCGGAGCTCCGTTACATCCGAGAGACGGGCTGCGGGACAGAAGGTAGAGGCCGTGTTCACCCTTGCCGGGGCGGAGGTCACCCACAGTTCGGAATATCCGGGTTGGAAGCCGGATCTCGGGTCTGCCCTGCTGAAGGTCTGCGAGGCTTCCTACAGGAGGCTTTTCGGTGTGGACCCTGTGGTCAGGGCCATCCATGCCGGCCTTGAGTGCGGGCTCTTCCTTGACAACTGGCCTGATCTTGACATGATCTCGTTCGGGCCAACGCTTCGCGGGGTGCATGCCCCGGGCGAAAGGCTGGACCTCGCCTCCCTGGACAGGTTCACCGCCCTTCTTGAAGATGTAATAACCCATATCAGATAGTGCCATGACCAGGATTGCCGCTTCCATGCTTGCAGCCGATTTCCTCAATCTCGGGAAAGACGTTGAATTCGTGAACCGCCATGCAGATATCTTCCATCTGGACATCATGGACGGTGTCTTTGTCCCGAACATCTCGTACGGCTTTCCTGTCGTGGAAGCTGTCGCGTCGGCGGCCGCCAAGCCGCTCGATGTCCATCTGATGATTGTGGAGCCTGAAAAATATGTGGAGCGTTTCATCCGCAGCGGGGCTGATATGCTCAGTTTCCACCTGAATGCCGCCGGAGATCCGGCCGCTCTCGCCGGACTCATCCGAAGCAAGGGGGTGAAGGCCGGTATCGCCATAAATCCGGATATCCCCGTCGAGAAGCTTTTCCCGTATCTCGGAGTATGCGACTTCGTCCTTGTCATGTCGGTATTTGCCGGATTCGGCGGACAGAAATTCATAGAGGAGACTTATTCCAGGATCGGAAAGGTGAAGTCCGAGATCCTCAGGACAGGGGCGGAATGCCTTGTCGAGGTGGACGGGGGAGTATCCGGAAAAAACGCAGCGGCGCTGAAGTCTGCCGGGGCGGATATCCTTGTGGCCGGGAGCGCCGTTTTCGGGGTCCGGGATCCGGCTGAGGCTGTCAGGTCCATGAGAATTTGACCGTCAGGGGAAATATTTTGACTTTATATTGGGTAATTTGCAGGAATTGTATTATTTTCGCCCGATTTTAAGCACAATAAAACAGATTTGTAATGGAGCAGAAAATTCGAGCTACGCTCAAGCTGGAGAACGGAATGGAATTTCACGGCTATTCATTCGGCTACAACGGCCCGTGTGACGGTGAAGTGGTATTCTCGACAGCCATGGTAGGCTATACGGAGAGCCTTACAGACCCGTCCTATTCCGGCCAGATCCTATGTATCACATATCCTATCGTTGGAAACTACGGCGTCCCGGAGGAAGGGTTCGACGAGAACGGAATATCGAAGTTCATGGAATCCGGCGACATTTACGTAAGAGGACTTGTCGTCTCCGACTATTCAGAGGACTACAGCCACTGGAACGCTGTGATGAGCCTGGGCGACTGGCTTGAAAAGCACAGGATTCCGGGAATATGCGGGATAGATACCAGAGAGCTCACCAAGGTCCTCAGGGACAACGGCTCGATGCTCGGCATCATAGTGCCTGAAGGCTCTGAAAGGAATTTCCCTGTAGCAGACCCGAACAAGGAGAACCAGGTGGCCATCGTCAGCTGCAAGGAAGTGATCCGGTACGGAAGCGGTGACAAGAAGATAGTCCTGGTGGATTGCGGCGTTAAGCACAATATCCTGAGATGTTTCCTTTCAAGGAATGTGGAGATAATCCGCGTGCCGTGGGACTATGACTTCAATCAGATAGATTATGACGGGCTTTTCATTTCCAACGGCCCTGGCAACCCCGAATTCTGCGACATCACGGTCCGCCACCTTCAGGAGGCGATGAAGAAAGACAAGCCTATCTTCGGCATCTGCATGGGCAACCAGCTTCTGAGCAGGGCTGCCGGCGCGAAGACCTACAAGCTTAAATACGGACACCGGAGCCATAACCAGCCGGTAAGGATGGTCGGTTCCAACAAATGTTTCGTAACTTCCCAGAATCATGGCTATGCCGTAGATGACAGTACCCTCGACAAGGACTGGGTACCGTATTTCGTGAACATGAACGACGGTACGAACGAAGGTATAAGGCACAGGACCAAGCCGTTCTTCTCCTCCCAGTTCCACCCTGAGGCATCCAGCGGGCCGACGGACACGGAATTCCTTTTCGACGAGTTTCTGAGCAAACTCTGACTCTACGGACACACAGTATAACCATAATTTCAAGACAATGATAGACAACGATATAAAGAAAGTACTGCTGCTCGGGTCGGGAGCATTGAAGATCGGGGAAGCCGGAGAGTTCGACTATTCCGGGTCCCAGGCTCTCAAGGCAATGAAGGAAGAAGGCATCGAGACTGTTCTCATAAACCCGAATATCGCCACCGTGCAGACATCGGAAAAGGTCGCGGACAAGATCTACTTCCTGCCTGTCACACCGTATTTCGTGGAAAAGGTGATCCGGAAGGAAGCCCCGCAGGGGATACTGCTTGCATTCGGAGGGCAGACGGCGCTGAACTGCGGCGTGGAACTGTACAAGTCCGGCATCCTCGAAAAATACAATGTCAAGGTGCTTGGTACTCCGGTGCAGGCCATAATTGACACAGAGGACAGGGAACTTTTCATAGAGAAACTCGACCAGATAGGCATCAAGAC
The DNA here is from genome assembly GCA_944326325.1 of uncultured Bacteroidales bacterium. Lineage (GTDB taxonomy): Bacteria > Bacteroidota > Bacteroidia > Bacteroidales > UBA932 > Cryptobacteroides. Next base: position 79,203 of record CALVDQ010000009.1, read on the forward strand.
AATAAAGTCCCATGCTACAGAGAACATCGAACAGGCCCGTGCCGCTGCCCAGGAACTCGGCTATCCTGTGATCCTGCGTGCGGCATACGCCCTCGGAGGCCTCGGTTCAGGCTTCTGCGACAACGAGTCCCAGCTGTTCGACGTGGCCGAGAAGGCATTCTCGTTTTCTCCGCAGGTGCTTGTAGAGAAATCCCTGAAAGGCTGGAAGGAGATCGAATACGAGGTAGTACGTGACCGTTATGACAACTGTATCACGGTCTGCAACATGGAGAACTTCGACCCTCTCGGTATCCATACCGGGGAGAGTATAGTGGTGGCTCCGTGCCAGACTTTGGACAATGATGACGTGGAGTATCTTCGCGAACTTGCCATAAAGATAGTGCGCCATGTGGGGATAGTGGGAGAGTGCAACGTACAGTTCGCCTACGACCCTTATTCCATGGAATACAGGGTGATAGAGGTGAATGCCCGTCTGAGCCGCTCCTCCGCCCTCGCATCCAAGGCCACCGGTTATCCGCTTGCCTTCGTGGCAGCCAAGCTCGGACTCGGCTACGGACTTTTCGACCTGAAGAATTCTGTCACAAAGTCGACTCCGGCCTTCTTCGAGCCAGCCATCGACTACATTGTCTGCAAGATTCCGCGCTGGGACCTTTCCAAGTTCCATGGAGTGTCGAGGAAGATCGGCTCGAGCATGAAGAGCGTGGGCGAGGTGATGTCCATCGGACGCAGTTTCGAGGAAGCCATACAGAAGGGACTTCGCATGATAGGGCAGGGCGCCCATGGTTTCGTCGGGAACAAGGAATTGAAGGTAGATGACATAGATCAGGCCCTCAGGGAGCCTACGGATAACCGTATCTTCGTCATATCCAAGGCGATGCGGGCAGGGTACACTGTGGACCACATCCACGACCTCACGAAGATAGACCGCTGGTTCCTTGACAAGCTTGCGCATATTGTGGATACGTTCAATGAAATGCTTTCATACGACAGTTGCGAAGCCATGCCGCTCGAGCTGCTGCGCGTTGCCAAGAAGCAGGGATTCTCCGATTTCCAGATCGGCCGCGCCCTCTACAAGGACAGAATCGACAGCGAAGAAGCCCAGAACATCGTCAGGGTGTTCAGAAAGGCCCACGGAATAGTCCCATGCGTAAAGCAGATAGACACCCTGGCCGCCGAATTCCCTGCAGCTACCAATTATCTGTACCTGACCTATAACGGAAGTTTCAACGATGTCACTTACCTGCATGACCGCAAGTCAGTGATCGTGCTGGGTTCGGGAGCCTACCGCATCGGATCGTCAGTGGAATTCGACTGGTGTTCTGTGAATGCCCTGCAGACGATAAGGTCACAGGGGTACAGGGGAGTGATGATAAACTACAACCCTGAAACCGTCTCTACTGACTACGATATGAGCGACAGGCTGTACTTCGACGAGCTTACCTTCGAGCGGGTGATGGACATATACGAACTGGAGCAGCCGTACGGTCTTGTGGTTTCTGTTGGCGGCCAGATTCCAAACAACCTGGCCCTCAGGCTTGACCGCAGCGGGGTGAATATCCTCGGTACAAAGGCTACAAGCATAGACAAGGCCGAAGACCGGCACAAGTTCTCGTCGATTGTGGACGCCCTCGGCATCGACCAGCCGAAATGGAGGGAGCTCACGACCCTTGATGACGTGCATGGTTTCGTGGCGACCGTCGGGTATCCGGTGCTTGTACGTCCTTCATACGTGCTTTCAGGTGCGGCCATGAACGTCTGCTACAATGAGGATGAACTGCGCCGTTTCCTTTCCCTTGCCGCAGAGGTCTCCAAAAAACATCCTGTAGTAGTGAGCGAGTTCATGCAGAGATGCAAGGAGATTGAATTCGACGCTGTGGCCGATGCCGGAGAAATCATAGCATACGCAATATCGGAACATATCGAGTTTGCCGGAGTGCACTCCGGGGATGCGACCATACAGTTCCCTCCGCAGAAACTGTATATAGAGACAGTCCGCCGTATCAAGAAGATCGCGAAGAAGATCGCTGCCGCTCTCGAGATTTCGGGACCGTTCAACATCCAGTTCCTGGCCAAGGAGAATGAAATAAAGGTGATAGAATGCAACCTGAGAGCTTCGAGAAGCTTCCCGTTCGTATCCAAGATCTTGAAGATCAACCTTATCGAACTGGCTACGAAGGTAATGCTCGGACTAAAGCCTGCTGCACCGCACAAGAGTGCCTTCGATCTGGACTATGTCGGAATCAAGGCATCCCAGTTCTCGTTTTCAAGGCTGCACCAGGCGGATCCGGTCCTGGGTGTGGATATGGCTTCCACCGGAGAAGTCGGCTGCCTTGGCGATGATTTCAACGAAGCCCTGCTCAAGTCCATACTTTCCGTCGGATACAGGATTCCAGAGAAGAATGTGCTCGTATCTTCAGGTGATGCCCTGCAGAAGGCCGACCTCCTGAATGCCTGCAGACTCCTTGCCGGTCACGGCTATACCATTTACGCTACGGCCGGTACATACCGGTACCTTGTGGAAAACGAAGTTTCGGCCACGAGGGTACTCTGGCCGAGCGAGTGCGAGGACCCGATGCTGGCATCCCAATTCGAGTCAGCCCTGAAGCTTCTCCAGAACAAGGAGATAGACCTTGTGGTCAACATACCGAAGAACTTCACGAGTGCGGAACTTGCAAACGGATACAAGATAAGAAGGGCAGCCATCGACTTCAATATCCCTCTTATCACCAATGCGCGTCTGGCTACGGCATTTATCAGGGCGTTCTGCAGTATGGGAATGGAGGATATTCAGGTCAAGTCCTGGGACCAGTATTAGTCAGGGAATTTCCCGTGTGTCATATTGACAGGACACCGGCCCCCTGACGTACTATGGTGAATTCCGGTCCGGTGCAGTCTACGACGGTGGATGCCGTCAGGCTTCCCGGACCTCCGTCGATTACAAGGTCGACGTTGTGTCCCCATTTCTCGTCTATCAGTTCAGGATCAGTGGCATACCCCGGATCTTCATCCTCATTGTATGGAATGGTGGTTGTAAGGACCGGGGCATCCAGTTGCCTGGCTATTTCACGGATGATCGGATTGTCCGGCATCCTTATACCTATCTCTTTCCTGCTCCTGAAGATTTTCGGCAGCCTGGAAGTCCCGTCGAGGATGAAGGTGAACGGTCCGGGCAGGTTCCGTTTCATCAGTTTGAACGTAGCATTCTCCATCCTGGCATACCTGCTTATTTCACTCAGGTCGTAGCAGATGATGGAAAGGTTGTTTTTTCTGGGGTCTATTCCCTTGATCCTGCAGATCTTCTCCACGGCCCTTTCTTTCAGTGCATGGCATCCTATGGCGTACATCGTGTCGGTCGGATAGATCACAGTACCGCCTTCTTCAAGTATGTCCGTGACTTTTTTCATCTGAGCGGGATCGTTGTCCCTGTCATAGAGTCTGATAATCATATCTCTGAAAATATTGCCGGAGCAATTATAGGGTTTTTCCCTGTAAAATGCAACTGCAGTCCGGAATACGCTCTGTTTACGTTCAATTCATTATGCATATCGTACGCGGATTCAGGGTCTGCGGGTCTGTCTCCACTTCGGTCCAGTGCATCCCGTCAAGGGAAGTCGCGAATGCGCTGCCTATCCTTACTCCGGGATCGGTCCAGCTGTATCCGCATACAAAGACACCGTCCTTATAGTCCAGCGCAAAGTCATAGCGGCCCGCCGTCGGCAGGTCTGTCTTTTTCCAGTCAAGGGCATTTTCACTGCAGTATACTCCGCCTCCGGTGCTCATGATGTATTTCCCGTTCCCGCAGACCAGTTCGGTCATTGCCCCGGTAAGGTTCTGGTCGAAGGTGTATTTTCCGGATGTCCATGTGTGGCCGTCAGTGGATTTCATCACATTGTTCGTCTGGCTGATGCACACGAACTCCCCGTTGCCGTACTCGAACAATGTGGGAAATATGGCTGATACACGCTCGTAGGTCCAGTCGGACCCGTCACGGGAGGAATATACCGCACCATTGTCGGACAGGGCCACGAATTTCCCGTTTCCGTATGCGACAAACTCGAGGGTCTCTTCCGGATAGACACTGTCCCATATCCTGCCGTTGCCCGAGATATAGGTCCCGTTGTCTGACAAGGCTATGAATGTGCCGTCCCCGTACGAAATGTCCGTGAATTCCCCGTCAAAGCTTTCCGTCTCCCATGACAGCCCGTCTGTGGAGTATCCTATGTAACCGCTACCCGTAAGTCCGTTCCCGATTGCCACATATTTCCCTCCTCCTCTGATTACCTTTTCCCAGGTTCCGTTTCCGTCGGTGAAGATTACCCTGCGCACTGTTTTGGTCTTGTACAGCACCTGGTTCTTTCCCATCATGATTATCGGCACCACGGCGTAGACGTTCCCTCCGTCGACTTTCCAGGACGGCCTTGTTATGGCATCACGGGACGGGATAAGGGTTACGGCGTTGTCCGTGTTTCTGATGACGTTGAAGTCGGATGTCTCGTCCTGCCCCAGATAGAATCTGTAGGTGATGCTTCCGTTCAGTTCCTGTTCTCCTGTAAATTCCCCCGTGACTTCGAGGTAGGAACACAGGTCCGATTTCCCGGAGATATTGTCGGGTATCTTGGCCCAGGAGTCGGAATTCCCGGGAAGGAGCACTCCCTGGCAGTTTTCCGGCAGATACAGTACTATCTCGGAGCCGGAATTCAGGGCCGATATTTCGGACTGGCTGGCCGAGTCTCCGCCCGAAGTGGCGACAGCCTTCGATTCCGAGAACATCGCCACGGACGTGGCCGCCTGCCTTATATTGACCGACACGATTTTAAGGTCAGGGACATCAGACCTGTCCACGCTGAACCGTATCTTCGAATAAAGCCTTTCGAGCATTACGTCCACGGCTGTGTTTTCCCCGGAGACTGTGAAACTTCCGTGTGCGGTCATGGGAAAGCCTCCGGAGGGCGCCGCAGCCTTGACTCCGGTCCTCGCCGTCCTGATGGCGGCTTCTGTTTCAGGTATTTCGTCCCTGGCTATGTTGGCGCTTGCGTAGTAGGTGTACGTCTTTCCGACCACGAGGCTCATCCCGGCGCTTTCTCCGGTGCCCGGGTTGATGTTCTCCACAAGCTTTCCGTCATTGTACACTGATATCACTATGTTCTCCACCGTGTTTTCGGAGGCCTTCGTGTCCGGATACGCGACATACGTCTTGAATATTACCTGTACCTTTTCCCCGTCCGCCGTACCCGGGACCGGTCCCGTATTCTTCCTGGGCTCCGGTCCGGTCTTGGTGCATCCGGCCGCCAGCAGGCCGATGCTTCCGCAGGCTGACATGAAAAGGACGGCCTGTACATAGCCGCAACTGATGAGTCTTTTGATTTTCGATGATTCCATATACCAGCAAGTTTTGTTCGTTCCCGTTCTGTCCGGGTTGCTGCAAATATATACGGACCTCTCCGGCAAGGCTTTAAGAAATAGAAAAAGCCGCTTGTCAAAAAAGAAAAAACATTAAAAAAGAGAAAAACTTTCCTGTCCGGGGTGTTGTCTATGGCTGTTTTTCCAGAAGGAACAGGTATTCGCTGGTATGTCTGCCGGTATTGGCCCATTTGTTCGTGAGCCGCATCTGTCCCATGACGTTTGTCCTGAGATCAGTTTCGATGACTTTCAGCAGTTTCCCTTCGGAACAGAGCATCCCGTACAGCTCGTCTCTGGATACACGTCCTCCGGAACTGTACGAGAGGAGGATGTATCTCGCATTCGCTTCCCTGACGAGTCTTCTAAGTGCGTCCATGGCGATGAAGCTTCCCTCCTTGTCTTTCCTGTAGTCTTCGAATACGGAGGTGTTCTTCCAGTCCCTGGAATCCTCTCTCCTGTTCGCTTTCCCGAAGACCTGGGGCCTGTCGTTCAGGATTATGCTGGTCCAGATATGGTAGTAGGCATTGTATCTGATACGGCTGGAAGGCATCTTGTCGTTGTTCGAGCCGTACGGAGGGTCGAAATAGGCAAGGTCGCATTCCGTTTCCTTCAACAGGTCGAAGATATCTTTGCGGAAGACCCTGTTCCCTTCTTTGTGCGGACAGAGATGGGGAACCTTAAGCTCCATGTCGTGATAGGATCTCGGACTCCATCCGGTCAGATAGGCGCTGTAGTGCCCGAGGGTATTGTCCACGGAGTCAAGGGCCAGGATGAGGCTGGTAAGCGCCACCGCCTTGTCCGTGCCGGAAAGCCCGATCCTGTCGATTTCCTCTCGTACCGCATCGAGTTTCATGGTGTTCTTCAGCTGGAAAGGACGTTTCCCGCAGGAGTCCGGACTGCCTCCATAATGTTCGGAAAACCATCCGTATTCGCGCCTGACGCCGTTCAGGTGTTCGATGATCTCCCTATAATGGCTGATAGGACGGTCATGCAGAAGATATGCGGTGGCGAAGGTTTCGGACCAGACTGATATGTCATTGGATAGGACCCTGAAGCCCATCTGCGAGAACATTTGCGAGACTCTCGTGGAGCCGCTGAATCCGTCGAGTACGGTCTTTGCGCCGAGGTCTCCAGCAACAGCCTGTATATATGGGAGGATTTTCAGTTTAGATCCTGCGTATTTTATGCCTTCAGTTTCCATAGCGCGAAATCAGGTCCAAATTTAAGAAACTGTTTTGAAATTTTTATCACTATCTTTGTTCAAAAGCATTCAGGATTATGCCACTTTTGACATTGGAGGAAATAGAGCAGGCGGCACCGTTATTCCGGGGTAGATTCGGCAATGCATTTGCAAGGACCCTGATGAAGGCCCTGGCGGTGGACAGGATAAATGATCTTTACGACAGGAACTGCCGCTATTCTGGGCCCGGATTCGCGAAGGCGATACTTGAAGATATCGGTGTCGGATATACCGTACTCGGGCGGGAAAGGCTGGACGCCCTTGGTCCCGGACCTTTCATCACTGTCAGCAACCATCCTTACGGAAGCATCGACGGGATCATCCTGGCGGACCTTTTCGGCCATCTGAGACCGGACTACAAGCTGATCGTAAACAAGATGCTTTCAAGGATAAAGGCTCTTGAACCGAGTTTCATAACCGTAACCCCGACCGGAAAGGAACATACGGCTCCTTCAAAAGACAGCATATCAGGCATCAAGGAAGCGGTCAGGCATATCCGCGAAGGACATCCTCTCGGGATTTTCCCTGCCGGGGCCGTATCGGACCTGAGCCTGAAGGACAGGTGTGTAAGGGACAGGGAATGGCAGATGCCTATAATCCAGCTTGTCAGAAAAATGCACGTCCCCGTGCTTCCTGTCAGGTTCCTGGACAGGAATTCGGACTTCTATTACAGCCTCGGGCTGATTGACTGGCGTGTCCGTCTGCTCCGCCTACCCTCCGAGGTCTTCAACAAGGCAGGAAAACCTGTCCGGGTGATGATAGGCGGGTTGATTTCCCCTGAAATCCAGGACGGGATCCGTGGCGATGAGGCATTCGGAGCCTTTCTCAGGGAACAGGTGTACGGTCTCGGCCGCTGAGAATGGTCCGGAGGATGGCGGACGGAAAAATTTCACTTTTGACAATATTATTGTTAAATTTACTGTAATTTAACGTGAATCCGGAGGGGTCCTGCCTGCATTGTCTTATCGGATTCCGTTGACGGACAATAAATTTATTGTATATGGCAAAGAGAGAAGAGTCTGTGAGAATCCAGACTTCCATCCTGAACGGAGTGGAGAAGAAGGTGCTTGTATGGCTTGCCCACAGGCAGCCGAGATGGATGACTTCGGATATATTGACTGTCATTGGTACGCTCGGTGCGATAGTGATAGCTGCAGGATTCGTCCTTGCAGGGAAGGTGGATATCCATTATCTATGGCTGAGTTCGCTCGGGTTCGTGATAAACTGGTACGGAGACTCCCTTGACGGGACGCTTGCCAGGGTAAGGAACCGCCAGCGTCCGGTCTACGGCTATTATCTCGACCATACCGTGGACGCGATCAATGAAGTGATTATGTTTGTCGGGGCCGGCCTTTCAGGACTCGTCCATTTCGAGATTGCCATGCTGATCCTTGTGGTATATCTCCTGCTCACGATAAATGTAAGCGTGAATGCACATCTGAAGAAAGAGTTCTGTCTGACATATGCCAAGATGGGACCTACAGAGTTCAGAATCATCATGATAGCGATAAACACCGTCCTGATGTACGTGAATCCTGTCAGGGAGTTTTCCTTGTCTGTGCCATTCGCCGGAAGCGAAGTGATGCTGAGTGCCCTCGATTCTGCGGCCATAGTGATACTCTGCGCCCTTGTGCTTATATACGTCGTGACAATAGTCAAGGATGCTGCGGAGTATGACAAGATCGATCCGATGCCTGTCCCGCCCGAGGACGACGGGAAGGCCGGAGCCTAGTTTTTCATCAGCGAAGCAGAGAGCCGCCGCCTGCCGTAGGTCGCCCCGTTTATCTGGGACCGGGCGTATTCCGCTACGTTCTCTTTAAGCCCCACATAGAGGAATTCATTGAAAATCTCTATCTTGCCAATTGATTTCTTGCCGATCCCGCAGGTCTTCATAATGGATATTATGTCTCTCGGGATGATCTTGTTCTTATAGCCGAGATTGATCCTGAGCCACACGAACCCGTTTTCGCAGGTTCCGGGGTTGCCGTCCTTTCCCTTGCGGTCTTTCCTTTCTGCAGGGTCACCGTCGCTTTCCCTGACCGGTTTCCTTCCTTCTTTCAGGGATTTCCTGTCCTTTTTCTCCTTTTCAGGGATGTTGATGTCCTTGGCTTTCCTGTAGTAGTCGAAGAACCTGTTGAACTCATAGGAAAGCATCTTCTTCACAAGATCTTCCTTGGACAGTTCCGCCCACATCTGTTCGATGGTCGGCATGAAGGCGTATATGTCTTCGCGGACCTCTGCACCGTTGATCTCGTTTATCAGGTGAGCGAGCTGCCTTTCGCATATTTCATGCGCGCCAGGGACAGGCAGACGGGTGAACTGCTTCTTTATGACAGCTTCTATGCGTCTTATCTTGCCTTTTTCCCTCTGGTTGATGATCGCGATGGAGACGCCTTTCTTGTCGGCCCTTCCGGTCCTGCCGCTCCTGTGGGTGTACAGTTCGATCTCCTGCGGGAGGTTGTAGTTTATGACATGGGTGAGGTCGCTCACGTCGATACCTCTTGCAGCCACATCGGTGGCAACGAGAAGATGCAGGGCCTTCCGCTTGAACCTTCCCATCACGCTGTCCCTTTGCGCCTGGGAAAGATCACCGTGCAGGGAGTCGGCATCGTACCCGTCCCTCTGCAGCATATCCGCCACCTTCTGGGTTTCCTCGCGGGTCTTGCAGAACACGATGGCGTAGATGTCAGGATTGTAGTCGGCTATTCTTTTCATCGCCGCGTACCTGTCTTCTTCCTTCACCATATAATAGAAATGCTCCACATTGTCCGATCCTGCATTCCTCTCGCCGACAGTCACGATTTCAGGCTCTTTCATATAGCTTTTCGCTATCCTCTCCACCTCTTTCGGGAGAGTCGCCGAGAACAGCAGAGACCTGCGGTCCTGCGGGGCCTGCTCCAGGATGGCGTCGAGTTCGTCCTTGAATCCCATGTTCAGCATCTCGTCGGCCTCGTCCAGGATAAGGGTGTTTATCTTCGATATGTCCGCAGCACCCCGTTTCAGGATATCAAGCAGACGTCCCGGAGTGGCGACTATGATATGGGCCCCTCCTTTCAGCGTCTTTATCTGTCCGATTATGCCTGCACCTCCGTATACCGATACGATCTTCACTCCGGGGAGATATTTCGCATAGTTCGACAGATCCTGAGATATCTGGCGGCACAGCTCCCGTGTGGGACATAGGATAAGTGCTTGGGTGTCAGGATTCGAAACATCGAGGTATTCCAAAGTGGGAAGGCCGAAGGCCGCCGTCTTTCCTGTGCCGGTCTGTGCCAGGCAGACGATGTCCCCGTCCCCGACGAGCAGGTCAGGAATTATACGGGCCTGTACAGGGGTTGGTTTTTCAAATCCAAGTTCTGCAATTGCATTGAGTATCCCGGTCGAAAGACCGAGCTCGAGAAAATCCGTTACCATTTATTCTGAATTAAGGCGGCAAAGATAAGACAAGGGGATGATAAAATGAAATTTTTTTGCCATCCCCTTGAAAAAGTTTCGGAAATTCCCGGAAAACAGTGTCTCAGACCCTTAAATCAGGCCGCGGCTACCGAGGAATATGAGCATCGCATATCCGAGGGACAGTCCTATCACGCCCATCAGGATGCCGGTCTTCACCATATCTTTCTGTTCGATCATGCCGGTAGCGTGCGCAAGTGCGTTAGGCGGGGTACTGATAGGCAGGATCATAGCCAGGGACGATCCCAGGGCGACTCCGATGAGCAGGGTCTCGACCCCTCCCAGAGGAAGCAGGGTTTCCTTCATGCTTATGCCGACGATAGCGAGTATCGGGACCAGAAGCGCCGCTGTGGCCGTATGCGAGATGAAATTAGCCATCGCATAACATATAAGCCCGGAGCCGATTATCATCATTGCAGGCGGCCATGTGTCGAACGGAATGGCTGCGATGATGCTTGATGCCAGTCCGGTTTCCTGCAGAGCCACACCGAGGGCGAACCCTCCCGCAACCATCCAGAGCACACTCCAGTTTATTTCCTCGAGATCGCGTTTGGTGATGATTCCGGTGATAGGGAAGACCGCGAGGGGCAACATAGCCACGACATTAGAGTTGACTCCGGTGTATTTGTCAGTAATCCAGAGCAGTACGGTGATTGCAAAGGTGACGTAGACTACAATCGCGCGCCAGTCTTTCCTGGCTTCGCCCTCGATGTTGAGCTTGATTGTCTTCTGCTTGAACGGGAAGAGTTTCAGCAGCACCACCCAGGCGATGAACATGATTACCAGGGTGAAAGGAAGCATGAAGCTCATCCATTCCCCGAACCCGATATTGAGATCAAGCCCGTTCGGGTCGTTGAGATATTTCAGCACTATGGCATTTGGCGGCGTCCCGATAGGGGTGGCCATCCCACCCACGTTTGCTGCTATAGGGATAGACAGGGCCAGGGCCACCTTTCCTTTTCCGTCGGCCGGCAGTGCCTTCAGCACCGGGGTGAGGAAGGTGAGCATCATGGCTGCCGTAGCCGTGTTGCTCAGGAACATGGAGAAGACTCCTGTCACGATCACGAAGCCCAGGAGCACGAATTTGGATTTTGTCCCGAACGGCTTCAGCATCACCCTTGCCAGCATCACGTCCAGGCCGCATTTTGTCGCGGCGATCGCCAGTATGAAGCCTCCGATAAACAGCATTATTATCGGGTCTGCGAAAGAATGGAGGATCGATGTATATTTTATAGGTGTCCCGTAGAGTTCAGGCACAGCCACGTCCCTGAAGAACCAGAGTGAACTGTCGGAAGCCGTAAAAAGCAGCAGACCTACGGAGAGCATGGATGTTGTCCATGCCGGTACCGCCTCAAGGATCCACATTACGGTGGCGAACAGGAATATGGCCATGACTCTCTTTTCTACCACAGTCAGCCCTTCCATACCGAAAGTCTCGAGCGGCAGGCACCATAGCGTTATCAGCACCGCAAAGCAGAATACCAGTTTGATGCCCCTGGACAGGGCCTTGCTTTCTGACCTTTTGTGGTTTTTCTTCCATTCGTGGTATGCCTCCACGAGATTGAAGCCGGGAAAAATCTTGTACATAAAATGTGGTTATTTAATTTTAACAAAAATCACCAAATTTAGACATAATTAAATTATCCGAGCACCAAATTCGGAAAATCTTTCCTCAATTCATGAAAAAAACTGTTATCCGCAAAAGTTTTCCCTGTTTGCCTTTCCGGAAAAATCTTTGGCTTGAAAAATGTAATAGACTATCTTTGCACAATAAAGTTTCAGCAAAATGGACAAACCGATAATATATCAGCTTCTGCCCCGTCTATGGGGCAATGTCTGCGCGTCTCCGGAGAAAAGAGGCTCGCTTGAAGACAATGGAACTGGCAGATTCTCAGACATTGACGGCCCGGCCCTTGAGTATTTCAAATGGCTGGGCTGTACTCATATCTGGTATACTGGTATAATCCGGCATTCCACCAAATCCGCATCGGGAGGATGCACGCCTTCGAATCCCCAGTTCGTGAAAGGGGAGGCCGGCTCTCCGTACGCCATTACTGACTATTACGATGTCAATCCCTACCTTGCCGATGTCCCGGGACGCAGGATGGAGGAATTCGAGGCCCTTCTGGAGCGGACCCATGAAGCAGGCCTGAAGGCCATCATCGACTTCGTGCCGAACCATGTCTCCAGGGATTACGGACAGCTCCGGGAGAGTCCGCGGGAGGATGATCTCGGTTCAGGAGACGACAGCAGCGTCCACTGGCGGCAGGAGAACGATTTTTTCTACTATCCCGGGCAGCCGCTCACCCTTCCCGACAACCAGGCTTTTGAAGATGAATGCCGTGCCCTAGAAGCCGGGGACTTCGGCCGGGAGTATCAGATACTGCCTGTATGGCTGGTGGAGGAATGTTCCGGGATGGCGGCTGTTTCCACTCCTGATGAATACAAGGCCTTTATCGACCGCTACAGACCTCTGCTGACACGTTTCGTGGAGAATCCGGCCAAGGCCACAGGCAATTCCTACACTCCGTCTCCAGGGGTGAACGACTGGTATGAGACGGTAAAGATAAACTATTGCGACACCCATACCGGCACTTGGGACAAGATGCTGTCGATCATAGAATTCTGGATAGGGAAGGGAGTGGACGGATTCCGCTGCGACATGGTGGAGCTGGTGCCTGCGCAGTTCATGCAGTGGCTCATCGCCGAAGTCAAGGCCCGGCATCCGGAGATAATTTTCATCGCGGAAGTCTACAAGAAAGACCTCTACAGGAAATATATAAGGGAAGTCGGTTTCGATTATCTTTATGACAAGTCAGGGATGTACGACACGCTCAGGACTGTGGTGGAAGCCAATCTGAACAGCTACGGGATGCCGATCGAACTGTGGCAGTCCGCAAGGGGGATCACACGGAACTGGCAGTCCCTTGGAGATCTGCAGCCATATATGCTGAATTTTCTCGAAAATCATGACGAACAGCGTTTTGCATCGGACTTTTTCGGAAAGTCGGCCGACAATTCCATAGCGCCGCTTACCGTGTCCCTTTATCTCAACCGTGCGCCGTTCATGATTTATATGGGTGAGGAAATGGGGGAGAGCGGTATGGACGAAGAGGGCTTCAGCGGCAGGGATGGACGGACTTCCATCTTCGACTGGTGGAGCGTGGCCTCCCTTAGGGCACTCAGAAAGGTAATAGACGGCAGACTGTATCTTGGTGACGGTGCATGGCCGGAGGACCTGGCCGGCTATGAGGCTTTCTTCAGGAAATTCTCGGGGATGATCCGGATGGCGTCAAAGGATGATGCCGTGCGCAAGGGCATGACGTACGACCTGTGCTACTGCAACACCAATTCCGACGGATTCGACATAGACCGTCATTTCGCATTTCTCAGAGACTATGAGGATGAAACACTTCTGTTTGTCGCCAATTTTTCTGACAGGGAGGCGAAAATCAGGCTGAGGATACCGCCTCATGCCTTTGACTGGCTCGAACTTGCCCCGACCCCGACGGTCAATCCGGATACGCCGATAGAGGTCACCGTACCGCCGATGGGCGGATCCGTGACCTGTCTCAGCCGTTAGGAAAGGCTGCCATTGGAAAGAATCTGCGAAGCCGTACTCCGGAAATCAACGCTGGAATACGGCCTTTATTCCGTTTTTCCACATCTCGGCATAATACTTCCAGGTCTGCCTTGCGGACACTTCCATCCGTCTTGCAAGCATGATATGGTGGATACAGAGATTCCCCGCCTTGCGGATAAGGACAGGCCGGCGGGAAAAGTCTGGAAGTGACTTGTGCTGTCCGAAATTCCCGTCATCGAGGATGATTCCAAGCACTTTTCCGGATTTTTCCGTACAGCCGGGGTCATATAGCGGAGCTTCGTCGGCAGGCAGTCCGAGCTTCTCCACGAGGACTCCGGCGAACATCTGCCACTCCCTGTACAGACTGAATTGCAGCAGCCTGTCACGGAAAGCCTCAATATCGAGCCGCCCACGGTACACATGGAGCAGCCTGGCAATGTCGCAAAGCTGCCTCAGTCCGAGTCCGCTCTGCATGAAGTGGTGGAAAGCATGGCAGAATATATAGAACAGGTTGAAATCCGGAGGCGGGACCGTTATACTTCCGCATTCCCCGAGGACAACCCTGCAGTCGTCTCTCGACAGTTCTTCCGTCTCCCACGGCCTGAAGGCGGCGTTGGCCTTTTTGCCAGGGAAAAAGAACGCTTCCCTGTGAAGTTCAAGTATGAGTCCGTTAAACGAGAAACCGATATGTTTCACCGATTCAGGCTTTTCATCGGAAATTTCTTTCCATCCCCTGATCGCGGCCGCCGCTTCTGCAAAATTCCCGGCTCCGACATACAGGTCGATGTCCCCGCACTGCCGGTGCAGGGGGTTCCTGTACCATCTGGCGTTGCCCTGTCCTTTGAGAAGGACTGACCGTATGCCGATGGATGCAAGCCTGCCGGAGATCTCCACTGCAGCCGCATCCAGGGCAAGATTGTGTTTCTCCACACGGTCCACATAGGCTATGAGTTTCATCAGGGCAGGCCCGCCGGGCCTGTAATTTTCCGGAAGGCCCTGTATCCCGTCGTATATGAGCGGCAGGACGGCCTGCGTCCTTGAGAACTGCAGGATCCCTTTCCAGTCGGCCCTGCCCGCTTCCTGAAAAGGTCCGGCCTCGGCCGGTGTTCCCCACAGGCCGGACCTGAGTATGGCCAGGAACTGGCTTTCCGCGGTCTTGTCTGTCTTTTCCTTTTTCACTGAAAGAATCTTTTCCCGAAAATACTTCATTTAATCCGGATTTGAAAATTTCAAAAAAAATTAATGCAGTCCTGGTGATGTTTTATGGGTGTTTTTTATCATTTGATCTCAAAAATGAAAAATTCCCACCCCCCTCGGCATTGTTATTATCTTTAACATTGTTATCTTTGCGCCGTTTTATATAATAATAAGTGCGCATGAAATTTTTGACCCGGAAACTGAGTATGTCAGCGGCAGTCGCGCTCGCCCTGGTCATGGCGGCAACTTCCTGCAGTACATACAAAAAGATAAACTATCTCCAGGACATCGTTCCTGACAAAAGCGAGCGGATAGCAATAAACAAAGGTATTGTAATCCAGCCAAAAGACATGATTTCCATAGTGGTGTCCAGCCGCAATCCCGAACTGTCGATGATGTTCAACCTTCCGGTGATCTCGTATCAGGCAGGGTCGGAAGCGGTCTCGGGACAGGGAACGCAGCGTCTTCTCGGCTATGTGGTCGACAATGACGGGAACATCGATTTTCCGGTTTTGGGACTTGTCCACGCGGCCGGGCTGACCCGATGGGAGCTTGCAAACCAGATCAAGTCGATGATAATGGAGATGGACTATATCAAGGACCCTGTGGTCACGGTGGAGTTCATGAACTTCAAGATATCGGTAATGGGCGAGGTCACTTCTCCCGGAACCTATACCATCGAAGGCGACAAGATCACCCTTCTCCAGGCCATCAGCCTGGCCAAGGACCTCACGATATTCGGCAGGAGGGACAATGTCTCCGTCATCAGGGAACAGGGCGGCGAAAGGACAATATACCAGGTGGACCTGCGTTCTGCTTCGCTTTTCGATTCCCCGGCCTACTATCTCCAGCAGAACGACATAGTGTATGTCGAGCCGAACAAGGTCCGGGCAGGACAGTCTACGATTAACGAGAACAACATAAAGTCTGTAAGCCTGTGGGTGAGCATCGGATCCTTCCTCACGTCGCTTGCAGTCCTCATAGTGAATCTTATACCAGCAAATTGACGGTTTCGGAAATGGACAACAACAAAGAATTGAATGCTGAGCCGGTACGGACGGCAGAAGAAAATTCCCTGAACCTGCGGGATATATGGAACATGATATGGGACAACAAGTGGTGGTATGTTGTCTCTGTGGCCGTGTGCCTGTTCGTGGCCATGATTTACATTTACGTTACGCCGAAAACCTATGTCAGGACAGCCAAGGTGATCATCAATGAAGAAACCGGGGCCAATGTCATGTCTGACCTTTTGTCCATGACAGGAGGGAACGGGGACGGTTCCTACAGTTCCAACGCCAATAACGAGGCCGAGGCTTTTGCTTCTCCGGACCTCATGGAAAAGGTGGTGGAGCGCCTTTCCCTCGAGACTTCATACGTGGAACACCAGGGGATACGGGACGTGGAACTCTACAAGTCAAGCCCGGTGGAGATGACAATCGTCGACACCCTCGTCTCTACGTCATTCTCCTTTCGGGTAGAACGGACCGGAGAGGAGAGCTTTTTCCTGAAGGACTTTTCCATAGGGGCCGACAGGCTGAAGGATTCGGTGGTGGCAGGGGTCCTTTCCCATCCGGTGTCCACCCCGGCGGGGACTATCCGTCTGGACCCGACCCTGAACCGCAGCGACTGGGACAAGGACATATATGTGACATGGACGGCTCCGATGTCGCGTGCCAAGCAGTTCTCGTCCAACCTTACGGTCACCGTGACCGGAAAGAACTCCACGGTACTTGCCCTGACACTTGCCGACCGCTTCATCCCGAGGGCCGAAAGGGTGCTGAACACTCTTATCGACATATACAACGAGGAGTGGATAACGGACAAGAGCCGGGCCGCAAGGAATACCTCCCAGTTCATCAGCGAGAGGATAAAGGTCATAGAAAAGGAGCTTTCGGGCATCGAGACGGACCTGAAGGAATACAAAGAGAGGAACAACCTTACGGATATCAAGGCCGTGGGCCAGGCGTACCTCGAGGAGCTCGGGGAGTACCAGGCCAAGGATTTTGAAGTCCGCAACCAGCTTTCCATCGCAGGGTACATCAGGGACTACCTCAATGATCCCAAGAACGCATTTTCACTTCTCCCGTCCAATTCAGGACTTTCCAACAGCAACGTGGAGAGTCAGATAGACGAATACAACGCGATGTTCCTGCAGCGCGAGACCCTGATTTCCAACAGTAGCGAGAACAATCCGGTGATTGCGGACATGACCCAGTCCCTGGATGCGATAAGGGCGGCAGTGCTCCGTTCCGTGGAGAACCTGATAGGAACTCTCCAGCTTCAGGTAGAGCATATCGCCGGCGAGCAGGAAAAACTGCTTTCCGGTATGGCTTCAAGTTCAGGCCAGGAAATGGAGCTGCTTTCCATCGAACGCCAGCAGCAGGTGAAGCAGTCCCTGTATCTGTACCTTCTCCAGAAAAGGGAAGAGAATGACATTGCGAGTCTGCTGAATGTGGCCAATACGCGCCTTATCGTGACTCCGAACGGTTCGATGGCCCCTTCTTCACCGAATACGATGATAATCCTGCTTGCTGCCCTGGTCTTCGGCGTTGCCATACCTTTCGGTGTAGTGTTCGTTATGCGCAGCATGGACAACACGATAAAGACGCGTGAGGATCTGGCTTCCCTGCACGTTCCTTTCCTTGCGGAGATTCCTGCCGTGAAGAAGACAGGCTGGAGGGGAATGATACCCGATACCGAAAATACCCTCGGTATAGTGGTGCAAAGCGACAACAGGGACATGGTGAACGAAGCCTTCAGGGTGATGAGGACGAACTTCGACTTCATGATGGGCAAGGAAGGCAGGCAGAAGGTCGTGCTTTTCTCTTCCTTCAACCCCGGCAGCGGAAAATCCTTCGTTTCCGTCAACCTGGCCGCGACCCTTGCCTTGAAAAGCTCTTCAGTGATTGTGCTTGACCTTGACCTGAGGAAGGGTACCCTGAGCAAGCGTCTGAACATCGGCGGTCCCGGCCTGTCCATGTACCTTTCGGGCAATACCGACGATGTGGATTCAATCATATCGCAGATCTCGGACCACCTGTATGCCATACCTTCCGGGATTCTGCCTCCAAATCCGGCCGAGCTGCTGCTTTCCGCCAGGTTCGGGAAACTGATAGCCGCCCTCAAGAGCCGGTATGACTATATATTCCTTGACTGTCCTCCTATAGACATAGTTGCGGATACGGCGATCATTGCATCGGAGGCGGATCTTACCATATTCGTGATACGCTCAGGCCTTACCGACCGCAGGGCGCTTCCTATGGTTGCGGAGATCGTCAGGAGCGGGGTTTATCCGAGGATGTCCATAGCTCTCAACGGTACGGACTCCAAGTCCAGGAGTTATGGATACGGCCGTTACGGCTACGGTTATGGAAACGGAAAGTAGAAATACCGCCCGCTGGTATCCGGTCAGGGTGACTTATTCACGGGAACTCAAGGTCCGTGAAGTACTGCAGTCTTTAGGTTATGAGTGTTTTGTGCCCATGACGCTGAAGACGGTGGAAAAGAATGGTGTGAAAATATGCCGGACTGTCCCGGCGGTGAACAACCTGTGTTTCGTGAAGGGGGTGCGGAACTCCCTTGACGAAGAGTTCGAAAGAAACGGCCTGAGGTCGTTCACCAGCTATATATGGGACAGATCCACCAGGGAGCCTGTCGTGGTCCCTGACAAGGCAATGGATGATTTCATCAAGATATCGGAATCCAGATACGAGGACATAGTCTATCTTCACGAGGTCAATTCAAAGCTGCGTGAAGGGCGTATGGTACGTGTGAAGTGCGGCCCTTTCACCGGCATCGTGGGCCGGGTGGTGAGGGTGAAGCGTTCCCGGAGGGTCATGGTCGAGCTTCCTGGGCTTTTTGCCGTTGCAACTGGCTATATCCCGGAGGAGGAACTGGAACTTATCTGATGAAGATATAGAATTTGAATTGGGAAGGAAATAACTATGCTATGCCTGTTCTCGCTGCTGGATAGCGCGGAAATGACAGCCCCAAGGGGTGAAGCATACGACCATGCTGCTCACGGCCTCGATGACCGGGTGTCCCTTGGTCTTGGCTTCTGCGCATGCAGGAAATATTGAACCGGTAAATCAGAAACAACCTTTAAGTTATGGAATGGGAATTACTGTTGACATTTTTGCTTTTGTCATTCTTTATCTGCATGATATTGACTATTATAGCCATTCCGCAGATCATCGATATAGCTTTCAAGAAGCAGCTCTTCGACGTACCTGACTACAGGAAAGTCCACACAGGGCAGATACCGCGATTGGGGGGGGTGACGTTTTTGCCCGGCATCATGATTGCGGTCCTGGCGGTGTTCGGTTTTCTGGCCGAGGCCGGATATGCCGGCGATCTTGCCCGGAATTCTTCTGAAATCATGTTCTGTGCGGCAGGTGCCCTGTTCCTCTATATGACTGGTGTGACGGACGACCTCATCGGCCTTTCCTATAAGATAAAGTTCCCTGTCCAGATAATCTCGGCCATCCTCCTCTGTACCTCAGGGCTGTGGATCGACAATTTCAACGGGGTCCTCGGCATCCACCATATACCTGCCCTTATCGGTATACCGTTTTCGGTGGTACTTGTTGTCTTGATAATCAATGCCATAAATCTGATCGACGGTATAGATGGACTTGCTTCCGGCCTGTGCATAATGGGGATAACGGTCTTTACGGTGCTGTTCGTGAAGGTCGGTCTTGCGAACTATGCCATCATAGGTGCGGCGGCCCTCGGAGCCCTTCTGCCGTTCTACGTCTACAATGTCTACGGTACTTCAGAAAAGCAGACGAAGATCTTCATGGGAGACGCCGGATCCCTTACGATGGGATATATCATATCCGCATTCACCATCAAGGCGGCGACGTTCGCATACCGCTCCGATCTTCCTGAGGACGAGCGTTCATACTATTTCGTATATGCTTTCGCAATCCTTCTCGTGCCGGTGCTGGATGTCGTGAGGCTCTTTGTCCACAGGATCATCCACAAGCGCAGCCCCTTCACCCCGGACAGGTGCCACATCCACCACAAATTCATGGCCCTGGGAATGTCCATAGGTAAGGCCAGGCACACGATCATCGGGATTTCTTTCGGTCTCTTCATACTGAACATCATCCTGATAAACTATATGAATATTAACATCATGCTTGCTGCCGACATCCTCCTCTGGACTCTGATGCACGTGTTCATCAGTCGCAGGATCAAGGCCTTGAAGGCGAAGGATGTCTCTTCGGCGCGGATGTATCATGAATGATAAAGAAAAAACAAGCAAATTAAAATAAGAAATTATGATCAATGTAATCGGACTTGGCTACATCGGACTTCCTACGGCTCTGATGATGGCTTCTCATGGTGTTGAAGTAGTCGGTACAGACTATAACAAGGAACTGGTCAATACCCTCAATGCGGGGAGGACGACTTTCAAGGAGGACGGTCTCGATGAACTTTTCCAGGCTGCTCTGAAGGCAGGGATAAAATTTACGACGGAATATCAGAAAACCGATATATACATCATATCCGTGCCTACCCCTTATGACAAGTTTTCAAAGAAAGTGGATGCCTGCTATGTCGTAGAGGCCGTAAAGGATGTCATGAACGTATGCCCGAAAGGTGCCACTGTCGTGATCGAATCCACAGTATCTCCAGGGACAATAGATAAATATGTGCGTCCGGTAATCTCCGGGAAAGGGTTCAAGATAGGTGAGGACATACATCTTGTCCATGCTCCGGAAAGGATAATCCCGGGAAATATGGTGTACGAACTATTGCATAACAACCGCACGATCGGTGCAGACAACAGGGAGATAGGGGAGAAGGTGAAGAAATATTACGCATCCTTCTGTCAGGGTGAGATTGTCGTTACGGATATCCGTACTGCAGAGATGACAAAGGTGGTAGAGAATACTTTCCGCGCAGTCAACATTGCCTTTGCAAACGAATTGTGCAGGATATGCAGGCATGACAATATGGATGTCTACGAAATCATAAAGATATGCAATATGCATCCTCGCGTGAACATCCTCCAGCCGGGTCCCGGTGTCGGAGGACACTGCATTTCCGTTGACCCGTGGTTCCTGGTAGGAGATTATCCGAGCCTTGCAAAAGTGATTGACGAATCCATGAAGACCAACGACAGCCAGCCGGACTATGTGCTCAACAGGATCCATGAAATAATGAAGGAGAACAACATCACGGACAACCGCCGTGTAGGACTTTATGGCCTGACCTACAAGGAGAATGTCGATGACTGCAGGGAGTCTCCTACACTGCAGTTGCTTGAATCGCAGGAAAAGCATCTGGCAAGACCTCTGAAAGTCTACGATCCGTTCATTACAAAGGACATCGTCGAGAACCAGTTCCACGACCTCGACACATTCCTGAATGATGTGGATATGGTCGTGATAATGGTAAAACATGACGAGATCAGGAATAATATGGACAAGCTCATGGGCAAGGTAGTGCTCGACTGCCACAATATATGCAGCCTGCCAGGTGTATACCATCTTTAACAGTTTCAGGATGAAAAAGGTAATGCTCGTCTTCGGAACCCGCCCGGAAGCCATAAAGATGGCCCCGCTGGTGAAGGAGTTCCAGAAATGGCCCGAGGATTTTGAAACGATAGTGTGCGTGACCGGACAGCACCGCGAGATGCTGGACCAGGTCCTGCACATTTTTGATATAAGACCGGACTATGACCTTGACATAATGAAGCAGGGCCAGGACCTGTACGATGTTACGGCACGTGTCCTCACCGGAATGAGGGACGTTCTGAAAAAGGCCTCTCCGGACATCGTCCTTGTCCACGGGGACACGACAACATCGACGGCGGCTGCGCTTGCCGCCTTTTATCAGCAGATTCCGGTAGGGCACGTGGAGGCCGGACTCCGCACGCACAACATATACAGTCCGTGGCCGGAGGAAATGAACAGGCAGATAACCGGCAGGATCGCCACTTATCATTTTTCACCTACACCGCTCAGCAAATCGAACCTTCTGAAAGAAAATGTATCGGAGGACAGGATTACGGTCACAGGCAATACTGTCATTGACGCCCTTTACTGGGTAGTGGACAAGATCAAGAGCGACAGAAAGCTGGATGCAGACCTTGAGACGATTCTGAAGGATGCCGGATACGATGTCAACAGACTGTCGGACGGGAAGAAGCTTGTCCTTATCACCGGCCACCGCAGGGAGAATTTCGGGGACGGTTTCATAAATATGTGTACAGCCATCAAGGATCTCTCACATAAGTATCCGGACGTGGACTTTGTCTATCCGATGCACCTGAACCCCAACGTCAGAAAACCGATCCATGAGGTTTTCGGAGAAGATCTCGGCAATCTCGGGAACATGTTCTTCATCGAACCGCTGGAGTATCTGAGTTTCGTGTATCTGATGGAAAAGTCAACTATAGTCCTGACAGACAGCGGCGGAATCCAGGAGGAGGCTCCCGGGCTCGGAAAACCTGTGCTGGTTATGAGGGATACTACGGAACGTCCGGAGGCTCTGGATGCCGGGACAGTGAAGCTCGTCGGAACGGATTATGACAAGATAGTGGATTCCGTCTCGGAACTTCTTGATGACAAGTCCGCTTATGATAAAATGAGCAAGGCAGTTAATCCATACGGTGACGGAAAGGCTTGCGGGAGGATTGTCGGAAGTCTCAGATGATTTTTGTCCGGAAATGCTAAATTTGCCTTAAAATTCAGGAATTATGGCAAAGAAATATCCTATAGGGATCCAGGATTTCGAGAAGCTTCGCAAAGAGGGATATTATTATATCGACAAGACATCGTATGTGTATGACCTTGTCGAGAAGGGAAACTATTATTTTCTCAGCCGTCCCCGGCGTTTCGGGAAAAGTCTGCTGATAAGCACTATAGAAGCATATTTCGAAGGCAAAAAGAATCTTTTCGATGGACTTGCCATATCTGGTCTGGAGAAGGATTGGAAAAAATATCCTGTACTTCATCTGGACCTGAATACGCAGAGATATGAAACGGAAAACTCCTTGTTGTCGCTTCTTGAAGAGAATGTTGTCGGATGGGAGGAGAAGTATGGGAGGAATGCGGCCGAGGTCGGAATAGAAAGGCGCTTTGCGGGAGTCATCCGCAGAGCTCACGAGATGACAGGGGAGAGGACGGTCATCCTTGTGGATGAGTACGACAAGCCCTTGCTCCAGACAATAGATGACGAACATCTGCAGGATGCGTACCGTACGTTGCTGAAGGCTTTTTACGGAGCACTTAAATCTGAAGATGCCCATATACGCTTTGCTATGCTTACAGGTGTGACGAAATTCGGGAAAGTCAGTGTGTTCAGTGATCTGAACAACCTTCAGGATATTTCCATGGACGAGAGATATGCCGATATCTGCGGAATCAGCGAAGCCGAACTGTCTGAAAATTTCAGCGAGGATATCAGAAACCTCGCCGAGGCAAACGGACAGAGTCTGGAAGAAGCCAGTATTGCATTGAAAGAAAGATATGACGGCTATCATTTCAATCCATGGACGTCATACGGATTGTATAATCCTTTCAGTCTGCTGAATACATTCGCAAAGAACCGCTACCGCAGCTACTGGTTTGAGACAGGTACGCCGACTTCCCTGATTAGATTGTTGAAGGACAGTAAATATGATTTGACCAATATCAAGAATAATGATATTTTCACTGATTCTTTGTATGCACCGTACGATGAGTCTCATCCTTTGTCGGCACTATACCAGAGCGGTTATCTGACGATAAAGGACTATGATCCGGAATTTAGGATATATAAGTTAGGTTTTCCGAACAATGATGTAAGGGACAGTTTTATGGGTTTTCTCCAGTCGTATTATACATTGGCGCAGGATACATTGATACATGGATAATAAACTAAGAAGTAATGATAGAACGGTTGAGTCTGAAAGAAATTTTTCGGTATATTTTAAGCGATTATACAAGGTATTATGGCAATGGGAGGAATAAAGTTTCACATTTTAAACTCATTTTCAAGGCTTTGACAAGAAGAAACCATTGTTATACATATTCTTTCTGGTTTAGGCTGGCTTCGTTCAGGAATCCGTTTTATTATCTATCCCGGATAAAACATTATACTTTCAGCAGGAAATGGGGGATACAGATTCCTGCAGGAACAAAGATAGGATATGGTTTCTACATCGGACATGGTGTTGGAATTGTAATCAACGGAGGAACTGTTATAGGGAATAATTGCAATGTAAGTCAGTTCTTGTCGATTGGGACAAATAAAAGGACACCTGCAACTATCGGTGATAATGTTTATATCGGACCGAATGTATGTATTGTGGAAGATGTGAAGATAGGTAATAATGTTACCATTGGAGCAGGTGCAGTGGTTACTAAAGATATTCCGGATAATGCGACAGCAGTAGGCGTACCAGCAAAGGTGGTGAATTATAAACATCATGGGGTGATAACATCAAGATATATTTATAATTTGACATAGAGTACAGATATTCTTAATACTTGTCTGAGTCCTTTGGTAATTATTAAATAACTTTTATGGTTTTGACATTAGTGTCCCGTTAAAATGGGACGAGTTAAACAATTAATCAAATAGCCCCGGAATAATGGGATTATATAGATC
>CALVDQ010000010.1 GCA_944326325.1 uncultured Bacteroidales bacterium
CGGTTGGGATTCGAACCCAAGACCCACAGCTTAGAAGGCTGTTGCTCTATCCAGCTGAGCTACCGGACCGGCCTTGTCATGTGTGCCGTCCAGGTTTCCCGGAATGTATCCTGACAGTCATAATATCCTATTGGAGGAGGTTATGGATGTCGGACACAGGGGACGACAAGCGGATGCAAAGATAGAATTTATTATTGGAACGGCAAAAATAATTTTGCCGAGGCTTCACAGGGCTTCACAGAAGCATGAATACGACAATATGCCTGTACCGCGGCAGTTCACCTGGCAGCCAGAACGGCAGCGGCATAAGTCACTTTCAGGCCTCCTCTGTATCCTTCTGTCCACGGTGCCTGGCTATCAGGGACGAAGCCATCTCGATGCCGACTACCAGGGCCAGGCCGAGCAGGGCGAACAGTACGGCTCCTCCGATATGCATATCCACCATGGAAGAATACTGTTCGACAATTTCAGGGGCAAGACCGCCTTCCCTGCCGGCAGCCATCAGTTCCGGATACTGGGACATGACAACCGTAGACATGTTGCTCCACGGCCACACCTTGACAAGAGAACCGATGATGAAACCGGCCATTACAAGGAGGGTTTCACGGTGATAATGCTTCAGAAGCCAGTGCAGGAACTTCGAAAAAGCGATGATACCTGCTGCGGCACCTATCACAAATACTATCACAGTCACGAAATCCATCAGGTTACCTTTCCCCGAGACGATATCAGCGATAATATCCATCATATACTTGTACTTGCCCAGGACCAGAAGGATGAAACTGCCGGAAATCCCGGGAAGGATCATGGCGCAGATGGCAATGGCACCGCAAATAAGGATGAACCACAGGCCGTCCGGAGTCTCGGTCGGAGACAGGGTGCAGACCACCACCCCGAGGACGATGCCAAAGACAAGCATCACGAAATCCTTGAACTTCCATGCCTTTATGCCACGCAAAATGAATATCGACGAAGCCACGATCAGTCCGAAGAAAAAGGCCCAGGTCTGTACAGGCTGATAATCGAGAAGATACTGCATCAGTTTCGCCAGAGAAAGGATACTGATAAGGATACCTGCTATGAGCGAAAACAGGAAATTACCGTTGATATGTCTCCAGAACTGTCCGAACTTGCCGGTAAACAACAGCTTCACAGTCGTACCGTTTATTGAATTGATCGACCCCACGAGCTCCTCGTAGATTCCTGTCATGAAGGCGATCGTACCTCCGGAAACACCGGGAATCACATCAGCGGCCCCCATACAGATACCTTTGACAGTCACAAAAAGGTACTTCAGCAGATTTTTCATTATACTATTTGATTTAAGAAATTACAGATTGCATCGATTCTTTCCAGGGTTTGCTTCTCCTCGGCTCTGTCGGAGGCGTTCCCCTCCGGCTCTTCTCCCGTATCCGAAGGCCTGCCGCTGATCACAAGGTCGAAAGGATTGCCCTTATAGGCGCAGGCCCCTATCCTGAACCTCGCCTTCACGGTCTTTGAGATGAAATCCCCGGTAAAATCATCGCTGTCCCTAAGATTTACCAGCAGGTCGGCCTCCTTTAAGAACAGAGCCCCTTTCCTCTTCATCCTCGGCATGCCGAACCACGTCACATCCTTCCTCGAAATCACATTCTCCCCTTCCACAAAGGCCTCCACCCCCTTGGAAATTTTCCGCAGATCGATGTATATGAATGATACCTCTATCCTGTTTCCTTTCAGAAAGGCACCGATCCTGTCCGCATAGCCCCTGCATCCGGGCTCGGTCCCGTCTACGAGCACAATGGCCGTCCTGATATTCCTGAGAGGAAGCAGGCCTGTCGGCCCCTTGTCCGAAAATTTCTTCAGCCGGGCATTACGAAGCCATATTTTCAGAAAAAACGTCATCTGGCCTTATATTAAATGACCCGCATCCCGGGTATTGGCAGCGATCAATGTCCTTATCTCGTTCTTTGCAGCCTTCCAGCGCGGGATATCGATCTTGGTGCCGATCACCTCCACTACCTTGGCTGCAATGATGGAACCGATCTCCCCGCACACCCTCAAAGGCATCCCGAGGGAATGCGCATAAAGGAAACCGGCCGCATAAGTATCCCCGGCTCCCGTAGCATCGACAGTATCCGCCGGCCAGGCCTCGATATAATGGTACTCATCCCCGCTTTTCACCATGGAACCGTCTTTCCCTACCTTGACCACTGCAATGGAGCAGTGCCTGGCGATCTCGTCCAGGGCCTCACGCGGAGACAACCTTGTAAAGGACCTGGCTTCAGACTCATTTGCGAATACTATGTCCACATAATGTTCCACGATATCATGAAGAAAAGCCTCATTGGACTCTACGACATTATAGGAGGCCATATCAAGGGAAATGATGCACCCCGCAGCCTTGGCATATTCGACAGCCTTCCTGACAAGATTCTGGTTCTGGACAAGATAACCTTCTATATGGAAATAATCGTACCCTTCGAAAAACTCCGGTTTCAGATCCTCGGGGACAAGTTCCAGGGCTGCGCCGAGATACACGGCGAATGTTCGCTCGGCATTCGGTGCAGTGATGAAGACCATGGCCCTTCCGGAAGAATTTTCGCCTTTAAGCAGCGTGGAGCGGATACCGTACTGCTCCTGGTCGCTTTTGAACAGATGTCCTAGCTCGTCATCGCCGACCTTTCCGATGAACCCGGATTCCATACCGAAGATCGCCGTGCCTGTAATAGTGTTGGCTGCCGAGCCGCCGGCCACATACTGGACTCCCATAGGCTTCAGCGTCTGCCATATCCTGTCGCCTGTCTTCATGTCAACATGCTGCATGCTCCCCCTCGGAAGGTGGAACTGTTTCAGCAAAGTATCATCCTGAAGCACGGCAAGTATGTCCGTAAGGGCATTGCCCATGCCTAAAATAGATTTCATTCCGGGACAATTTTTAACAAACAGGCGACAAAGATAGGGATTTTTATCTAAATTTGCGACTTCCAACGACTCAGGAAATGAAAGGCAAAGATTACGGGACCAAAATCATAAAATACCTGCTTTCCGCAGCAGTAGCCTGCTTCCTCCTCTATTTCACTTTCAGAGGCGTAAAATGGGACGATTTCATCACAGGTCTCGGATCTTGCAGATGGGGATATATCCTGCTGTCCATGGCCGCGGGCATAGCGGCTTTCTGGTTCAGAGGACAGCGCTGGCGTGAAATACTTCTGCCAATAGACGGCAGCATACGTAGGATTACGACATTCAATGCGGTCAATATCGGGTACATAGCCAATTTCGTATTTCCACGCATAGGTGAATTCGTAAGATGCGGGTTCATTACCAGAAACTCCGGGACTGAATCAGTCGATGCTGACGGGATGCGCCGCAAAAAGGCTTCATACGACAAGGTTCTCGGCACAGTGGTACTGGAAAGAAGTTGGGATATGCTGACAATGATGATATTCCTCGTGGCCCTGCTCGTATTCAAATGGAAAGACTTCGGGAACTTTTTCGTTGAAAAAATGTGGCGTCCGTTCGAAGAGAACCTGAACTTCAGCCTGTGGTGGCTGCTGCTCGGGCTGATCTTCCTGTGTGCGGCTTTAATATATGCGGTATACCGGACACGGAACAGATCCCCGTTCTGCCGGAAAGTTGCCGATATCTGCAAAGGACTGCTCCAGGGGATATTCTCCTGTCTGAAGATGAAGAACAAATGGAAATTCTTCATCTACACCCTGATCATCTGGCTGATGTACTGGTCCATGAGCGCCTTCACTATGATGGCGATGCCGGGACTTGACGGACTCGGGCCTGTGGACGCCCTGTTCCTGATGGTTGCCGGGAGTTTCGGCTGGCTCGTACCGGTCCCGGGAGGGTTCGGAGCCTTCCACTTCATCGTCTCCCTCGCGCTTTCGACCATCTACGGGATACCATTCGAAACGGGGATAATCTTTGCCACGCTCTCGCATGAATCACAGGCCATTACCATGGCAGGCTGCGGAGGGATTTCCTATCTTTACGAGACTTTCAAGGGTGGGGAGCAGGTTTCGGAAAGCCGTGCCGGAGAATAATCCTGAACAGATGGCCGGAGTACACGAAAAATTAATAACGGACAATCGAACCGCAACAGGACGGAACCATGAAAATTACCAACAACGCCGTCAGCAAATACATCCAGTACTCGTTACAATATAACTCATACGGCAGCTATGCGGATGAACAGGGCATCCGGCCGTATCTGTTTGAAAAAATAGAATGACAGCATCCGGCTAATAATATCCGATACTTTCCAGAATACTGTACAAAAGCGGAGTGTTAGCCGGAAAATTGTCCGGAAGCAGATTTCCTGCCAGTTCCAGAGCCATCATTGTCTGAGGGTCACCTCCCGGACCCTGACGGTCCAGACCTTTGAAGAAATCTGCAATCAACGATATTTCCATGGCTGCATAAAGAAAGCAGGTCCCCTCCCCAAGGAACCTGCCCATATATAAAACGAACTTAACAAATAGACACGAAAAAAATTCTTATGTCTGGGTACAAAGGTAATAATTTCTAAGGACGTTCCAAAATAATTCGAATATTTTTTTCCACATTCTGAATATTGCTTATAAATCGCAACCATTACATGGCAATATCTTCAATATTCGAAAACAAGCTTACACCTATATGTTTACCGATATACCTACAGTCAGTCTGAGAGGTTTTCCTATCTGGAAGAAAGACCGTCCCACAGACTTGAAGTAGAACACCTCGAACCTCTCCCCTGTCAGATTCTCGCCCCTGAGAAAGACGTCGAACCACTTGAAACGGCCCCTGACGTCAGCCCCGAGCAAAGCATAGAAAGGCTGGGAAAGCGTATTCGCCTCATCCCACCATATCCTCCCGAGCGCAGAGACCTCCACCCCTGCCGTGATGCCGAGGAAATAGCTGTTGGAAAAGTCCCATCCGTATTCCACCCTGGAATCGAGGGTGTGCTCAGGTGAATACGGGATCCTGTTCCCGGCGTAATCGTCCATCCCGTCATCATAATTGATGAACCTCGCATCACAGAATCCGTACGATGCGGAAAAAGAGAAGTTGCCGTAAGTCCAGGCAAATTCCGCTTCAGCACCGAGACTCCTCGAATCCCCGACATTAGCCATCATCCTGCCGGTACTGTTTCCCGAAGGGAAGACCGTAATCTGCTGGTCTGTACACCGTATGCCATATATGGAAGCCGACCCGGAAAAGCTGTGGCGTCCTTCCGTGAAGCCGAAACGCGCCCCGATCTCCAGATTCAGGCTCCGCTCCGGCCTGTAGACAGTATTCGATGCCGTCACCTCGGGCAGGGGAATATCTACAGGTGCCTTTTCCATGAGGGAAGCCATCATCCTGTTCTGAAGGATATCCGAAAATATCTGCGTATTGAACCCTCCGGACTTGTAGCCTTCCGAAAATACCGCAAAAGCCTTCACGTTTCCGAAATCATACAAGGCCGAAACCTTCGGCATGAACTCCCACCAGCTGTTTTTTTCATAACCCTGATATACGCACTCCAGCGGCATATATCCGATATCGCTTCCTATCATGGGAGCCTTGATGGTCCAGTGCACAAGCGACCTGCTGTCATAGTCCATGCCTGTCCATTCGTAATCCACACGCAATCCTGCCGTCAGCAGCCACCTGCCTATGGTAAAATAGGACTCATGATAAAGCGCGGCACCTGCCACGGTAATGCCGAAATCGCTCGAAATATCGAATTCATCCTCCTGGAAAGACAGGCTTGCGCCAGGAAGGACAGAGGCCAGGCCATTGTTGGCATTGGCCAGGATCAGTTCGTCTATACCGTCTTTCTTGAACTTCACGGGTGCCGCCATGTCAGTGTATTTGGCAAAACCGAAAAAGCCGGTCTGCCAGTTCCACCATGACTTTCTCCATCCTGCCTCAGGCTTAAGGATAAGCTCCTGGGTCAGGGCCCCCTCCTTCTGGTCCTGCTCCAGCGTGAACATGGAACGGGTGGTGAAATCCTGATCCAGGTCCATCTCGTCCGCGAGGAACTGCAGGCTTGTGACGGAACTGAGGGTCCAGTCCTTCTTCATCAGCTTGAATTTCAAACCTTCGGACACTGTAAGCCTTTTATATCCGCATGGATCGTTATACGCCACCGGAGCCAGTTCGCCGCCGGACTGGTCGTACTGGCGGTAAGGATAGCCGCCCTGGGAAGTCAGCGATGCCGAAAGGATATTTTCGAAAACCAGGTCCTGCCTCAGCTGTTTCCACACCCTCAGCCTCAAGTTGAGGATGTCCGACCGGTCAGCGTAATCACCCGTATAAGTATTCAGGTAAAAACCGTCAGAATGCCTGTAGTTTACCGACAACCCGACCCCGGAATTCCCGTAATGCGAGAATCCGGCCGCCACCGTATTGGCGTTGCCGTACTCGAGGGCTATTCTCGTGCCTCGGTAGCTTTCCGGTGAAAGCGTGTTCAAGGTCAGTACCCCGCACATGGAATTCCGTCCGTAAAGCGTAGACTGCGGCCCCCGGAACAAGGCGGCGCTGCTTATGTCGAACATTCCCGTATCGTATGAATTCTTGTTCATAACCGGAATGTCATCTATGTACAGGCTCACTACAGGATTGTCTATACGCGATCCAAGTCCGCGCATATAGATCGAGGATGTCATGGTCGAGCCGTAGTCGGGGATATGAAGATTCGGAACGATAAGTGAAAGCTTCTTGAAGTCGTCCAGACCTCTGGACTCCATCTCCTCCATCCGGATTTCCGTCACCGGGGAGGCTACCCTTTCGAGAGAAAGGACCTGTTTGTAGGATGAGACCAGCACTGCCTCCGACAAGGTATCCAGGACGATTGTCTCCGGTTCGCGGAGCGGGGAGGAGGCAAGCAGCAATGAGTATAAAAATGGCAAAATCATGGTTTGTCATCAACGCTTGTTCGACAGGGCAGCAAAGATAGGAAAATCTTCGGGAAGAACCGGGATGCAGTCTGGATTTATTTCAAAAATTGTTTTATCTTTGTTCTCAGTGTTTGTTGAAAAATGCTCCTAAAATTCATTTTGATATGATTCATTCATTACCTGCATTACCTTACAGCCCGGACGCCCTTGCGCCTGTACTGAGTGCGGAAACCATTGATTTCCACTACGGAAAGCATTTCCAGACTTATATCGACAATCTCAACAGGATGATAGAGGGTTCCCCTTATGAGGATATGGAAATCGAAGAGATCGTGATGAAGGCCGGCGGTGCCGTTTTCAACAATGCAGCCCAGGCATGGAACCACAACTTCTATTTCCAGACCCTGTCACCGTCACCTGTGGAGATCCCGGCTGTCCTTGAAGAGAAGCTGGTCAAGGCATTCGGCTCGGTGGCTGACTTCAAGACCGAGTTCAACAAGGCTGCAGCAACGCTTTTCGGATCCGGCTGGGCATGGCTGTGCAAAGACAAGGACGAGAATCTCGTCATCGTGCAGACCCAGAACGCGGACAACCCGATGACCCAGGGCCTGAAACCGCTTCTTACCGTAGACGTGTGGGAACATGCCTACTACATCGACTACAGGAACCGCAGGGCAGCTTACCTGGAAGCCATATGGAACCTTATAGACTGGGAGAAAGTAGCCGGAAGGCTATGACTCCCGGTCATATTTCGCCAGGCCTTTCCCAACGGAAGGGATAACGGCATTATATTAACCAATAACAGATTCGAACATGAAAAAGTACATTTGTGTTATCTGCGGATACGAATACGATCCGGCAGTCGGAGATCCGGACAGTGGAATAGAGCCGGGAACAGCTTTTGAAGACCTCCCGGCAGACTGGGTATGCCCACTGTGCGGAGTCGGAAAAGAAGATTTCAAGGTTGTCGAATAAGCGACATGTTGCGGAGGCCCGGTCAGGCCTCCGTTTTCATTATCTCACGGGCCCGGATAAGATCGAGGCCCGACGGCTTCTGGTATAGACGGAGCCCGAATTCGGGCAGCATAGCTATCATCTGCTCCACAACATCGGAAGCTATATGTTCATGAGGGACCCAGTCCTTGGCAGCAGTGAAGAAATACAGCTGGAGCGGCAGGCCTTCTGAAGTCGGTTCAAGCTGCCTCACAAGAAGCATCAGGTCCGCATTGACCTCCGAAAGACTGCGCAGATAATCTTCGGCAGCGGCCCGGAAAAGCTTCAGGTTCACGACCCTGCCGGAAGAGACCGTATCCGGGGTCCACGGTTTCCCTGCAAAGCGTGATACTTCCTCATCCGTGCAGAACCTGATGGAATTGACGTCGATGCTCAGCGCCCTGGTCACTCTCCGGCCTTCGCTTTCACGCATTCCCCTCCAGTTCTTGAATGAATCGCTCACAAGGACGTATGGAGGCACGGTGGTGATGGTCTTGTCCCAGTTCCGCACCTTGACCGTATTAAGAGTGACCTCTTCGACTGTGCCGTTTATTCCGTATTTGTCCATCATTATCCAGTCTCCGGGTCGGAGCATATCATGGGCGGAAAGCTGCACTCCGGCCACCACACCGAGAATAGTGTCCTTGAAAACCAGCATCAGCACAGCGGCGGAAGCTCCGAGCCCGGCAATCAGGGTCGTGAAATCCTTGTCGAGCAGGACACCGAATATCAGGATGACCCCAATGCAGACCACCACGACCTTCAGCATCTGGTAGACACCTTTCATCGGCTTGTCCTTCAGGACTTCGGAATCGGCGGAAATGGCATAGAGCGATGTGATGAACTCGCACACGAGCCGGCACGCCACCACAATGATATATATGGCAAATGCCTTCAGCAGCATCCCTGTCCATACTGCCGGTTCAGGAAAGATCAGCGGCAGTGCAACATAGAATGTCACCGGAGGAATCAGATGGAAGACATTATGGAGCACTTTCCCGTTGGTCAGGTAATTGTCCCATTTGAAGGATGTCTTCACCGCCACTTTCTGTATCAGCGGGATAAGTATCCTGCAGCACAGAAAATCGACAAGATATGCCGTAACCACCAGCGCACACGAGACCAGAATGCGCACCTGGGATGTCATTCCGTATATTCCGGCCGGATCCTGTTCAATCATCGGTCACCTCCCTGCCATTGTTTTACGCAGAACCTCATACGGGCTCAATTATTCTTGTTAAGGATGATCAGCGATGCAATCACGCCGGGAATCCACCCTGCAACAGTAAGCAGGAGCACGATAAGGAACGAACCGCAGCCTTTGTCCACCACAGAAAGCGGAGGAAATATTATGGCCAGTAAAACTCTCCAGAACGACATTTTTTAAATAACGACAGCCCGGCGAACAGGTTATACAGGCAACTGCGGATCCGCCGAACTGACAACAGGGTTTCCGTGAAACCCTTCTTCTTGATCCCCGGTCGCGCCGCGGCAGGATATGGCCCGCTCCCGGACTCTCCGGAAGGTCTGCCGCCTGACATTGTACAAAAATAAAAATTATAATTCAAAGATAACCGGTTTGCAACAATTTTATTATCTTTGCAGCCTGATTGGAAAGATGCCGGAGTGGTCGATCGGGCCGCACTCGAAATGCGGTGAACGGGTAACTGTTCCCAGGGTTCGAATCCCTGTCTTTCCGCCGATATCCGAATAATAAGATAAGGAGGGACGGGTCAAAAAATTTCAGGCCTTCCCTCTTTTTATTTGTACTCCTGATATTCAATTTCCAAAAAGGAAAATTTCCTTTCACCCTCTCCTTGAATCAATGTCAATCTGCCCCGTTCCGGCACCGTCCAGAATGTGTTTCGTCGGAAATTCGGACCCGGCCCATCCTTTTCCGTCGGGCGGAAATCTAGAAAAAAATTGAATTGAATGAGACAACGAGACCGGAAAAGACATATATTTGCGGCTGGATTAACAGAATTGTTAAACAAAAAAGTTAGACATACGGGTTAAACACAATACCGACATGGAACGACAGCAGAACAGAAGGAAGCATGGCAACACCGAGCAGGCCATCATGAACGCGGCCGAGGAAATGTTTCTCGAGAAGGGATACAAGCTCACGACCACGACGATGATTGCCGAAAAAGCCGGAGTGACCCATGCCATGCTCCATTATTATTTCAGGACCAAGGAACAGATATTCCTCAAGGTGCTCGACAAGGCCCTTGCCGAACTCCAGGCGGCCTTGCAGCCTGTAATGAAGAAGGACGCACCGTTCTGGGAAACGCTCGAAAAAGGGATAACCGCACATTTCGACTTTCTGGCAAAGTATCCCCGGCTTCCGCAATTCCTTTTTGACACCATCCGCTTCAATCCGGAAGTGACCGGCCGTATACAGGAACGCATCATAGATCCGTCCCGGCGCATAATAGCTTTCCACCGCCGGATAATCCAGGAGGAAGCCGACAGCGGCAGGATACGGCAGGTGGATCCGGACCAGCTTCTGATGGATATCGGATCTCTCAGCGTCTCCACTGTCATGCTCCTGCAGACAGCAAGGAAAATGATTCCCGGCTTGGGTGGCGGAATGTCCGACGGATTCCTCGAATCGAGGAAAAAGGAAATAATAGAACTGATAAGATCAAGACTTTACGGAAATTTACAATAATGACAACAAGAAAATTCAAAGTTGCAGCAGCCGTACTCGGTGCGGCATTGTGTTTCTCCCTGCCTTCGGGAGCGCAGATGACGATCGAAAGATGCATGGAGCTTGCTCGGGAAAACTACCCGCAGATAAAGCAGCTCAACCTCATAGACGAGGCCGCCAGATATGACATTGCCAATGTCTCGAAATCCTGGCTGCCCCATATAAACATTTCAGGCAAGGCCACCTACCAGTCCGATGTGGTGGAGATGCCGTTCGATATCCCCGGGTTTTCGTTCAATCTGCCGCATGACCAGTATTCCCTCGTAGGGGAAATCAGCCAGACGATATGGGACGGAGGCACGTCCGGGAGCCAGAAGGATGTGGTGACAGCCGGAGCGGAAGTACAGAAAAAGCAGGTCGAAGTCTCGGTCTACTCGATAAACGAAAGGGTCGAGAACGTATATCTCGGGATATTGCTGATAGACGAACAGCTCCGGCAGAACGGCATACTTAGGGAAAGCCTCGAAAGGAACGCCCGCCAGGCACAGGCCGGGATAGACAACGGCATCGCATACAAGTCCGACCTGGACATGATCAAGGTCAACATCCTGAACTGCGAGCAGCAGGAAGACGAACTCCTGACCGACAGGAAAGCATACGTGGAGATGCTCGGGAAGCTCACCGGAACCAACCTCGAGGGCCAGGAGTTCGTGATACCGGACGAGAACGGAGCTGCAGGCCTCCCGAAGGAAATCACAAGGCCGGAACTGGCGTTGTACGATGCGCGGATGGAACAGAACGAGGCCCAGGTCCGCCAGCTCAACTCGAAGATATCGCCGAAGTTCAACCTTTCCCTGCAGGGAGGTATCGGGCGCCCCGGACTCAACATCCTTGAAAATTCTTTCCAGCCGTACTATACGGCAGGCATCAGGATGACATGGGACATCGGGGCCCTGTATACGAGAAAGGGAGAAAAACGGAAACTGGATGCACAGATGCGGACCATCGAATCCGACAGGGAGACTTTCATATTCAACACGAACCTGAACGCGACCCAGATGCGGAGCGATATCGAGAAGGCAAGGGAGATGCTTGAAAAGGACCGCGAGATAATCGCGCTCAGGGAATCCATAAGGGCCGCCGGAGAAGAACAGTACATGAACGGCACCATATCGATGACAGACCTGATGGACAGGATAGACGACGAACATAATGCCAGGGTAGCGGAGTCAATACACAGGATCCAGCTGTTCATGGCTATATATGAACTGAAGAATTGTTTA
The DNA here is from genome assembly GCA_944326325.1 of uncultured Bacteroidales bacterium. Taxonomy (GTDB): domain Bacteria; phylum Bacteroidota; class Bacteroidia; order Bacteroidales; family UBA932; genus Cryptobacteroides. The sequence goes on from CALVDQ010000010.1 coordinate 11,790, forward strand.
GGATATTGATATTATCAAAGATGAAAAGGATTGTCACAAATACCGCCGCAATCGCGGCTGCAGCAGCGGCACTGGTATCTTGCCGCATGAAGACACCGGACTTCGACGCCTGCGGGCAGATAAATGCCACTGAAGTGACCGTTTCGGCGGAAAGCAACGGCAGGCTCATATCCCTTGATATTGAAGAAGGCGACAAGCTCGCAGGAAACCAGTATGTAGGCTGTATCGATTCGGTGCAGACCTACCTGAAAAAAGAGGAACTCATCAGCAGGAAGGAGAGCGCCCTGGTAAAGAAAGTGGACATAGAATGCCAGACGGAAGCGCAGTATGCCAGGCTGGCCAATCTCGAGACCGACCTGAAAAGATTCCGCGACCTGCTTGCCAAGGATGCCGGGACCCGGAAACAGGTTGACGACATCGAGGCGGAAATTGCGGTCCTGAAAGGGCAGATAGCCGCTGCGGAACAGAACTACAGGCAGAACAACGAGAACATCGACAGCGAAACGAATACCATAGACGTGCAGATAGCGCAGACCGAAGACATGCTCGAAAAGTGCAGGATAAAGTCACCTATAGCCGGTACTGTCCTGACAAAATATGCCGAGGCCGGGGAGATGGTAACCACAGGGAAACCGCTTTTCAAGGTCGCCGACATGGATGACCTTTATGTCAGGGCGTATTTCACCACCGCCCAGCTGTCAAAGCTGAAGCTCGGGGACAGCGTGACCGTTATCCCGGACGACGGCACCAGGGAGCCTGACAGGTACGAAGGCAAGGTGACATGGATTTCGGACGAGGCTGAATTCACTCCCAAGAACATACAGACGAGGGATGAAAGGGCCGACCTGGTATATGCCGTCAAGATCGCCGTCAGGAATGACGGCAGACTGAAGCTCGGGATGTACGCATATATTGTCCTGTGATGTATTCCATAGAAATCGACAACATAAGCAAGAGCTACGGAAAGACCGCAGCCGTCAGGGACATATCCCTGAAAGTGGAGACCGGGGAGATATTCGGCCTCATAGGTCCGGACGGGGCGGGAAAGACCACTTTGTTCAGGATCATGACGACCCTCATGATGCCGGACTCCGGAAAAGGGAGGATATGCGGGCTGGATATGGTGAAGGATTATTTCATGATCAGAAAGAAGATAGGATATATGCCCGGGAAATTCTCCCTGTACCAGGACCTCAGCGTGAAAGAGAACCTTGAATTCTTCGCCACCCTCTTCGGGACAACGGTTGAAGACAGCTATCAGACCATCAAGGAGATATATTCCCAGATAGAACCGTTCCGGGACCGGCGTGCCGGGAAACTCTCGGGAGGGATGAAACAGAAGCTCGCCTTGTGCTGCGCCCTTGTGCACAAGCCTTCCGTCCTCTTCCTCGACGAGCCAACGACCGGAGTGGATGCGGTAAGCCGCAAGGAATTCTGGAATATGCTCGGAAGGATCAGGGAATCAGGGGTGACGGTATTCGTATCCACGCCTTATATGGACGAAGCCGCGCTTTGCGACAGGCTGGCGCTGATAAAGGAAGGAAGCATCATAGGCACGGGCACCCCGTCCAGCCTTGTGAAGGCATACCCCCACAGGATGCTGTCCGTCAAGGCAGGAAGGATGTACCCGCTGCTGAAGAAACTCCGCGAAACGCCGGGGGTGATCAGCTGCTTTTCCTTCGGAGACTCGCACCATGTGGCTTACGACGCGACCAGGACCGACAGCCGGAGCATCGTGGAAGAGGCGGTCAGGGCAGGATTCCCGGACTGTACCGCCAAGGAGATAACCCCTGGCATTGAAGACTGTTTCATGCAATTATCAAGAAAATGGACAACACAGGACTGAATGCGATGGAAATAAGGAACCTCACGAAAAGATTCGGGAGGTTCACTGCAGTGGACAACATCAGCTTCCATGTCCGCAAGGGAGAGATTTTCGGCTTTCTCGGGGCGAACGGGGCAGGAAAGACCACCGCGATGAGGATCCTTTGCGGACTGAGCCGTCCTACTGAAGGGGAAGGCACGGTGGCGGGGTTCGACATAAACCGGGAGCAGGAGAAAATCAAGAAGCACATCGGATACATGAGCCAGAAGTTCTCACTCTATCCGGACCTGACGGTAAAGGAGAACATACGCCTTTTCGGGGGCATCTACGGGCTGGGTGACAGGAAGATAAAGGAAAAGACCGTGGAAATGCTAGATATGCTCGACATGAAGGATGTCAGGGACACCCTTGCAGGCTGCCTGCCGCTCGGATGGAAGCAGAAACTGTCGTTCAGCATCGCCCTCGTGCACGAACCGCAGATAATCTTCCTCGACGAGCCCACCGGAGGTGTGGACCCGGAGACGAGGAGAAGGTTCTGGGAAATGATCTATGAAGCCTCAATGAAAGGAATCACGGTCTTCGTGACCACACACTATATGGATGAAGCCGAATACTGCGACAGGGTATCCATCATGGTAGACGGCAGGATAGCGGCCATGGACACTCCAGGCAGACTGAAAGAGAAATACGGGGCGGCCGATATGGACGAAGTGTTCAGGATTGTCGCCGGCAGGGCGAAACGGGAGGAATAGACATGAAAGAATTCGTTGCATCCATAAGAAAGGAATTCCTCCACATCTTCAGGGACAAAAGGACTATCCTGATAGTGATGATAATGCCGGTAGTGCAGATCATCCTTTTCGGATTCGCCATAAGCACGGAGGTGAACGAAGTCAGGGTCGCCGTCTGCGGAGACCTGTCCGATCCTCAGGTAGACAAGATCGTAGACAGAATAAGTCACAACAAGTACCTGACAGTAAACATGATGATATCGGATCCGGAGGAAATCGAAGGCCTGTTCCGCAGGAATATGGCAGATGTCGCCGTCTGTTTCGAGAGAAACTTCGACAAGGAACTGAGGTCCTCGGGAAAGGCGACGGTCCATATCACCGGAGACGGGTCCGATCCAAATACAGCCAGGATAATAACCGGATATGTCACCGGTGTCATCCAGGAAATCCAGACGGAAATCACCGCTTCCCTGACCGGAGGACAGCAGGTCTCGATGAGCCCTGTAGTACAGCTGATGTACAATCCGGCGATGAAGTCGTCGTACAATTTCGTACCCGGAGTCATGGGCCTGATACTCATGCTTATCTGTTCCATGATGACGGCAGTGTCCATAGTTAAGGAAAAGGAGACGGGGACACTTGAGCTGCTCCTTGTCTCGCCGGTCCGGCCGCAGTGGATCATCCTGAGCAAGATGATGCCGTACCTTGCACTTTCGGCCGTGAATTTTGCAAGCATCCTGCTGCTCTCACATTTCGTGATGGAAGTTCCGGTAAACGGAAGTCTGCTGCTGCTCTCGGCCGTGGCACTGGTATTCGTGGTGGCGTCGCTCGCGATAGGCCTCCTGATTTCAGTGATCTCGTCCACTCAGAAGGTGGCGCTGATGATTTCCGGAATGGGACTGACCATGCCTACGATGATCTTTTCCGGGATAATATTCCCGTGCGAGAGCATGCCCGAAATCCTGCAGTGGTTTTCGGACATCATACCTGCAAAATGGTTCATCATCATGGTAAAGAAGATCATGATACAAGGAGACGGTCTCGGCTCCATAGTCAAGGAACTGTCCATCCTGACAGGAATGGCGGCAGTGTTCCTTGCGGTGAGCATCAAGAGTTTCAGGACCAGGCTGAAATAAAAGGAAAAGATGGCATTAAAGCGAGAGTTATGTGGAAATATCTTATAGAGAAGGAATTCAAACAGTTTTTCAGGGATCCGGGACTGCCAAGGATGGCGGTGATGTTCCCGATACTGATGATACTGGTGTTCCCGTTTGCCGTGAGCATGGACATCAGGAACATAAGCCTTGTGGTGGTGGACCACAGCATGAGCATGGAGTCGGCCAGACTCATCGAGACCTGCACCGCTTCAGGATATTTCAGACTGGTGACCGGATGCCACAGCGCGGCGGAAGCCCAGAAGATGATGGATGACAACAAGGCCGATGCGATAATCACCATCGACTCCGGATTCGGCAAGGATACCGGCAACAGCTCCGGATTCCCGGTAGGCATAAAGATAAACACAGTGAACGGGACCAAGGGCAGCCTGGGCTCGCAGTACATCCTCAGCTGTATCCGGAAATACCTGGATGACAGCGGTTCAGGACAAGGGGCCGCTGCCGGAGCGGCAGTCCAGGCTGCAGGAACGTCCGCCATACCTCAGATCGAGGTATCGGAAAAATACTATTTCAACGAATACATGGACTACAAGCTGTTCATGGTACCGGCCCTCATAGTCATAGCAATCACCATGATAACGGCCTTCCTGCCTGCCCTGAACATCGTCTCCGAAAAAGAGACCGGGACCATCGAGCAGATAAACGTAACCCCTGTCAGCAAGACAGCCTTCATCGTCTGCAAGATGATACCTTACTGGGGCATCGCGTTCTTCATCCTTGCATCCTGCCTGCTCATTGCCTGGGCGGTGTTCGGATATACCTGCAAAGGCAGCATCCTGGCCCTCTTCCTCTTCACGACCCTGGACATAGTAGTGACGGCCGGACTGGGACTGCTGATCTCGAACTACAGCAACAATGCCCAGCAGGCCATGTTCGTCATTTGGTTCTTCGCCATGATATTCATGCTCATGAGCGGAATCTTCACCCCTATCGCATCAATGCCGGAATGGGCCAGGACCATAACCTACATCAATCCCCTGAGGTATTTCGCCGATGCCATGCGCGCCATCTTCCTCAAAGGGAGCAGTCTGGCTGACGTATGGTACGATGCGGCAGGACTTGCCGTGATAGGTGCAGGAGTAGTGACCTGGGCCATCAGCAGTTACAGGAAGTCAGGGGACGCATAGCGGCAGGCGGGCCGGCAGCCCTTGCCCCGGAACAGAATACAGGCCCTCCGGGGCCTGTTGTTTTTTTGGGTCACCTTCTCTATATTTGCCGGACTATGGACATTGATTTTGCATTTGACAGAGACCATCTCTGGCATCCCTACACTTCCACGACAGACCCTCTGCCTGTCTACGGCGTCTCGCACGCCGAGGGATGCGAACTCGTACTCGATGACGGGACCCGGCTGATAGACGGGATGTCATCCTGGTGGTGCGCGATACACGGCTACAACCATCCTGTACTGAACCGGGCGGCAGAGGCCCAGATCAAGGAAATGTCTCACGTGATGTTCGGCGGACTTACGCACAGACCGGCGGTGGAGCTCGGGAAACTTCTGCTGGGGATAGCCCCGCCGTCGATGGACAAGATATTCTATGCCGACAGCGGTTCGGTTGCGGTAGAAGTGGCTATGAAGATGGCCGTACAGTACAATTTTGCGGCAGGCAGGCCGGAAAAGAACAATTTCGTGACGATCAGGCGCGGCTACCACGGCGACACCTGGAACGCGATGTCGGTATGTGACCCGGTCACGGGCATGCATTCGCTTTTCGGGAGTGCCCTTCCGTTGAGATATTTCGTTCCGTCGCCGTCTTCCCGTTTCGACGGCGAATGGGACAGGAAAGATATCCTGCCGCTTATGGAGATTCTGGAAAAGCACCACGACAGGATTGCGGCACTGATACTGGAGCCCGTCGTACAGGGGGCCGGCGGAATGTGGTTCTACCATCCGGAATATCTCCGCGAAGCCGCCAGATTATGCCGCGAGCACGATATCCTGCTCATATTCGATGAAATAGCGACAGGATTCGGCAGGACAGGAAAACTGTTCGCATGGGAACATGCCGGAGTCGAGCCGGACATAATGTGCATCGGCAAGGCGCTGACCGGAGGCTACATGACCTTTTCAGCAGTACTGGCTTCCGCAAAGGTCGCCGACACGATATCCGGCAGCGAACCCCGTGCCTTCATGCACGGACCTACATTCATGGGCAATCCTCTGGCCTGCGCGGTGGCAAAGGCTTCGACCGGACTTCTGCTGGCTTCCGATTGGCAGAACCGGGTCCGCAGCATCTGCACACAACTGAAAGAGGAACTTTCCCCGGCCGCACATCTCCCCCAGGTGGCAGACGTACGGGTATTGGGGACGATAGGCGTGGTCGAGGTACTCAAACCCGTAGATATGGCCCGCATTCAGAAACGTTTCGTCGAAGAGGGAGTGTGGGTAAGGCCTTTCGGAAGACTCATCTATGTGATGCCGCCATACATAATCACCCCGGAGCAGCTTTCCAGACTGACTCATGCCCTCGTTAAAATTACCGGAGAGTTATAATGGACAGGGACGCATATCTAAAGGAAGAACTCTGCAGGCTTGAATCCGAGGGGAACCTGCGGCATCTGACTCCGGCCGGACACGAGGGCAGCCATGTCATTGCCGAAGGCAGAAAGATGCTCAACCTGTCATCCAACGACTATCTCGGCCTGGCAGCGGATGTATCCCTGAGACGGGAATTCATGGAAAGGCTCGACCCCGGCGACTTTGTGATGAGCTCGTCCTCATCGCGTTCTCTTTCAGGAGAATTCCCGGTCTACGGGCAGGTAGAGGACAAGCTCTCGGAAATGTTCGGAAAGGAGGCGGCCCTGGTGTTCAACAGCGGCTACCACATGAACCTCGGCATCTTGCCGGCTGTCGCAGGAAAGGACACCCTGGTTGTCGCCGACAAGCTCGTTCATGCAAGCATGATCGACGGCATACGTCTTTCAGCAGCCGGAGCCATCCGTTTCCGGCACAACGACATGACTCAGCTCGGGAATATCCTTGAAAAGGAACACGGAAGACACCGCCGTATAATCATAGCGGCCGAAAGTGTCTACAGCATGGACGGAGACCGGGCGGATCTCAGAATGCTGTGCGAATTCAAGAAACGGTATGACAACGTGTTCCTGTATGTAGACGAGGCCCACGCCTTCGGGGTATTCGGGGAAAACGGACTCGGCCTTGCGGAAGAACAGGGATGTATCCGGGACATTGACTATCTCTGCGGGACTTTCGGAAAAGCACTTGCTTCGATGGGAGGTTTCGTGGTATGCAGCAGGACAGTAAGGGAATACCTGATAAACAGGATGCGGCCATTCATCTTTTCCACGGCCCTGCCGCCAGTTAACTGGAGGTGGACAGAGTTCCTGCTTGGAAAACTGTCCGGGATGAAAGACAGGAGGGAGCACCTTGCCATGCTTTCGGCCAGACTGCGCAGCGGACTGGAGGACCTGGGATTCGGCATGGTTTCGGACACTCAGATAGTCCCCCTGACTGCAGGCGAAAGCAAGGTGGCCGTACGGCTTGCCTCGGAACTGCAGGCTGCAGGCTTCTTCGTGCTGCCCGTACGTCCTCCGACCGTCCCGGAAGGATCGTCAAGACTGAGATTCTCGCTGACGGCAGGAATGACCGCAGCAGACATTGCCGCACTGACGGATGCGGTACGCAAGATAACTGCATTGTAAGAGAATGGAACAGAAGTTTCTTATAAAAGACGGATACCCGCTTTTGACCCTGTTTTTCTCTGGCTGGGGCGGAGAAGAATGCCTTTTTGCCGGATACAGGCCTTCAGGATCTGATTTCCTGTTATGCTGTGATTACAGAAACCTGGATTTTGACCCTTCCCTGCTCGATGGTTACAGGGGAATCAAGGTCGTGGCCTGGTCGCTCGGAGTATGGGTGGCGGGGCACGTGCTGCAAGGGAAAGAGGCAGGTTTTACGGAAATGATAGCAGTCAACGGGACTCCGGTCCCGGTAGATGACCGTTACGGCATCCCGGAACAGATATTCAAAGGCACACTTGAGCGTATGGACGATACCGTGCTGAAAAAGTTCAGACGCAGGATGTGCGGAACGCCCGAAGGCCTGCAGGCCTTCATGGCACACCATCCGTCCAGACAGGCCGAGGGCCTGAAAGACGAACTTGCCTGCCTTTACGAGGCTGTCAAATCGACTTCCGGCAGCGGGGCGGTTTCAGGCTGGACTTGCGCGCTTGTCGGGGCACGGGACAGTATTTTCCCTGCCGCCAGCCAGACAGCGGCATGGGACGGGAAGGTTCCGGTACACGTATTCGATGAAGAGCACTATTCTGAAAGGCTTTTCAGAATGGCCCTTGAAAGTCCTGCCGGGGCATGGTCTGAAAATACTGATTTTTCAGGAAAATGACGGACAAGAATCTTGTAAAGAAAAGGTTTGCCGGGGCCGGCGTGAGCTATGACAGCGACGCCGTCGTCCAGAAAGAGATCGCCGTGGAACTTGCATCCCTGATAAGGAATCTTGTTCCGTCCTCTTTCTGCAACCGGGTGCTCGAGATAGGATGCGGAACAGGAATGCTGACAAGGGAACTGGTCCGGTTCATTTCTCCGGAAGAATTGTATCTCAATGACATATGTCCCGAATTCAGTTCCATGTTCACGGATCTTGGACCGGCGGCCTTCATTGCAGGAGATGCGGAGACTGTGGATTTTCCTTCAGGGCTTGGCCTTATCGCGTCAAGTTCGGTAATCCAATGGTTCTCGGATCCGGAAGGCTTCTTCAGGAAGTGCAGCTCCAGCCTTCAGAACGGAGGATATCTGGCTTTCAGTACGTTCGGCCCCGGAAACATGAAGGAAATAGCCGAGGTTACCGGTCATTCCCTGCACTACCGCTCCCTTGACGGGCTGGAATCGATGCTGGCTTCCCGTTACCGGACAATACACATGTCCGGCTTCTGCCGGCAACTGAATTTCGCTTCTCCGGTCGAAGTCCTCCGGCATCTTAAGCGTACAGGCGTCAACGCCCTGAACCGGAAAGTCTGGACAAGGAAAGACCTGACTGATTTCTGCAATACCTATTCAGCCCTTTTCGGCACCGCCGATGGCTGCACGCTCACCTACACTCCCGTGTTTGTAATCGCAAGGAAGATGTAGGACAGATACCGGATCGGATTATAAAACTGTTTCAATTCATGGAAAAGAACAACATATACTTTGTAAGCGGAATAGACACCAACATCGGCAAGAGTTACGCGACCGGCTTCCTGGCACGGCTGTGGAACGGGCGGGGGATAAATACCATCACGCAGAAACCTGTACAGACCGGGAACGAAGGGATGTCGGAAGACATCACACTGCACCGGAAGATAATGGGATGCGGCATGCTGCCGGAAGATATGGAGGGACTGACGATGCCTGAAATTTTCAGCTACCCGTGCTCGCCCCATCTTGCCGCTGAAATTGACGGCCGGCCGATAGATTTCGCCAGGATAGAAGCCGCGACCGAAGAACTGGCCAGACGCTATGATGCCGTCCTCGTCGAGGGGGCAGGCGGTCTTATGGTCCCGCTGACCAGGGAATATCTGACCATTGACTATGTGGCGGAACGCGGCTATCCCCTCATTTTCGTCACGTCGGGACGTCTCGGGAGCATAAACCACCTGCTTCTCAGCCTCGAAGCAGTGAAGCTGAGGAATATCCCGCTGCACACCCTCGTTTACAACACATATCCCGCCGATGATGACGAAATCATACGGCGGGACACGGAAAACTATGCCAGGGACTACATATCCGGAAATTTCCCCGAAGCGGAATTCATACTGATGCCCTGTCTCTGAAAACAGGCCCGGGTGAAGCCCTTCAGGTCAGATTCCGTCGGATCCGCACATTAGTCCAGCTTATGGATAGCAAGACCGCTGCGGAGTTTCGGCTCGAACCATGTAGTCTTCGGAGGCATGATGTTGCCGGAATCGGCGATGTCGACTATCTGCTTCATCGAAACCGGGAAAAGGGCGAAAGCTACGGCCATCTCCCCGCTGTCAACCCTTCTGGAAAGTTCCTCAAGCCCCCTGATGCCGCCGACGAAATCTATCCTTTTGTCTGTCCGCAGATCCTTTATGCCAAGGATCCTGTCGAGGACCAGATTTGAAAGGATAGTCACGTCCAGCACTCCTATAGGGTCGGAATCGTCATATCTTCCGTCCTTGGCGTCGAGCGAATACCACTCCCCGGCGAGATACATGGAAAAATTATGCAAATGCTTGGGCCTGAAGGCCTCCGCACCCTTCTTCTCAACGGTGAAGTCCTTCTCCAGTGCCTTCAGGAACTCTTCCGGAGTGAGACCGGCCAGATCCTTGACCACACGGTTGTAGTCAATGACTGTAAGCTGGCTTTCAGGAAAGGCCACAGCAAGGAAGAAATTGTATTCCTCGTCTCCGGTATGGTCCGGATTACCGTTGCGTTTCTCCTCCCCGACCCGTGCTGCCGCAGCGGTCCTGTGGTGGCCGTCCGCCACATAGAAAGCCGGTATGTCCTTGAAAATCTCCGTAATGCGGGCAATATCCCTGTCATCGTCAATTACCCAGAAATGATGGCCGAAACCGTCCTCGGAGGTGAAGTCATACTCCGGTGTCCCGGAAATATACCTGCCGACAATCCCGTCTATCCCGGCATTGTCCGGATACGAAAAGAAGACAGGTTCGATATTGGCATTCTGGTTGCGCACATGGACCATACGGTCGTCTTCCTTGTCTTTCCTTGTAAGCTCATGCTTCTTGATCCTTCCGGAAGCGTAGTCATCGGTATGGGCGCAGAGGACCAGTCCGTACTGGGTCTTGCCGTCCATGGTCTGGGCATAGATGTAGTAGCAAGGCTTGCTGTCCTGGACAAGCCATCCCTTCTGCTGCCAGAGCCTGAAATTCTCCACTGCCTTAACGTAAGCCTCACGGCTGTGCTCGTCAACCATCGGATCGAAATCTATCTCCGGTCTCGTGATATGCAGCAGTGACTTTTCCGAAGCCTCGGCCCTGGCCTCCTCGGAATTCAGTACATCGTATGGACGGGCGGCGACCTCTTCGACTATCTCCTTAGGCGGACGTACAGCCGCGAATGGTTTTACCCTGACCATATCAGAAACCGTTGACCTGGAAGCGGGTGTTCCCGGTAGCAAAGAAATCCACTATCTGGGAGGCGGCCGCAAGGCCCGCGTTTATATTGGCTTCAGCTGTCTCGGCCCCCATCTTCTTTGGTGTAGCGAACACTCTCTTGCCGAATTTCTCGTTCAGTTCGGCCTGGTTGTCAGCGGCGATATCCGTAATGTACTTTATGTCAGGCCTGTCAGTCAGGGCCTTGTCCAGCTCAGCCTCGTTGATGATTTCCTTGCGGGCCGTATTCAGGAGGCAGCCGCCGGCAGGCATGAGAGTGATAAGGTCATAGCCGACCGATTTCCTTGTCTGCGGAGTGGCAGGGATATGCAGGGAAATGAAGTTGCACTCCCTGTACATCTGCTCGACGGAAGCAGCCGGAACCACCCCGTCGGCCTCCATCGTACCGGCAGGCACATACGGATCGAAAGCCGTCACTTCCATCCCCATGCCGATAGCCTTCTTCGCCACGAGCCTGCCTACGTTGCCGTATGCCTGGATACCGAGCTTCTTACCCTGTATCTCGCTTCCCGTACCTGGAGTGAACTGGTTGCGGGACATGAAGACCATCATGGCTATGGCGAGCTCCGCAACCGCGTTGGCATTCTGTCCGGGAGTGTTCATCGCAACTATCTTCCTGGCATTGCAGGCTTCGAGATCGATATTGTCGTATCCGGCCCCGGCCCTGACCACGATCTTCAGGTTCGCAGCCGCCGCTATGACATCGGCGGTCACCTTGTCCGACCTTACTATGAGGGCGTCGGCATCAGCCACAGCCTCAATGAGTTTTTCAGGGGAAGCATATTTCTCGAGAAGCTTCACCTCATGTCCGGCGTTCCGGGCGATTTCCTTCATCCCGCTGACGGCAGCGGCCGCAAACGGTTTTTCTGTCGCGATAAGTATTTTCATGGCGAGACTATTTTTTCATTGATTCGAATTCCTGCATGCATTTCACAAGAGCCTGGACACTTTCAAGAGGGCAGGCATTGTAGATGGATGCCCTAAAGCCGCCCACCGACCTGTGGCCCTTGATGCCCAGCATCCCCTGTCCCTTGGCGAACTCCAGGAATTCATCCTGCAGCGCCTCATAACCAGGGGCCATCACGAAACATACGTTCATGTCGGAACGGTCTTCCTTTGCAGCCGTTCCGGTGAAGAGCGGATTCCTGTCGATCTCGGCATAAAGAAGGTCCGCCTTCTGCCTGTTTATCTTATAGACAGCCTCGACTCCGCCTATGCCCTTGAGCCAGTTCAGGGTCTCATACATTATATAGATGGCGTAGACAGGAGGGGTATTGAACATGGAGCCGCCGTCGATATAGGTCTGGTAATTGAGCATCGTAGGTATGTACCGGCTTACTTTCCCGAGAGCGTCTTTCCGGATTATGGCGAAAGCAACACCTGCAGGACCGACATTCTTCTGGGCTCCGCCGTAGATCAGCGCATATTTGCTGACATCGCGCGGCCGGCTCATGATATCGGACGACATATCCGCCACAAGCGGCACGGGGCTGTCGAAGTCCTCCTTTATCTGTGTACCGTATATGGTATTGTTCGAAGTGATATGGAAGTAGTCTATATCCTCCGGTATCACGAAACCCTTGGGGATATAGTTGAAAGTGGTGTCTGCGGAGGAAGCCACCGCGTACGCCTCGCCGATACCCTTCGCTTCCTTCAGGGCCTTCTTTGCCCAGACACCGGTCTCGAGATATCCGGCCTTGTGCTCCAGGAAGTTCATTGCCACACACAGGAACTGGAGACTGGCGCCTCCGCCCATGAACAGCACCTCGTGCGTATCAGGGATGTGTAAAAGTTCTTTCCATAGGGCGCGGCACTCGTCCATGACCTGGACCCATTCTTTCGATCTGTGCGAAATGCTTATGACCGGTATTCCGGTACCTCTGAAATCTTTCAGCGCCTCTATAGCCTTTTCGACGGCCTGTTCCGGAAGGACACAAGGCCCCGCGTAGAAATTGTGAACTTTTTTCATGACCTGATTTTTTAAAATGAAAGCTAAAGTTAATAAATTTTCTTTATGTCAGAACGCTTTTCGCAATAATGGCACAGGAGGGATATCTCGTTGTTCTCTTCAATGACCGTGAAACGGGTCCTGACCGGCTGATGGTTGGTGATGCATTTCGGGTTCATGCACTTGGCTATCCCTTCTATTTCCTCCGGCATCACGAGCTTTTTCTTTTTGACTACCTGGAAATTCTTGATAATGTTCACAGTAGCGTGCGGCGCAATCAGAGCGAGCCGGTTCAGTTCATCGTCCTCGAAGAAGCGGTCGGCAATCTTTATTATGCCTTTTTTTCCGTAGAGTTTGCTGTTGAGGTTGATACCGATGGTTATCTGGTTGCATATCCCCCTGAGGTTCAATATGTCAAGAGCCTTGTAGACATTCTCGGCAGGAATATGGTCGAGTACGGTCCCGTTTTCAAGTGCACTGACTTTCAGTTCCTTATTTATACTTTCCATGATTTCCGGTGATTTTTACCTGTATCCTAACAAATATGATATTATTGCCATCCTCACATAGAGACCGTTCTCGGCCTGCTTGAAATAATATGCATAAGGAGTGTCATCCACATCCTGGTCTATCTCGCAAACCCTCGGCAGAGGATGCAGGATCTTCATGTTCGGCCTTACGTTCTTCAGCATGGAAGCCTCCAGACGGTAGACACCTTTCACCTTCTCGTATTCCATCGGATCGGTAAAGCGCTCCTGCTGCACACGGGTCATATAAAGGATGTCGCAGTCATCCAGATGTTCCTCAAGGGAGGCGGTCTCGGAGTACCTTATCCCTTTCTTCCTGAGGAAATCCTTGTACTCCACAGGCATCTTAAGGGAATCCGGGGATGTAAAGACAAACTCAGGGTTGAAATGGGACATGGCCTGGAGCAGAGAATGGGTCGTCCTGCCGTATTTCAGGTCACCTACCATATTAATGGACAGGCCTTCGAGCCTCCCCTGGGTCTGCATGATCGAATAGAGGTCAAGAAGCGTCTGGGAAGGATGCTGGTTCGCCCCGTCGCCTGCGTTGACAACAGGCACAGATGATATTTCCGAGGCATAGCGGGAACTTCCCTCGAGAGGGTGGCGCATTATTATCATGTCCACATAGTTCGAAACCATCTTTATGGTATCTTTCAGCGTTTCGCCCTTGCTGACACTGGTATTCGAGGCGTCGGAAAATCCTATTACCTTGGCCCCGAGCCTGTTCACCGCGGTCTCGAAACTCAGCCTCGTCCTTGTCGACGGCTCGAAGAAGATGCAGGCGATGACCTTGCCCTCAAGTATGTTCTGCGTCCGGTTCTTCTCGAATTCCCTGGCCGTTTCCAGTATGTGCAGGATCTCATCCTTGGTGAAATCCTGGATTGAAATCAGACTTTTGTTCATCTATCCTATATATTATCTTTTCACTGTATTATCGTGAAGGAACATCCGCCGGTCTTGTCTATGGCCTCCTCGAACCTGGACGTGAGGGACAGCCGCACTTCGGTATCGAGCGAGCACGTCATTCCCAGATCCTGGCCGGACACGGGAAGCTTCATGTCCTTCAGGACCTTCATGACGCCGTTCATGTCCATGTACCCGAATGAAAGCCTGTATCTTCTGCTTGCTGTCTTTTCTATGATCTCCGCCCTGGAAAGGGCATCGGCAGTGGCACTGCGATAGGCCCTGACAAGGCCCGGTATGCCGAGTTTTATACCTCCGAAATACCTTATCACGACCACCAGTACATCGCTCAGCTCCAAGGAGTCTATCTGTCCGAGTATGGGTTTCCCGGCCGATGAGGAAGGTTCGCCGTCATCGTTGGCGCGGAAGATATCCCTCCGGTATCCGAGACGGTAGGCATAACAGTGGTGACGGGCGTCGTGGTATTCTTTCCTGAGGGAGGCTATGATGGATTTTATCTCGTCTTCACAGGTTACGGGGTATGCCCGGGCGATGAAACGGCTGCCATTATCCTTGAACAGCCCTTCCGAAGGTCCGGCTATGCTCCTGAATGTATCCTGTCCTGTAGTTTCCGGTATCATATCGGGATTTACGGTATCGCCCTTTGCACCGGGCCGTTCACCGGATTCAAAAGTAGCGTTTTTTATATTATTTTGCAACCGCAATGAAATATTTATTACCTTTGGACTCCGATGAAATTTTAAGACATTATGATATTCAGATATAGGGTTTCTCTTCCCGGCATAAAGGGTTTCGCGAGAGTTTACGAGGTGAAGGCCGGCACTACTCTTTATTCATTCCACAAGCAGATGAGGGCCGACATGGATTTTCCCCAGGACCAGCTTGTGCTGTTCAAGGCCATGGACAAGAACGGAGCCGTGGTAGCCAGGTACGGCATCTTCGATCTCGGGGCAGGTACAATAGACTCCGTGACAATAGACCGTACCGTCAAAGACGGGATAACCTCTTTCGTGTACTTTTACGACACGACCAATGTCAAGAGTGTGATAGTTACCCTGGAAGGTGAAGCCGAGCCGCGTCCGGGCGCCGTATATCCTCTTCTCGTGGAGACGAAGGGACCGAATCCGGTGGATTTCGAGAACGGATATGTCGCATACGAGGATCTTCCGGACGACAAGAAGAAACCGATGTCGGTATCCGACGATGACGATGATTTCGACGATGACGAGGATGATGAGGATACTGACGAGGACGGAGACGAGGATGGAGAGGAGATCTATGCGGAAGACGAGGATAATGCAGAGTAACTTGCCGCAGCTCCGGTAACCGCGTCTGATGGACCGCAGGCTGATCATAATATTGGGACCGACAGCTGTCGGCAAGACTGACTACAGTATAAGGGAGGCTCTGAAATACGGGTCTCCCGTCATTTCATGCGATTCGCGGCAGATATACCGGGAAATGTCGGTCGGCACTGCCGTACCTTCCGCAGAACAGCTTGCACTCGTAAGACATTATTTCATCCACAGCCGTTCGGTGACCGAACCTTATTCCGCAGGAAGATACGAAATCGATGCGCTGGCCCTGATAGAAAGACTCTTCAGTCAGGGCCACGAGACGCTCGTAATGGCCGGAGGCTCCGGTTTCTATATCGATGCCCTGTGCAATGGGCTGGATGACTTTCCCCCTGCAGACGAAGAACTCCGTGCCGTACTTTCAGCAAGGCTGCGTGAGGAAGGGGTAGAATCACTGAGGCTGGAACTGAAAAGGCTGGATCCGGAATCATACGCCTCTATCGACATTGCCAACGGACAGCGTGTAGTCCGGGCCCTGGAGGTCTGCCTGATGACAGGACGCCCTTTCTCGTCTTTCAAGACTTCTCCGTCCAGGAAACGGGACTTCTCGATAGAGAAAATCGGCCTTTTCCGCCCGCGTGAAGAACTTTACGGCAGGATAAACGCGCGTGTACTGTCCATGATGGACGCCGGGCTGGTGGACGAGGTACGGGGACTGTCGCGGTACAGGGACCTTCCTGCCCTTCAGACTGTAGGATACAGGGAAATTTTCCGGTACCTGGACGGGGAGATTCCTCTGGAACGTGCCGTGGAACTTATCCAGCGCAACACAAGGCATTATGCGAAGAGGCAGATGAGCTATTGGGGCCGGGACCGGGAAATAAGGTGGGTGGAAACAAAATGACATGTACCGGGCCTGCATTTCAGATTCATTTCAGATTCCGCACGTAGCTTTGCAGGAGTAAATGATAAAAAAAGAACGGTTATGAAAAGATTGGTATCACTTGCTGCCGCATTATTCGCGGGTATTTTCATGCTCATGGGATGTGAAGAAACGAAAATCAGGTCCGAAAAACTGCCTGAACCCGCAAAGGCATTCATTACGCAATATTTCCCCGGGACCGAGGTGGTATTTGCCGAGCGCGAAAGAGACAACGGCACCAGGCACTACAATGTGCGGCTGGCTGAGGGCACCGAGATAGACTTCGACTCTGACGGGAACTGGACAAGCGTCGACTGCGAATATTCTACGTTACCGTCCGGAATACTGCTTCCGGCAATGGAAACCTACATCTCGGAGAACTATGACACGGCTGAAGCCTACAAGGTAGAGAAGGAATCCGGTGGGTATGAAGTCGGGATTACCGGAGGCCTTGAACTCATATTCAATGCTTCCGGCGAATTCATACGTGAATCCCGGTAAAGCTTGCAAGTCACGAAGATGCCCCGGAAGCCCGGCAAAGTCCCGCAGGCGTTCCGGGGCATTTCCATATTGTTTTCCGTCCGGCGGCTCCGTGCAAGGGTCAGACCGGAATTTTACGGTTTACATTGCGATAGCCGGTTGATCCGTAATACAGCAGATAGCAGAGACAGGCGATGATGATCCAGAAAGATGCGCGGCAGCCCGCAAGGTCGGCGAATATCCCCTGTATTGCAGGGACAATCCCTCCGCCGCATACCATCATCATGAAGAAACCTGTAGCCATGGACGTGTATTTCCCGAGTCCTTCGACAGACAGATTGTAGATGTTTCCCCACATCACTGAAGTGAACAGACCTGTCAGGACGAGGAATACCACGTTTACAGGTATGTTGCCGAGACTGTACCGTCCGAGGGTAATCGTGATCTTCTCAGGAGTGAATATCGTGACGAGAATAAGGATCATTGCCATGATAGACGAGAACTGGAGCATATCCCGGCTGGAGAATTTGGACCCGAGAGTACCTCCGATAAGCCTTCCCACAAACATGAAGAACCAGTAGAAGGCCACTATGGCACCTGTCGTCCTCGGGTCTACCCCGACCTCATGGATCAGGTAGAGATTGGTCATGTTGGCTATGCCCACCTCGACACCCGTATAGAGGAACACTGCCACGGAACCGAGGATGAAGTGCCTGAAAGAGAAGCAGCTGTACTCCCCGTCCCGTCCCGTCAGCTCGGCAAGGGCCTCCTTTGTCTCCACCGTTCCGGATTCAGGGACGTCGATGAACATGATTACAAGTATCGATACGGCGAATATGGCCACGAGTATGATGAACATCGGGTTCACATCCGCTATCTCGAAATGCGGAAGGCCATCTGCCGGCCGTGCCCCGGCGGACCGTCCCATCAGGAAGCCGACGACGAACGGTACTATGGTAGCAGCTATGGAGTTAAGGGATCCGCCCCACTGTATCAGCTGGTTGCCCTTGTTGCCGCCTCCACCCAGGGAGTTAAGCAAAGGGTTTACCACAGTATTCAGCATACACATCGAGAATCCGGAGATGAAAGCCCCGAGGAAATAGAGCCAGAGGCCTCTGGAAATCTGTCCGGAAAAGAACATCAGCCCCAGTCCGATGATGCCGACAGTCACGGCCACGATCAGGGAAAACCTGTAGCCGTATTTCTTCAGCATGAGCCCGGCAGGCAGTCCCATGAAAGCGTATGCGATGAAGTTGGCGAAATTACCCAACTGGGCGATACCCATAGAGACGCCGTACTGGGATTTCACGATGACACCGAGAGGATTCTGAAGTCCGGTAACGAAGGCAATCATGAAGAAAAGGACGTATGAAAGGATGATTACCGGCAAATATTTTCTTATTTTCATAAACGTACTTTTTGATCAGTAAATTTTCAGACTCTGTCTTCCGGAAAGATCCCTGAAATTCCAGGGGCTCACCCTGAGGACATAATTTCTTATAAAGGTATGAAGAAAATCCGTAAATGAAAATAAAAATTCGAATCCATGCCGTTTCCGGCATATCATCCGTTTTTCATCATTTTCTTCCAGTTGAACACAGGCAGCAGGAACGAAATGAGGGCGGCGGTCAGCCAGAACACGGACACTGGCGTAAAATCGTACACCGCATCGGCTATATCCGCAGCCTGCTGCATATTCCCTTCTATAAGGTAGCCGCTGGCTATATCCTGGATTCCGGCAGCAAGATAGCTCGATATCCCGACTATCCCCAGCGCGGCCCCGGTAGCCTTTCTCGGCACGATATCGACAGCCATCAGCCCTGCTACGATGCAGTACAGCACCCCGATGGAAAGGCTGAACATGGAGATGTATATCACATTCATGACATATCCTCCCCCTGAAAAGAGGAAAAGCGCGAGCGAGGCAAAACTTATGGCTCCGGAAAGTATTGCCGGCTTTATGCGGTCGCTCTTGAAGACAGTATCGGAAAGCCATCCGGCAAGTACCGTTCCCAGTATCCCGAATATGGCCGAGAACGCTATGATCTGGGAAGCCGATTCAAGGGAAAAGGCCTTTTCTTTCTGGAGGAAAAGCACCCCCCAGCCTGCCACCGCATACTTCGTGATGTATATGAAGGCGCTTGCTGCCGCGATTATCCATATACCGGGATGCCGGAGCACGATTTTCTGGACTTCGGAAGTCCTCATCCTGTCCTCTGCCCTCATCTCCTCGGAAGACAGTGCCTGGACGGAAGGGAGGCCCTTGCTTTCCGGGGTATCGCTTACACAAAACAGTATCACGAGCGTTCCTGCGATGCCGGCCACCGCCGAAAAGATGAATCCCGACTGCCAGCCGAAAGTCCCGACGATGGCCCCTATCACGATGAAGGACAGGAATTCGCCTATATATGGACTGGCACTGAAAATTCCGTAATAGGTCCCTCTCTTGTTCAGGGGAAACCATCTCGAAAGATTTATGATTCCCGGAGGAGAACCCATGGACTGTGTCCAGCCGTTGATCCCCCAAAGTATCGCGAAGGAAATGAAAAACGCCACGGAAGCGAAGCCGGCATCACCGTGGAAAAAGCCGAGCACCCCCATCAGCAGATTGATGACAGCCGAGACTGCCAGGCCTGTGGCCATAAAGCGCCTTATGTTGCAGTAGTCGGCAATGAAGCCGTTCATGAACTTGCCCACCGCATAGACGAAGAGCAGGGCAGAGCCGATGATGCCCAACTGCCCGGCCGTAAGAAGTCCGGAATCTATCACGGGCTGCTTCACCACACTCAGGCTGAGCCGGCATACATAGTAGAGGCTGTAGCCGATGGTCGCGCCCCAGAACGTTTTGTTCCTCAATGCTTTGTAGACAGGACGGATACGGTCTTCCGGGACTTTTTCCGCAGATGGCTTGCTTATTCTGTAAAACGTATACAGGCTCATATTTTCATTTCGCAGATAACGGTTCTCTATGAAAAATCCGTTAAAGATACGAAACACTTTCCAAATATAGAGGGAATTGCATGGTTTATTCTGCCATAATGATTAAATTTGCACCCCGTGGGGCCCGGACGGACGGGACCCGTATTTCTATAACACGTAAAACGATGAAAAGAATCCTCTTCTTCGCCGCATTATTCCTGTGTATATCTGCAGCGGCACAGAACAGCAAAGGCTTTACCTTCACCGAGGCATCGGACCTCAACCTTATCGGCAAGATCCTGGACGGCACCCCTAACCCGTACCACAGGGTCGACACCTGCAAGTACAAAGGCTTTACAAAAGGAGAGAACGAACAGGTAAGGTGCTCTGCCGGACTTGCCGTCCTGTTCAGGACAGACTCCCCTGCCATTTCGGTGAAAAGCGAATACGGATACTATAATATGGGGACGAATACGATGGGTATCGCCCTCAGGGGATATGACCTGTATATCAAGAAGGACGGGCAGTGGATATACGCCGCCTCAAAGGCAGGGAACCCGGGAAAGGACGAAAACCTGGTCCTGATCAGCGGCATGGACGGGTCCATGAAGGAGTGCATGCTCTACCTTCCAATATACAGCGAAATGTATTCGGTAAAGATAGGGGTGAAGGAAGGATCGGTCATCGAAAGCCTCGAGTCTCCGTTCAGGCACAGGATAGCCATCTTCGGCTCCAGCTTCACACAGGGGATAAGCATCAGCCGGCCGGGCATGTCCTATCCGATGCAGTTCATGAGACATACCGGTCTGCAGATCCTCAGCCTCGGATGCAGCGGGAACTGCAAGCTGCAGCCGTATTTCGCCGATGTGCTGGCAGACTGCAAGGCCGATGCGATGATATTCGACTCTTTCTCGAATCCTGATGCCAGGATGATAAAGGAAAGGCTTTTCCCGTTCATCGAGAAGATCCGGGAATCTCATCCTGACATTCCGCTCATCTTCATGCAGACTATCTACCGTGAAAGCCGCAATTTCAGCCTTGCCAGCGACAAGTCCGAACAGGCCAAGATGGATATGGCGGCCGCACTCATGAAAGAGGCCGTGAAGAAATACGACAATGTATATTTCATAATCCCTGATACCGGGAAAAACGCACGTGAAAGTTCGGTCGACGGCACCCACCCGTCCGATATGGGCTATATGGGCTGGGCTGAGTCGATAGAGAAGCCTGTCCTCAGGATCCTGAAGAAATACGGTATCAGGTAGCCGGTACCGGTATCCTCAGAAATACGTCATGGTCATGTCCGTCGGGACACAGATGATGAAATCCGCACGGGAGATATTCTCCCCGTCCAGCGAAGATATGTCATCCTGCCTGACGCAGCATACGGTCATCACGGTCTTTCCCGGACAATAGTCCTCAAGATAAGGTATAATGCCGCCATGGAAGTCGGAATGGAAATTCCCGTTATAATGGATGAAACGCTTCCCCGACATGTTCCTCGCTATGGACCAGGCCATGGTGGCATCTTTCAGGGCCTGAGCCTCCGCAAAAAAGCTGCGTGTACCGTCTTCGCGCCCGCTTATCATCTGCATGAACCCGAACATTGCCTCGCCGGCCTCCGAGGCCTCGAACTTTACAGGCAGGGGTGCCATAAGGGCCTTGGCCGCATCGGAAAGGCTGTCGAGGGCCTCAAGACCATGGTCCTTGACGTAAGAGGCATATCTGCGCGGGACATTTGTAGCCACGAACTTCAACCCCTTTTCCCTCGCGAATGAAAGGAGGGGGTAGTAGTCAGTATAGTAATTGTCCCATAGTTTCGCTTCATTCTCGAACTTGTCCGAAGAAATCAGTCCGGAGACATATTCGTCCACAAGCAGCTGGTTGTCTGTCTCGAACATCTCCGCTCCGATGACAAGGCCGTCAGGGGCCTTTTTCCACAGATCCCTGGTGATCTCGTATTCAAGCCAATGTGCCACAGGGCAGTTGTGAGTCTCGCCGATAAAGACGACATCCGCGGAAGACAAAGCCTTCAGCATCCTGCCGTAGTCCGACCGGCTCCCGTCTGCCGAGAACACCGAATAGGCTGCCTTGTCCTGCGCAGACATTGAAAACTGCAGTAACACCAGCAGCATCAGAAACATCAATCTTACCGTTTTCATAAAAAATCAATTTTCATAAAACGACGGGCATTCCGGCTGTCCCGCCAGGATCCGCTTCGGACCAGAAGGGACCGATAGACAGTATCATATACCTGTCCGTATCAAAACACCTCCTGAACTCCTGCCTCAACTCATCAGGAGTTATTGTTTCAAGGACCTGTTCATATCTGTCAAAATCTTCGAGAGACTCGTTGTTACGCAACCGGGCGACGAGATGGGTTTTCCAGTTGGAGGTAGCGTCTTCTTCAAGGTAGGTCCTTTTGTTGACGATGAAGATGCGCTTAAGGGTATTCAGTTCTTTTTTGGAAACCTTTTTTTCCTGAAGTTCCCTTATGATTGAATCAAGGACGCCGTGAACCTTGGCGGTATTGTTGCGGTCCACGGAAGCGTTGATGTCCATGTAGAATATGCTGTCGGGAACGGCGTTGTAGAAAAGGGAGGTATACGGTGAATATACAAGGGACTCCTGCTCCCGTAGGACTGTGATCAGCCGGCTCCTGACAAGATTGTTCATCAGCTTCAGTTTCAAGCCTGAACGCAAGGAGGGCCTGTATTTCCCGAAGCGGATGTAATCGAACATGGTCTGGGTCTCGTTGGCATTCGGGAATTCTATCTTGCGGGTGGTCTCCGGCAAAGAGAAATGCGAAGGCCCGGCCGTATTCGGTTCAAAGCCGCGAGGTATGCTGCCGAAGACAGGTACCGCTTCGGCGAGCAGGGAATCCGGGTCAAAATCCCCGCAGATTACGCAGGTCATTCCCGTAGGATTGGAATACAGTTTCTTATATTCCAGGGCAAGGGTATCGAGATTGAGATCTTCCAGCACCTGCTCCGTAATTTCAGTACGGCGTCCGTATATGAGGTTTCCCATCAGGCTGTCTATCTGCATACTGAGCTGACGCTGTACATCCTGCTTCATGAGACGGCCGAGATAGGATTCCTCCCCGAGGCTTTCTATCTCGTCACGGCGGATCGCTTCAAATTCACTGTAATTCAGTCCCGGATGAAGCATCTTTTCATACACAAGGTTGAACATAAGGCGCATGGAAGATGCCGGTGCGGAAGCTATCATGCCGTGCCAGTAGGATTCAATGGCAAGCAGGAGTCCTATTCCGTTTTCCGCAAGGACAGAATGGTATACATCATCATCAATTCCTTCTATTCCGCCAAGTTCCATGTACCCTGCCATTCCCTCGAAATACGCATACCTGTCTTCGGGAACACGGGAAAGCCCTCCGGGGGCGAAAGTCTGCATCTGGATCCTGCCTTCATCGTCACGGGTCGGTCTCAGGACCAGCCGGAACCCGTTTTCCAGCATCACATCGGTAACGCCTGTCGCCGGATAGAACGTCCGGCCGCTCACCTTTCCTGCATCGGCAGGCCTTTTCTGAAGCAGAGGCGCAGGTATCACCGTCCTGACGGCTTCCGTCTCCCGGTCGTCCTCCACGTAGGTATATGGCGGACATTCCGTGGAAGAGGCGAGGGCCAGGAGAGAATCCACCTCTGCTGCGGTGAATCCGCCGGTCACTTCCGGATTGTACCGGCACGCCACCAGAGCCGTCTCCGAGGCACTTTCGAGCCAGGAGGCCAAAATCTTGCGCAGGTCTTCGGAAACGGTAGACTTCAACGCCCTGCACAGCAGGTCCGCCTGGGCACTGTCCGTCACTTCCCTGTCCCCGAAAAGGACGGCATCGGCTATATTGTCGCAAATAGCCGACGAACTGCTCCCGTGGGAGGCCCCGCATTTTACGTCTTCCCTTAACTCTTCCATCTCCCCGTCCTGGAAACCCTCGCGGGCCAGCCTGTAAAGCTCGGCAGCGACACTGACCAGTCTGCTTCCGACCTCTTCCTTGTCCTCTCCGGAGAGGGAGACCACGAAATGCTCCTTGTCGGCAAAATACCAGTTGTTCGACACCGTGGCATGCTTTCCGGTCTCATACAGGCGGTCCGAGACAGCCTCCACGAGCATCCTGTTCCGTCCGGCGGCCACAGCTTCGCCCAAAGTCCTCCTCATCACCGCCTTGTGCGGCACAATCAGTTCGAAAGTCATGCTTCCCGCAAGGGTGTCCGTGACTTCCTTCACGCTGGTTCCCCCGGCATACTCCAGCGGAGATTCGTTGAATTCCGGAGACACCGTCGGCTCCAGAGGCCCGAGAATCCTGGAGATACGGTTCTCCATGTCAGTTTCGTCTATATCGCCTACAATCGCGACTGTAGCCCTGTCGAGAGTGTACCATTCGTTGTGGAAGTCCTTGAGGATCCGGGCGGTAATCCTGTCTATATCATCCTCCGTGCCGAGAGGGATACCCTCGCTGTACCTGCCTGTACCTATCTTCAGGTCATAGAACTCGTCCCCGACATCATACCCGCGCAGTTCCTCCTTGATGACGCCCTTTTCCTTCTCGACCTTTCCTGGATCGATGGTGATGTCAGTGAGCCAGTCCTTCAGGATAAGAAGGGCCCTGTCCAGATTTTCAGGGTTGTCTGAAGGCATGGAGAACATGTATATGGTCCGGTCATATCCGGTAAAGGCATTTATGCCCGCCCCGTACTGCACCCCGAGGGATTCAAGATATTCGACAAGCCGTCGTTTCGGGAAATGCTTCGTTCCCCCGAAAGCCATATGTTCCAGGAAATGTGCGGCGCCCCTGTTCCCGTCGGTCTCCATCACGGAACCGGTCCTGAATATGAGCCTGAATTCAATCATCCTGGAAGGGGAAGCATTCTTCATGAGGACATAATGCAAACCGTTGTCCAGTTTCTTCTCGACCATACCTTCCGGAGGCAGGACAGCATCATTGAAAGCCTGTGATATCTCCGCATCGGTCCGGAAGGCATCCGTCGCGTCTCCCCGGAAAAAAGCTGATTGCCCGGCAGCAGCTGCGGAACAATCAGCGATGGAATTGGCAGCCAAGGCCGCCAGGATCAGCAATATTTTCTTCATCCGTTTCTTATCCGTATAA
Source organism: uncultured Bacteroidales bacterium (assembly GCA_944326325.1). GTDB lineage: Bacteria > Bacteroidota > Bacteroidia > Bacteroidales > UBA932 > Cryptobacteroides. The sequence continues at coordinate 36,779 of CALVDQ010000010.1, forward strand.
AAGAAGCGTCAAGATACGAAAAATTATTCGTTAGGGGTATATGTGGCCACGACTCTTGAATAGTCGTATTCATTATAATTGTAGATGCAGAACGTGAATACCAGCTTATCTTCAGATATTTCCGCGCTCGATTCCGTCCAGTTGCCGCATTCATAATAATCTTCGGCGATATTGTCGCAATTCAGGTAAAAATCCGGGTCGACAGTAGCGTCATAAAGCCACTCGGCGTCTTTTTCAGGGCCTATGGTACCTGCCTCCAGGGCAGCCTTCTCCCGTTCGTATGCCGAAAAGCCGAACTCGAACGGAACCTTGAACATTTCCACTGTCTCCTCGTACTCTTCATCGAAATAGGACAAGTCGGCCACGAATTCTACAGTACCGTCGGTACCCGGCTTTATACCGTCGAGTGTCACGGAAAAAGTCTCGTCGGAAGAAGAAGTCCAGCCTATCGCCTCCAGCAGTTCGGTATAGCTCGGGGCATATTCGGCCTGGTCTTCGGCCCAGTAAGGATTTTCAAGTGTATTGGCTTTCAGCTTGTCATAGAACACATCAGTCAATCCCATCGGGTTGCTTGTCATCTTCAGGACAGGCTGGCCGACTGCAGACTCTTCAGAAAGCGATATGACCGTGATGCCATTGACAGTCTGCGCCGGAAGAGGCACTTCCGAATCCTGGCTGGATGCCGTGTACACGGTGGTCACATTCACAAGTCCGATATACTTCTTCAAGTCGATCCCGGTAGCTTCCATATATGCCGCCACGATGGCCTCCTGCTCCTCGGTAAGGCCAGCCATTGACGAAGAAATCACGGTAAAGCTGAAATCCTCTCTCCATGCGACATTTTCCGGAAGTACGGTACTTTCATCAAGGGTAATCCTGAAATTCCTCGATTCTTCCGTAAGGGTGCCGGATTTTACCGTAAGCACTGCGGTCCTTTCACCGGCAGGAATAGTTACGGGATTCCCCTCCAGGGTAATGATTCCGTCGGGGTCGTCAACCTTGAAATCCAGTGTCAGGTCCTGGCCGAGCGAGGTGGTCAGCATCACGGTCACCTCAAGGGAAGCACCTTCGACATCATACATCGAAGCGGATTCCGAATCCATATAGATGTAGTTGATCCCGTCATAGCCTGTCTCAGGGTCTTCACAGGAAGCCATTCCTGTCATCAATACTGCTGCAGCGCAGCACAAGCTGAAAATTTTCTTCATGTCTGTCTATTTTATATTTTACGTTATTCCACTACTTCATACGACCATCCGGGATTCTGGTTCCCGGCCTTGATGTTTTCATTATACCTGTACTCAGACTGAGGAATAGGGAAAAGATGCCTGTAATCATCCGCAGCGACTGTCGAGGTCCGGACCCCTGCTGCACTGTATCTGTCCAGCGGCCCGCCGATGCGTTTCAGGTCGAAGTACCTTACACCTTCGCCGACAAACTCCTTCTGCTTTTCATTCAATATGGCACCGGCCAGCGCATCTCCGGAAAGCGACTCCTCCAGCAGGGTACAGCCGCGTGCTCCGAGATACCCGTTCATTACCTTCACCGCCTCGTCCGGCTGCCCGTTCCTCGCATATGCTTCCGCAACGGTAAAGCACACTCCGGAATAGCGCAAGGTGTTGATATACCTCACCTCGGAATTCTCATAATACATCCTGTTGTATTTCCCGAGACTCCTCACTCCTTCTACCGGTCCCTGGTATACGCACCATTCCTTCCTCACGTCGGAATCCTCATAGACGATCTCGTCAGAAAGGCGGAAATAATCACCGCGCTCCCTGTCGTAGTTCAGGTTTATATAGAAAGAATCGAAGATATACGGGGCGAATATCCGCTCTGCACTTTCATTCTCGCTCCACAGGTTGGCGTATTCCGTTCCGGTCCAGCGGTCGGCAGTTCCGGAAAGCAGTGGAAGCCCGTATTCCACAGCCTTTCCGTAATCTCCCCTGTACAGTTCGAAATCCGCACGCAGGGCATTTACGGCATCGGTACCGAAATAATACACCTGGTTCCCCGTATTGGAGACAGAGGCCGCAGCCTCAAGAAGGGCGTCTATCTCGGCCACGCAGTCCCTGAGAGATGATCGCGGAAGGAAATCAAGCTCAAGCCTGTCTTTCAGAATGATGCCGTCCCTGTCAAGATTCTCTTCCGAATACGGAGGTGCATAAAGCCTCAACAGGTCAAAATAGCAATAAGCCTTGAGGGCCTGGGCCTCGCTGCGTATCCTGTCCAGTTCCAGGGCATCCTCATCTCCTTCGGTCACCACATTGTCCAGCCTGGTAAGAAGGGTATTGAGATAGGCCACGGTCATGTAATAGTCATTCCATACCTGGGAAGAAAGGTCGCTTATCGCATTGTCCTGCCAGTTATAGAGATTCTGCATCTCCGCATACTGGGTTACAAACGAGGTAGGATAGAAGTCATCGCTGAGTATGGATAGCTCCATCTGGTAGCGGGGCAGGGAATTGTATGCCGCAGCCAGCAGTTCCCTTGCCGTCCCCGTGGTAGTAATGGCGTCAGGGTCCGAAAACTGGTTCTCCAGCTTGATGTCCAGGCAGCCGGAAAGCAACGGCAGTATGCCCAATATGGAAAGTATATATTTTTTCATCTTCAGTCCGGTTTTAAAATGAAAGACTAAGGCTTAGAGTATATATCGGCTGCTGCGCTCCGACCAGGGAGCCGGACTCGGGGTCGGACTCCTTGTATCTTGTTATGGTGAAGAGGTTGGATGCCTGGAAGGCGATGTTCCCGTATTTGAAGAAATTCCCGGCCTTCTGGAGAAGGGTGTGGGAAAACCGGTAGCGTACCGAAAGCATGGACAGCCTCAGGTAGTCGCTGCTTCCAACGGTCCTGCTGTTGGGATAAAGGGTAAGGTTCTCGAGGGCGGCCGTCTGGACATAGGGCGAATTGTAGATCTTGTTCTCGTCTCCTTTCTGGAACCACATATTCTGCACCTGTCCCCTCACCGCATTCTTGTTTGCATCATCCACATCCCTCACATACGAAAAGGCATACGCCTTTATGCCTCCGAATACATAATAGAAATCGGCGTCGAACTCGAAGTTCCTGTACGTGAAACTGAGGTTTATCGTCCCGCTGTAAGGCGGCACCCCGTGCCCGAGAGCCACCATATCCTCCCTCGTCAGCTTGCCTGTAGCCGGAATCTCGCTGCCGTCCGCCTTCCTGAATGTAGGCAGTCCGGTCATAGGGTCTATACCGTTGGAAACAGGGCCGTAGATTATGTCATAGGCCTTTCCGACCTCAAAATCAGGGACAAGCGTGTATTCGCTCGTATAGAGTCTGTCGCCGTCATACAGGTCTATGACCTTGTTCTTGTTGTATGCCAGTGAAAAACGGAGATTGAGACGGGTCTCGTCCATATCCAGCAGTGTGGCTGACACGGCCGCCTCTATTCCGGAATTGCTGAGTACGCCGATATTCCGTTTCATCGTCGTGAAACCGTTTGAAGAAGGGATAGGCACATCCAGAAGGGCGTCTTCCGTAACCCTGTCGTACCACCCCACATCTATCGAGAGCCTGTTCCACAGGCCGACGGAAATCCCCGCTTCGGTAGAGACCGTCTGTTCCGGCTTCAGGGAATCGTTGTACATGGACATCAGGTCAAGTATCCTGCGGTCACCGTAACTGTCGTCAAGATACTGGAAAGTCGCCACCGCCAGAGACGGGGATATCCCGGCCAGACTTGCTGTCCTGCCGTAGGAAGCCTTGAGCCTCAGTGCGGAAACCGGCTCCCAGTCCTCGAAATAGCTCTTCACGTTCCAGCCTGCCCCTACCGCCCAGGCTGCGTTCCACCTCTTGTCCCTGGGCAGTATGGAAGATGCATCGGCCTTGTAGGTTCCGAAGACATCGTACGTGCCGTCGAAACTGTAGCCGGCAAGCACGCCGATACCGACCTGTGCCGTCTTCTCCTTCAGGTTCGATGTGCTGACCTTCCTGCTGCCTTCTATCGACTGGTTGATGGCAGATGCCGTGTTGAGCTGGCCGACTCCGTATCCGGTGATGGACATATTGTCCACATCGTCCATATAATAGTCCGTATTGGCCCCGAGAGTGATATCGTGCTTGCCGAAAACCCGGTTCCATGTCACACGGATATTGTAGGTGACATTTGTCATTACATTCTTTGCCTTGGACAGGCGGCCCCTTTCTATTTCCTCAGCACCGCTCTGCTGCTCGGACCAGGAAGTGGACGGGGTAAAGTCCTGCGATTCGGACAACACGAGATCCAGTCCCACTACGGCATCGACATCGAGGCCTTTCAGAGGCTGGAGGTTCACGCTGGCCGTAGTACCGAAACGCTTCTCCGTAGAGACCCTCTCGAACTGGTAGAACAGGTCATCGTAGGTCCGGTTCGGATAGGACCAGAGTTCGCCGCTCGTCTTGCTCTCGTACGGATTCAGATCATATATGAGCGAGGTAGGGGAATAGTCCGAACTGTTGGGGCTGTCGGCCTTGGAATATCCTCCGTTAACGCTCAGGGAGACATATCCGATATTCCCGATGGACTGGTCGAGGCTTATCCTGCCGGTAAAACGGCTGACATCGTTGCCTGGAATCTGCCCTCCCTGGTAGCTATAATTAGCTGACGCATAATAGGATGTCTTACTGTTTCCTCCCCTTATGCTGAGATTGTGCCTCTGATAGAAGTCGTTTCTCAAAAGTTCCTTGAACCAGTCGGTGTTGGTCTTGCGGAGCTCGTCCAGCCTGGCCTGGCCAGCCGCTACGAGCGCATCTATGTCCGGTGCCCCGGGATTGCTCATCCTGATGTATTCCTCGCTGTACAGATAGCCCGGAGCCGACGGATTCCGCAGCCTTCTCTCAAGTTCGAGTTTTTCGTCGGTCTCCATCATAAGGACTCCCCTGCGGCCGCGCGTCGTGATACCCGCGTTGAAATTATAGGTTACGAGAGCTTCTCCTGTAGTTCCCCTGACGGAGGTGATCTCTATCACGCCGTTTGAGGCCTTGGTCCCGTAGAGGGCGCAGGCCACGGCATCCTTCAGTATCTTTATGTCCGCGATGTCCAGAGGATTAAGCGTCATGAACGCATCGGAAGAGATTACCTGCCCGTCGAGGACGAACAGAGGCTCGTTTGCAGCATCGCCTTCCCTGAAAGAAGAATTTCCCCTTATACGTATCTCCGGTTTTGTACCGAGGTCTCCCCTGTTTGTGACGACAAGCCCGGGAGCCGTTCCCTGGAGAGCGACGGACATATCGACCATAGGCTTGTCCTGCAGACGCTTCACGTCTACCGTGGTAATGACGCCTGATTTGGAACGGATGTCAAGGTCATTGATATTCTGCTTGCCGGTCACTACAGCCCCGTCCATCATGTTGGAATCTTCCTCCAGCACAACCGTGATCTCCTTCTGTCCGGTATAGGAAACGGTACTGGTCTTCATCCCCAAAAAAGAGATTTCCACGAGTATTTCGCTCCAGTCGGGAAGTTCGATGGAAAAATAACCGTTTGCATCGGTCGATGTCCCGTTCCCGGTGTCGCCTCTGACGAAGACATTGGCACCGGCCAGGGGTTCATCCCAGACATCGACCACCCTTCCTGCAAGTATTCTGGGGGTCCCGCCTTGGGCGTACATGGAAAAAGAAAGTAGTACAGCGGCAAAAAACGCTATCGCATGGCTCACTTTCATAGGCGATAAATCTGTTAAATCCGTTATCAAAAACAAGAAGCTGTGTCCGATTTCACAATTTGACACAACTTCCAGGGAATTTTCTCAAATATATGCCATAAATTCCGGATAAGCAAGGCGGGGGAACCGGAAAACAGCCGTTTTTAGCAAGAAATAGTGACGGACAGGGCATGAAAACCCTCTTTTATGCTATTCATGTTCCGTATAGTCCCGACCTTTCCTGCGGGCTTCGCGCCGCTGGTACTTCTCAATATATTTTTCGAGCATGGCCGCATCCTTGCGGGCACGGTCCTGTGCCTGCCTCAAGGCACGACGTTTCTTTTCGCGCAGTTTCTCTGCCTTCCGCTCAGCCTTGGCCTTTTCCCTGTCGGCGTCAGCCTGGTCCTTCTCCGCCCATCTCGCATCCCGGGCAGCGATCCTTTCCTTGCGTTTCTTTTCGCGTTCAGCCTTCTTCTTTTCCCGTATCTGTTCCTTCGTAAGGATCTTTCCAGGGTCATTCATAGCGGCTATGGAATCGGCCTTCGCAAGGCTGTCGGCCGTGGCCAGGGAATCCGCGGCTGCCTTAAGACTGTCCTGCAGGGCGAGGGAATCGGCTTTCACCGTCTCGAGAGAGTCGAGCCTTGCAATGGCGATGGAGTCCTTGATCTGTTCCTGCCGTATCTCTTCTTCTTGTTCACGACGCTGACGCTCGATCTCCCGGACATGGTTAAGGGAATCGCGTATGGAAATCTGAAGGTATATGTCATCGATGTATCCGGGGAAATAAAGGTTCGTCTGCGTATATCGTGCCCTCGGCCTGGCATTGTAGCGGGTCCGCTCCGAAGGCCGGAGGTCGAGCGATGTCACGGCATACCTGTCTGCCGGACGGTTCTCGGGAAGCCAGCTGAAGCCTTTCAGTTTCCGGTCCTCTTCGTTCATCTGGACTACAGGATAGGCATCGCTCACCGCAGTGTCGAAATAATATATCCTGTTCAGTTCCCCGTCCTTGAATATGGCTGAGAGCATCTTGGAATCCTTCTTGTTCACCGTAGCCAGTTCTCCGTTCTCTTCTATATAGAAAAGGGCCGACGCACCGCCCAAGGCATCGAAACGGGACAACGATCCCTCCCCGGCAAAATAAGCCATCATCTCCGCTCCCCTTATCTGATTGTAGTGTGAAGTATCTTCCTGTATATGGATGAACGCGTTTGACATCAGGCTGGCCTTTTCCATCGCGTTATTCCTTATGACAGCGTATATACTGTCTGCATTGTACTGCTGGGTGACTTCGTTCCATATCATAGGGTTCTTGAACAGCCTGGCAAGCGAATCGAGATCCGAGTAGAGGAGGGAGTCGCAGATGACCTGCATATCGTTCTTGTAGATCTTCACATTTCTCAAGGCTACAACAAACCCTATCTTGGTCGTGTCCTGGGCCGGGACCGTATCATTGACGGCCAGGGAGTCTGTCGGAGGCACGGCAAGGGTATCCGCCGATGATACGGCAAGGGTATCCGCCGATGATACGGTCAAGGTATCCGCCGATGATACGGTAAGGGTATCCGCCGATGACACGGTCAAGGTATCCGCCTGGATGCGGGAGAGCAATGTATCACCGGCCGATACGGAATCTGCGGCAGGAAGAATATCCGCAGGCTCCAGGGAATCAGAGACCGCAAGCGAATCCACCCCGGAAGAGTTTTCCTCAAGGGTCATGACCGGCCTGCGGGAAGCATCCATGGACGCAGCGGAACCGGCCTGGGCCGTCTGGCCGGCAGAGACCGGGGCCACGGCGGACTGCGTTGTGCCTGAAGCCTGTGATGCAGCAAGGGAATCCGCCGCAGCCTTTGCGGCGGCCCGTCTTTCAGCCTCCATCTTGGCTTTCATGTTCGGATCGTTCTCTGCCGCTTCAGCCGCTTTCTTGGCAGCCTCTTCGGCAGCCTTCCTGCGGAATGCGGAGACAGGATCAATATCCAGGTTTGCCTTTCTCGTCGCGGCTTCGGCTATGAGAAGGGAATCTATCTCGAACATCTGCCTCGTGTAATGGACAAGAGTGTCGGCGCCGAAATATACTGTATCTTTCTGTCCGTCCTGCTCGGTCACGGTTATGACCGCAGGGTCCCTGGTAAGCGTGACGGTAGCCAGCGAATCCACATAGTCAAGTTTCCCCGCCAGCCCGTATACGTTCCTTGTAGTGTCGGTCATCTGGACATTGCCGTACATCTGGATATCCGAGGTGTTCCTGTTGAAATAAAGTGAATCGCACCACGCTTCCTGGGTATCCGACATCAGGTGTACATTCCTGCAGAAGAAGAACTGTTCCCTGGTCCTGTCATACCAGCCGCTTTCGGACGAAAGCATATTCTTCTCCTTCCAGGCGTTGGTTCCGGTACCGAAAGTCGCAAGGGATCTGTCTGACTGGTATCTGAGCGTATTTGTCTTGATAAAGATCGAGTCGGTGAACATATTGACGTCGGTCTCGAAGTCGAATGTCTTGATCTTGGAATCGTACGTCCCGTTCATACTCTCGATTATCTGACCGTCCTTGTCGCGCATGGATCCGCCCCGGAAAAAAACTGCTACACTGTCCTTAGTATTGTAATCCAGGAATTTTGTACGCAAGGTGTTCCGGTCCTTGTCCTGGAGCTGCACCACATCACCGCGGAACTCCGCAAGGTCCGTATCGATATAGTATTTCATCTTCTCGCTCTGCAACTCGGTCTGGTCCTGGATGATGCGTACATTGCCTATGGCATCGATGACCCTGGTGTCCACATTCCAGAGGGCGGTGTCACAGAGGAGATAAGTATTGTTGTGGAAGAATCTCGCAGGACCTGTTATCTTCCTGTAGCTCATGCCGTCGATTTCCAGAAGCTGCGCACTTTTCCCGCTCAGCAGGCGGACAAGACTGTCCTCCGGCTCCTCCTTTTCCTGGGCAAACACTCCCATGGAATACAGGGCCGGCAACAGCAGCATCAGCATAAATGTCAGGAATCTCAGCATATATTCCGGTTTCATGTACGGGAAGGCTCTGCCTCCCTTTTATCTGCGGGAACGGATCATTCTACAGGCCTGATCTTGGAGGCCCATTCCTCATGGTCAAAAGGACAATCCTTGAAAATAGGGTCTATGACGATGTAGGTCTCACCGATCTTCTTCTTTATGAACTCGTCGATAGCCTCCATCGCCCTTTCATTCTGGGCCTGTTCCGAAAGCAGGGTATAGTCTTCGGTAAAGGAAGCCGTATGTGCCGGAAGTATCTTGTCCACCTTGATTATCTTATATACGGTGTTCCCTGAACGGCCTTCGTTGTCCCTGGACTCGAAAGGAGCGGAGATCTCGCCTTCCTTCAGGTCCTTGATGGCGTTGTAGTCCTCCGGTTTCAGCTGGTCGATCTCGAAATACGAGGATCCGGTATTCGGATCAGCCATCTGGCCTCCGTTGGTCCTGGTAGACGGATCCTGCGAATAGAAACGGGCCGCAAGGTCGAAAGACACCGCGCCGTTCTGCAATTCCGTCTTCAGACTGTCAAGGGTCTTGAAAGCCGTCGTCCTGTCTTCATCAGTGTACTCGGGTTTCATCAGGATATGCCTGGCATTGAACATATCGCCCTTCTTCTCGATGACCTCTATGATATGGAAACCGTCAGGGGTCTCGACTATCTGGGAAACGATACCCGGCTTCAAGGCCATGGCCGCATCCGAGAAAGCCGGCCAGAACACCGACTTGGAAGCCATTCCGAGTTCTCCTCCCCTCCTGGCGCTGCCCTCATCCTGGGAATATATCCTGGCGAGGACCGAGAACTTCTCCCCGTTCATTATCCTTTCACGGATGGCGAGAAGCCTGTCCTTGACGGCAAGGTTGGCCGCCTCCCGGTCAGGATAGATGCATATCTGGCTGAGCTGGTACTTTATCGGAACTATCGGCAGGTCGAGCGAATCGGTGGCCTCTACATATTCCTGGACATCATACGGGGTCATTTCCGGTGCCGAAGAAGCGACGTTCTGCTGCATCTGCTGGGTAAGGCTCTGGTCCTGAAGTGTCTGCCGCCACTCCTGACGCAGTTTGTAGAGAGGCTTGTTGAAGTATTTCTCGACATTCTCGTCTCCGCCCAGCTGGGTCCTGATATTGTCCACACGGTTGCGCAACTCCGATTCCACCATATCATTGTTCACGGTCAGGGAATCAAGCCTCGCCTGCATGAGGAAAAGCTTGGAAACCATCATCTGCTCGAGCAGTTCGCACCTGATGTTCCTGTCGGAAGACATTCCCTGAGCCCTCATCACCTGCACTTCCTCCTCAAGCTGGGAAATGGATATCATCTCGTTCCCGACCACTGCCACGGTCTTGTCTATAAGTCCGTCAGGATACTGCTGCGCCAATACAGGCACCTGCATGGCAAGGAAAGCCAGGGCCGCAGCGGATATTTCAATAATCTTGTTCATTGTCAAAAAATTTTCAGCCGTCTTCTCGGAAGCCGTCAATAAATTACAAATTTTCCTTTTTCGCGGGCGTCTTCAAGCAAGTCCTGTTCCAGGGACGTCACGAGCCTGTGTCTCCTGATACCTACCAGGATACCTTTTATTTCAGATTCGCAATATTCGACCGGGAAAGGGTTCCCCGCATCGATAAAATCCTGGATATAGGCTACGTTCACCTTGTCATAATCCGTATCCCTGACCTGGATGAAAGAATTCCTCATGAGGGAAAGCAGGCTTTCATAGTCTTTCCCGAAATCCCTGGCCACTTCCGTAATAGGGACCCATCTGTCCCCGTAGGCGGTGTACTTGTCGGCGGAAGAACTCGCCAGGCTGTCAGCTTCCACGATATCGTCTATGTCGTCGGATGCCATCTTCTTCTTTATCGTCTCGATATGCGGGGAATCGGCGGAAATCCTCATGAACCGTGCCTTGACCACAGGCACCTCCGCTATGAAATCCTGCTTATGGGCATCGTAATATGCCTCCACTTCCGCACCGGATACGGCAGTATCCAGCCGTTCGTTGACATATCTCTGCTCGTAGCGGTATTTCAGCAATGCCTTCCTGTACTCCTCGAGTTCCATGGAGACATCCTTCTCCTGCTTGGAAAGCTGCGACTCGGCGATATCGGCGAATACAAGATCAGACGCCCAGGAATTTATGTACTGCATGACAAGGCGCATACTGTCTTCCGGAGACGTTCCCGGAGGGACGAGGGTGGCCACTTCATTCCGCACAAGCTTGTGCCGGCCCACTTTCGCGATGACCTTGCCGTCATCTATAATCGATGACACCGCCTTGCACGACATGACTGACGGCAAGGCGATGACAACAGCCAGAACAGATGGAATCCAGCTTCTCATCCGGCACTCTACCTTGAGTAATTCGGTGATTCGCGGGTGATGGTGACATCATGAGGATGCCCCTCCACGAATCCGGCGTGGGTGATCCTGACGAATTTCGCAGAACGGAGAGCCTCTATGTCCTTGGCGCCGCAATACCCCATACCTGCACGGAGACCTCCGACAAGCTGGTATACCACTTCCGACAATGTACCCTTGTACGGCACCTGTGCGACTATGCCTTCCGGGACAAGCTTCTTGATATCGTCCTCCATATCCTGGAAATACCTGTCCTTGGATCCCTGCTGCATGGCTTCGAGAGAACCCATTCCCCTGTATGACTTGAACTTACGTCCATTGAGGATAATTGTCTCTCCAGGAGATTCCTCCACTCCGGCAAACAAGGAACCCGCCATTATCGTGCTTGCGCCTGCGGCCAGAGCCTTGACAACGTCACCTGAATACCTGATGCCGCCATCCGCGATGACCGGTATGCCCGTACCTTTCAGGGCGGCCGAAGCCATCATTACAGCTGAAAGCTGAGGCATCCCGACCCCGGCAATGACACGGGTGGTGCATATCGAACCCGGCCCGATGCCGACCTTGACTGCGCTGACGCCTGCATCGGCAAGGGCCTTGGCCCCCTCTGCCGTAGCAACGTTGCCGGCTACGATCTGTATGTCAGGAAGAGCCTCACAGGCCTTCTTTATTACGTTCAGCACCCCGACCGAATGCCCGTGGGCCGTATCCACTACCACGGCATCCGCTCCTGCATGGGCAAGCATTTCTATCCTCTCGACAGTGTCGGACTTGACACCTACCGCGGCAGCTACCAGGAGACGACCCTTGGAATCCTTGGAAGCGATAGGGTTATCCTTGATTTTCATCAGGTCCTTGTATGTGATGAGGCCTTCCAGCTTTCCGTTCTCGTCCACCACCGGAAGTTTCTCGAACTTGTACTGGCGGATAATCTCTGTGGCCTCGGCGAGCCCTATCCCCTTAGGCGCGGTGACAAGGTTCTCGGAGGTCATGACCTGGGAAACAGGAAGCTTCATGTTGTCCTGGAAACGCAGGTCCCTGTTGGTGACTATGCCGATAAGGTGCATCTTTTCGTCCACTACCGGGATTCCCCCTATATGATGCTTGGCCATCATGCCGAGGGCGTCACCCACCGTCGCATCCGGCCGGATAGTGATAGGGTCGTATATCATACCGTTCTCGGCCCTCTTCACACGTCTCACCTGGTCCATCTGAGCTTCGATGGTCATATTCTTGTGTATCACTCCTATACCTCCGGCTCTTGCCATGGCTATGGCCAGCTCGGCTTCCGTAACGGTATCCATCGCGGCGGAAACGACCGGGGTATGGAGCTTGATGTCTCTTGAAAACCATGTGGTGACGTCTACCTCCCGCGGAAGGACTTCAGAGCGGGCCGGGATCAGCAAAACATCATCGAAGGTCAGGCCTTCGGGAATCTCATAATTGGTAAATGTCTGCATCTTGAAATGTTTATATTCTGCAAAGATATGAATTTTTGCCGGAATCCGTCAAGGAACAGCAGAAATGTATTTCCTGCCCTGCCAGGTATCTCTGGCTTCGAGGCGGCTGTCAAGCATCCTGAGAAGTTCGAAGTTGCGTACAAGCCCCCACGGGGTATCGTTGACAAATCGGGGCGGGACCTCTCCGGCGATGCGTTCTATATAGAGGTCAGGACGCAGGAGTTCGAGGATATCGATGATGAAGTCGAGATATCCGTCCAGTCCGGGACGGAAAAACTCCCCGGGGTTTCCTGCAAATTCCCGCTCCATTGCCGTTCCCTTAACTATCTGAAGCTGATGGAACTTGACACTGCGCAGCGGAAGGGAATTGATGGTGTCAGTCTGTATGAGGAGCATTTCCCGGGTCTCTCCGGGCAGGCCGAGTATGAAATGCGCCCCTGTATCCAGCCCCCTTTCCGCCGTCATCCTGACAGCTTCCGCGGCACAGGAAAAATCGTGGCCGCGGTTTATCCTTTTCAGGGTCGTGTCATAACAGGACTCTATGCCGTATTCAACGGTCACGACCGGAGCCCGGAGTTCCTTTTCCCCGACCGTACGGGTCCAGTGCGTGTCGGGGAGCAATGTGCCGCTCCGGATATCGGCGATCATATCCAGCTTGCGCGCATCCACGCAGTCCGGCCTGGTACCTATCACGATACCGACTACCGAAGGATGGGACAAGGCTTCGAGATACAGTTCCCGGAGTTTTCCGATATCGGCGTAAGTATTTGAATAGGACTGGAAATAGGCAAGATAATGTCCTGCTTTGCGGTATCTTGCCTTGTGAAACTCTATGCCTTCATCAATCTGCTGCCGCAAGGTTTTCCCGGGGACACTGTATCCGGGATGAAAGGCGGCATTGTCGCAGTACGTGCAGCCGCCGGTACCGAGCGTGCCGTCCCGGTTGGGACAGGTGAAGCCGGCGTCTATCACGATCTTCTGCAGACGTTCGCCGTAGACCCTGCGGTAATAGCCTACGAATGAATTGTATCTTTTACCTTCGATGAAACTGAACATGGATCCCTATGTTGCCAGGACAAGTCCTGCCTGCGTATGCGGCGCCAAAGTTACCTCTTTTTCAAATATAATCACAATGCAAAACAAACGATCCGAAAAGTATTTTTCCGAGAAATTTCAGGAAAATCCGTACCGGAAAGACGGATAAAATAATTTTTGAAAAATTTCAAAACAGATTATAAATTTGCAGCGCAGTCCGGTGCCGCCGCTTGCGGCCTAACAGGGAATCCGGTGAGAATCCGGAACAATACCCGTTGCTGTATTTCCCATATCCGCCCGTAAAGGCGGGGTCTTGCGCATCATGCCACTGCCTCAGGCGGGAAGGCGCGGAAGACGGGATAAGCCAGAAGACCTGCCGGAATGCGTATACGCAAGGCACTGCGGGATTACGGTCGCCTCATGCGTACCGGGAAAGACATCCGTTCCAAACCGCGTCTTTCCCGATATGCCTTATGCCGTCCGTATATCCCCCGTCAAGTTGAACTTATGGGATATACAGCAAGCCTCATATCTGCGATACTTCTCCTGACCGCACACGGAAATGATGCGGTCAGGGATTCCATAGTCTCATCCCAGGTCGTTTCGTTCGCCGGCACGCCGGACATCAGGACAATCGGGGAAAGCACGATTTCGCACCTGTCCGCAAGCTCCGCCGCCGACGTGCTCCGTTACTCGTCTTCCCTCCAGCTAAAGGACTATGGAGGACTCGGAGGACTGAAAACCGTGAATGTCAGATCATTAGGATCTCAGCACACATCGGTGTTCATAGACGGGATAAAGGTGAACAATGCCCAGAACGGACAGGTGGACCTCGGAAGATACTCTGCCGATGACCTGCAGTCCGTCACGCTGTATTCATCCGGACCGTCATCGCTGCTCGCCTCGGCATCGGAACTTTCAGCCGGATCGGTAGTGATGCTGACCACAAGGCTGCCGGACTTCTCAAGGACTTCCGGACTGGACGCCAACCTGTCCTATGGCTCGTTCATATCTCCGGCCGTCCACTGCTCATATTCCAGACGGCTTTCCGGGAAGACATACCTCAAGGTTCTCGGAGACATCAGGTCGACCGCCGGGAACTATCCTTTTTCATACACCAACGCATACGGTGCCGACACGACGGAGACGAGGAAGAACTCCGACCTGTTTTCATATCACCTGGAGTCCGCTTTCCATTACTCGGACGCCCCTCACTCGTTTTCCGCGAAAGCATACTGGTACTCCTCGGCCAGAGGGCTTCCGGGGCCTGTAATCCGGCAGTCGGGACAGATAAGGAACGGGGACAGGCAGTGGGACAGGAATCTGTTCGTCCAGGGCAGGTATTCCTTCATAAAGCCGGACTACGGGGCCAGGATACAGGCGAAATACTCGGACGACTACTGCAGGTATCTCCAGGACACCACAGGGAACCAGTCCGTCCAGTACCTCAACCTGCATTACAGGCAGAAGGATGCGTACCTGTCACTGTCATCGTTCTACAGACATGGGGGATTCGCCGTCTCCGCCGCATGGGACGGGGAGTTCACCTGTCTTTCCACAGATGTCCCGCAGTTCAGTCCGGTACACCGCTTCTCCTCGCTTCTGTCCCTCCGCGCAGACTACAGTCTCGGAAATTTTTCAGTATCCGGTTCGGCGGTCTACAACCACACTGACGGGAATTCCTCCAAAGCCTTCGACAAGGTCTCCCCGTTCATATCGGTACAATACGCCCTGTCCCCGTTCAGGTTCCAGCTGTGGTACAAGAACTCGTCCAGGCTGCCGACATTCAACGAACTTTATTATTCAGCCTCCCCTGTCCTGGACTCCGCACTTGAACCGGAGACCGCAGACCAGTATAATTTCACGGTATCACGGTCCATTTCATCAGGAATCATCGCCGGGTCGGTCTCGCTCTCCCTCTGGTACAACAGGGTCCGGAACAAGATAGTAGGCATTCCCGCCGCCAACCAGTTCAAATGGTCGGTACTTAACTACGGTCTTGTCAAGGCCTGCGGACTCTCCTTCAGCATAGACAACACCGTCAGATTCAGGAAAGACCTCCTGCTGTCCCTCCTTTTCAACTATGATTTCAATGTATCGGAAGACTTCACCGACCCGTCCTCACAATGGTACAAGGGACTGATCCCATATTCTCCGCTGCACTCCATATCCTCCACGGTTTCCCTCGACTACAGGAAATGGGCCTTTGCCGTAAACTGCATCTACAATTCCGCCAGATACAGGTCCGTAGCCAACACAGCCGCCAACAGGCTAAAGGCCTACCTCAACTGCGACATTACAGTCTCACGGACTGTAACCTCATGGCTCAGGGCAAAGGTGGAACTGAACAACGTATTCGGCACCAGGTACGAAATAGTGTCAAGATACCCGCTTCCGGGATTCAATTTCAGGGCGGGACTGATTTTCAAAATATAAATATTATGGTCAAATTCATTCATCCGGCCTTAAAGGCTGCAGGATTTTACGTAAAAGCCTCCGGACTTCCCGTGATGCTCGTCCTTTTTACAGCATCAGTCCTTTGCTCATGCACCAAGGACAAAGACCTGACGGACACCGGCATCGTACCGGTGGAATCGGGGGAAGTATCAGGATTCTATATCCTTAACCAGGGGGGATACGGCTCAAACAACGCCACTCTCGACTATGTGGACCTTGCCACGGGACAGTATCACGCCGGCTATTTCGAATCCCGGAACCCTGACATGGCATACGGACTCGGGGATACGGGGAACGACATCTTCATTTCCGACGGACTGCTTTTCATTATCATGAACGGTTCCGGCATAGTGGAGATAGCCTCTGCCGATGATGCAAAGCATATCGCGCAGGTAAGCGTGCCGAACTGCCGATACGGGACCGTGTCGGACGGCTACCTGTACGTAACCTCCTTCGCCTCCGACGGGACCCTCTACAAAATCTCCCTGGCAGACTACAAGATTACAGCTACATTGAAGACAGGATACGAACCGGAACAGCTGCTCTGCCTCGACGGCTTCCTGTACATCCTGAACTCGGGAGGCTACCATTCCCCGGACTATGACGACACGATAACTGTCGTGGACCTCTCCGGATTCTCCGTAGACAGGACAGTTGACACAGGATACAGGAACCTGTACAAGATACTGTATGCCGACGGCACCATATACGTGACCTCCAGGGGCGACTACAATACAGATCCCGGAGCTGTATTCATATTTGACCCGGAAACGGACGGCATCACCCCAGTACTTGACAAGCCGGTCTCGAACTGGAGTCATTTCAACGGCACTGTCTATACCCAGTCCACAATATATGACGATTCCTGGAACGAGACACCGATGTTCGGCAAGATAACCGGCGGCACATTTTCAGAATCGGGAATTCCCGGACTTTCCGGAATCCCGTTGAAATCATGCTATTGTTTCGATGTAAACCCGGCCACGGGTGATTTCGTAATATCTGATGCCGGAGACTACACGGCCGAAGGTACGGTATATTACTTCAATGCTGACGGATCCCTTGCCTGGAGCCATACGGCAGGTGTCGCACCGGCAAAGGTATGCTGGATCCTCAAAAAGGACAATATATAATGGACGTGTTTAAAGGCATGCAGGCCGTAGTCGTCTGCACATTCCTCCTTGCAGCGGCTGCAGGTTGCGGCAGGAGTGCGCAGACGGATGTTTTCGACACGATATATTATGAGCCTGAATATGCGGAAGGATTCGAGATTGCCGGGATGCGGGACTCCCTCAGCAGGGTTCTGAGGACAGTGCATTCCTGGCAGGGAGACGACGGGGCAGCGACAGAGATCTTCATTGCACGCGGTGGTGAAAGGCCGCCCGAGAGCTTCACGGGACAGGTCATGGAAGGAAGTGCGGAAAGGGTCGTCGCGATGTCTTCTTCACACATAGCGATGATAGACCTTGTGGGCGAGACAGCACGCGTCAAAGCCGTTTCCGGACTGGAATTCGTCAGCAACAGCCATATCCGGGAACACAGTGGAGAGATAGCCGACATAGGCAGCGAAGCCGATGCGGACTTCGAGAAACTGGCCGCGGTCCGTCCAGATGTGGTACTGCTCTACGGAATAACCTCCTCCAGCCCCATGGAAGGCCGGCTCCGGGAGCTCGGGATACCGTTCGTCTACATAGGGGAATACCTGGAAAAGATACCGCTGGGACGGGCTGAATGGATGGTCGCGATAGCCGAGATACTCGGATGCAGGGAGAAGGGAGAGGCAGAATTCGGAAAGATAAAGGAGAGGTATGACTCCCTCGCTGGATTCATGCGGCAATACCTTGCCGGGACGGAAGGAGGCGTGCGGACCAGGCCAACGGTGATGCTTAACGCGCCATACGGGGATATATGGTATATGCCGCCGGCAGAATCGGCTATGGCAAAGCTGATAAAGGATGCGGGGGCGGAGTACATCTACCGTGGGAACCATACGGACAAAAGTCTGCCCATAGACTTCGAAAAGGCCTTCCTGCTTGTGTCGGAGGCGGATTTCTGGCTGAATCCGGGACAGTTTGCCACTATCAGGGAACTGACAGGGAGATATCCCGAATTCGCAGAGACAGGATGTGTCCTTGAAAAAAAAGTGTACAACTGCAACAGGAGGGTCAACTCCGGCGGAGGGAACGATTTCTGGGAATCCGGCCCGGCAAGGCCTGACCTTGTCCTCGGGGACCTGATGAAGATCTTCCATCCGGAACTGGCCTGCATGGAAAAGACTGGCCTGGAGAGCGGTCCGGAGAGAAACGGAAACGGGACAGACAGCCCGGACGGGGACAACGGGCTGTACTATTACATGAAACTGGAATAACAAGTGAAAAGATTTGCCAGCCATGAGAATGAAACCTGGAATATTGTGGACCTGCGGGATATTCCTGCTTGCCGCACTCTTTGCGGCTGACATAATGACCGGAAGCGCGGGGATACCTCCGGAAGAGGTGTGGAAGGCTCTCTCCGGAGGCGGCACCGAAGACCAGACACGGCTGATAGTGACCGGTATAAGGCTCCCGAAGGCGCTTACCGCCCTGCTCGCCGGGGCAGCGGTATCTGTCAGCGGACTGCTGATGCAGACACTGTTCCGCAATCCACTTGCAGGCCCGTATGTGCTCGGAATAAGTTCCGGAGCCTCTCTCGGGGCTGCCTTGTGCGTACTCGGCGTCTCCTCGTCCATGGCCATAAGGGATTCTCTACTCGGATCATTCGGCATAGCCGGGGCCGCCTGGGCCGGAGCTGCGGCTGTTCTTCTGATAATAGCTGCAGCCAGCCGGAAAATAGGGGACATCACCGTCATCCTGATACTGGGAATGATGTTCGGGGCCGGAATCGACGCATTTGTGCAGATACTGCAGTACCTGAGCGACGAGCAGTCACTTAAAGCCTATATCGTATGGACGATGGGGTCGCTCGGCAATGTCTCCGGGACGAGGCTCTGCATACTCGCGGCGGCAGCTGTCTGCGGAACAGCCGTCACGGCCGTCTCGTCAAAGTCCCTGGATCTGATGCTTCTCGGTGAAAGCTATGCCGTCACATCAGGAGTGGATATCCGTAAGACACGGATGCTGGTATTCCTTGCAACCGTACTTCTGGCAGGTACCGTCACGGCATTCTGCGGCCCTCTCGGCTTCGTCGGGCTTGCAGTGCCGCACATCGCCCGGCTGCTGGCAAGGACTGCCGGCCACAAGGTCCTGGTCCCGGCCACAGCCCTTTGCGGAGGGATACTCATGCTCGGCTGCGACATGATAGCGAAATCAACGGCCATCCCGATAAATGCCGTCACTTCCCTGTGCGGAGTGCCTGTAGTCGTGTGGGTGGTCATGAAGAACAGGAAGTCCTGGAAGCAGAGGTAGCACAGGACATGAACCGGCTTTCAACATGATAGAGATAAAGGACATTACACTCGGGTATGGCAGGAAAATCCTGCTGGAGAACATTTCGGCAAAGTTCGGCAAGGGCGAACTGACAGCATTGCTCGGCCGCAACGGAAGCGGGAAAAGCACACTCATAAGGACATTGGCCGGGCTGCAGAAACCATACACTGTGGAAGGAAGGACGAAAGGGGAAATCCTTATAGGTGGACGGGATATCAGGTCGCTCTCCCGGGAGGAAGCGGCCCGGACGGTATCCTTCGTCGGGACAGAGCGCATCCTCGTACCGGACCTGAAAGGCAGGGAACTCGTGGCTATGGGGCGAGCCCCGTGGACCGGATGGACAGGCAGGCCAGGGGCGAAGGACGAGGAGATGACCGACAGGGCTATAGAGCTTGTCGGGATGCAGGACTACGCGATGACGGACATAGCGGAAATGTCCGACGGGGAGAGGCAGAAGATCATGATCGCCAGGGCCCTCGCCCAGGACACGCCGGTAATGCTCCTTGACGAGCCGACGGCTTTCCTGGATGTCCCCGGCAAGCACCAGACCGTCTCGATTCTGAGGAAAGCGGCTTCAGAAGAGGGGAAATGCGTGATTTTCTCCACACACGACGTGGAGACAGCAGTCAGATCCGCCGACAAGGTTCTGCTGGCAGACGGCCGCAGGGTCATCCTGCTCCGGTGCGGCGTAGATCCGGTGATGGATGAAATCCGGCGTGTATTCGGGATATGACTCCCGCTCGTTCAAACGCAGCGCGAAGCGCAGGCGTACAGCTTACACCACGTTATTCCGCCACGGCCGGTGCGTCAGAACGGACGATATGCACCGACAACTCATAAAGAAGAAACAACGGCACAAACACCAGCATCAGCGAAAAAGGATCCCCGGAAGGCGTAATGATTGCTGAAAGCACGAGCAGAACGACAACAGCGTGCCTCCGGTATTTCCGGAGGAATTCCTTGTGGAGAATGCCAAGGCGGGAAAGCAGCCAGGCAAGCAGGGGCAGCTCGAAGACGATGCCCATTATGAATATCATGCCGAGGAAGTTGTTCATGTAGGAGTTCAGGGATATCTGGTTGGAAATGGTCTGGCTGACCTGGTAGCCGGCAAGGAAGCGGAATGTGAATGGGAAGATGAGACAGTATCCAACGGCGCAGCCGAGGAAGAACATGAAGGTGCCGTAGAAGAAAGCCCGGGCGACGGATTTCTCCTCGTTCTCGAACAGGGCGGGCCTGACGAATTTCCACAGCTCATAGACAATATAGGGGAAGACAAGCACCAGGGACAGCCAGAAGGAGGTGGTGATGTGCGTCATGAACTGGGAGGCTACGTTGATGTTTATTATGTCAACGGAAAAGCCGTCATCGGAGAAGTCCGGGAAAAACGGGATGACGCGGCCGATGGCAGCGAACCATCTGTAGACGAAAAAGTCGGAGGACGCCGGCCCCAGGATAAATGTATCGAAGATGTGCGGCATCGCTATGAAACAGGCAACGACAAGCACCATCAGGACAGCTGCTATCCTGATGAGAGACCATCGCAGGACCTCGAGATGATCCCAGAATGTCATCCGGGAATCTTCCGGCACCTGGCTTTCCGTCACTGGAGTTTCCGCCTCGGACATCCGGAACTACTGGTTGTCTTTTGCCGTTTCAGGCTTACTGGCAGAGGATTTTGCGGGACCCTGACTTGAAGGAGCCGTAGAAGAAGTGTCCGGAGCATCAGGGTCCAGGTTCTTCTCGACCTCGTTCATCCCTTCCTTGAAACTCTTGACCCCTTTCCCGAGACCTTTCATCAGCTCTGGGATTTTCCTGCCTCCGAAGAAAAGAAGGACGACAAGGGCTATGATCAGGATTTCACCTGCACCGATATTGCCCAAAAAAAGTAACTTTTCCATTATTTCATCATTGTTTTATGCAAATATACCAGTTTCCGGTCATTAACGCAAGAGAACGGGACCCTTACCTGAAAACAAGGGTGAACACAGTGGAGGAACTGTCGCTCCGGGCAAGGCGCAGCGACCCTCCGTGAAGACGCATTATCTGCCTGGAAATGCTCAGCCCGATACCGGTGCCGGAGGGCTTCGTCGTGAAGAACGGGACAAAAATCTCTTCCTGGCTTTCCCGGCTTATCGGGGCCCCGTCGTTCGACACCTCCACCACGACACTCTCCATACTGTCGATAAAAGCCGTGACATCCAGCCGGTGCGCCCCAGCCTGCAGAGCATTGCGGAAAAGGTTGACCATAATCTGCGCTATCTGGTCCTCGTCAGCATACAGGAGAATGTCCTCCGAAAGTTCATTGTATGAAAATACGGCCCCGGCAGCCTGCAACTGGCTTTCCGTAAGCTCCCTTACCCTGTCCACGAGCTCCTTGAGGTAGAAGGCCTTCTTTACCGGGGCAGCCAGATGGGTAAGGCTCCGGTAGGACTCCACGAATTTCATCAGGCCCCGTGAAGAGGACGCTATGGTCTCCAGCCCTGCCTTCAGGTCCGCTCCGGAAGCATGTACGAGGGATTCGCTCAAGGACGATATAGGGCTCACAGTGTTCATGATCTCATGGGTAAGGACACGGACAAGCCGGGTCCACGACTCTGTCTCATTTTCCTCCATATCGGAACTTATGTCATTGAAGACCAGTATCCTGACCCTGCGCCCGAAAAGTTCCGCCGATGAAGCGGAGATGGAGATTGTGCGTATGGATGACTCGGTGCTGTAGCTCGCTTTCTCGTCATGGCCTTCCTCGACCCTCAAGAAAGCCTCGTAAAGCCCGCTGTCCATACGCCTGAGCTGCCTCAGGTTCACTATCCCGGACACTCCGAGCAGCTCCAGGGCCCTGGCGTTGGTGTAGCTGACCCTCCCGTCGCTTGCGTCCGCCACGATGATTCCGGTGCGTACATTGTCCAGCATGAGCCCATAGTACCTTTCCTGCTCCATGACTACGGCCTTTTCCCTGTCGAATATCGACTTTATCCGGTTCAGAGACCTGTTCAGCTTCCTGTCAAAGACCCGATGTTCGCTGAACCGGAAATTGGTCTCGCCGTCCTCAAGGGCATCCAGCATATACTCCAGCTTCTTCCGTGTCCTCGCCGTGGAGAAGAATGCTGCAAGGATGACTGCCGATACCAGCACCGCAGCCGATATGATGATCACAGGAGCCATATCATATACCATATTTCTTCAGTTTGCTGTACAATGTCGGACGGCTGATGTCCAGGGCCTTGGCAACGAGGGAAAGGTTCCCGTTGTACTTTCTTACGGCCGCCCTGACAGCCCTCTCCTCCACCATCTCCAGGGTCTCATCCCCGTCCGGGAGATCTCCCGGCTGGACATCTTCCCGCAAGGGAGGAAGCATGAGGTCTCCTGCCGTAAGCAAGGAGTTGTCGGACAGAATCACCGCCTTCTCAATACAGTTCTGCAGTTCCCTGATATTTCCGCTCCAGCGGTATGACAGCAGAGCTTTCTCCGCACCGGGAGCAAGCCCGTATACCTTCCTGCGGTATTTTTCCGAAAAACGCTTGAGAAAGAGTCCGGCAAGAGGGATAATCTCGTCCTGCCTGTTCCTCAAAGGAGGAATATGCAGCTGGATGGTGTTTATCCTGTAATAGAGGTCCTCCCTGAAATCCCCCATCCTGACCATGGCAGGGATATCGGCATTGGTCGCGCACACAAGCCTTATGTCCACCGGAATCTGCCTCGTATCCCCTACCCTCGTCACGGAACGGGTCTGCAAGACACGCAACAGCTTGGACTGCAGGTGCACAGGTATATTCCCGATCTCGTCGAGGAAGAGAGTCCCGCCGTCAGCCTGCTCGAACTTGCCCGGATGGTCCGACTTCGCATCCGTGAAGGCACCTTTCACATGGCCGAAAAGCTCGCTTTCAAAAAGGGATTCCGTCAGGGAGCCGAGATCCACGCTCACGAAAGGCCCGGTCCGGCGTCCGGACAGTCTGTGTATCTCCCATGCAAGGACATCCTTCCCTGTACCGTTTTCTCCCGTAATGAGGACAGAGGCATCTGTCGGTGCGATTTTCCCGACTGTCCTGCGCAGCTGGAGCATATCGTCACCCTCTCCCCAGTACATTTCCCGGACCGGTTCCGGTTCCGCTTTCCGGGACCGGCCTGACTTGCCTGCAAGTCTTCCGGAACATGCCTCGGAGAGGATTTCCAGCATCCGTGCGTTGTCCCAGGGTTTCACCACGAAGTCGAAAGCCCCGCGCTTCATCCCCTCCACCGCAAGGGCGACATCCGCATAGGCGGTGAACAGCACCACCTCCACGTCCGGATAGCTGTGCTTTATCTCGGAGAGCCAGTAAAGGCCTTCGTTGCCCGTATTGATATCCCTGTGGAAATTCATGTCCAGCAGGACGGCATCAGGACGGAAAGAGTCCATCATGCCGGGCAGCCCGTTAGGGGAAGGTATCAGTTCGACGGCAGCGAAGTGCATCTGCAGCAGGATCTTCAGTGACGAGCGGATACCGGCGTTGTCATCGACAACAAGTATTCTTCCTTTCTTTTGCATAAGGCAAATATCGATGTTCCAGGCACTAATATAAGACATTTATGCCATTACGTAAAGAAATTTTACATAACGCAAATAAAATTGTAAAGAAACTTTACATCAAAAATGATTTATCCACACAACATTACATTGGTTTTCAACACATTGTCTCTCATGGCACGGCGTATGCCTTTATGATTGCCAGCCAAAGTGCCTCAAGTAGAGAATGAAGAAAAACAAGGTAAATACAATAATCCGCAGGCTCGCATCCGCCTGCCTCTTTGCAGCCGCATCATGGCACTGGGTGGCATCCGCACAGGACACCGCGGTCTTCACCCTGCGGGACTGCATGGAATACGCCATCTCGAATTCCACCCAGGTCAGGATACAGCAGGCGGATAACGGGGACAGCCAGATAGCCCGGAGGCAGGCAATCCTTTCCGCCTTCACCCCGTCGGTCAGCGGGAGCGCCGGCATATACTCAAGCTTCGGAAGGGCAATCGACCCTGAATCAAATACCTACAGGACGTCCTCATCCCTCAACAACTCCTATTCCGTATCGGCAGGAATCAATCTTTTCAACGGATTCGAGGCAGTAAATAACCTTCGCATTACCAGGACAGCCCTGGCTATGGGCCTGAATATGGAGCAGCAGATAAAGGACCGGATATGCCTCGCCACCATCGAGGCTTACTGCAACGTGGTCTACTACACACAGCTCTGCAGAATCATCGGCGAGCAGGTAAAAACCGCGGAAGCCAGTCTCGTCCTCGTCAGGAAACAGGAGGAGCTGGGGCAGAAAAGCCATGCGGATGCAGTCCAGGCTGAAGCGGACCTTGCAGACAAGAAATATAGCCTGACTTCCACAAGAAATATGCTCTCGGATGCACTCATTTCCCTGAAAGACGTGATGTTCTGGCCCATTACAGAGCCACTCGAGATAGATACGGCAGCAGTGGAGGAAGAGGCACTGCGATACGGAGACCTGCCGGGCCATGACGGTCCCGGTGCGGAAGAGACAATCGGCAAGGCCCTGGAGACACTTCCGGACATATTCATAGCAAAAGGCAGGATGGATAATGCAAGACTGGAGCTCCGCACGGCAAAATGGAAATTTGTCCCGTCCCTGTCCCTCCATGCAGGATGGTCGACAAGTTATTATACATACCCCGGGCAGGATGGATATGTGGCATCCCCTTTCTGGAACCAGTTCCGCAACAACGGAGGGGAATATATCCAGCTGTCTCTCTCCATACCGATTTTCAACCGGTTATCGAGGCATTCCGACGTGGCAAGGAAAAAGAATGCATACAAAAGGGCTGAAGCGCAGTACGAACAGACAGTAAGGGATGTAGAGGCTGAAGTATGCCGGGCAATCCAGGACAGGGACGGGGCTGAAGCGGCATTTCTCCTGGCAGACAGAAGGGCTGCAGTCCAGAAGGAGTCGTTCAGGTTAAGCTCGAGACAGTTCGAACAGGGGCTGATATCTTCAATCGAGTACCAGACCGTCTCCGGCAATCTGCTCAAAGCCCTGGCAGAAAGGCTGGACGCCATGCTTCAGTACCATATAAAGAAAAGGATAGTAGAATATTATAACGGGACCAGCTATATTGAACAGGAATAACCAGGACTATGGACAGGAAATTGGAAAAGAAAAGAGGCGTCACTCTCATGTTCAGCCGCAAGGCCCTCCCGTACTGGGCAGGCGCCCTGATGCTGGGAGTCACGTTGTGGGCTCTCCTGCATGACAATTCCTCCACTTTCAGGACAAGCAGGGACACTGTGACGACGGGCAAAGCCATCGCCGGGGAATTCAACGACTACATCAGGATCAGCGGTCAGGTCCAGCCCATGACAACCATACAGATAAGTCCGCTGGAAGGCGGAGTAGTGGAAGAAATCATCGCCGAGGAAGGGAGCATGGTGAAAAAGGGTGAAGAGATATTGAGGATGAGCAATGAAAACCTTGACCTGCAGATACTCAACGCTGAAGCTGAACTTGCGGAAAAGGAGAACATCCTGCGCAACACAATGATATCCATGGAGCAGCAGAAGCTGAACGTTAAGCAGGAAAAGCTCCAGCTCCAGATGGAGGTCCGCAGATACGGGAGGATATACGGGCAGCAGAAAGCCCTCTACGAGGAAAGGCTCATAGCAAAAGAAACCTGGCTGCAGGCCGAAGAAGACTATCTGCTTGCGGTGGACAAACTTGAACTTGTAAAAAACAGGGAACTGCAGGACAGCCTGTACCGGACAGTCGAGATAGAACAGATGGAGGAAAGCCTCGAGAATATGCGGCTCAATATGGAGATGATACGCAGACGGAAAGAAAACCTGACGGTCAAGGCCCCGGCAGACGGCGAACTCGGGCTGCTGGATGCCGTGCTCGGGCAGAACATAAACTCCGGCTCAAGGATAGGACAGATAAACGACCTTTCGAGCTACAAGATCGAAGCCCTGATAGACGAGCACTACATCGACAGGGTATCGGCAGGTCTGGAAGCCATGTTTGAAAGGCAGGACGGGACCTACAGGGCGGTCATACGCAAAATATATCCGGAGGTCCGGGACGGGAAGTTCAAGGCTGACTTCAGGTTCACCGGGAAACAGCCGGAAAACATCCGCACAGGGCAGACATACTATATGGACCTGCAGCTCGGACAGCCGGAAGAGGCCATACTCATACCCCGTGGCACATTCTACCAGCATACCGGCGGGAAATGGATATATGTCCTCTCGCAGGACGGGACCAGGGCGTTCAGGAGAGAGAT
Organism: uncultured Bacteroidales bacterium; assembly: GCA_944326325.1. Classification (GTDB taxonomy): domain Bacteria; phylum Bacteroidota; class Bacteroidia; order Bacteroidales; family UBA932; genus Cryptobacteroides. Next base: position 63,435 of record CALVDQ010000010.1, read on the forward strand.
AAGCATAGGGCGGCAGAACCCGCAGTCCTATGAAGTGGAGAGCGGACTGGAGCCCGGAGAAGAGGTCATCATCTCCGGCTACGGATCTTTAAAGGACAACGATATCCTGATATTCAGATAGTCACGGCATAAGGGCAATCATCGGAGAAACAAAATGCAAACGATATGATAAAAGTAAGGAATCTGTGCAAGGTCTTCCGGACGGAAGAAATCGAGACGACGGCTCTGGACAACGTCTCATTTGAAATCGGGGACGGGGAGTTCGTCGCCATAATGGGGCCCTCCGGATGCGGGAAATCCACGTTGCTGAACATCCTCGGACTTCTTGACAACCCCACTGCCGGCAGTTACGAGCTTTTCGGGCAGGAAGCAGGCAAGCTGAAGGAGAAAAACCGCACCAGGGTCCGCAAAGGGAACATCGGCTTCATCTTCCAGAGTTTCAACCTTATCGATGAGCTCAACGTGTATGAAAATGTGGAGCTTCCGCTGCGTTACCTCAATATCGGGGCCACGGAAAGGAAGCGGAAAGTGACGGAAATCCTGAAAAGGATGAACATCAGCCACAGGGCGAAGCATTTTCCGCAGCAGCTCTCCGGAGGACAGCAGCAGAGGGTAGCGATAGCCCGGGCCGTGGTCGCTTCACCAAGGCTCATCCTCGCCGACGAGCCCACGGGAAACCTCGACTCCAGGAACGGCAAGGAGGTGATGGACCTTCTGTCCGGACTGAACCGCGAAGGGACGACCATCGTGATGGTGACACATTCCCAAAGGGACGCCTCTGTCGCACAGAGGACGATTGACCTCCTGGACGGACGCATTGTCAGCGATGTGGCAAATGAACTTTGACAGGACTGGAAGATTATGCTACGCAACTTTTTTAGTGTAATACGCCATTTCAAGACGGCGTTTCTGCTGAATCTCCTCGGCATGGCAGTGGCTTTCACGGCTTTCATGATGATAATGATGCAGGTGAAGTTCGATACCGGATTCGACACCTGCTATGAAGACGCTGAATCCATATTCAGATTAGACACCTATGATGGAGACGGGTTCCAAGCACCGGCACCGAGGCCTCTGGCAAGGATGTTCATCGCCTCATCCCCGGATATAGATTCGGGCTGCATAACCTCCGTAAGCCATGACATGAAAACCTGGTATGTCGGGGACGGCGACCGGAGGACAGGATTCTACGAGAAAAGCCTTGAGGTATCGCCGGGGATGCCCGAAGTATTCCGTTTCAGGATGACGGAAGGGGATCTGCACTCGCTGGAAGCACCAGGCAGCGCCGTGATTCCGGAAAGCATGGCCAGGAGGATGTTCGGGGATGCCCCGGCTACCGGAAACATGCTGATGACAACGACGGAAGGGAATACCGGCAGGACGATAACCGGGGTCTACAGGGACTTCCCGCGGAACGCGTCAGTCCAGAATGTCATATACCTTTCAATGGACCCGGAGGAAAACTTCGACAACTGGCAGAACTGGAATTATTACTGCTATGTCAGGCTCAGGGATCCGTCCGTGGCAGGGGACATAACCAGGGAATTCACGGAAAGGTACGAGGACATGCTATTCGGAGGGAAGAAGCACAATCCTGACAACTTGCCACTGGAACTTCACTCTCTCACCGGGCTGCACTTCCGGTCCGACATATATTTCGACATGTTGCCGAAAACAAGCCGGAACACGGTCTACCTCCTTGTCTCCATCGCTGTCATCATACTGCTCATCTCCGGCATCAACTTCACGAATTTCAGCACGGCACTCACCCCAATGAGGATACACGGCATAAACACTCGGAAGATCCTCGGCAGCACGGATGCCTCAATCCGGGGAGGGATAATATCCGAGGGAATCATGGCAAGCGTCGCCGCCTTCGCCATTTCTCTCCTGCTGCTCTATGCCGTGAAAGGGTCGCCGGCGGCAGGACTTCTCGACAGCGGCATAGACCTGCGGGAGAATGCCGGAATCATAGCCGCGTCTGCCTGTATTGCTGTACTTTTCGGTGTATTGTCAGGCCTCTATCCTGCATTCTATGTGACATCTATATCTCCGGCGATAGCCCTCAAGGGCAACTTCGGGCTTTCACCGTCGGGAAAGAGGATAAGGACCATACTTGTCGGAGTCCAGTTCACGGCGTCCTTCATACTTATCATCACGGCATCTTTCATATATCTGCAGAACAGGTTCATGCTCAAGGCCCCGCTCGGATTCGACAAGGACTGCATCATCAGCACGGACATAAACGGCAATATCCGGAAGAATCTGGACGCATTCAGCGGCGAGATACGCAAGATTGCCGGAGTGGAGGACATAGCGTTCACCCAACTCAACATAGGTGTTGCAGATTTCTATCCAACATGGATAAGAGGTTACAAAGATGAAAGAATATCCTTCTCCTGTATTCCAGTAAGCTATAATTTCCTGGACGTGATGGGCATAGAAATGTCCGGAGGCAGGGATTTCAGAGAAGATGACCTGCAGGCTGAAGACGCCAGATACATCTTCAACGAGACCGCCAGGAAGCAGTACGGGATGGAGGCCGGAGACCGTATGGACAACGGGGAAATCACAGGTTTCGTCTCCGACATAAATTTCACGTCCATGAGGAAATCCGTCACGCCTATGGCGTTTCTCCTTTACCCCGAGAAAAACTTATCCTGGGCAGTCATCAAGGTCAGCTCCGGGACAGATCTACGGGAGGCAAGGCAGGAAATAGAGGAATGCCTGGACAGGTTCGACCCGGAATTCCCGTTTGAAGTGGTGTTCTACGACACCATGCTCGAATATACCTACCAGAAAGAGCGAAGGACAGGCTCGCTCATTACCCTGTTCAGCCTCGTCGCCATATTCATAACCATTACCGGAGTGTTCTCCCTCGTGGTGTTCGACTGCCAGTACCGCAGGAAAGAGACGGCCGTCAGGAAGGTGCTCGGTGCAACGGCAGGCGAGATAACCAGGCTGTTCTGCAGGTCCTACGCCATCCTGCTCTGCATCTGCTTTCTTGTCGGCGCTCCGGCAGCCTGGATTGTAACGGCAAGATGGCTCGAGGGCTTCGCATACCGCATCAGCATGCAGTGGTGGGTATTCGTCGCCGCTTTCGCCGCCGTGTCCGCCGTCACGCTGCTTACCGTCATCTGGCAGAGCGGCAGGACAGCGAACGAGAACCCTGTCAACAATCTGCGCAACGAATAAGAGGTTTCCTGCAGGGACATCTTCAGAAATCTATTATCTTTGCGCTGCTGATTTTATTTCAACTAATTTTTTCCGGAAAATGAACAGGAGCATAATCACGGTCGTCGGGAAAGACACCGTAGGTATAATAGCAGAGGTCTGCGCCTACCTTGCGTCGCAGAACATCAACATCCTCGACATCACCCAGACCATAGTCCAGGGCTATTTCAACATGATGATGATCGTGGACACGGGGAACATCACGGAAGACTTCCACAAGCTCGCCTCCGACCTGGAGAAGCTCGGAGGGAAGATAGGGGTACAGATCAAGTGCCAGCGGGAGGAGATTTTCGAGAAAATGCACAGGATATGATCAACATAAACGAAGTCATCGAGACCAACCGGATGATCGAGAAGGAGAATCTCGACGTCCGGACCATAACCCTGGGGATAAGCCTGCTCGACTGTGCCTCGTCCGATGTCGGGGAGGTGTGCTCGAGGATAAGGGAGAAGATTGTGCGGGTCGCCGGTAACCTTGCCAGGACTGCGGAGAATATTTCCATGGAGTACGGTATCCCGATAGTGAACAAGAGGATATCCATTACCCCGGCCGCCATTGTCGGGGCAGCGGCCTGCAAGACTCCGGAAGACTATGTCAGGATTGCGGTGGCTCTCGACGAAGCCGCCGCCGAAACGGGGGTGAACTTCCTCGGAGGATATTCCGCCATCGTCTCCAAAGGCATGACCGGAAGCGACCGTCTCCTGATAGAGTCCATCCCGGAGGCCCTTGCAAGGACATCCCGCGTGTGCAGCTCGGTCAACGTCGGGAGCACGAAGACTGGGATAAACATGGACGCCGTAAGGATGATGGGAGAGATTGTGAAGAAGACGGCCAGCCTCACCAGCGAGAAGGATTCCCTGGGCTGCGCCAAGCTCGTGGTACTGTGCAACGCACCGGATGACAATCCGTTCATGGCAGGGGCATTCCACGGGGTTACTGAGACCGATGCCATAATCAACGTCGGGGTAAGCGGCCCAGGGGTTGTGAAATACGCACTGGAGAGTGTCCGCGGGGCATCCTTCGAAGTCCTGTGCGAAACCATCAAGAAGACAGCGTTCAAGATTACCCGGGTGGGGCAGCTCGTGGCCCAGGAAGCGTCGCGCAGGCTCGGCATCCCGTTCGGCATAATCGACCTGTCCCTCGCCCCTACCCCGGCCATCGGGGACAGCGTGGCTGACATACTCCATGAGATAGGGGTGGAGAAGGCCGGGGCCCCGGGGACGACCGCGGCCCTCGCCATGCTGAACGACCAGGTGAAGAAAGGCGGGGTCATGGCTTCCTCCTACGTGGGAGGGCTCAGCGGGGCCTTCATCCCGGTAAGCGAAGACCAGGGCATGATAGAGGCCGCGGAATGCGGCGCCCTGACCATAGAGAAGCTCGAGGCGATGACCTGCGTCTGCTCCGTAGGGCTGGACATGATAGCCATACCGGGCGACACCCCTGCGGCCACCATCTCCGGCATCATAGCTGACGAGGCCGCCATAGGGATGGTGAACCAGAAGACCACCGCAGTGAGGATAATCCCTGTCGTGGGGAAGACCGTGGGGGACAGCGTGGAGTTCGGCGGGCTGCTCGGCCACGCCCCGGTGATGCCGGTGAACAGGTTCGGGTGCGAAGACTTCATACGGCGCGAGGGACGTATCCCCGCGCCGATACACAGCTTCAAGAACTGACACGGTTACAGGACCTGGCGGCTACAGCGCAGCCAGGTTCTGTGCATTCACTATATTCTTGCCTTCCGGAGTGTAGGCGAACTTCATGCGGTCTTCGTAGGCTTTCTCGACCTTGCCGCGGACTATCTTCATCGTACTGTTGACCATATGGTTCTTCTCCGTGAAAGATTCCGGAAGCACACAGACAGCAGCAGGAAGCCATCTCTCCGGGAAGGCGCCGTAATTCCTGCCGCCTTTCCTGTAGGAATTGATCTCGTCCTGGAGCCTGCCGAGCATACGCTTCTTCCCTTCTTCCGAATCAGGGGATACATCCGGCGCCGACTCCTTGAGCCACGACTTCAAGGCGTCCTTGTTCGGGACAAGCAGGGCTATCGTGTACGGATCCTGGCTGTTGTGGAGCACGACCTGGTCGATGAACTTCGAATTTTCGACGAGGGACTCTTCGATGCCTTCCGGACTGTACTTCTCGCCGTCGGCACTGATAAGCAGAGACTTGAACCGGCCAACAACGTACAGGAAATCCTTGTCTCTCATATATCCCATGTCACCGGTATGGAGCCAGCCGTCCACGATGGTCTCCGCCGTGGATTTAGGATTCTTCCAATAGCCGGCCATCACATTCTCGCCACGGATGACTATTTCGCCTTTCTGCCCGTAAGGAAGCTCCCTGCCGTCCTCGTCGCAAATCTTGATGTCCATCGGCTTCACGACGCAGCCGGAAGAGCCGAGAATGTGCTTCGCAGGAGCATTGGCAGAAATGATAGGAGTGGCTTCCGAGAGCCCGTAGCCCTGGTACATGGGGATGCCTATCGCATAGTAATATCTCTGCAGGTCGATGTCGAGGAGTGCGCCTCCGCCGACAAAGAACTTCATCTTCCCTCCGAGCCCCTGGCGGACGTTCCTGAATATGAGCCTGTCGAACAGTGACATGAGCGGTTTTTTCCACAGCTGCAGAAATCCGCCCTTGTTATAGCCTTCCCTGTTGTAGGATATGGCGAGGTCCAGGGCGAAGTTGTAGAGTTTCTCCACCTTGGGGCCCTTGGCCTTGATACCCGCCTCTATGTTCTTCTTGAAATTCTTTGCAAGGGCAGGGACACTGAGCATCACCGTAGGCTGGAGCTCCTTGATGCTCATCGGGATGTTGCGCAGGGCCTCCATAGGTGTCCTGCCTGCGGGGACCGTGCCTATAGAGGCCCCGTAGGACATCATGGTATAGAATCCCGCGACATGGGCGAAACAATGGTCAAGAGGCAGTATTATCAGCATCCTGTCCTCCGGCGTGACGCCGATGACCGACTGCGCCTGCTCCACGTTGGCAGTATAGTTCCTGTGGGTCAGGAGTATGCCTTTCGGGTCGGCGGTGGTGCCGGAAGTATAGCTTATGTTGGCATAGTCGTCCGGGCCGACGGACCTGTACCTCTGCTCGAACATATCCCGGTGCTCCGCCAGGAAGGTGTCGCCCATCCCGCATATTTCTGAAAACGCGATTTCCTTGTCCTGATATTCAGGCAGGTCATCGAAGACAATGACTTTTTCCACCTGAGGGAGCTCTCCGAGGATTTTCCTGATTTTCGGAAGCTGCCCTGCCGAGACCATCACGTATTTCGAATCGGAATGCCTTATCCTGAACACCAGGTCGTTGCTCTCCTCCAGCTTTATGGACAGCGGGACATTCACCGCCCCGGCATAGAGTATCCCGAGTTCGCCGATGACCCAGGCATTGCGGCCTTCTGACAGCAGGGAGACTTTCTCCCCCTTCTGCACGCCGAGGGCCATAAGGCCGGCTCCTACCCTGTACGCCTGCTGTCTCGTCTGCGCGAAGGTGGTCGGGACCCATTCGCCGCCCTGTTTCTCCCAGAGGAAAGTGTTTCCTGCGAACTGCCTTGTGTATTTCTCCACAAACTGGATGATAGTAAGTCTTTCTGCTGCCATATCATATAATTGTTTAGTGTTTCACTCCACATCCTTGAACAGGCCGAACAGCTCGGCATCTATACGGTCGGTGACGGTCTGGAAATCCTCCGGGTGGTTCTCGAACTTTATCTCGTCCACGTCCAGTATCAGGAGCCTGTGCCTGTAGTCCTTTATCCATTTCTCGTACCTGTCGTTCAGCCCCGTGATATAGTCGATACGGATGCTCTTCTCGTACTCCCTGCCCCGTTTCTGTATCTGGCTCACGAGGTTGGGGATGCTCGATCGCAGATATATCAGCAGGTCCGGCGGGTTCACCAGGGACATCATGAGATCGAACAGGTCGGAATAGTTCTCGAAGTCCCGGGTACTCATCAGGCCCATCGAATGCAGGTTCGGGGCGAATATCCTGGCGTCCTCGTAGATTGTCCTGTCCTGGATGATGACGTCCTGGCACCTGGATATCTCCACCACGTCCTTGAACCTCTTGTTCAGGAAGTAGATCTGGAGATTGAAGGACCACCTTTCCATATCCTCGTAGAAATCGGCAAGATAAGGGTTGTAGTCCACGGATTCGAATTTCGGCGTCCAGCCGTAGTGGGCGGCAAGCATCTTTGTCAGGGTCGTCTTTCCGCTGCCGATATTTCCTGCGATAGCTATGTGCATAAGTCTCTGTAATTAAATCATTTCACAAAACGAAACGGCCGGGGACACGCCACGGAAGAAGGATTTCCATCCCGGCATATCCCCGGCACGAGTGCTCCGGCAAATTTAAGAAACTGTTTTGAATATTCACGACATTAATTCATGAAGTATTCCCGGAGATGTACTCCGGATGGAGGATTTTTCACTAAAGCCCGTCTCCGCCTCCCGCTATGTCACCGATGTCCACCGCCTGGAAAACTATCTGGGAGACACTCCCTTCGTAGAGGATGCCCACGGTCTTCCTGTCTATCATGGTGAGGCAGGAATAGCCCCAGCCCTCCTCCTCGTCCAGGAGCAGGGAATTTTCCGGGAGCCAGGTTTCGCCTCCGTCCAGGCTGGCCTTGACGGTGATATGGCTGCGGCCCTTTTCCGTATCGGGATTGGAGAAAAGCAGGATATCCTTCCCGAGCACGTTATCTTCCGCCGGGACGTGCAGCAGTCCGGCCATGCACACCGGCTCCCTGAGCTTCCCCGTGGAACTGTGCTCTGTCCAGGTCCGCCCGAAATCGGAAGTGGTGCACACCACCCGGCCTGTCCTGAGGTTGTTCCTCATGTTCAGCATAAGCACCCCCGGGCGGACTTCCGCGACCTGGGATTCGGTGGTATTGGCCCGGGCAGGGCCATGGCACAGCCATGTCCGCCCGTGGTCCCTGCTGTACATTATCCCGGCACTCGGGACCATGTCCGGCCCGACATACTGTACGGGGAACACCAGAGTCCCGTCCTTCATGGAAATACCGCGCCCTGGCCCCTGGAGAGTGAATCTCCAGTCCCTGTGCTTGACCTGCGAGGTGATGTTGCGCGGCTCCGACCAGGTGCGGCCGTCGTCCTTGCTGCTGACTATCATCAGCTGGGCCGTCTCCTCCGGGGAAAAACCGTCACCGACCTTGTTCCAGGCCCGTCCGTTCCCCAGTCCGTGGGTCCACACGGCAACCACGAATATCTCCCCCGTCGCCTCGTCCACGAGTACGGCAGGGTCGCCTATGCCGTTCTGGGCCTGGGGCAGGCCGCCCCATTCGCCCATGTCCATGATAATCCTCATCTTCTCCCAGCTGCGGCCCCCGTCCGTGCTCCGGCTCATGCCGACGTCTATATCCTCCTGAAGGTCGAAGGTAGTATAGTGGCGCACGTCATATACCGCTATCAGGGTCCCCTGCGGAGTCGTGGCTATTCCAGGGATACGGTACGCGAACACCCCGTCATCCCCGTGGTTCCGTAGCCCGACGGCAAGTCTCCTGTCTACAGGACCTTCCTGCTCCAGCATAGCTACGGAGCCGTCTATCCTGGCTTCCGTGACTTCCAGCCTGCAGACAGCGGACAAGTCCGGTATCCCCGCCCCGTCCAGATTCAGGCTGACATGGAACCAGTTCCGTCCCTTGACCAGCCTTTTCCCGGAGCCGAGGAAGACAGTCCCGTCCCTGCCCGGTTTCCGGCGGTCCTGGAGCATGGCATAATCCGGCTCGGAGAATATCCTCTGGGAGCCGCCGCAACGGGCGAACACAGACTTTATCGCCTGGGATTCCGTCTCCGAATGCAGAGGGGACATCGTCCCGGTGTACAGGAGGCTGACATCCTTCACGGCAGCCTCCGGAAGCCCCGACACGGCGACCGTGACCCCGTCAAGCGTCAGGTCCTCCCCCGAGGCATTGTCGATGCACAGCACCGCAAGCGGGCCGCTGCATTCCCCGACCAGGACCGGGATGCATACATTCTTTACATCCACCACCGGACATGTATTCCTGCAGGCTCCCGTATCCGGCATCAGGAGAGCCGCCAACACCGCTGAAGCGGCGGCAAAAATTCGTTTCATCTGATTTTTCATTATATTCCTCAAATCCCCCGGCTGGCATCGCGGCCCTGGGCTATTCCATATTATCAGTCTTTGGCCTGAGTACGGACAACTGTATCAGGAGGGCCACCGCGATGACGGCGGCAAGCACGGCGAAACCGGAACCGAGGTTACCCCCGTCGGCCCATTTACCGAGCACCTCGGTGCAGAAAGCCCCGGCGAAGACCCCAACCATGTTCATTATACCATAGGCCGTGGCCCTGAGCCTGGAAGGAACGAACTGGCAAAGGATAGGCATGTTGTTGGTGTCGAACATCCCGTACCCGATACCGAAGAAGAGCCCGGCGGCCACCGCCGCGGTCATGCCGTGCCCGAGGCCTAGGAGAAGGAGAGCAGGAATCATGAGCCCGAGACCAATGGCACTCGTATAGATACGCCCTTTCAGATTCCTCCTGACCCACCTGTCGGACAGCGGGCCTCCTATCATGACCCCGATAAACGAGGAAAAGGCTATCGTGATGGTCGACACCGGCCCGGCCGAAGACATCGGGATGCCCGTACTGTCGGCGAACAGGGTCGGGAGCCAGTTCTTGGTTGCCCATCCCGGGAGGGATGAGGACGCGAAGTAGAAGAGCACCACCCAGAAGGCTATATTGGAAAATATCATGGCGAAGCCTTTCAGGACAGGTATCTTCTCCCCGGCAGGGACTTCAGGGACAGCTCCGGCAGCCCGGTCCGTCTTCCTGTCCTTCAGGAGGAAGGCCAGGACCACCGCGTAAGCTATGCCGATGACACCCAGCCAGTGGAATGTCTCCTGCCAGGAAAACATGGCGGCTATTGTTGCCCCGAAACCTCCTATGGCCTGTCCCATATAGAGTCCGGTCATGTGTATCCCCACGGCGAAGCTGCGGGCCTTGCCAGTATGGAAATCCGCAATCAGGGAGAGGCTGGCCGGGATATAGAGGGCCTCGCTGACCCCCATGAGGGCCCTGAGCCAGTAAATCTGCGTGAAGGATGTGGACCATCCCATAAGAAGGGTGACTGACGACCAGACGCACAGGGACCCTATGATAAGCCATTTCCGGCTTATCCTGTCGGCTACGGCACCGGCGAAGGGGCTCACCAGCCCGTATATCCACAGGAAGATGGCCATGAGCCGGCCGAAATTAGCCGCCGACTCCAGTTCTGCAATATCCATGGCCATGGCCTCCCTCATCGTGGAGAGCATCTGCCTGTCCATGTAGTTCAGCAGGGCCACCACCCAGAGCAGGGCGACGGCTATCCACGGATATATATCATTGTATTTCTTGCTGTTCATGATTATTTTCCTATTGATAACTGATATGCTTCCGGAGTCCTTATCCCCGGCTTGACCTCACCTCCTGCACCGGTCAGGGTCCTGCCGTCCGGGGAGGGGGCCGCTCATTCCGTAAGGTACCCTTCGTTCTGCTTGACAAGGTTGTCCTTGGAAAGCACACCTGCGTCTATCGGCCACACGAGCTTCAGCTCGTTGCCGTCCACAAGGTCGAGGGCGTGCCTGCCCCCGGACATCCTCCGTACGTCGAACCATCTCTTTCCTTCCGCGACGAACTCCACGGCCCTCTCCTGAAGGATGGCTTCCTCGGCACTTTCGTAGTCCGAATAAGTGAACGGGTTCACCCCGGCGCCGTATGCCCTGTCCCGCACAAGGTTCATCCAGATCTCCACCTGTCCCGATTCGCCCTGCTCGTTGTTTATCTCGGCAAGCATAAGGGCCACGTCGCTGTAACGGTAGACAGGGAAATCGTTGGTGAACTGGTTCCTGCCGTTGTTCTCTTCTCCGATGAACTTGCACAGGCATCTTCCGGCGACGGTAATGCCGTCCCCGCCGTTGCGGTAGAACTGGAGCAGGGTGGCGTCCTTCCTCGTGTCATTCCCGGCAATACTGTTGTAGAAATCTTCCGAATACTCGTAGCGGAGGGCTCCGCTGGCAATGTTCAGAGGGTTGTTCAGGGCAGTTCCGTCCTCGTCGCAATACTGCGTGAACGTGGAGACATTGTAGGTCCAGTTGCTGTAGAAGTTGGTCTTCTCGTTAAGCCTGTACCTCATGGCGAAAATCACCTCCGGATTGGAATCCTTGTCATAAGGAGAGAAGGCGTCGGCAAAGGAGCCGTTAAGGGAATAGGAACCGGATATGGCCTGCAGGGACTTCTCGGCCTTGTCCAGGTCGCCGGCTATGTCGGAGGAGAACACTTCTGTCTCCTTCAGAGGCCTGACCTTCACTCCCCACAGGTTGACCTCCGCACGCAGGCAGCAGGTAGCCCCGAAGTTCCAGTATTGCTTGTCCGTCTCCGGTGCGGCAAGGGAGGAATACAGGTCGAAAGAACGGTCTGCGTCATCCCTGACGAACTCCCATATCTGCCTTTCGGTAGCCCTCTCCTTCCTGAGTTCGGCGATTATGCTTGTCATGAGCACATCCGGCTCATCGCAAAGAGGCACTCCTCCCCATGTGCGGAGCATGTAGAAATAATAGAAGGCACGCATTCCGTAGAGTCTCGCGAGGTAGGAGTTCCTGGTATCTTCCGACAGGAAAGGGCACTCGTCGCTTATCTTGTCGATGGCATGGTTTATCTGATAGATGTCCATGTAGAAGTTGCCCCAGTTGGTAAACACCGGGTTGGCCTCGGAAAGATTGTTGGCCACTGCCTCTATATTGTACGCGCCCTCGCCGATGGACGTGACCGATGCGGTGCTGAGGGTACCGCCGCGCAATTCTCCCATCTGCAGGAAAGTCTCCGCACGTTCGCGCATCCTGAACTGCAGCCCCTGCATGAACCGGCTGCACTGCTCTTCCGTGTTCCAGTAGTTGTTTATGGACCACGTGTCTACCGGGGCGAGGTCAAGCGCATTGCACGACACCGCCAGTACCGGCACCAGGAGCAGGTTGATATATTTTCTCAAAATTTTCATGACTGTCTTGTTTTTCCGTTAAAATGTTGCCTTTACCCCGAAGAACACTGTCCGCGGGATGGAATATCCTCCGTTGGAATTAACCCCGTATTCAGGATTATACATTGATGAAGCCGTGATGTAGAACAGGTTCTGCCCGGTCACGGACAGGGTGAGGTCCTGCATCTTTATCGCGCGGACCCATTTTTCAGGAAGGGACCAGCTCAGGGCTATCTCCCTGGCGCAGATGTAGCTCTGCTCGTCGTAGAAAATGTTGCTCATCCTGTAGTTGTTCCTGTTCTTCGTGTCGGCATACATCAGGATAGGGTAGGTAGCATCCGGGTTTTCCGGAGACCATGTGTCCTTGCTTTCCTTCAGGGTGTTGAAAGTTCCCTGGGAAAGGGCCATGTAATACTGCTTCCTCGCATTCTGGGCGACATAGTCGGCCGCATAGTCGAACCTTGCGTAGAGGGAAAGGCCCTTCCAGTCCACCGAAAGGTTCAGGCCGCCGACCCATCTCGGAATCGTGTTCCCCATACATACCTGGTCGTACTGGTCTATCTTGTTGTCCCCGTTGACATCATAGAAAATCGCGTCTCCCGGCTGGAGAAGCTGTCCACGGGCCTGTTCATCAGCTGTGAGGGTATTCCACACGGCCGGACCGTAGATTGTACCCGAGGTAGGTGTAGTGTCCACATACCAGCCGTAGTTCTGCAGGTCCTCTTCGCTCCGGACGATGTTCACCATCTGGTAGGCGTATGCCGTCCCGTATTCCTGACCTTCCTGGTATCCTCCCACCCATACAAGGTTCCCGGAGGCGTCATAGACCTGGCTTCCGCCCTGACGGTTGTTCACGTTGCCGTTATCCGGGAGCTGCAGGATTTTCGAGCGCATATAGGTGGCGTTTCCGCCGAGCTTTATCTTCCAGTCCCTGTTCCGGAAGAGGGTGGCGTCAAACTCGAACTCTATTCCCCGGTTCCTGACACTGCCGTTGTTGGTGTACTGGTTGCCTACGCCTGCGGAGCTCGGGAACGGCACATTGGCAAGCAGGTCGGACGTGACCTTGTTGTATGCCCCGAGAGAAAGGCTGAGCCTGTCCCACAGAACTGCTTCCACGGCGAGGTCCACAGAGGTTGTCTTCTCCCAGCGGAGGTCCGGATAAGGAAGATTGTCTATCAGAATCCCGTAGTCACCGTCGTAGAGTCCGGTCTTGTCGTAGCTTCCCTGGAGGTCGTATGCTCCCGCAAGGATATTGACATTCCCGTTCTGCCCGTAACCGGCACGGAGCTTCAGGCTCGTGAGCCAGTTCCTGGACGGGGCCATGAAATTCTCCTTGTGGATGTTCCATGCCGCGCTCACGCCGGGGAAGAAGCCCCACTTGTTGTTCACGAGCTTGGAGTAGCCGTCGTACCTCGCCGAGAAGGAGAAGAGGTATTTCCCCATATAGTCATAGCTGGCATTCCCGAATATGGACATGCTGCGCTCACGGACATGGGTGGAGTTCATGCTTATGGCGGAGATGTTGTCGTCCTCGGTCTTGTCGATATAGCCGAGGCTTATGAAGTCATCGGTGTCAGAGCCCTGGCCCGCTGCCGAGAGCCCGAAATTGTACTTGTCGTAGAATTCGTAGCCGGCAGTTACGCTGAGGTTGTGGTCATTCCAGGAGTTCTCGTAGTTCACTATAGCGTTATAGGTCTGGGAAAGCATCCTCGAATAGCTGGCGGAAGCTTTGCGGTCGCTGTTGTAGGTGCCAGGACGGGTAATATAGGTCTTGTTGAACCTCTCGGTTTCCTTCATGTTGAAATACCACATCCCGTTCAGCTTTACGGACAGGTGGTCTGTGACGGTGAAGTTCAGGCCCTGGGCCATCGAGAACTTGTAGTTTGTGTTCCTCCTGTAGAAACTGTCCTTGGCGGCGTCCCAGTTCCCGTTCTCCCAGTTCGTGGTACAGATGATAGGGTCCCCGTCGAGGTTGTACTGCCTCATCGTAGGAGGGGCCGAGAACATGATTCCGAAGAAGTTGGCGTCACCGCCGCCGATATAGTCGCTCACCTGTGTGCTGTTAGAGCGGGAGAAGTTCAGAGAGCTCACCGACTCCAGCCAGTCCGTGATCTTGTAGGAACCGTTGGTCACGAAGGATATCCTGTCATATCCGGAAACCACCGGGAAACCGTTCTCGTCGTAGTAGCCGAGGCTCGCGTAATACTTGCCCTTCTCGTTTCCCCCTGAAGCGGAAACATTGTAGTCCTGGGTCAGGGCCATCCCCCTGACAGACACTTCGCTCGGGGTGAACTCATTGTAGATGATGGTCTGCCCGGTGATAGGGTCGGTCATGGACTTGTAACCCTGCTCCAGCAGGAAAGCGTTTTCGTCGGTAAGGAACATCGGGCTGTACACGCCCTCGACGGCGGCGTTCCCGTCGGCATAGTAGTCGTTTCCTGTCCCGTAAGGCCCGGACGAAGTCAGGAGTGCGTCATTCCCGGAGCGGTGGGCCGCCAGTCTCATATAGTAAAGGTAGTCGTCGGCCGACAGGAACTCGTTGGTCTTCCTTAAATAGTTGAGCCCGACATTGGCCTTGAAGGATATCTCCGCCTTCCCCACATGTCCTCTCTTGGTGGTAACGAGGACTACTCCGGCATTTGCCTTGGCTCCGTAAAGGGCTGTCGCAGCCGCATCCTTGAGTATTTCTATGGACTCTATATCGTTGGCGTTGATATCATCCATGTTGTCCCTCTGGATCCCGTCAATTACGTACAACGGGGTTCCCGAACCGTCCAGGGCGGCTCCTCCCCTTATGACGATGGATGGTGACGAGCCAGGCTGCCCGGAAGTGGTAGCCACCCTCACACCCGTGACCGTACCGGCCAGGGCGGAAAGGGCATTGGACCTTACACCGTTTTCAAGCACCTCTCCCGAGACCTTGGAAATGGCTGCGGTCAGCTTGTCCCTGGAGACGGTGCGCCCGTATCCGGTGACCACTGACTCGCTCAGGCTCAGGGCATCGTCCTTCAGGGCGACGTTTATCACATTCCTGTCCCCGACAGTCATGGTTTCAGTCATGTAGCTGAGGGAGTTGAAGACAAGTACACTCCCGGCGCCCCGGACCACTATGGAGTATTTGCCGTCAATGTCAGTGACCGCACCGTTGTTGGTGCCCTGTTCCATTACGGCGGCACCTATCAGAGGATTCCCGTCGGAATCCGAGACCGTACCGGTCACAGTCACCCCGGACTGGGCCCCGGCCGCTACTGCGGAAAACAGCAGCACTGCAACAAGCAGAAGCCTGGTTCTGCCTATATTAAATATATTAAAATCAAATAACATGGTCATTAATTTTAGATTCAATAAAAGATATGTCAGAACCAGTATCCCTTGTCCGAGACGGTTCCGGGTATCATGATGACATCAATGCACATCCACTCTGCAGGACGGTTCCCTGATGCCCTCGTGAAGCCTTTCTCCGGGCCGGACTCGAAGACAACTACAAGACGTCCGTCGGAAGCGGAAGTCATGTCGGCATAGCCTGATGCAAGGTCATAGAGGCAATGCTTCATTGTCCAGGTCTCGGCCCCGGTGATGCTGCGGTACAGGGTCAGGGCGTACCTGTTGTCGTTGTCCGCGGTAGAGGATGTCCCCGCAGGCCCGCACCAGAAGACTGTACCGTCCCCTGTCCCGAATACACCGGAATGGCAGCCGCCGGAGAGGGACGGAAGGTCGGCAACCTTGGATGCCGAAGACCACGTGGCTCCCCCGTCCCCGGAAAAGGAGGCGTACCTGTCGCTCCCGGCCCGGATGTTCATGACAAGCGAGCCGTCTCCCGCGTCCGCTATCTGGCTCTCGCCGGCCCTTACCTCGGAGGAGGTATTCCAGGTCCTGCCGTTGTCGTCGGAATAGATGCAGATTCCCTTGCTTGAGGAACCATCGTACTGGCGGGAAGGAAGTATCATCCTGCCGGCATGCTGGCCGCCGCTGATGCGCGTACCGCTCCCTGGCCCGAATCCGGCGCTGAAGCAGCCTGGAACGATGACCTCACCGGTGACATCCTCCGGGGCACTCCACGTCACCCCGTTGTCGGAGGATGAAAGCCTGAATGCCCTGTTGTTGGATGCATCGCTGTTGTCTTTGAGCCACCTGCAGCAGAACAGGAAGATTTCCCCGTTGCCGGCGACCACAGGGACCGGGTCCATGAAGGCATAGTTCCCGCCGTTGGCGGAGCCGGTGAGATTCTGCACAGCGGACCAGGTCTTCCCGTTGTCCGTACTGCGCCTCACCACTATGTCGGTATAGCTCTTGTCCCGCCAGGAGTTGTGCCTCGCCTCGCAGAAGACCAGAAGGGACCCGTCCGCCGCAGTGACCACGGACGGGATGCGCACGGAGTTGGCCTCCGTACCGGAAGCGAATGGCCTGGAAAGGGACTTGTCACCGGACCAGCCCCTGTAGGATATGGAGGTCTCCAGGCTTTCCTCGGCAATGGTGCCTTCGGTCCCTTCCGGTTCAGTCACCGGATATATTGGATTCACCACATCCGGACGCTGTATCTCCTTTCCGGAGCAGGACACGACAGCAGCGCAGAGCAGCAGCATACAGACCGGAGTGTACAGATAGTTCATTATCATCTTCATATCATTTCTTGTCAGCATTGTTCATCTCAAGTATTTCAGAGCACAGGGCATGGGCCTGCATCATCATCCTCGGTATGTGGAACGGTCCCTTGAACAGGTTCCCCTTGGCCGGCTGGGCCACAGTACCGTCCCTGTGCAGGTATCCGAACCATTCCCCGTGCCCGGCGTCAGGAAAGTGAGCATAGGCGTACTCGTGCGCCCTCCTGTGCATTTCCAGGTATTTCCCGTCTCCGGTGGCGAGGTAGGCGTAGAGGGATGCGATTATGGTCTCGCACTGCGGCCACCAGAACTTCATGTCCTGGGAATAATCCTGTGGAGGGAAATTCCGGCAGTCGCGGAAATTTATCATCCCGCCGTACTCCTTGTCCCAGCCCCAGTCCCAGGCCCAGTCTATCACCGTGGCGGCCATGTCCACAAGACTGCGGTCCCACCCGCGGGACCTGGCAACATCGAGGATGAACCAGCCGGTCTCCATGCAGTGGCCCGGGTTGATGACCCTCCCGTCGCAGGTGTCGATGAACTCGCCCCCAGGCCCGACCGTCTCGAGTATGGTCCTGAACTCCGGATGCATGAAATATCTTGCAAGAGCATCTATGGACCTGTCTATCCGGGCATCCAGCACCGGGTCAGAGGAGACTTCCTTCACTACCATTGCCACATTTATGAGCATCATGGTGATGGAATGGGCCTGGGACGGGATGTATGTCTTCGGCGGGAGGAAGCCAGGAGTGGAGAGCATCCTGAGGATGTTCCTGAACATGGACACGGCTTTCTCTGCATATCCCGCATCCCCGGACGCGGCGGAATACTCGGCCATGGCCATGGCCGCGAAGCATTCCGAGAAGACATAGCGCCTTTTCTGCACCGGCCGCCCGTCAGCGGTAACGGAGAAGAACATGTGTCCGTCAGCGTCGATACAGTGCCTTTCAATGAACTCCAGGGCACTTTTTGCGGCGTCAAGCCACTCTTTCCGGCCTCCGGCCGTACGGTAAGCCCTGGACATCACGAAGCCGAAACGCCCCTGGAACCATACGGACTTTGTACCGTCCATCAGTCTCCCGTCCCGGTCCAGGCAGGTGTACACACCACCGTGCTCTCTGTCAAGGCCGTGTTCCAGCCAGAACGGCAGGATATCGGCCTGCAGGCCACCCATATAGAGGTCCCTGCAGGTCTCGAGAAATGTTTTCTGATTATCTGTCATGAATGAGATATAATTAGTGATGTATGCGCAATCAATAACCGGTATCCTTCATGCAGCGCACTGCATGGCCGATTATCCTCGCGTTGTTGTTCCTCAGGTTGAGGTTGGCATAGTCGAAATAGAAGCGGAATGCGTTATTGTTGGTGTTCGGCATGTTCGTCCAGCATCCCTGCACATAGTTCCCGACCCTGAACAGCTGGAGCTTGCCGCCGTTGTTGAATATCATGCCGCTCATCGGATATGTGGCGCTGCCTGCGCCGGTATTGAATACAAGCCCACCGTTTTCCTTGATATAGGCCTGGTATTCCGCATCAGAGGAGAAAGAGCCGCCCCAGGATACATGCCAGGTGCCGAAACTGTTCTTCAGGCCATCATTCCCGGCATCGGTAAGGCCTGTCCAGGCATAGCTGTGAGGCACCCTCCATCCCGGAGGACAAGGGTCATAGATGGTCTTGTGGCCCGACTCGTTGGACGAAGCCTCGGAATACGGGTTCCCCCAGTAGTCGTCGTGGACTTCCGCCGTCCACATCGGGGCAGTATATACGAACGCCATTGGATACCTGTTCTTGTCTGCATCGCTGAACCCGACCGTCACGGCAGACCATTCCGACGCTGACGGGGAGCCGGAATCCGAAGACGGCAGAGGAGAAAGCAGCTCTCCCGAGGCGTCATAGGTAGACCTGTAGGATGTGGAAGTATAGCCGCTGTCGTCCGGACCAGGGAACGGGTCTTTCCTTCCCCACTGGTACATCAGCCCGTATGAGCCGTTGTCTCCAGAGACATTGGCAAGCTGGTCCGTGGTGGCCCCGAGGTTGCGGTCCATCAGGACAGGATTGAGATATTCCGTATACTGCGAATATTTGTCATGTATGGTATATGTCACGGCACTGCCTTCGAGATCCGCATCCGTCACCCATATATGCCAGCTCCAGATTATGTATCCGGCGGCGTCGTACACCGCGATTACGGCATTCCCCTGGCGGAGTCCGGTCCCGGTTTCCCCGGCGGTGGTGAAGTAGACATAGCCGCTGCGCAGGCGCACGTCCGTCAAGAGGCCCGGCTCTGTCTGCCAGAGTATCGCAGCCGAGGCCGGCGAGAGGGTCTCAGGAGTGATTCCGGCAGCATCCCCGTTCTGTGAATAGCCAGGTGTGGCCGGGGTCGTGAACCCGTTGCCCATGACAGTTGCCGGGAACTTGTACTGCGTACCGGCGAGACCAGCCACGTAGCAGTTGGCCGTGACAGTCCTGCCGTCGTACTGGCTCAGGTCTACGGCACTGTCCTCGAGCACAGACTCATCGTACCCGTCTATCTGCAGGTCCATATTCCCGCTGAACGCCACTCCGCTGCCGGTCAGGGAGTACGCCTCGTCGCCCTTGGAGACGTTCACGACCACCTCGCATGAGGAGGCATCCGCCGGCATGGACACGACAGCGTAGCCAGTAAACACCCCTCCGAGGGTGAAGTCCGCCACATTGAGGGTTATTCCCGAGGCCTCGCCGCCTGTCATTTCCAGGCTGCCGGTCCCTATATCGTAGGTCCAGTCCCCGGTAAGGGTGGCACCGGGCACATTGATGCTTACGGACTCGAGGTTCCACCCTTCGTATTTTGACGAAGATACGGATATGTGCATCACGTCAAACACGTTTTCCAGGGTGACGTCCACCGCCTCACCTGTGGCTTTCGCCTCCGTGTCCACCGATGCAGCAAGCAGGGAATATTGCAGAAGATGTGTGGAAGATGTCCCGGCCTGTGACTGCTGGGAAGCCAGTGTCCCGGTCAGTTTCGAGGAAACGTTTGTTTCTGAATAAGGATAATATACAAGGAATTTATAGTTTCCGGCATCTACCCCCCATCGGGAATCCAGGTAGAACATTCCGGTCGCGGTCCCTGCGGAAGCCGCGGAAGCCGTCACGGGCTCGTTCGAGAGACCGAGGGCGTCACAGAAAAGGCCGATCCGGCTGGAGGTCGCCCATGAGACCGGAGCACCGTCCACTTCGGCCGTGCACTTGAGTGTCACCGTATTTTCGGCAGGAGAGGAATAGTCATACCTGTAATCCTCCGCACAGGATACGGCCAGCGCCGCAATTACAGGAAAAGCGGCGGTTTTCATGATTGATAATGAGTGCTTCATATTGATTATATAGTATCAGTGTCCATTGTAGTGTCAGAACCTGTTGCACCTGGAGAAGAAATCTATGGCCTCCAGTTCCTTCTTCATGGAGGCTTCCTCCTCTACGGTCATGTTGCGGAACGGGACCCGGTTCCGGCCGAGGTCCAGGCCTATGAGCTTCATGATCCGTTTCCCGGCCACTATATTGCCCCTGTAGTTGCATATCACATTTATCACAGCCTGGGCGAAGTTCTGCTTCTCGCGGGCAGTCTCGAGATCCCCGCGCTCCCAGGCCTCGAGGATTCCTGTCAGCTCACGGCCGTTGTAGTTTGTCGTGCCGCCTATTCCGCCCTGTGCGCCTCCCTGGGCCAGGCTCGGGAGCAGGGTCTCATCCTGCCCGTGCAGCATGTCGAACTTGCCGTCCTTGTACAGCCGGCACTGGTTATACTCATAGAGGCTCTCGTATGTGTACTTTATGCCAGCGAAATTTGGGATACGCCCGTCCACCGCCTTCAGGAAATCAAGCATCGGCAGATAGGCCCCGTTGAAGGCAGGTATATGGTAATAGTAGAAAGGCAGGTCCGGCGCAGCCGCAGCTATGGCCTCGCAATATTTCACAAGTTCTTCTATCCTCCCTATCTTTGGGAAGGGAGGAGCCATAGCGCCTATGCCCCAGGCCCCTGAAGCGGCTGCATGGGCCGCAAGGTCCACGCTTTCCTTCAGGCAGCAGCTTCCGACATGAACTATTACCTTGAACCCTTCCGGGACGCAGCCGAGCCACTTCTCGGCCAGAGACTTCCTCTCCTCCGGCGTCAGCATGTAGCCTTCCCCGGAAGATCCGTTGATGAAGACACCCTTCAGCCCGTTCTTGTGCAGCATTGCCGCATATTCCGGGACAGGGCCGAAATCCACGTTCCCGTCCGCATCGAAAGGTGTGAACGGAGCATCGATCAATCCTTTGATTTTTTCCATACCGATACAGTTTGAAATTTGTCAGCAGAGGCTGCTGTCTCCCCCTGAAAACCCGTCAGGGACAACGGCATCCGCCTGATTAGTCTCAACAAATCTATAAAAACATTTTATTTAGGCAATAAAAAATTTAATTAAAATTAATTAAAAATATATCTTATTTATATAAAATTTTAATATAAATAGATAATTTATTAATATACAATAATTTAAAGTGAAATTTACATATTATTACGCAATTTTAATTATTACATTTTTAAAATAAATATCGCCTATATATTCAATTATATAATCAATATTTTGTTTAATTATCAAAATTATGTGCATTACAATTTGTCCCTGACCGGAAAAAAGTTATCTTTGTATAACCCAAAGCAGGAAAGACCATGGTAAATGATTTCTATTTGTCAGGAAAAGGCGGAACAGTGGGCGCGGCCATACGCGACAGCATACTGGGACGGGTGATGAAGCACGGCAGCTTCATAATTTCCGATATTTCAGAAGACACGGGATACAGCCAGACAACGGTGTCCAAATACGTTGCAGAGCTCCTGAAGGACGGCAGGATCACAGAGATAGAGAGGATAAGTCTCCACACGAAGGGGCGCCGGACGGTGCGTTACGGGATAGCCCCCGACACGTATTATTTCGCCGGGGTGGACATGAGAAGCTTCGAGCTGAGCATCGGCATCATAGACTTCACCGGGAAACCCGTCAGGATATGGAGGGACAGGAGCTTCCGGCTCAGGAACACACATGACATACTCGACCGCGTATGCGAGCAGATATGCGGATTCATAGACACTCTCGAAGGCATCGACAGGAAGCGTATAGTCGCCATAAACATCAACATCCCCGGACGGATAAACAGCAACACCGGCACGAGCGCCACAACCTTCAACTTCGAGGAGACGTCGGATGTCCCGCTGACGGACATCCTGAGCGAGAGACTCGGGATGAGGGTCTTTATAGAGAACGACACCAAGGCCATGGCCTACGGAGAATATATGTCCGGGGCCAGCAGGAAATACAGCAACATGCTCTATGTCAACATAGGCTGGGGACTGGGCCTGGGCATCATCATCGACGGGAGGCTCTACTACGGCAAGGACGGATATTCCGGGGAGATCGGGCACGTGCACTCCTACGACAACAACATTCTCTGCCACTGCGGGAAGAAGGGTTGCGTGGAGACTGAGATATCCATGAGGGCCATACACCGCAAGCTCGTGGAAAGGATAAGGCACGGGGAGACCTCCATACTCTCTGCAAAGGTCAGGGACGGGGAGGAAATCACCCCGGAGGACATAACCGGGGCGGTAGAGAAGGAAGACGCGCTGTGCATAGAGCTCGTGAGCCAGACGGGGAGCATGCTCGGGGAGTTCATCGCCGGACTCATAAACATATTCAACCCGGAGGCGATAGTGATAGGGGGAAACCTTGCCTCGGTGGAGGCCTGCTATTTCCTGCAGCCCATTAAAACAGCAATAAGGAAGTACGCCCTGCGGCTCATGTGCCAGAACGTACCGGTGACGACCTCCTCGACAGGGAGCGAGGCAGCCGTGCTCGGGGCCTGCCTGATCGCACGGGGGAAATGCTTCGGGAAGCTGTAGCCCCTCCATGGGAGAAGGTGCAGAGAAACTGCACGCGGAGAAATTGCCCCTTAAATTTTCAAATGTAAATTTTATGGAGTATTTTCGGGAAATTTACAGGAGACAGGCCTGAAAGGCATCCGAAAATTTTATTCTGGACTGGAAATGATAAAGATAAAGAGATTCTATTTCAACGAGTTCCGCGAGTGCTGCATTGTGGCAGGGGATGAGACCGGGGAATGCGTGATTGTTGACCCGGGCTGCGGCACGGCGGAGGAAAAGGCGGAACTGTACGGCTACATAGAAAAGGAAGGGCTGAAGCCCGTGAAAATACTTCTGACGCATGCTCATTTCGACCACGTGCTGGGGCTGACGGACTGTGCGAGGAAATACGGCATCCCGGTCTGCATGCATCCGGAGGAACGCAGGACGCTGGCGTCTAACGGCATCTTCGCGAAGAACTTCGGGTTCGTGATGCCGGCCGTAGAAGCCGAGTTCACAGACCTGGCCGACGGGGACACGGTCACCTTCGGCAATACTGCCTTCGAGGTACTCCACACACCGGGACACACTCCGGGCGGGGTATGCTATCTGGACAAGGCAGACAAGGTCCTGTTCAGCGGAGACACCCTCTTTGCAGGCAGCATAGGCAGGACAGACCTCCCGGACGGTGACTACGACATCCTGATGAAGAGCCTCATCAGACTTATGAGCCTCGACGGGGACATCGATGTCATCCCGGGGCACGGGCCAAAGACGACGATAGCCGACGAACGCACGAAAAACCCGTTCCTGCAACCGTTCAACCTTCCGGAAGAGGAAGCATGACCTCCCCGGACGAAAATTCCAAAACACCCCTAAATGACTGACAAAAAAGAATACATAGAAATACGCGGTGCCCGGGCCCACAATCTGAAGAACATATCTGTCGATATCCCGCGGGACGAATTTGTCGTTATAACCGGACTCAGCGGCAGCGGAAAATCATCCCTGGCCTTCGATACCATCTATGCCGAAGGCCAGAGACGCTATATGGACACGCTGTCCGCATACGCCAAACAGTTCATCGGCATCCTCGGAAAGCCTGAAGTGGAAAGCATCTCGGGACTCAGCCCCATCATCGCCATAGAGCAGAAGACGACCGGCAACAATCCGAGATCCACCGTAGGGACCATCACCGAGATATACGACTTCCTGAGGCTGCTCTACGCAAGGGCGTCAAAGGCATATTCACCGGCGACAGGCAAGGAGATGGTCAGATACACGGACGACAGGATCGTGTCACTCATAATGGAAAACTACCGGGGACGGAAATGTATTCTTCTCGCGCCGCTGGTCAAGGGAAGGAAGGGACACTACCGGGAACTCTTCGACCAGTTGAGAAGACGCGGATACACCCAGGTGAGGATAGACTCGGAAATTCAGGAACTGAACCAGGTGACGGCCCTGGACAGGTACAAGGCGCATTTCATCGAACTCGTCATAGACAAGCTGAAACCCGATGCGAATGACGGTAAGAGGATCAGGGACTCCGTGATGTCGGCCCTCAACATCGGCAAAGGTTCCCTTGCCGTACTGGACATGGAGACCTCCACGGTCAGCCATTTTTCCAAGCACCTTGTCTGTCCGGATACAGGGCTGTCCATAGCAGAACCTGCCCCGCACTCGTTTTCATTCAACTCTCCGCAGGGATACTGTCCGCACTGCAAGGGACTCGGAATGATCGTTGACATAAACATTGACAGCATCATTCCCGACAGGTCGGTTTCAATAGCCGACGGCGGAATTGTCCCGTTAGGAAAGGTCCGGGAGACAAAAAAGTTCGACATAATAAGATCCATAGCAAGGAAATACAATTTTTCCATATACTCCCCTATCGATGAAATACCGGAAGATGCCGTCACCCTCATCATATACGGCTCGGACGAGCTTTTCAGGGTGGGGGAAGGGGCATCTTCGGAGATGGTCTCGTTTCCTGGAATTACCGCCAATATCACAGAGAAGATAACCTGCCCGGTATGCCACGGTACAAGGCTCAACCAGGACGCCCAGTACTTCAGGATAGACGGCAAGACAATCACCGAAGTCTCGGCCATGGAGATTTCACAGCTGAGCGGCTGGATAGCCTCGCTTGACGGCAAATTGGGGGACCGGGAGAAGCTTATCGCCAGGGATATTCTCAAAGAGCTGAAAGACAGGATCTCGTTCCTGGCTGACGTCGGGCTCGAGTACCTGTCCCTGGACAGGGCCACAGCCTCCCTTTCCGGAGGGGAGAGCCAGAGGATAAGGCTGGCCACCCAGATAGGCTCGAAACTGGTGAATGTACTGTACATACTCGACGAGCCGAGCATAGGTCTGCACCAGAGAGATAACCGCAAGCTGATATCGTCCCTGAAAAAGCTTAGGGACGAAGGCAATTCCGTGATGGTGGTGGAACATGATGCGGAGACCATGATGTCGGCCGACTGGCTGGTCGATGTAGGACCGGGTGCAGGGGAAAAAGGCGGGCATATATGCCTGAGCGCCCCTGTAAGCTATGTACTGGACGGGAAGGTCCCTGATGCGGAGACCATGAGGCACGTACAGACAGGGACATCCGTTACTCTGGACTATCTTACCGGAAAGAATTGCATCCCGGTGCCGGCCGTCAGGCGTACGGGCAACGGCAGTTTCCTCGGAATCCGGGGAGCTTGCGGGAATAACCTGAAGAATGTCGACGTGGACTTCCCGCTCGGGATGCTGATAGGTATTTCCGGCGTCAGCGGAAGCGGGAAATCATCCCTCATAAACGAGACGCTGATGCCTGTACTGAAAAACAAGTTCTACAACGCGAAGATACAGGCCCTGCCGTGCAGCGCCATCACCGGAATAGAAAATGTCGACAAACTCATTGAAATCGACCAGAGCCCGATAGGAAGGACACCGCGCAGCAATCCTGCCACCTTCACAGGAGTCTTCAACGACATCCGACAGCTGTTCGAGTCGACCCCGGACGCAAAAGTCCGCGGATTCAAGGCCGGACGTTTTTCCTTCAACGTCCCCGGAGGGCGCTGCGAGGAATGCAAGGGAGCCGGGATAAAGGTGATTGAGATGAATTTCCTGCCGTCAGTGAACGTAGTCTGCAAAGAGTGCAGGGGACGGAGGTACAAGGAAGACACCCTTGCGGTAAAATACAAGAACAAGAACATCAACGATGTGCTCGAGATGTCGATAAGCGAGGCTTTCGACTTTTTCGGGAACATACCGTCCATCACCCAGAAGCTGAAGGCGCTCGTGGATGTAGGGCTCGGCTATATCCGGCTCGGCCAGTCTGCCGTCACACTTTCAGGAGGAGAGAGCCAGAGGATGAAGCTGGCCGCCGAACTCGGGAGGAAAGGTACGGGGAATACGCTCTATATACTCGACGAGCCCACCACCGGCCTGCACTTCGAGGACATCAAGGTCCTGCTGGATGTGCTGCAGCAACTTGTGGAACAGGGCAACACGGTAATCGTGATAGAGCACAACCTTGACGTTCTGAAATCCGTGGACATGATCTTCGACATGGGGCCTGAAGGCGGGCAGGCAGGCGGAAGAATCGTTGCACAGGGGACTCCGGAGGAGCTTGCAAAGAACCCTGATTCGGTAACGGGCCCTTATCTTGCCGAGATGCTTTTGTCGGACACACGGTAGGCAGGGCGCCTGCGTCCGGTCTTGCGGCATATCACAGCCGGGCAGGGTTTCCTGCGGGAATTGCCAGCCATACAGTTTTAAAGAAAATTTCAGGAAAAATGGAAGAGACAAGAATATATTGCGAAAATGACAATGCCTACCATAAAGTCGGCATAGGCTCACATCTGAAGGAACTGTCAGTCCAGGTCTGCAGGACGGTCACAGACGGGAAGACAGGGGCGGAACTGCCTGTCCTTGCCGCGCTTGTGGACCATACCCTCAAGGAACTGGAGTTTCCTGTGATGATGCCGCACAAGATAGAATTCATCGGCTACAACCATCCTGACGGACGCAGGACCTACATACGCTCGCTGTGTTTCGTCCTCCAGCACGCGGTGAGGGACCTCTATCCGGACAAGACCCTGTACGTCGAATACTCCCTGCCGAGCGGACTCTATTGCGAGATCCGAGAACAGCAGGCAGGCGACGACGGGATCCTGCCGGTACATTTCATCACGGACGAGGAGATCGAGAAGATCAAGGAAAGAATGCAGGAGATAGTCCTTGCCGACCTGCCTTTCAGAAAGGTGAAAGTGACGGCACAGGAGGCCGGCAAGCTGTTTTCAGACAACCGCCAGCCGGACAAGGCGAGTCTGCTCGAATCTCTCGGCAAGTTCACGTACAGTGTCTACTTCCTCGGAGGCGATGCCGACACTTTCTACGGTCCGCTCGTTCCGTCCACCGGCTATCTGAAAATCTTCGACCTCGTCGGCTTCGACAACGGCTTCTGCCTCCAGTTCCCGGAAGAAGGCAGGACCAGCAACATCACTCCGCTGAAGCGGCAGTCCAAGCTCGCCGCCACCCTGCAGGAATATGCCTCATGGTGCGAGATCCTGGGAGTAAAAGGTGTAGGGACACTTAACAAGGCGATTTCCGAAGGCCGGGCGATCCAGCTTATCAACATCGCCGAAGCCCTTCACGAAAGGAAATACGCCGATATCGCCGACCGTATCTACGAACGGCACGACAAGGCCAGGATCATCATGATTGCCGGACCTTCCAGCAGCGGCAAGACCTCCACTTCAAAACGGCTTGCCATACAGTGCAAAGTCCTTGGAATGAACCCGAAAGTCATAGAACTCGACAATTATTTCGTCGACAGGAAACATACCCCAAAAGACGAAAACGGGGAATATGACTTCGAATCCTTGTACGCAATGGATCTAGATCTGCTGAATACCCAGCTCAATGAGCTGCTGTCCGGCAAGACAATCGAGGTTCCGCGTTTCGATTTCAAGAAAGGCGAGCGTGTGTCCTCCGGAGAGACCATGCATCTCGACGAGAAGGACATCCTTATAATGGAAGGTATCCACGCCCTGAATCCGGAGATGACATCCGCCGTGGACAATTCCAGGATATTCAGGGTCTACGCCTCGGCACTCACTTCCCTTTCCCTGGACGAGAACAACAATATCTCCACCTCCGACAACCGGCTTCTGCGACGTATGGTCCGGGACAACCGTGTCCGGGGTGTCACTCCGGAGGACACCATAATGAGATGGCACAGTGTACGGCGCGGAGAGAACCGGAACATCTTCCCGTTCCAGGAGAATGCCGACGCCGCCTTCAACTCCGCAATGATCTTCGAGCTCCCGCTGCTGAAATACTATGCAGAACCGCTTCTCAGACGCATCGCGCCTCATTCACCGGCATATACAGAGGCGGTAAGGCTGCTGAAGTTCCTGGATTACATAGTCGCGCTGTCTCCAAACGAGATAGCAGCCATTCCGCCGACCTCGATAATGCGGGAATTCATCGGTGGACAGGTGCTGTAAGCCTATTATCATGAACATTTTGAAATCCCTCATAATCTGGTTGTGCTTTATTCCGGTGGCGATTCTTAACGGAGGATTGCGGGAATACATATTGGTCAAGGTTATCGGAGAGGAATGGGCGTTGCCTGTCAGCGGGATTACATTAAGTATGTGTATTTTCCTGACGACCTGGCTACTGTTGCCGCGAATGGTCAAAGTGTGTACCGTCAAAGACCGCTGGCTGATCGGGATATGCTGGAGTTTCCTGACCATAGCTTTTGAATTTGCAGCAGGGCTTGCAGGCGGCGATACGGCGGCTGAACTTCTCAATGCGTATAATCCATTGACCGGCAACCTGTGGCTGTTGGTTCTGGCGACCACTCTATTATCGCCTGCCATAACGGGCTGCATATGTCAGGATCAACGAGCATATTGACATAAGCGAGAGCTATGCCTACAAATGCTTCAGATTCCTCGGCATCAAGTCCGAGACCCGGCATCAGGTACACCATCGATCACCGCCGTAAAATGGGACAATTCATCCTGACCGGTTCCGCTGTTCCCGACAAAGAAGCGGAAAAAGAGAGGGAACATTCGGGTGCGGGACGGTTCGCATGGCTCACGATGCGCGAAGACCTGAAGAACAACGATACCGCGACACTCGACGAAAACACCATCATGTCGTATCTCGAAGCGTTGAGAAAGATTTTCGTGGTGGAGGATATGCCGGCATGGAATCCCAATCTCCGTTCGAAAACGGCTATCCGTACCGCCGACACGCGGTATTTCGTCGATCCGTCGATTGCGACTGCCGCATTGGGCATTGGGCCTGCCGACCTCGTGAACGACCTGAACACGATGGGCTTTTTCTTCGAGACGTTGTGCGTGCGTGACTTGCGTGTCTTTGCCGAAGCCTTGAACGGTAAGGTGTATCACTACCGTGACAAGAGCGGTTTGGAGTGCGATGCGGTGGTACACCTGCGTAACGGGCAGTACGGGTTAATCGAAATAAAACTCGGTGGGCAATCCCTGATAGACGACGGCGCGGTGACACTCAACGCACTGGCCGCCCAAATAGATACCTCCCGCATGAAAGCCCCGGCATTCAAAATGATTTTGACAGCCACGGGGGAATATGCTTACCGCCGTCCGGAAGACGGGATATATGTCGTGCCTGTCGGTTGCCTGAAACCTTAAGTGCTAACCCCGCACGCTTTTCAGCCAGCTGCCTTTGCCTTGATGCGGCGCACGTACTTCGCCACGTTGTCGGGCTTCTTCACCAACGGGAAGATGATACCGTCCTCACCGTTCTTCGGTCTTGGAGGGAGCAGGGACGAAGCCAATGTTTTGAGCGGAACGGTGACGGGACGCTTGGTCTTGTGCTGGATGATGGAAACCATCTGCACGCCGTTCACATCCTTGATGTCGCTCATCCGTAAGTGCTGCATATCACCGAGCCGAAACCCCGTCATGCACAGGTAATCAGGCCGACACGCACCGCCTTGTTGAAAATAGCCTTGACGGTTTCCTCAAACAGCACGAGGGTATAAGCCGCCAGCCTGACGCCATTCGTCTTTATCTGCCTGCGGTTGCGGTAGCTTCGCATATACCCGAACAGTCCGCTTACCAAATCCCTGTCCACATCTTTCAGCAGGACATCCGTCCGTTTTACCCGTTGCAGGTAGGCGGCTATCCGTTTTGCGCACAACACCCTTGTGTGCAATCGTCTTCTCACAGTTGCCGCTGTCTATCGCACTTTGGATATAGCCGCCACACCACCCAAGCCAAGTCTTCGTCTTGGCAGTTTTGTTTTCCTCCGTCTTTTTCTTCTTCTCAAAGGTCGGTGGATTCAGGATGTGTTGCGCATGTATCTCCTGCGCCTGAATCTGATGAAAGGAAGAACGGAAATCTAATAAAAGACAGGGAATCCTGAGGCGCAACAAGAACGTAACTTTCAATACATACAACAATGAGCAACAACGATAACAATATAGAAAAAAGAAGTTTCGAGGCTTTCGTCAATGCCATCGGCTCGGAAATAGAGCAGGCGCAAGTCCGGCT
>CALVDQ010000011.1 GCA_944326325.1 uncultured Bacteroidales bacterium
CCCGACTTTACATTCTTGGGTGTAAAGTCGGGTGTTTGTTCTGTAGAACATTGATTCTCAATGTTTATTGCGGTGCGGACGGGACTCGAACCCGCGACCCCCGGCGTGACAGGCCGGTATTCTAACCAGCTGAACTACCGCACCAAGTCCAGTCTTTTAAGGAACTTTTTCCCTGCAAAGGAGGTGTTTTCCTCGATTGCGGATGCAAAGATACGCAAAAAAATTGTCCTGCCAAATTTTTTTGTAAAAATTTATGCAGATTCCATGTCTGGAAGAAAACAGGAGGGGGTAGGGGATGCGCGGCTCCGTCAGTACAAGGCATGGATGGGATACTCCGGACATCGGGCCGGGACAGAATTTTAACTGAAAATTAATGGGACTGGCGTACGGATTTCTGCTGTAATCCCTAATTTTGCTGTATGCCGGGAATTTCTTCCGGAACCTGCTTCGATGATGCCCGTCCCGGAAGCGGACCGTACGGGATGGAAGCCTGCCGCCGGAAAGAATAAGACTCTGAAACTTTTTAATTTTAAATTACTTCTTTTATGGACTTTATGAAAATCGGAAACAATTTTTCGCGGGCTGTACTTATAGCCCTTGCAGTGCCGGTTCTGGCTGTGTCGTGCAGCCAGGAGGATCACAAGACCGGCATCGTTGCCCATCAGGGATGGTGGGACTGTGAGGAGGCCGGTTATTCCAGGAATTCGGTGGCATCGCTGAAGGCAGCCCAGGATGCAGGATTCTGGGGCAGTGAGTTCGATGTGAACATGACTGCTGACAAAGTGCTTCTTGTATATCACGACAGTAATATCGGAGAAAAGGTGATCGACCGGACGCCTTATTCTGAATTCAAGGATATAAGGTTGCCGAACGGGGAACCTATCCCGACTCTGGACGACTATCTGGAGCAGGCGGAAAAGGCACCGGAAACCGTTCTCGTGTGTGAACTCAAGAAGCATTCTACCCCGGAGATTGAAGACACGCTTGTGGACCTGACCGTATCAAAGATCAGGGAACATGGGCTGGACTCTCCGGACAGGGTGATCTTCATCTCATTCAGTATCAACATCTGCAAACGGCTCGCAGGGATGATGCCGGGATTTACCGTGCAGTATCTCGATGATGACTACAGCCCGGATGACCTTGTCAAGGCAGGCATAAACGGAGTGGATTATCACTATGACGTATTCTTCGAGGGGCATCCTGACTGGTATCAGTCAGCCAGGGACAATTCCATGTCAGTCAATGTATGGACAGTGAACGACAGCGAAGACATGGAACGTCTTTTCAGTCTCGGGGTTGATATGCTTACGACAGACAAGCCGGAGACCGCCAGGGAATTGCTCGGGGACAAGGAGAGGAAATCCTGATCTTCCCGGCTATGGCCCTGCGGCGGCAAGGACCGTGGACCTGAAAAAAAGAAGCCGGCAGCAGATTCTTGCCGCCGGCTTCTTTAGAGAAGCATATCGTTACTGGATGTCAATGACACGTTTGCTGTCTTCAACCTTGTTCTTTTCAACCTTAGGGATGATGACGTTCAGAACACCGTTCTCGACCTTTGCGCTGATCTTGTCCCTCTCGACATCGTCCGGAAGAACAATTGTCTGCTGGAACTTGCTGTAAGAGAACTCGCGGCGCAGATAATGCCCGTTCTTTTTCTCTTCCTTGTCCTCGACTTTCTTTTCCATTTCTATGGCAAGATTGCCGTTTTCATCGATATGGACTTTGAAATCGTTCTTGTTCATACCAGGGGCTGCAACCTCGATCTCATAGCTGTGTTCGTTTTCTAATACGTTGATGGCAGGTGCCGTGGCGTTTGTCCTGACCATCCAGTCATTATCAAAGAAATCATTGAAGATTTCAGGTAACCAATTCTGGCTTTTTCTTACTGGAAGCATAATTCGTATCTCCTATAAATTTAAATTGTTCTAAATATAATTTATTGGGGCTTAGCCCTTTGTACTTTTTCAAGTACGCCATATCTAATATCAATACCCGTGCCGTTCCGGCATTGACTGCAAAAAGATGCGGAAACGGAAAATATGTCACCGGGGCTTGCCAAAATGTCCGCCCTTATGTGCCAAAATGTCCGGAAAAACATTGTGCAACTGTTTTGAAATTTTTCAAAACAGTTTTTATATTTGAAGTTGATTTTACGAGAGAACATGAGTGAAGAAGGTAACATCCTTATAAAAGGGGCCAAGGTCAACAACCTGAAGAACATAACTGTGGAGATCCCCCGCGGGAAGCTTATCGTTATAACCGGGATCTCCGGGTCCGGCAAATCTTCCCTTGCTTTCGATACCTTGTTCGCGGAAGGACAGCGCAGGTTTGCTGAAAGCCTGTCCTCATATGCGAGACAGTTTCTGGGCAGGATGGTGAAGCCGGATGTGGAGCAGATAGAAGGGATACCTCCGGCCATCGCCATAGAGCAGAAGGTCAATACCAGGAATCCGCGCTCGACTGTCGCCACAAGTACGGAAATATATGATTATCTGAGGATAATATTCGCAAGGATAGGCCGGACATTTTCACCTGTCTCAGGTGAAGAGGTAAAGTGCCATACGGAAAACGATGTCCTGGAGTACATATTCACATCAGGGGCGGCTACCGTATACATCCTTGCAGACCTTGCGTGGAATACGAGACAGGACAAGGTGGAACTCATGCTGGCGCTGAAGGAGGAAGGGTATTCCCGTTTCTATTCGTCCGGGAATATCGTCCGGATAGAGGAGATAATGCAGAAGGCCGGAAACGGGGATTTCCCGCAGGATCTGTATCTGCTTGTAGACAGGCTGAAACTGCCCGAGGGCGGAGTCGCCTCGATGCCGGAAACGGAGAGGGAGGACCTGGATACCAGGCTGCATTCCTCGGTGCGTACGGCATTCGGGAAGGGAGGCGGAACCTTGTATGTCAAGACTGACAATGCGGGACTGAAGCAGTTCGTGAGCCGGTTCGAGGCGGACGGGATCACGTTTCAGGAACCGGACGAATATATGTTCAGCTTCAACAGTCCGCTCGGGGCCTGTCAGGCCTGCGGCGGGCTGGGACAGATAATCGGCATAAGCGAAGACCTTGTCGTCCCGGACAAGAGCAAGAGTATCTATGACGGGGCGATAGCCTGCTGGAGGGGAGAGAAGATGAGCTGGTTCAAGGACCTGATGGTCAGGAATGCTTACAGGTACGGCCTGTCCGTTTTCGAGCCGTACTGCAATCTCTCCGAAAAGGAAAGGGATCTCGTCTGGAACGGTCATGCTGCCGCGTCTGAGGAGGAATCCATCATCGGTCTCAACGAATTTTTCAGGTGGGTGGAGTCCAACAAATACAAGATACAGTACAAGTATATGTTGAGCCGCTATTCCGGCAGGACCGTATGCAGGACTTGCGGGGGAAGCCGTCTCCGGAAAGACGCTCTGTATGTGAAGGTAGGAGGACGCAACATACATGAACTCCTTACAATGAACGTTGATACGCTTTACGGTTTCTTCAGGGATATCAGCCTGAATGATTACGAAAGAAGCATAGTGTCGAAAGCCATAGAGGAGATAATGTCCCGCCTCCAGTATATTAAGGATGTCGGACTCTCGTATCTTACCCTGGACAGGGCTTCCAACACCCTTTCCGGGGGAGAAAGCCAGAGGATAAATCTTGTGACCGCTCTCGGCAGTTCTCTGGTCGGGTCTCTTTATATCCTGGACGAACCGAGCATCGGCCTTCATCCCCGGGACACAGACCGTCTTATAACCGTGCTCAAGAAGCTCAGGGACATAGGGAATACCGTTGTCGTGGTGGAGCATGACGAGGAAATCATGCGTGCGGCGGACCTGCTCATAGATATAGGGCCAAAGGCGGGTATCTATGGAGGGGAGATAGTGTTCAAGGGAAAACTCGGAGCCGGAATCACGCCTGAAGATACGGACAGGTCGCTTACCCTGCAATATCTGTCAGGCCTGCGGAAACGTTATGTCAGGAAAAAGCATACCCCGGTGTATTCCATCAGGGTGGAGGGCGCTATGGAGCATAACCTGAAGAATATCGATGTGGATTTCCCTCTCGGGGTGCTGACTGTCGTCTCCGGTGTGAGCGGCAGCGGAAAATCGTCCCTGGTCGGCGATATTCTTTATCCTGCCCTGTTCCGGCATATCAACCATACCGGTACGGTGCCAGGGACATTCCGGAAACTCTCCGGAAATCTCGACCGTATCACCCAGGTGGAATATGTGGACCAGAACCCGATCGGCAAGAGTTCACGTTCCAATGCAGTGACCTACCTGAAGGTCTATGACGACATAAGGAAACTTCTCGCTGACCAGCCGTATGCTAAGCTGAACGGCTATACTCCGTCCCATTTCTCTTTCAATATGGACGGCGGCCGCTGTCCGGAATGCCAGGGCGAAGGTTTCGTGAAGATAGAAATGCAGTTCATGGCTGACGTCACAATGGTCTGTGAAGCCTGCGGGGGAAAACGTTTCAAGCCGGACATTCTCGAAGTCAGGTACAAAGGCAAGAATATAGATGATATTCTGAACATGAGCGTGGAGGAAGCCGTGGAGTTTTTCTCGTCCCAGCCAGAGCCGTCCGTAAAGCGGATTGCAGAACGCCTGCAGCCTCTTGTCGATGTCGGGCTTTCGTATATCAAGCTGGGGCAGAGCAGCAGCACCCTTTCCGGCGGAGAGAGCCAGAGGATAAAGCTTGCATACTTCCTTTCCATGAACGACAGTCAGTCGAAGTCGAGGGAACAGCATATATTGTTCATATTCGATGAACCGACTACAGGACTTCATTTCTATGACGTCGAAAAGCTGCTCAAATCCTTCGATGTCCTCATAGAAAAGGGGCATTCCATCATTGTAGTGGAACACAATCCGGATGTGATAAAGGCTGCGGACTGGGTGATAGACCTCGGGCCGGATGCCGGAGACGGGGGAGGGGAGGTCGTCTTTAAAGGAACTCCGGAACAGCTGATACAGGAAGGTCAGACTTTTACTGCGAAATATTTACGATAGGGATATGTATACTTTTTTGATTTGGTGCGTCAGTCTGGCGCTAAGGGTTGTTGCTATGTGGAATGGCAAAATCCGGCTTTTCGTCCGGGGAAGGAAAGGTGTCCTTGCCCGGATAAAGGAAGCTGTGGAAGGCCATGACGGCATAATATGGTTCCATACGGCGTCCATGGGGGAGTTTGAGGAAGCGAGACCGGTAATGGAAGCCGTCAGGAGGCGTTACCCGGACCGGAAGATACTGCTTACGTTTTTTTCCCCGTCGGGATACGAGATGAGAAAGAACTGGAGTACGGCCGACTGGGTCTTCTATCTGCCTCTCGACACCTGCCGCAACGCCAGGAAATTCGTGGAGACGGTGCGTCCTGCCAAGGCGGTGTTCACGATAGGGGAGTTCTGGTTCAATTATCTGAAACAACTGAAGAGGCACCATGTCGACACATATATAATGTCTGTCCTCGCATCGAAGGATTCTCCGTATACCAAATGGTATGGAGGCCCGTACCGGAAGGTGCTTCGGACCGTTTACAAATGCGTCATGGTGAAGAATGCGGAGACCGCGGAAGTGCTCCGGGGCTTCGGTTGCAGCAATGTCGCCGTGACTGGGGATGCAAGGTTCGACAGGGTAGCCTCAGTCGCTTCGGAAGAGTGGCATGACAAGATTGTGGAAAAATGGCTGGACGGGAAAAAGGCTGCCGTGTCAGGAAGTTCCGGCCCTCGCGAAGACGCACTTTTCCTGTCCCTGGCGGAGCACTATCCGCAGGACAAGTTCATGTTTGTCCCTCACGAACTTGAGGAAGGTCCTATCCGGCATATCATGGATTCGTTAGGAGACAGGGCCCTGCTTTACAGCCATCTGGAATATGTTTCCTCATCCGGTACACCTAAGGACGTAAGGGACAGTCTTCTGAATACATTGGGCGGCTACCAGGTGCTTGTCGTGGACAAGATAGGTATGCTTTCGAGACTGTACCGCTACGGATGGTGCGCCCTCATCGGCGGAGGTTTCGACAATCTGCCGCACAGCGTGATGGAAGCCGTTATCTATGGGATGCCTGTGTCTATGGGCCCGCAATACCATAAGAACAGCCAGTTCCTCGACCTGATGAAATCCGGAGCGGCCACACCGGTGGAGACGGAGTCCGATATCCTGGAATGGTATGAAAAATATCGCGGCAACAAGGATCTGGTGGAGGAAATAAAGGAACTTGAAGCCGAGTATTGCCGCGATAATATTGGAGCGACGGAGCGTATAATGGATATACTTTGCTGAGAAAGTTTGTGTCCCTGTCCCGGGACAGTCTTTCAGTCAATGACGACCACTATCATTTCCGCCTGGTTGACAGGATAGCCGGCTTCCATATAAAGGAGGCCGCTTCCTCTTTCCATTGTATATAAGGTGACGGATCTTCCGTCCTCGCCAATGGCATAGTCATAAATTCCCCGGCTCTTGTCATATTCCAGCTCCTCGGTCCCTATGTCGAAAGGGGCTGACAGCGGAAAGTATTCACATGATATTTCCACTATGTCTCCCTTCCTGCACCTTATGAAGTTGCCGGGGAATATTTTCATGTAGTTCGGAGAGAAACGTACTGTCACGGCACATTCCGCCTTGCATCCGCTTCCGTCTGCTGCAAAGCATATTATCCTGCACGTGCCTTCTCCTCTTGCCGTGACAGTCCCGTCCCCTGATACTGTTGCAACGCCGTCATCGTCGCTCTCCCAGTACAGTCTCGTGTCCCCGCTCCCTTCAGGGGTGAGATACGGGCGGATGACCGTGCTTTCTCCGGGGTAGGAGAAACTCAGGGATGAATAAGACAGCTCGAGAGTCCTGGCAAAACTTTCTATTCCGGATTTGTCAATCCTCCATTCCGTCCCGTCCAGCCCGGAACCTTCCGGCCGGATGCGGATACTGTATTCCGTGTTCCGGACGATGTCGAAGTTCCCGGGGTCGGCTCCTGGATAGAACCTGTAGACAAGGTATTCTCCAGGCCGTGAATACTGTGACTCTGAAAGATATTCGGAACATATTTCGATGTAGGAGCACAATTCCTGTCTCCCGTCGTTTTCCGGCAGCACCTTCTTTTTTTCGTCCTCGTTTCCTGGCAGGAGGTCTCCCTGCATGTTTTCCAGCATATAGAGAAAGACTTCACCGCTGGTCCCGTCGTTGTACCTTGTGTTGAGGATATCAGTCTCATAGTCTTTTCTCATGAACCCGGAAGGAAAAAAGCCGAAGGGGTCGCTGACGTGGTTTCTGGCGAAAGGGGTGACAGAGCGCGGACACCCTTCGACTTTTATGCTTTTAATGTTGAATTCCACATCCTCGTCCAGCATGGACCTGTCCACGGAAATGCTGATTTTCGCCATAAGCCGTTCGAGCGGGACGGTCACTTCTTTTCCTGTCACGGTCATATGCTCGAGACATCCGCTCATCGGTATCCCGAGGGAATAATCGTCCGGGTACGCGAGGTAGTAACGGTATCCGAGCAGTTCCTCCAAAGTGTCTATGTCGATTTCATAGCCGAAATTTGCGCAGGCAAAGATGGAGTATTCCGTGTTTTTCAGCAGATCTATGGTCCATCGGTAGTCTCCGGTGCCGGCACCTGTCAGGAAAGCCTTTCCTTCGAGGACCCCGTAAGCGTTGAACACAAATACGTTTATATCAGAAATTTTCATCTCGTCCGGATCAAGTGCCTTTGTGGCGTTTCCTCCTGGACGGAACCTTATTACAGTCCCGGATACATTTTCCACCTGTCCTTCGGATCCTGTTTCCAGGCCGACGCATGACCTGCTGAGGACCATGCACAGGCTTAGGAAAATGAAGGCTGTATGCCGCAATGTCTTTACAGGTGTTTCCATGGAAGGTATGCAAATGTATTCAGTATCCTATTACCGACTCCGGCATCTCGTTCCAGGGTTCTACACTGGCGTAAATGCTTATTGACTCGGGTGAAACCGGCACCGAAGGGTCGTTGGACCCGGTCTGCCGTATAATGATGTCGAGGATATAGCGGTAGTTTCTGCCTATCCCGGAATGTCCGGTCACATGTGCGTATTCTCCCTTGTTGATGTTGACCGGATAGTAGTATTTCCTGCCCTCTATCTCCCCGGCAATCACAAGCCTGGTAAACGGTGTGCCGGCTGTGTCTTCCGCACTGCTGTTCGGATAGCAGTAGAGCCTGATGTCCGGTTCTACAGGGCTGCTCCCTATATCCTCTCCGAACTCCGAAAACACCATGTCCGGGTACCCGAGTACGCGTCGGGATTCGTCGGGAAGCCCGTCGGTATTTATCGGGGCGGACGGTGTGAAGCAATCATCTTCCAAGATTCCGGCCAGGGAGTTGATGTTGGCGAGGTAGACGGAGGCGTTCTTCAGGACAGCTCCGTTGTAGGGCCGTCCGCTGAAGTCGCATCTTATAGAGCGGACGCATATCTCCGAAAGTACGGGATGCAGCTCCATCTCGAAATATCCGTTATCATCCGCTTCTATGTACATGACACCGCTCATCACCGGTGCCGAGGGATTTTCCTTACGGAGATCGGCGTACATACCTGAGATGGTCTCGAACGATGATATGCTGCCCCAGTCATATTCTTCCTGCTGGGGATTGGCGATGGCGACGACTATTTTCTTACCTTTCCTGGAAGCTGCCGCGACAGTCCCGTTTCCGTCCGGCATGAGCCGCTGGTAGGAGTCTATCCTTTTCAGTCCGTCATCGTTGAATATGAATATGTCGACAGGTCCTTCCCCCGGGAAGGCTCCGTCCCTTTCCGGGGCCTTTATCTTAAGGCTGATATCTTTTCTATCGTACGGTTCCGCCACATATTCCGCACCCGTACATCCGGGTGAGGAAAAGACAAAGGCCGGAAGGTAAAAAAGCAAGGCAATTGCCGAACGGCATCGATGAAGTGTTTGGAAAATCCGGCCTTTGGCTGTCGCGCTATTATGATATTTGTCGTCCATCCCTGTTCTGGTTTGCCGCAAATCTATGATATGTTTTCCTGTCAGGCTTTAAAAAAGAGAAAAACAGGCTGCTTTTTTTCTCTTTTTTAAGAAGTTGCTTTAAAATTTTAACAAATTCATTTTTCTTTTCCGTCCGTGGTCATTTTCTTTTTCTCCGGCACAGTGTGTTTTTCTTGAAAATAATTTCTACATTTGGCAACAGGGCTGTGTCTATCCGGCTTGGTAACGGTTATACCGGATCAATACAGTCCGCCGCAGAAAATTGGACTATGACTATATTACGACATTTCAGGCGTATTTTTTCGCCCAGGACCCATTTCCAGCCTATTTTTTCACAGCAGGCCGCCTATATCAGACAGGCCTCGGCCGCCCTTCTCCAGATGATGAAGACAGATGACATTTCAGAGCGCAAACGTCTTGAAAAGGAGGTGAAAATGTGCGAGATACAGGGGGATGCCATGCTCACGGAGTTCTACGAGCAGCTTAACGACAAGTTTTTTTCCATGCTGCACAGCTCCGATCTGCAGACAGTTGCGATGAATATCGACAATATCCTGGACAACATAAACGATTCTGCAAAGTCCATCATCAGGTATATGCCGCAGACACTTGGCAGCCAGCTTGTGGAACTTGCCGAATACATCTGCGCCGAGGCTGATGCGTTGACACTGATTGTCACCGGTATGGACGAGATGAAAAAGAGGTTTTCGGACATGACCATCCAGTGCGACCGCATAACGGAGCTGGAGCACGCAGCCGACGAGACGTACGAAGAGTATGTGGGCTATATCTTCCAGAATGAGACAGACGCCATCGAACTCATGAAACATAAGAATATAGCGGAGATGCTTGAGGCTACTACGGATACCGCAAAGACCTTTTCAGACCATATCCGCAAGCTTCTTCTGCGTTATGTAGTCGAGAAATAGACCGGATGCAGGGAATGTGTCCCCGGAATGTGTGAACGTCTTCCGAAAAAAAACAGAGGGTGGACCGGATAATCAGGGTCCACCCTCTGTTGTGATTTATGTGATTCGGAATCTCCATTCCGGAGATCCGTCCGGATACCTATGCCCCGAAATTGTCAAAGAGAATATTCTCTGCCGGTACTCCAAGACCATCCAGCAGGTTCAGGACTGACTGGGTCATCATAGGAGGCCCGCACATGAGATAGAGTGCATCTTCCGGTGCCTCATGCTGTTTCAGATAGGTCTCATAAAGGACATTGTGGACGAATCCTGCCGTGTAGGCAACGCCTGCGGCATCAGCCTCAGGATCCGGCCTGTCGAGCGCGAGGTGGAACTTGAAGTTCGGGAATTCCTTCTCGATCTCATGATAATCTTCGAGATAGAAGGCTTCCTTCAGACTGCGTGCGCCATAGAAGAAGTTTACCTTCCTCGTGGTCTTCTCTGTCTTGAAGAGATGCATGATGTGGCTTCTCATAGGAGCCATACCGGCACCGCCGCCTATGAATATCAGTTCCTGGTCAGCAGGGAGGTTGTCCGGCAGGAAGAATTCTCCGTAAGGACCCGAGATGGTCACCTTGTCACCCGGTTTCAGAGAGAATATGTATGACGAGCATACACCAGGGTTTACGTCTTCGAATTTCTTTGTGGCGCGGTTCATCGGAGGTGTCGCTATCCTGACGTTCAGTTTGATGATGTCACCTTCGGCCGGGTAGCAGGCCATACTGTAGGCCCTGAGCGTAGCTTCCGGATTCACCATCTTCAGGTCGAACATACCCATCTTCTCCCAGTCTGCACGGTACTGCTCGTCTACATCGATATTCCTGTAGTCGACGGTGACCGCCGGGACATCTACCTGGATGTATCCACCCGGACGGAAGTTGAGGTGCTCTCCTTCAGGCAGCTTTACGACGAATTCCTTGATGAATGTCGCGACATTGTTGTTGGATACCACTTCGCATTCCCATTTCTTTA
Source organism: uncultured Bacteroidales bacterium (assembly GCA_944326325.1). Lineage (GTDB taxonomy): Bacteria > Bacteroidota > Bacteroidia > Bacteroidales > UBA932 > Cryptobacteroides. The sequence continues at coordinate 10,905 of CALVDQ010000011.1, forward strand.
CGCTCAGTGCCGATTCCGGCACGATGATTTTCAGATTTTCCTTGACCTTCACCTGGCAGCCGAGTCTCCAGTGGTCCAGGATCTGTTTCCTGCTGAAAAACCCGACTTCCGTAGGGAGGATGGTACCGCCGCCCTCAAGTACACGGCATTTGCACTGTCCGCAGCTGCCTTTTCCTCCGCAGGCTGACGGAAGGAAGATCTTCTGCTCGGCAAGAGTGGCAAGCAGGGAGCTTCCCGGTGTGACTTCAACTTCTTTCTGTCCGTCATTGATGCTGATGGTCACCTTTCCGGATGGCGTCAGCTTGATCTTTACGAACAGGAGAAGTGCCACAAGAACAAGGGTGACGACAACTATTGCAATCACCGCGATTATTATGGTAGGAACAAGATTTTCCATTTTTCGTAAACCTCCTGAATTAAAGTTGGATACCCATAAAGGTCATGAACGAGATGGCCATGAGCCCGACTGTGATGAAAGTGATGCCGAGACCGCGCAGCGGAGCCGGAACGTTCGAGTAGGAGAGCTTCTCCCTTATGGCTGCCAGAGTGACGATGGCAAGGAACCATCCGAGGCCTGAGCCGAGCGCATATACCGTAGCTTCACCTACATTCACGAAATCCCTCTCCTGCATGAACAGGGAACCTCCGAGGATGGCGCAGTTCACTGCGATCAGCGGCAGGAAGATACCGAGCTGCGAGTACAGGGTCGGCGCGAATTTCTCCACCACCATTTCCACGATCTGTGTTATGGCCGCGACTACGGCTATGAACACGATGAAGCTCAGGAAGCTGAGGTCGATCGATGCGAACTTCTCACCCATCCATGAAAGTGCTCCTGCCTTGAGTACGTATTCGTTCAGGAGATAGTTGATGGGCAGGGTGACCAACAGCACGAAAACAACAGCGACACCCAAACCTGTAGCCGTTTTCACATTCTTTGATACCGCCAGGTATGAGCACATACCGAGAAAGTAGGCGAATATCATGTTGTCAACGAAAATTGACTTAACAAACAAGCTTATATATTCCATTTCGATTCGAGTTTGACGTTATTTTTCCTGAAGGTCCTTCTGTATGCTCCTCTGTATCCAGACGATTATGCCCAGGAGGATAAGAGCCATAGGCGGCAGAATGATGAGACCGTTGTCCATATATCCGGCGGCGTAGAAGGATTCCGGGATGATCCTCATGCCGAACAGGGTGCCCGACCCGAGTATTTCGCGGAAGAATGCCACTACCACCAGTATGAGACCGTAGCCTGCTCCGTTGGCAAGACCGTCAAGCAGCGACGGGATCGGCTTGTTGCCGAGCGCGAAAGCTTCGATACGGCCCATGACGATACAATTCGTGATAATGAGCCCGACATAGACTGACAAGGTCTTGCTCACGCTGTAGGCGTATGCCTTCAGGAACTGGTCCACCAATATTACCATCAGCGACACTACCACGAGCTGCACTATGATCCTGATACGGTTAGGTATTGTGTTCCTGAGGATTGAAGCCACGAAACTTGAAAGTCCTGTCACCACGATGACGGAAAGAGCCATTACGCATGCCCCTTTCATCTGTACGGTGACGGCAAGAGAAGAACAGATACCGAGCACAAGGACCGTCACCGGATTTCCCTTGAATATCGGTTTCAACAATACGTCTTTGAAGTTTATATCACTCATTTCCTATTCCTCCTCGTTTATGTTTGTTCCTACGGTCTGGACAGCCGTCCCGGTCCCTTCGGCCGGTTCCGCTGCAATGTTATCCTGGACGGCAGGTACTTCTGCATTGGCTTCCGCCGCTTCGGAAAGATAAGGCATATAGTATTTTGCCCACAGGTTTATGCTTTTGCCGAGAGCCTGTGACGTGATGGTTGCGCCGCTTATGGCGTCGACGCTGTGTTCAGGCTCGGTGACTGCCGTGGCCTTTACCACGGCGAACACTGTCTCCCCGGTCACGTTGAGTGTCTTGCCGAGGAATTCATCGCAGAAGGATTTTTCAACGATCTTTGCTCCGAGTCCCGGGGTCTCTCCCTTGTGGTCGAAGACTGCTCCGTCGATTGTCCTGCCGTCCGCGTCGATTGCAAGATAGCCCCAGATAGGTCCCCACAGTCCTGCACCGTAGCACGGGATTACCGTCACCGTTTTTCCGTTGATGTCAAATACATAGACCGGAAGTTCCATGGAAGACAGTTTGTCTGTCTGTCCGTTCTCTATCTGCTTGATGAGGTCGTTCTGTTTCTTGAGGTCGGCTGTGGTGCTGACTTCAATGCTGTTGACATTTTCCTTGCCGGTGTTCATGTCGCGTACCTTCTTCCCGTTCCCGTCCACATAGAAGGCTTCCACGATCTTCCCGGCGTAGAGACCGAGCACGTCCGTATCTTCCCCTATCGTGAATGAACCGTCGGACTGGGATGCGGCGCTGAGCAGTTTTGTGATGGTCTCCAGCTTGACGTTCTCGTTCTGCTTGTTCTGCAGGCTCATCGATACAAAAGCCAGAATCGCGGCAACCAGCACTACGAGTACAGTCGAGTATATTACTGTATATGTATTACCGTTAGTGTTCATACCTTATTAATATTTAAGCGATTTTAACTTTTCTGGCTTTCCTGCCCAGGGATGCCTCTACGACATAGTGGTCAATCAGAGGCGCAAATGTGTTCATGAGCAGGATCGCGAGCATCATTCCCTCCATATAGCCGGGATTGAAGAGCCTTACCGTCACAGTGAGCGCACCTACAAGGAAACCGTAGATCCATTTTCCTGTTTCGGTCTGGGCCGAAGTCACGGGGTCTGTCGCCATGAATACCGTACCGAAAGCGAATCCTCCGAGTACGAGGTGATACCATGCAGGAAGCTGGAGGTAAGGTGTGGCGTCAGTCGCGAGCGCGTTGGCAAGGAAGCCTACGGCAAGAGCTCCTATGACAGACGAAAGCATGATCTTCCAGCTTGCCACTCCGGTCCAGATCAGGAGTATCGCTCCCAGGAGTATGGCTATGACGGAAGTCTCGCCGACTGCTCCCCCTACGTTCCCGATGAAAAGGTCGAGGAAAGAGACGTTGGCCGCGTCAAGAGCCTGGATGCCCTGTCCGGCATGAACGAGAGGTGTCGCTCCGGAGAAGCCGTCCACCACACCGTTGCCACAGGCGTATGCCGTGCCGTCGCTGAGATATCTTGTCAGTCCGCCGGTCCAGATCGTGTCCCCCGACATCTTGCTCGGGTATGAGAAGAAGAGGAAGGCACGGCAGAGGAGCGCCGGGTTCCAGATGTTCATTCCGGTACCTCCGAAGATTTCCTTGCCTATGATCACGGCGAAAGCCACGGCTATCGCGAGCATCCAGAGAGGCACGTCGACAGGGACGATGAGAGGTATCAGCATACCGGTGACCAGGTATCCTTCATTCACCTGGTGTCCTCTGATCTGGGCGGAAATGAATTCTATTCCGAGACCGACTATATATGATACAAGGTACAGCGGGATTATCTTGACGAATCCGTACCATACCATCTGCCAGAAACCCCAGTTGAGGCCGAAAGCGGCGTTGTGCTGGTATCCGGTGTTCCATATACCGAAAAGAAGGCTCGGCACGAGGGCGAGCACCACTATTATCATTACCCTTTTGAGGTCAAGCGCGTCCTTGATGTGGGTACCTTTGGAGGTGACTGTCCCGGGAACGTACAGGAAAGACTCGAATGCTTCGAACGTAGAATGCAGGAAGCTCAGTTTGCCGCCCTCGCTGAAGGTCGGCTTTATTTTGTGCATAAATTTGACTAATCCGTTCATACCCCTGATTTTAAGCCATTTCTTTCATCATAAGATCAATACCGTCGGAGAGGATACCCTGGATGCCTATCTTGGACGGGCAGACGAACTCACAGAGTGCGAGATCTTCTTCGATCACTTCGTATATGCCGAATTTCTCCATCTTGTCTATGTCTCCGGCAAGACAGGCCTTGAGGAGATAGACAGGATAGATATCCATCGGGAGTACCTTTGAATATACACTGGAGAGTACGAATGCGCGCGGTTCGCCGTGCGTGTTCGTGTCCATTTCATAGGTCTTGTTCGGCGAAAGCCATGAGAAATACGCCTTTGATGCGCTGAACTGCTTTGTCCTGAAAGGTCTTGCCCATCCGAGGACTTCGCATTCCGTGCCTTCCTTTATCAGGGTCACCTGGTCATCGAAGAACCCGAGAAACCCGTCCTTCCCTACGTTTGTACCGGTAAGGACGTCTCCGCTGATAACCCTGGTCTCCCCGTCCTTGTCATCGAAGAACTCTGTCAGGTCTTTCATCGGCATTCCGGCGATTCCCTTTACGTATGACGGGTCGATGGCCTTAGGGCCAGTCACGGCCACGAGACGGCTCATGTCATATCTGCCGGTGTTGAACAGCTTTCCTATGGCAGCTGTCATGGCAAGGGACACTGTCCACACCACGTCACCTTTGGAAATAGGGGATATATGGCTTATCTGGACCCCGACGTTCCCTGCAGGATGCTTTCCTCTGAATATGTGCGGAGTGATGTTTTCAAGCTTGTGGAAAGGTGTGCCGGAGTAGTTGGAACTGCTGAAAGAGACATGTACTCCGCCTCTGGTCAGTTTTGCGAGCGCATTGATTCCGGTCTGGATGTTTTCAAATTCGTCCCTGAGAGCGAATTCAGGGTTTGCGGCCAGCGGTGCTGTGGAGAATGCCGAGATGAAGATGGCTTTTGGGGTGGCGGAAGGCCTGGCGACAATGCCGTACGGCCTTTGTATGATTGCCGGCCAGAGCCCGCTTTTCAGAAGGGCAGCCTTGATTTTCTCCCCGTCAAGAGATGCGACTTTCACGGCTCCGAAATCCTCATACTTCTGTTCCTTGTCGGCCTTTATCCGGATTTCGAGCAGTTTCCTTTTTTCTCCGCGGACGATTTCCGATACCGTTCCGCTGACCGGAGAAGTGAAAAGGATTTCCGGAGATACCTTGTCGGCGAATACCGGGGAGCCTGCAAGAACTGTGTCTCCTTCTCTTACAAGAAGTCTCGGTACAAGACCTCTGAAATCGGTCGGTTTGACAGCCACAACGTCAGGAATTACCACCTTCTTCGCTTTCAGGGCTGCAGACCCGGCTATCGGGATGTTCAGCCCTCTTTTCAATTCGATGATGTTAGACATTATATAAACCGTTTTTGCGTATTTTCTCAAAACCGCCGCGAATATACTTAATTTTTTCGTAATTTCGCGCCATTATGGAAAACAAAATACGTTCTATTTTCGAGGGGTTAAATGACGAGCAGCGGAGGGCTGTGGAATGTGTCGGAGGGCCTGTGCTCATAGTCGCCGGAGCCGGGTCCGGAAAGACAAGGGTGCTGACAAGCAGGATAGCATACATACTTGAAAGAGGGTGTCCTCCGGAGAAGGTGCTTGCACTTACTTTCACCAAGAAGGCGGCCAATGAGATGAAGGAAAGGATAGCTGCTATGGTAGGGGAGAAGGCTGCGAGGAAACTGTATATGGGGACTTTCCATTCTGTATTCATAAGATTCCTGAGGGAGTATGCCGGATCCATCGGCTACGGCAAGGATTTTACGATATATGATACGGGGGATTCGGTGAGCGCGATAAAGACCTGTCTGAAAGAACTCCAGCTGGATGAGAAGGTCTACAAGCCGAAAGATGTCCTGAGCCGTATCTCGATGGCCAAGAACAATCTTACCACTGCCGAGGGCTACGCCAGGAACACACAGGCCATCCAGAACGATACGGCAGCCAGAAAACCCAAGATTTGCGAGATATACAGGCTGTACGCAAAAAAATGCAGGCAGTCGAACGTGATGGATTTCGATGATATTCTCCTTAATATGAATATCCTTCTCAGGGACAATCCTGAAGCCTGCGAGAACATTTCCTCACGGTTCCTGTACATAATGGTGGATGAGTATCAGGATACGAATATTTCCCAGTATCTGATACTCAAGAAATTGAGTACTGCGCACCACAATCTTTGCGTAGTCGGTGACGATTCCCAGTCCATATATGCCTTCCGCGGGGCCAAGATAGAGAACATACTGAATTTCAAGAAGGACTATCCGGGTTGCCAGGTGTTCCGTCTGGAGAGGAACTACAGGTCGACAAAGACCATAGTCGAGGCGGCCAACTCCCTTATTGCCAGGAATTCGGCGAGAATCCCGAAAAAATGCTGGTCGGACGGGGAGACAGGGGACAGGATAAAGCTTGTGAACGCATACACAGAGCAGGAAGAGGCTATGCTCGTTGTAGGGGAGATCCTGTCGAAGATCCATTCCGAATCTGCCGCCTACCGGGATTTCGCTGTCCTGTACAGGACAAATTCACAGTCGAGGGCACTGGAGGAGGCTTTGAGACGGAGGAACCTGCCCTACCGGATATACTCCGGAAATTCTTTTTTCGACCGGGCCGAGGTCAAGGATGTCATGGCCTATTTCAAGCTCGTATCCAACACCGATGACGACGAGTCTTTCAAACGTATAGTCAACAAGCCCTTGCGCGGCATAGGGGATACTTCCGTGGCTGCTTTGGCCGCCGCTGCGGCCGACAAGGGGATGACCTTGTTCAGGACTGCAGGCGAAGAGGACCTGGGCAACTACGGCCTGAAGCCGGCAGCTATCGAGAGGATAAGGGCATTCTGCAGCATGATCGCCGGATTCGGATCGCGGCTTTCCAGGGAGGAGGCCGGGGATATTGCCGTATCTGTCGCGGTGGAGTCAGGTATTCTCGGCATGTACAGGAGCGATACCAGTATTGAAGGGCAGTCGAGGACGGCGAATGTCGAAGAGCTTCTCAACAGCGTGAAGACATTCGTGGAGGAGCGCAAAAACGAATATTTCGAGGAGATGCTTGCGGATTCAACTGAAGATATGGAGATCAGTTCGTCCGACCTTCCGGTGGTGACTCTCGGGGATTTTCTGGAGAACGTATCGCTGCTCAGTGCGGTGGATGTGGAGGATGAGGAAGATTCGGACAACAAGATAACCCTGATGACGGTCCATTCTTCTAAAGGCCTCGAGTTTCCGTATGTTTTCGTGGCCGGCCTTGAGGAGAACCTCTTCCCTTCAGGCGGCTTCCTTGCCTCGGAAAGCGATATAGAGGAGGAGCGTCGTCTGTTCTACGTGGCCATGACACGTGCGAAGAAGGCTCTTTGGCTGACTTTTGCGACCACGAGGATGCGTAACGGCAAGCACGAGTCCAACTATCCGAGCCGCTTTATCCGGGAAATCGATTCCCGCTATATCCTTAATCCGCTCGGGACCGGAGATGATGTCGCCGGAACGGATACATACGGTTCTGCAGGACGCCAGTTCCGGCGTTATGACGGGCAGCAGCCGGTGTCCCGTCCGGCGGGGTGGCTTTCCGGGACGCAGCCGGAAAGGTCTTCAGGGGTAACTCCGTTCCGCAGGCCTGCCCAGGTGGTGAAACCCCGGGCCGACAGCGCCGATTTCGTCGCTTCGCCCGTAAACCAGCTGGCGGCAGGACAACGGGTCGAACACAACAGGTTCGGTATGGGGGTCATAAAGGAGATTTCCGGAGACGCTGCCGGCAAAAAAGCGAAGATTGCATTTGACGCGTACGGAGAAAAAATACTCATGCTCAATTATGCAAAAATTCGTATAGTAAATGTTGGCGATTAATAAAATTTTCTATAGATTTGCACCGAAGTTTTTCATAGTTTAAGTTTAGGTTAAGTAGCGGGGCGGTCACAGTGATGTGATTGCCTCGTGAATTTTTTATGCTATCTTTACGGATGATTTCCGGAATCCGGAAAATGATTGTCAGACATAAAAATACTTGCTTATGAAAAAGAACGAATCAGGTATCTCTAAAATCCCGTCTGTGATATTTCCATTGTTAATGGCGGGCCTTTTTTTCATGACAGGCTGCATTGGGAAGTCCGGACTCCCGTCCGGGAGCGGTACGAACGCGGATAACGCACGAATGGTGATGATCAATGTCACCGCCGTGACCGATAATGCCGATATGATGCTTTTATGTGAGGACGGCAGCTATGTGATGGCCTGTATGAATGACGGCAAGGGGTGCGGGCTGATACATATCGGCCTCAATGCAGGTGGTGATGAAACACGGCAATATACGGTGATGGTCGGGGCTGACGGTATACCTGTCGCAGTCGGTACAGATGACGGGAAACTGATACGTATCGCGAATATTTCAGATACGGATTTTGACTGCGCGGTCATAGGAGAAGGCAGCGAAGGGATATATTATTATTGGGATATCCCGTATTCTTTTGGCGACGTCGGGACAAAGGGGCTGGCCGGTGATGTATGGGACACGTTTACATCCCCGTTCAAGGAATGGTACGAGGCTGTGTCGAACGGTATCAGTTCCTTTACATGGGATGAGCATTCGAAGAAAATGATATATCCGTATATCCTGAAAGTGTGTGCTTTTACAATTCAGACGGTAACGGTTGTCGCAAGTCCTGTCGCAGGCCTGCCCTCGCTTTTGAGTACGGTTATTGACGAAGGCTGCAAGTCAGGTCTGTGGGACCGACAGTCGCCGGCATGGAGCGATGTCCCTGTGAAGGCGCTTGATTTTTTGGAAGAGGATGGCAAATGGACTCTGAAATTCAATAAAGACATACTGGGCCATCTCCTTTCAGCTGAAGCGGACCTGATGATTGCAACGGCCGATTATATGTATGAAGAACTGTCCCGGAGCAACCCGGTTACAGAGCCGGTGTTTGAAAGTGAAGAATGGCAGATAAAGTTGTCTCCGACAACAATTGAGGCGGGTCCGGAGCCTGCATCATATACGGCTGCCGTGACTTCGCTGGCATTATGGAAAGTTGAAGGCGGCAGTGACTGGTGCAGGGCACGTAAAGACGGGGACCGGGTCGTTGTGGACGTAGATGCTTACAACGGACTGGAAACGCGGAACTGTTTTCTGGTTGTCAAGACAGTTGCCTATACTGACGATATTCCCGATGCGCTGCTGCATGTGATACAGCAGGGCGTATTGCTTGATTTAAGTGAAAGTTCATTTGCGTTCGGGCCTGAAGGAGGCCATGGCGGCGTTTATGTGAATGCCAACGCCCAGATTGCCTCATGGGATGTGTCCGGTTGTCCGGATTGGATCAGGATCAGCGGAAAGTCTGCCGGTTCGTTCTTTTTTGATGTAGATGAAAATACTGAGGGTGAAGACCGTACGGGGATAATAACCGTTTCCGGCATTACTTCGGCCGGAGGTAGGGTTGACCGGACTGTGACTGTTACCCAATATGGCGGTATAAACCAGGGCTGGGACGGGACGTCATGGTCGTTTTCAGGAAATGTCACATCTGTTTTCGACGGAAGAAGTGAAACGATTCCGGCCAGTCTTGAGATGAAGATAACCAGTGTGGAGAATGGTCAGGTTTGGATCTCGGAAGAAATCGGTACACCGGAATTGTCCCTGTCCATGGACGCAGACGGACGGCTTGTCATAGATGCGGAATATGACGAGTCATACACCGATGAGTACGGATGGCAGAAAATTTACGGCAGTCTGGAATTCATCCTGGAACGGACCGGAACGATGACATCCGTATGCAGTTTGAGCGGACGTGTCAATACGGAAGTTAAGTTCGCAGATGAATACATACACAATGTTTTCATTGTTGACGGAATTCTGGACGGGATACTTGAAAATGCACCGGAGGTCCGCTGACAGTCAGGGATGGCCACCGGTACGTCACCGTGACCCGAAATAGATGAACACCATTCCGACAAGGATCAGGGCAAGGTCCAGAGCTTTGGCTTTCAGGTTCCTTTCATGGAAAATAAGAACACCGCAGATGAAGGAGACGAGTACCGAACTCCTCCGGACCAGTGATACGACGGAAATCATCGAGTCCGGCTGGTTCAGGGCTGTAAGATAAGAGAAGTCCGCGGCTGAGATGAAGACCGAGATCATCGGGATGGCCCAGCTCCAGCGGAACCTGGTGGTATGCCGGCGGTTCGGGTACCACAGGATGGCGACGATGACGGCCATCAGTATCATCTGGTAGAAATTGTACCATCCTTGGACGAACATCGGGCTGAGCTCCTTCATAATGTATTTGTCGTAAAGTCCGCTGACGGCCCCGACTATGGCGGCGATGGCCACGAAAAGTATCCACTTGTTGTGTGTGAAGTCTACAGACTCTTTCTTGCTGGAGCGGCTGAGCATGAACAGAGAGATGATGGAGAAAACCACTCCTGTCCACTGGCACCAGTTGAGCCTTTCCCCGAAGATGAGCATCGCTCCTACCAGGACCATAACCGGCCTGGTGGCGTTTATCGGACCGACTATCGTGATCGGGAGATGTTTCAGCCCGAAATACCCGAATATCCAGGAAGTGAGGACTATGACGGACTTGATCATTACCGCGGCATGTGCATGGAACAGGGATTTTCCGTCTTCCCCGCCGATGTATGGCGAGGCGTCAAGCATCGTCCCCGAGAACCAGCCTTGCCCGGTCAGGCTGTCTATTATGAAAGGGGAGAATATCAGCGTAGAGAATACGGTATTCAAAAGCAGCACCGGAAGGACAGCGTTGTCTTTCAGTGCTGCTTTTTTTGATGTGTCGTAAAGTCCCAGCAGGGAAGCCGACACGAATGCCAGCATCAGCCACATGATATTCCCTGTCAGTGGCTGCAGCCGCAGCCTCCGTCATGCCCGTTGCCGCAGCAGTCACCTTCTCCGCATCCGCCTTCTCCGCAGCATCCTCCGTCACCGCAACTGCCGTCACCACATCCGCCCTCGTGGCCTCCTCCGCAGTGGCACTGGTGTACTCGCTCCCCGTGGAGTCCTTCTTTCAGTTCTTTCTCAGTGGCTTCGCGGACCGATACGATTTCTCCTGAGAAATTCAGGGTCTTTCCGGCCATAGGGGAATTGAGGTCCATCTTCACGAATTTCTCGCTTACTTCCAGTACCTTGCCTGGGACGATGCCTCCGCGGCTGTTCATCATTGGAATAGTGGTGCCCGGTACGAGCAGGTCTTCCTGGACTTTGCCGTTCACCTCGAATGCCTCCATCGGCAGGTCGATGATCCTGTCCGGGTCGACTTCGCCATAACCTTCGGCAGGCGTAAGCGTGAATTTGAATTTTCCTCCCGGCTCAAGCCCTTCCACGTTCTTCTCGAATTTTTCCAGCAGGGAACCGGTGCCGTGGATATAGCCCAGCGGGCTTTCCTTCGTGGTCTTGTCGGCGATCTCTCCGTCAACTTCGAGCTCATAGCAGAGCTCGACTACTTTGTTTGCTCCTATTTTCATATCATGAAACTGTTTAATGTCGGTTTGACAAGACCGCAAAGATAGGATTTTTTTGTCAATATGGGGAAATCTCCGGTCATTACGCGCTGAAATCCACATTTTCAAAGCACAGGGTCGGTATCTGCCACCTTGTGCAGGCCCTGGCATCGTTCCCGGCGCAGACAAGGTTGTTCCAGAGACTTATCATGTTTCCGGTGATGACCATTTCCCGGACAGGATGGGTGATTTTCCCGTCCCTGAACGCGAAACCTTCTATCCCGTAGGAAAAATTCCCTGTCGTGGAATTGCAGTTGCCTCCGTTGAATCCGGTCACGTATATGCCGGAACCGGCTGCTTCCATTATCTTCGCAGCATCGGATATCCCGTCTTCCGGCAGCCTGCCGTCACGCGAATAGGGAAGAAGCACCGGCCTGGAAACCCCTTCCACGGTCGGCTCCATGCCTGTCTTCAGGGCCATGTAGGTGTTCGTGAAATAGGTTTTTACGGTTCCTGCAACGATGATGTCCATATTCCTGGTCGCTACGCCCTCCGTATCGAACAGTCTTGCTCCAGGCTTGCCGCAGGTTCTGGCCAGGTCGGTTATTGTGAGACCCTCGCTGAAAATCCTCTTTCCGAGGGAACCTTTCAGGAAGGAGCTTTCCTGCTGTATTGAAGCCGTATTGAGGGCGGAGAACAGGGGCGATACCAGTCTGGAACTTACGCTCCTGTCCACAACCATATTGAACGAGCCTCCTTCGTGGCTTTGCGGACTGATCTGGCTGATGGCCTTGTCAAGCGCTGTACCGGAACATTTTCCTCTCTGCAGACCTGCGAGATATGGCGAGGAATCCCACCAGTATCCGGAGTATTTCCTGCCGGAGGGGTCTTCTATTGTGATTTCGGAACAGATGGCGAACGAGGTTTCCGTATGCCTCCCCCTGAAACCTGAGGAATCTGCCACGAAATTGTCATCCACGGAATCGGAGTATTCGCATTCCTCTGAGATGATCCGGATTCCTTCAGGACATACTGCCTTGCCCCAAATACATTCCTCGGCTGCCATCCCGTATTTTTCTTCCGGAGCAAGGTCTTCGTATGCATCGTCGTACAGTCCGAGTTCCCGCCCTGTGACCGCATCCTTTTCGGTACGTATAGGTTCCGGCAGCTTCCTGTGCCTGTCTTCCGCAAGCATCCGGACTGCATCCACAGCCTTTGCCGTGAACTGTTCGAGAGAGGCTTCCTCAAGCATGTTGGTGGAGAAAGTTCCGTATCTCCTGTCTGCGAATATGTACAGGAAGACGGACCTGTCCGCAGAATGCGTCACCTTGTCAAGTTCCCCGTTCAGCATCCCGAACGTGTCGAGCGTACTCTTGCTCAGGGATACCCTGACCTGTTCCGCCCCATGCCTCAATGCTGCATCGATGCAGAAAAGCGCCAGGTTCTTTTCTTCCTTTGAAATAAGTCCGGTTGTGTTTTTCTCTTTTTTCATCTTCTGCTATTCTCCTCCTACGGTAAGATTTCTGACAAGTACGGTCGGGATGCCGCACGATACAGGTACGCTCTGGTCCTTCCCGCAGGTCCATGTCCCGTTGTCTATCTTCAGGTCGTTTCCTACACCCGTGATGTCGGCAAGCGCCTGCGGGCCGTTCCCTATGATGTTTATGTCCTTTACAGGTTCTGTCAGCCTCCCGTTCTCTATCAGGAAGCCGCTTTTGACGTAGAAAGTGAAGTCCCCTTCACCTATCTTGACCTGTCCGTTGGAGAATTCATCGACATATATCCCTTTTTTCACTGAGGCGATGAGGGATTCCCTGTCGGCCGTACCGCTTTCCATGTAGGTGGCTCTCATCCTCGGTATAGGGTTGAACCTGAATGATTCCCGTCTTCCGTTGCCGGTGGACGGGACTCCTGACCAACTTGCGCTTATCCTGTCGTGGAGATACGAACTGAGAATCCCGTCCCTGACCATGTATGTCTTCTGTCCGGGTACGCCCTCGTCATCGAAATTGCAGGCGCCCCTGTTGTGCTCCAATGTACCGTCATCTACGATACTTATGCTGCTGTCGCATATCTTTTTCCCGATCATGCCGGAAAAGACCGACTGCCCCTTGCGGATGAAGTCGGCCTCGAACGAGTGGCCCATGGCTTCATGGAGCAGGATTCCGGAGGCACCGGCCCCCATGACAACAGGCATACGGCCTCCTTTCGGCCGGACGGCCCTGAAACGCTCGTCTATTCCCGAGACCGCTTCTTCAGCCATTTCCAGGAGCATGGCATCCGTGATCATCCCATACCCTGACCTGAAGCTCCTTGAGGATGTCTTGTTCTCGTTTTTCCCGTTTTCGGAAAATATGACCGACACCACTATACTCCCCATCGGCCTTGAGTCGCAGGTGAGCTCTCCGGCAGAGTTGTACATCATGATTTCGCTTTCCGACCAGGAAAGCCGGGCTATGACCTTGACGGTCCGTTTTTCCCTGGCATAGATCAGGGACTCCAGCTTTTTCAGAACCTGGATGGATTCTTCCGGTTTCCGGTCCGACCAGCGTCCGTATTCCGGGTAGAAACCGTGGCCGGTGCCTGCCGGATAACCTTTACCGTATCCCGTATTCTCCAGACAGGTACTTGCCTGAGCTATCTGTGAGGCGGCCCTGGCAGCCTGCAGCATATCCTTCATCCCTGTATTCTCCGAATAGGCATATCCCGTACGGTCTCCCTTCAAGACACGTATCCCTACGCCGTAGTCGATGTGGAAACCTCCCGAGGACACTTCGTTATCCTTGAGCAGCAGGTCGTTGTATGTAGTGTGTTCAAAATACAGGTCGGAATAGTCTCCGCCTTGTGAAAGCGCCGTCCCTACAAGCTGTTCCAGTTGCGGGACAGTAACCTGGAACCTGTTGAGAAAATATGATGTATCCATTGTAATCCTAAAGCGGTTTTACAGATCCCGTGCATTCAGCCGGAGAAGGCCGATTCCCTGATCCTGTTGAACGTTTCGTGATCCTTTATCACTGTAATTTCGTCCCTGGACCCTTCCGCGATGACGCGGAACGGTACTTTAGAGTTGTCCGCAAGTATCCATCTGTCGCATATCGGGGCGTAATCCCTGAAGAAATACCCCAGCCCCACACGGTACCTTCTCCTGACCGTCTCTTCCGGTATGTTGTGTCCTCCTGCCGCGACCCTCGCCTTCACTCTTGCTACCGCAAGGTCAGGGGAGTTGAGCCAGAAATACAGCAATGTCACCGAATAGCCTTCCGCCTGGGCCTCGGTGATCATTTTCAGAAGACTCCTGGTAGCAAGGGTAGTCTCGATGCTGAAATCCTCTTTCCTCCGGAGAAGATATCTTATCCTCAGGAGCATGAGCCTGCTCGCCTGGACAGATACCGAGCCGGGATCAAATGGAGAGAGCCCTTTGGCGAATTCGTCGGAGTTCACATACTGTCTGCACTCTAGCATTTCAGGCAGCAGAGTATAGGAGGCGGTGGTCTTTCCCGCCCCGTTGCATCCGGAAATTATGAACAATGTAGGCATGGTATAAAGTCAGTTTTTCAGTCAGAAGGTTCTGCGGACTGTCTGTATAGCCCGTATCCGAACAGGGCGAAGTCCCCTTTGCATGGATCGTCCGGGAAAATCTCCCTGAACGTGTCCGTTATTTCCCGGACCGTAGCCAGGTCTTTCTGCTTCCTGGAGGTAAGTCCCAGGCTTACGGCCATTTCGTAGACATGCACATCCAGCGGTATCAGCAGGTCTTTCTTGTCGCTGTGTTTCCAGAGCCCGAAATCCACTTTCCCGTCATCCCTGACCATCCACCTGCGCATCATGTTTATTTTCTTGTCCGGGGCTTTCGGGTCTTCTTTCCTGCCGTATATCATGGTACGGATCTGCTGGTTGGTGAATCCCTCGATGCTGTCAGTGTGCAGGTATATATTCCTGAGCCTGCCGCATATCTGTGCTAATTCGCTCCATTTTACAGTCCTGTGCAGGCTGGTGTCTTCGTCCCGGTATTTTCCGTTCATCACGTAGTCGTACGGCCTCCACTGCATCTCGTCCATCGCCCTGCCGCAGTCTCTGACGATCATCGACCGCCTGCCCCAGGCAAGATGTGCCGCTATCAGGGCGGCAATCTCTACATCCGCCAGACTGTAATCCTGTCCGAGTCCTGAAACAAAATATCTGGGAAAAATTATCGGATCTTCCTCGAAGTAGACCGGATCATTGTACTTCTCCGCCCATTCTGCGAGCTGTTTCTTTATACTTTCTTCCATAACCTTGCAAAGATAGCGATTTTATCGGGATAAGATACCATAAATGTCTATCTTTGCTGAACCGGCGGCGCGTTCCGGGACGCCCTGACGGAATGATTCCAAATACAATGGACAAGATATGAAGATACTTACAGGAAAGGATATACGCGAGGCTGACCTTGCGACCATGCGGGAAGAAGGCATCTCGAGCCTGGACCTTATGGAGAGGGCTGCGGAAGCCCTGACGGCAGAAATCTGCAGGAGCGTGTCTCCGGATTATTCCGTGGTCGTATTCTGCGGAAAAGGGAACAACGGCGGAGACGGCTATGCGGTGGCAAGACTCCTGTCCGGGAAATTCAGGGATATCACCGTAGTCTCCCTTTTCCCTGCCGGGGAAATGACTCCGGAGTGCCGGACCAATTCCGAAAGGCTTCCGTCCTGTATGAAAATTTTCAGGTTTCCTGTTCAAAAAGAGAAAATCTTTTTTCAGAAAAAGAAAATACTGATTGTCGATGCCATGCTCGGAACAGGCGTAAGCGGACTGCCCAGGGAACCTGTGGCATCAGCGGCGGATTTTATAAACGAGTGCCGGGAATCTCTCAGGAAGGACCCGGAAACAGATGATGTAAAGGTGTTTTCCATAGACCTCCCGTCCGGGCTTCCGACCGGACCTTCATCTGCAGGACAGGGGATTCTTGCCGTCGTGGCTGACCGGACCCTGACCATAGAATTTCCAAAACTCTCCCTGCTCCTTCCTGATACGGGAAAGTATGCCGGACGGATTTCAGTGGTTCCCATAGGCCTCAGCCGGAAGTTCATAGGGGACTGCAAGTCAGACTGTGAATATGTGGAGCCGGGCATGGCGGAACGTATTCTTCCGGAACGGAACACCTTTTCCCACAAGGGCATGGCCGGCCATGCCCTGATAGTGGCCGGAAGCAGCGGGATGACAGGGGCTGCCATCCTTGCCACTGGGGCAGCCCTGAAATCGGGATGCGGGCTTGTGACTGCACATATCCCTTCCGGAGAACGTCTTGCAATGCATATTTCCAATCCTTCCGCTCTCGTGAGCCCTGACCGGAGTCCGTATTTTTCTGAACTTCCTCCAGATATGTCCCGGTACACGGCAGCCGGGGCCGGTCCGGGACTCGGGAAGTCCCCCGAGACGGCGGAAGCGCTGCGCCGGCTTATGACGGCCGGATTGCCGATGGTACTTGATGCGGATGCCTTGAATATCATGGCTGCAAAACCTGAACTTCTCGGCATGATCCCTCCAGGCTCCGTCCTCACCCCACACCTCGGGGAGCTTCGCAGGCTGCTGGAGTCATACGGTAAAGGAAAGTCCTGGAAGGATGATGCGGAAAAGATAGGACTTGTCAGGGAGTTTGCGGCAGGTACGGGTGCCGTGGTTGTCGTGAAAGGGGCGCACACCATGATATGCACTCCTTCAGGCCGGCTGAAATTCAACTCCACCGGTAACCCGGGCATGGCGAAAGGCGGGAGCGGTGATGTCCTCACCGGACTGCTCACCGGACTGCTTGCCAGGGGCCTCTCTCCGGAAGATGCCGCCGTAGCCGCAGTCTATTTCCATGGAGCCGCCGGAGACCGCGCTGCAGCAAGCCTCGGGGAAGAGTCGGTGAATGCTTCGGATATACTGTCCCGCATACGGCTGTGACCGGATTCGTCGGATTACTGCCAGTCTCTTGAATATACGAGTCTTACGGTGTTGTATCTCGCATCGAAGGCATTTTTTTCCTTGATATTGGTTCCAGGGATGTTTCCTGAAGTCCTGCCGCTCTCGCTGCTTGTACATTTGCATTCGGAAGAGGAATCCCTCCAGCTCCCGCCGCGGATTGCTCCATCGATGTAGGCTGCATCATCAACGTCGTTGCATACTTCCCCGTAGTTCCCTGACATATCGTACAGTCCGAGTTCGTTAGGGGCTTTCGTGGCTATTTCATGTATTCTGCCGCCGCTGTTACTGCCGTACCATGCAACTTCAGAGATATCGTTGCTTCCGCTGTATGTGTATCCTGAACTCCGGTTCCCTCCTTGTGCGGCATACACCCACTCTTCCGATGTAGGAAGCCGGAAACTGATACCGGTCGCTTCCGTTATCGCTTCAAGCAAGTTCCTGAATTCGGTCTTGGTTACACCTTCGTCGGTCCTGGCGTTTAGCCTGCTGACAGTTACGCTTCCTATCATGAAGTCGCTGTCAGGCGGAAGTTCGGTCTGCATGATACTGAAATCATCAATGCTGCCGTCACCTTCCACGTGGACCATCTCGAATGTCTTCCCGTCAACCGTATAGGTTAACGGTCCTGTCGTGCAGGACTTGACTTCCCCTAGATAATAAATGCCGTCCACTACTGCGTATGCGCAGTAATAGTAGGTAGTGTTGTCGATAAAGCCATTCAGGGTAAGGGAGAAATCTCCTCCGGTTACCGTACTGGCTTTCCTGCCGTTGTCTTCGGACAGGTTGCTGTCCGTCCCGTAGATAATGCCGGCTTCGACTTCATGGTCCGTTCCGGATACGCTGCCGGAAGCTTTTGCCAGCGGAAGCTCGGCAATGAGGTCGTTTGTCGTGACCTGTACCGGCACAATTTCATCGAATGCGTCCGACGATATAGGGGCGAAGCCTATGGCACAGGATTCTGCATCGTTTTCCCTTGTCTGCCATACAGCCGCCATAGTATTCTCCGGAAGGTTTTCGTAGACTTCGCATCCGCCGAGTTCTCCCGTAAATGTATATCCGCCGAATGACGCCTGGAAGTCTATTCCGGAAGATGTCCGGGGCATGGTGACGGCGGTAGCGACCAGCCTGTCTCCGTTCAGCTTGTAGGATATGGTCTGCCTGCCGCCCGGAGCCGTGAACTGCAGGATACTGTTGTCGGCCTGTTGTACCATGTTGTAGCCGCTCATATGCGAGATGATTCCGTCACGTGTCATTCCCCATTCCGTCACGGCGTTTTTCAATACTGCGTCGTTGCTTGTCCCGCCTCCGCTCACGGTATTGTCATGTGAGCAGGAAGTGAAAGGTGAGCATACCGCGATTGCGATGAGTATGCCGGATAGTTTATTCAATATTCCCGTTTCCATCTCCGATATTGTTAATTGTCCGACGATGATTCGCCGATGAGTTCCTCGAGTACGCTGATCCTCACCGATACATTTCTATAGTCCATACCTTCGGACGGTTCTTTTACAGTGACTTTGCACGTCGCCGATTTTCCGTTGGAGGTTTTCACTGTGATGACAGCTGTTCCAGGCGTCTTCCCTTTTACCCTGCCTGTGTCGTCTACGGAAGCTACCTTATCGTTGTCAGTTTCCCATTCAAATCCGGTCATTGCATTCGAGGGTACAAGTTCAGGCCTGATCACCATGGAGTACCCTGAAGTAACCTGCAGCGAGGACGGCAGCGTAACCTGGTCCGGGGCAGGGGACACTTCTACCATAGCCTTGGCTGAAAGCCCGTTGTCGGTAGAAACCGTTATCGTTGCAGTCCCTTCGCCTGTCGCCGTCACTCGGCCGGAGGCGCTTACTGTCGCCACGCCTTCATCGGATGATGACCAGCTCGTTTCCGAAGATGCGCCTTCAGGTGTCATCCTGCATTCGAACCGGCCGGATTTCCCTTCCTGGAGGGTAAGTTTCTCCGGAGTCAATGAAATGCCTGTCGCCGGGACATTCCTGACAGTTATCGTGCAGGTCGGGGCTTCTGTTCCCGTATTGCCGTTGCAGGTGATGATACATTCCCCCGGCCTCACGGCTTTTACGGTCACGGTCTTGACCCCGTAGGCGTGGTCATCTGAATTGATGTTGGCAATCTCTTCGTCGCTTGTCGTCCATGCGACGAAGGGAAGGTCAAACCCTGACGAATTGGTGTATGTCAGTTTTACGCTCTGTCCCGGGTCCAGGGTGACATTGTTCTCGTTCAGCCTGAGGGAAGACGGCTTGCAGCTTATGTAATAGTAAGCCCTGCCGTTGTTCTTGTAGGATCCGGAGTGATAGGCGTACTGGCAGGTGACGGTGACCTGTCCGGAAAAATAGGAGTCGATCCTGACGGTGGCTCCCGAAATGTTCCCGGACACCGATACGGCACCGGTATTGTCAGAGTACCAGCCTGCAGCGTCCAGGATGCCCGGGACAGAAGGAGCCGGAAGATAGATGCTTTCCCCTACGTATCCGGACTGGGCGCGGGCCTGCCCGGCAAAGGCCAGCATGATTACCGCCGGCAGCAGTACAAGATTTGTTCTCAGGTATGGGTTCCGTTTCATGGTGTTGGATTATGTTGTCTTGAAAAGCCGTCTCAACTGATCTGGCTGTAGTCGCGTATTTTGTATTTTTCTTTCCTGATTTCCTCTGCCAGTCCTCTGTTCTTGGCCAGCATCAGCTTAGGGTCCTCTTCCAGTACCTTCTGCGCGCATTCCCTTGCATCGTTCAGTATCATCCCGTCCTTTGCCAGAGAAGCGATGTTCAGCGAAATGGGCAGCCCGCTCTGCTGCGTACCTTCAAGGTCGCCCGGACCTCGCATCTTCATGTCCTCTTCCGCCAGTTCGAACCCGTTTTCGGTAGCGCACATCAGTTCTATCCTGCGCCTGGAGTCCTTGCTTATCCTGTTGCCTGTCATGAGTATGCAATAGGATTTTTCCGATCCCCGGCCCACGCGTCCACGGAGCTGGTGGAGCTGGCTGAGCCCGAACCTTTCCGCGCTCTCTATCACCATGACCGAGGCATTAGGCACATCCACTCCCACCTCTATCACCGATGTCGCCACAAGGATATCGGCCCTTCCGGCGGCAAAGGCCTCCATATTGAATCTCTTTTCCTCATTGCTCTGCTGCCCGTGCACTATAGCCGTCTTGTACGGAGGGAAGGGGAAAGCTTTGACCACCTGTTCATAGCCGGTCTCGAGATTCTTGTAGTCCATCTTTTCACTTTCGAAGATCAGAGGATAGACTATGAATACCTGCCTTCCGAGTGCGATCTGGTCTTTCAGGAACTTGAACAGGGCGTATCTCCTGCCTTCTGTGGCCGTTATGGTCTGTATCGGTTTCCTTCCCGGAGGGAGCTCGTCTATCACTGAGACATCCAGGTCTCCGTACAGGGTCATGGCCAGGGTGCGTGGAATCGGGGTCGCCGTCATCACAAGTACGTGCGGGGGCAGCCCGCAGGAGGATTTTCTCCACAACCTTGCCCTCTGTTCCACGCCGAACCTGTGCTGCTCGTCGATGATTGCCAGTCCGAGATTCCTGAAGACCACGTTGTCTTCCAGCAGGGCATGGGTTCCGACGATTATACCCGTCGATCCGTCCTCCAGTCCGGCATGGATATCCCTCCTTTCCGAAGCCCTGGAACTTCCGGTCAGAAGTGCTGTCTTAACCCCGGTCCCGGCCATGTATCTGGAGATATTCTTGAAATGCTGCTGTGCAAGGACTTCCGTAGGTGCCATGATGCACGCCTGGTAGCCGTTCCCTGTAGCGATCAGTGACGTGAGTACGGCTACCATTGTCTTCCCGCTGCCCACATCCCCCTGCAGAAGCCTGTTCATCTGGTGGCCGCTTTTCATGTCGTCCCTGATTTCCGTGATGACCCTTTTCTGCGCACCCGTAAGCTGGAATGGCAGGGAATTGTAGCAGATGTTGAACGCATCCCCTATTTTCGGCATCCTGATCCCGTTCTCGTTCCGGCACCGTATGTATTTCTGTTTCAGCAGAGACAGCTGGAGATAGAACAACTCTTCGAATTTCAGCCTGTACCTGGCCTTTTCGAGGGCAGCCGTATCCTTGGGAAAATGTATGTTCCTGAGCGCAAAGTGTATAGGTACAAGCCCTTTCTCCACAAGGAGGTACTGGGGGAGAGTCTCTTCAATGTCCGGCAGTGCCAGGTTGAGGGCGTTTTCCATCAGCCGGTTCATCGTTTTTCCGGTAATGCCTCCGTTCCTGAGCTTTTCCGTGCTGGGGTATACTCCGGTCATCCTGCTGCCGGTCTGGCTGTCGCCGGTACCGGACTTGCTGTCCTGGGATGAAATGTTGTCGACTTCGGGATGTACCATGTTGAGATGGCCGTTGAAAACAGACGGTTTCCCGAAAAAAACGTACTCCTCTCCCGGTTTCAGCCTTTCGTACATCCATCTGATCCCTTTGAAGAATACAAGTTCCATATATCCGCTGCCGTCAGTCACCTTGACGCTCATCCTTTTGACTGTATTGAACCTGACATCCGCCGGATCAATGCCGCCTTTCGCTCCGAACAGGTTCGTTTCCACGACTCTGGCCCTGACCTGTATGTAGGCCATGTCAGGCGCGGCGGCACTTATCGGAATTATGCTGCTTCTGTCAATATACCGGAAGGGGTAGGTCTTTATCAGGTCACCGATCGTACTGATCCCCAGTTCATTCCTGAACATGGCCGCCCTTTTCGGCCCTACTCCCGGCAGAAACTGGATATCGGTATCGATGGCGTTCTTCTCCATATATGTCTTCCCGCTGCGTATGGTTGACGACAGTCCGACGGATTATCATATCCAGCATCAGAGGATCCATCGAACTGTCAGTTAAGGATTTCCACGAAATCCTATTGTCTTGATCCCCGGTAGCCGTACGACCCTGTCCGCTTTCGGATATCCCCCGGATATGTGATTATATAAGCGTAGGGTCCTGTCTTGAGAGCATTACATATCCCTTGTCCTCAGGAAGCTGCCTGCCTGCCGCAACGGCCCCTGCTCCCGCCGCGACTGCAAGTGCGTCGCAACGCTCGTTTTCAGGGTGTCCGGAATGCCCCTTTATCCATCTGAAGCTGACCTTGTGCTGTCTGTATATCTTCAGGAACCTTATCCAGAGGTCGCTGTTCTTGGCCTTGGCAAATCCCTTTTTTTCCCAGTTGAAGACCCATCCTTTCTGTACGGAATTCACTACATAGGATGAATCGCTGACTACGGTGATTTCGGCATTCTTCCACTTGACGGCTTCAAGCCCCACGATGACGGCAAGAAGTTCCATCCTGTTGTTGGTCGTCATGGCAAAGCCTCCCGACATCTCCTTCTCTTTCCCGGCACATTTGAGTATGGCTCCGTAGCCGCCCGGCCCGGGATTCCCGCTCGATGCCCCGTCGGTAAAAAGATATATTACCGGTCTTGCGCCGTCGGACATGGCTATTCTATGATTTTCCCGCCTTTCGGCCTGACCGTGCTGTCCGGAAGGCTGACCTGCATCTTGCCGGCCTGGAGCCCGTCGTAGGCTTCGCGGTTCCTGTAGATGTCCATCGCGGTGTAGATGGCGGAAATCATGGATCTCGGATCCGCTTCATCCTTGCCTGCCTTCTCGTAGGCGGTGCCGTGGTCAGGCGATGTCCTTACAGCCGGAAGCCCGGCAGTGTAGTTCACTCCGGACTCGAAGGCTATGGCCTTGAACGGTGCGAGTCCCTGGTCGTGGTACATGGCAAGCGTAGCGTCGAACTTGCTGTAGTTGCCGAGTCCGAAGAACCCGTCTGCGGAATATGGACCGAAGGCGAGTATGCCTTCTTCGTTCGCCGTGTTTATGGCAGGAAGTATGACGGATTGCTCCTCATCCCCGAGCAGTCCTCCGTCTCCGCAGTGCGGGTTGAGCCCGAGCACGGCGATTTTAGGAGAGATGATCCCGAAATCCCTCTCCAGGGACTGCTTCATGGCACGCAGCTTCTTCAGTATCTTTTCCTGGGTGAGGGCTGCCGGCACATCCTTGAGCGGGATGTGGCTCGTTACGATCCCTACCTTGAGCTGGTCTGAAACCATGATCATGGTCACGTCCTCAGCTCCGAATGCCTTTTTCAGGTACTCGGTGTGCCCTGTGAAGCCGAATCCCTCGTTGTTCATCGCCCTTTTATTGATAGGGGCCGTGACGAGCACATCGATATTGCCTTCCTTCAGGTCCCCGACTCCCTTTTCGAGGGAGACGATGGCCGCCTTTGCCGAATCCGGAGTGGACAGTCCCGGTTCTACGAAGACGTTCTCCGGAAGGCAGTTGAGGATGTTCACCCTTTTCGGGTGGGCCTCTCTGGCGTTGGATATCACGTTGGTGTTTATCTGCCCAATGTTATGCAGCTGCTTCCTGTAGAAGCCGAATATCTTGGATGAGCCGTATATGACAGGCGTGCACAGGTCAAGCATCCTTTCATCTGAAAATGCCTTTATTATGACTTCGTATCCTATGCCGTTGCTGTCGCCCTGGGTTATTCCTACAACTAATTTTTTTGCCATAGTCCTGGATTTTATTTTATCTTTGCAAAGATAACAAACTGTTTCCAAAAATATAAATTTAGGTACTGTTTTGAAAAATGCAAAGGCAGTTTCCCAGGAAACGGTGAAAATATGCTACGGTTTGAAAGGAATAGTATTGGCCGGGGGGTCGGGTACTCGCCTTTACCCCATCACAAAAGGAGTGAGCAAGCAGCTGCTGCCGGTATTTGACAAGCCTATGATATATTACCCGATATCAGTCCTGATGATGTCGGGCATAAGGGATATTCTCATAATTTCCACGCCCGACGACCTCCCGAGCTTCCGCAGGCTGCTCGGTGACGGCAGTGATTTCGGGGTCCGTTTCGAATATGCAGTGCAGCCTTCTCCGGACGGCCTTGCGCAGGCTTTTATCATAGGCGCCGACTTTATCGGGGACGATGCGGTATGTCTCGTCCTGGGGGACAATATATTCCATGGGAACGGGTTCACTTCCATGCTGGATGAAGCCGTCTTCAGGGCGGAGCATGAATCCAGGGCTACGGTCTTCGGCTACTGGGTCAGCGATCCGGAGCGATACGGGGTGGCCGAGTTCGACGGGGAGGGAAACTGTCTCTCGATAGAAGAGAAACCTGCGGTTCCCAAATCCAACTATGCGGTTGTAGGCCTTTATTTCTATCCCAACAAGGTGGTGCAGGTCGCCCGGGAGATACGTCCTTCGGAAAGGGGGGAACTTGAAATCACCTCGGTGAACCAGCGTTTCCTCGAGGACCGCGAACTCAAGGTCCAGACCCTCGAGCGCGGATTCGCCTGGCTGGATACGGGCACCCACGATTCCCTGGCCGAGGCCAGCACTTACGTGGAGGTGATAGAGAAAAGACAGGGGCTTAAGATTGCCTGTCTGGAAGAGATCGCGTTCATGAAGGGATGGATTACGGCAGAACGACTGAAAGAGATCGCATCGCCCATGTTGAAGAACCAGTATGGCAGGTATCTTATGAAAATAGCGTCGGCATGAATGTCATTGAAACGGAAATAGACGGTGTCTTTATCATCGAACCGCGCATCTTCAGGGATGCGCGTGGTTATTTTTTCGAAAGCTACTCGCGGAGGGAATTCGCAGAGAAGGTCGGACCGGTGGACTTTGTCCAGGACAACGAGAGCCGGTCGGTGTACGGAGTCATCAGGGGGTTGCATTACCAGCGTCCCCCTTACAGCCAGTCCAAGCTGGTCAGGGTGATAAGGGGGGCCGTGCTCGACGTGGCGGTGGATATCAGGCGCGGCTCCCCGACATTCGGAAAACACGTATCAGTGGAACTGACGGAGGACAACCACCTCCAGTTCTTTATTCCCCGCGGCTTTGCCCACGGATTCAGCGTCCTCAGCAAGGAGGCCGTCTTCCAGTACAAATGCGACAGTTTCTATGCCCCGGACTGCGAAGGTGCCATCGCCTGGGATGATCCCGATCTCGGCATCGACTGGAGGATACCCCGGGACAAGGCAATATTGTCCGGCAAGGATGCCGGACACCCGAAACTGAAGGATATCCGCTCCCCGTTCGGATTCGATGAACCGTTGTATTGATGCCCCGGCTATGAATATTCTTGTAACAGGAGGAAACGGACAGCTCGGTATGGAGCTGCGTACAGTGTCGGCAGGAAGCCGTCACCGCTATATATTCAGTGATATCAATGAATGCCCGGGAATGGAGACGGTCCTCCTGGACATAACGGACAAGGAAGCCGTGGCTTCGTTTGTATCCAGGGAGAACATCGGGGCCATTGTCAACTGCGCCGCCTATACGGATGTTGAAAAAGCCGAAGATGACCGGCAGTCCGCTGACATGCTGAATCACCTGGCTGTGGCATATCTTGCGGACGCTGCAAGGGCCGCAGACTGTCTCCTGGTCCATATATCTACGGACTATGTGTTCGGAAAGGAACCGTATAATGTCCCTTGCACGGAAGAATGGAAGGGCACCCCGACCGGGGTCTACGGCAGTACCAAGCTTGCAGGCGAGGAGGCCGTCAAGGCATCCGGCTGCAGGTATATTGTCATCCGGACCGCGTGGCTTTACAGTGAATACGGGCGCAACTTCCTGAAAACGATGCTGCGCCTGACTGCGGAGAAGCCTGCGATAGACGTGGTGTTCGACCAGGCGGGGACTCCGACATATGCACTTGACCTAGCAGAGACTATATGCGGGATATTGGAGGACGGCAGCCATGAAGGCAGATACGGGATCTATCATTATTCGGATGAAGGGGTCTGCAGCTGGTACGACTTCGCCGTGATGATAGCGGAGTATTCCGGACATACGGAATGCCGCATAAGACCGTGCCACAGCGGAGAATTTCCTTCCAGGGTGGTGCGTCCGTCCTATTCGGTCCTGGACAAGACCAGGATCAAGGAGACTTTCGGAATCCGGATACCTCACTGGGCCGAGTCCCTGAGAAGGTGCCTGGACAGGATGGGAGAACTCAAGGTCCGCCAGACCCTGTCGGCCAGGCGTCTTGCGGACAATGCATAAACACAGCTATTATGGAGCACAGTACAATAATCATTACCGGAGGGGCGGGGTTCATCGGCAGCCATGTCGTGCGGCTGTTCGTAGAGAAATACCCGTCCTGCCATATAATAAATGTGGACAAGCTTACCTACGCGGGCAACCTTGCTAATCTCAGGGACATCGAGGACCGGGAAAACTACACTTTTGTCAGGGCCGACATCTGCGACTTCGAGGATATGCTCGGGCTGATGCGCAGGTACGGGGCGGACGGGATCATCCATCTTGCGGCGGAGAGCCATGTGGACCGCAGTATCAGGGATCCGTTCACTTTTGCGCGGACCAATGTCCTCGGCACTCTGAGCCTGCTCCAGGCAGCCAGGCTGTACTGGGAATCCTGCCCCGGGCAGTATGACGGCAAGCTGTTCTACCATATTTCTACCGATGAGGTGTACGGCGCGCTGGAGATTGACTGTCCTGAAGGTATGGAGCCGCCTTTCACTACACGGGCCTCTTCAGGAAAGCGCCATCTTGCATACGGCCGCAGGTTTTTCAGAGAAACCGACAAGTACAGCCCCCACAGTCCGTATTCGGCCTCGAAGGCTTCCGGAGACCATTTCGTGAGGGCCTTCCACGATACTTACGGCTTCCCGTCGATAGTGACCAACTGCTCGAACAATTACGGTCCGTATCAGTTTCCTGAGAAACTGGTGCCTCTGTTCATAAACAATATCCGCCACAGGAAACCCCTTCCGGTGTACGGCACCGGGGAGAACGTGAGGGACTGGCTGTATGTGGAGGACCATGCCCGTGCCATAGACCTTATTTTCCACAAGGGCAGGCCGGGCGATACCTACAATATCGGCGGGTTCAACGAATGGAAGAACATAGATATAGTCCGTCTGCTGGTAGAGACAGTGGACCGTCAGCTCGGGCGGCCGCCAGGCGAGGATCTGGACCTCATCACCTTTGTCCGGGACAGGGCCGGGCATGACCTGCGCTATGCGATAGATTCCACCAAGATACAGAAGGAACTGGGCTGGGAGCCTTCCCTGCAGTTCGAGGAGGGGATAGAGAAGACAGTGGCGTGGTATCTCGGGAACAGGGAGTGGCTGGAGAATGTCACGAGCGGAGACTATATGAAATATTATGAAGAAATGTACAAATCAAGGTAGTGATATGGTTATAAAGGCAGTCATTCCGATACGGAAAGGGTCCCAGAGGGTCCGGAACAAGAACATCAGGCCGTTCGGCGGGACGACCCTGCTCGAGAACAAGATAAAGATTCTCAGGGAGGCCGGCTTTTTCGATGACATAATCGTGAACACGGACTCCGAAGAGGCCATTGAACTGGCAAGGGCCAATGGGGTGTCCTGGCACAGACGCGAACCATATTACGCTTCTTCAGCCTGCTCCGGAAGCGAATTCTTCCAGCATCTTGGCATGGTGACGGACTGCGATGTGTTCTGTTATTGCCCTGTCACATCCCCGTTCGTGTCGTCCGATACGATGAAAAAGTGCATGGCCCTTTACGAGGAGAAGATGGCCGGAGGATGCGACTGCGTGTCCACTGTCTCCGACGTGAAGGAATTCCTCTGGCTGGACGGCAGGCCTCTGAACTACGACAAGCACAACGCCCCGAACAGCCAGGACCTGCCGGATGTCAAGGCCCTGAATTTCGGGTTCACCCTCGTCAGACGCGAGTCACTTATAAAGAACAGGAATATCATCGGGGACAACCCCCTGTTCGTGACCACCACAGGAATCGAGTCCATTGACATAGATACGCCTCTGGATTTCTATATCGCCG
Source organism: uncultured Bacteroidales bacterium (assembly GCA_944326325.1). Classification (GTDB taxonomy): domain Bacteria; phylum Bacteroidota; class Bacteroidia; order Bacteroidales; family UBA932; genus Cryptobacteroides. Next base: position 38,918 of record CALVDQ010000011.1, read on the forward strand.
AGAAGATATACAGGAAAGTCATAGTGGAAGGACGGGATCTTCTTGACTGAGGAGGCGGGCTGCAACAACCCCGGCCTTTCTGCTGCATATACTGCAGTGCTCCGGCTTTACGCTCCGGCATGGCAAATAAATTTGCTATGCTCTCCGCTTCTTCATATATTTGCGATGCGTCCGCGAAATGCTTAACTATGATAATGGACGTAAAAACTTTTCATGGGACGGTCCGGAACTGCTTCCGCGGCTCTGTCCGTCCCTTTTGAAAGTGACTCAGATGAAGTTTGACTTGTTGATATGAGACTGCCTGCAGAATGGGAACACCAGAGCGGAATCCAGCTTACCTGGCCGCACAGTGATACGGAGTGGTACCAGCTTGAAAAAGTACTGGACTGCTACGTGGAGATAGCTTGCAATATAATAAGGTTTGAACCGCTGATCATCGTGTGCCGGGACAGGGAGGAGGCCAGGGCCGATATAGCCGGAATTGCCTCCAGAAAAGGCCTGGACATTGATTTCGGCCGTATATCCTTCTACGAGGCTCCTCTGAACGATACCTGGGCAAGGGATCATGGCGGGATTTCCGTCTATGGAGACAACGGGGAGAAATACCTTTACGATTTCGTGTTCAACGGATGGGGGCTGAAGTTCCCTGCCAATCTCGACAACCGCATCACCCGGACGGTGTTCGGGCAGGGTGCGTTCAATGATGATGTCATGGGCGTGGACATGAGTCCGTATGTCCTCGAGGGCGGAAGCATCGATTCCGACGGCTGCGGAAGTCTCCTTGCGACTTCGGAATGCCTCTGCTCGGTGAACAGGAACGAATACCTGTCCAGGGAGGAAATCGGACAGGAGCTCGGGAGCGCTTTCGGCCTGGAAAGGATCCTTTGGCTTGACCATGGTTCCATTACAGGGGATGATACTGACAGCCATGTGGATATCCTCGCAAGATTCTGCTCGCCGGATACTATAGCCTATGTACAGTGTACGGATCCGGAAGATGCTGATTATGATGGGCTTGCAGCGATGGAAAAGCAACTGCGGGGATTCAGGACGCTTGACGGCAGGCCATACCGCCTTATCCCGCTGCCTCAGCCGGACCCTATTTACCTCGATGACTACAGGCTTCCTGCATCCTATGCCAATTTCCTGATACTCAACGGTGCGGTCCTTGTGCCAGGGACGGCTTCCGAAAAAGACGACATCGCCAGGCAAAGGCTTCAGGAGGCATTTCCGGACAGGGAGATAGTCGTGATAGACTGCAGGGCACTGCTTTCCGGCCACGGTTCCCTGCATTGCATAACAATGCAGTTCCCTGACGGATACCTTAGGACCGGCACATTGTAGCGCTTTCATGGAACCGGCGCCGGTGCATGCGGGGATCCTCCGGTGACCTTCCTCGGAAAAGAGAATATTTATTGCCCGCTCTGCGGGACATAATCTATAATCTGTATGGGTATATTGAAAGTAGGAATGGTGCAGCAGAGCTGTTCGACAGACATTGCTGCCAATATTGAGAAACTCAAGGGCAACATCCGCCGGTGCGCCGCAGAAGGTGCCGGACTCGTAGTGCTGCAGGAGCTTCACAACTCGACATATTTCTGCCAGACGGAGAACGCCTCCCTCTGTGACCTTGCGGAACCTGTACCGGGCCCGTCGACAGAAACATTCGGTGCCCTGGCCAGGGAACTCGGGATAGTCCTGGTGCTCTCGCTTTTCGAACGCAGGACGGCCGGCATCTACCACAACACGGCGGTAGTGCTCGAGAAAGACGGAAGCATAGCGGGAAAATACCGCAAGATGCACATTCCCGATGACCCTTGTTATTACGAGAAATTCTATTTCACTCCAGGAGACCTGGGTTTCAATCCTGTAGAGACTTCTGTGGGCAGGCTCGGTGTCCTCGTATGCTGGGACCAGTGGTATCCGGAAGCAGCCCGTCTGATGGCCTTGAACGGGGCCCGGATCCTTATCTATCCTACCGCTATCGGGGGAGTGGGGACTGATCCGGCTGCCGAACAGGAATTGCAGTGCGGGGCATGGCAGCTTGTACAGAGAGGCCACGCCGTAGCCAACGGGCTCCCGGTCATCACAGTGAACAGAACCGGGCATGAGGACGACCCTTCGGGTCATACGGAGGGTCTCGACTTCTGGGGGAATTCATTTGCGGCAGGCCCTCAAGGGGAGATCCTCGCACAGTTCGGCAGGGATGAAGAAGGTATCAGGGTCGTGGACATAGACCTCGACAGGACTGAATATGTGCGAAGAGGCTGGCCTTTCTTCCGGGACAGAAGGATAGACGCCTACCAGGGTATCCTCCAGCGTTACGGGAAATAATGAATCGGAAAACAAAACAGACATCGGTATTATGGCAAACATAGGAACAACATTCACAAGATTCGGAAAGAAAGCTCTCCTGTGCGGCTCCGGAGAACTTGGCAAGGAAGTGGCAATCGAGCTGCAGCGCTACGGTGTCCAGGTCGTGGCGGTGGACAGGTATGAGAGGGCCCCGGCCATGCAGGTGGCGAATTCATGCCATGTGATATCCATGCTCGACGGCATGGCTTTGAAGGAGGTCATCCGCCAGGAGAATCCGGACATCATCATCCCTGAGGTGGAGGCCATCGCGACCGATGTCCTCATGGAACTTGAGAAGGAAGGCTACAATGTCATACCTACTGCCAAGGCTGCATTCCTGACCATGAACAGGGAGGGTATCAGGCGTCTGGCGGCCGAGACCCTCGGCCTGCCTACGTCACCGTACCGCTTTGCTTCCGACAGGGAGGAGTTCGACAGGGCAGTGGCCGAGATAGGCATCCCTTGCGTGGTGAAGCCTGTTATGAGTTCTTCAGGGCACGGCCAGAGTGTTATAAGGGACAAGGGTGACATCGACAGGGCCTGGCACATTTCCCAGGAAGGCGGCAGAGCCGGCAGCGGAAAGGTGATAGTGGAAGGTTTCGTGGATTTCGACTATGAGATAACCCTTCTGACAGTGCGCCACTGCGCAGGTACTGCTTTTCTGAATCCTATAGGACATCACCAGGTGGACGGAGACTACCGGGAGTCCTGGCAGCCGCAGCCGATGCCTCGGGCAGCCGTGGAGAAGGCCCAGGATATTGCCGGAAAGATTACCGGCGCCCTCGGCGGCTACGGTATTTTCGGCGTCGAGCTTTTCGTGAAAGGGGAGGACGTGATATTCAGCGAAGTTTCCCCGAGACCCCACGATACCGGCATGGTGACGATGATTTCGCAGGATATGTCGGAATTCGCCCTCCACGCCAGGGCTGTCCTCGGACTTCCGGTGCCTGAAGTCAGATTCTACGGCCCTTCCGCCTCCAAGGCCATTGTGGTCGAGGGGAACTCCAGGGAATATGAGTTCAGGAATCTGGAGAATGTGCTTTCCGAGCCCGGTGTCCAGCTCCGTATTTTCGGAAAACCGGAAATCAACGGCCACAGACGCCTGGGTGTCCTTCTTGCTACGGCCGATACGGTGGCAAATGCCCTCGACAAGGTGAACAGGGCATATTCCAGACTGGAAGTCAAGGTATATTGATCAAAACCTGGCATATCGTGAATCTTAAATCAGCAAAACTTTCCGCCTGCCTGCCTGTCCTTGCAGTCCTTGCAGCCTTTGCGGCAAGCTGCACGACATCCAGGCAGATACTCTATTTCCAGGACATCGATACGGCGGAGATCGACAGGATTGTGGCCGGTTACGAGCCGGTTATAAAACGTGACGATATCCTCAAGATAGTCGTCTCCGGACCGGACAAGATCGTGACCCAGCCGTACAACCTCACGCTCGGGGAGATGACAACCTACAGTTCCACCTCCCCGGAAGATGCTACCCTGCAGTACCATGTTGACAAGGACGGCTACATCGATTTCCCTGTACTCGGGCGCATCAAGGTCCTCGGGATGACAAGGCGGGAACTGGTGAAATACCTTACGGGTGAACTGAGAAAGGAGATAAAGGATCCCGTGGTCTATGTCTCCTTCGCCAATTTCAAGGTAACCGTGCTGGGCGAGGTGAAGAACCCCGGCACCTATAATGTCAACTCCGAGAGGATAACCATCCTGCAGGCCCTCGGCATGGCCGGCGACCTGAACCTTACAGCGAGGAGGGACGGTATCATCCTCATCCGGGACGAGAACGGACTGAATACACATATAAAGATCGACCTGAAGAGCAGTGACATATTGGGTTCCCCGTATTTCTATCTGCAGCAGAACGATGTCATTTATGTGCCGGCAAGCCCTACAAGGGTCGCTACGGCCACAACCACTCCGCTGTGGTCCACCATCCTTTCGGGAGTGACGACATTCATGTCCGTTGTCTCCGTAATCCTCAGCGTAATAACGCTCTCCAAGTAGTAATCCGCCGTACGGCTTCAATGGGCTTGTTATGGAAAACAATACTGTAAAAAGCAGCAATACCGTGTCACGCGACAGGAACGAGGATTCGATGGACCTCCGTTATATCGTCGATGTCGTGTGGGATCTGAAGTACTGGATCATCATATCCGTCATCCTGGCAATGGTTGGAGGATATATCTTTCTGAAGGTCAAGATCCCCCAGTACACCCGTTCGGCCACGGTCCTCATCGCCAACGACAGGATGACCGGAGGTTCCGGACTGGAGCTGCAGCTTCTCTCCGACATTACGGGTATGCGTGCCAACGGCATTATACAGAACGAGATATACATACTCAAATCCCGCCCTCTGATGCAGGCTGTCGTCGAGGACCTCTCACTGAACATCCGCTATTTCCGGACGAAGAACTTCATGAGGGACATCGAGATGTACAGGTCTTCTCCGATAGAGTTCAGCCTTGTATCCGGGAGCCAGGCAAACAGATACCCTTCCGTGACGGTGGAATTCGAAGTGGGCAGGGACACCTTGTCCTATACTATCCGCAAGCTGACATTCGTGGCAACTGCCAGGGATGCCGGTGATCCGGTGCTGAAGGAGTTCAGGAACAGGACATATAAATTCGGCGATGCCGTGAACCTTCCGGACAACAATGTAGCCGTGATCTCCAGGACCACGCGTTCTTCCATGCTCGAGCCTGGAAGATACACCGTAGTGTTCACCTCGCCCAAGAGGATGGCCAAATACTATTCTTCCCGGCTTTCGGCAGGCACTACCGACTACAAGGAACGCTCGAGCGTAATATCCATGTCCATACAGGATAATATCCCTTCCAGGGCGGATGATATCCTCAATACCCTGATCGCCAAGTATAACGAGGATACAAGGAACTTCCTTTCCCTTTCAACGTCCAATACCCTGAAGTTCATCGACGAACGGCTGTCCATTCTTGAGACGCAGCTTGGGGATATCGAGGCCGAGGTAAGGAACTACAAGACGGACAACACCCTCGTGGACTTCATGCTCCAGTCCGAGAGTATGATAAAGAAAGGGACAGAATATGAGGCGCAGATCACGCAGATCGGCATACAGCTCCAGTTCCTTGACATGATCAGGGAATACCTCCAGGATGACAGCAATGAATACAGCCTCCTTCCGGCCAACATAGGTATCGAGGACAAGGGGCTGACCACCGTGATAAACGACTTCAACTCCGTCGTCATTGAACGGCGCAGGCTTCTGCTCGGGGCATCGGAGACCAACCCCAGAATACAGGCCCTTACCAGCCAGATCCAGGATATGAGAAAGGCTATCCTGCTTTCTATCAACCAGCTCAGGGATTCATACCAGTACAGGTATGACATAGTCCTGAAAGAAGCCATGGCAGACAAGGACAGGATGGCGGAAATCCCGAACCAGCAGCTTGATATGGCCAAGATAGAGAGGCAGCAGATGATCGTGGAGCCTCTGTATGTGCTTCTGCGCCAGAAAAAGGAGGAAGCGCTGATCTCCCTTTATGCCCAGACGGACAATGCGAGGATAGTCGAACCGGCCGACGGGCCGGACAGGCCGTCTTCACCTCAGCCCATGATGATATACGCCTTCTGTTTCCTGCTGGGCATCGTGGCCCCTCCGGGCGGCTTTTTCCTGAGACGGATGCTGCAGAGGCGCGTATCCACGATAAAGGATGTAACGGACAGGACTGCCCTGCCTATAATAGGATATATTCCGAACAGCGAATCCGCCATAGTGGAGCAGGGCAGCCGCGACATCCTTTCGGAGACCTACAGGGCGGTAAGGGCCAACATGGGCTTCCTGTCCGCGAAAGTGCTGCAGGTGACATCTTCCATTTCAGGGGAAGGAAAGTCCACGGTAGCGGTGAACCTTGCCTTGACACTGGCATTCGCAGGAAAGAAGGTGCTTTTCATAGAAACGGACCTGAGGAACGGCTATGACTACAAGCTCTTCGGACTGGACAAGAGGAAAAACGGCCTCGCCACATATCTTAGCGGGAGCAGCTCTCTGGAAGAGGTCCTGTGTTGCGGAGTCCTGAACCCTAACCTCGATGCCATACTGCGGGGTACGATGCCTCCGAATCCGAACGAACTGCTTTCCGGCAGGAAAATGGCTGCCCTTATTGCAGATATGAAGGAGAAATACGACTATGTCATATGTGATTCCGCTCCATACGTCATTATTTCAGACCCTATAGTGGTGAACAACTACACTGACGCAACGTTCTATGTCATAAGGTGCGGCGTCTCCGACCTCAGATTCATAGACGAGCTCAACTTCGCTTCCGATTCCGGACGGTTGAAGAATATTTCCATAATAATCAACGGTATCAATCCGAAGACCAAGATCTATGGCAAGTATGGCGGCTATGGCTATGGATACGGATACGGCTACGGCGATGCCATGAAGAAGAGTGACGGGGAATAGGATATGTGGTTCTTCAACAGATCGGTAAAGTTCACGGAGCTGGATTTCCGGACTGACATCCATTCCCATATACTTCCTGGAGTGGATGACGGGTTCCGTACGGAGGACAGGTCGGCCAGGGCTCTGGAACTCCTGCACGGGATGGGACTTGAACGCTCTGTCCTTACTCCCCACATTTATCCGGAACTTTATCCGGGCAATACTCCCGTTTCTGTCAGATTGAGACTGGAGGAGGTCTCCGGACTGTTTTCTTCGACAGGGGTAGATTGTCGGGCCGCAGGGGAGCACATGGTATATGCGGGAGTGGAGGACAGTTTCTGCCGGGAGAATGCCGGTGAAGTCCTGTGCCTGTCGGGAAAATTCGTCCTCATCGAAATGTCATACGCCTTTGAGTCGCAGAATATCAGGGAGTTCATCTTCCGGCTCAATTCTATGGGCTATCATCCTGTCCTTGCGCACCCGGAGAGGTACAGTTATTATTCCGGGAGCCTTGAGGAGGTAACATCGATTGCAGACATGGACACCAGACTGCAGCTCAACATCCTTTCTCTCGGGGGCTTTTACGGGAATACGGCAAGGGAGAAAGCCGAGGCCATCCTCGAGAGGGGACTGTATTCGTACCTCGGTACAGACCTTCATTCACTTGCCCAGATCGATCAGCTTAAATCGCTTAAAATAAAGAGAAAACATATTCATGCCGTTGAACGTCTGCTTGCCGGAAACGATTCTCTCTGGCAGGCATGACGGATCATTCCGGTCCGTCATGCTCCGGTCTCGAGTTTCCTGAGTTCGAACTCAGCCTTGATCTTGTCTATGATGGCGCAGACTACCTCATACATCCTGCCGTCTTTTCTGAAGTCTGCGGGGCAGATGAAGTTCACCCGTTTCTGCCTGAGAAGCTTCCGTGCGATATTCCTCTTCCTTTCCGCACGGGGATTGTATACGGCTATGGAATTGCCCCCGAACATCTTGACGATTTTCATGCAGGGTACATCCGTCTCTCCGTCCCCGAAATATATCATGGACGGGAAAGGAATCCTCTTGTTTTCTTCAAGCTGGCTTTCATTTACCCTCTTGTTGTCCCTGATGCTGAGGATACCCTTGTTGATCTTGAACAGAAACTGAGTCTTCGCGGTATAGTCCACTGCGACTCCGGGCCATTCAGCTTCCCCGTTGTCGTTGTACAGGAAGGAACAGGCGAAGATCCTCTTGAATTCCCTGGCTATGGGGGAGCCCTCGATCATCTCAGCAAGCCCGGAGGAGTTGATATAATGCTCGATGCGGACACCTTTCGACTTCCCGTAGGCATTTATGAGCCCGAACCATTCCAGGACCCCGGGGAAGAGCTCTATCTGTTCCCCGAACTTCCGGAAATCCTCCCTCCTGAGCTTTATCCCGGCCTTCCTGGCTTCATCGAACATAAGTTTCATATATGCCAGTATGTTGCTGGCATCCTGTCCCTTGGCTATTTCGTCGCTCATTTTCCAGAATTCCTCCGGGGTCTTGCCTATGGCCTGGATGAACCCGAATTCCTGCATGTTTCCCGGAGAGAGTGTCCCGTCGAAGTCATAGACGAGCGCGACTATCAGTTGCTTCCTCATGATCAAAACTTTGCATATCTGTCAAATATAATGATTTTTTCTGATTATCAGAAAAGCGTCTCAGGTGCTTTCATCCGGGGCGGGACCGGATTTTGGCGGTGGAAGAAAAAATGCTTATATTTATCGTAAAACAGATCAATATGAGACATTATCTATCACGGCTGGAAGGCGTTGTAAAGGAGCACTGGGATGACAGGGCTCTGGCCAACTTCAACGGCGAGTCGTTTACTTTCGGCGAGATGGCTGCCGGTATTGAGAGATTCCACATCCTTTTTTCTGCCCTGGGCATAGGAAAAGGTGACAAGATAGCGCTTTGCGCAAAGAATTCCGCCAGGTGGGCGGTATGTTTTCTTGCTGCCAATACCTGCGGGGCCGTAGTTGTGCCTATCCTTTCCGATTTCCATCCTGAAAGCATAAATTCCCTTGTCGACCATTCGGAGAGCAGGCTGCTTTTCACGGATACGGACTTGTGGAAGAAACTGGACGCGGCGAAGATGCCGCTCCTTGAGACAGTCGTTTCGGTGAATGATTTCAGCCTGCTATACAGCAGGATCGGAGGGGCTGCGGAAATCTTTGCCGGCCTGGACGCGGCATTTTCCGGGAAATATCCCGGAGGGTTTTCTCCGTCGGATGTCTCCTATCCGGCAGACAATGACAAGGATATCGCACTTATAAACTATACTTCAGGTACGACGAGCGCGCCCAAAGGGGTCATGATCCGGTACGATTCCCTCAGTTCGAACATCGAGTTCGGCCTTGACAATATGCCGTGCAGTCCCGGGGAGAACATAGTTTCCATGTTGCCAATGGCCCATATGTACGGTATGGTGTTCGAATTCCTGTACCCTATCTGCGGAGGTGTCACCATAAACTATCTCGGCAAGACTCCGACTCCTGCCCTGTTGCTCGGGGCAATGGCTTCCCTGAAGCCGTATCTTGTGATTACCGTGCCTTTGGTCATGGAGAAGATCTTCAAGAGCTCCGTGCAGCCGGTGCTGAAGAAGCCTCTTGTGAAGGTGATGACGCACATCCCGTTGGTAAACAGGATAATATACCGGAAGATCCATGACAGGCTGATGTCGGCGTTCGGCGGCCAGGTCAGGTGCCTGATCATGGGCGGAGCCGCCCTGAACCCGGAAGTCGAGGCCTGGTTCAAGAAGTTCCGCCTGCCGTTTACCGTCGGCTACGGGATGACGGAGGGGGCTCCTCTTTTCGGGTATGCGCCATGGGACGAGTTCGTCCCTCACTCCTGCGGCAGGAAGGTCGACAGGATAGAAGTGAGGATAGATTCCAAGGACCCGGAGAATATAGTCGGTGAAATCCAGGTAAAGGGAGTGAACGTGATGGAAGGGTACTACAAGAATCCGGATGCGAGCGCCGCCGCTTTCACGGCGGACGGCTGGCTCAGGACCGGGGATCTCGGGGTGATTGACAAGGACGGGAACATATTCATCAGAGGTCGCAGCAAGAACATGATCCTGTCTTCCAACGGACAGAATATCTACCCGGAAGAAATAGAGGCTGTGCTGAACAACCGGCCATACGTGGTGGAGTCCGTAGTCGTGGACCGGGATTCGAGGCTTGTCGCCCTTGTGTATCTTGATACGGATAAGATGGAGAAGGACGGCATAAGGGAAGAAGCCCGCGAGGACTGCCTTAAGGCCATACTTGCTTCGGTGAACAGGGACCTTCCGGCCTACAGCAAGGTGTCCCGGCTCGAAGTGAGGGACCAGCCGTTCGAGAAAACCCCGAAGATGAGTATCCGAAGATTTCTGTACAGGTAGTCCTGGATTTCCTGCAACGATATTACAGGCAGTCGCATCTATCCTCCGGACAAACAGAAATGACAGATGAAACCTATTGTGACTGCTGCGCTTGCCGCAATCTTCCTTTATGTCTGCGTCCCTTCGGGGGCCCGCGACAGGGAGAGGGAATATGACCTGAAACGTCATGAGTTTTTCGTAGGGACCGGGATCGTTCCTGGGATGTACTCCATTCCCGGATACAGATATGGGAATATCTTTCTCCAGGACGGCAATTCGATCTCCGGATCGTACAACGAAGCCCGGTATTCTCAGAAGGAATATACGTCGGGGGTGTGGTCGGCAGGCTATACCTGTAATTTTACAAAGGTGCTGGCCATACAGGCCAATGCTTTCTATGAAGCCGGCTGGGTCAAATACTACAGGAGGGAAGACGGTGTCTTCTCTTCGAGGTGTTTTGACTCGTATCTTTCAGCCATGGCTTCCTTCAAGGTCAACTGGCTGAACCGCAAGTGGGTCCGGATGTATTCTTACGCCGGACTCGGACTTTCGTGGAATTACAGTTCGGATGATCCGATAGGAAGTCCCGGAAAGAGCAATGTCGAGAACAGGGTAGCGTTCGCATTCCAGATAACGCCGGTAGGCATTGCCGTGGGCAGGAGATTCTTCGGTTTTGCGGAATGCGGTGTCGGTAAGTATTTCAGCGGAATTTCCATAGGGGCCGGCTACAGGTTCTGAGGTCAGGTCCGCACATAATCTGAACAGGAATGAAAACAACGGTAAAAGTTTTTCTGATTCTTGCTGCCGCCGTATCAGTGGCCTCATGCAAGATATACGATGACAGCGACGTATTGCAGGAACCGGCATATATGGTAGTATGCAATACATACGAAGACTGCATATCCGAGATTTTCAAGGTTGCCGAGATTTCGGACTTTTTCAGCCGGTACCAGGAGATACGCTCGGACAGGGAGGCGGCACTGGAGCTTGCCAGGTCCTATTTTTCATATCTGATAACTTCTGACGACCTTTATTACGAGGAGGCGGAAGTGTCCGGCTGGGGCCGTATCGTATTGAACGGAGACGGCTCTTTCACGGTATACACCAGGCATTTTTTCTGGTCCGGACACTATGGCGGCAGGACCTTCACCTATCATGTCACACCTTCCGGAGACCGCACCTATTCTCTGGCCCTGGAGGAAACGGACGGTGACATAGACCTGCATATAAACGCAGAGGTGTCCTGTGATGACGACTGGGTGACTCTTGAGAATTGTTCCGTGTTGTATACTCCGGGACAGAAGGACGGTTATGCCATCTCGTCTGTCAAGGATTCTCCAGTCAGGCGTGTGATGGTGGATGCCGGTCAGGAGGTCTACCAGGCTTCTTCCGGAAGCCTTTCCTATTCCTATTGTCTTGACGGGTCCGAGACCGATGACTTTATCCTCAGCTTCGGAGACCTCTATGTATCAATACGGCGTGACGGCCGTGTGGCCAAGTGCAAGCCTCTGGCAAGCTATGGGGGCTGGGATGTAGATTATGTACTTGAAATTGAGTAGAAGATGAAAATGTATAGAATTATCGTCTTGCTGGCGGCGGCATTCCTGTCTGCGCCGGTATTGCCTTGCAGGGCTTCGGATTCAAGGTCAGACGATGGGAAACAGGAAGCCTGGCAGTACAGTTATGAGGTACGTCTCGGCTGGGGAGGATATCCTCTGTTTGATGTATCGAATTTGTGGATGACCGGAAGCGGAACAATCTTCTCGTATGACAGTGAACCTTATTTCGGCAATCCGTCCTTGTCTATGATCTATCATCCGTCTACGGGCCAGGGATATATGACAGGTGTAATTGCAGCTGAATTCGATTTCAATTTCAAACGGTGGTTCACCCTGACTGTGGGTATTTCCGGAAACGGAGCCTATCAGGATGTCTTCGATGTCATGACAGGGGAGAAGTCCGGACGGAACAAGGGTGTCGCCATGTCCTTGCTTCCTGAAGCAAGGTTCTACTGGCTCAACAGACAGCAGGTACGGATGTACTCTTCCATAGGTCTCGGCCTAGGCGTGACCACTTATACAAAGGCCGGCTACCGGGATCCGGACGTCTCCTGGTATCCGCTGTTCCAGGTGACGCCTGTCGGTATTTCCGTGGGAAGAAGAGTCTATTGGTTCGCGGAATGCGGCCTGGGCATGCAGTATTTCGGTGGTATGACAGGAATAGGGGTTAGATTCTGAAAAAGGAGGATAATATATGGCTGATGCTAGATTTTTTGCACCTTTGTCCGCTATGGTTCTGGCAGTGGCATTATGTGCTGTTTCATGTGTGGTGGAGAGACCTGTAGAGTCGAAACGTACAGTGTCTTCCCTTTCGGGGTATGTAGACGGAAGGATGGTGCCTTTGCTGCTGTGCGAACCGGCTGTGGTCGTTTCCGTGGCTTCGGATGTTGACAGGTACCTTGCACTTACAGATGAGGAAAAAGAGAATTTCGACATGGAATCCGTATTTCCCGGAGGAATAAGGCATATCGATGACAGGGACATAAATGTCAGAGGTGTAGCCAGTGTCTACCCGGACGGGAACAGGCTTGGCGATCCTGGCGCGAAGTGGACGGTTCGCAGGGCCTATTCCGAAAATGATGAAAACTCTTCGGCCTATTACAGCTATTATTCGGGCTCTGACTACTATGCCATGGCCTGGGAGATAGAGTGCATCGGGGACGGGGTGTGGACATTGACCGTGAAGGAAACGGATTCATGGGATTCCGAGATGCGTTCTGAAATCAGTGTCGCTTTGTCTTCGGAGACGGACAGCTATCGCGATTATCATCTGGAGGCTTCCGGGACGAGATCGGAGGATGAATACCATGCGGACAGCCGTACTGTGGACGGACCTGTGACTGTCAGGTGCATGTTCGGTTCCCTGGAGAATGAGAATACCGGCATGACATGGTCGGTACGGCCTGTAAACGGCAGGTTCAATACGGATTTTTACAGAGGACAGGAACACCTTGATTATTGTAATTATACCTATACTCCAGGTGAGGGCCGGATCTGCGAGACCGGACTTGCTGACTGACTGTGCCGGGATCCCTGCTGACAAGCTTCCTCTGACTTTTTGTCAGTTTTGGTCCTGAGGAACAAATTTTGACTTCCAGTTGACGCCCGCTGCGGTAAAACCGAAGCGGGGCGTTTGTTTTACGTACGTACGGATGCTGGTGTCCTGCGATACGGAATTGACTGGAAAGATTTAAAAATCATTATATTATGGCAAATAAAGGTACAATCGGAGTAACTACCGAGAATATTTTCCCGGTAATAAAGAAATTTCTGTATTCGGACCATGAGATTTTCCTTAGGGAGCTGGTGGCAAATGCTGTGGATGCCACGCAGAAGATGAAGGCTCTGGCACTTTCAGGTGACTGTAAGGAGGAGCTCGGGGACCTGTCTGTCAGGATAGAGCTGGATCCGGATGCAAGGACCCTTAAAATCATTGACCGTGGTATCGGTATGACGGAAGAGGAGGTCGACAAATATATAAACCAGATAGCCTTTTCCAGCGCCGGAGAGTTTCTTGAGAAATATAAGGACCAGATCAGCAATATTATCGGTCATTTCGGGCTGGGGTTCTATTCGGCGTTCATGGTGGCTGACAAGGTTACCATAGACACATTGTCATGGAAGGAAGGTGCAAAGGCCGTGAAATGGTCCTGCGATGGAAGTCCTGAATACGAGATATCTGAAAGCGACAAGACCGGAAGAGGGACTGTCATCACCCTGTATATAGGTGAAGACGAGAAAGAATTTGCCGAGAAGGGGAGGATACAGGGTCTGCTTGACAAATACTGCAAGTTCATGCCTGTGCCTGTCATTTTCGGCAAGGAGCAGGAATGGAAGGACGGCAAGTATGTGGATACCGACAAGGACAACGTAATCAACAAGATAGAACCGTTATGGACAAAAAAGCCTTCGGAGATTAAGCCGGAGGAGTATATGGAGTTCTACAGGGCTCTCTATCCGATGCAGGATGAGCCGCTGTTCTACATACATCTTAATGTCGATTATCCGTTCCATCTGACAGGTATCCTCTATTTCCCTAAGATTAAGGACAGGATGGAGCTTACCCGCAACAAGATACAGTTGTATTGCAACCAGATGTTCGTGACAGATTCAGTGGAGAATATCGTTCCTGATTTCCTTACGCTTCTGCATGGCGTGATAGATTCTCCTGATATTCCTCTGAATGTTTCCCGAAGCTATCTGCAGAGCGATGCCAATGTGAAGAAGATATCCGGATATATCACCAGGAAGGTGGCGGACAGGCTTGAAGAAATATTCAAGAACGAGAGAGAGGCCCTTGAAAGCAAGTGGGACAATCTGAAGCTTTTCATCGAATACGGTATGCTTTCCGACGAGAAGTTCTGCGAGAGGGCGATGAAGTTCTGCCTGCTCAAGAATACGGAAGGCAAGTATTCCAGTATCGATGACTACAGGAAAGCGATAGAGGGCGAGCAGACAGATAAGGACAAGAAGGTTGTCTTCCTCTATGCTACCGATCCTGTGGCACAGTACCCGTACGTCGAGGCTGCCAGGAAGAAGGGTTACGATGTGCTCCTTATGGACTGCCAGCTTGATGCGCATTTCGTCAACCTTCTCGAAACAAAGATCGAGAACAGCCGTTTTGCGAGGGTTGACTCGGACAGCATAGATAATCTTATTCCAAAGGAGGAGAAGATACGTCCGGAACTTTCGGCCCAGGACAAGTCCGATCTCGACGTGATTTTCAAGAGTGTGCTTCCTTCGGAGAACAACTATTATGTCAATGCCGAGAATCTCGGGGAGAATATGTCTCCTATCCTGATTACCCAGTCCGAGTTCATGAGGCGTTACAGGGATATGTCATCCCTTGGTGGCGGATTGAATTTCTACGGTGAGATGCCGGAGTCCTACAATATTACTGTGAATATGCAGAATCCGCTGATCCTCAAGATAATGGGTGCAAAGGCCGAAGCTTTTGCAGGAAAGGAGGTCGCAGATCCTGTCGCCGAACTGCCTGAAGGTGCATCGGAAGACCAGAAGAAAGAGGCCGAGAGCAAGAAGGAAGCGGCTGTGGAAGCCAGGAATTCGGAACTAAAGGAGTTTGCCGAAGGAAACGAGATCCTGAAGCAGGTTACGGATCTGGCCTTGCTTGCCAACGGGATGCTCAAGGGAAAAAGTCTCAGCGATTTCATTTCACGCAGCGAGCAGGTGGTTGCTGACGCTTATCTGAAGTAGCTGTTACGGTTGACATGGATCGGGGGAGATATATTCCTGGCCAGGGAAAACAAGCCAGGGAAAAAGTATCTTCCCCGTTCGTGTATATGGCCGGAAAAGGAAGCCGGAAGTTGGTCAGTTGCGGATAAGGTTGAGGAATTCGTTGCGTGTCCTTTCGTCTTTCAGGAATACTCCGGAGAATGCTGAAGTGGTCGTGATTGCGTTTGCTTTCTGTACGCCCCTTATCTGCATACAGGTGTGGGCTGCTTCGATGACGACTGCCACGCCGAGGGGATGGAGGGTCTGCTGGATGCAGTCCCTTATCTGTACGGTCAGTCTTTCCTGGACCTGAAGACGTCTGGCATAAGTTTCCACAACTCTTGCAATCTTGCTGAGTCCGGTGATGTACCCGTCCGGGATATAGGCGACGTGCGCCTTGCCGATGAAGGGCATGATGTGGTGTTCGCAGGTTGAGTACAGTTCGATATCCTTTACCAGAACCATCTGCTTGTATTCTTCCTTGAAGATGGCGCCCCTGATGATTTCCGCCCCGTCCTGACAGTAGCCCTGGGTAAGGAACTGGAGTGCTTTTGCGACTCTTTCGGGGGTTTTTACAAGCCCTTCACGGTCAGGATCTTCGCCGAGGAGTTTCAGTATTTCCCTATAGTGTCCGGCTATGAGCTCCGTGGTGCTGCCGGTGTATATGTCTTCTTTAGTGTATGCCATGATGCCGGTTGCTTTTGAATGTTATGTTAATTGTCTGTTACAATCGGTCGCAAAAATAGCAAAAAGAATCCATCTTATATTTTTTTTGTATATATTTGCGTCCTGTTTGGTCGCAAGACCTTCCGAGGGGATTGCAAACACCTGAATATAAACGATATAAAACTGAATTTAATTATGTATTGGACACTTGAACTTGCGTACAGGCTTGAAGACGCTCCCTGGCCGGCTACCAAAGAGGAACTAATCGACTATGCCACGCGTTCCGGGGCGCCTCTTGAAGTAGTGGAAAATCTTGAAGAGCTGGAGGATGACGGCGAGATTTATGAAAGCATCGAAGATATTTGGCCAGATTATCCTACAAAGGATGATTTCTTTTTCAACGAGGAAGAATATTGATTGACAAAAACGGCTTCCAGGTACTCTGGAGGCCGTTTTTTTACTTATTAGTGCCATTTCTGCGGAAATGGCACTATGCGTTTTACGGTATTCTATGGCAGGGTGCGGAAGAATAAACTTACTAAAAACTTGACTAGTAAGTATTCTTAAAATTATAAAAATAAGTATATTTGCAAAAAGAGAATACTTATGGGAAAGATCAAGTCGGAAATACCTAAAGGTCATTTTGTCTTCAGGAACGCCCCCAATACCAAAGGGGAGAGAGCATTGAATCTCCAGTATGTATGCAACGGTGTCCCCGTTTACAAGACTACCGGCATTTTTCTTAATCCAGACATGTGGAATGCTACGGCACAGGAAGTACGCGCGAAGTGCCCGGATGCGACGAGGCTCAACAGAAAACTGAAGACTTTCAAAAGCAGCATAGATGCCCAGCTGTATGATTGCGATGATGTAATCACAGTGGATGTCCTCAGGTCTATAATCAAGGGGACATACGGCCAGACAGGGAAGGACAGCTCATTCATCCTCTATGCCCAGAAGTACAACGAGTCCCGCTACCAGCAGGGCAAAATCGGCTATTCTACATATTACAATGCTACATTGAGCCTGCAGCATTTCAAACGGTATTTCATGGAGAACAACATTCCGGAGCCGAAAGTATCCGGGCTCACCATAGGCATGGTTGACGGTTTCAAGGAGTGGAACCTTACGAGTGCCAAGGTGAAGTCCAAGGAGACTATAAACAAAAAACTTACCCCAATTATAAAGGCAGCGCGGTATGCTTCAGACAACGGCCTTCTCGATCCGAAGACTGCTATAGCTATTTCCCTGTCGTATTTTGATGTCAAACAGCGTAAATACGAGGGCGAGGCAGATGAAAGGGAAATCCGTTATCTTGATGAAAGCCAGATAGCCAAGGTAAAGGAAATATACAGGACAATCCACGATGTAAGGAGACTCCGGATACTTGATATTTTCCTGTTTGCCTACTACGCCTGCGGCCTCAGGGCTTCAGATGTCGTAACTCTTGAGTGGAGTCATGTGAATTTCGAGGCCAGGGAATTGACAAAACAGATAGTCAAGACCAAGAACACTTTGCGGATACCTCTCTGTGATGAAGCAATCAAGATATTGAGGAAGTATCGGGAAGAGAACAAAAATCCGCGTTTTGTATTCAACTGTCTTCCGGCAGACTTCAACCTGGAGGATCCTGCGCGGCTCGATACCTGCCTTAAAAGCAACAACCGGAATTTCCAGACTTCATTGAGGACAATCGGCAAGAAACTGGGCCTGCCGTTTAATCTGACAATGCATGTAGCCAGGCATTCATTCGCGGTGCAGGCCCTGAACAACGGAATGAATGTCCATATAATAAGTACCCTTATGGGGCATTCGTCCATTATGGCCACGGAAAAGGTCTATGCGAAATTCCTGAACAAAACGCTCGACCAGGCCCTGATAGACAAGATGCCGTTCAGTTTTTCATCACAGCCCGATAAGTAGCGCAACTTCTCTAATAATAAGCGATCAAAATTATTTTCAGAATGAATTAAGTTTATTATTTTTGCTAAAAATAAGAATTACTTACTTTTCAAATTTATAAGAATTATGGCAACAATAGCATCAATGTCATCGAGAGGACAGATAGTGCTTCCGGTCTCCATAAGAAGAAAAATGAATCTTGGGGAAGGCTCACAGTTCCTTGTCATATCAGATGATGAGAACATATTGCTGAAACCTATAAGGGAACCGTCCTTGGATGAATTTTATTCATTGATTGAAAAGGCACAGGAAACAGCTAAAAAGATTGGCCTGACCGAAGAAGATATCAATACCGTAATTAAGGAAGCGAGAGCGGAGAAGCGGAAATGAGAATAGTAGTAGATACTAATGTCATAGCCTCTGCCATATACTTTGAAGGGAAGCCATACGAATTGCTTAAACTGATTATGGAAGAAAGGATTTCCGCCATAGCCAGTAAAGATATTGTTGAAGAATATGAGGAAATCCTTGCCAGGTTGCAGCAGAAATTCCCTAAATTAAGCAAATCAGTCCCGTTTCATGAAATTGTAGGAAAGTTGATCATAATAAATGTCTCATCTGATATCTATGTATGCAGAGATCCGGATGATGACAAATTTATATCCTGTGCAGTCGATGGGAAATGCGTATATATCGTTAGTGGTGACAATGACCTGTTGACATTGAAAAATTACGAAGTAATTGAGATAATAACAGTAGCACAGTTTTTTTGAAAGATTCAACGAGTAATAATACACTCTTTCAGACAACATATCTGTTTGTAGTATTCAGTTCTTTTTAGGAAGCCTGAAAGCATCATAGTGGTTACTCAAAAGGAACCTGCGGATATCCTCGTCTGAATAGAAAAACTTGTCTCCGATTTTAGTGTATGGCAGATATCCTTCTTCCCGGTATTTCCGCAGAGTCCTTTCGCTGACTCCCAGCAAAGCCATTATGGATTCGTTGTTGTAGACTTTCAGAGTTACTTTTGCGAGTCTTGCCAAAGCATCTACCAGTTTGTTGATACTGATTGAAGTATGATCTTCCATTTGTTCCGCCTTTGATTTCGGGACAAAGGTATGAATTTATTTTATAAATACAAGTGTTTTGCTAATATATTGTAGAAATATGCAGTAAGAGGCGGCAGTTTATTTTTGCAATGTGTATATCTGGAACTCGACTGTGGAATTGAACTGGGCAGCTATTTCCTGAAGTCTTTGAAGGCTTATGCTGCTTTTTTTGATCATGTCTCTTGCTCCCTGGTCGCTTATGTTCCTCTTTGCGGCAAATTCAGGTATCGAGCACCCTAAAGCCTCTATGTATCTTTTCAATACATTCTCTTTGTGCATGGCCTCGGAATCCGTGACCATAATGTCAGTGATGTCTTTGCCGTTTCTTGTGATGCGCATACTCAATTTCGAGCCAAATGCTGCGCAAATGTCTGCAAGCATGGATAGCTTCATGTCATCCTTGCTGATTGCGCGAGAAATCGTACTTTCTGCAATTTTTGTGGCTTCGAAAATCTGTTTTCCCGATAGACCGATACTATCTTTCCAGTCAAGAAAAAATTTCAATCTCTTGACTTTTAGGATATTCTCCTTACTGGTGCCTCTTCCCCTTCTTGTGTTAGCTTCAATCATTAAATTAGCAAATAACTTGTATTGCTCAAAGAAATGAAGTATTATTGCAGATGCTAATTATATTGTTATTCTGCTTGTAGTATATCGCAAATATAAGAAGAAGTCGAAAGCAATGCAAGCAAAAAGAGGCAATACAGCAGATGATAATTGAAGAAATGAAAGAAATGCTGAAATCAGTCCCTATATTGCATATTCTGAAATCGATGGGCTATGAAATAAACGGAAGAAGAGGAATGTATCTGTCCCCTTTCAGGAAAGAATCGATACCATCATTCCATGTCGATTCCAGGCTGAATGTCTGGTATGACTTCGGCAAGGGGGAAGGCGGTGACAATATCCGGCTTGTCCAGCTTCTCAAGGGATACAGTTTTAAAGAGGCTGTGCATTTTATAGAAAATATACAGGGCATATACACTGCACCCATAATTAAAACCTGCAACATATCATCAAATGTCAGGCAATCAAGTTTGGTTCCGGTATTGATTACGGATATTGTAAATCCGGCACTGCTTGACTATGCAGCTTCAAGAGGTATTCCTTCAAATATCCTCAGACAATTCTGCAGACAAGTTCATTACAGAAATCTAAATAACGGAAAGGAGTATTATGCAATAGGTTTCCCTAACAACAATAATGGATTTGTATTGCGAAGTGCCTATTTCAAAGGTACCTCAAAAGGCGGAATTACGACACTTGACCCTGAAGGCAGAATAGTGCAACGTCCAGCGTCAGAAATTACCCTGGTCTTTGAAGGCTTCTTTAATTTTCTGTCGTACCTGGCAATCAGGAAAAAAATCATACCAGGGGACGATGTGCTTGTCATGAACAGTGTTGGGAACATAAAGGCGTCGTTATCATGGGTCTCAGCACATAAAGAAGCTGAATGTTATCTTGATAATGATGCGCCAGGCAGAAAAACTCTTGACAGTATCACTGACAGATGCCCTGGGGTAGAAATATGCAATCATTCCATTGAATATGACGGATTCAATGATCTTAATGAATATCTGAAAGCGAGACTGTCGGAAAATCTTGAACAAAACATAGGAACAATAGAAGTTGTCAAACATATAAAACATTGACTTATGGGAATATCTGGAAGCATAGATCCGATAGCTAGAAAGTATGCTGATATATTTGTAGCAAAATTTTCCGAGATAGACGCAAATGGCTGGCAGAAACCATGGATATGTGCCCGTCCGGATATCGTGCCACAGAACATTTCAGGCAGACCGTATAAGAATGGAAACGCATTGTTCCTTATGCTGGCAGCATCTGTAAAACAATACAGATACCCTCTGTTTCTGACATATAATCAGGCAAAGAATTTTGGCGCCAATGTCCGTAAGGGAGAGACATCATATCCTGTCGTATATTATGCCGAGTCAGTATGTGATGCCGAGACAGGTCATAAGACAGACATTACTCCTGAAGAATATCGCCTGATGGATAAGGAAGAAAAACAGCAATATAAATTGAAATGTCAGATGATAAAGAACAATGTATTCAATCTTGACCAGACCAATATCGCAGAAGCAAGACCTGATATTATAAGAAAACTTGACAAGAAGTATTGCTCGGCAGAGGAGAAAACAATAAGGGATACAGAGGTCCTGAAAGTAGACAAGATGCTCCAAGAGCAGACATGGCTTTGTCAGATTAAGTTATCTGAAGGGGATTCCGCGTATTACAGTATATCAAAAGATTTTATTGAAGTCCCCGCAAAAACGAGATTCCCTGATCAAAGATATTTTTACGGGACATTATATCACGAAATGGCTCATTCTACAGGAGCACCCGGCAGACTGGACAGGGACCTGACCGGAGGCTTCGGGTCGAAACTTTATGCCGGCGAGGAACTTGTCGCAGAATTGTCTTCGGCGATAATGTCTTGCATTACCGGTCTTGATTCTACTATAAAAGAAGAGAATCTGCAGTATCTGAAGAACTGGTCCGAAGTAATAACAGACGATCCTAAAATCATCTTTTCAGCAGTAGCTAAGGCTTCAGCCGCAGCCAATATGATATGCAGGGAATTGAAAATCGAACAGGCTCAGGGCATTGATATGACAGATTTGACAGAAGATGTAAATGTCAGTAAGAATATGTATAGTGCATTGGCGGATATGTCAGTAGAACAGCAGGCAGCTCAGGAAAATCTGTACTCAGGAGTCTCAATGCACAGATAGTGCCTGTGTAGAGTTTATGGCAGGAATACTGCCCGTACAAAAAAGAAAAAGAATGGCATCAGTAAAAGTCAAGTTCCGCCCGTCATCCGCAAAAGGCAAGGAAGGCAGCATATACTATCAGGTAATCCACAATCGTATACCACGACAGATAAAGACAAAATACCGTATTTATGCTGACGAATGGGATGACGGCATGTCTTCTGTGAAGATCTCCCTACCGGATGTCGGCAGAAAAGCATATCTGTCTTCAATCAATGATCTCATAAACTGGGACATCAGGCGGCTGCAGACTATAATAACAATCCTCGACAGAAAAGCAGAGCCATACACATCAGATACCATAGTGATGAAATTTACCCTTCAGGGAGAAGAGCAGTCCATGTTCGGATTTATGCAAAGCGTAATATGTCAGTTGAAACGGCTGAACAGACTCAGGACATCGGAGACCTATACGGCAGCGCTCGCAAGTTTTATGAAATTCAGAGAGGGATGCGACCTGTTGTTGAGTGACATAGATGCTGATACAATGATGCTATACGAGGCATGGCTCAAAGCAAGAGGAATATGCCCCAATACTATTTCTTTTTATATGAGAATTCTCCGTGCCGTATACAATCGCGCGGTGGAAAAAGATCTTACGGAACAGAAATATCCTTTCAGGCATGTATATACCGGAATAGACAAGACAGTCAAGAGAGCAATCCCGTTGAAAGCAATAAGGCAGATAAAAGAACTTGATCTGACGCTGAAACCTCATCTGAATTATGCAAGAGACATGTTCATGTTTTCATTTTACACCCGAGGAATCATCAGTGTCCGGTAAAAAATCATAAAAGTTCTTTGAAAATATTGAAAGTTAGGTAATTGTAGAGGTTAAGCGAGTCAACCGATTTGAATTTATCTTAGCCATACTAACATAGAATGACATATGCATAAAGGAAAATACGTGTTCTCTCAACTTTTAGACTTCCTTGACCGCAACGACTTCAACTATCTCGCACGGAAATATGGAGGGGACAAGTATGTCAAACAGTTTACCTGCTACAACTAGTTGTGTGTGCTGATGTTCGGCCAGCTTTCCAACCGCGAAAGTCTGAGAGATGTCGTTCTTGCGACCCAGGCTCACGCATCAAAGGCTTATCATCTCGGTTTTGGCAAGTATGCAGCCAAGAGTACCCTTGCGGATGCCAACAACAAGCGGGATTACCGTATCTTCGAGGAGTTTGCCTACAAGGTCATTGCTGAAGCCCGGAAGTGCAGGATAGTTGACATCTTCAAATTGAGCGGCAATGTCTATGCTTTTGATTCCACGACAGTTGACTTATGCCTGAACGTCTTTGAATGGGCGTTGTTCAGGAAAAAGAAAGGCGGCGTCAAGATACATACCCTGTATGATCTGGAGACCCAGGTTCCGACATTCTTTCACATTACCCCTGCAAGAGTCCATGACATGAAAGCAATGGATTCCATACCTTACTAGGAGAACTCGTTCTACATCTTCGATCGAGGTTGCAATGACTTCAAGCGCCTTCATAACATCGAGAGCATCGGAGCATACTTCGTCATAAAAGGAAAGAACAACAACGACTTCAAGCCGATGAAATGGAAGCGCAGATTCCCTTCCGAATCAGGCATCCGGTCAGATGCGATCGGCTATATGGCCGGCCAACTGACTATGGAGAAGTATCCTGACAAGGTCCGCAGAGTCATCTATTGGGACAATGAGAGCAAAAGGAAGTTCATATTCTTTACAAATGTACTCACTATCAACCCGGTGACGATTGCAGAACTGTATCATAACAGGTGGCAGATTGAACTATTCTTCAAGTGGATCAAACAGCATCTGAGGATAAAAAGTTCTGGGGTACTACCAAAAATGCTGTCCGTATTCAAATTTATTCTGCAATTATCGCCTATTGTATGATGGCTATAGTACAGAAGAAGATGAACATTGATCGCTCAATCTATGAGATGTTGCAGATTGTATGTATTTCACTTACAGATACAACCGCTCTTGAAGACCTCTTCGCAAAACCTAACCACAATATTGTCAATGAACTGAATGGTTCTACCGAACCTACTTTGTTTTAATTGTCAAACTTTTTAATAACTAGTCCGGATTTTTACCGTGATTTTTACCGGACACGAGTGATATAAAAATTCAAAAACAATTTCTAAATTTGTACCCTTTAAGAGTAGAAATCATGGCCTGGTCTTTCAGAAAAAGGATAAGAATCGCTCCGGGGGTACACATCAATTTGAGCAAAAGCGGGGTCAGCACGTCATTCGGCCCTAAAGGTGCAAAAATCACGGTGGGACCCAAGGGAACTTATCTGCACACAAGTATCCCGGGGACGGGTTTCTACAATCGTCAGAAAATAGGCCCGGCTCCGGAAGGGAGACCTGCGTCGGCTTCATCGTTTTCAGCACCGGTATCGGAATCGTCCCGGACTACGCAGATCCCTGCCAGTCAGCCGGAGAAGAACAACGGATGCCTTTTTGCATTTATCTGGGGACTCCTCGCTTTCAGCATAATGATGATTCTTGCCGGAATATCAAGCATTAACGAAAAACCTCTGACAGAAGACCACACGACCGACTGGCTTCTCCTCATATTCTTCCTTCTGCAGGCTTTTTTCTGCGTCGGATGGCTCGTAAGACGTGCGGTTGTCAGACAATCAGGAGTGATAACCTCCGGAGGATTCAATAAAGCGGGAACTCCGGCCAGGAAGATACAGGTTCTGAGAAATCTGGTTTCAACAGAAGAAAATCCACTGAAAAGACAGATTCTGAACAATTGCCTCGGTCATCTGATAAGGGAAGAAGCCGAGAAGTACATCAAACCACAGGTTGAAAAATACAGGCGTAAGGTTCAGCGGAACCCTGTGCAGACAAACAAGGAAAGGCTCGACTTTTTTGCCGGACAATACAATTCTGCGATGGAAGAAGCCGGGAAACTCATTACAGACATCGATTCCAGCTTGAGTGAGAGAGAACTAAGCCAGTACAAAAATTTCTGTGATGCGTTTCAGGCACTCTGCAAATGCAGCAAGATTTGGATTGTGACATCTAGAACAAGAAACACGGATCTGAAATCTTCTGCACAAACGACTGTCGAGAGGGAAACGGTGAGGTTGGGAAGCGGATATTTCTCCTATATGAATACATCCTGTAAGGTTCCGGTCCTTCCGACCAAATACGGTGTAAAATGCTATTATTACCCGAAGTTCGTCATCTGTGGAGAGTCAGTTGACAAGTTCGAGGCATATCCTATAGAGAAGGTCTCGTTTGAATTCAGGGCAACTCGTTTTGTCGAAGACGGGACACTTCCGGCCGACTCCATACAAGTGGGCACTACCTACAAGTACGTCAACAGAAACGGCGGTCCTGACAGGCGGTATTCCTACAACCCTGCAATACCTGTCATGCTTTACGGAGAGATCTGTATCAGTCCTTTCGGTGACATTTTCCAGGCGAGCGACAGTGATGCGGCAAGGCGTCTTGATTCGGCATTCCATGCCTTGAAAGATGAAAGTAACGTTGTATCAGACATCTGGACTGCAGCCCAGAGGAATATTCCGTTTCCTTCGGACAAGACTACAGGCAGTCGTCAAAGAGCCGGTTCTCCGTTGCCGGATGACCTGTTAAGGGAGGCGGCACATCTTGTGGTGACTTTACAAAAATGTTCTACATCTGTCCTGCAACGAAAGCTCGGTCTCGGCTATGCCAGAGCAGGACGGCTTGTGGAAATGCTTGAGGCTAAGGGAATCGTGGGACCTCAGTTCGGTTCGTCTCCACGGCAGGTTCTTGTGACCGATTTGTCGGAAGCGGACAGACTTATCGGTTTTTCGGACGTGTCTGTTCCGGAAAGGGACAATGTCGGCGAACGATATTTCAACGATTTGCTTGATGCCGCAAAACGTTTGTTGGATTTATGTGACAAGTTGCGCAACGACAGGGGGTTCTGTGAAATTGTAGAAGAAACTGCTTCTGCCGAAATCACTTGGGACGGGAAGATTCTGACCGACCCGCGAGATAAAATTCAGGCCTTGCTTTTGGCGGATGTCATACGTTCTCATAAAGGTCTTGGACATGATTTCGACCTGTCTTCGGATGATGGCCTTGGGCTTTTGGTCTTCATCACGATGATGGTCAAGCCGGATTTCAGTTTCGAGTATCGTTTGTTGGATGTGATACGGGAAGGGCTTGCGGCAACAGTTGAAAGTCTTGTGAGATCTACCGTGGAGACTATGTCCGGAAACGAGGATGTTTTCATTCTGGAAGTCTGCCTGAAAAAATATGACAAGCGGTTGCATAACAGGTATGTCGTGCTGTTGTACCGTTTTGCCTCATTGATTGCAAAGGCGGATAAAAGCGTTTCTTCTACCGAGGCGGAATGGCTCAATAATATTATGTCCTTAAAGGAGCCGGAAGGGGTTGAAGACGTAATGGTGTCAGGTAAGATAGAGAAGAATACAGAGCCTGCGATTCCTCGTGCAGACCCGATGAAGGAATTGGAATCTTTGGTCGGACTGTCGACGGTAAAATCTGAGATCCGAACGCTCGCGAATTATGTAAAAGTTCAAAGAATGCGGGCTGCAAAAGGTATGAAGGTGTCACCTGTGTCATATCATTGTGTTTTTACAGGTAATCCGGGAACAGGCAAGACGACGGTAGCCAGGATTGTATCCGAGATTTACAAAGATCTTGGTATTCTGAAAAAAGGGCATCTGGTCGAAACCGACCGTTCCGGTCTTGTCGCTGAGTATGTGGGGCAGACAGCCGTAAAGACCAATAAGATAATAGACTCGGCTTTGGATGGTATTCTCTTTATAGACGAGGCATATTCTCTTGTCGGAGGAGGCAATTCCGATTATGGCAAGGAGGCCATTGCTACATTACTTAAAAGAATGGAGGATGACCGGGATCGGCTGATCGTGATTCTTGCCGGATATACGGACGATATGGAGCACTTCATTTCCACCAATCCCGGGCTTCAGTCTCGTTTTAACCGCTACATCGAATTCCCTGATTATTCGGCTGAAGAATTGTTCCTGATATTCGGAGCCAGTGCGGAAAAGTATGAATATAAACTGACCGAAGGAGCAAAAGTCTCTCTGAAAGAGGCTATTGAAGAAGCGATTGCTGGCAAGGACAAGAATTTCGGTAACGGAAGGTTTGTCCGGAACCTGTTCGAGAAAGTTGTTGAGAACCAGGCGAACCGCATTTCCTCTACTGCCGACATCACTGCCGACTCTTTGGCCACCATAGAGGAAGAGGATATCCGAAAATCCGTATGATTATGACAGACTCACCGCAGACAGGCAAGACAGCCACGATTGTGAAGCATACCGGAAGCCACTATCTTCTTTCGTGTCTTCCGGAGTGGAATCTGTTCCCGGCAGTGCTGAGAGGAAAGATACGGCTGAAAGGCAGTTCCGCCACCAATTCCGTGGCGGTGGGAGACAGGGTGGTGTATGAGAGCACCTCGGAATTTCCGACATTCGAGAATCCGGCGACGATAGTTTCGGTGATGGACAGGAAGAATTATGTCATCCGCAAGTCGGCCAACCTGTCCCGTCAGGCGCATATAATAGCGGCCAATCTCGACAAAGCTTTCATAGTGGTCACATTGGATTTTCCGGAGGTGAAGCCAATTTTTTCGAATAAGAACACATATTTATGGTAAAATTATAGATTAAGGCTGGCTTATAAAGAATACGAGTCTCAATTGACTTGCAACTGAGACTCGGTTTAATCTTGTTTATAGTGCAGTTGGGCGCTACTGGGCTTCCCAAATACACTTTCGTCCTGCAAAGGTACGATTTTTTTTGTCAAATAGCAATATCTCGCAAATTTTTATTTAGACTGACTTCCCGGCAGAATTATACCGGTCAGCCTTTCGATGAGAGATTGTAACGCTGGAGATTGCGAATAGAGTAACCTGGTTGCCTTATATATTTCATTCCACATATCTTTTGCCCGATTTACAGAAACTTTTTTAAGGAGGAAATCAATCACACGCAATGCTCCATGGAATGTCTGATGTGTGTTTGCAGGAAAAGACGGACACGCGACTCCTGACCTGATACCAGATGTCAGGGTCAATTCATAAAGGACATTGCCGTGCGCGCAAGCATTTCTTACTTCTCGGACCGCCATCATATATGTTTTGAAAGTAGCCGTTGCAGGTTCTCCGAAGTGATTGCTGATTATCTTTTTGTCCGCATCTAACAATAGACTGTCGTATAGAACTTCTATATTCCCAAGTGTCATATACTCCATTGTTTTCCATGCTGGAGCATAGTGCCCTGTGTATTTCTGGTGGTGCCTTTTGATAGGATTCCTTTTTTTGATAGAATCATAAGCCATTGTTTGAAAGTCTGAAATGAATTTGGAAGAAACAACGGTTGGATTGACAAACCAGGTCGGGTCACTAATGTACTTGTTTGACAGTTCATAAATAACAGTAGTTCTGATAGCTACTTCTATTCTTGATAAATATCTGTTAAGTAGATTTCTAAGATCCAAGTCGAAATAATATAAAGCAACTGCATCTTCAATTTTTGTACCTGGTTTGACTTGATGTCTACGACTGGAATTCAGTTTGG
Source organism: uncultured Bacteroidales bacterium (assembly GCA_944326325.1). GTDB lineage: Bacteria > Bacteroidota > Bacteroidia > Bacteroidales > UBA932 > Cryptobacteroides. The sequence goes on from CALVDQ010000011.1 coordinate 67,431, forward strand.
GATAAGTTATTTCAAATGGGTGCAAGTAGAATCCAAGTCTGTAGTATCCAATGTCGGAAAGGTATTCTTTTGCTTTTTCTTCATCTGAAATGAGAACGCCTCGTTTTTTCAGGAGCTTTAATTGGTCATCATATGTTGTTGCTCGCTTTGCGTATGCTACTTTTCTTTTTAACATTTTTGATTCAATTTTAATAATTGCAAA
>CALVDQ010000012.1 GCA_944326325.1 uncultured Bacteroidales bacterium
AGGTGGGAGAGTAGGAAGCTGCCGCTCTTGATACAGGAGACCCTGTCAGATATCTGTCTGTCAGGGTCTCCTTTTTTTGTCCCGCATATCTATTTTGTATGGAAAAGACTTTGTATGCTGGAAATAATTGGATATTTTTGTAGGTTGAGATCAGTATAAATTTTTGTTTTTATGATAGTGATGAAATTTGGCGGTACTTCCGTAGCCGATTGCGCAGCGATTACGCGGACTATTGCCATTGTGCGGAGCAAACTGGAACAGAAACCGGTCGTCGTCGTTTCGGCATTGTCGAAAGTGACGGACCTTCTATATAAGATCGCCGACAGTGCGGCACTGAAGAACAGGATGGAGACATCCGAACTTCTCGGCCGTCTGCGCTCCAGGCATATCGGTCTTGCCGGGGAACTTATGGCGGATGCTCCTGAATATTGTGCTCAGGCCTGTGCACGGATCGACGAGATATGTGACAGGCTCGATTCCTTCGTCGGAGCCGTGTGCGCCCTCGGAGAACTTTCCGACAGGAGCAAGGCTGTGATTATAGGCACTGGTGAATATCTCTCTTCTAATGTCATCTGCTGTGCCATGAATGCGAAAGGGATCAGAACCGGATACATGGATGCCAGAACTATGATTGTAACGGATGACGAGTATCTCAAGGGAGAGCCGGACTCCGATGCCATCCAGGCACGTGTGCCGGGAGTGGTGTCGGCTGCCTATGAGGGTAATGACGCGGTGATTACGCAGGGTTTTGTTGCGGCTACTGCCGAAGGGGAGCCTACCGTATTGGGCCGAGGCGGCTCGGACTATTCGGCTTCTCTGATAGGGATGGCCATCAACGCCACTGCGATCGAGATATGGACCGATGTGGACGGAGTCCGTACGGCCGATCCGAGGAAAGTCGAGAACACCAGGTGCATCGAGAAGATTTCTTTCGAGGAGGCGGCGGAGATGGCGCATTTCGGAGCCAAGGTCCTGCATCCTCTCACGATAGAGCCTGCCGTTAACAAGAATATCCCGATCTATGTACTGAATTCGATGAATCCCGGTGGCAAGGGAACCGCAATCCTCCAGAGCAGTTTCATTGAGGACGGCGTGAAGTCTGTTTCTTTTAAGGAGAATATACTGGTCATCAATATATTCTCGACAAAGATGATAAATACTTCCGGATTCCTGAAGAAGGTTTTCGAGATATTCAGCGTGAACAAGGTGTCGGTCGACCTTATCAGCACTTCGGAAGCCAATATCTCCGTGACTGTGGATTCTACCCAGAAAATCGGCAGGGTCGTGGAGCAGCTTTCCGAGTTTGCCGATGTGTATGTGGACAGGGACAAGTCGCAGATATCCGTTATAGGCAAGAATATCATAAATCTCAAGGGACTGCTGCGCCAGACTTTCGCACCCTTGTCCGACTGCAAGATATACATGATTTCACAAGGGGCTTCATACGTGAATCTCAGTTTTGTGGTGGACAGGGATTCGATGACGGATGCAGTCCGCCAGATCCATAAATATCTTTTTGAAAATGAAGGTAGTAATTAGCGGCTATGGTAAAATGGGGAGGATGGTCGAGAAGGTTCTCCTCGAAAAAGGCATCGAGTGTGCCGGCAAGAGCGAGGATATCACCGCTTTTGACAAGGAACTTGCCCGTGAATGCGTGTGCATAGACTTTACTGTCCCGGCGGCCTTCAGGAGCAACTACCGTTTCCTTGCCGAAAACTTCAAGGCAGTCGTTGTAGGGACTACCGGCTGGGATGACATCAGGGAAGAAGTGGTGTCATGTTTCGAAAAACACGGGACCCCGATGATCTATGCCTCCAATTTCTCCATAGGGGTCAATGTCTTTTTTGCCGTGACTGATTTCATCTCATCTCTGCTCGGCAAGACAGGCGGTTACAGCCCGTATATGGTAGAGAAGCACCATTGCCACAAGCTCGACGCCCCGAGCGGTACCGCGAGAAGCCTTGCCGATATAGTGGACAGGAATATGGGCGGCAGGATGGATATTCAGTCTGTCCGCTGCGGGGAGATTCCCGGCATACATACCATAGGGTTCGAAGGGATAAATGACAGGATTACCATGACCCACGAAGCATTTTCCCGGGAGGGGTTTGCCCGTGGGGCCGTAGAGGCAGCCCTGAAGACAGAGCTTGTGTCAGGTGTCCATGAATTCAAGGATATTGTTTTCGAAATGTCTCCGGAAAAAAAGTTATAGCCAGGAGGGAATATCATGAGGAATTTGAAGTTGTCCGGCTGCGGAACAGCCTTGGTGACCCCGTTCAGGGACGGAGAAGTCGACTATGATACGTATGTCAGGCTCATAGACCGTCAGGTCAAGGCCGGCATCCACTTCCTTGTCCCGCTCGGGACTACGGGGGAAACCCCATGTCTTGAGGTTTCAGAGAGGCTGCGTATTCTTGAACTGACCGTGGAACATTCAGCTGGACTTCCGGTCGTTGTGGGAGGCGGGACAAATTCCCTGTCCCAGACCCTTTCCGGGATAAGCCGGCTGGACAAATACGGGCCGGATGCATACCTTATAGTCGTTCCGTACTATAACAAGCCGACACAGACCGGTCTGTACGAGTATTTCAAGGCTGTGGCGGAGTCGACGGACAAAGGTATAGTCCTTTATAACGTTCCCGGGAGGACGGGCGCGAACCTGAAAGCTGAAACTACGCTACGGCTTGCCGAGATCCCGAACATCATAGCCGTCAAGGAGGCTTCCGGAAATTATTCACAGATTTCCGAGATAATCCGTAATGCCCCCGAGGGATTTTCCGTCCTGAGCGGGAACGATGAGGAGACCCTGCCTTTGATGGCGACAGGCGCCGACGGCATAATAAGCGTCGTGTCGAATATTGTCCCGGAAGAGATGGTGAAGCTCGCCGAGGCGTTGCTGCACGATGACATGACTGCCGCAAGGAAGCTGCATCACCGGCTCTCCCCGCTGTTCCGCGGCTGCTTTGTTGAAAGCAACCCGATTCCGGTCAAGGCTGCCATGGCTGCCATGGGGCTTATGGAAAATTCTCTGAGACTGCCGCTTGTCCAGGCTTCCGACAGTACAATGGAACTGATGAAAAGAACCCTGACGGAGCTTGGAATCGATATCAGGTCCTGATGCCGGCAGGCAAATACGGGAAAGTTCATTATTTAAAAATTTGTTTATGGCCAAACGTATATTTAAAGGAATCCTTCTGATGGCTGCATTGTCTGCAGTTGCAGTATCGTGTCTGAAAGGAGGTTCTTACGAGAGCAGTTATACCGCATGCCTTACCTTTGAGGAATTTGACGAGTCATATATGGACGAAGACATTTACGGTGAGGATGGAGCATTTTTCGAGAATCCGTTTATCATGGGAGATCTTGGTTTCAACGTTATACTGAACGATCCGAAGACGGATTATTCCGGGTTCGCCATCTCTGTGGCATCTCCCGGGGGAGATTACAAGGGCAGTCCTTTTGAAGTGAATTATGACGAGGAACAATCCGGTTCGGGCACGACTGCCGGTTCGAACGTATTCACTGTGTTCCATCATGATCCGGAAATAACCATGGAGAATTTCCATCATATACTTTTCATCAGGTATGGAAACGGGACCTGTTCCCCGCTTTCCTGTCTTGTGAACAATACCAAAATGGTGGCGGACAGCATTGCAAGCTATAATTCCAGGCATGAACAGCCGCTCGGGGTTATCCTGACCGCAACAGGCTATGCCGACGGTTCACAGACCGGCTCCGCCGAGATCATGCTTGCAGGTGCCAGGGAAAATACGGCATCCGAGACATCTCCGAGGGATACGATTGTCTCCACATGGACTCCACTCGACCTTTCTCCACTCGGCAGTGTGGAGTACATTGATTTCACCCTGTCGTTCTCGGACCCGGAGCAGACGTCTGTCGCGGAGTACTTCTGTATGGACGACTTTTCTGCCAATGTTCATATTCTAATGTAATTCAGTACTTTATCAGATAACGTCTATGGAAGCAAAAGAATTCAACAGCCTTTTTGACCGGGTAGTCGCCGACTATCATTCGGCTGACAACGTGGATGCGGAGTGCCGCAATCCTTACACTCCGGGAACCCTTGAATTCCTCCTTTACAGGAAATGCTGGATAGATTCTGTCCAGTGGCATCTGGAAGATATAATCCGTGATCCTGAAATAGATCCGGTGCAGGCGCTTGCGATAAAGAGAAGGATCGACAGGTCGAACCAGGACCGTACCGATGTCGTGGAATATATCGATTCATGGTATCTCGACAAATTCAAGGATGTGAAGCCGTGTGCTGATGCCAGGATAAATACCGAGACTCCGGCGTGGGCTATAGACAGGCTTTCCATACTTGCCCTGAAGATATACCATATGCAGGTGGAAGCTTCGAGGACAGACGCTTCCGAGGAGCATGTCAGGAAATGCTCCGGAAAACTTGCCGTGCTGAAGCAGCAGAGGGTGGACCTTACTTCTGCCATCTGTGAACTTCTCGAGGATATCGCTTCAGGTTCCAAGTACATGAAAGTCTACAAGCAGATGAAGATGTACAATGATCCGAGCCTGAATCCCGTGTTGTACTCATCAGGGAAGTAGATGGCTGCCGGAAATACTTCAAGACCGTGTATGCTCATAGTCAGGTTCTCCGCAATGGGGGACGTGATCATGAGCATTTTCGCTATATCCGCACTCCGGAAGGCTTATCCGGACCTGCGGATAATTATCGCCACAAAGCGCAGGTTCGCCGGTTTCTACAGAGAAATACAGGATGCGGAGATACTTACCCTTGACGAGAAAGGTTCCCTGAAATCACTCTTTGCCCTGGTCGCCAGGGCTTCAAGGGAAGGTGTGGACTATGTGGCTGATATTCATAATTCTCTAAGGAGCAGGATTATAAGGTATTGTATGATATTCCGGGGAGCGAAAGTAGCCTTGTTCCGGAAGAACAGGAGAAAACGGGCCTCAATAAAAGGCAAGGGGCTGGATATCGAGCCTTTCCGGCACAATGTCCTCAAATTCTGCGATGTCTTCGGCAGGCTTGGTTTTCCTGTGGCGGATCCTGTCCCCTGCAGGCAGCGGAGGCCGGTTCCTGAAGTTTTCGGCAGGAAGGCTGGCCGGTGGATAGGCTATGCACCTTTTGCAAGCAAGCAGATGAAGATCTATCCTGAAACGAAAAGCCGGACCCTGGTGGACCTCATGTCTCTCAGGTACGACCGGGTCTTCATATTCTGCGGTCCCGGCAAGGAGCTGGATTTTGCAAAGGAGATGGAGGCTTCCCATCCGAATGTGACTGCCGTTTTCGGCAGAACGGATATCTGGGGGGAACTGGCCCTGATGTCCAATCTGAATGCGGTCGTGACCATGGATTCTTCATCGATGCATCTTGCCTCCCTGACCGGAGTCCCTCTGGTGTCGGTATGGGGTGCTACGCATCCGGCTGCAGGTTTCATGGGATATGGCTATGACATCGGAAAAAACTGTGTACAGACGGACCTTCCATGCCGTCCGTGCTCCATTTACGGGGAGGGCAGTTGCAGATATGGTGATTACAGGTGCTTTTCCGGAATTTCTCCGGAGATGATTATGGAAAAGGTCGCGTCAATTGAAGAGTCCTGACGGTATTTCCATCCTTAATATATTGTTTTCTTCATCGACGGACCTTATCAGGTCATCGTGAAGGGGGATTATGACTTGTCCTGAGCCCGTATCTATCTCGAGGCAGGGATTTTCCGGAATGTCGATGAATCCGCTGACCGTACCTTTTGTCCGGCCGTTGGCGTCTTCAAGGGTCCATCCGGTCAGGAATGAGAATCCGTCTTCCGCATCTTCTATTCCGAGACTTTCGGCGTCAGCGAATATGTCCGCGCCTGCGATCTCGTCGGCGTCTTCGCGGGTCCGGATTCCTGTCATGCGGACAACGGCTTTCGTATTCCCCTTGCGGACTATCGAATCAAAGAAAAAAGGAACCGGCAGTCCATCAAAATAGATGAATACCGGTTCCTCAATGTCTATGTCTTCGGGCATTATGCTCCGGAAGCTTATTACAACTTCCCCCTCGGTACCGTTGGATTTCAATACCTTGGCTATTTTCAGCAAGCTATGCCCCCCGGACGAAAGCATTACGCTTCGGCTTCAGGCTTCTCTTCAGCCTGGGCAGCAGCTTCAGCGGCAGCAGCTTCCTGTGCGGCCTTCTCGGCGGCAGCAGCTTCAGCGGCGGCTCTTGCAGCTTCCTCGGCTTCAGCTTTTTTCTTCGCGAGAGCTTCGGCCCTTGCCTGGTTTACCTTTGCCTCGGCGGCTTCGGCAGCCTTAGCATTTTCTTCGGCAGCCTTGGAGATGCCGGCGATCTTTGCATTGATCTTGGCGTCTTTCTGGGCTTTCCAGGCTTCGAATTTCTGATCGGCCTGCTCCTGAGTGAGAGCTCCCTTGGCTACTCCGCCCTGGAGGTGTTTCCTGAGAAGCACTCCTTCGTATGAAAGGATGCGGCGTGCCACAAGTGTAGGCTGGGCTCCGACATTCAGCCATGCAAGTGCCCTGTCCGATTTGAGGACGATGGTTGCAGGATTTGTGTTAGGATTGTAGGTCCCGATCTCTTCGATGTAACGGCCATCGCGAGGTGCGCGTGAATCGGCCACGACAATGTGGAAGAATGCGAAATTCTTCTTTCCGTGGCGCTGCAGACGAATTTTAACAGCCATTGTAAATCTGTTTAAAAAAGTTTTTAATAAATACCTGTGCTTTCCTTCCCGAGGAAAAGCGTGCAAATTTAGTCAATTTTTTGAAAGTACAAAAGACAAATTGACTATCTTTGAATGGATTTTAGCTTCAAGAGACGATGAGAAATTTGATTTTGGGTATTTTTCTGTGCCTGCCGGCCATGGTATTTGCCGCCGATGTCCGCGATGATTGTGCCGGGGACCGTATTGTGGGTATCTATTCAGCCGAATACGAGGGTGAGGAGAGCAGGATTTCCATTTTCAAGGAGGAGGACGGGACCTACTCCGCCCGTGTTATATGGGTCAAGAACAAATATGACGAGTCGGGCGAGGTGAGGAAGGATGAGAAGAATCCGGACAGGTCGAAGAGGGATGTCCCGTGTGACGAAATTGTCCTTATAGAGAATATGAGCTACAACAGCGCAAAGGACAGCTGGGGCAATGCGAAGGTTTATGACCCGACCAGAGGTATCAAGGCGAACGTCAACTGCTCATTCGAGACTCCTATGAGACTGAAAGTCAGGGGTTCCCTGATGGGGATCGGCATGAGCGTGTACTGGGACAAGATCGAGGAGCAGTGTCGTCCCTGAAGACTTTTCCTAAAAATTTCTTGAGAAATGTTTGTATTTCCCGAAAAATGTCTATCTTTGCAATCCGATTCCTGCGGATGTGGTGAAATGGTAGACACGCCACTTTGAGGGGGTGGTGGGCGTAAGCCTGTGCGAGTTCGACTCTCGCCATCCGCACAGAGACAGCCGGAGACTGGAAAGCCAGTTTCCGGCTGTCTCTTTTTTGTGTCCTGAATCCGAAATGGGTATGTTTCAGGGTTGTATTGGGTAATGTGGACAAAAACAGTTGGAAAAGCGCGCGGGGCTGAAACTTTTCTTGCGGATCTGAAGTCTGACTTGCAGATTTAAAAAATAAAATGTTATGGATACAATAGCAATTTTCAAAGATTTTCTGTTGCCGTTATTTGTCTGCGTGGTGCTTCCGGTGATGATTGTATTTCTGGTCCAGTTCTACAGGAGCAGAAACCTTGCGCGAAAGGCTGAGATAATCAAGGCGGCGATAGAGAAAGGAGTACAGATTGACGCTATGCAAGGTTGCAGTGACCGGGGGCGTGCAGTGAAGTGCGGACCCGGTCCCGGACAGGAGGGAAACGTCTGTAAGTTATGAATTGTCAGAGAAAAAGGGGGCTCGGATAACGAATTGATGATTTAACTGAAATTTAATTTAGTTTCTTTTTGTTTTGTGGGGTTAAAATGTATATATTTGCCAGTCTAAAGGTAAAAGGAATTAAAGAAACTCATTTTAATAACTTGAAGTTATGAGATTAAGGAATTTATTTTTTATCGGGCTTGCGGCTACGGCGCTGTTCGTAGGCTGTAAAGAAGATGAGACGCAGCAGACACCTTCGATAACTCTCAGTGAAACTTCTGTGGAGTTCGGGGAAGAAGCTGACGAAATGACTATTACGGTCACTGCAACACGTGACTGGGTGGCAACTTTGCCGTCAGATGCCGACTGGCTGACTGTAACTCCGGCAAGCGGTTCGGCGGACGAGACATATACGGTTACTATCGCAGTTGATGCCAATATCGGGGAAAACAGGAATGCCACTGTCGAGTTCAATGCTTCCCTCGCTTCGGAGACCCTTACCGTGACCCAGACCGGCCCTCAGGGCGGTAATCCATATCAGGAGTTTCTGGATGCTGCAGAGGGCGCAGAACTTACAGTTGAGGGAACCGTAGTTGCGATAAACAATTCCGGTGTGGTTATTAATGACGGTCCCGGCAACCTCATGACATTCAGTGCAGCCGCAAGTTATAATCCTCCGACAAATGTCAATATCGGTGACAGGCTGAGTATTTCGGGGACAAAAGCCATCCATAATGGTTTCCCTCAGCTTGCTGCTGATTATGAGAATTTTACTGTGGTCTCTGAAGGAAGCGAGAGTGATGTTGTATATCCTACGCCTGTTGTAGTCAATGCCGAGACATTCTCCAGTCTTGACCGTACGTCCTGCATCTATATTCAGTTTGAGGGTGTGCTCTCGATTTCCGGCCATTATTATAATGTGGAAATTGACGGTGTCGGCGAAAAAGGTTCGCTCCAGTCTCCGCTTGAGTCTCTTGGCGTAGATGGCTATGAAGGACAGATGGCGGTCTATACCGGATATCAGAGCGCAGGAGGCAACGGATTCCTGAATATGATTGTCGTAAGCGTAGAACCATCCGATACTCCATATCTTAATGTTACTCCGACTTCGGCTACCATACCGGCAGCCGGCGGCAACGCAGAGATTACCATTGCCGGGAATGTCGCATGGACAGCCACTTGTGACAACTCCGCATTTACATTAAGCAAAACGTCAGGGACCGGATCGGAAGTCATAACCGTTTCGGCAAATGAAAACACATCTGCAGATGCAATAAACGGCAATGTTACAATATCTACGGCAGAAAGTGTAGAAACTGCTTCTTATACTGTAAAGATAACCCAACTTGCAGCGACTGTGGCAGGGACTCCGGATCTGTTCTTCTCGGAGTATGTCGAAGGTTCGTCCAATAACAAATATCTGGAAATTTACAACCCGACGGACCAGACCGTGGATCTTTCCCAATATGCAATAGACCTGAATACAAACGGCGGTTCCAACTGGTCAAAAGACGGATCCGGCTATAAGAACTATACTGAATTGAGCGGGACATTGGCTCCAGGGGCAGTCATCGTTTATAAACATGCTCAAGCAGCTATTTACGAAGGCGAGGCAACAGATTGCAACGCTGTTAATTTCAATGGCAATGATCCTGTCGGCCTGTTTAAGAACGGTGAGCTGATTGACGTAATAGGAACATTTAACGGCGGGAGCGCTGATTTCGCTAAAGACGTCACGCTGCGTAGAAAATCTTCAGTGACCGCACCTTCTACAGTATATAATCCTGATGAGTGGGAGGAACTCGATAAGGATGATATTTCCGGTCTCGGTTCCCACACTGTAGAATAATATATCATTACACTTATGAATCAAAGGGATACCCTCCCAGGGCATCCCTTTGATTTTCTCGATTAGTTTCTTTTGAAAATTCTGATTGTCATAAGGGAGAGGTATGCCGAAGTTTTTTAGATTTTTCTTTCCGGTCGTCGTACTGATAGCGGCGGCATTGGCTTCTGCCGTGTCCTGCGAGGAAACCAACCCGGAGAACACCGGCATTACCATCTCAGAACAGACGGTGTCTTCCGAGGCTGGCTTCAGGACTGTCGCGGTGCGTGCAAGCGGAAGATGGATATTGTCTCTCCTGTATGAGGGGGAGGACGACGGCTGGGCATCCCTGATGACGACATCCGGCAGGGGAAGCAAGGATGATATCATCCTGAGATATGACGAGAACTCGTCCGGACAGAGCCGCTCCCTGAGGGTTGTCCTGACGGTGAGCGACCATGACTATGCCGCAACTTTCATACAGCGTGCGGCGTCCATGCCGGAAACCGGTCCGGGGTGGCTCGAACTTCCGGCCATCAGGGAGAGCGACAGTACTTCTTTCTACAGCCATGACATGACTTTGTCTTCCGGGGCGAACAGCAGGAACTACTCTTTTCTTTATGACAGGGAACATCTTGTGTCGCACTGGGTGGCTTATCCTCTTAATGCAGGCCTGATCGGAGCCGGGACCAGAACCGATGACTGGGGTTATGACCCTGCTGTCCCTGAAGAAGACCAGCCGAGACTTGACAGAGGATTCTCGGGAGGCAGATATGACCGGGGGCACCAGCTTCCGTCAGCGGACAGGCTTGTCAGGAATGCCAATGTCCAGACTTTCTATTTCACGAACATGACTCCTCAGATGAGCCGTTTCAACCAGCAGATCTGGGCCAGTCTCGAGACCATGGTGCGTAACTATTCCAATTCCGCCGACACTCTCTATGTCGTTACCGGCTGTGTCCTCGACGGCAGCAGCAGGACAGCCTACGACAATGACGGCAGGGAAGTTACCGTTCCCGTGGCGTATTACAAGGCCCTCCTCTGGTACAACAGCGAATCCACATACAGCTCGAAGTACCTTTCCGCCGGTTTCTATCTCAGTCACCAGGAATACAGCGGATCTGCCGTCACTTCGGATATGTGCATGTCCATCGACGAACTTGAATCCATCACCGGAATCGACTTCTTTGTTAATCTTCCGGAACGCGTCGGCACTTCGACAGCGGCGGCGATCGAGGCTCAGGACCCTGCGAACTTTAACGGCCTGTGGAAGTTATAAACCGTAATCCCGCCGGCCATCAGGTAACAGCAACATGATTTATATGAAAAAAATAACGATCATCATCTCGTTTTTCCTTATTTTCCTTTCCCTGGCCTCAGCCCAGAGCGGAAAAACGAAAAGCTATGTAGTAGGTTTCTATAACCTTGAAAACCTGTTCGACACCTATGATGACCCGGCCAAGAACGATGAGGAATTCCTTCCGGACGGGGCCAACAAGTGGACGGAAGACAAATACCGGAAGAAGCTCCACAATATGGCTACGGTCATCCGGTCCATGGCCGAGACCAACGGCCGTTTCCACTCCATCCTCGGGGTGAGCGAGATAGAAAACCGCCTTGTGCTTGAAGACCTTGTGAGCCAGCCTGAAATCGCGCCGGCAAACTATCAGATAGTCCACTACGACAGTCCGGATGTGCGGGGCGTGGACGTCGGCCTGCTCTACCGCCCTGACCAGTTCAGGCTTCTTGACAGCGAGTCCATACCGTTTGACTTCGGCAGCGGGAAGATAGAGTTTGCGATGTCCGGCGAGGACAGGATGAGCTTCAAGACGAGGGACATCCTCATGGCGCACGGGCTTCTTGACGGCGAGGAATTCGCCTTCTATGTGGCACACCTTCCTTCACGTATCGGCGGCAAGGGCTGGGACCTGAGGAGCCGCGGTGCGGAGATCATCTATGAACATGCACGGAAGATGATGGAGAAATATCCAGGCATCAAGATAGTCGTGATGGGCGACATGAACGACAATCCTACGGACGTCAGCATGACCGAATTCATGCACGGCAAGGCTACTCCAGGGGAAGTCGGCAAGGAAGACTTCTTTTCCCCGTTCATTTCCATGCTGAAGGCCGGATACGGGTCTCTCGGATATCAGGGGACATGGAATATCTACGATGTGATACTGGTGAACGAGGCTCTCGTGAACGCTCCTGACGGCGGTTTCAGGATCCGTCCTGTGGGCAGGAAAGGTTTCTACGGAGTTATCTACAAGAAGCCGTTCATGATCACTTCCAAGGGACAGTACAAGGGTTATCCGTTCAGGACATTTTCCTACGGTGCATTCATCGGCGGCTACAGCGATCATCTCCCGACCTACATAGTTCTGGAGAAACCGGCGGAATAGCCGTCCGTTTTTTGCGATTATCAACAACTGAACAAGATATGAAGAATAAATTATTGTCAATCATTCTGATTGCAATCTTCATCCTGCCGGCCTCGCTCAGTGCCCAGGACCGCAGGAAGACATACGGGGGCAGGATTACCTATTATGAAAACCTTGTCACCGGTGACAAAGGCGGAGTCGAAGGCTCTGTCGTGAACAGAAACGGCCGGGTACCGATCCCGGATGCTTCCCTGAAGCTCTATATCGGGGACAGGCTTGTGGCTGAAGGCCCTTCGGACTCTGAAGGCTACTTCCTTTTCGATAATCTACGCAACGGGGACTACCGTCTCGTCGTATCGGCGCCTGGGTTTGTAGGAACCGAGGTGAATGTCAAGATCGAGGGTTCCGTCAAGGACCTTATCTTCGTCTCCCTCCTTTCATCCGATGTGATGAACAATTTCGACGAGTCAAGTTTCGTGGAGTTCGACATGGATGACTCAGGATACGATGATGCCCCGTCTCTGCTTTACGGGAACGACATATATTCAAGCATCGCCGGGTACGGGTTCAGTTCCATCCGCTTCAAGAACAGGGGATATTCGAGCGAATCCCAGGATGTGTACCTCAGCGGAGTCAGGATGAACGATGCCATCACCGGCTACACCCCGTTCTCCCTGTGGAGCGGGCTGAACGAGGCCATGAGAAGCAAGGAGACCGTGACGGGCACCGAGACCTACGACTACGGTTTCGGAGGATACAACGGCGTGACGAACATCCTCGCCACCCCGTCGAGCGTCCGCAAGGGATGGCGGTTCAGTGCATTGACCAACAGCGCCCTGTACCGTCTGCGCCTTATGGCGACCTATGCCTCCGGAGAGCTTGACAACGGCTGGTCATACGCTTTCAATGTTTCCGCACGTCTCGGCGGCAATGACTGGGTGAAAGGCATCTACTACCGCTCTTTCGCATATTATGCCGGAGTGGAGAAGAAGTTCGGCGATATCCACAGGCTCAGCCTGGTTGCTTTCGCATCTCCTACCAACCGGGGAGCGCAGAATGCTTCCACTCAGGAAGTCTACGACCTTGTCGGCGACAATATGTACAACTCCAACTGGGGCTACCAGAACGGCAAGCTCCGCAATGCACGTGTCCGCAAGACGCACGAGCCTGTCTTCGTCCTGAAATATACGGCTACTCCTCTGGAGAACCTCGAGGCTACGGCTACTGTCACCTACAGGACGGGAAAGAACGGCTATACCGCCCTTGACTGGTACGATACCTACGACCCGAGGCCGGACTATTACCGCAACCTCCCGAGCTATTTCTGGATGGAAGACCCGGACTACGGCCGGACGAGCTATGACAAGTACGCCTGGGCACAGGAAGCCTGGCTGAGCAACTACAACAGCACCAGGCATATCAACTGGGACCGTCTCTACAACGTCAACTACCACAATACGGATTCCGAAGGGCTCAACCGCTCAAAGTACATCATCGAGGAACGCCGCACCGATCAGAACGACATTAACCTGAACGGAAGCGTGAAGTGGCGTGCCAAGGACTGGTTTACCCTTACCGGAGGTCTGAACTGGCGTTGGAACAAGACTGAATATTACAAACTGGCCGATGACCTTCTCGGCGGTGACTATTATGTCAATATCGACCAGTTCGCCGAGCGGGATTTCGCATCCGATCCGGCCATGATACAGAATGATCTCGACTATTATCTCGAAAACGGTTCGGCGCAGCGGCTCGCAAAGGGCGACAAATACGGCTATGACTATTATGCCAACGTCCGCGATGCCGAGATCTGGGCCAATGCCGCATTCGAAAAAGGTGCGTTCCGCGGCTATATAGCCCTGGATGCCGGATATTCCAGGTTCTGGAGGGACGGTGTCTACAGGAAAGGTCTCTTTGCAGGACTTGACGACAACGGAAATGAAATCATAAGCCCGGCTACGGGCAATGTCCTTACTTCGTATGACAAGGACGGCAATGTGATAACATCAAAAGGCCGTTCCGACGTTGCCGACTTCTTCACTTATTCGGCAAAACTCGGGGTAAGCCGGTTCTTTACCGGAGGACACCGTGTCTATGCCAATGCAGCGTACATAAACGATGCGCCGACATTCAACCAGTCTTTCATATCGCCGAGGACCAGGAATACCCTCGTGCCGAACCTTACTACGACAAAGACCGTGTCCGCCGACATCAACTATACATACAGCAACAACGGTTACGACATCCGTCTCACCGGATTCTGGACCAAGATCATGGACCAGACCGACATGATGAGCTTCTATGACGATTCCCAGAACTCGTTCACGAACTTCGCGATGACAGGTATCGACCAGCGGCACATGGGTATAGAGCTGGGCTTTGAGATTCCGCTCTATCTGCAGAACCTTTTCCTTCAGGGAGTCCTGAGCTGGGGCGAGTATATCTACACGTCGACCCCGTACATGACCCAGACGATAGACAACAGCGCTGAAGTCATCATCGACAACCAGCCTGTGACCTACTGGCAGAGCCATCCTGTCTACAGGAAGACCATAGTGGACGGTGTGGCTGAATACGAGAAGGCTGCGAACGGCAACTTTATCCTGGACAAGGAGCAGAAGCATTATGTGCCGAGCACGCCTCAGCTTGCCGCCAACCTCGGTCTCCGCTACAGGAGCAACACCTATTGGTTCGTCGAGCTGAACGGACAGTTCTTTGCGAATTCCTATCTCGACATGAACCCTCTGTACAGGACGATGACGGCAGTGGCCGGTCCTGACAACGCCATGACAGATGCCGCCCTTGAAGAACACGGACGCGGCTGGTTCCTGAACGAGACCATGCAGAACGACATGGGACTTTCTCCGCAGGAAATCGAGTATATGGCTGCGCAGGAGAAGTTCGATCCGGTATTCCTGCTCAATGCGAGCGTCGGGAAGTCGTGGTATATCGACCGCAAGTACAATTTCGGTTTTTCCCTCGAGATCAAGAATATCCTGAACAACAAGGGAGTGAAGACCGGAGGTTATGAACAGACGCGCCTTATCGACAGCGAAAGCATGACGAGGTATTACAGGTTTGATTCCAAGTATTTCTATATGAGTGGGATCAACTATATGATCAATCTCTACTTCAGATTCTAGTTTCCGGCGCTTTTGTAGAATTTAAATTTATAGGACAGTTCCAATGAAAAGAATATACAATATAATATCCGGTGCGGCTGCCATAGTTTCAGCGGCGGTACTGCTGGGTTCCTGCGAGGAGTTCACTCCAGTGTTCACGGGACAGTATCCTGAGCCGGAGGAATATGAGACGGTGACGATGGAACCGACGCATACGATTGCAGAACTCGCGGAGATGTACAGGACCGGACAGCCGATGGAGATCACCGAGGATATCGTCATTGCCGGCAAGGTGTCGACTTCCGACCAGGCAGGGAATTTCTACCGGAGCCTCTACATACAGGACGAGACAGGCGGCATTGAACTGAAGCTCGGGAAGACCGGGCTGTACAACGACTACAAGCCGGGGCAGACGCTCTACGTCAAATGCAGGGGTCTCTGGCTCGGGATGTACGGCTACAGGTCTCCGAACAGCTATGGAGGCGGGAACGGAATGGTACAGCTCGGGTGCGAGGATCCGACAGGGGAGTACGAGACTTCCTATATGGAAGTGCAGTATCTTATCGACCAGCATGTCCTCCGGGGACCTTTCGGTGACCCTGTGGAGCCTGAGGTCATCACCGGCAGCCAGCTTCCTTCGGAGTCGGATACACAGAGTTCCAACCATTATATCGGCAAGCTCGTGACCCTGGAAGGGCTGGAGTATGCAGACGAGATCTTCACTCTCCTTTACGTTAATTCCAACAAGGACCGTGACGCATCTTCCAACAGGGTCTTCCTTTCTGAAGATACATTCAACATCACGACCTGGGCCATGAGCGAGCAGAATGTCAAGGCACATCTGCAGGCCGGAGACTGGGACGATGTTAATGTCGGCAACGGGAATGATGCCGATACCGGAGTATACGGGTCGGTGGCCGACCATAAGGACGAGATGATAAGGACGGCCTCCCCGGCTAACGTGAGCCAGTATTTCAGGATGCCTGAAGGACACGAGATCCAGATAAGGACCAGCGGATACAGCAGGTTCGCCGATCTCGAGATAGATCCGGAGGTGCTTTCAGGGCAGAAGACAATCAATGCCACGGGCATTCTTACGATGTACCAGGGAAGCATCCAGTTCGTGCTCCTGGACCAGACGGGCATAGAGGTCAATGACTGATTTTCGCGTATCTTTGCATTGAAAGCTGATTTTGTGTACCAAAACCTACCGCCATGTCAAGAAAACTGTTTTTTTCCAGTATTCTGTTGCTTATGATGTCATGCAGCAATATCAATCCTTTTTTCGGGGAGTGGGATACGCCTTACGGCATACCACCCTTCGGGGAAATCCATGTGAACGACTATATCCATGCCGTGAAGTTCGGGATCCATCAGCAGGCGGCCGAAGTGGACGCTATAATAGCGAAGGATGCCGAGCCTGATTTCGAGAACACGATAGCGGCTTACGAGCATTCCGGACAGCTCCTTGACAGGGTGACCGGGGTGCTGTTCAACCTGTCTGAAAGTGATGCCACGCCGGCTTTGCAGAAGGTGGTGGAGAAGGTTATCCCTATGCTGACAGAGCACAACGACAATATCTTCATGAATCCCTATTTCTTTGAAAGGGTGAAGAAGGTCTACGACAGCAGGAACAGTTCCGGACTTACCCGGGAACAGATCCGTCTTACGGAGAAACTGTACCGCCGCTTCATGTCGAACGGTGTGTCGCTGGATGCTGCCGGACAGGCGAGGATGCGCGAGATCAACAGGGAACTGGCCGCACTGGAACAGGATTTCGGGAATAATCTGCTGGCAGAGACCAATTCGTTTACCCTTCTTCTCACCGATTCCTCCGAGATCGCCGGACTTCCGGAGTCTGTCCTGCATTCGGCTGCTGCCGAGGCTGAGGCTGCAGGGATTTCCGCCAGGGATGCCGCCAGGCTCAAGGGTATGGATGAAAGGGATGTCGCTGCGGGAGGCCCGTGGCTGTTTACCTTGCAGAACCCGAGCTATGTCCCGTTCATGACCTATAGCGCAAACAGGGAGCTCCGGGAGAAGATGTTCCGCGCATATTCTTCGAGAGGGAATAACGGGAATGACCGGGATAATAAGGATATTGTCCTGAAAATAATGGCATTGAGGATAGAAAAGGCTCACCTTCTCGGCTATGAGACTCCGGCAGGGTTCATCCTTTCGGACAAGATGGCACGCAGTCCGGAGACGGTGGACTCGTTCCTGGACAGGATCTTCAGTGCAGGCGTCCGTAAGGCCCGGGAGGAAATAACTGATATGCAGGCTTTGATGGATGCCGATGCAGAGGCCGGCCTGCTTCCGGCTGACAGCACTTCCGTGATCCGTCCGTGGGACTGGGCGTTCTATGCCGAAAGGGTAAGGCAGTCGAAGTATGCTCTTGACGAGACGGAGGTCAAGCCTTATTTCAAGATGGAGAATGTGCGGGAAGGGGTCTTTGCCGTGGCTCACAGGCTTTACGGCGTGAATTTCGTCAAGGTTGACAGTCTGCCGGTGTATCATCCTGATGTCGAGGGATTCAAGGTCACCGATTCCGACAGTTCGTTTCTGGGCATATTCCTGACCGACTACTACCCGCGCAGTACCAAGCGCGGAGGGGCCTGGATGAGCAATTTCAGAAATCAGGAGATTTCCGAGGACGGAGAGGATATCCGTCCTGTAATCGTGAATGTCGGCAACTTCACAAAGCCGGCAGCAGGGAAGCCTTCCCTGCTGACTCTTGACGAGACTGCCACGATGTTCCATGAGTTCGGCCATGCCTTGCACGGGATGCTTACACGGTGTACCTACAAGGATATGAGCGGTACATCCGTGGCCCGGGATTTTGTGGAGCTGCCTTCGCAGTTGAACGAGAACTGGGCTTTCCAGCCGGAGGTGCTGGCGATGTACGCACGCCATTACGAGACAGGGGAGACCATCCCGGATTCCCTTGTGGTGAAGATAAGGCAGGCCGGAAAGTTCAACCAGGGTTTCATGACCACGGAACTTGCCGCAGCCTCCATCCTCGATATGAGGTGGCACGAGCTGACTTCGGTTTATGTGCCTTCCGATTCTCCATTCGCTTCGCAGACTCCGGCGCCGGAAGGGGCTGAAGCGGCTTTCCTGGTTATCGGCGGAAAGAAGATCCCTACAGGGACTTCCGGCGAACTGAGGCTTATCGATCCGGTCAGGTTCGAAGAGTATGTGATGAAGGAGGCCGGTCTGATAGAGGAGATCATCCCGAGGTACAGGACTACGTACTTCAACCATATCTTCAAGAGCGGCTATGATGCCGGATATTACAGTTATCTCTGGGCCGAGGTGCTGGACAAGGATGCTTTCGAACTGTTCGCGAAACGCGGACTTTTCGACAGCCGTACGGCCATATCCTACAGGAAAAATATTCTCGAGAAGGGTGACAGTGAGGATCCTATGGTGTCTTACCGCAGGTTCCGCGGTGCGGAGCCGTCTGTCGGGGCTCTTCTCAGGGCCCGCGGGCTGGAGTAACGGAACCGTGATGTGAACAGGCGAGAGGGTGAATTCTAAGTTGAAACCAAATTTATTTTAACTTAGAATTCACCCTCTTTACTTTGTGTATTTCCGGTCCGCTCTATACAAAACTTGCAAGCATTTTCAGCGAGCCGTCAGGGACTATCTGCAGGGATTCGGCGGTGGCTGGAATCAGGATGGTCTCTCCCTGGCGGACAGGGATGCGGTTGCCGATGTCATCGATGATTTCGCCCTTGCCGGCCGTACAGATGAGGATGAGGAAGGAGTCGAGCCCCGAAAGGTCCTTCGTGAAAGGTCGGTCGAGGTCGAGAAGGGATGTCGTAAAGTATTCGCATGATACGAGTACGGTCTCCTTGTCCTTTTCCGCGGTGTAGTGCGTCCTGTAGTCGTCATGGACGGTGTAGTCGATGGCGTCTTTAGCCAGCTCCGTATGCAGTTCGCGCGGCTTTCCGTCGAGTCCGAGCCTGCCGAAGTCATAGATGCGGTAGGTGATGTCGGATGTCTGCTGTATCTCGGCGATGAACGAGCCCGAGCCGATGCTGTGGATACGTCCGGCCGGGAGGAAGAACACGTCCCCGGGGCTGATGCTGTAGTCGTGGAGGACGTCTGTGATGGTGTTGTCGTTCACTCTCTCGACGTATTCTTCAGGTGTTATTTTTTTTGAAAGCCCGGACATCAGGTGGGCACCCTTGTCGGTGCTTATCACATACCACATCTCGGTCTTGCCTTTGGAGCCGTTGTGCCGTCTGGCGGCTAGCCCGTCATCCGGATGTACCTGGATTGAGAGGTCCTGCTTTGCATCGATAAACTTTATCAGCAGCGGGAACTCCTCTCCGGTCTTTTCGTAGTTCGCCTTGCCGATAAGTTTCTCTTTGTATTCGCGGATAAGTCCGCTGATGGTCTTGCCGGCGAGAGGGCCTTCGGCCACTACGGATTCGTTGCCTTTGACACCCGACAGTTCCCAGCTTTCGCCGATGTTGTGCTGGTCGGTCCTGATATTCTTGAACGGGGCTATCTTCTCTCCGCCCCAGACGAGGGTCTTCAGTATAGGCCTGAATTTTAAAGGATATAACATATTCATGTGCTTTTCTTGTTTTCAGATATTTCCCTGCTGCCGGCGCAGCGGACGGATGTTTATCCGTCCCGCCGGCCGGACTTGTCCAACTGGTTGAGCGCAAAGGTATAGGCTCCTACGGAAATCGCTTTGCTCGCCCCGAGCTTTGATATCCCGATGCCGATACGTTTCTGCGGGTCGTAGGTGACCTCGTCGTCGGAACCGTAGACTTTCAGTTTCCGGCTGTCTCCTTTGGCGAATGCAGCGAATTCCGCATCATCGTCCAGATAGTAGACTTTCGACTGGACTCTGTGGGTTTCCTCTCCGGTAAGGGTGTGGATCTTTCCGCGCAGGGCCTTCAGAAGGCTCGGCATGAAATACTTGTGCGAAGCTGTGACTCCGCCTCCGATGACGATAAGCCCGTCTATGAGGGTCGCTGCCGTCGCCATGGCGTCCCCTGCAGCCGCCCCTATTTCCTCGAACGCTTTTTTCGCAGCCTCCCTGTCTCCGGGAGCTTTGCCTTCCGCGATGTCGAAGATGTCTTTAGGTTCCAGCTTATGGTCTTTGTCACCGGAAAGTTCTCCGTATATCCTTTTTACCGCCCTTATGGCTATGCCGTCTTCCACGATCATGTCCCTGTTGTCCTTGTGGGGAAGACAGAATGTCTCTACGCAGGAGTTGTCTCCTCGGTTGAGTTCGCCGTTGACTACGATCCCGATCCCGAAACCGGTCCCGAATGTGTAGCCGATCAGGTTGCGGTAGCGTTTTTCGCTTCCGGCCGCCTCGAGCCTTGCATTTGTTTCCGGCAGCATTCCTCCGAGCGCTTCTCCGTATGCGAAGAGGTCTCCGTCATTGTTGATATAGACCGGAACCCCGAATGTCTTCTCGAGAAACGGTCCGAGCGCGACCCCGTCCCTGAAGGAAGGGAAGTTCGGAAGATAGCCCCCTATGATGCCGTGAGGATAGTCCGCCGGTCCCGGGAATGCGAAACTGATGGCAGACGGCTTTTCGCCGAGCTTTTCTATTATGGTCCTGAACCCGGTCACCATCGTGCCGAGACACAGGTCGAGTGTGTCGGAGTGTGCCGGGAGCGTGATTGGCTCCACGATGAATTCTCCGCCTTTCATCGCTCCGAAAACCATATTCGTGCCGCCGGCATCGAGGGTCAGCACTATCCTTGGGTCATTCTTGAAATTCGTCATAGCTGTTATTTTTATGTGTAAATCATACAAAAATAACCATAATCGGAAGATTTTCCAAAATCTGCCGATTATGGTGTTTCCAGGGTCATGCTATCTGTGCACGGACCTCTATATCAGCGGTTCGCCGGTCATCGCGGCAGGCTGAGGGATGCCCATCAGCTTGAGGATGGTAGGGGCCACGTCGGCGAGCTTGCCGTCCTTCACGTGGTCGACTCCGGCGTTGATGACGATGAACTGCACAGGGTTGAGGGAGTGGGCGGTGTTAGGCGTGCTGTCGTCGTTGAAGGCATGGTCGGCGTTGCCGTGGTCGGCCGTGAGGAGTACGGCATAGCCGTGCGCGATTGCAGCCTCCACAACTTCCTTTACGCATCTGTCGACGCGTGCGACCGCCCTGCAGATGGCAGGGAACACTCCTGTATGCCCTACCATGTCGCCGTTGGCGAAGTTCAGGATGATCATGTCCTCTTTTTCCGAGTTGATCGCTTCAACCAGCTTTTCAGTCACCTCCGGCGCGCTCATTTCAGGGAGCAGGTCGTAGGTGGCCACCTTCGGCGAGCTTACGAGTATCCTGTCCTCATTCTCGAACGGGGTTTCGCGCCCTCCGTTGAAGAAGAAAGTCACGTGTGCATATTTCTCTGTCTCGGCTATGCGCAGCTGGCGTTTCCCTGCCTTTGACACCACCTCTCCGAGGGTCTCCTGGACATTCTCCTTGTCAAAGAGGATGTGCAGCCCCTTGAACTTGTCGTCGTAAGGGGTGAAGCAGCAGTAGTAGAGCGGCAGGGTCTTCATACCGTAGTCCGGCATATCTTCCTGCGTAAGCACTGAGGTGATTTCCCTTGCGCGGTCGTTGCGGAAGTTGAAGAATATCACCGCATCGCCTTCCTGGATGGTGCCTACAGGGTTGCCGTCAGCCCCGATGACGGATATAGGCTTGATGAACTCGTCGGTGACTCCCTCGCTGTAGGATGCCTCGATCCCTTCTGTGGCGGAGGTGAATTTCGCGCCTTCTCCCTTCACGAGCAGGTCGTAGGCGAGCTTCACCCTTTCCCACCTCTTGTCACGGTCCATGGCGTAGTAGCGTCCGCAGACCGAAGCCACCTTGCCTGTGGTTTCAGCCATCTTCTGCTCGAGTTCGGCTACAAAGCCTTTCCCGCTCTTCGGATCAGTGTCACGTCCGTCCATGAAACAGTGTACGAAGACTTTTTCGAGACCGTACTGCTTTGCGACAGAGAGGAATTCGTAGACGTGAGAGAGGGAACTGTGCACCCCGCCCATCGATGCAAGTCCCATCAGGTGGAGCTGTTTGCCGGTCTTTGCCACGTAGTCGAACGCAGCCTTGATCTCGGCATTTTCGAGGAGCCTGTGCTCGCGGCAGGCGATGTTTATCTTCACGAGGTCCTGGTATACGACCCTTCCGGCACCGAGGTTGAGGTGTCCGACTTCGGAGTTGCCCATCTGTCCGTCAGGAAGGCCGACATATTCTCCGCAGGCCTGAAGATGGCTGAACGGGTATTTTTCCCTGAGGGATTCGATGTAAGGTGCACCCTGGGTGTAGATGGCGTTTGTCCAGTTGTGTTTGCCCTCGCCCCATCCGTCGAGGATCATGAGAAGAACTTTTCTGTCCATAATGTATTATATTTTCTTATTTTTATTAATTTTGCCGAATTACGGAGCTGTTTAAAATTTTTCCCTCGGAAATGTCTCATATAATTCATGTTGTAAAAAAATTCAAACAGCTTCTGCAAATCCTGCAAAGATAATAAATTTTTATTAGAATACATTATGGCCGACAGAAACCGCAGACGTAGCAGAAACCGCAGCGAGAAAAAAGAGAAAAAGGAAAAGAAACCAGCCCTTGTCCTTACCGGAAAGGTGCAGATGACACGGGAAGGATTCATTTTCGTGATTGTCGAAGGTGAGGAGGATGATGTTTTCGTGAAGGCCTCGAAGACGAAAGGTGCGCTGAACGGAGATATCGTGAAGGTGGCCGTGCTCAAGGAGAAGACAGACAGGCAGCGCAGGGAAGGGGCTGTGACAGAGATCGTGGAGCGCTCGCGCAGGCCGTTTGTCGGGATACTGCATATAGTAGGGGAGCAGGCCTGGGTGCTGATGGAGAGCCGGGCGATGCCGTACGACATCGTGATCCCTCTGGTCGGGGCAGCACCTGTAGGATTCAAGAACAGGAAGCAGCGGATGGGCCGTACGGACAATCCGGAGGAGATCCCGGACACTACCGGGTTCCTGAAGAAGATGGGACAGGATGAATATTCCGTCATCGGGGTGTACGAGACAGTCGACAATGCAAGACGGGAACTGCGGGCCAGGGCCGGGATGAAGGTGGCGGCCCTCGTGGACCATTGGGAGAAGAACGAACCTGCACCGGTAGGGCATATCGTGGATGTGCTGGGAGACCCGGGGGAGAATGATACCGAAATGCACGCGATACTCGCCGAGTACGCGCTGCCTTACCGTTTCGAGCCGGAGGTGGAGAATGCCGCCGACAAGATTTCCGACAAGATTACAGGTGAAGACCTCAAAGGAAGACGCGACTTCAGGGACACCACGACGTTCACCATAGATCCGGCCGATGCGAAGGACTTCGATGACGCCTTGTCTTTCAGGAAACTGGAGAACGGGAACTACGAGGTCGGCGTCCACATTGCCGATGTGACTTATTATGTGCGTCCCGGCAGTATCGTGGACGAGGAGGCGCGCAACAGGGGGACTTCAGTCTATCTTGTCGACAGGACGGTGCCGATGCTTCCGGAGAAGCTGTCGAACAAGCTCTGTTCACTGCGTCCGGAGGAGGAAAAGCTCTGTTTCTCTGCTGTCTTCGAGATCTCGCCTCTTGCAAGGGTGGTTTCCCAGTGGTTCGGCAGGACAGTCATAAAGTCGGACTACCGTTTCGCATACGAGAATGCCCAGAAGATTCTCGACGACGGCAGAAAAGCGATGTCATCCGTGTATTCTTTCGGCCCTGACGGCAATGTCCGGACTGTTCCGGACAATATAAAGGAAGCCCTGCTCATCCTTAATTCCCTCGCTTCCAAACTGAGGAAAAAGAGGTTCGCCGCGGGTGCCATAAGTTTCGAACGTCCGGAGATGAAAGTGGAAGTGGACGAGAAAGGCCGTCCGGTGAATGTCTACCAGAAGGTTACCAGGGAAGCCAACTGGCTCATCGAGGAGTTCATGCTCCTGGCCAACCGTTGTGTCGCAGAATTCGTCGCCACAAAATGCAAGACTCAGGCAGGAAAGGGCAGGAAGGCGGAGGCGAAGACCTTTGTCTACAGGATCCATGACGAGCCTAACCAGGAAAAGCTCGAGAACCTCAGGGGGTTCGTAGGCAATTTCGGCTATACTCTCGGACAGATGAACAACGGGAAGGAGATTTCACGCGAGCTGAACGGGCTTTTCGCACAGGCCAAGGACAAACCCGAGTTCAACGCCATAGAACTGCTTTCCCTCAGGACCATGGCAAAGGCACGTTACAGTACCGACAATATCGGGCATTACGGCCTGGCTTTCAAGTATTATACTCATTTTACCTCACCTATCCGGCGTTATCCGGACATGATGGTGCACAGGCTTCTCGCCATGTACCTCGACGGAGCGGCTTCACAGAAAAAGGATTATTATGAGGGACAGTGCAAGTACGCTTCGGAGAGGGAGGTCGTGGCTGCCGAGGCGGAGCGTTCGAGCATCAAGTACAAACTTGTGGAATTCATGCAGGACAAGGTAGGCTACGAGTTCGAAGGACATGTTTCAGGCCTTACGGAATGGGGAATGTATGTCGAGATCGAACCGACCAAGATCGAAGGTATGGTTGCCTTGCGTGATGTAAAGTCGGACTATTTCGAGTTCGACGAGGAGAGGTACAGGATTGTCGGCCGCAGTACCAAGGTGGTCTACAATCTGGGCGACCCTGTGAAAATCCGGGTCAAGAAAGCCAACCTTGAGCAGAAACTGCTTGACTATGAACTTGTGGAGACCGGACGCGAGGAGCGTATTACCGACCGGGAGGCAGCCGCGTCCGCAGAGGAGCGTGCCGCACGCAAAGCCGCCCGTAAGGAAAAGATCCGGACCGCCATCAAGGAGTCGAAGAAAAAGAAATCCCGCTCTAAAAGAAGCTGATAGCGGGAAGGATTCCCGCTATCAGATCTTTACGGCACCTGCCTTTTCAAGGGCCTCTTTCAGCTGGCTGTCATACCTCAGGCGTACCTGAATGCCGGCTTCCTGGAAATAGTACCTTACTGCCAGTTCCTCTTCTATGAACGGGACGATTTCATCCTTCTTCAGCCGGATGAAGTCTTCCTTGTCTATCTCCATGGCCTTCTCCAGTGCCGCAAGTTCTTCCTTCATGTCCCCGGCAAGGCCGTCGGATTCAAGTTCCTCCTTCATCTGGTCAAAAAGCGTACGGGCGCTGCTCCTGTAGTCGAATTCCTGGGTCTTGGCGAACTTGATGAAGTCTTCGAATTCCTCGTCGGATAACCTGAATGATGCCAGTGCAGGAATGGTGTCATGCTCCCGGGCATACTGTATCACGTACCTGTCGATGATTCCGTTGAGCACGAGAGAGTAGACGAGCCGGCTGTAGGAAGGCGCATCCACCTCCACATCCGGAGTTATACCGCCTCCGTCGCGTACTGTACGGCCTTTGGCTGTCTTGAATTCGTGGGTAAGCGAATCAGGGATATGGCCCACGCTCCCGTCTTCGTTCCGGTGGCTGTAGTCGATGGCCTGGACGCAGCGTCCGCTCGGGGTGTAGTATTTGGCTGTGGTAACCTTGAGCTGGCCGTTGTATGCAATCGGCCTTACGGTCTGCACCAGTCCCTTGCCGAAGGTCCTCTTGCCCATTATGATACCCCTGTCAAGGTCCTGGATGGCGCCGGCGACGATCTCGGAAGATGAGGCGGAACCGGAATCCACCATAACGATGAGCGGGATCAGGGTATCTACCGGTTCGGAGGTCGTCCTGAATTCCTTGTATGTGTCAGGCGCGATGCCCTTGGACGAGACCACGAGCGAACCTTTCGGCACGAAGAGAGAGACTATGTTTATCGCTTCGTTCATGAGCCCTCCGCCGTTGCCGCGGAGGTCGAGCACGAGCCTTTTCATCCCCTGTTCCTTGAGCTTGAAGTATCCTGTCCTGATTTCCTCGGAGACCTTGTCGGTGAAGCCGCTCTGGGCTATGTAGCCCGTCGTGTCGTCAAGCATGCCTACATATTCCACATCAGGGATGTGTATCCTTTCCCTGACAATAGCAACATCCACGGTATCCCTGCTGCGGGCCTTTACCACCTTGAAATTGACGGTAGTGCCTGGCTTGCCTTTCATCCTGTCGCTGCTTTCCTTGGCTTCCAGGCCTTTCGTCGGCATCCCGTCTATGGTCACGATCTCGTCTCCGCAGCGCAGTCCGTTCTTCCATGCAGGGGAGCCGTAGTAAGGTTCGTTTATGACCACATTCGCTTCCTTGTCCTTGAAAATTATCGCTCCTATGCCCCCGTATGTCTTGGAGAGCATCATCTGAAGATCCTCGTTTTCCTCTTCGGGGATATATATTGTATAAGGGTCGAGGTTTTCCAGCATCGCACTTACTCCGGCACGCATTATCCTGTCCACAGGCAGGGTATCCACGTATGACCTGTTCAGTTCTTTCAGTATGGAATTCTGGATCTCCACCCACTGTCCCAGCTTGAAACTCTTGCTCTGTCCATAGACAGAAATCCCTGATATGACCGCCGCCATGACTGCCGCAGCAATATATTTTCTTTTCATCGTCCGATAAATTTTTAAATGCGAATGACAAATATACGCAGAAGCCGAGAGCAATGCAAGTTTACTTGCAATTGCCGAGGCGCAACAGTATATGTGGACATGAAGTGGCCAAATATACGCAGAAGCCGAGAGCAATGCAAGTTTACTTGCAATTGCCGAGGCGCAACAGTATATGTGGACATGAAGTGGCCAAATATACGCAGAAGCCGAGAGCAGAACAAATTTATTTGTTCTGCCGAGCCCAGTCGAGGGATCTGACTGATGATCCAGGACAGATTTCTCCACTCCGGGCTTCGCCCTGCCGTCGAAATGATACTTATGGGTATTTTGCGGATAATCGTATGTCAAGTTTTCATGACGGGAATCTACGGTATCAGAAAAATTGCTATCTTTGAATGGATTATGTATCAAATAACTACGAACTTATGAAACTCTTGAAACTGTTACGCCTGTCCGTTTTCTCCCTTTTTGTTTCTGTGTCCTGCAGTGAATACTCCCCTGATGCTGATTCTGGTTCAGATGATGCCTTTTATGAAGCATACGATACTGTCTCCGATGACATAATCAGATTTATAGAGAATAATGAAGATGTCACGTATGATTCTGTCATAGATTATGTTTCCAGATTTCCCGAAGTGGAATCAGTAGAGAAAGAGGATGATATCCTTTATATCCATTTTGCCGGAGGCTATACTTTTTTCTGCGATATCAATGGGATGACTACATTGGGCGATGAGGTGTGGTCGTTCGATGAAGATGAGCTGGAGCATCTGCTTGATTCCCTCGCGGAAGAGTCGTCTCTTGGAGATTATGTTTCCGGGGCGGAACCTGTGGACGATGAAATGCTTTCGGAAATAGAAAATGGAGTTATTGAAAATGAAGATGTTACGTCGGAATCCATTACGAAAGCCGGAGCAGGGAACAACCTGACATTGCTGAGCCGCAGGACAGCATTGATCTGGAGCCCGTTCCCTGAAATCCGACAGGAGAAGCTTTCCATAACCAGACTTATGAAGCGGTGCGGCATCAAGGAGGTGCGGGAGCCGAAGTCGTACGCTCCTGCCTCCATGTCTCTTTTCAAGGATTATGATTTTGTCGTAATTCTTGCCCACGGTACGCCCGACGGATGTCTTTCGGTATCATACGGATACAAAAGCCTTTATGAGGAGGAGTTGAAAGCCGGAACAGTCATGAAAGGGACTAAAGGACTGGTCTTGACAAGGAAATTTCTCGAGAAGTACCTTCCGGAAATGCCCCGTACAATCATATGGACAATCGTATGCTATAGCGGAAGAGAAAATTCCGTATTCCTTGAAATAGCGAAAGAGAAGGATGTAGCGGATTTTTTCGGAGGAGACAATACTCTGACGAGTCCTTTGCCGTGTTCTCCGATGAAAGATTATATTCCGAAATTTTTCATCGGAGGTCAGACATCCGAGAAGTCGTTCATGGACGGAAAGTCTTATTATTCTGGCGGTTCGATGAAAGGTATGACATATATTCCCTGTAAATACTGGCGTAGAGGTGAGAAGAATGTATGCTATGTGAGTCCGGAGACAGGAGCGCCGGGTACTGTAGGCAGTGATTTCTGTGTGGTGAATCTCGGCATCAGCTATCCGTCGGATATCCAAGGCGCAGCTCTTCCAGATGCAGGTATCCAGCTCGGAGTATGTCTGCTTGAAGAAGAGACCGGCAGGCGGTGGTATATCCCGGTATCCATGTCCGGACAGTACACTACTTTCTATTCCAAACTGAAATCCATACAGTCCAGGGCTGTGTCCCTGAGAAACTTGTCGCCCGGTATATGGTACAGATATGTCACATATCTCAGGATACTGTATTGCCGTGACAACAATCTCAAGAGTTTGGATATATCCCGGAACAGGAATCTTGAAGTCTTGTCTTTTTCCGGTAACCCTATTGCACAGATGGATGTATCATGTCTGCCGATGCTGGAGATCTATGAATGCTCACATACGGGAATCTCAGAGGTGGACGTGTCGTCTAACCGCAATCTCCAGAGACTTTACTGTGATGGGGCACCTGTCCGTAGTCTTGATCTTTTTGGACTTGGGAGGCTTGAAATTGTGGAATGTGACGATTGCTGTCTGGAGGAACTTGTGCTGGATGGATGCGTATCTATAAAGGAGCTTGTGTGTTATAATCACGATGGGGGCAGTAACATGGACGGGACTGACCAACAATATGTTATATGAAAAATGAGTGCTATGAAGAATATGTTTCCGGAAATTTTCCATACAGCTTTGCTTGCTGCTATGGTTATTATGGTTGAAGCCGCTGCAGCGTCACCGTCATACGCTGCACCGCAGAATCTGCAGGACAACCGGATAGTATCTTATGTGAACGGACAGAAATTCAATTTCAGGATATTGGACGGATACCGTCTGGAGCTTTTGCCGGGAGATTACGGAGAGGAGCTTGTCATCCCGGCAGGCGTGGAGCATGAGGGGAATATCTACACCGTGACCTGCATCGGTCAGGAAGCCCTGACAGGCAGTAGCCTGCAGCGGGTCATCGTGCCGCATACCGTGTCGGTGCTTGACTATCCTTTCGGTACTTCGTTGACGGAACAGGCTCCGATAGATTCCATCAAGTTCTATGGCAGACCATCGCATATCAGGGGTGTGCTTCCTTATGATGCGCTGAAATATGTGAAGGAAAAGAAACCCGGTCTCGAAGCTGGGGATCCATGGGGCGGAGGCGGTTTTACGGTAGATTCGGCTGCTCCTCTGTACAACATGCTTGCAGTGCGCGACAATGAGACCGGGCTGCTCGGCATCACATCCTATGATTCTGTCATGCTGCCGTTTGAATATGAGGACTATAACAACATATACGTGTCCTATGAAGACGGATATATGATACACGGGGTGGTGCTGAAGAAAGACGAGAAATGGGGACTTGTGGACCTTAACGGCAAAATTCTGCTGCCTTTCAGATATGAATCTCCGGAGATGATCGGGGACAGGGATCAGATAGGGAAAAAGATGTACAGGGCTACTCTCAAGGTGTATGGGAAAAAGGCATGGTCTGAGTCCTTCGCTTTGATGCGGCGCCGTTGCGATGCCCAGATACCGTACCTGATGTATCTGGCAGGCGGCTACGGGTGGAAGACTGACGAAGAAAAAAGTATAGAAGAGTCATGGAATAGGATGTTCAAGGTTGCAGGTTACGACAGACAGAGAGACAAGGACAGCCTGGAGCTGTGTTTCGATTCGCTTATGGCAGCAGGCGCCGCAGCCGAGGCTAAAGTCCTTTACAAGGGCTATGGCAGGGATTTCGGATATGATGCCGGGATGGAGGACAGGCTCGCTGATGCCGGAGTCCTTGACTATACGGGGTACACGGCTACAAGTGTAGCCTGGGAGAACGGGGAGTATACCGGCAGAGTTGATGAGTTCGGGAGACCCCACGGGCAGGCGAAATACATCAAGGATGACAATGTTTCAGATATGCTGTGGCTCATCATCACGGGCGGTTCGTCTGTACAGACCTATAACCATGACATTTTCACGGGGATGTGGATAAGGGGGAAGATGTACGGTGAGGGAGTCATGACCCGGTATGAGATCTGCGATGACCCCGCAGGGGCGGATACTGTCAGGCTTTTCACGTGTACCGGATATCTTATCGACGGGAAACCTGCAGGGACAGTGCTGATGGAGTATGCCGAGGATGCCGGCTTTTTCCCTGCCAGGGAGATGCGGCTGGCAAGGTATGTCGGGACGGTCTCGGACTGGAAGCCGGACGGTTACGGGACCGGACATTATTATACAGGGGAAACATATACCGGAGGATGGAAGGACGGCAAATTGTCAGGCAGGGGCAGGTACACGTTTACGGACGGGCAGTTTTATGACGGCGAATTCGAAAATGACGACTTCATTTCCGGGACGGCTCTGGTATATTTCGAAGACGGTGCCAGGTATGAGGGAGGAATCAGGGACTATCTTCTTCACGGGCATGGAAAGTACAGGATTGCGGACGGTACTGTATATGAGGGAGAATTCAGGGATAACAAACTGCGTGGACAATTTACTGTCACATACCCTTCCGGAGAGACTGAAACTAAGGTCTTTGGGGAAGCTGGATATATCACCGTGAACGGGAAGACGTTCCTGGAGGAAGTTGTTCCGAAAGAAGGCGGGGTCAGGACATATTCAGTCTCCACTGACTGGATTGAATACCTGATAGACAATCTCCCCGGCTGGATTGAAGTGGTCTCGAATGACGCGGAGTCCTTTACCCTGCGCTTCTATCCGAACAATACCTCCGCCATACGAGACCAGAATATCTATGTCAAGGCAGGAGGCAAATATGTGCGGATCTGGATTGAACAGGAGCGCGGGAGATAGCTTTTCTGCGGAGCCGTTGTGATGCCGTTTTGCGGATTTGCGAAATATTTTTACCTTTGCGGCGTATTAAGACGAAAAACAAAGCAGTTATGAAAATGGTTTTTGCAACGGGCAATAGCGGAAAACTGCGTGAGGCATCGGAAATTTTAGGCAAGGGATTCGAGCTCGTTACCCCTGCACAGATGGGAATCAGTGAAGAAATTCCCGAGACAGGTACTACCCTGAGGGCCAATTCGCAGCAGAAGGCGGACTTTATATGGCAGAACTGCCACACGGACTGTTTCGCTGACGACACCGGTCTTGAAGTGGATTCGCTCGGAGGCGCCCCGGGAGTACATACGGCACGCTACGCCGGAGAAGACAAGGATTTCGGGAAGAATATGGACAAGCTCCTCGACGAACTTTCCCGCAAGGAGACGGAAGCGTCGCTCATGGCTTCCATGGGTATCACACCAAAGAAGAATCTCAGAAAGGCGCGGTTCAGAAGCGTTGTCACACTTATCCTTGACGGCCGCCGTTACTTTTTCAACGGAACCCTCGAAGGCAGGATAGCCCGCGCCAGGGCAGGGAAAGGCGGATTCGGCTATGATCCGGTATTCATCGCCGACGATTATCCTTCAGTCACGCTCGCGGAGATATCGGAAGAGCAGAAAAATTCCATTTCACACCGTGGGAAGGCCTTGAGGGCCATGGCGGAGTTCCTTGCTTCCGGCGGACAGTACGGGGATGGAGGTAGCGACGCCGTGAAAATCGGGGCATGACCCAGGCAAGTATTACGGTGCGGCCATGCTCAACAGTTCAGAATTCATCCTTCTGCACACGACTAAGTTCGGAGAGAATTCCATAGTCCTGCATACCCTCTCGAAGGTGTACGGCAGGAAGGGCCTTTTCGTAAAGAGCATGCCCCGCCGTTCCATGACCTCGCTTTTCTTCCCCTTGAGCATACTTGAAGCGGATATTTACGAGACAAGCAGGTCGAAGCTTTTCACCGCAAGGAACGTCTCGTCGCGCTATCCACTTGCAGGCATAAGGAACAACCTCAGCAAGAGCGCCATGTCGATGTTTATCAGCGAGGTCATCTACCGTGTCGTAAGGGACGGGATGAACGATCCCGCCCTTTATGATATGTGCGAGAGGAACATCCTCCTTCTGGATGCGCTGGAGACGGACTTCAGTAATTTTCACCTGTATTTTCTCCTGGAGTTCATCATCGCCCTGGGGTTCAGCCCCGATCCGGATGCCCTCGCCCCGTTTGTCGGGGACAGGCTGCCGGCGGTGTCCCGTTTCGTGGAGCTTCCGTTTTCCGAGGCCATGCTTGTTCCCATGTCGGGAGAGCTCCGTAACGAGATTGCCGAAAAACTCCTGAAATACATCGAATACCACACCGAGTCATCCGTGAATGTCAATTCCCTGAAAGTCCTCCGGGAGCTGTTCAGATGATATTTTCATTCCAGATATAGACCTTGTCGGAGCGGCGCAGCTTTTCCGTCTGTCCTCCGAGATCGACAGGAACGGAGCAGAACACGCCTTTCCCGGCTTCCTGTACAGGTTTCAGGTCCACCCGTATCTCCGGGACAGTCATTTCCACCACCCCGGTCGACGGACCCATGATCAGTATCCTGTCCCCGACCTTCAGCGGAGCCGACTCTACCAGGATCTCTGCGACCCCGAGTTTTGCGAACCAGTTCGTGACCTTGCCGCTGTAGACTTTCTTCCTTGTCGCCTTGCTCCCGTAGACTTCGCTCCATTCTCCGAGTCTCGCCCCCTGGTAGTATCCGTCCCAGAAACCCCTGTTGAATACTTCGGCAAGCTCTTTTTTCAGGCCGGCGGCCAATTCGGGAGTATATCTGCCCTCGCATACCGCGTCAGCCGCCCTCCTGTAGCAGGATGCGGTCTTCTTTACGTATTCGGCTGAACGCGCCCGTCCTTCTATCTTGAAGACAGTGACTCCGGCGTCTATGATCCTGTCCATGAATTCTATGGTACACAGATCTTTCGGTGACATGATGTATTTGTTGTCCACCACGAGCCGGTTTCCGGTCTCGAGGTCCGTCACCTCGTATCCGCGCCTGCAGATCTGATAGCAGGACCCGCGGTTGGCCGATGCCCCGTATTCATGAAGGCTGAGGTAGCATTTCCCTGAAACGGCCATGCACAGGGCACCGTGCGCGAACATCTCGATCTCGACCCTGCGTCCCGACGGCCCCTTTATGTCCCCGGAGTCTATGATTGATTTTATCTCCTTGACCTGATGGAGATTGAGCTCCCGGGCCAGCACTACTACATCGGCATATTGCGAATAGAATCTCAGGGCTTCGGCATTGGAAATGCTGAGCTGGGTGGAAATGTGCACCTCGAGCCCGATGGAACGGGCATAGATGATGGCCGCCATGTCGGAAGCTATGACAGCCGAGATTCCGGCGACCCTGGCGGCATCGAGGGTGCGGCGCATATCCTGAAGGTCTTCCTGGTAGAGGACTATGTTGAGGGTGAGATAGGACTTCACTCCGTGTTCCCTGCATATCCTGCAGATTTCCGGAAGATCTTCCATCTTGAAATTATTGGCCGAGTGAGAACGCATATTCAGCCTTTCCACCCCGAAATATACCGAATCGGCCCCGCCTTGTATGGCGGCCTGCAGACATTCGAAATTGCCTGCAGGAGCCATTATCTCCAGATCTTTCTTTTCCATAATGATGTCAGTGCAGAGAATCTGTTTTCATCCGGCCCTACCTGTTCCTCCCGAGCAGCCTGTCTGCGTACCTGTGCAGCATTTCATACTTCACCTTGCCCAGACCGATCAGGCCTGCATAATTCATCGCCTGTGCATGAAGTTTGATGATTTCGTACTTTACATCTTCATCGATTCCGAGGGTTTCGTATATCTCCTTGACTCTGGATATCTTGGCGGTTCTGTCGGCCTCGTTGTCTGTCTTCATCTCCATTGCCCTGAACAGGGCGGCAGTGCCGTGTGCCGAATCTACCACTCCGGATTTCTCCATCTCGCCTCCCTTTTCGAGGGCCCTTGTCAGAAGCCATGTCTTCTTGTTGTTTATGATATCCCCGCCTATCTTCTTGCCGAATACCGCAGTATCCCCGTACAGGTCCAGGTAGTCATCGGTAATCTGGAACGCAAGCCCGAGGTTGTACCCGAACTTGTAAAGCAGGTCGCAGGCCCTTTCGTCCGCCCCTCCTATCAGGGCACCCATCTTCGCCGCACAGGCAATCAGCACTGCGGTCTTCAGTCCTATCATCTTCATGTACTCGTCCATCGACACTATCCTGGCATTCTCGAAATCCATGTCGTACTGCTGTCCTTCGCATACCTGTGCCGCAGTGGCTGTGAACAGCTCCAGTACCTGCGGAAGCACTTCCGACGGAGCCTTGGCTATCCTGCGGTAACTGTCGATGGACATTACGTCCCCGGAGATGATCGCAGTGTTGTCGTTCCATTTCCGGCACACTGTAGGTACTCCGCGGCGCATATCGGAGTTGTCCATGATGTCGTCGTGTATCAGCGTGAAGCTGTGGAATATCTCGATGGCTGCAGCCGGCTCGAGTATCTTTTCGGTGAACCGGTCGTTGAAAAGGGAATAGGTCAGGAGACACAGTCTCGGACGCACGCGTTTGCCTCCGATTCCCATCATGTATCTCAGCGGGTCGTACAGTCCGGCCGGTTCTGCATTGAAACTGATGTTTTCAAACAGGTTTTCAAGGGTTTCTTCAATCTGATTTTCGCTTATCATGGCAGTATTGTAATTAAAGGTCAACAAACTTACGTATAAATTTCCAATATTGCGAATAATGGTCATGCTTATCCGGGAATGTCTTTTAACCTGACGCGGGAATGAAGAAATTAAAATTGCAGGGATTCCATACGTATTCGGTCCAGTTTGCGTATATTTGGCCACTTCGTGTCCACATATAATGTTGCGCCTCGGCAATTGCAAGTAAACTTGCATTGCTCTCGGCTTCTGCGTATATTTGGCCACTTCGTGTCCACATATAATGTTGCGCCTCGGCAATTGCAAGTAAACTTGCATTGCTCTCGGCTTCTGCGTATATTTGCCTACCGAATGAACAATCTTTTATCCGAAGCCGGCAGCGGCGTCCAGCGAAATATGCAGAAGAAAACGGCAACAGTGGTCAAGCATACGGGAAGCCATTACCTGCTTTCCGCTCTTCCGGAATGGAATCTGTTCCCGGCCGTCCTCAGAGGCAGGATCCGCCTCAAGGGCAGTACGGCCACGAATCCGGTGGCGGTCGGCGACAGGGTGGTCTATGAATCCGAAACCGTGGCCCCTACGCTGGAGAATCCCGCCGTGATCCTCTCCGTACAGGAGCGGAAGAACTACGTCATCCGCAAGTCGGCCAACCTTTCCAGGCAGGCACATATCATTGCGGCGAACGTCGACAAGGCCTTCATCGTGGCCACCCTCGATTTCCCTGAAGTAAAGCTGCCTTTCCTCGACAGGATCCTGGTCACCTGCGAGGTGTACAATGTCCATCCTGTCATCGTGATGAACAAGACCGACCTTTTCCGCACAGCCTTCAGCGGACAGCTCGAGGCCTTCCACCGCATCTATGAAGGGGCCGGATACAAGGTCCTCGATGTTTCCGCACTGACAGGGGAAGGGATCGGTATCCTGCGGGAGGAGTGCCGGGATTCGGTGTCTCTCTTTTCGGGTGTCTCCGGGGTTGGAAAGTCTTCCCTGATCAAGGCCCTGGACCCGTCCATAGAGCTGAAGATAGGGGAGATATCCGAGGCGCACCTGCAGGGAAAGCACACCACGACTTTCTATGAGATGTATCCGCTTGCTACCGGCGGCTTTATCATAGACACTCCGGGAATCAGGGGGTTCGGGCTTGTGGATATCAGGCCGGAGGAGATTGCCCTTTATTTCCCGGAGATGTTCAAGGCTTCGGAAAACTGCCGCTTCACCCCGTGTACCCATACCCATGAGCCGGGATGTGCAGTGAAGGCCGCGGTGGAGGAGGGGACTATAAGCAGCGAAAGGTATATGTCTTACCTCGGCATGCTGGAAGAAGGCGAAAAATACAGGTGATACAAAGGAAAAAACGGTTTCCGGAAAATGGGAGTCAACAAGAAAATACTGGATCTGGCCCTGCCGAGCATCCTTGCAAACATTACCGTGCCGCTTGTCGGCATGGTGGACATAGCCGTGGCCGGGCATCTTGACGCCTCCTCGACGGCTTCAGCCGCTACACTGATAGGCGGAGTCGCCATCGGAACCATGCTTTTCGACCTGCTGTACTGGAATTTCGGATTTCTCAGGGTCGGGACCGGTGGACTTGCAGCGCAGGCTTTCGGACGGGGCGACATGACGGAGTCCGCCTCCATTCTCAGCCGGGCTGTCGGCATTGCCTTGCTTTGTTCCTTTCTCCTGCTGGCTGTCCAGTGGATCTTTGTCAAAGCGGCCTTCCTCGTCATAGACTGTACTCCGGAAGTACGTGAACTTGCTTCGGAATACTTTTTCATAAGGATATGGGCCTCTCCGGCGACATTGAGCCTCATGGCTCTGAAAGGCTGGTTCATAGGTATGCAGGACAGTGTCTCTCCGATGATAACCGACCTTGCGGTGAACGTGATCAATGCTGTCGTGAGTATTGTACTCGCCCTGGGGCTCGATGCGGGCGGGGTCCATATCGGAGGAATGGGCTTCGCCGGCATCGCGGCAGGCACTGTCGCCGCACAGTATTCGGGACTTCTGTGCGCTGCCGCAATCCTTCTGGTGAAGTACCGGAAAAAGGTGTTTGCATCATGCCGTGCGAAGACTCTGCTGTCGGCTTTCAGAGGTTCGGAGATGAAGCGCTTCTTCGTGATGAATACGGACCTTTTCATCAGGTCTCTATGCTTTATCGGGATCTATATCGGGTTTACCACGTTTTCGGCCCATTACGGCGACCTTCTTCTCGCTTCAGGCACTATCCTGATGAAGATAATGATGCTGTTCTCGTA
The DNA here is from genome assembly GCA_944326325.1 of uncultured Bacteroidales bacterium. Taxonomy (GTDB): domain Bacteria; phylum Bacteroidota; class Bacteroidia; order Bacteroidales; family UBA932; genus Cryptobacteroides. Next base: position 37,079 of record CALVDQ010000012.1, read on the forward strand.
TTTTACCGACGGCTTCGCCTATGCCGGGGAGGCTCTTGCCGGACGTTACATAGGTGCAGGGGACAAGGCTTCCCTCATGAGGGTCATCAGGTTCGTGTTTGTATGGAGCCTGAGCATCGGGGTGGGGTTCATGTTCCTGTATGCTTTTGCAGGCCTGCCTATCCTCAAGGTGATGACGAATGACTACCAGGTCATCGACATATCCCTGAAGTATATGCCGTGGATGGTCATGATGCCTCTTTTCGGATGCGCGGCTTTCGCTTGGGACGGCATCTATATCGGGGCGACGGCGTCCAGACCGATCCGGAATACGATGATTCTCGCTGCCGCAGGATTTTTCCTGACTTATTTCGCCGGGCTGGGTATCCTCAGGGCTTTGTCTCCGTCTCCGGAAAATTTTTCTGTCCTGGCGATACATATCCTGCTTGCCGCCTATCTCGCCCACCTGATCATCCGCACCGTCTATCTTTCCGCCCGCTTCCGGAAGGACATCGCCTGTCTGGTATGACGAAAGACGATGATGTGTCTTTCACACCTTAATGGGGCTGTATCAAAACATTCATTTTGACACAGCCCCATCAAATGAACCGGAGCATTGCATTGGCAAAGCGACAGGGCTCCCGGAGGGGGAGCGGAAGAGGGGGAATGCCCCTTGAAAAGGGGCTGTCGCACAACGACTGGGGATTGAGATGATCGGATTTTTCTAAAAAATCCGTAACATGAATACGGAGGACCCAACGGATCCTCCCATCAAATGAACCGGAGCATTGCATTGGCAAAGCGACAGGGCTCTCGGCGGGGGAGCGGTGAGGGGGAATGCCCCTTGAAAAGGGGCTGTCGCACAGCGACTGGGGATTGTGACGGACGGATTTTCTTAAAAAATCCGTAACATGAATACGGAGGACCCAACGGATCCTCCGCATTCATGTTAATGAGGATAAAGCGGATTCCCCGTCTCATCAACATCCACCCAGTCAGTGACCCCGACCTGAGGGAAAGTGACCTTATCCGCATCTATTACGGCCCGGAACCTGTATGAATTCCCGGCTTTTAGGGCTCCGTCCGGGACAGGCACGTCCACTTCGTACGTCTTCACGTCCGGTTCCCCGTTGGCATGGATGTTCAGCACGAGTTTCATCGGTTCGTCGGTCTGGAGGGGAAGCATGGTGTACTGGAGCTTCATCTTGTTGACACCCATGGAGGCAGGAGCGGTGTCATATTCCGTTGCCGGCTGTATCACCCCTGTCGAAAGATCCATGACCGCGCCAGGCTTGGAAGCCGTGATTGTCGCGGACACTATATCCTGGACATACATCCCGTCTCCTGACTCGATTTCGAAGGATATCTGTGTGGCGGAATGGTTCAGGACAATAGGTACGGTCACCTGGGCGGCGGCCACGTCATAGTTGTCCACGTTCCACCAGAGATAGTCGACCCCGTTTGACAGCGCGGTGGAAACCCCGTTGGAGAATACCGGCGGAAGGTCAGAAGAATTCACCGATACGGCGTAGAAGTCGAAAACCCCGTTGCTCAGCATCATCTTGTAGCCGCTGTCCCCTGACAGCGTGCCGGTCTGCTGGGCGGTATAGGACCCCCTGGCCACGGCGGATGTGGTTGTGGCGTTGTCCGTAGAACCGTGGTATGCGTATATCATCACCCTTGTCCCGGCGGAGATTGGGGACATGGATTTTGTGGCAAGGTTGAGGCTTTCCACGGAGGCGTGGAAGCCGACCAGGTTGTTTCCGAGCCCGGAAGAATTTCCGGAATCCCCGTCTTCTCCGTTGCCGGAATCTCCGTTACCGTCTTCAGGATAGTATATGATCGGGTGCTGGCATTCGATGACGATGATCTTTTCACATCCGGAAAATGTGATGCAGGCTGCCGCTATTGCGGCGAGCATTGCGGTTGGCATGATATGTCTCATGATTGAAATTGTTTTAGTGTTTCCGGAAAGGAATTTTCCGGCGTTTTCTAAAGATATGAAATATAAACCGATATTCCATGGAAAGTCCGGGAAACTTCCGCCGGATACCGGAAAAAACTTTTTCCAGGGTCCTCCGGCATTCCGGCAGGGCGGCCTCCCTCGGGTACAGGCATTCTCGTCTTCGAGTGATTCCCGGTTATGATTTCTTACGGAAAATATATAAATTTACCGGACAAATATCAGATCTTACAGACCACAAAACAATCCGTTTTCCTGAAAATGAACACGAGTCATATACTTGGCGCGGCCATTGTCTCTGCCGGTCTCCTTACAGCCGCCTGCACCGGCCAGGCACCTGAAAAATTCACTGATTATGTAGATACAGCCATCGGTACCGGCGGACACGGACATGTCTTTGTCGGGGCAAATGTCCCGTTCGGGTTCGTCCAGCTCGGCCCGACCAGCATTCCCGAGACATGGGACTGGACTTCCGGCTACCACGAAAGCGACTCCACTGTCATCGGTTTTTCCCATACCCATCTCAGCGGTACCGGTATCGGGGATCTTTTCGATATTACGGTGATGCCGCTTACGGGGGATGTCACCTATGCCCGAGGAAACGGGGAAGACCCCGGATCCGGCCTGTGGTCCTATGCCGACAGATCCCGGGAAATCAGCCGCCCGGGCTATTACAGCATACCTCTCGAGAGATACGGGATCAGGGCGGAACTGACCGCAACGGCAAGGGTGGGGCTCCACCGCTACACATTCCCGGAATCGGAGGATGCCGCCATAGTCTTTGACCTTGAGAACGGAGGATGCTGGGACGAGCCGGTCAGGACGGAGATGAAGGCAGCCGGGGACAATGTCATCGAGGGATACAGGTGGTCTTCGGGATGGGCGGAGGACCAGCGTATCTATTTTGTCGCGGAATTTTCCAGACCTTTCGACAGCTTTACCCTGCACGGGAAGGACGGTATGTACGGAAGGGCGTCGTTCCGGACCTCCACTGGCGAGCAGATACTGCTGAAGGTGGCCCTTTCTTCCGTAAGTATTGAAGGCGCGAGGAAAAACCTTGAGGCTGAGTTGCCGGGATGGGATTTCGAAGCTGTCGCCGAGGCTGCGGACAGTGCATGGAACTCCGAACTCTCCAGGATACGTATCGCGACAGGGGATGCGTCGGCAAGGACGATTTTCTACACGGCCCTGTACCATACGATGATAGCCCCTTCCGTTTTCTGTGATGTGGACGGGAGCTATTACGGTGCCGACCGACAGGTGCACGGTCCGGAGGGATTCACGAACTATACCACTTTCTCGTTGTGGGATACCTACCGTGCGGCAATGCCCCTGATGACCATCATCCACAGGGACAGGATGCCGGACATAATAAACACCATGCTGAAGATATATGAGCAGCAGGGCAAGCTCCCTGTATGGCATCTTATGGGCTGCGAGACGGACTGCATGGTAGGGAATCCGGGGATAATCCCGGTGGCTGACGCCATAATCAAGGACTTGCCGGGCTTTGACCGAGAACTGGCTTTCGAAGCTCTCAGGAATTCCGCCATGGTCCCTGACAGAGGTCAGGATTTCAGGATGGAATACGGCTATATCCCTTGCGACAAGATGTTCGAGTCCGTGGCGTTCGACATGGAATATGCCATAGCGGATGCTTCTGTGGCCGCCGCGGCGCAATGTCTCGGAAAACAGGAAGACTACGGGTTCTTTACCGGACGCAGCCATTCCTACCGACATTATTTTGACCCACAGACCGGGTTCATGCGGGGCAAGGACAGCAACGGGCGTTTCAGGACCCCTTTCAGTCCTTATTCTTCGGAGCATCGCGGAGATGACTATTGCGAAGGTAATGCATGGCAATACACATGGCTTGTACCGCATGACATCGACGGACTTATCTCCTGCTTCGGTTCAGGGGATGCCTTCCTTTCCAGGCTCGACTCGCTCTTCCTTGCAGAGTCCAGGATCGAAGGTGCGGATTCGTCTCCGGACATTTCCGGCCTGATAGGTCAGTATGCCCACGGCAATGAGCCGAGCCACCATATCCTCTATTTCTACACCATGGCCGGACAGCCGTGGAAGACGGCGGAAAAGGTAAGGGAGGTGCTTACGACGCTCTACCGCGATGCCCCGGACGGCCTTTCCGGCAACGAGGACGTGGGCCAGATGTCGGCCTGGTATATACTTTCCTCTCTCGGCTTCTACCAGGCGGACATGACGAAGCCCCGTTTCTGGTTCGGGTCCCCGATGTTCGACAGTGCGGAGATCGATGTGCCGGGAGGTGTGTTCACGGTAAAGGCGTCCGGCAACAGTCCGCAGAACCTGTATATCCAGCGCGTCACATTGAACGGACGTCCTTACACAAAGCCTTACATAGAGTTCGGGGATATATGTGCGGGCAATGTCCTGGAGTTCACCATGGGGCCCGACCCCAAGATCTGGTACTGCCCGGAGGATTTCTGCCCGGGGCTTTCCGGCAGGACGGACAATGATGCCGGCGCTTCCGGGCACAGACTGTCCCGCCGCCCTGACCCTGAAGACCGTCTTTTCTCATCAGCGGCAGTTGAGGCCGAGATAGAGCGGGTGGCCTCCATGCTTGCCAATCCGAAACTCGCCTGGATGTTCCGCAACTGTTTCCCGAATACCCTGGACACGACTGTCCATTACGGGGAGGACGAAGAAGGAAGGCCGGATACTTTCGTCTATACAGGGGACATCCCGGCAATGTGGATGCGCGATTCGGGGGCCCAGGTATGGCCGTATGTTCAGTTCGCGGACAGGGATCCCGCTCTGGCGAGGATGATAGCCGGTGTGATAAACCGGCAGCTCAAGTGCATCTGCATCGACCCGTATGCCAACGCTTTCAATGTCGGGCCAGTCGGGGCGGCGAACAAGACGGACAGGCCGGAAACCGACCCTTATGTTTTCGAACGCAAGTGGGAGCTTGACTCCTTCTGCTATCCGATAAGGCTTGCATACGCATACTGGAAGAAGACGGGGGATACCTCCGTTTTCGGGGAAATATGGAAAGAGGCCATAGTCAGGATGCTCGGAGTGATGCGTGAGCAGCAGCGGAAGGACGGCTACGGCTCATATACCTTCCTCCGCCAGACTGATAGACAGCTCGATACCAAATGCGTGGCCGGCCACGGCAATCCTGCCCGTTATACGGGTCTGGTGGCATCGTCTTTCCGCCCGTCGGACGATGCTACGACCTTCGAGTTCCTCATACCTTCCAATTTCATGGCTGTCAGTTCCCTGCGCAAGGCTGCGGAGATATTGGACAAGGTGGGAGGGGACAAGAAACTTTCCGCAGAATGCCTTGATATCGCTTCTGAGATCGAGGCGGGTCTGAAGAAGTATGCTGTCTATGACCATCCGGTCTACGGACCCATATACGCTTTCGAGGTGGACGGCTACGGCAACCAGTACATAATGGACGATGCCAATGTCCCGTCTCTCCTTTCGCTTGCATATCTCGGTGCAGTAGAGCCTGACGACCCGGTCTATCTCAATACAAGGGATTTCGTATGGAGCGTGGACAATCCTTATTTCTTCCGCGGCATCGCCGGAGAGGGCATAGGCGGGCCGCATATCGGAGTAGGGGTGATATGGCAGATGAGCATCATGATGAAGGCTTTCACCGCAGATGATGACAAGGAACTCCAGGACTGCATCCGCCAGCTGCTTGTCACGGATGCCGGGACGGGATTCATCCACGAGTCTTTCAACAAGGACGATGCTTCGGACTTCACCCGCGAGTGGTTCGCATGGCAGAATACTCTTTTCGGGGAGCTGATACTGAAAATCGTCAATGAGGGCAAGGTCGGGCTGCTGAATGAAATAATATGAGAGGATGACCCGAAAGCTCTTCGGGGCATCCTCTCATATGTCTTTCTTCGAAAGACGGGGATGATTATTCCCCGGCAAACAGGGAAATGATATTCAGGATGACTTTCGTAGCCTTTTCCATGCTTTCCACGGGGACAAATTCAAGTTTTCCGTGGAAATTGTGTCCTCCGGCGAAGATGTTCGGGCACGGAAGTCCCATGAAGGACAGGTTGGCTCCGTCCGTACCTCCGCGTATAGGCCTTATTATGGGAGTTATGCCTTCGGCTTCCATGGCTTTCACGGCTTTTTCTATAATATGGTAGTGAGGTTCCACCTCCTTCCTCATATTGTAGTACTGATGCCTGATGTCGGCCGTGGCTACGCCTTCCCCGTATTTTCCGTTGATGAAGTCCACACACTTGAGCAGAGTTTCTTTCCTCTTTTCGTAAAGCCCGAGGTCGTGGTCCCTGATAATGTATGAGAAGTCAGCTTCCTCTACCGTGCCGTTGAACCCCGTGATGTGGAAGAAACCTTCGTATCCGTCCGTGTACTCGGGCCTCTGCTCCACAGGAAGCAGGGAATTGAGTTCCATACCTATCAGGATGGCGTTGAGCATCTTTCCCTTGGCGTATCCCGGATGGATGTTCCTGCCCTGGATGTGTATTGTGGCGGAAGCCGCGTTGAAATTCTCATATTCCAGCTCGCCGATTTTCCCTCCGTCCATCGTGTAGGCATATCTTGCCCCGAATTTTTCCACATCGAACTTCACTACCCCTCGTCCTATTTCCTCGTCAGGGGTAAAGCCTATCTTGATTTCGCCGTGCCGGAATTCAGGGTGTGTCATGACATATTCCGCCATTGACATGATCTCCGCCACACCGGCCTTGTCATCGGCGCCGAGAAGCGTGGTCCCGTCCGTGGTGATGACGGTCTGTCCCTTGTATTCGGCCAGTTCCGGGAAATCGCTTGTTTTCAGAGCCATTCCCGGCACGCCTTTCAAAGGGATGTCGTCTCCGTCGTAATCGTGGATTATCTGCGGCCTTATGTCTTTCCCTGAAGCATCGGGAGAAGTGTCTACATGCGCGATAAAACCGACTGCAGGCACGTCATTGCCGCAGTTCGAAGGTATCGAAGCCATCACATAGCCGTATTCGTCGAGTTCCGCCTTTATCCCCATGCCTTCCAGCTCGTCCTTCAGCATTTTCAGCAGGTCCAGCTGTCTGGCCGTACTCGGCTGGCTTTCCGAATCGGGATCCGATTGCGTGTCTACAGCCACGTATCTCAGGAATCTGTCAATTATTTTTTCCATTTGAAAGAACTTTATAAAATTATGTCCAATAAAACCAAAATATCTTCTTGATGCTCCGGCACCGTCCGGCCTTTGCCCTATAACAGCAGAAGGCTGACCGCCATGATTGCCATACCGGATACCACTCCGGCTATCGCAATGTGGTGTTTCCCGTATTTTTCGGCCGTAGGAAGCAGTTCGTCCAGCGAGATGTATACCATGATTCCGGCAACGGCGGAAAGAATCAGCGGGAAGGCTGCTCCGCCTCCCTGTATCTGTATCCCGAACAGGGCTGTCAGGCCGTAGCATATCGCTGCTCCTGCCGGTTCGGTCAGTCCGGACAGGGTGGCGTACATCAGGGCCTTTGCCTTGCTTCTGGTCGCATAGAAAATAGGGATTGCCACCGCAATGCCTTCAGGAATGTTGTGTACGGCGATGGCGAATGTTATTCCCGTTCCCATCCGGGGGTCGTTCAATGTCCCGATGAAGGTTGCCATGCCTTCCGGGAAATTGTGTATCGCAATGGCGAGCGCCGACATTATACCGAGTTTCTTCAGTGCGTTCCTGCCTTCGTGTTCCGATTGCCGTATCATCTCCGTTGCCGCGTTCCTGGAGTCGAGCGTAAGCCCGGAGGCTTCATGCGGGTTCTCGTATTCCGGTATGAGGAAGTCGATGAGCGTGATGATGCCCATGCCCAGGAAAAAGGCCAGAACCACGAGTACGGAACCGTTGCCTGCGTCTTCGGGAATCGCCGCCTGCGCTTCCGGGTAGAGCTCTGCCAGGGAAATGAATATCATCACCCCTGCCGACAGCCCGAGGGCACCGGCCAGAAAATCGCTGCCGAGCTTTTTTCTGAACAGAATGAGTGCTCCGCCGAGCCCTGTGGCGGCTCCGGCTGCCAGGGTCAGCAGCAGTGCGGTGATTATCGGTTCCATTTACTGTGTCTTCAGGCCTGTATGTCTTTTTTCGCCTTGAGCGAAGAAACGATGATGTAGCTTATGATCAGGATGTAAGGTATTATTGCAACCGGCTCCGTCCACACTGATGGCGCTATGTACCAGTCGATATCCGCGAATTTCAGGATTGCGCTCACCACTCCCATCAGTGCCCCTCCGGCGATGAATCCGGAAGCGATCAGGGTTCCCTTTTCTCTTCTTGCGCCGTTTACTCCGGCATCTTTGCTCCTGCTGCCCACGAACCATGAAATCGCTCCGCCTACGAGCATTGGCAGATTCAGGTCAAGAGGAATGAACATACCCAGTGCAAATGCCAGTGCAGGTACCTTGAACCAGCTTAGTATCAAGGCAATGACGGCTCCTATCCCGTACAGCAGCCATGGTGCGCTTCCTCCGTTCATCATCGGTTCGATGACAGCGGCCATGGCATTGGCCTGAGGGGCCACGAGGGCGTCTTCACCGGTGAATCCGTAGGTCTTGTTGAGGACCAGCATTACGCCTCCCACCGTAGCGGCCGCCACGAGAGTCCCGAGGAATTTCCAGCTTTCCTGTTTCTTGGGCGTGGAGCCGATCCAATAACCTATCTTCAGGTCGGTCACAAAGGCACCGGCTACGGAAAGTGCGGTGCAGACGACTCCTCCTATAATGAGGGCCGCAGTCATTCCTGCAGTTCCCTTCAATCCTGCCGCTACCATTACTATGGAAGCGAGTATGAGGGTCATGAGGGTCATCCCGCTGACAGGGTTGGTCCCGACTATTGCGATTGCATTGGCGGCGACCGTTGTGAACAGGAAGGCGATTATCCCGACTACCAGCACCCCGATGACGGCGAGCCACAGATTGTCCAGAACACCGAAAGCGAAGAACAGGAAGACGGCCACGAGGGTAATGCAGATGCCGAAAATGACGATCTTCATCGAGATGTCCCTCTGTGTCCTTTCCGTTTCAGTGGTGCCTTTGGCTTTTTTCTTGCTGAATTCGCCGGCCGCAAGTCCCAGCGCGGACCTTATCACCCCGAAGGAATTCACTATGCCTATGATTCCGGCCGTGGCGATGCCGCCGATGCCGATGTGGCGTGCGTATTCAGTGAATATCTCTTCTGCGGAAAGCTGGGATACGGTACTCTTTATTCCGGTGTTCATCAGGTCTATGACTTCAGGTCCCCATATAAGGTTCATGAGTGGAATGATGACGAACCAGACGAGGAAACTGCCGCAGCAGATTACCAGGGCGTATTTCAGTCCGACTATGTATCCGAGACCGAGGACAGCGGCTCCTGTATTGAGCTTGAACACCAGCTTTGCCTTTTCGGCTATGGCTTCTCCGAAAGGAAGTATTCTCGAAGTGACGGTGTCGCTCCACAGCCCGAATGTGGATACCGTGAAGTCATACAGCCCGCCCACGAGTCCGCTGACAAGCAGGGTCTTGGCCCCTTTCCCTCCGCTTTCCCCGCTGACGAGGACCTGGGTCGTCGCAGTAGCTTCCGGGAACGGATATTTCCCGTGCATTTCCTTTACGAAATATTTCCTGAACGGTATGAGGAAGAGTATCCCGAGTATGCCTCCGAGCAGGGAAGAGAAGAAGACCTTGGTGAAGTCGACGGTCAGTTCCGGATATTTTGCCTGGAGTATATAAAGTGCAGGCAAAGTGAAGATGGCTCCGGCCACGATGGCTCCCGAACATGAGCCGATGGACTGTATCATCACGTTTTCCCCGAGGGCGTTCTTCCTTCCCAGTGCGCTCGAAAGTCCTACGGCTATGATTGCTATGGGGATCGCGGCTTCGAATACCTGACCGACCTTCAGCCCGAGATAGGCTGCGGCTGCAGAGAATATCACTGTCATGATGAGGCCGATGCACACCGACCAGGGCGTGACTTCCGGATAGTTCTTCTCAGGCGAGAGCAGCGGCGTGTATTTTTCTCCGGGTTTCAGCTCCCTGTGGGCGTTCTCAGGCAATTCCTTCTGTGTCTTTTCCATTTTCTGTCGAGTTCAAAATTGCAGGATGCAAACATACATAAAAATTTTCAAACTGGCGAGAACTGATTTTTTGGAAGATAGCTATGTTTTTAAAGTGAAAAAGCCTATATTTGCAACAAAGGTGGGCCGCATTTGTTGCGGTATTCCTTTCCAGGGCCGGCGGTACGGCAATGCCTGACGGGCCTCTGGTTACATACAGAAAGCGTTTGGCTTTTATTCCTCGTGCTGAATCTGGACAATTCAACGTGTAAGGGAATAGGAGTTATTGATTGCACTTGCTATGACTGTGGTCGATCCACCAGATAGCGGTGTGGGTCGATGAATCTTATTTTTACACGAGCAGTCCAGAGCTCAGCACGGAATAAGAATCAATGGGCTCACACTTTCTTTTTTGTTTTGTTCGTTACTGGGCCGGCGAAACATCAAACCATATTATGAGTACGACTAAAACAGCCTATCCGGGTATGCCATCTCCGCTTTTTCCGGACACCAACCCGAAGCCTGTAATGGGATTTCTTTACTCTGTCTCCCGGACGTCTCTCGGTGAATACTGGCCGTTGTATGTGGGTCCGAACAGCATCGGACGTTCTCCGGAATGCGGCATCCGGCTCGAGGAAGCCTCTGTCTCTGAAAACCATGCCGTCCTTGTCATCCGCAAGATGCAGAACAACGGTGAGAACGCCGGAATATTCGTCTATCTCCAGGACACGGGTTCGATGTACGGTACAATGCTCAACGGGGTGACCCTGGACTTCAACCCGAAGGAGTGCAGGAGCGGGGATATCATCAGCGTCGGAGAGAACTATGAGCTTTATTTTCTTCTTGTCGACCCTGATTCTGTGGGGCTGAAACAGAAACCTGGCTTCAGGTCCACCGCTCCCGATGCCGCTGAGGCAGGACAACCTCCGCTTACAGGACTTTTTACCCAGTCTCCAAAAGGGACCATGCCCGGGACAGTTTCGTCTTCCCCTTTCGAGGACGGTTCCAAGAAGACGGTCTTCATTTCCCCCAAGAGATAGCATTTCCCATCTTTTGTCAACCTCTGAAACCTGAAGACAGTGTTACAGTCAATAAAATCACGGTTAAAGTGTACCGGATGCATCGAGTCGCTTGTCGGGGGAAGGTCCGAGAACCAGGATTCCGCAGCTTCGGCCGATACTCCGCTGGGTACTCTTGTGGTCGTCTGCGACGGGATGGGAGGCATGAAAGGAGGAAAGAAGGCTTCGTCCATGGCAGTGGATTCTGTAATCGCTTCTGTCAGTGCCGCCCCGGAAGACGGGAATCCTGCGGAGGTGCTCTATGATGCGATAGCCAAGGCGAACTCCAGTATAGCCGAAGAGGGTCGCAAGGAGGAGTTCAAGGGGATGGGAACCACTGTCGTAGCCCTTCTGCTCACGGAAAGGAGTGCTGTCGTGGCACAGCTCGGCGACAGCCGGGTGTACCAGATCAGGAAAGGGAAGAAGATTTTCCGGACGACGGACCATTCCATGGTTTTCGATATGGTCAAGGCGAATGTCATTACGGAAGAACAGGCCCGGCTCTCGAGCTGCTCGAACATAATCCTGAAAGCTCTCGGAATATCGGAAACGGCCGAACCTTCCATCGTGGAACTGCCGTACCGGAGACATGACAGATTTGTCCTGTGTACGGACGGATTCTGGGCGGCGACGGATGAAGATACATTCCTGAAGAAACTTTCCGTAAAAGAAAGTCCGGAGCAGATGCTTTCCGCCCTTGCGGAGGAAATAGACAGCATCGGCAGGGATGGCGGCGGGAATCATGATAATCTGACTGCAGCCATTGTGGACGTGGATGCGGATTCTGTACTCAAGGACAGGCGCAGGACAGGATTCCCGATATTGAAATTGTGTGTGTATGTTCTTCTGGCCGCAAGCCTCGGTCTGAACCTGTATTCATTGGTGCTCATGTCGGAGCGGAAAGATCTCCGCGAGGAACTTGCCGGATTGAGGGACGATCTTGTAACCGCCCAGGAATATCTTACTGCACAGAAGGTGGAGAAGATACTGGACATGGTGACAGGCGGTGACAGGACTGCGTCAGAGGATTAAGATATTTTTGAACAGTAATTTCGGCGTTATTGCGTCAATAAGGAAAATCGGATATGAAAAAGACCGTGTATACGATAGGACGGGATCCTTCCTGTGACATCTGCCTGTACGATACGGGCAATGCAGTCAGCCGCCACCATGCGGTATTGAAAATCAGGAAGAACGGGAGCTATGTCATCGTAGACTCCAGCCTTAACGGCACTTATGTGAACGGAGTCAGGATCACTCCGGAGAAGGAGGTCCCTGTTTCTCGCAGGGATACCGTCCGTTTTGCGGATTCTGCAGAACTGGACTGGTCCCTTATCCCTGAAAATCCGGTGAAGAAGCGTATCGCTGTCATAGCGGGATCTGTCTTTCTGCTGATAGCGGCGGCGGTGACCGTGATATGTGTGTGTCCGCGCGGCGGCGGTTCTCCGGCAGGAGGAGGCCCTGCGGGATCTTCCGTCTTCTTCCCTGATGACTCCCTGTCCCGGAGAAACGCTTCCTCCGGAAAGGACAAGCCTGTGTTCCGACGGACCTTGCCTAAGAAGCAGGATGATAAGGAGATGCAGACTGAAACGGCACCTGCCCGGACGCATGGGCAGGAAGATTCCCTCCAGGTGCGGGATACAGCCGGAGGGGATGTCGCCCTTCAGGATACTGCGGCCGTTTCCGGCAATGTCCGGGCGGATTCCCTGCATCTTGCGGAGCCTGCATCCGGTGGCTCTTCTGAAACCGAGGTGGCAGACACCTCTACTATTAATGTCAATGCAATCTATTAAAATTCATCACTATGAGACTAACAGTAATCGGACGTGACCCCAAACAGGCGGAGATAGTCATATCCAACGAGTATGTGAGCAACTACCACGCGGAGCTGATCCAGCTCGACAACGGGGACATGTTCATCATCGACAAAAGCACGAACGGGACTTTCCTTGACGGTTCGAGGCTTGCCCCTGGGAAAGAGACCCCCGTCAGAAGAGGTGCGGATGTTACTTTCACTGCGTTGGGTATCCCGCTTGACTGGTCGGCCGTCCCTTATCTGAAGACCCCGGAAGGCGTGAGGCAGACCATGGGCATAGGTTCACACTACATGAACAGGATTGTCGTCAACGGTACCGGCGTCAGCCGCTTCCATGCCACGGTCCGTGAAATGTCCGACGGGAAATGGTATATCTGTGACCACAGCATGAACGGAACCACCCTGAACGGCAGAGCCATACCGAAGAACAAATACGTAAGGCTGAAAGCCGGCGATGAGATTTCCTGTGCCGGGATCCCTGTAGAGAACCCGGTAAGGAAGGGAGGCGGAGGCTGGAAGTATGCCGTGGCTGCGGCAGCTGTAGCCGTCGCGGCGGTACTGGTAGTCTTTGGTGTCCGGTCAATCCGTCGCCCCCTGTCTGACGAGCAGCTTATCGCGATGTACGACAATTCCGTGGTGCTGATGGTCTGCGAGTATCATTTCGAGGTGGATTGCGGCACCCTGCCGATAGACGGTCTTCCTGATCCGGATTCCTGGAACCCTCGCAAGGAGGTCTTTACAGAGCCTCTGTATGACAAGTTCATCGTGGAGGACGACATGGTGATGGAGTTTGACGGGAATAATTCGATTATGGGGACCGGGACCGGCTTTTTCGTAGGGGAGTCCGGCGTCATAGCCACGAACCGCCATGTGGCGAGACCTTGGGAGATGGACAAGGTTGATTACGGCACTTCCGTGGTTACTCTGGAAAAGGCTGCGGAGGATTATTTCAGGAACAAGCTTACGACTCTGTATGAAATGGGGTGTACTGAAGCCCTTCCGTACATTTCCCAGGTCAGGGTACGCGGGGTGCTTGACAATATGATCATTGTCCCGAACGGCAAATACTTCAATTCCCACAGTGCCATAACCTGCAGTGAGATAGCCTGCAGTTCAGAAAGCGAAGACCTTGCCTTGTTCAAGATACTGTCCGACAGTATGCCGCTGAATGTGACACCTGTCCCTCTTTCCAAAGTCAGGAAGAACGACCCTAAGAAGGGGGCGCATATCCTGACAATCGGTTTCCCGATGGGTATAAACCTTCTTGATGATCTGGAAAAGACGGAAATACAGGCTCATGCCGCATCCGGGTCCATATCGAGGAACGATAACCGGTTCCTGTTCGGATTCGATGCCGTGACAAGGCCTGGAGCCAGCGGTTCCCCTATTTTCGACAAGTACGGGAATCTTATGGGTGTCCTCAATTCGGGATATTCGTCAACCCAGGGATTCAACTTCGGTGTCCGTTCAGTTTATCTCGAATCTTTGCTCAAGGGAGCGGAAGTCACAAAATGACCGTTGCTATGAAAGGATTGACAGTCTTGGCTTCCGCCATGATGCTGGCAGCCTGTCCTCTGCCGGGGCAGACTGTCGACAGGGTGTACCTGGAAGACGGAAGGACCTTCGATGGCTTCATATCGGAGCAGATACCCGGCAGGGAGATAACCGTATCCACTCCGTCCGGTGACAGGACACTGGAGTGGAAAAGTGTCGTGAAGACGGAAAAACTCGGCCTGGCGAACGTGAAGCATGGCATCCGAGAAGTAGTGACTTTACGTTCCGGAGAAAGTATCTCCGGCCGTATCGCGATACAGAATATCGGCAAGGACATGGTCATGATATTGCCTGACGGTACGCGCAGGACCATAGCCCAGGCGGATGTGGATGTCATAAGTTCGGAAGCCGTACCCGGGGACGGATCTGTCTGGGAACTGGCTCCTCTTCTTGACAGGCTTGTCCTGACGGACGGCAGGACTGTGGAAGGTTTTATCGTATCAAGAAAGATGGGGGAGTCGGTATCGCTTCTGCAGAAAAACAGGTTCAGGGCGCAGACCTATCCTTTGTCTGAGATAGAGCGGTACCAGAAGGTGCGGAATGGCGAGGCCGGACAGAAAGAGGAGGACGGTCCGGGTGTTACGTATGACGGGAAGGCACTCAGGATTGCAGAAGCGGATGCGCATTATGACGAAGTAAGGGTGGACGGGAACGGTTCTCCTCTTTCCGTGGCAGGGAAAATCTGTACGGTTGAGGTATCCGGTCCGGAGCCTGAGGTGTCGCTGTATAAGGTAAAGTATGATTACGGGGACGGCGAGAATACGGACCCGGCTTATATCTTCAGCTCTTCGGATGAATCACTGTCCTGGGCTGTCAGGAAGAGCCGGTCAGGAAAAAATACTGTGATTGAATTGAATGTCAAAAAATACGGTATCTACTATCTGGCGTTGGACGGACTGGACAAGGGTGTCCTTATAGAATTTTACAGGTAAGATGATTGTTCGAATACAGGGTGTATCTGAGTTGCAGAACCAGATCTATTATGATTATGACACTGATTCAATACCTCTCGGACAGGGAGGTATGGGGATAGTGTATCCGGGACGCTGTTTCCGGACGGATAATGAGACAGAATATATTCCTGTGGCCATAAAGCTGGTTACCAATACAGCCCAGGATATGATAGAAAGGGCGATGCGGGAAGCGTCGATCCAGATTGACCATCCCAACCTTCTGCGGATGTACGGATTTATCCCGAACATGGAACCGGACCCTTTTACCCATGAAATGAAGCCCAGGTATTATGTAGTAATGGAGAACCTGGACGGAGTCAGCCTGGAAAGTATGTTAGAAGGTGTGTTTTGTACAAAGACAGGGTCCGACATAGGGTATGCGAGGGAGCTGTATGATATGGGATGCAATGACCGCAGGAATTTTACCGTCGAGATTATGTCAGCCATACTCAAGGGTGTGGCGTGCCTGCACCGCTCCGGCTATATCCACAGGGATCTGGACCCGAGCAACATAATGATTACAAGGGACAGGGAGATAAAGATCATCGATTACGGCGTGTGCAAGCCGGTGGCTTCCATCAACGGTGCTGATGCGAAACTGACCATGTCGGGCTCCATAATCGGCAAGGTCGACTATGCCGCCCCGGAACTTCTTGCCGGAGATGTCCAGCACCATAATTTCACTACGGATGTTTATGCTCTCGGGATACTGATGTACAGGCTCTTTGTCGGGGCGCTCCCGTTCGAAGGGGACAATTCTTCCATAATGAAGGCTCATTTGAGCGGGGAGGTGCCGGCAGGGAACATATCGGATCCCGGAATCCGCAGGATAGTGGAGAAAGCTGTCAGGAAACAGCAGGATGAGAGATACCAGTCGGTGGACGTGATGCTTGAAGACCTGTCTGCCGTGTCTGGCGGTCTTGCCGTGCAGGACAGTGACGGAAAAGGCAATGGCGCTCACGGGACGTGGGTGCCGGTATTGGCGGCAACGGTAACGGGACTTGCCGCCGGTATAGCTACAGCATTTATGATATGAAGACAGGTATGGGCATAAGACCGGTATTGATTGCCGCGGCTACGGTCCTTTGCGGACACGGTCTTGCCGCGCAGGACATTCCTGAGCCCGCGAGTCTCGAGCGCAGGATGAACCTGATGGTGATCGATGCGGTGACGGAGCTGGAACAGGCTTCCGATGTGGTTGACGGGACGGCTGCAAGGACATTCCTGAGGCTGTTCGAGAATGAGGACACCCCGGTTTTCTGCGACCTGTACTCTTTGGATGATTTCCTCAGTACGGTACCGGTCCGCGAGTATGCAGGGAGCTTCCTCGGCAAGGATGATACGGGAAAGTTTACAGCCCTGACATACGAATTCAAGGATATAAGGAAACTCGGATGGAGATTCGGGGACGGTCGCTGGTACTGTACGGTGGAGCTGAAGAAGTCACTGAACTATTTCGACGGCAACCTGGTCTACTACCCGCTGTCTGTCCAGAATCCTGGCGGTGACGATTTTGTGCTTCGTGTGGAGCTTGTTTTCGACGAGACCTGCTCCGGCTGCCGGATATCGGGGATAAGCTGCAGCAACGCCAGGGATTTCCGGTCTGCAGGCAGCGGCTATCTTGTGATCCAGCGGAACGAAGATCCTGATGACGCCAGGAGGGACGACGGTATAATGGTGAAAGGCAGCAAAGTGGTCTACAATGACTTCGGACAGGGATATGCCCCGAAAGGCGATATCTCCTTCTGGGATGAGGACATGAAGGTGACGGCTGTCAGCATGGCAAGTTCCGACCTTTATGACTATGTCCGTTTCAAGTACAAGCCGCGTCATCTGAGACTGAGGCTGCGCAATGAATTCGCACCGGTTTCCGCTTACTCCTTTTCCGGAACTGCAGACCTTGCCTCCCGCTCTTCTTCGGCTTATTCCGTAGGGATAGATGTCGGATATTCCGTCACTGCTTCAAGAGGGTTCCGGATCGGGTTTTATACGGGGATCGGAGTGACTTTCTCCAGGATTTCGCTGCAGACGGCGCCGTTCAGCTATTCATACAGGATTACTGACCGGGATACAGGGATGGACTACTCGAGAAACTACGATATCGGATATGCCTCCCAGGGGGCTGAATTCACGGACCTGGCTGTCCCTCTGTATCTGAGCCCTGAATTCAGGCTGCACAAGGCTGTCTCTCTCGTGCTGGACCTCGGGGTGAAGTTCTATGCCAATACCGGAGGCTCGACGGATCCTTTCCATGTCAGGGGCAGTGTCCAGGGCATATATGAGGATGGAACGGGGATCCCTGACGGGAAATACGGTACCGGAAACATAGATGCCGACTTCAGGGAGATGGTCTCGGCAGTGACTTTCCAAAGGAGTCCTTTCGATGTGTGCCTTGCCGGGAATGTGGGCCTGGACGTGAACCTCTACAACCGGATGCTCTATCTCCAGGTCAAGGCAGGCTATGAATATGGTCTGACCTGGTCGTACAGGTCACCGGAGTATGAGTTCTGTTCTGAAACAGGGGGGATCTACCCGCTGGTCTATTCTGTGGACTACGGCAGGGATGTGGCATTCCGTCCGCTGGCTGACTGCGTGTCGTTCAGGAGGCAGTCATGGTGGTTCGGTATAGGACTGATGTTAAAACTGTAGATTATGAAAACAAAGACTTTATTGATAACGGCAGGTGTCTTTGCCGTAGCTTTTGCAGCAGGTTTCGGGGCCACGCTGGTGATCAGGGGATATGCCGGCAGTCCGGCGGGTGCGGGGCCGGAGCCGGAAGTACGGGAAACCGCCATGCCTGTACCTCCGGAGACTGTCCCGGAGGTGCGGACGGATATCGTTGCCGGAAATGATGCTATACAGGAGGGGCATCTGCCGCAGGATTCTCCGTCGGCAGCGGTCACGGCTCCTGAAAAGACAGCTGATACGGCCCTTTCGGTTGAAAGTGTAGACGGGCCGGTATTTTCCGTAAGGGACCGTCATTATTCGGTGACAGTGCATGCTGCCGCGGGACCGGACAGGACCGGAGACCTTGAATATGTCCTGCAGGATGATTCCGGAGAGGTCCTGAGCTCGGGCACGTCCCCTGTCATATCTGTCCCTCAAAGTGAAAGCGGGGTCTATTACGTATATGTCAGGGATGCCGGGACAGGAGAGGAAGGCGACCCGTATGAAATAAAGGGATGCCGCGTGCGTAAGATGGAGAAGTCCCGTCTCGAGCAGATATGCAACAGCGGGGATTATACCACAATGCGCAATGCCGAGGCGTATGAGCTTTCTCCGTCGCTTACCCTTGCCTTTGAAGGGATTCCGGAGGACAGTAAAGCCGCCAGCATAGATGATATATGTACCAGGATCTCGCTCGGAATATGGTCTTCCGTAGCTGTGCTGGAGATACGGTATGATGAGCTCAACCTGGTGGAGTATGTGAAATTTCAGGTAAAGGAATGATGGGAAGGTATATTGTACTGGCTGTCTTCATGCTCATGTCCCTGGAGCTCGGCGCCCAGGACGGTGTCCTGTCGGTCTATTATATCTCACATTCCCAGGCGACAAACGAGAAGGCGCTCCTGAGTGCGCTGAACCTTGCGAAGCCGATGGATGAGTCCGAGTCCGCGGTCTTCTACCTTGCCAACTCAGACAGACCTTATATAGCATACGTGAACCTTCCGTTCCAGGGGGACTCGTTCGATGACATAATAGCCGAGATAAACACCAAGTCCTCCCATGAAGTTTACGCCGATGTCGACTGCAGAAAGCTCTGTGAGGTCTTCGACAATATCGATACCGTCCAGGACAGGTTCCAGACGATTGTCTTCAACTATTACATCGATTCGATGTTCTGGGATTTCTACCGTCAGTCGGTGATAGCGAAGATGTATTATGTCCTGGATATGGCCGGGTCAGACCGTATGGTCATGAACATATACTTTACGGAGGGCGACGAGCCTGAAATTGACGAAAAACAGCCGTTCGGACCTGGAAACCTATGCAGGGGCTATGAATTGCTTCCATTGATACTTTATGAATAGAACAGGAGATATGATGAAGATCAGATTATTGTTATTGTGTTTCATCCTGTCTGTCGCGGCTGGGCATGCCCAGCCCGCACTGCCTTCGTTCTGCGAGGCTTTCCGTCCCGCGGAATTGTCAGGCTCGCACAGATCCCTGACTGTAAAGCAGTCCGACATAGACAGGTTTCTCAAATCTTCCGGATACGGGCAGAACAAGAGGAATACGCAGGAATACTGGCAGGTGTTGAGCGACAGGGACGTAAATCCCGTATATGAATCCGAGACCGGGTCCAAGGTCGTAGGGCATCTGAAGTGGAACGAATCCGTGACTATCGCCAGGATTTCAGGAGAAAGGGCTCTGGTAATCTCGGGTACATTCAACAAGGAGGACTATCCGGAAGTCCCTATCAACGCAAAATGTCTCGGATGGGTTCCAATGGACAAGCTCCTGCTTTGGGAAACCTGCCCTACGGACGATGCCGGGATATACTACAAGGCCTTGATCTCCCTCAATCTTGATGCGCAGAACATAAAGACAGACAATACTGTAGGAAAAATGTACGGAAATCCTGACGATCTCTCCAGGAGTATTCCGCTGACGACCGACAAGAAGTTCTATTATATAATGAAGAGGGAAAAGAACATGGTCCTTCTTGCCACCCAGTATACGGTCAGTTCAGGGTACAGCAAGGAAGTCCTTTTCGGATGGGTGTCTGAAGGCTCCTATGTGCCGTGGAACCAGAGGTCCTGCCTCGAACCTACATGGGACTATGAGGATGTGACGTATTTCATAAGCAACTCCATCTCGGCACCTGTCTGCCACTCCGCCAAAGACGGGAAAGAAGTCACGAGGTGGGAGTACAGTACGCAGAAGGACTGGAAGGACTACAGAATGAGCGGGAATGAACTCAGGTTCCCCCTCCTTGACGGGAATATCAGGGACAAGGACGGGAACATAACCGAATACAACATCTCCTCTTTCGGCGTGTCCACGGGTGAGACAGTCACAGGCGGGGCTATAGGCACCGGTGAAAGCATCGGGGTGACCGAAGAGGCGCTCAGGCAGATGCAGAAGATAAACATTTGTCTCGTCATAGACGGTACAGAGTCCATGGAACCGTATTATCCCGCAGTGAAGGAGGCTCTGAAGGAAGGCTGCAAGCTGTTCCAGGGCAAGGCCGTGGAAGTGGCTGCTGTAATATACAGGGACAAGGAACATACTCTCGGAGGGAAAAGCTACGAGGTCGAGGAGTTCCGCTTTACCAGGCCGGAAAATACAAGGCTTCTCTCTTTTCTCGACACCGGCGGTGAATACGGGTTCCGGACATCTTCCGACAGGACTGCCGAGGAGTCTGTCTTTTACGGAATGAGCCGGGGCCTCGATATGTTCAAAGGCCTGGAGAAGCAGAGCAACATAATGCTGGTGGTCGGAGACTGCGGAAACAACGATGCATCCAAAGACAGCCGCTATACGGACGAAGACATCACCGCAAAGCTGGTAAGGTACAATGTCCAGCTCATGGTCTTCCAGGTAGCCAAGAAGTCGGTTCCAAAGGCTTACGGAACTTTTACCAACCAGCTTTCCAAGATATTGAAGGACAACCTTGAAGCCAAGTACAGACTTCTCGACAAACAAGGCGTGAAATCTCCGGCAAAAGTGACGCTGAACGTTGTTGACGGGGGATATGTCCTCGAGAACGACAAGAACAGCAATATCTATGTAGGCTCCATACGTTTTCCTAAGCCGGAACATGAGATGCTCGCTTCCGAACTCACCTCGGAGATGATAGGTGCCATAGACAACCTGAGCAGTTCTATCCAGAACCAGATAGACATCATAACGGGAAGTGCCGCCGGTAACCGGTGGAGGGCAAACCGGAATGTATCCGGAGGCATGACTTACGACGAGGCGTTCATCAAGCAGGTCCTTGGGGAGGACGGTGACCCGGGCAAGGGCGTGGTGATGTCCTTTAAGGGATTCACACCTAAAATTGACCCGAAAAGCCACAGGGAATATTACAAGCCTGTCCTGTTCATTTCATCCGACGAGCTGAAGACGCTTGTGATGAAGCTCCAGCCTGTAGCCAATGAGGCGAACCGTCCGTCGCAGGACAGAATGCCTTATATAAATGCCCTGAAGGCCCTGATCAGGAGTTTCGTCCCTGACATCACTGCCGCCGAGATGGAGAATATGTCCCAGGATGAGATAATGTCGATCGCTGCCGGGCTCAACGAGGCTTCTGCTTCTCTAAAAGGCTATTCGATAGCGGCGCTCGGTGACCCGCACAAGGTCTCCCATGCGGAATATGTCTCTATCCTCAAGCAGTTCGCCTCCAAATTCAGGCGCCTGAGGAATATCCAGGCAAGTGCATACCCGTACACTATGGAGTTCAACGGCGCCAAGTACTATTGGATTCCT
The DNA here is from genome assembly GCA_944326325.1 of uncultured Bacteroidales bacterium. Classification (GTDB taxonomy): domain Bacteria; phylum Bacteroidota; class Bacteroidia; order Bacteroidales; family UBA932; genus Cryptobacteroides. The sequence continues at coordinate 58,870 of CALVDQ010000012.1, forward strand.
ATTGAAGAACTTCCTTAACCGGACAACAAGATGGATACATTGTTTGAAATATCGAATCTAAGGTGTTCGTACGACAAGGAGAACCACGGCAGAATCGTTCTGGATATCAGACATCTGGTCATCCCGAAAGGCCGGAAGGTATTTATCGTCGGCGAATCCGGGATAGGCAAGAGCACCATACTCGAGGTCCTGGGTCTGATGAACAATACGATAGTCCCGGATCCTGCTACGCGTTTCCTCTTTTTCGGAGACGGACATCCTGTGGACATACTGGAGCTCTGGAGACGGAATGACGACCGCGAACTGTCCGGTTTCCGCAGAAAACACTTCAATTTCATCTTCCAGAGCACCAACCTTATGAGGAATTTCACGGCATACGAGAATATCTCCATAACAAGGATGCTGCAGGGATATGACAAGGAGTCGTCGTTTGAAAAAGCAGAAAAGATCCTCGGAGACCTCGGGCTCGGACATATCGGCAGGGACCGTATGGCTCAGGAACTTTCCGGAGGACAGCAGCAGAGGCTTGCATTCGCGAGAGCCGTTATCCCGGACTTCACGGTACTGTTCGGTGACGAGCCGACAGGCAACCTTGACAGCGACAATGCCGTCCGTGCGATGAAACTGCTTTCGGACAAGCTTTCCGGGCTGGAGGGCAGTTCCGCCATTATAGTCTCTCACGATATGCATCTGGCGACTGCATTCGCCGATACGGTGATAAAGATACGCAAGGAAATGTGTGCCGGGGGCGGGGAGGGGGAAGACGCCAGTTTCTATGGTCTGATTGACCAGGACTGTGTCTATAACGTCTCTCCGGACCGCGGAAACTGGAGCAACGGGAGACAGAGCTATACTGCCTCTGATTTTGAAACTTTTCTAAAACGCAGATCAGATGAAAGATAAAATGATGTCAGGAGACTATTTCCGCCTGTTCGTACGCAGGGAAGGCAAGGTCGTCCTCGGAAGGCGGTATTCCAACCTTTGGCTGCTGGCAGGTGTCCTCGCCCTTACGTTCATGGCGATATCTTTCAGCAATGCGAGCCTCGACTACCTGTCTTTCAAGATGGATGACCCGTTCATAAACTGGCTGGATATCGAGAATACTTCGGACAGGTCGGATTACTATGGGCTGATACAGGCTCTGGAGGATTCTACATTCAAGGAAGAATACCATATAATCAAGTATCAGGAGGACTATAAGTTTTCATACAACTTCTTTTCGGAAGACAAGGAACTCAGGTATTTCACAGGGAGGTTCTTCCAGGAAATCAACACTCCTCTTGTGGATGCGATACTGAGTGATGACAATGTTGTCGGAAACCAGAAGGTTGATTCCGTGAGTGCGATAGATCCGCAGTCGATAGGGGTGATAATGACGGAAGACATGCTTTCATCGCTTGGCTACGACAAGGCTCCGGCATATATCGGCTATGCCCGGTATTCACCCGGGGCAGATACCCTCGGCTTCAGCCTGTACACAGATGAAAGCTATGCTTCCGTGCCGGTCCCTGTACTCGGCGTAGTCCGCAAGCTGCCGGGGAATGTGGATTTCATCTCATCGGCTTTTTTTCTGGAACAGGATTTCAACGACTATTCCAATCCGTTCTATATGACGGACCCGGAGTATGCCTCCACCCTGCACTACTATGTCCCGGATGATGTGGATCTGGATGACTTCGAGGCATCTGTGACAGATGCAGCCGGGAAATACGGCATAGAACTGCAGCCGGACAGGATGTCCTTCTACCTGCCGCAGATCGAGCCGTTCAGGAAAGGCGCTTTCATATCTTTCTTTCCGCCGGACAGCATAGACTTCCGTGCCCTCCAGAGTCTTGACCGGGAGATATTGTCGTCCGCCCCGGACAGTGACATAACCAGAGTCTATGATTTCCATTTTTCGGACAGCTATATCAGCCAGATATCCTTTGTCTCGGTACATTTCAACGATCTTGTCAGGGTAAGGGATTTCGAGGAATACGTATTCCAGAATTTCTTCATCAGGATAGATATGTCCCAAGTGAATGCAAAGGAGAATTTCAACACAGTGAGCATAATGGCCAACATCCTTTCATGGGTTATCGTCATATTTTCGATCCTGTGCATTATTCTTTTCATCGTGAACCTGCTGCAGTCGTACTTCCAGAAGGTCAGGAAAAACATAGGGACATTCAAGGCTTTCGGTATAAGCAATGCCGAACTGACGAGGGTCTACCTGCTGATCATGTCGGGAACTGTGGTTTCGGCAGTCGTGATATCCTTCCTTGCCGTCTGTATCCTGCAGCTTGTCCTCCTGCTGGCAGGAGCGCAGTGGGCAGAAGGCTTCGGCTATCTGTCGGTATGGAATGTCAAGACTTTGTATGCAGTGCTGATAATCCTGACAAGCTCGGTGGTCACGGTTTACTGTGTGATGCGCCGGCTTCTGTCATCGACTCCTGGAGACTTGATTTATGATAGGCAATAATCTGTTATGAAACATTCGGGAAAAATATCCATATCCCTGGCTGTGCTCGCCGTCCTTGCCTCCTGCAGTAAGAATGGCGGTGATGAGCTCGTCTCGATAGACGGCGGGGTGCTGTCGGACAAAGAGGTGGAGCTGTCCCCGGTCGGAGGTTCCTTCAGGCTGGCGTTCACGTCCGGGACGGATTGGAATGTCACAGGCCCGTTCTGGCTGACCGTGAGTCCTGAAAGCGGCAGGGCAGGGACTGCGACGGTCACATTGTCTGCCGGGCTCAACAGCAGCCGCAGCACCAGGAGTACCGAGCTGTATTTCTCGGAAGAAAGTGTAGTCAATGTGGTACAGCCGTATCCGTATCTCAGGATAGACAGCGGGACAGGTGACTTTGCCATAGACCATGAATTCAATTATAATGAAAGCCTTAGGTCCGGTATCGGCACGCTTGTACTTCCATTGGAGTCCAATGTGAAATGGCAGGTGCAGGCAGACGCCGGTCTTTCGGGTTTCTCGGTTTCGGCCCTTGAAGGGGAGAATGATCTGGATCTGGTGATAGCTCCGCTGACAAACAATTACGGGAAAGAGCCACGCTCTACAGGATTCGATATCGTGCCGGTGATGGAAGACGGGAGCGGTGGTATGACGGAGATTCCGCAGGAAGCGGCGGACCGTTATTCTGTGTCACTTGTCCAGGACAATTTCCTCTTCCTTGTGGATGATTCGGCAGACGAATTACGTGTTACGATATCTGACTGCAACGAGACATACTCTGTCATCCGTCTTGATGAATACGGTGAGGTTGACGCCTCTGAACCGGAGAGGACAGGCAATGTCCCTGCTGTACTCCAGATAGAGGCTGAGTCTCCATGGGAGCTTGCCGGATATCCGGAGTGGCTTTCCGTGGATCCTGCTTCCGGGCAGAATATCTCTGTTACACTGGATGCCGACGGCGTCTCTCCTGAAAGGGAGGACCGGCAGGGAACGGTGGTCCTCAGCGCAGAGGACGGCAATGTACAGAGGGAGATACAGGTCGTGCAGGAGGGGTACCTCTTTGACGTGGAGTCGGATGACATTCAGGACGGAAGTCTTGTGATACCGTGGGGCGACCTTTCGGCAAGGACTGTCACTTTGAATACGAACGGACCTTGGGAGATCCGGGACATTCCGGAGTGGCTCGAAGTGACACCTTCATCATGTGATGAACCTGCATCCCTGAGCGGGGTTTCCTCGCATGAGATAACGCTCAAGGTCAGGGAAGAGAATCTGGATTTCGAGGACAGAACGGCGGATATCGTCTTTTCACGCCTTGTGAAGCCGGAGGGCTACGGGGGATCCGATCCTGTGGATGTCGTCGTCCGCATTGTCCACAGCCGGTTCGTGTTCGATGTCACCCCGTCCCCTGTGCTCGGCAGGATACCTACGATGAACACCCTGCCATATCCTGTAGAAATAGAGTGTTCCGGTCCATGGGAAATCGAATCCGTGCCGGACTGGCTTAATATACCGGTTTCCTCGGGGACAGGGAACGAGACAATATGGGTAAATGCAAAATCCGCCAATCCGGATATGGACAACGACAGGACTGCGGTCCTCCGGTTCATAAGCCTGAAACATCAGGAGTCCGGCATTGAAGCTTACCGCAGTGTAGAAATAGTGCAGAGAAAATATACGTTCGAACTGACTCCGAGTCCGGAACTCCAGCATATCCCTGCATACCGGACCGTCTTCCCGGGCTATGTCCTGCATCTGCAGTGTTCGGCAGAATGGGAGATCGTCTCTTATCCTGAATGGCTGGTTCCGGACGTGACATCGGGGGACGGTATGGAGGATGTGGACATTGCGTTTACTCCGGAAACCAATACCCGGAAAGTTTCCCGTTCGGACGAGATAAATCTGAGGGACAGCTATACCGGAGATGTGCGGAACGTGGCCGTGGAACAGGACGGTTTTGTCTTTGACGAATCTTCTGTGTCCATAGACGGGATTCCCGTGATGAATTCCACCTCGTATCAGGTGTCTTTCGGACTGACTGCGGAAGCTCCGTGGGAACTTGTATCCTACGATGAGTGGACGGGACCGTCCGCATTGTCAGGTGAAGGCATCTCGTCCGGAATCACTGTACTTTATTTCCAGCCTGAACCTAATCCGCTTCTGACCGGCAGGACTGGAAGTGCGGTTATAAGAAGCCTTGTCAACGATGAAGAGAAACGGGTGGAGTTCAGCCAGGAACGGTATGTATTCGATGACAGTCCGGAAGAGTACCGGTTTACGGAGCTTTCTTCGTCGCAGGTGTCTCTGGAGGTGGAATGTTCGGGTCCATGGACGGTGGATGCTCCGTCGTGGGTTGTCTTTTCTCCTTCGCAGGGCCAGTCATCGCAGACCGCCGGCATCTCTGTCCGGAACAATCTGACCTCAGCGGAACGCACTGCTTCCTGTGTCCTTACAAGTACCTTGAACGGTCTGGAGCGGAACATCACGATACGCCAGGACGCTTTCGAATTCGACCGGTCCCCTCTGTCATATTCTTTCACGGCACTGGAGGAGAGGAAGGAAAGTTTCGGTATCCTGTGTTCTGGCGGTTGGACGGCGCGCAATGTCCCTGAATGGGTAACGTTGTCGCGTACGCGAGGGGACGGCAGCGAAGAAGGGGCCGTCGACGATGTGGTCCTTTCCGTGTCAAGGAATCTTGATCCGGCAGACCGGCAGGCTGTCATATCCTTTACGAGCGACGACAGTCCTTCCCTTGTGAAGGATGTCACTGTGTCCCAGGAAGGTTTCGTGTTCGATGTTTCAGTCACTTCGTGCGAATTCGGCGCGTCAGCCCCGGAAATATCGGATGTCGAAGTCAGGGTGGACTGTTCCGGAGAATGGACCGTATCGGCGGCAGCCTCCTGGGTGAATATATCGCGGGTAGACGAGGACAGTTTCGTTGTCTCCGTGGATGAGAACGGCGGCACTTCGCAGCGGACGTCGACGGTGACCGTCAGGAGCACATTGAACGGACGTACCGCTGTCATATCCGTCGTCCAGGCCGGACAGCCGCAGACATCTTGAACCCACGTTATTAACATTTAATTTATTATCAGTTATGAAAAAATTACTTTTAATCCCGGCTTTTGTCGTTTTGACGGCATCCTGTTCTGTGATACACAGGGCCCAGGCCGATGTTACTGATGTCTATTCTCCTGTAGTGGAGACCACAACCATGGCTACGCTGGAGGTCTCGCCGGAGAAAATTTCCTATCGTTATGTCCCTGACAGGAAGTCCGCAAAGTCCCTTTCCATGAAACAGCTTCTGCAGAATGCCGTCTATGCGGCCCTGGAAGAGAACGGCAAGGCTGACGAACTGGTAGAGGTGAGCTACTCCATTGCTGCAAAAAGGGGTTTTTTCAGTAACAGGATACGGAGCATAGATGTTTCCGGCTATCCTGCATATTATGTGGATTTCCGCGAACCGACCGACAAGGACCTGAACAGTGTGGAGACATTGAGCAGATCCAGAATGTTGCGCTCTTCCGATGTCAGGACTTTCGAATTGCATTTGCCTGGAAGCGCTGAATAATATACGGTGTCTTGAGAACAATCCTTGAGGACAATCATTGAAAAATGAAAAAATATTCAAAAAAAATTTGGAAGTAATCAAAAAGTCCGTATCTTTGCAGCCCGTTTGAGAAAAAACGGAAGTTGTTTGACAATACTGGGAACAGATAACGAGGTAAGCGAAAAGAAGAACAGGCAGGTACGGGGGGCCGAGAGGCAGCCGTACCTGCGAAAAATCGGCGGAATGGACGGACCGGAGACGGTCCGGACTGTAGCGCCGGAGAAGAGAGGAATGCAATAAGGGCGGACGGAGGATGCCTAGGCTTCCGGAGGCGAGGAAGGACGTGGACAG
>CALVDQ010000013.1 GCA_944326325.1 uncultured Bacteroidales bacterium
CCTGCGACAGGGCTCCCGGAGAGGGAGCGGTTGAGGGTGACGCCCCTTAACAAGGGGCTGTCGCGCAGCGACTGGGGATTAAGACAATAGGATTTCGCGGAAATCCTTAACGACAGTTCGACGAATCCCCTGATGCTGAGTATTATAATTCGTCGAACTGTCGTTAAGTTTACCTGATATGATTTTAGGCAGAGCAATATCGGTGGTGCTGGTTGCCTTGGCCGGGAGCCTTTCCGTCTGCATGGGGCAGACGGCGGGCTGGGTCAGGGGAACGGTGGCCGATTCCCTCACTCTGGAACAGATACCCGGGGCTGTAGTCGAGATATTGGACACCTCGGGAGCGACAGCATCCTATGAACTGACGGCGGAAGATGGCAGCTTCCTGTTCGGGGATGTGGTGCAGGGGGAGCATATCCTGAAAGTCTCCATTCTCGGATACAGGACCAGGACCGTGGCCTTCGGCAAGGGGCCGGCAGGAGTGGACCTTGGGAAAATACTCCTCTCCGGGGAAGCAATCATGCTCGAGTCCGCTGTACACAGCGACCAGGCCATACGCTCCTCCCAGAGCGGGGATACCTTGAGCTACAATGCTGCGGCATACAAGGTTATGACGGGGGCGGACTCTGAATCCCTCATATCCAAGATGCCGGGCATATCGGTCAATGATTCCGGGGTAGAGGCCAACGGCCGCGACGTGATGAAGGTGATGATTGACGGGCAGGAATATTTCGGGGATGACGTGCTCACGGCGCTGAAGAACATCCCGGCCGACATGATACGGCAGATAGAGGTGATAAACAAGTTGAGCGACCAGGCCGAACTTACGGGGGTGGACGACGGCAACAGCTACACGGCAATAAATATCGTGACCCGTCCGGAGGCGAGGGATGGGGCACTGGCCGGCCGTATGTACGGGGGATACGGACTGCCGGACAAATATATTGCCGGAGCCAACCTGAACTATTTCGGGAAAGAGCAGTCGGCCTCCCTGCTGGCCATGGGGAACAATATCAGCAGATACAATTTCGCTTCTGAAGACATTGTAGGTGCCTCTGCCGTAAGTGACGTCGGTTCGGACAAGAGTTTCAAGGTAAAGCCACTGCCCGGAATATCCTCCGTGCAGTCCGCCGGGGCGAACTATTCCAACAAGTGGTTCAGCGGCAGCTACTTCTTCAGCCGGATAAGGAACAGGAACGAGTCATTCAACGACAAGATGACATATCTCGGCGGGGACAGGAAGCAGTTCACGGATTCCCGTTCGGATTTCAATGCCCTGAACTACAACCACAGGTTCACTTCCAAGATAAGTCTTTCCCCGGCGCCTGCGCACAGCCTCATCATACGTCCGGTCCTGGATATCCAGGACCTGGGCGACGGACGGGAACAGCGTAGTCATCAGGAAAACCTCCTGTCCGACGGCTCCGCAAAATTCTTGAGGGAAAAGCTGAACATCAACAATAATGACAGGTTCGCCGTAAGGGCAGGCGGCAGCCTTTCCTACCGGTACCGTTTCCCGAAAAGGGGACGTACTCTCGTGATTTCTGCCTCTGGGAACTATTACAAGAACAATTATGACAACACATCGGACCAATATACCTTCAGGACTGAAAGCGGCCTTTTCGACCCGGAAGAAGCCGACAACTATTCGTCGCAATACAGGGACCGCCTGACGGAGCAGCTGTACGGAAGCGGTGGCGTCACATATACCGACCGTATCGGAAAACGCTCGAGGCTCAGCGCTGAATACAGGTTCAGTGCCAACCGGAGCTATGGGGAAAACATTGTCCGGCTTCTGGACAAGGCCCTCGGGGACTATTCCCCGGAACCGGACAGCCGCCAGTCCAGCATAAACTCCAGCCGCTTCATCACCCATACCGCTGGACTGAGGTATAACTATGCCTTCAGGAAAATCTCCCTGACGGTGTTCGGCGGATACCAGAATACAGGTTTCAGGGGTGTCTACACCATGCCTTCCGGAGGAGAGTCCCGGCGCGGTTTCAGCAATTTCATATACAATGTCGTTGCAAATGTTCCTTTCGACCAGGAGAACTCGCTCAGGCTCGACGCCAGGAGCCGGACGGTGAATCCTTCCGTGAACACCCTGCAGAGCGTCGTTAACCTTGCAAACACGAGCAATATACGGGCGGGTAACCCCGATGTCGACCCATCCTATATCCACGAGGTGGGGTTGAGGTATATCCACACCGACAGGGACGCCGGCTCCACACTGTCCGTATCCCTGAACTATACAGGAAGCTCCAATTACCTGTGTGACTCTCTCGTTATCGACTCTCCGGACTTCGAAGTGGCCGACGGTGTACTGCTCGGCGAGGGTAACCAGTATGTGAAACCGGTAAACCTCGGCGGATACTCGAAATTCTACGGGAAGATGACCTTCGGATTTCCCCTGAAGCCGCTCCGCTGCAACATGAACCTGACTTCGGCCGTCACGCTCTCCTCTCTCCCGGGAATGATAAATGCCGACAAGGTCCCTGTCCACAGGAACTGGTACAGCCTCGGAGCGAGGATAGACAGCAACATAAGCGAGAACCTGGACTTTTCCGTAGGCTATTCCGGACGGTTCACCCAGAACGAGTATTCCGGACGCTTCGGCAAGGTAAACAACAATTTCCTCACCCAGGATGCCACGGCAAAGGTCAAATGGGTCTTCTGGCTCGGCTTTTCAGTTACCGCAGCAACAAACTACCGCCAATACAGGAGTATTGACGGTAGGTACAATGACGAACTTGTCCTGTGTGACCTGTATGTCGGAAAGCGGCTTTTCAGGGACGGTCTCGGCGAAGTCAGTATCGGTGTCAATGATATCCTCGACCAGGGCACCCACCGCTATTCCCACAGCATTTCGGCTTCCGGCACTTCCGATACGGTGAATTCCGGAATCGGCCGTTATTTTTCCGTTCAGTTCGTCTACCATCTGAGGGCATACTCGGGACGAAGGTGAGGTGCCGCCGGGATGCCCGATGGCATGAAGGCGAGATGAAGGCGAGAAGGCGAGATGGGAAAAATTTGATTTATCCGAAATATATGTTTAACTTAACAAAGCGCTTTTGTCCCTGCGTCAACGGCCGGCAAGCCGATGACCTCCGGGATATTCTCCGTTACTGATAACCGACTGATAAAATGAAACGATTGTATCCGTATCTGTTTTTTGCAGCGGCTTTCCTATGCTCATGCAGCCATCGGGAAATGTCCGTCACATCTTCCTGCTTCGGAAAACTGTCTACCGGTGAGGAGACCAGGCTTTATACTCTGGTGAACTCTTCCGGCGCATCCATGAGTTTGTGTGATTATGGGGCAAGGATAGTTTCCATAAATGTTCCGGACCGTGCCGGACGGAATACGGATGTGGTGGTGGGATATGGGGATATAACCTCGTTCGAGACAGGAAAGGAACGTTTTATGGGCTGTGTGATAGGCCGGTATGGAAACAGGATAAACCATTCTTCTTTTGAAATTGACGGTAAGGAATTCAAACTTGTCCCGAATGAGGTGAGGGACGGTGTACCTGTGCAGTGTCATGGCGGACCTCAGGGTTTTGACAGGTTTGTCTGGAAAGGGGAGATGCTCGAGGAGCAGGACAGAGTAGGTGTCAGATTCAGTCGCCTGAGCCCGGACGGAGAACAGGGATTTCCGGGAAATCTTCAATGCAGTGTTACATATTGGTGGACGGAAGACAACGTATGCCGCATAGAGTATTCCGCAGTTACTGACAGGCCTACTGTAGTGAATCTGTCAAATCATACCGTTTTCAATCTCAAGGGACCAGGTGACAGGTATGTCATGAACCATCTTATGGAAGTGGAATCCGCTACATATGTGCAGTCGAACAAGCAGTTATGCCCGGACAAGCTTTTGCCTGTGGAAGGGTCTCCGTTTGATTTCCGTGAAATGCGCAGGGTGGATTACCGGATAGACGATTATTCCAACGAGCAGTTACGCATAGCTGACGGGATGTCGGGTTGCTGGATTATTGACGGATGGGATGGCTCTCTGAAAAAAATAGCTGACCTGTATGCCCCGGAGACCGGAATAGGGGTTGAGACCTGGAGCACGGAGCCGGCATTCCTGACGTTTACGGGACGGACTTTCGACGGAAGCCAGACAGGAAAATACGGACCTATGGAGAAGTTCTGCGGGATGCTTCTCGAAACATTCCATGTTGCAGACTCTCCAAACCAGCCGCGCTTCCCGTCTACGGTATTGCGCCCTGGAGAAACATATTCTTCCGTGACGGAATGGCATTTTTATGTAAAGGACTGACATGTTGCGTTTCGTGGTTCTCCGATTTTCTTCCCGATGAATCGGCTTGACGAACGCTGAACAGTTTGTTTCATTTTCTGACGATTTTGTTGTACTGTCGGTTCTCGTGCGGATTTATATTTGTGCATAAATTAACCTGACGTGAAGACTGCCATTGCAATAATTTCAGCAGCAATCCTGCTTTTTCCCTTCTTGTCCGCCACCGGTGCGGCTACGGTATCCCAAGATGGAGCATATAGGTTTACGCATATAAATTCATCTTCCGGTCTTTCTTACAACTCCATAAAATGTCTTCTTCAGGATAGCAGAGGCTTTATCTGGATCGGTACGTACAAGGGCTTGGACAGGTATGACGGGACAAGAATAAAGAACTACGGGAAGGAAGCGCTCGGAGTCCAGTCAGAATATATCAACGCTTTGATAGAGGACTGTTCCGGCAATATACTTGTGGCTACCGACGACGGTCTGGTAATATATGATTATCACAAGGATTGTTTCAGACGTCCCGTAAATCCGGATCTGTTGAATGACAGGATATATGCGATGTGCGAAGATTCTGACGGGCATATATGGATAGGTTCAAGATCCCAAGGGGTATTTGTCTACAGCCCGCAATCATGCACACTTGCAGAATATCCTCTCTGTGATGAAACCGGGACCGCCTTGACAAACGCTTACAGAATGTCCATAGACGGAAATGACAGGATATACCTTGCTTCATATTGTGAAAACCTGTTTTATTTTGAAAAGGGGGGCGGAGACAGCCTGTCGTGTGACTGCAGCGGGAGACGGGGATTTCTTCGTGAAGGATGATATAGAAGGACTGTGTGTCAATCCGAAGAAAAACAATCTGCTGTATATTGCCAGCAAGAGGCGCGGATTGTGTGAACTTAATGTATCCACGGGGCATATAAGACAGTTATATGAAATTCCCGGTGACTCCAGACCTGTCAGTCTTGACATTTGCGGGACATATTTATGGCTATCTACGACTTCCGGTCTGCTGCGTTATGATGTCATGGATCTTTCTTGTATCTGGCTCAGATATGATAACAATGACAGGTTTTCTCTTTCTGACGACTTTGTCACTTCGGTGTTGACGGATGATAAAGGAGGATTGTGGATCGGAACAGCGTATGGAGGAGTCAATTATCATGGTAGACATCAGGATCTGTTTCAGAAATTCTATATGACTTCGGATGGAGAATCGCTGGAAGGGAGTGTTGTGTGTGATTTTGCACAGGATGACAGCGGTACTGTCTGGATAGCTACGGAAAGGTCCGGTCTGCTCAGATATGATATAGCTTCCGGTTCGCTGGAGAGATTCCGCTTGCCGATGAAGCTTGACCATATCAATGCCTTGTATTGTTCCGGTGATTGGCTGTGGATAGGATTCCACAATGGAATATGCAGGTATAACCTGGCTGACGGAAGGATGGTCACATACCCTCATTTTATTGTTTCTGACATAGATATAGACAATCGTGTACTCGATATCTTCATGTCTTTTGATGGCACCATTTACGTATGCACTTCAATCGGAGTGATGAAATATGACAGCAGTGCTGATTCATTTGTAAAGATTGACTGTCTCGGAGAAGGTGCAATGGAGCATATCGTCGAGGACAGTAGAGGAACAATCTGGCTGGCTTCCTACAGTTCCGGAGTTTATGCGTACGATTCTGCCGGGGATTCCGTGACCGGACACTGGTGTCATAAAAACGGGGAAGGCAATATCCCTGAAATGATGTCATCGATGTGTATCGGTGAAGACGGACAGGTCTGGGCAATCGGTTTCGGGACAGGATTTTTCAAGTACGATTATAAGGCAAGGGATTTCAGACCTTTCAATTCTTCGGTCCTGTCAGCACTTCCTACGGATATGTTCTTTTCCGCCTTGCCTGATGATGACGGAGACCTGTGGCTGTCATCTGACAAGGGTCTGGTCAGATTTTCCGCCGGAACAGAGTCCGTATCGGTTTATGACGCCATGTCGGGAATCCTTGACGCGGATTTCAGAAAATCATGCATCCGCCTGCTTGACGGTTCCATGATGTTCGGTTCGTCGGACGGTTTCATACATTTCAATCCGGATGATTTCAGGGGTAGCGGTTCGGTCTCTGCAGTGTCGGTGACAGATCTTATTGTAGACGGCAGACCGGTCGTGCCTTCCGGGAACGTTCCTTTATTGTCGAATATAGACCTTGCGGAAAAAGTCAGCCTGAAAGCGGAGTCAAATTCATTCGGGCTGACATTCGCTGTTCCCGGATCTGATTTCCTGACAGGAGGCAGGGTTCTCTGCCTTCTTGAAGGATATGATGCTGCATGGCGGGATATTTCTTCCAGTATGGATATATATTATTACAACATACCGGAAGGTTCATATACACTGAAGATAGCTGTCACCGGTCCGGACAGCCGGCCGGTAACGGCTCATAAGGATATCCAGGTGGAGATTCTTCCGAAATTCTGGGAATCTACAGCCGGCATATCCATTGTTATTGTCGTTGTCCTTGCAATATGTGCCGCAGCATATGTCGTTATTTACAGAAGGCTGGAGCAGAAACATAACCGTATACGTGAAGAGATGGAGAATGCCAGGGAGAAAGAGATGCTTCAGGAGAAGATAACTTTCTTCTCCAACATTGTCCATGAGATAAAGACGCCACTCACTCTGATCCGGACTCCTCTTCAGAACATAATGGCGATGAACCGGTCTCCGGATATAATGGAAGAACTTTCCATTATAAACAACAGTACGGATTACCTTGACAAGCTGGTCAAGGAACTGCTGGACTTCATCAGGGTGGAGAAGCATGGATATGTCCTTGAATACAAGAATGTAGACGTTATAGACAGGATAAATTACATAAAGTTCAATTTTTCAGAAATCGCGAAGAACAGCAATCTGAAACTGACCTTTGAATATTCCGTCTCTCCGTTGATTGCAGGGGTGGACCCGGGAGCATTTGACAAGATAATCAACAATCTTCTGCATAATGCCGTCAAGTATGCCGGTTCGCGTATCCTGATCAAGGCATATACGAAAGATGACAATGTTGTCATAGCAATATCGAATGACGGCCGGCAGATACCGGAAGACAGAAGATCTTTGATATTCAAACCATTTGTCCAATTCAGCGATGGCAATACCCGCTGTGCCCAAAGTTTCGGCATAGGGTTGTCGCTGGCAAGAATGTTAGCTGAACTCCATGGAGGTACCCTTGATCTCTCTGATAGCAAAGAGACAGAGTTTGTACTTGTGCTTCCTTTGCGGACTGTGCCGGAATCCTCTTCTGACATGAACGGTGAGGAGGAAGACGGTATGGGAAACGGTAATCTGCCATTACTTCTTCTTGTGGAGGACAACCATGACCTGAATGTATACCTGAAGAAGAAACTGAGGTCGGAATATAACGTCCTTGCCGTGCCTTCCGGTGAAAAGGCTCTTACGTTGCTTCGGAAATATAAGGTAGACATTATATTGACAGATATAGTCCTGGAAGGGATGGACGGGATTGAACTGTGCCGTAAGGTAAGTGAAGATTTCGAAATATCACATATTCCGGTTATTGTCCTTTCTGCCATATCTTCCGTAGAGGTCAAGATCAGGGCTGTGGAAAACGGGGCCGTGCTTTATATAGAAAAACCTTTTACTTTAGAGTATCTGCTGGCCTGTATAAAAGGAACATTGGACAAACGCCGGCAGCTCAAGGCTCTTGCAAGGGAAGATCCTGTCTGCCCCGATATGGCGTCTTTCGGCCTTGTCAACAGGGATGAAGATTTCCTGAGACGACTGGACAGGATCGTGTCCGGGAATATAGGAAATCCGGAATTTGCCGTACAGCAGCTGGAAGAAGCAATGTATATGAGCCGCAGCTCTTTGACCAGAAAAATCAAAGGTTTGCTTAATATTACCCCTGTAGACTATATACGCACGAAACGTTTGTCCGCTGCCGCCGCCATGCTTAGGACGGGACATACCCATGTCAATGAGGTATGCTATGCTGTCGGATTCAGTTCACCTTCATATTTCTCCAAATGCTTCAAGGCGTTGTACGGTGTATTGCCCGCCGAATATGCAAGATCGGTTTCCGGCGATGATGGAAACACCTCGTCAAAAGATGAAACAAACTAATCTCCTCTGTGGGGCATATGTTTTATCGGGATATTTAAAATATACATTTGTACAGAAGCCGGGATGTGCCGGGATTGTATAACCACAAACATTAAAACAGATGAATTGCATAATGAAGCTGCTGTCTGTATCAGCTGCTTTTTCAATGTCGCTGACTCTTTCTGCCCAGAATGGTCCTGTGCGGATATGGGAAGAAATGATTGAACTTCCTACCTACAGGGTCGCTGCTCCTGAAAAGGCCCCGTTGTTTGAGCGGGATTTCGCTTATCAGAGGGCGAAGAGAAGCGTCTACCCTTATCCGATGAATGATAATCCTACTGATGTGAAAGTGGATTCATTGCACCGGGCTGTATTTCTGGAAAACGATTATCTGAAAGTCTGTGTGCTTCCGGATATAGGAGGACGGCTTTTCTATGCTACGGACAAGACAAACGGTTATGAGATATTCTATCGTCAGAGCGTGATCAAACCGGCCAATGTGGGTATGTTGGGTGCATGGATAAGTGGCGGGGTAGAATGGAATGCTTTTCATCATCATAGGGCGACGAGCCAGTTTCCCGTGGATTACAGACTTGTGGAAAACAATGACGGGAGCAAGACTGTATGGGTCGGTGAAATAGAACACCGCCACCGTATGAGCTGGATTATAGGACTTACCCTGTATCCGGACAAATCATATATAGAGGTAACGGGACGTTTTTTCAATAATACCCAGGACAGGAATTCCATGCTTCACTGGAACAATGTGGCTACCCATTGTAACGAAGACTACAGGATAATATTTCCGGAGAATACGGAATTCGGGATGTTCCATCATAAGCTCAGTCATATACATTGGCCTGTCGCAAATGAACCGTACAAAGGTAATCCTGATTTTATAGGTGTGGATGTAAGCTGGTGGCGGAATCTTCCTTCGCTGACAGGGGATTCAGTCTTCATATATGATCTTCAGGATGACTACGTGGGAGGATATGATTATGGAAAAGATGCCGGGACAATGCTTGTCGGAGATCACAATATATGTAAAGGAGGAAAATTCTGGACCTGGGGACCGCATGCTTACGGTCATGCCTGGGACTGCGAGACTTTGACGGATTCTGACGGCCCTTACGTGGAACTCATGACGTCTGCCTATTCGGACAACCAGCCGGATTATTGCTGGATCAATCCGTACGAGACAAAGGAATTCACTGCCTGGTGGTATGGTATACGGGATTTGGATAATGTAAACAGGGGCAACCGGTATGCGACGGTGAATATGGACATCGATCCTTCCGGAAAGATACATATCGCTGCCAATACTACACAGATCAGGAGAAACGCGAGGATTGAAGTCAGCCATGATGGCAAGATTCTTTATAGCAAAACTGCCTTGATTGCACCGGATAAGCCTTTTGCGGATGATTTCTCTGTGGATGAAACATATGTGGTCAAGCCTGAGACGGTGACAATGAGTTTATATGATGAAGAAGGAAACCTGCTCATTGACTATCATCCATACGTGCATTCCAAAGATTCACGGTTGCCCGAAGATCTGAAACCGGTGAATCCGGATCCGGCAGAAGTCGAAAACATAGAAGAATGCTATTATATCGGGATGCGGAATCTACAGTTCCATCAGGCTCATGTAGACCCGAATGATTATTTCCTGGAGGTACTCCGCAGGGATCCTGGAGATGTGCGGAGCAATACGCAGATGGGTATCTTTTACAGGAAAAACGGGAATACGGACCGGGCTGCCAGGTATCTGCGTAAAGCGCTGGAGAGACAGACTGCAAATTATACCAGACCGTCCGACGGGGAAGCCATGTATAATCTCGGGCTGGTCCTCAAATCTGAAGGTAAATGGAAAGATGCCGTCGACACATTGTACAGGGCCGCATGGGATTATGAATATGCATCCGCATCATATTATCAGCTTGCACAGATCAGCAACATGACCGGTAACCCGGACAAGGCACTCCAGGAAACCATGTCTTCTGTCGGCTATAACGGGATGAACATAGATGCAAGGAATTTTCTGGCGACTCTTCTGAGAAAATCCGGCAGAGTTAAGGAGGCACAGGAATCCGCAGAAAAAGTTATAGAAACCGATCCTCTCAACTATTATGCTTCGAACGAACTTGTGCGCCTTGGGGTCATGCCGGAAAAAGATCTGGACCATCTGCTCCGTGATGTCCCGGAAAACTATCTGGAACTTGCTGTCAGTTATTTCAATAATGGATTCATGGAAGAATGCCGGCAGATCCTGCTTGCGTCAGAGGCTGCCTGTCCGTATCCTACTGTTGAATATTGGCTGGGTTATCTTGCTGATATTGAAGGAGACAGGAGGAGTGCGGCAGAATGGTTCAGAAAAGCTGCGGAAATATCACCGGACTATGTGTTCCCGTTCCGGCTGGAGACTGTGAAAGTTTTGGAGACTGCCCTGGAATATTGTCCCGAATCGGCAGTGACATGGTATTACCTCGGAAATCTCTGGTATCAGAAACAGCCTGACCTGGCGTATGATGCATGGATGAAGGCTGTCGATATCAAGCCGGATTTTGCTATGGCTCTCCGTAATATCGGATGGTACTGGCGTTTCAGGAATGAAGGGAAGGAATACAAGGATGCGTCTGACTATGATAAGGCTATAATGTATTATCAGGCGGCTGTTGAGGCAGACAAGGACGGGAATGCCATATTTCTCACGGAATGTGACGAAATCATGGAGTATGTCAACGCTCCTCTTCCAGACCGGTACGGACTGTTTGCCGGACGAGAATCAGTGTATGAGAAACGGTATGATTCGGAAATCAGGGCAATCAGGCAGCGCATACTTGCGGGAGAATACAAAGAAGTGCTGGAACCACTTTTGACTCATTATTATCCGAGACGGGAGCATGTGGAGGATCTGCATGACATTTATGTCGATGCCTGCCTGCTTTCAGGGCTGGACGCGTGGAAGGAAGGCAATAATGAGAAGGCTCTTGAATATATGCTGATGATGGATGAATACCCGGACAATCATGGGTATGCGCATCTTGAGTATTATGCCCGGGACGCACAGGTCTATTACAACATAGGCCTTGCCTATGAAAAGGTCGGATCAGCGGACAAGGCGGCCGAGTATTATGAAAAAGCGGCTTCTGTAGAAGTCAGACCGGCTGACGCAATGTATTGCTACGAAAAAGGTCTTGCAATGAAGAAACTTGATCCCGGTGCCGATGTGAAGAAGATGTACATGGACATTGTCATGAGCGGCGAGTCCCAGGTTACGGAGTATTTCAATACATTTTTCGAGAGTTTTGACCGTGGACCTTATGAACAGGATATCAATTCGAGAGCATATTACACTCAGGCAGTAGGATATATGGCTGCCGGCATGAAGGGCAAGGCCGGTCGTTATTTCAGAAAGGCCCTCGAAGAACGGAATGACAATCTGTGGGCACATTATTACCTTGATAAACTTGATGATTGACAATATGGGACTTATTCAGTTAAGACAAATCTGTAATCCAGTATCCAATATGAGACAACTTATGATAACGACGGCAGTTTTGCTGCTTGCTCTGGTGTCGTGCAGCCGGACACCGGAAGAAAAGGTCTGGTCGGTTGAAAAGGCGGACGAATGGTATTCAAGCCAGGAATGGCCTGTCGGGTGCAATTATGTGCCTTCATACGCGATAAATCAGTATGAATTCTGGCAGGAAGAGACTTTCAATCCTGAAATAATCGACAAGGAAATGGGTATGGCTGAGTCGATAGGGTTCAATACGCTCAGGATATATCTGCATGAAGGTCTGTGGTATGCTGACAAGGACGGCTTCAAATCCAGAATCAATGAATTCCTGGACTTGGCAGAGTCCCATGGCCTTAAGCTCATAGTGACTTTCTTTACCAACGGAGGGAATCATGATAGAGAATTCTCTCTCGGCCCTCAGCCTCAACCGCGTCCCGGACAGCACAATTCCAACTGGATTCCGAGTCCCGGGAAAAAAGTGATTGACGACCCGTCGCAATGGCCGAGACTGAAAGCGTATGTCCAGGATATTCTCAGGACATATAAGGATGATGACAGGATACTTTACTGGTGTCTGTGCAACGAACCGGAGAATTTCAAGAACGGATGCGATGTCAAGGACTTCATGCCGGCTGTCTATGAGTGGGCATGGGAGGTTCGTCCGAGCCAGCCTCTCAGCAGCCCTGTGTGGCAGCGCCCGGGGATTCACGGTACATCAACCAAACTGGATCTGGTCTCTTTTATATGCACCAAATCTGACATAGTTACTTTTCATTGCTATTCCAAGCCGGAAGAGGTCAGGAAGATGATTCAGATGCTCAGCCGTTTTGACAGACCGATGATATGTCAGGAATATCTGGCGAGAACCAACGGCAATACATTCTTTTCGGTACTTCCGATATTGAAGGAAAACAATGTAGGTGCGATAAACTGGGGCCTGGTGAATAATAAATGTAATTTCCATTATCCATGGGGACATAAGGAGGGGGACCCTGAGCCTGAAGTATGGTTCCATGATATTTTCAGAAGTGACGGCACTCCGTATGATCCTGCAGAAATAGAGTTTTTGAAAGAAATGATTCAGGATCCTGAAGATTAGCCGTTTTTAAGAATAACCAACCATAATAAATAACACTTTTATGAAACTAAAATCAATGATCCAAATTTTCCCCGCAGTCTTTGCAGGATTGACTGTCCTTTGCGGGGTGCAGACAGTTTCAGCCCAGGAACAGTTGAGGGAATGTACGGTGAAGGTTGTTGATGAAGATGGACAGCCTGTCCCTGGTGCCGCCATCATGGTTAAAGACACAGGTACAGGCGATATTACGGATGAAGAAGGTCTCTGTATGTTGCCGGAAGTGGCATCCGATGCTGTTATCCAGGTTTCGTGTCTTGGATATGACGATGCGGAGACCGCTGTAGCCGGAAGGCAGATTTTAAGGATTGTACTTAAGGAATCCAGCCTTTACATGGAAGAGGTCGTAGTCGTCGGATACGGCAGCCAGAAACGGAAGGATATAACCGGGGCCGTGTCATCGGTCAAAGGGGATGTCATTAATGAATACAGTTCATTTTCGGCTATGGGGGTATTGCAGGGAAGGATTGCCGGTGTGGCTGTCCAGCAGACGGATGCAACTCCTGGAGGTGGCATATCGGTGACCATAAGGGGTGCGAACTCCATAAAGGGAAGCAGTGCTCCGCTATGGATTATCAATGGTTTCCCTGGAGATATCAATATGATAAATCCGCAGGATATCGAGACTATCGATGTCCTTAAGGATGCGTCGGCGACTGCGATTTACGGCTCCAGAGGAGCAAACGGAGTGATCCTGGTAACGACAAAGGCCGCAAGGGAAGGAAAAGTCCAGGTGGACTATAACGGAAGTGTAAGCGTCCAGACCCTTATCAAGAAACTGGATATGGCAAATGCTTCAGAGTATATGCAGTATATGAATGACAAGGCTGAAGTGAACGGAACCCCGCTGCTTTATAGCCCGGAGGACATGGCGAATCCTGCGATAGATACAGACTGGCAGGATGAAGTATTCTCGCCGGCAGTCATGACATCGCATTCGCTGACAGTGTCCGGAGGAACGAAGAAAATACAGAGTTCGCTTTCTGCAAGTTATTTCTATCAGGACGGAATCATAAAACCTGCTGATTATCAGCGATACAATATAAGTGCTGACCTTCGCTATAATGCTACAGACTGGTTTACGGCATTCGCAAATGTGATGGTCAGTCGTGTCGATCAGAATACTACATCATCCACAGGAGGGTCGCGTGCAGGTTCCGTTGTGAATGCTACCTTGATCCAGCTTCCTATTGCTCCGGTTTACGATGAAAACGGGGATTATGCAAATTATCAGGGGTATCCTGCTGACGGTATGAATCCTGTTGAATATCTGCATAAAGTCAAGTCCGGATTCCTTTCTGACCGTACCAGAACTACTTTAGGCCTTGTATTCAAACCTTTCGAGGGATTTTCCATAAACCTTTCCGGCAATATCGCTCATGCTTCGAAGAGGAATGATTCATATGTGCCGACTACGTACCGTACAAATCCCGGGACTGCTTCGATCTCTACTTCCGAGACCCAGGATTTCCAGGCGAACGGGACATTGAACTATGAAAAAACCGTCAGAAAACATAGTTTCAGTATAATGGGAGGTATCAGTTACGAACAGCATATAGGGAAGACTTTCAACAGCGGGACTGCAACTCATTTTGCAAGTGATGTCTTCTATGTCTATAATCTGAATGCTGCGGAGACTAAAGGGCTTCCTACATCGTCCTACAATACATGGAAACTTTTTTCGTTCTTAGGAAGAGTGAATTATAATTATGACGATCGCTATCTTTTGACTGTCAATTTCAGGGCAGACGGGTCTTCCCGTTTCAGCAGGGGCAACAAGTGGGGATACTTCCCGTCTGCAGCGGCAGCCTGGCGCATTTCCAATGAGAGTTTCCTACGGGACCAGAAGCACTGGCTGTCGGATTTGAAACTCCGCGTAGGGTATGGTATCACCGGAAGCACAGCCATTGACCCTTATTCTACTCTTGAAGTGCTTGTACCTCGCCAGGTGGTGTTTGACAAGGACGTTTATGTCGGGTATACTACAGAGGATACATATCCGGGAAACCTGAAGTGGGAAGAGACGACCCAGTACAATGTCGGCCTTGATGCGGCGTTTTTCGATTACAGACTCAAGTTTGCCGCAGATTTCTATTATAAAAGGACCGATGACCTTCTTTGCGATGTCGATTTTCCTCGTTCGTCAGGTTATACTACCGGAGTCCAGAATGTCGGGGTCGTCTCCAATACAGGATTCGAATTCCAGATAGACGGGCGTATTATAGACCGGCAGGTCAAATGGGATGCCGGACTTAATTTTACCTTGAACAGGAACAAGGTGCTGCATCTGGCGGACGGTAATGACGTTCTTGCTCCACAGGTAGATAACGTGCTCCTCAGGGATAATATGCATATACTCAGGGAAGGCGAACCGATGTATATGTTCTATGGATATCTTGAGGACGGATATGATGAAGACGGCAGGATTGTGTACAAGGATATAAGTGGAGAAGGGGGCGTCCCTGACGGGCAGATAACCACTGCCGACAAGACCATAATCGGCAATCCTAATCCTGATTTCCTCTTGAATTTCCATACTTCTGTAAGCTGGAAGAACTTTACGTTGAGCGCATTTCTCCAGGGATCTTTCGGGAATGACATATTCTCCATGAGCATGGTTACTCTCGGATATGACTATGCCTACAATTTCAATGTACTGAAAGATGTGGTCTATGATCACTGGACTCCTGAAAATACGGATGCGAAATATCCGAACCTCTGGACATCGGCATCCTATCAGGTTTCTGACAGATGGGTGTACGATGCTTCATATATACGACTCAAGAACCTGGAACTGAGTTATTCCATCCCGTGTTCAGACAACAGGGTGCTTAGGAATGCGGTTGTCTATGTGAGCGGCCAGAACCTTTTCACAATCACCAAGTACCCATTGTGGGATCCTGATACCAGCTCTTACGGAGCATCCTCTTCAAGACCTGGAATCGAGAACAATTCATATCCGAGTGCCAGGTCATTCACTCTTGGAGTAAGATTGGGATTCTGAGTTATTGTAAACGAAGTTTAAACAGATAAGCGATGAAAAATAAAATCAACAATATACTTGCTTTTTGCAGTGTCATTTTGCTCAGTACATCCTGCGGTGACTGGAAAATGCTGGAAGAACATCCTTATTCCCTGTCGGAGGGATCCTATATAACAAATTATGACGAGGCGAAATCCATGGTGGACGGTATGTATTTCCAGTTGCGCCGGGACGTGGGGTTCGGAAGGATTATTCCTATCATTACAGAATCTTTTTCCGATTACTGTTATGGCAGAGGAACGTATGAGTCTACATTCCAGTCAGGAATCACTACCAGCTGCTATTCCAGAACGCAGGACTGCTGGGCAATCCTGTATAGGGTAGTGAGATATTCCAATGTCCTGTTGCCAAAGCTGGCAGAGGTAGAGATGACAGAGACGCAGTACAATGAACTGTCTGCGGAAATCAGGTTTCTGAGGGGTTTTGCATACTCATACCTGGTCAAATGTTTCGATGATGTGCCTTTCTTCGATGAAAATGATGAAATAGGTACAGACAAGCCGAAGACGGCATCCGAAGAAATCTGGGAAAGCATCATTTCGGATATGGAATATGCTGCAGAGAATCTTCCTTCTGCAGTGTCCGTTGCAGGACATCCGGACAAGACTGCCGCTTATTTCTGCCTTGCGGAAGCCTGTATGTATCTGGAGGATTATGACGGGGCGGCTGCCGCTGCGCAAGCTGCCATAGACCAGAATGTGCATTCTCTCGTGGATGTGTCTGTGGCTGATGACTTTGAAAAAATCTTCGGAGCGGATGTGGTTACGACTCCTGAAGAAGTGTTTTATATGAAGTACAACAGGACTCCAGGAATCCGGAATTCGATGGACTGGATGTTTCTCTGCGATCCTAACCCGATAAGCAAAAGCCAGGGCGCGGTCGGTATCTATACGGACTATGAGAATAACAATGTCATAAAAGAGTGGCTCCAGGACGAAGGTGACCTGAGGCATGAGTATACCCTTTACGAGCAACATGACAACGGGGAACTGAATACAAAGACAAACACAGGTATGATATGTATCAAGTTCAGGGACAGACAGGCTACAGGAAACGGAGCCGGGACTGATGTCCCGGTGATACGGTATGCCGATGTCCTTCTTCTATATGCTGAAGCCAGGACACGCTCTCTTGGCGCTCCTGATGATAAGGCTATGGAGGCTTTGAATATGGTACACAGGAGAGGGTATGGTTATCCTTCTGCGTCGGAAAGTCCGGTTGATTTCAAGCTTGCAGATTATTCGTCGCTTGATACGTTCATAGAGCTTCTTCTTAAGGAAAGTGCATATGAGCAGATGTTTGAAGTCGGAAAACGTTATTTCACCTTGAAAAGGCTTGGACTTCTTGCTGAATATGTATATCGTGCCGGACGGGTTGACAGTCCATCCGAGGTCTCTCCTGCCGCTTATTATTGGCCGATTCCGGCAAATGAATTCACATACAACAGTATGCTGGATCCTAACAAGGACCAGAATCCGGGATATTGATGCTTGCCGGCGTCCTTACAGACAAATGACTGACATTAAATTATGCAGATTGTGAAAATTCTATATTTGCTTACTTTGCTTTGCAGCATCTTGTCGTGTGAAAAACCGCCATCGGAAGATGCTGCGGGGAATACAGATGATGCCAAGGTCAGACTTGCTGTGATAGAGGAGTTCCTTTATACGGATGCGGAGAAAGATTCTCACAAAGGGGATGAGTTAAGGAGCGTCCTGCAGCCGGTGTATAAGTACTCGGGAAAAATACCGAGTGAACAGTTGACGGTCGGGGCACCGGAGGGGGACCAGCAGGAAGCGTTTTATCCACGTGTGAAACGGCTTTCGGACGGGAGTTTCATATTGTTCTATATGGGAGGACAGTATGGCTCAAGGATATGGTGCGTGAAAAGTAATGACTTTATTACATGGGGAGAGCCGGTAATGCTTTTTGAACCGGAAAGAGTTACAATTACAGATCCTTCCGGACAGACTGTCCAGGACTGGAGACGCTTTGTGAACATGGATGCTGTCGTGCTTCCTGACGGTAAGATTGTCGCAGTCTGTTCGTACAGGGCAAGCGGACATTATGGCTATGGTATCGACTGCGGTCTTATGTCAATAGTGAGCACCGACAATGGAAAGACCTGGTCCGCTTCACGGAAAATATATGAAGGGCCTAACTGGGAGCCTTATATTCTAAGGCTTCCTGACGGACAACTGCAATGTTTCTTTACCGATGCCATTCCTCAGACCAGGAACTCCGGGACATCTGTTATCATTTCGAGAGATGATGGTGAAACCTGGAGCGGCAAGACAATAGCCTGTCGCCAGTATAAATATGATTATACGACCTTAGCCGACTCCCTTCTGCAGTATAATGGCCAGAAGATATATACAGACCAGATGCCATGTTTCAGAGTCCTGAATGACGGGAAGACAATATTCGGTTTTCTCGAGGCAAGGCTGGAGACACCTCCGCCGGCTGATTGCGGGACTGATACGTATAGAAGCCATTATAAGATGTCCCTAGTATGGAATGACGGTTTGGATTGGAAAACTCCCTCAGGCGATGAAGATCTGCCGTTGAGGCGTAAGACTAATGTGTTTACGGGAGCAGGCGGCTATGTCGAAACGTTCCCATCCGGAGAAGTCGTGATATCTGCAGCAATAGGGGGTATTTTCAAGATGAAGCTAGGCAACAGTACGGCAACGGAGTGGCAGGGAGGAATGTCTCAGGATGAAGGATGGCTTCAAGGCCTTCCGGAAGGCGGTTTCTGGGGATGTATGGAAAAGAACGGTCCGAATGCGTTGCTTGTTTCGATGAAAGGACCCTCGGGGCTTCAGACAGGTATGTTTTACCTGAACAACAGGGTCGATGTGCATGAGGCTGAAGCTGCGTCCGGTGGTGATGACGAGGAATGGGCGGATGTAAAGGACGGTCTTTATATTTCATCGGATATCAGCAAGAAAGGGGTTTTCTTTCGTTTTGCAAATACTGCGGACACTCTCTTTGTCAGGGCAGATAGGGAAGATCTTACTACAGGTATGAAAAACCGCCTGGAAATTTCATTTGCCGATAAAACAGGTATATCCGTGGATATCTGCCTGCTTCCTTCAGGGATAGTTTCGGCTCCCGAAGGGGTCACCGCCGTGTGCCGTCCGGCACGGTCAGAGCAGAACGGGAAGGGGTTTGTTTATGAAGTAGCGATACCGATGTCTCTGTTGGACACCCCGGAAGCGGGAGACAGGATTAATTTCTATGCTGATATGCAGGAGGATGGACTTTCGAATACATTCACCTTTTCAGACAAGGATTCGCCGTCTACATGGCAACTGCTTGAATTTGCGGACTGATTATTATCTGATCTGCCTAAAAGGATGATTTTTTTGGGGATTTTTGTTGTAACTTTATCCGGTGTTATGTTTGATTTACAATGAAAAGGATTGTCATTTTTGCAGCGGCACTGGTCGCCTGTGTATGTGTATCTTGCGGACCGGCTTCGGAAACGGTCCCTGTCCGGAAATATGAAGAATTGCCTCTCGGGGACGTGAAAGCGGATGGATGGCTCAAGACAATGCTTGAACGTCAGCGGGACGGCATTACGGCCGATCTTGACAAGACATACCCGCAGGTTATGGGGGAGAGGAACGGATGGCTGGGTGGAGACGGCGATCAGTGGGAACGTGGCCCGTATTGGATTGACGGGCTTATCCCGCTTGCCTATATCCTTGATGATGACAGCCTGAAAGCCAAAGCACAGCTATGGGTGGAATGGGCTCTCGCAAGCCAGCGGGAAGACGGTTTTTTCGGGCCTTCACGCAATTATCCGTCAGAAAAAGGGTTGCAGCGTGGAAATTCGGAAGACTGGTGGCCCCGGATGGTCGTGCTGAAGTTCATGCAGCAGTATTATGATGCTACCGGAGATGCCCGTGTTTTGGACTTTATGGAAAGATATTTCAGATATCAACTGGAAACATTGCCTGACAAGCCGATCGACAATTGGACTGACTGGGCGGCTTTCCGGGTGTGCGATAACATGATACCGGTGTTGTGGCTGTATGGAAAGACAGGGGAGGAATGGCTTCTTGACCTTGTGGAGCTTATGCATTCTCAAGGTCATGACTATACAGGCATGTTTCTGGAATCGGACGCCCTTTCCCGACCGGGGACAATCCATTGCGTGAATCTGGCACAGGGAATAAAGGAGCCGGCCGTGTACTGGCAGATACATCCGGAAGAAAGGAGGTATCTCGATGCTGTCTATAAAGGTCTGGCTGATCTTGTGAAATACAACGGATATCCGAGCGGTGCGTTTGGAGGAGACGAGGCACTGCATGGAAACAATCCTGTCCAGGGTTCGGAACTGTGCGCAGTCGTCGAACTGATGTATTCTATGGAGGAGATACTCAAGATTACGGGTGATCCGTTATTTGCGGAATATCTCGAAAGACTTGCATTCAATGCGCTTCCTGCACAGATTTCCGACGATTTCAGGCTGCATCAGTATTTCCAGCAGGCTAATCAGGTGCAGATAACGATGGGGGCTCACAACTTTGATGTATCCAATGACCGGACGAATCTCCTTATGGGATTCCTTACAGGTTACCCGTGCTGTCTCAGCAATCTGCATCAGGGGTGGCCGAAATTCACCGGAAACCTATGGTACCGCAACGCTGACGAAGGACTTGCCGCCATGGCATACGCGCCTTGCCGTGTCGTGACCTCCATATCGGGTACGGAAGTGCGGATAAGGGAAATTACGGAGTATCCTTTCGATGAAAGAATCCGGCTTGAAGTGGAAATGGATTCCGACAGACCGCTCGGTTTTCCTGTCGATCTGAGGATACCTTCATGGGCGGGAAAAGGTTTGTCGGTCAGTGTAAACGGTCAGGAGCAAAAGGACATTGTTCCGGGAACGGTGCTGCGTCTGGACCGGGAATGGCAGGACGGTGACAGTGTAGTATTGTATTTCCCCATGGAGATCAGTATCGGAAGATGGTACGAGAATGCCGCTGCCGTGGAGCGCGGGCCGCTTGTTTATGCTCTGAAGATCAAGGACAGGTGGATAGAGAAATCATTTACGGAAGATACCGGGCATGGCAGCAGTTATTGGGAAGTGTATCCCGAAGAACCGTGGAACTATGCGTTGATTAAATCCGACATCGCAGACCCTTCGGCATCGTTCCGGGTGGAGAAGAAGTCCGGATATCCTGAATCAGGCTGGTACTGGAGCCCGGACGGGGCACCTGTATTGTTGAAGGTCCGGGCTGCCAGATTGCCTGAATGGACATTGTACAACGGTTCTGCAGGACCTGTCCCGTACAGCCAGATTCCTGGGAAATGCGCAAGCGGCAATTCAGCATATCGTTCCGACGGGACATACGAAGAGATAACACTTATTCCTTATGGTTGTACAACGTTGAGAGTGAGTGAATTTCCTGTGGTAAACGAATAGCGCTTACCTTTGTCCGGGAAAACTTGTGCCTGTCAGTCTCCTGTTGACTTCGCGCAGCCTGTCTTCATCGACCTTCACCACTTTCCTGTCGTAGGTCATCAGTCCGTTTACCTCCACTTCCACATCGGTGGTCTGGGTGTAGACTGCAGCGGAGAAGCCCCTGGCGATCATTTTTTCCAGTATTTCCGCATATTTTATGTATTCATCGGTCACTGCATCCGTCGAATTGAACTGGACATATCCCCAGTTCCGGTCAGGAGTCCAGAGATGGCCCTCCACCGGGTAGCCGATACCGCCGTATTCCCCGAGCACATTCACCCTTTTCGCGTCGAAAAGATACATCTCGGGCTCCGGATAGTTGTGCAGGTCGAGGATATCCCCGCAGCGGTAGTAGTGGTTCCCTCCGCTGGCGGAGTTCACGAGTCTCGTAGGGTCGTAGCTCTTGGTCCATGCTGCTATCTCCTTTGTCTTGAACTGTCCCCAGGCCTCGTTGAACGGCACCCATACCCCGATGCACGGATAGTTGTACAGGCAGTCCATGATTTCCTTCCATTCCTTCTTGTAGCAGGCCTCGGATTCAGGGCTGCGGACCGCCTCCTTGCCGTCGAAATAGTCCTTGTTTATCCATTCAGGGTTCCTGTCCCCGCTCGGCATGTCCTGCCATACGATGATTCCCAGCCTGTCGCACCAAGTGTACCATCTTGCCGGCTCTACCTTGATATGTTTCCTTATCATGTTGAACCCGAGTTCCTTGGTTTTCCTGATGTCGTAGACGAGAGCCTCATCGGACGGAGCGGTGTATAGTCCGTCAGGCCACCATCCCTGGTCGAGCGGGCCGAACTGGAAGAGTGCCTTGCCGTTGAGTGCAAGCCTCATTATGCCGTCAGCATCCTTGACAGTGGAGAATTTACGCATGGCAGCATAGCTTTTCACCACATCGACAGCCTTGTCTTTGTGCAGCAGGGTGACTTCGAGACCGTAAAGGAAAGGAGAGTCCGGGCTCCAGAGCTTGGCTTCGGCCGGCATCTGCACTGTCACGGCTTCTCCGTTGATGCTTTCTCCTGTCCCGGCAAGCTCTTCCCCGTCGAATACGTCCACCTTGATCTTATATCCGTCCAGACTGCATCCGGCTATGGCAGAAACCGTCAGGGTGTTCCTGTCTATGTCCGGGGTTATCTTCAGGTCACCGATATGTGTCTCAGGCACAGGCTCGAGCCAGACCGTCTGCCATATTCCGGTCACTGGAGTATACCATATCCCATGAGGGTCGGAAACCTGCTTGCCGCGTGGCTGGAAACCTTTGTCTGTAGGATCCCATACCCTGACTGTCAATTCGTTCGTTCCTTTGGATACAAGGGCATCGGTGATATCCGACGAGAACGGCGTGAAACCTCCGGTATGGCTTCCTGTCTTTATCCCGTTCACCAGTATTTCCGCCTTCCAGTCCACAGCCCCGAAGTTGAGGAGTATCCTTTTTCCCTTCCACTTCGACGGGACCTGGAATTCTGTCCTGTAGATCAGTTCCTTGTCTTCACCCACTGTCTTTCCGACTCCGGACAGGGCCGATTCCACTGCGAACGGGACAAGTATTTTCCCGTCCGGGCTGTCAGGGAATTCTTCTCCCAGTCCGACTATGGCGTAGTCCCAAAGTCCGTTGAGATTCTTCCATTCGCTGCGTTCCATTATGGGGCGAGGATACTCGGCAAGTACTTTCTCCGGATCAAGGGACTCTCCCCATTCCGTCATGATCCTGTCCCCGGCCGGGGTCCATTGCGCTGATACGGCAGAAAACGCCAATACGGCAAGAATTGATGTGGTCAATATTCTTTTCATTGTCAGATTATGTTAGTTTCCTGCAATTATACTAAAAAAAACACTCGTCTTTATTGTCGGGAGGTCATTTGACTGGATTTTTGTATCTTTTGACGCGTAAATTGGAGATATGGCTGATCTGGATGATGGATAAATTAAATTTTCTGGTAGGCTATCCTCGGAGAACCGTCATCCGTGTATATTATACCGCAGCGGCGGAAGCCGGACCGCTCGAGTATTGCCTGCATTACGGTATTGTCGGCATGGGTGTCGGCCCGCAGGTTATGTATCTTTTCCCAGCACCAGCTTATGCAGGCATCGGCCACACCCTTGGCCAGACCCGCGGATGCAAGACGGTGGATTGTGCCGTACGGGCCGCCTGCAAGCCATCTGCCGTCCTCGATCAGGCTGTATGTAGGGTCATCCCCTGTAATGAAGCAGAATGTGCCGGCGACGTTTCCGTCAGGATCTTCGCATATCAGGCTTCTGGAAGCCGCTATTTCGGAAAGGATGAGTTCACGGGACGGATACCCGCCTGTCCATTGGCCCGGATTCCCGTGAGCGGCCATGAACTTCCTGGCACGGGCATATATCCTCATCAGTGTGTCTATATCTTCCGGTATCGAATACCGTATGCGGAATTTCCCGCAGCCGTTTGTTTCATCCATTGTTAAATATCATTGCCGGACCGGCCGGCCTGTCTGCATATCCATACGGCAAATTTATGCAAATCATCGGCATATCCTGTGTAGCCGGCGTCATCATGATGTGAGGGCATTCATGTCGTCTGCATCAGGATGTGGAAAATTCCGTTGCCTATTCAGGCAGGCAACCGAGTGCCGCCTTGATGTTCTCCATCCTTCCTGCGAATTCCTTCTTCCCGATGATTGTCACTATGTCTGCTATGCCCAGTCCGCTCGAAGCACCGACGAGAGCCAGACGGAGGCAGTTCATCACCTTTCCCATCGGCCAGCCGTTGCTGCGGATGTACTCCTCGAGCGGTCCTTCAAGGGATTCTTTTGTGAAATCTCCCTTGAAATCCGTGATGAAGTCTGCGGCTTTCAGTGCGAGGGAATAGTTTTCTTCCTTCCAGAATTTCGCGGCGTCTTTTTCGTTATATGAAGACGGGGCTACGAACAGGTAGGAAGCTATATCCCAGAAATCGGCCACGAAAGTCGCCCTTTCCTTGATGAGCGACACTATGCGGTTTACATAGCTTTTCGTGAAGATCCGGTTCTTGAAGTCGGCACCCTGGACTGTCACTTCCGCCCCTGCTGTCAGGGCGCATTTCGGACATTCCACTATCTGCATCCCGCGGCCTTCGAGGACAGGAATGAAAAGTCCGGTAAGTTCCTCGTCAGATTTCATTCGCAGGTACTCCTTGTTGTACCATTTGGCCTTGTCGGGATTGAATCTGGCCCCCGATTTTATCACGTGTTCCAGCGAGAACGCCTCAATCAGTTCCGGCATGGTGAACAGTTCCCGGTTGTCCCCCGGATTCCAGCCGAGCATGGCGAGCATATTCACGAACGCTTCCGGGAAATAACCGTCCTCACGGTATCCCCTCGAGACCTCGCCTTCAGGGTTGGTCCATTTCAGAGGGAACACAGGAAAGCCCAGCCTGTCGCCGTCCCTCTTGCTCAGCTTGCCTTTGCCGTCAGGTTTCAGAAGAAGGGACAGGTGCGCAAACCTCGGCTGGCTGTCCTGCCACCCGAATGCCTCGTACAGAAGATAGTGCAGAGGAAGTGACGGCAGCCACTCCTCGCCTCTGATGACTTCGGTGATTTCCATCAGATGGTCGTCCACGATGTTCGCGAGGTGGTAGGTAGGCAGTTCGTCCGCCCTTTTCCACAGCACCTTGTCGTCAAGGGTATCGGTGTTCACCTCGATATGCCCCCTGATAAGGTCATCCATAGTCACGACCCTGTTTTCAGGCATCCTGAAACGTATGGTCCAGTCCGTGTGCGTCTCCAGAAGAGGTCTCCATTCGCTTTCCGGCATGGAAAGGGAATTGCGCAGGGACTTGCGTGTGATATGGTTGTAGATGAATGTCCCTTTCTCCGCTTCCATCTCGGCCCTTTTCGCTGCAAGTTCTTCTGCAGTGTCGAAGGCATAGTAGGCATAGCCTTTTGCGACCAGCTCCTCGGCGTATTTCCGGTAAATTCCGCGTCTCTGTGACTGTCTGTAAGGAGCATGAGGATGCCTTTCTGACGGGGTTTCGACAACATTCCCGTCCTTGTCCACCCCTTCGTCAGGGATGATCCCGCACCAGTTCAGCGCCTCGATGATGTATTTTTCCGCCCCGGGTACGAACCTCTGCGAGTCCGTATCTTCGATGCGGATGATGAAGTCCCCGCCATGCTGCTTGGCGTACAGATAGTTATATAGAGCTGTCCTGACTCCGCCCATGTGGAGCGGACCTGTAGGTGACGGTGCAAACCGTACTCTTGTCTTCCTTTCCATATTGTAAACAGTTGTTTAATTGTCCTTTTTCAATAATGCCCGCCTTATCGCAGTTTCCGATTCGAGCCTGCTTATGCTCTGCCCTTCCCCCACGATCAGGGTCGGTACGGTGCCGTCGGCGAAATGGAACTTCCTCACATTGCTGTTGTCGATGACACCTATCTTGATGTTTCCCTGGCCCTCCGGCAGTTCTATCTCGCCACCGGCCTGGGAAGCCTTGCGGTCATATACGAAATCATTGTCGATCATGATAAGGTTGCCGAGGTTGACATCTGTTATGTTGCTCAGCATATTCATCCTGAACCCTGTGGCTATGACGGTGATGCTGATCTTGTCCCCGACTTCGGGATTCTCGTCGAAGATTATTCCTCGCTTGAAGTTGTTCGCGTTGCCGGTGTACTCGTTTATCTTGTCATTGATGGAGTCCAGTTCCCTCATCAGCAGGCCCTTGTCATTCTTGCCAACGGTGATGTTTATGAGCACGTTCTTCGCCGTCTTGAGGTCGAAGTCGTTCAGCAGGGGAGACTCAAGCGCTTCCTTGATGGCATCCTGTATCCTGTGTTCGCCGCTTCCGTGTCCGCAGCCCATCAGAGCCATCCCGCTGTTTCGCATCATCTTGCTGACATCCTCGAAGTCCACGTTTATGTGCCCGGCTGTGGTGATGATCTCTATCACTCCGCGCACGGCTGTCGCCAGCACTTCGTCCGCCTTGGGAAAAGCGTCCTGGATGAGGAGGTCACCGTAGCATTCGTACAGTTTCTCGTTGTTGATGATCAGCATGCTGTCCACGCATTTTTCAAGCTCGTGGATGCCGTCTATTGCCTTGGAGAGGGATTCGTTGCCCTCGTTGTGGAAGGGCAGGGTCACCACGGCGACTGTCAGTATGCCACGTTTCTTCGCCATATCGGCTATCACCGGTGCGGCCCCTGTGCCTGTACCGCCTCCCATACCGGCGGTTATGAAAAGCATCTGGGTGCCGGTATCGAGTATCGTGGCTGCTATCTGCTCCTCGGCTTCGAGGGCGGCGTTGCGTCCCTTCACCGGGTCCGTACCTGCCCCGAGCCCTTTGCCGAGCTGGAGCTTTGTCGGTACCGAACTTTTCTGCAGAGCCTGTGAATCCGTGTTGCAGACGATGAAGTCACAGCCCTGTATCTTCTGGTTGAACATATATGTCACGGCGTTGCATCCGCCTCCGCCCACTCCGATGACCTTGATTATGGAGTGTCCCGCTTTCCAGTCGGTAGGTAATATATCGCTCATATCCGTTGTCCCTATGGTTTTTCGTTGGAAATTTCATCAAAGAGGGTCTTGAACTTGTCAAGCCATTTGATCTTTTTCGGCTCCTTCTTTTTCGGTTCCTTTTTCTTCGCCTCCTTTTTCGGGTCGACTTCTTCTATTTCTCCCGGTTTGAAGAGCTCGTCTGCGGCGGTATCGTCCTCTTCTCCGGTTTCCGTTTCTTCATGGACCGGATTTTCCGGCTGCCCGTCGGCATCCATTTCATTGCGGTCCCTGGTCTGCCCTTCCGTGTCTTCATCGCCGAAAGTCACCCTTTCCCCGATGTCCACCATACTTTCACCGTATACGCAGTCCCTTATCCTGTCTGCCTTTGCCGCCAGTATAAGGCTTATGCTCACGGCTGCATCCGTCTCGAACACCCCGTCGCAGCCCGTTGCGGAGAACAGGTGCTTCGGATATCCCGCCCGGACATTGTACCCGGACAGTTCCTTGATATAGTTCGCGCAGTTCGTCAGGTTCGCTCCTCCTCCGGTGAGCACTATGCCGTTGCGCAGGTTGTCGGCGAAACCGCTTTTCTCTATCTCGTAGAGGATGGCTTCTATGATTTCCTTTACCCTGTATGTGATGATTTCCGAAAGGTACTTCACGGAAAGCTGCTTGTTCGGGGATGCGTTACCGCTGTTGATCTGGATGACCTTTTCGCTGAGGTTCTGCAGCTTGTCGGGCATACAGGCTCCGAAAGCCAGCTTGATGTTTTCCGCGAGGGTGTCCGAAATCAGGCATTCGGACCTGATGTCCGAGGTGATGGAGGCTCCTCCGAAAGGTATGGAGGCGTAGTGCCTCATGATGCTTTCGTAATAGATGGATACAGATGTGACACCTCCGCCGAAATCTATAAGGGCGACCCCGTTCTCCATCTCGGACGGGCTCAGCACCGCCTTGGCCAGAGTGTCCGGTATGAAGTATTTCTTGGCGATACCGATCTTGAGATTGTTGAAGGCGACGTCGATATTGTGGAGGGCGCTCTTCTTTCCTATGAAAATCTTGAAATTGCCCTCGAGCACTTCGCTCGGTATCCCGATGATGTCGTTTTCCACGAACTGGAAGTCCTCCCCTGTGGAGAAAGACTGCGCTACGGCTCCGAAAAGTTCCTCGCTTTTCGGATTTTCAAGAGGGTATGTATCCAGTGCCGCGGATTTCAGGCTGTTGACATCTTCGTGCGTGATGCATTCCTCAGGGTTGAGCTCCATCTGTGCCTGTTTGGTCTCCTGCCTTACCCTGTATCTCGGCATCCCGACCACAGCCTGCGTTATCCGGATGTTCAGCTCTTTCTCGGCATCCGATATCAGTTCCTTGAGCGGACGTGTCACCTGCATGGAGTTGAACACGTAGCTGTTCCGGATACCTGCCGAGCGGGCTTCCTTGTAGTAGATGACCTGAATGTCATCTTCGGTGATCCTGGCTACGGTCAGGGCCACTTTGCAGGACCCGAGATCGATGGCCACAATGTGTCTGTCTTCCATATATCGTTGTTTTATCTGCATATTATCTGCCCCTTGTACCTCACGTCCACGCTTGAGTACCTGTCCTTTCCCATGGCCGGTACTATACTCGTATAATAACGCTCCATCAGGGCGAACTTCTCTTCTACCGAGACCGGTTTCCCGAAAATGAACTTCTCCCGGCCTTCGCGCGGGATCATGATAAGGTCCCCGTTGTCCTGGACATGGATCTGGACTATGTCTTCTCCCCATACCCTGTGCCTGTCCATATAGGTGACAAGCCCTGTGATCCGGTCCAGCCAGACCCTTTCTTCACCGGAGGTCGCCTTGCCTTTCCCTGCGTTTCCGAGGTCCAGAGGTATGTTCCCGTCTATTACGATGACATAGCTCGCCCGTCCCTCTTTCATCGGGAATATGTACCCGTCCGCGTCTGCATAGAATCCGCTTCCTTTCTTCTGGAACCTCATTATGGGCTTGCGTTGGGTGACGGATATGTTCAGCATTCCGTCTTTGGTGCAGTACGCCTCGCTTTTCAGGACGGCGCTCCGGGAGTCCAGTATGCTTTCTATCTTCTTAAGGTCGAGGTCCTTGACCGGAACTTCACCGGTCTCGCCGTATTCCTTGGCGATGTATTCCTTAATGTCTTCTTCCGAGACGAACCTGTTTTCCGCACTGTCTCTGATGGTGACGGATATCCCGGAGCACAGGATTCCGCTCCTGGTGCTCCTGCTTATCCCTGCGGATACGGCAAGACACAGCAGGATGGCCGCGAGCGCGCCGGTCCCCAGCACGGTCCTGAGTATGTTGCCGGATCTGCTCATTTGCCGTAGCGTCTTTCCATCATTTCCGTCACAGGGCCGGTAAATCTGTCGATGTTGCCTGCCCCGAATGTCGCCAGAACGTCGATGTCTTCTTTTTCAAGGGTTTCCATAAGTTCTTCTTTTCTGATGAGGATCTTGTCGGTGAGTCTTGTCTTGTCGAAGATGATCTCTGAGGTAACTCCCGGCAGCGGTTCTTCTCTCGCCGGGTATATGTCGAGAAGTATCAGTCTGTCGGCCTTGCTGAGCGAATCTGCGAAATCGGCCGCGAAGTCCCTTGTCCTCGTGTACAGGTGCGGCTGGAACACTGCTGTAAGTCTGCGTCCGGGGAAAATGTCCCTTATGGAGCTGATCGCTGCCGCTATTTCAGCCGGATGGTGCGCATAGTCATCCACATAGGCGTGTCCGGGCCTGTTGTAATGTATGTCGAACCTGCGCTGTACGCCGGAAAATGTACCGAGGCCGGCCTTCACCTGTCCTGGCCCGAGTCCGTAGCTGAGGGCGATGGCCGCTGCCGCGATGCCGTTCTCTACATTGACCCAGCCCGGCACACCGGTCCGGCAGCCTTCTATCACTCCTTCCGGATAGTGCAGGTCGAACGTGAAGCAGCCGCAGCTGTCCTTACTGATTCCTGATGCGTAGAAATCCGCTTCAGGGCAGTCGTAGGAATATGTCCTTATTTCGGCACCGGTGTCCTGCGCACCTATCCCGAGGCCGTGCTTGATGATGACTCTCCGGCTGACCTGTGAAGCGAAGGCCCTGAAAGCCTCCTTCACGTGCTGCAGGTCCGAATAGATGTCCAGATGGTCTGCATCCATGGCCGTGATGACAGCTATTTCGGGGTGCAGCTGCAGGAAGGAGCGGTCGAACTCGTCCGCCTCGACCACCACCACATCGTTGCCGGATGTCAGGAGGTTGCTCCCGTAGTTCTTGGAAATGCCCCCGAGAAAGGCGGAGCATCCTTCCCCGCTGCTTTCAAAGATATGGGCGAGAAGCGTGCTTGTGGTAGTCTTCCCGTGTGTTCCGGCCACTGCGAGGCATCTCTGTCCTGCGGTGATTTCTCCGAGTATGCGGGAACGTTTCAGTATCCTGTAGCCGTGCTGCCGGACATAGACGAGTTCCCCCATGTCGTTGGGGATTGCCGGGGTGTAGACCACAAGTGTCTTTCCGGGATCCGCCGGAATACGGGAGCAGTCGTCCTCGTAGTGTATCGCAATACCCTCGCGCTCGAGCTCCGCAGTAAGGGCTGAAGGTGTCCTGTCGTATCCGGAGACCCTGTATCCCTTGAATCTGAAATATCTGGCTATGGCGCTCATTCCTATGCCGCCTATGCCTATGAAGTATATGTCGCTGTATCTTTCCATAACCGGTTCCTGTCAGGCGTTGCGTACCAGCCTGTATATCTCATCTACAATCCTGTCCGCCGCATCCCTCCTTGCCATCTTCAATATGTTTTTCTCCATTTCCTCCCGCCTTCTGTCGTCCGCTACCAGCCTGCAGGCTTCCTGCATGAGCTTTCCCGGCGCTTCGTCGTCCTTTACGAGCATGGCCGCGTCCTTGCGGACAAGAGCCATGGCGTTGTGGGTCTGATGGTCTTCGGTGACATTCGGAGAGGGTACAAAGATAACAGCTTTTCCGGCAGCGCACAACTCCGAGACGGAACTTGCTCCCGAACGGGATATCACAACGTCTGCAACCGCATAGGCCAGGTCCATCCTCCTGATGAAATCATAGTAGCGGATATTCTTCATCCTGTCGCCCTCTTCCGCGGCGAATGCATCGGTACTTTGCTTGTAGTATTTGCCGCACTGCCAGATCAGCCCGATATCTTCACCGCCCGGACAGCCTTCACGCACCCATTTCATCACGGACTCGTTCAGTGTCCGGCTCCCGAGGCTGCCTCCGACTATGAAGATATGCTTTTTCTCCCTGTCCAGCCCGTAATAACGGACAGCCTCATCCTTCATTTCCGCGGTTGCCGGGACAATATCTTTCCTTATGGGATTTCCGGTGATGACAATCTTCTCCGCCGGAAAGAATTTCTCCATGCCTTCGTATGCGACGCATATCCTGTCGGCCCTTTTCCCGAGAATCTTGTTGGTAAGTCCGGCGAATCCGTTCTGCTCCTGTATAAGCGTCGGGATCTTCCGGCGTCCGGCACACCAGAGCAGGGGAGCGCTGGCATAGCCGCCGACCCCCACGGCGATGTCAGGACGGAATCCGTCGATAATCCGGCCTGCCATCCTTATGCTCCTTATTATCTTGAACGGGAGCTTCAGGTTCGAAAGGGAGAAGCTCCTCTGCAGCCCTGCCACCGGAAGCCCGATGATCCTGTATCCTGCAGCGGGCACCTTTTCCATTTCCATCCTGCCCTCGGCCCCGACGAAAAGTATCTCGGTGTCAGGGTCGGCTTCCTTCAGCCTGTCCGCAATGGAAAGGGCCGGGAAAATATGTCCCCCGGTCCCTCCTCCGCTGATGATTACTCGTAACGCTCTTTTTTCCATGGTTGTCCGTAATTTTCTTCGTCTGAAGACACTGTGTCTTCTTCTTCGCAGTATCCGCCGTCCTCCGGGTACGTTTCTTCTTCAGTATCCGGGACTGCCGCGGCTTCGGCTTCCTGTGCGGCCTGCATTTCGGCGATCCTGGCGTCCATGTTCTTCTTGGCGAGCTTGCTTATCGAAAGAAGCACCCCGAAGGCGACGCTGAAGCTCAGGAAGGAACTGCTTCCATGGCTTATCATCGGCAGGGTCTGTCCCGTAAGCGGGCCGATGTTCACATTGATGAACATATGCATGAAGGCCTGCCCTGTGATGAGCAGCACGAGTCCGGCTACGGCTATCTTGGCGAAAGTCGAGTCGCAGAGCCTCACTATCAGGGAACCCCTGGCCAGGAGGCTGACATACAGCAGCAGCACTATAATGCCTCCGAACAGTCCGTATTCCTCGATGATGAAGGAATAGATGTAGTCACTGAAAATGGCGTACACTGAGTATTTCTGTGTACTGTTACCCGGTCCTTTCCCGAAGAACCCCCCTTCCTTCACGGCGATTTTCGCGCTCTCCGGCTGACGTATCTTGTCAATCGCCTCCATATAGTCCCTGCTCCATACGTGCCTTTCCCCGCGTGCCGCCTCGATTTCCTGCAGGCGGTTCTCGTTTTCGATGACAGCATATTCCTTGTGCAGCGTGAGACGGCTGATTCCGGTGCCTATCCTTGAGAACGCTTTCCCGTCGGAGGCGAAGTATATCCCGACGGCCAGGCCTATCAGACAGCAGCCTATGCCGAGTGCCCCGAATATCTCCCTTTTGGGCATACCGCCTATCAGGATGATCAGGAACATGATGAGTCCGGTGAAAAGCGTGCTCGATATCCCTCCCTTGAACATTCCGCCTGCCACAATGATTATCGGCAGGTATATGTACATTATTCTTTTTGCTATCGGCCTGTCGAGGAAGCCCAGGGCGGGGGATATGACTGTGAGGGCTTTCGGAAGCCTGAACGAGTCTTTCTTGTAGGAGTCTATGGCCCAGGCGAGGTACATCACCATGGCTACCTTGATGACTTCGAAGACATAGACCTGCATCCCGCCTATCTGCAGCGCCCTTTGCGCCCCGTTTATCGTGATTGTGCCGATACCCGCAATCAGGCAGAACAGCAGTCCGGCCGACACGATGAACCCTGTCTGCGAGAAAAGCCGGATGAATCCTATGCTCGGAATATTGTAGCACAGTATGATGATGGCCAGTCCTGCGCAGGCGAGCTTGAACTGGGAAAAGAATATGTCCAGCCTCGAGGTGTCCCCCTTGGCAAGTCCCGAGGCCGAGGCGAATATCGTTATGAGCGATATGAGGATGAGCAACAGGGCTATCATCCATATCACCTTGTCTCCCTTGAAGTTGTCAAAGAAGCTCCAGAAACTCCGCTGTAATTTTCCGCCGTTCCCGTCCATAATCGAATCTGCAATCCTGTATAGTATCTTCCTGGAGTCGCTACAGGTTCCTTACCGCTTCCTTGAACTGCCGGCCCCTGTCTTCATAATTCCTGAACAGGTCAAAACTGGCGCAGCAAGGAGAAAGCAGCACCACGTCTCCGGCCACGGCTATGCCGCTTGCCAGCTTCACTGCCGCTTCGGCAGAGGTGACATCATGCATTTCCGGTACGATTTTCCCGAAGGCGTCATGTATCTTCTTGTTGTCAAGGCCCATACAGATGATGGCCTTTACCTTTTCCTTTGCAAGCGGCAGCAGAGGCGTGTAGTCATTGCCCTTGTCCGTCCCTCCTACAATCCAGACTACAGGCCTTGTCTGGCATTCAAGCGCATACCATGCGGCGTCCACGTTAGTGGCTTTGGAGTCATTGATGTAGAGTACATCGCCGACGCTGAGCACTTTCTCCAGCCGGTGTTCCACTGCCTGGAAAGAAGAAAGGGCTTCGCGAATGGTGTCGTTGTCTATGTTCATGACTTTTCCCGCTATCGCCGCGGCCATCGAGTTGTATATGTTGTGTTTCCCTCCGAGGGCCAGTTCCTGGAGGAACATGTCGCATTCGCTGTCGTTGTAGCGGACAATCATCTTGTCGTCCCTTATGAAGGCTCCTTCCTTTACCTCTCCTTTCTGGGTGAAAGGCAGTTTCCTGGCCCTGACCACTATCTTGTTCAGGTGGTTGATGGTGATTTCGTCGTCGGAGCAGAATATGAAGCAGTCTTCGTCGCTCATGTTCCGGGTAATGCGGAATTTTGCCCGGACATAGTTTTCTATCTTGTTGCCGTACCTGTCCAGATGGTCCGGGGTGATATTCGTGATTATCGCGATGTCTGCCTTGAAGTCGTACATGTTGTCAAGCTGGAAACTGCTGATTTCCAGGACATAGATGTCGTAATGCCCGGTAGCGACCTGGAAGGCGTAGCTTTTCCCTATGTTGCCTCCCAGGCCTACGTTAAGTCCTGCGTTCTTCAACAGGTGGTATATCAGGGAGGTGGTGGTCGTCTTGCCGTTGCTTCCGGTGATGCAGATCTTCCTGGCCTTGTCGTAGCGGCCGGCGAATTCTATTTCGGATATGATCCCTATCCCTGCAGCGGTGATCTTTTCCACAATCGGTGCAGTGGACGGTATCCCCGGACTTTTGATGACCTCGTCGGCATTCAGTATCAGAGACTCCGTATGCTGTCCGCTCTCGAACGGTATATCCCATTCCTTCAGCATATCCGAATATTTCCGGACGATATTCCCCTTGTCCGAGAGGAATACATCGAACC
This sequence comes from uncultured Bacteroidales bacterium, assembly GCA_944326325.1. Classification (GTDB taxonomy): domain Bacteria; phylum Bacteroidota; class Bacteroidia; order Bacteroidales; family UBA932; genus Cryptobacteroides. The sequence goes on from CALVDQ010000013.1 coordinate 34,622, forward strand.
CTTTTACTTTCGCGAGGACCGCTGCCCCGACTCCGCTCTCGCCTCCGCCTAATACTACTATCCGTTTCATATATCTGTAATTTGTATTTTCATTATTTTACCTGATCTTGAGCAATGCTACCGTCAGGACCGCCAGGATCACCTCCACAATCCAGAACCTCACCACAATCTTCGCCTCAGGCAACGCCCTTGCCGGCCGTGAGATAAGCGCATCCACTCCCTCTTTCTGGAAATGGTGATGCAGCGGTGTCATCTTGAACACCCTCCTGCCTGTCCCGTACCTGCGTTTTGTGATCTTGAACCAGGTCCTCTGTATCATTACCGACAGGGTCTCGACGAGGAACACCCCGCACAGTACAGGCAGCAGCAGCTCCTTCCTGATAAGGATGGCGCATACTCCGATCACCCCGCCTATCATCAGGCTGCCGGTATCCCCCATGAAGACCTGGGCAGGGTAGGAGTTGTGCCACAGGAAACCTATAAGCGCTCCTGCAAACGCTGCCATGAACACCCCTATCTCTCCGGTCCCGGGGATATACATGATGTTGAGGTAATCCGCGTTGATGATGTTGCCCGACAGGTAGGCGAATATGCCCAGCACCACCACAACTATCGTTGATGTCCCTGTCGTGAGCCCGTCCATACCGTCCGTGAGGTTTGTCCCGTTGGAGCAGGCCGTGATTACGAAAACTATCATTATCACATATATGGCCCACTTGCAGTACCATCCCATGGATCCCTTGAACGGTGACAGCCATTTGTAGTCGAATTCATGGTTCTTTATGAACGGCAGAGTTGTCTTTGTGCTCTTGACCACGTCTTCCTCTTTCCATTCCCCATCTGCGGATGCGCTGTCCATGACTACGACCTGGGCAGGACTGTCCACCTGGACCTTTTCCCTGACCACAATGTCCGGACTGAAGCAGACGGTCAGACCGAGGCCCAGCCCGAAAAGTATCTGTCCGGCAAGCTTGCCCTTTTCGCTAAGACCGTCCTTGTTGTGCCTGAATACCTTGATGTAGTCATCGGTAAAGCCTATGCCGAAGAACCATACCGTAGTGATTATCAGTATTACCGTATATATGTTCGTGAGATCGGCGAACAGCAGGACGGAGACGAGGACGGCAATGAAGATGATTATGCCTCCCATCGTAGGGGTTCCCTTTTTCTGCATCTGCCCTTCGAGTCCCAGGTCCCGTATTTCTTCCCCTATCTGCTTTTTCTGGAGCCAGCGTATGATTTTCTTGCCGATGACAAGGGATATCAGCATGGCCGTGACACTTGCCATCATGGCCCGGAAGGACAGGTAGCTCATCAGTCCCTGTCCCGGGATATCGTATTCCTTTAACGCTTCAAATAGATGATACAACATAGCTGTACGGTTCCTTTCTGTTTAATATCCTGCCTTCTCCATCTCCTCAAAGATTCCGGTGACGATTTCCTTTTCATCGAAGTGCCGCTTCTCCTTCCCGATGATCTGGTAGGTCTCGTGACCTTTCCCCGCAAGGAGGATCGTCGCCCCGTCAGGGGCTGTCATGATTGCTGTCCGGATGGCTTCCTTCCTGTCCGCTATGAAAAGGGATCTTGCCCTTCCCCTGGCATCCATACCGGCCTTGATGTCTTCCATGATGTCCTCCGTGCGCTCCGTACGGCTATTGTCGGAGGTGACGATGATCCTGTCGGCCATTTTCTGGGCCACGGCAGCCATCTCCGGACGTTTGGTCCTGTCCCTGTCACCGCCGCATCCGAAAAGGCAGATCAGCTCACGTTCGGGAGCGATCTCCCTGAGAGTCTTCAGTACATTTTCCATGGCATCCGGAGTATGGGCGTAATCGATTACGGCCGAGATGTCTCTCGGACCCCTTATCGTCTCGAGACGCCCGGCTGCGGATTTCAGCTTGCTTATTCCGACCAGGGTCTCCTCCCTGTCCGCCCCGAGGCTCACTGCAGTCGAGTAGATGGCGAGGATGTTGTATGCGTTGTGTTGTCCTATGAGGTTTGTCCAGCACTCTTTCCCGTCTATGCTGAGCTGCATCCCGTCGAAACTTTCCTCGATTATCCGGCAGGTGTGGTCGGCCATCGACCTGCAGGAGTAGGTCACGACATGTGCTTTCGTATTCTGTACCATCACAAGTCCGTTCCGGTCATCGATGTTGGTGATTGCCACGGCATCGTCAGGCAGGTTGTCGAAGAAGAGCTTCTTGCACCTGAGGTATTCGGCGAATGTCTTGTGGTAGTCGAGGTGGTCGTGGGTCAGGTTGGAGAAGATGCCGGCCTTGAATTTCAGCCCGGCGACCCTTTCCTGTTCTATCCCGATGGAGCTCACTTCCATGAAGCAGTACGAGCATCCTGTCCTGACCATCTCCGCGAGCAGGGAGTTGATGGTGACAGGGTCGGAGGTGGTGTTCACGGCTTCACTGCGCCTGGTTCCCACATAGTTGGCTATGGTAGAGAGCAGCCCGCATTCATATCCGAGACTTCTGAACAGATTGTAGAGCAGTGTCACCGTCGTGGTCTTTCCGTTGGTCCCGGTGATTCCGACGAGAGTCAGCTTCTCCGAAGGGTTGCCGTAGAAGTTCGCCGCGATGATGGCCAGGGCATGACGGGAGGCGGCGACCTTAATGTATGTCACGCTGTCCTCCCGGCGGTCCGCTGTCTCACCTGCAGCGGCAAATGCCGCTTCAAGGGCTGCTTCGTCATCATAGACTATGGCCGCAGCCCCTTTCGCGACAGCGGCGGGAATGTATGAATGTCCGTCAGACGAGAAACCGTTCACCGCTACGAACATGGTCCCGGCTTCCGCCTGCCTTGAATCGGATGTTACCGAACTTATTTCCTTTTCGAGGCTGCCTCTTGTCCCGATTATGCCGCAGCCTTCGGCTATTTCCTTTATTTTCATTTTAGAACCTCTCCTTCTTACTCCAGTTTGAATTTTACTGCCGTGCCTTTCCTTGCTTTTGTCCCGGCTTCGGGACTTTGTCTTGTAACGTGCCCGAATCCTTCGTATTCATATCTGTAGCCGCAGTTTTCCAAAGAATACAGAGCGTCTTTCAACCCCAGTCCCCTGATGTCCGGCACCTGATCCAGCATATCGGCCCCTGTCTCTATCTTTCCGGGGGACATGACCGGCACTTTCCCGCTTTCCCTGATTTCCCCGTTCCAGCCGGGAGTGAGGCAGTATATGTTGTCTACGATTTCCTTGAAAACGTTTGCCGGAATCGCCCCTCCGTAGAAGAACATCCTTGAAAGTTTCGAGTAGACCACCACTATCGCGGTGTATTTCGGATCATCTGCAGGGAAGAAACCCACGAAAGTGCCCTGATGCTTCAGCCTGCCTTCGTCATCCTGGTATGCCGAGACCTGTTTTCCGTTCCTTGTGAAGTTCACGAGAATCCTGGCCGTTCCCGTTTTGCCCGCCACTTCGCACTTCGCGTTCTTGAGCCGTTTTCCTGTACCGTCGGTCACTACCGACCTGAGGGCGCTTGCAAGGCTGTCGGCAGTGCTCTTCGAGCAGATCGAACCGTTCAATATCTGCGGACGGATACGCTTCTTCACCTTCCCGTCCTTTTCGATGGATTCCACGAGGTAAGGTTTCATCAGCTTTCCTTTGTTCGCTATCGCATTGTAGAACATGGCTATATGCAGAGGCGTCTCTTTTACGCTGTATCCGTATGCTATTGTCGGAAGGGTGGTCCCGCTCCAGTTCGCGGCACCCGGCATAGGGATTTCCGGCGTGGCGAAACCTGTCAGGTCGAAGTCGAAAGTGCTGCCGAGCCCGTATTCGTACAGCTTGTTTACGAACCTTTCCGGGTTCTTGTCGTAGTTGGTGCAGGCAAGATATCGGAATACCTGGTTTGAAGATATCTCGAGCCCTTCCCGTACGGATATTTCGCTGGATTTCCAGTTCCTGAGATACGGGTCGTCCGGAAGCCGCACTCCGTTATATGCCCACTTCCCGTTGAAGGTCGGTACGGTTGTGCCGAGTTCCGCCTTCCTGTCTTCGAGCAGGGTCATCAGGGTCGCGGTCTTGAACACGGACCCCGGCGCATCGGCCCTTCCGATGGCATAGTTGAACCTTTCGTGGGCGGACCCGTCTTCCTCGACCGTAAGGTTAACCATGGCTTTGATGGCTCCGGTCTTGACATCCATCACGATTACGCATCCTCCGTCGACATTCTCCTGTCCCTGGATACCCTTCTTCAGGGCCCTTTCCGCTATGTCCTGGATGTCTATGTCGAGGGTGGTGCGCACATCGCTGCCGTTCTCCACTTCCACGAAAGTGCTGTCATAGTCCCGGATGTATTCGTAATTGTCCGTCTTTCTGAGCCATTCGATGCCCTCGCTCCCGTGCAGCTCGTAGTCGTATTTCCCTTCGATGCCCACATCGTCGTTGTTCGGGTTGTTGTCATCGAGGTGGCCAAGCACACGTCTTGCGAGCGAGCCGTACGGATATATCCTCTTGTCGTATCTCTCGATCAGTATGCCGCCCTTGTTCGCCCCTTCTTCGAAAAGTGGAAGGGCTTTCACTTTCTGCAGGGTTTCGTGGTCTATCAGTCCGCCTATCCTGACATACTGCCTGTAGTCCCGGCGGCCTTCTGCGATCATCCTGTAGTATTCCGCTGCCGTCTTGTCCCCGTATATGCCGGCAAGTCCGGCTGCCAGTTTTCTGGCCTTTTCCATCCATTCGGCTTCGCAGCGTTCCCCTTTGCTCCTGTCTGAAAGTCCGGCGAACTCCCGCTTGCGTACGGTGCAGTCCATCGCTATCTGGTATTTCGGGATGGAGGCGGCAAGTATCCTCCCGTCATGTGACAGAATGGCCCCCCGCTCCGGCTCGATCACGGATTTCCTGCTTGCAGGGGTGAATTTCTCCATGAACACGCTCTCCGGCTTGTAGAACCACTGGATGTAGATTATCCTCCCGATGATGACAAAGGCCATGAGCAGGAAGACAAGATAGAGGCCGAACAGGATCATCCCGATCCCGTCGCCCTTTCCTGTGCTGTTCCCCGTTCCTGTCATGTCCTCTTTCATAGTCTGCTTCCCGAATTACTGCAATGTCCGTGTCTCTGCCTTTTACCTTCCATATCTTAGGCGTGCCCCTCCTCAGTCCTTGATGAATACGGCCGGTTCGTCCGGAATCGTCAGGTCGGATCCCGCCTTCTTCAGCAGGTCCTGGACGGAACTCAGCTTTTCCAGCCCGATGAGTTCGGTATTCCTGTGGGTCAACGCTATCTTCATGTCGGACAGTATCCGCCTGTTTTCCTCCACTTCGACCATGGTCTTCTCTATCATCAGGTTAAGTACGAGCACGAGAAAAATCAGAAAGAACCCGTACAGGATATGGGGAAAGAACTTGTCGCACTTGAGCGTGAACAATATTTCCCCCCGCCCGATGGTCCTTATGAGTTTCCCGAGCCTGCTTTTCCCCGCATCCGCGGCTTCCGCAGCCTCGTCTGTACCCGTATCTTCTTTCCTTATGTCGTCATCCTCTTCAGCCATATTCTTCCATTATTGGTGCCGGTACGGCGAATCCGTTATTTTCAGCGCCGGGGATCCGCCGTCCTCTCGGCTATCCTCAGCTTGGCGCTTCTGGCCCTGGTATTCTCCGAGATTTCGGACTCCTGCGGTACCACGGGCTTGCGGTTCACCGCCCGGAACGGAGCCGATGTCCGTCCGTATATGTCTTTCTCCTCCTTTCCTTCAATATTTCCCGTCCTTATGAAGTTCTTGACCATCCTGTCTTCCAGGGAATGATATGTGATGACCACAAGCCTCCCTCCAGGCTTCAGCACTGCCGCAGCTCCGGAAAGGAATTTCCCGAGGGATTTCATTTCCTGGTTGACCTCTATCCGGAGAGCCTGGTATATCTTCGCAAGGAATTTGTGTCCGGCAAGTTTCGGGATCACCGGAGATATCGCCTCATAAAGGTCTCCTGTGGTCCTGACGGGTTTCCTGCTCCGCCACTGGCATATCAGGGCGGCTATCTTCCTGCTGTTCTCCACTTCCCCGTAGAGTCTGAATACCTTTTCGAGATTCTCCTGGGTGTATCCGTTCACTATATCCGCCGCGGAAGTCCCGGCCTCCTTGTTCATCCTCATGTCGAGAGGGGCCTCGAACCTGAACGAGAACCCTCTGTCCGCCGTGTCGAACTGGTGGGAAGACACCCCCAGGTCGGCCAGGATCCCGTCGATCCCATCTCTGTAGCCTTCGGCAATGATGAAATTCTGTATGAATCTGAAATTGTTGCGGATAAGCGTCAGCCTTGTATCCTTGACGGGACAGTTCCTGACAGCGTCCTCGTCCTGATCGAAGGCTATGAGCCTGCCGCCGCTGTCCAGCCTTGAAAGTATTTCCGTCGAATGTCCGCCTCCGCCGAATGTGGCGTCAGCATATACTCCGCCTTTGTCGACGACGAGAGCATCGACACTTTCGTGAAGCAGGACAGGTATATGGTATTCTGACATGGCAATTCCATAATAATGTTACATTGCAACCCCGGTTCATTTCACCAGGTCCGGGACCATATCCGCGAGGGATATGAACTCGTCTCCGGAAATTTGCGAAGCCTCGTATTTCTCTTTCGCCCAGATCTCGATCTTGAAGTCGTTCCCGGCGAACACCACTTCTTTTTCCGCCCCGATGGCTTCGAGGAGCTTCCGCGGTATGGATATCCTCCCTATCTTGGAATCCGGCTCCACGAGGGCCCTGTTCCTCATGTATTCCCTCCAGAATACGGTATGCTTGCGGTTGAAGAAGTTGAGCCTGGACTTGACTTCCTCCGACTGCCTTTCCCACTCCGCGTATGTGTACATCTCGAGACAGTCTTCGAAAACAGCCTTCTTGACCACGAATTTCAGGTCTTCACCGGCAGGTATGACGCTCTTGAAGGCGGACGGCAGTACCATCCTTCCTTTATCGTCTATCCTGACTGTATATTCGCCGATGAATTTCACCATTTTCTCCAGGTTTTCCTTTTGGCGCAAAAGTAAGAATTATTTTCCACTTTGTTCCATTATTTTCCAAAATTTTCCATGGGACCGTTTTCTCTCCTGTTTTGTCATACTCTAAAAAATACTTACATTTGCCCACATGAGCTATAAAGGTGTTTTTATGGACAGATACAGATATATCCCGCTGATTGTCCTGATGCTGCTTTCCATTGCCGGATGCGGCCGCCGGGAGACCGGGACCGAAGGTCCGGAAGAGGAGACTGTTTCCGGACCGGCACCGCAGAGCCTGTGGTATTTCGCCGCAGACAGCCTGTCGGTGGAGGAGAATAAGGTCAGGAACGGGGATTTCTTTTCTACTATATTGATACGCAACGGGCTGTCGGCCAGGGAAGCCTATCTTCTGTCGGAAGCCTGTGACAGTGTCTTCGACGTGAAATCCATAAGGGTAGGCAATTCCTACAGGACCTGGACAGCTCCGTCGGGCAGGACTGAGTATCTTGCGTACGACATCGACAGGATCAGGAGCGTCGTGTTCCGCTGCCAGCCTCCGTATTCCGCCTTTTTCGTGGAAAAACAGGTCATGACGGAGACAAAGTACATCGACGTGTCGATAAGGTCATCCTTGTGGAACGACATGATCGCCGGAGGCGGGTCCCCGCTGCTGATACTCTCCCTTTCGGACATCTATGCCTGGACGATCGATTTCTTCGGCCTCCAGAAAGGCGACAGGTTCAGGGTGGTCTACGACGAAAAGACCTGCGATGGTGAAGTGGTGGCGGTGGACACGGTACGTTACGCCCTGTTTTCCGCCCAGGGGGAGGATTACCCTGCAGTCATGTTTGACCAGAAGGACGGAGGAAACATCTACTGGAATGAAAAAGGGGAGAGCATGAGGAAGGCCTTCCTGAAGGCTCCGCTCCACTATTCCAGGATAAGTTCAGGATTCACATACGCCAGGCGTCACCCTATCACCAGGAAAGTCCAGCCGCATACCGGGGTCGACTATGCCGCGCCTGCAGGTACGCCGGTGGTAACTATTGGTGACGGGGTGGTCACCAGTGCCAGGAACGAGGGTGCCGGAGGCAATACTGTCAGAATACGCCACAATTCGGTCTATTCCACGGCCTATCTCCACCTGTCGCGCTACGCTTCGGGTCTCAAGGCCGGCAAAAGGGTGAAGCAGGGCGAAGTTATCGGCTATGTAGGCTCCACCGGACGCAGTACCGGTCCTCATCTTGACTTCCGGGTATGGAAGAACGGCTCGCCGATAAATCCGCTCAAGATGGAATCCCCTCCGGCGGAACCTCTGAAAGAGGAAAACCGCCAGGCTTTCGCGGAAACAATGGAGAAATACCGGCGCATGGTCCTCAGGGACGAGGCCTCGTATATGCTCGAAGAAATGCTGGAAGTCCTGTAGTTTCCTTTCCCCGGCCGGCTTCAGGGCCGTTGCCGCAGGATCCGATAAAACGAGTCAATTGCAGTTATGAAAAATATAAGACCAATAACAGACGTCTCCCGGCCGAAGGTTTACATAGAGACCTACGGATGCCAGATGAATGTCAATGACAGCGAAGTCATCCTGTCCCTGCTCGAGGACGACGGCTACGCCCTTACGGAAAATATCGGGGAGGCATCCCTTATCCTTGCGAACACCTGTTCCATAAGGGACAATGCCGAACAGCGTATCTGGGGCCGGATAGAACAGTTCCGCCTCCAGAAGGAACGCCGTCCCGGGGTTGTTGTCGGCATTGTGGGATGTATGGCCGAGAGGCTGAAGGAGAAACTCCTCGACAGCCATGTAGTCGATGTCGTGGCCGGACCGGACTCATACCGCTCCCTGCCGGAACTAGTCCGCAGCGCCGCTCCGGGGGCACCTCAGATGAATGTGGAGCTTTCCAGGGAAGAGACATACGCTGACATCACTCCTGTCCGCATGGACAAGAACGGAGTCACTGCGTTTATCTCGATAATGCGCGGATGCAACAATGTCTGCTCCTATTGTGTCGTCCCGTACACCCGCGGGGTTGAAAGAAGCCGGGAACCCGGGACAATAGTAAGGGAGGCTGCCGAACTCTTCGCAAACGGCTACAGGGAAGTGAATCTCCTGGGGCAGAACGTGGATTCATATCTCTGGAAGGACCCGGTCTCTGCAGACAGGGATGTCAATTTCGCCCAGCTCCTCGAGATGGTGGCCAAGATAAGTCCGGATCTCAGGGTGCGTTTCTCCACATCGCATCCGAAAGACATAAGCGACGAGGTCATCTATACCATGGCGATGTATGACAACATCTGCAAGCATATCCATCTTCCCGTGCAGTCCGGAAGCAATGCCATGCTCGCGAAGATGCGCAGGAAGTATACCAGGGAATGGTACCTCGGACGCGTGGAGAAGATAAGGTCGGTCATGCCGGACTGCGGGCTGAGCACCGATATCATTGCCGGGTTCTGCGGAGAGACGCAGGAAGACCACCTCGACACCCTTTCCCTGATGGAGGAGGTGAAGTTCGATTCCGCCTTCATGTTCCAGTATTCGGAAAGGCCCGGCACCCTTGCCGCCAGGAAATATCCTGACGACGTCCCGCCGGATGTCAAGACTGCAAGGCTGAACGAGATCATCGCCCTGCAGAACAGGCTGAGCCGGGAAAGCAACGAAAAGGAGATAGGAAAGGTCTTCCGTGTACTTGTGGAGGGTGTGTCCAAGAGAAATGATTCCGAACTGTTCGGCCGCACAGGCAGCAACAAGGTCTGTGTCTTTCCTGCCGGCGGACACCGGCCTGGAGATTATGTCGAAGTGAAGGTCCTCTCCTGTACTTCCGCTACCCTTGTTTCCGGACTTGTATAACCTTATGCCGTAATGGGAATAGCTACGATACTTGCCTATTGCCTTCTGGTTTTCTGCATTGCGGGAACCGTGCTCGTCATCCTTTCCGATGACGAGGGGGATTCCGGCAGGAAAATTTCGTGGATCATCATAGTCTCCGTGCTTCCTGTCATCGGGATACTGGGCTATATCGTATTCGGCCTCAATCCCAGGCGGGCAAGCAAATACGGGGAGTATTCCAGACGCCTGTACAATGACTTCCGGAAGGCTGCCGATCCCAGATCGTACCGCAAGCTTTTCGGCGAGGACAACAGGTTGAAGATACGCGAGGGCTACAGGGAGCTTTCGGTGCTTCTTTCCCACAGCAACGGCACCACGGTCACGGACAACAATACAGTGGAGATCATAACCTCCGGAAAACGCAAGTTCGAAGCCCTCGTCGAGGATCTCGAAAACGCCAGGGACCATATCCACATGGAGTATTTCTATTTCAGGAAGGACAACGGCAGCAAGCGCATAAAGGAGATCCTCATGAGAAAGGCCAGGGAAGGGGTAAAGGTCCGTTTCATCCATGAGAACATCGCGAACATAGACATAAGCCCGCGCTACTACAATGAGATGAAGAAGGCCGGAGTGGAGGTGGTGATGTTCACCAGGCCGAGGATAAACCTGCTCAGGTTCAGCGCGAGGCTTAACTACAGAGACCACAGGAAGATCGTGGTCATCGACGGAAAGATCGGCTACACGGGAGGCATGAATATCGGAGATGACTATTTCCTCAGATGGAGGGATACCCATATGCGTATAACGGGAAACGCCGTCTATGCCCTGCAGTACAGCTTCCTTTACTCGTTCTGTACCTCGGGAGGCATCATCCCGGACGGTTCTTTCCAGAGCCTTTTCCCGGAGACCGCTCCGGGGCAGAAACGCAACGAACTCGTGCAGATAGTCCCGGACCAGCCGGTGGACCGTTGGCCGGTCATCCAGATGGGGGCGGTGTGGACTGTACAGCACGCACGGCGGTATATCTACATACAGACTCCGTATTTCGTCCCGCCAGAACCTCTCCTGCATGCCTTGAAATCCTCTGCGCTCAAAGGTGCCGACGTCAGGATAATGATACCGTGGAAAGCCGATCTCCCTTATATGAACCTTGCCAACAAGTCCTATTATACGGAGTGTCTTGAGGCCGGGATCAGGATATTCGAGAAAAAAGGCAACTTCATCCATTCCAAGACGATCGTCACGGATGACTATCTTTCAGTAATAGGGTCTGCCAACATGGATTACAGAAGTCTCGAGCTCAATTATGAGATCAATGCCTATATCTTCAACGAAGATACCGCTGTCAAGAACAGGGATATTTTCCTTGCCGACCTTGAGGAATGCGAGGAAATATGCCTGGACCGGTGGAAAAGGCGTCCGGGATATGTAAAGCTTGCGCAGGAGGTGACAAAACTTTTCGCACCTCTGCTATAATTTCGCGTATTACGCGGAAAATATTCGGAAACTGTTTCTATCTTTGCAAAGATGTATTCAGGAAACCGGTCGCGGATGTTTCCGACGGCGGTCCTGTCGTTTATGTGTCAGATGCAGATGTTTACGGATAAGTTAAAGGTATTCCTGCTGGTGTCTGCGGCCGTGCTTATGCTGCTGCCGGGCTGCAGCAGATATAAGGATGTCCGCATCGGCACTTGCGGGATAGAGAGCATTTCTCCTGCAGGGCTGAAGTCTGTGGATGCGGTATTTTCCGTGGAAGTGGACAACCCGGTGAACGGTATTGTCGTTTCGGAGATTGAAGGGACTGTATATTTTGACGGTGACGAACTCGGGTTTTTCGAAGCTCCGGAGGTCACCGTGCCCGGAAAAGCGACTTCCGAAGTAAGGATCGGGGTCAGGGCCACCCTTGCCGGATCAATGAATTTCATGCAGATAATGGCCATGGCTTCCACCTTCCGTCCGGAAAAGCTGACTATGGATATCTCCATGAGGGTCAAGGTAAAGGGCGGACTGAAAAAGAAGATAAGCCTGGAGGGGGTGCCTGTCGGGGATTTTTTTAGAAAAGTGCAATATGAAAGTATTTGAGCATATAATTGTGACGCTTGCCGTCCTGATGGCATTCCCTCTGGCAGGACACGCCCAGAAGGTAATCGTGGAGGACGGGGCGGCAGTTGCGGATACCTTGTCTCTGCCGGATTCGCTGAAGGATATACCTGGTATAGTGATTCTCCAGGATTCCCTGTTTTATGTTCCGGGAGGGGAAGTCCCGGAAGGATACGAGCTTGTGGATACGGTGATATTCGTTCCGTCCGAAAGGGTTGACACGGTTTTGGCCGGGAAGAATATTTTCAACATCATGCCTTCGCGTTCCGGAGGAGGTGCCGCCGATGTCCACATATATCAGTCGGCATCCATTGTGTCGGCGATGAAGAAGAGCTTTGAAAACAATGTTTCCAGGCCGTATACAGGCTATCGTGTAAGGATATTTTTCGACAACCGGCAGTCTGCAAGACAGGATTCCGAGGCGATGATGGAGTCGTTTTCCAGGATGTATCCCGGAATACCGGCCTACAGAAGCTATGTGAATCCGTATTTCAAGATTACTGTCGGGGATTTCCGTACGAAGTCGGAGGCGATGAATTTCCTGCAGCAGATCATAGGGACTTTCCCGAAAGCCTTCATCGTCAAGGAGAACATAGAATATCCGGTCCTGGACAGGGACTCCCTCGGCAGGACCGATACCGTACAGATCCTCAGGAGACTGGAGGAACCTGCGGAACTTTGAGCCATTCCCGTTATTGTAACAAGACAGCCGGACTATGTTAAAGCAAGGATTAGAATTAAAACAGACGCAGAAACTTTCTCCCCTGCAGATACAGACTATCAAGCTGATAGAGCTTCCTACCCAGGAACTGGAGCAGCGTGTACGGAAGGAACTCGAGGAAAATCCCGTGCTTGAGGAGAACACGCAGTCCGAGGAGGACGATGACGACAATGCTCCACGCGAAGTTTCGTTGTCAGAGTACAAGGATGACGATCCTATCCCAAGCTACAAGCTGAAGGTCAACAATTACGGCAAGGACGAACGTCCCCAGTACAATACGTTCTCTGTCAAGGAAAGCTTTACTCAGAGTCTCATGGAACAGCTCGGTTTCAGGAATCTTACCGAGCATCAGCATGCTGTGGCGTCCTTCATAATAGGAAGCCTTGATGACGACGGTTATCTCAGGCGGGATCTGGACAGTCTGGTGGATGACCTCGCTTTCCGGGCCGGTATAGAATCCGACGAGAAGGAGGTGGAGGATATGCTCCATGTCATTCAGGAGTTCGATCCGCCCGGAGTCGGGGCACGGGACCTCAGGGAGTGCCTTCTGTTGCAGATAAGGGGAATGAAGCAGACACCGGACGTAAAGAATGCCACCAGGATCCTGCGGGACTATTTCAATGAGTTCACGAGCAAGCATTACAACAAGATAATAAGCAGGATGGGCATCTCCGAGGCCGATATGAAGGCAGCAATCGCCAAGATCCTGAAACTGAACCCTGCTCCCGGAGGACAGATAGACGATTCCTACAGTGAGCAGGCCCAGCAGATAGTCCCGGATTTCGTGCTCACTCTCGAAAACGGTGAACTGAAACTGACCATGCCGCGTTTCTCCATTCCGGAGCTGAAAGTCAACCGCAAATATGCCGATATCCTGCTGGATGCCGCCAATTCGTCAGAACGCGACAAGAAAGAGGCTGCGGCTTTCGTAAAAAAGAAACTTGACTCCGCCAAATGGTTTGTCGAGGCAATAAAGCAGCGTCACAATACGCTGCAGAGCACCATGCAAGCCATAATAGACTACCAGCACGACTATTTCATGGACGGAGACGAGTCTCACCTGAAACCTATGGTGCTGAAGGATATAGCGGAGAGGACGGGCTTTGACATATCCACTATCTCACGGGTGGTGAACAGCAAGTACATCGAGACCCATTTCGGGATCTATTCCCTGAAGTATTTCTTCTCCGAAGGTATGGAGAACTCGGAGGGTGAGGAAGTTTCCACGAGGGAGCTGAAAAAGGCCCTGCAGGAATGTGTCGATGCCGAGGACAAGCGCAACCCTCTGACTGATGACCAGCTCGTTACGGAAATGAACAAGCGCGGATACAAGGTCGCCCGCCGTACCATCGCAAAATACCGGGACCAGCTGAATATCCCTAAAGCACGTATGCGCAGGGAACTTTGAGTGAGGCTGCGGAAGCGATTCCGTGTACGTGCGTTGTCAGATCTTGTCTCCGAAAGCAAGGTCACCGGCGTCTCCAAGACCGGGAACGATGTAGGAGTGGCTGGTAAGTTCCTCATCGATGGCTGCCGCCCATAGGGTGATGTCGTCCGGCAGTCTCTTCTGCAGATATTCTACGGCGTATATGCTTGAGATAGGGCACACGAGGTGCGTTATGGCAGGTTCGCCGTCCTCCCGGAGCCGGTTGTATGCTATTTCCAGGGATGCCCCGGTAGCCAGCATCGTGTCGGCAAGGATAAGGGTCTTACCGTTCAAGTCCGGTGCACTGGCATATTCGATGTTTATATGGAAGTCATCTCCTTTGTCGTATTTTCTGTAGGCAGCAACAAAGGCGTTCTGGGCATCATCGAAGATGTTCAGTATCCCCTGGTGCAAAGGCAGGCCTGCCCTTAGTATGGTGGCGGCAACGATGGTGTTGTCCGGCGTGCGAATGCTGGCTATCCCGAGCGGTGTATATACTTTCTTTTCCGAATAGACGAGCGTCTTGCTGATCTCGTACGCGAAAATTTCTCCGATCCGTTCCAGGTTAGTGCGGAAGCGCATCCTGTCTTTCTGGATGTTTATGTCTCGCAGCTGTGCGACAAATTTGTTGAGGACAGTGTTGTTCTCGCCTAAATTGATGACTTTCATATCCGTGAGTAGATTTTCCCGAAAATCAGGTTCATTCCTGCAAAGATACCCTAAATTTTTTCTATAGCAAAATTTAGTCATGCTCCGGCAAGATCGTCCGGGCTTCCTCGTCCGCGAAGCTGTAGTACCTGTTGTCGGCTATGATGATATGGTCCACGAGGGAAATGTCGAACGTTTCCGCCGCTTTTTTCAGGTTTTCCGTCTGCCTGATGTCACAGTTGCCGGGATAGGGGTTCCCGGAAGGGTGGTTATGTACCAGTATGAGTCCGTGGGCCTTCTTCTCCAGGGCTTTCCTCAGGATTATCTTTACATCGAGTACGGTTGCGGCCATCCCTCCGCTGCTCAGCAGTTCCTTGCCTGTGATATAGTTTGCCCTGTTCAGGAAAATGATCCAGCATTCTTCGTGTGAAAGACCCTTCATCAAAGGGAACATCAGGTTGTATATCTGCCTTGCGTCCGTGATGGAGACCCGGTCTACGGAGCTTTTTTCATAGACGAAGCGTTTGCCGAGTTCCATTGCCGCAGCTACAGTGACTGCCTTGCCGGCACCTATCCCCGGTATCCCGGTCATACGTTCAATAGAGAATTCGGAAAGTTCTCCGAGACTGTTCCCTGCCGAAGCCAGCAGGTCTCCGGCTATCTCTACTGCATTCTTCTTGCCGGTCCCTGTCCTGAGCAGTATGGCAAGCAGTTCCGTATTGTCCAGGAATTTCGCCCCTTTCCCGGCAAGTTTCTCGCGAGGCCTTTCTTCCGGGATGATGTCTTTCATTTTCATCCTTAAAACCTGTATTGGAAAAAATAAAATGTTTTCTTGTCATCCCCGAATATAGCGGTATCCCATAAAAAAGAATTCCGGAAAGAGAAAAACTTTCCGGAATTTCCTTTTTTATATGAAATTTCTTTTTTTACAGTCATTCTACGAATGCAAGGACTTCTCCCTTGGCGACAAAATCACCCTGTTTGCAGCATACGGCTACTATTTTCCCGTCGCAGGCCGGTATGACTTCTTCCATTCCGTAGTAGGTCTGTATATAGCTCATGGCTTTGCCTGCCTTCACTTCGGTGCCTGTGACAGGTGCCGTGGAGACATCGTCCACATCGATCTGCCAGAGCAGCTGTCCTTTTACCGGAGCCTGAATCGCCGTGGCTCCCGGATACTTCGCTGCAATTTTCTCCACATCGTACTTCGGAACTTCCACTACCGGCCTGGTAATTACGATAGGGGCACCGGCCTTTTCCTTCATCGTCTCAAGGTCTTTCTTGAACCTTTCTTTGGCTATGCCGCTCTTGTAGTCCCGGTACTGTCTTTCGTGCATGGCGAACTCAAACAGTTCCTCTTCATCCTGCCCGACGTCCCAGCCTTCTTCCTTCATCATGCTGCGGAAACGGTCGAGTTCGTCAGGAAATGCATCCTGAGGGTTGCCTGTATAGAACTCGAGGCCCTTGTCCTTGGCGAGCTGTACGATTTCCGGGGCAAGCTCTCCCGGGAGTTTTCCCATTTTCCCGAGAATCATGTTCCATGTATCCTTGTCGATAGTGGTCCATCTCGGCTGTCCCTTGAGGATGTTCATCAGGTTCATCAGCGCCGTATTCTTGACGTACTGACTGAACGGTGTCACGAGTGGCGGATATCCGAGCCTCGGCCATACATAGGCCACTTCATCGAAGAGCATCACCATGAGGTTGTCGAGGGTCAGTTCTTCCTTGCCCTGATTTCTCAAGGAGGCGTTTATTGCACCGTGGAAACCTTTGAGGTCGGCCATCATGGAGCCCATCATTCCGCCAGGGAGTCCGCATCCTACCAGAAGCGAGCTCATGTGCGAGTTGTTAGGGTCTATCCAGTATCCGAGGAATTCGTCTATGAATTTCTGCGTCAGGCGACGTACTTCCATGTATGCATCCATGTTCAGGTCCTTTACAAGGAAGCCGTCTGCTTTCATCATTTCCCTTATGGTGATCACGTCCGGATGAACCTTTCCCCAGGACAGCGGTTCTACGGCCACATCGAGGTAGTCGGCCCCGGCACGGGCCACTTCAAGCATCGATGCCGGAGAGAATCCCGGACCGCAATGCCCGTGGTACTGTACCTTTATGTGTGGATATTTCGTCTTGATGGACCTGGTCAGCTGCCCGAGCATGGTAGGGCGTCCGATCCCGGCCATATCCTTGAGGCAGATTTCATCGCATCCGTAGCTGACAACCTTGTCCACGATGTCCATATAATATTCCACGGTGTGGATAGGGGAGTTGGTGATGGAAAGCGCCACCTGGGAAATCATCCCTCCTTTTTTTGCATATTCCACTGAGAGCCTGAGGTTCCTGTGGTCGTTCAGTCCGCAGAAGGATCTTGATATGTTCGTGCCCTGCTTGCATTTAACCTTATACATCAGTTCTCTCACGTCGGCAGGCACCGGATTCATCCTGAGTGCGTTCAGCCCTCTTTCAAGCATATGTGTCTGTATGCCGGCCTTGTTGAAAGGTGCCGTCCATTCCCGCACCGCCTTGTTAGGGTTCTCTCCGAAAAGCAGGTTTACCTGTTCGAACGCGCCTCCATTGGTCTCGACCCTGTCGAAGCAACCCATGTCAATGATGGCAGGAGCTACTTCTTTCAGCTGGCTGACTGTCGGGACATATTTTCCCGAAGACTGCCACATATCTCTGTAGACTAAGGAAAATTTGATTTCTCTTTTCATACCGAAATTATTTGTTCTGATCCGTAAATCGTGCAAATATACGTATTTTTTTATTTCATCTGCCCGTGATGAAAAAAAGAACCTAAAAATACTCCCTGATCCTTGACAGATTGATATTTTTATGTATCTTTGCAGTCCCAAAACGAATATGGTGCCCATAGTTCAGTTGGTTAGAGCGTCAGATTGTGGTTCTGAATGTCGTCGGTTCGAATCCGACTGGGCACCCTTCCGAAAGTCCTTGAAATTATTGAATTTCGAGGACTTTTCTCTTTATTCTATGGCTTCCGGATTCAAAGAATATGATTTGCAGTCAATTCGTTATAAAGTTTTTATTCTTTTTACGACAGTCCCTACCATAAAGGGAGCCGGAAGTGCCAGCGGAATGAGCAGGTACGAATGGGAAAAGGAAATATCCGTGGAAGATGCCCGTGAACTTTTCCTGCTCTGCAGAGACGGTATCATCGACAAGACCAGGCACATGGTTCCGTATGAAGGAAAGATATTCGAGGTAGATGAATTCCACGGGGAGAACTCCGGGCTTGTAGTGGCCGAAATAGAACTCGGCTCGGAAGACGAGGCGTTCTCCAGACCGCCATGGCTCGGGAAAGAGGTCACCGGTGACCGCCGGTATCACGAATTTCATGACATTAAAAATACACGCTGAATAAAAAATGCGGACAAGACAAGTTTATTTGCTCCGCTTCGTACTTCTGTTTATCTTTGAAATCCATAACACTGACAGGTCAGACTTATGAAAACAATCGGAAAATCGTTTCTGGCCGGAATGCTTCTCCCGGCTGTCTGTATCTGCATGAATGCGATACCTCAGGCCGAAGACTTCGATGTAAGGCACATCGGATATGCCGAAGGTCTCAGCAGCCAGCGTGTATTCTCTATCGTAGAAGACCGGAACAGTGCCATGTGGTTTTCGACAAAAGAGGGAATCGACCGCTACAATGGCAGAGAAGTCTCAAATTATACTCTGCCTGGCGACCTTTACTACGGAGACAAGGCAGGTATGAGGATATGGCTTCAGTGCGATGCCGGCGGAAAACTTTGGGCATATATCCACACCGGCAGAATCTACAGATATTCCGAATCCGGAGACTGCTTCGAACTGGTTATTGACCTTAAAAAGCTTATTGAAGGGGAAATTATCCTGAACTGCCTTCATGTCTGCGATGATGGCGAGATGTGGGCAGGCCTTGGCAGCGGACTGTATAGAATTTCAGAAAACGGAGATATCACCCGGACAGTTTCAGACCATTATATCAACTGCATAATTCCGGTGGGAAACATGATTTACGCCGGTGCATCGGACGGACTGATATGCTACGATCCGAAAGCTCCCGACAGATATGAAATGCCGGTAAGCGGTCCTGCCATACTTTCCCTTTATCATGAAGCCGGAAGCAGGAACATACTGGCGGGAACATTTAACAAAGGACTCTTGTCCATTGATATCGTTTCCGGAACAGCCGCAGGAATCTCCGGCGCCGATGCGGCATTGACAAATCCCATAAGGGTAGTGACGGGCTGCGGTTCCGGCACTGTCCTGGCAGGTGTCGACGGCGGAGGAGTCTATGCCGTAGATCCCGCCTCCGGGAAATGCAGTCTGTTCGCAAATTCAAGCGACGATTCGGCAATATCCCTGAAAGGAAACGGGATATACGCCGTAACTAAAGACCGGCAGGGAAATTTCTGGATAGGAAGCTACACCGGAGGCGTTTCCATGGCCGTATTGAAAGAAAATGACCTTGATGTATATTCCCATATCAAAAGCAGCGGACAGTCTCTGGCCAACAACAATGTCAACGGAGTGACCGAAAATGCTGAGGGGGACATATGGTTCGCGACAGACGATGGAATAAGCATTCTTCACGGCAGGACTTCATCGTGGACACATACCCTCGGAAAAACGGTGGCGATGACATTCTGTCCCCTCAACGACGGCTCAGTCTGGACAGGGACATACGGCAGCGGCATTTATCTGATAGACTCTGACGGAAACATCCTCAGACATCTTGAAAACGGAGACGGAGGACTCACTACCAATTACATATTCTCGATCGCCTCCGACCCTGAAGGGAATCTATGGGCAGGAGGTCTGGAAGGCGATCTGCTGGAAATGGACAAGGATGGCAATCCGCTGCGCACATTCGGAATCAAATGGATAAATTCCATACAGTATGCCGGAAACGGCAAGATGGCCGCAGCCACTGTAGACGGACTCTGGATCGTGGATATCGCTACGGGAAATACCACCCAGTATGCTTCATCCGAAGAATTCAGGGACCGCAATGTAAGTGCGTACATTATTTCCGCACTGTTGAACGGAGACGGGACTGTATGGCTCGGCACGGAAGGCGGAGGATTGAATCTCTATAATATGATTGACAGGACTGTCCGGACCTTTTCCTCAGCGGACGGGCTGCCTTCCGATGATGTTTTCAGTGTCCAGAAAGATGGAGCGGGCCGGGTCTGGGTCAGCACAGGAAGAGGCCTTGCCATGATAGAAAACGGCAGGATACTAACAGCCCACTACATAAACGAGACGGAAAGGGAGTACAACAAATCCTCCTTTGCAAGGCTGTCCGACGGAAGATTCATCTATGGAAGCACTAACGGAGCCATATGCTTCTCCCCAGAAGAAATAGGATTTCCGGAATACGATGCCCCTCTCAGATTCACAAGACTGTCTATAGATTATCTCAACAAAGGCGAGGCTGCGGAACTGCAGCCTGACTTATACAGTATGATACAGGACGGAGAGGTACGCCTCGGATACCGGCACAACTCCTTCACTGTCGGCTTCGAATCGATCAACCACAGATTCCAGCAGGACATAGTCTACCAGTACAAACTGAACGGGTACGAAAAAGAGTGGAACAGTCCTGTAGAAAACGGATCTGTAAGATACATAAACGTCTCTCCGGGAAAATACACTCTGGAAGTCAGAAGCCTGAGAAACAGCAACGGCAGCGTTATTTCGGAAAACAGTCTCGGAATAAAAATCAGACAGCCCTGGTGGAATTCCTGGTATGCATGGTTCATTTATATACTCGGCTCATTTGCCGTACTGACTTTCGTTTTCCGATATAAACGGAACCAGATGCAGAAACAATACGATGAAGACAAGATAAGATTCTTCATCGATACGGCACACAATATCCGCACTCCGGTCACGCTGATTATGGCCCCGCTCGAGGATCTCGGGAAAGATACAGGTCTGAGCGAAAAATCCAGATACTGCCTGGATCTGGCAAGAACCAATACCGACAAGCTGCACACTCTGATATCGAAACTTCTGGAATTCGAACGCTCCGACATTTCCGGCAGGAACATCAGGCTGGCTCCGGTAAACCTCACGGCCGTATTCACCGACGAGGCGGCGTCTTTTCTGTCGAATTACGGTCAAAGACAGCTGACTCTGGAAGTATCTTCCCCTGACGAAGACATTTATGTACTCGCCGAACGGCATCTGATAGAGATAATCTGCGACAATCTTCTTTCCAATGCATTCAAATACTCGAAACCGGGAGGAACGGTGAGGTTCAGCCTGGAACCCGGCCCGAAAAGCGCTGTCATAAAAGTTTCCGACAATGGCATCGGCATACCGGAAAAAGACCGGAAACACATATTCCGCGATGTCTACAGGGCAGGCAATGCCATGAAACATGAAGCCGTAGGTACAGGGTTCGGACTTCTGATGGTCTACAGAACAGTAAAAAAGCTCGGAGGGAAAATGTCCTTCAAGTCCGAAGAAGGCAAAGGTACCGTATTTACAGTCATGCTGAAGACAATAGCTGTGCCTTCAGACGGCCGTGAAGAAAGAAAGGCTGTCCTGCAGCCTCTTCCTTCTGGCGGACGGACACCGGAAAATACTGTCTTGGAGGGAAAACATGAAGAAACCATCCTCATCGTGGAAGATCATGCTCCCCTGCGGCAATACCTGCGCAGGCTTTTCGAACAGGATTATAATGTAGCCGACGCCGCCGGCGGAGAAGAAGCCCTCTCCTATCTTGAAAAAGATTATCCCGACATCATATTGTCGGATCTTATGATGCCCGGAATTCAGGGAGACGAACTATGCCGGATAATCAAGGAAAATCCCGAAACTTCCGGAATACCGTTCATACTCCTCACTGCCAGAACGAACGATGAATCGATAATGTCCGGGCTCAAAAAAGGAGCTGACGACTATATCCAGAAACCGTTCAGATCCGATATTCTCAAACTTAAAATCGGAGGATTCCTCGAAAACAGGAAACGGCTGCGGACATTTTTACTGCATCAGGTACTCAGGCAGGCAGGATCTGAAGAACAGACGGACGACCAGACGCCTGCAGACAATATCGCAGAAAATGACAGGCAGTTCGTAGACCGGGCCACTCAGATCGTACTCTCCCGTATGGGCGAGCCTGATTTCGGCATAAATGATCTTTGTCATGAAATGGCGATGAGCCGCACACTGTTCTACGGCCGGATAAAATCGCTGACAGGACAGGGTCCTCAGGAATTCATCCGTCTGATAAGGCTTCAGAAAGCCGCCGAACTTCTGAGAAACGGGAAAAGCGTTGCCGACGCATCGGCAGAAACAGGTTTTGTAAATGCGAAATATTTCAGCACCCTGTTCAGGAAACAATTCGGAATCCAGCCGAGCCGATATGTCGGGAAAAAGCAGTAATGCGGAAATTTCACCGAAATGTCAGAAATCAAACCTTAATTGAGAGTATTCAGACCCCGGTTATGACATAATTTCTCATTTTTGCGGCAAACAATTGACACAAAACTATAGCCACAATCATGAGAACAAATCTTATAATGCTGTCTGCAGCTCTGTGCATGCTGCAGGCCTGCACGGCGGAAGGACATGAAACTCCGGACCAGACAGAAGAAAAAGTATTCTTCATCGATGATTTCACTTCTTTCGATGAAACGGTATGGACCAAAGAAAGCCACGAACCGGGATGGGTAAACCAGGAGCTTCAGGCTTATGACCCCGCTTACGTCACTACGGGAAAAGACGGAGACAGGTCGGTGCTGATTCTGACGGCGGAACGCAAGGACGGGAAAATATTTTCCGGGCGCGTCAATTCGAAAGGAAAAATGAATTTCCGTCTCAGAAAAGTCGAAGCCAGCATAAGGCTGCCGAAAACCGATGCCGGACTATGGCCTGCATTCTGGCTGTTGGGCGACAACGGCAAAGAGTGGCCGCAATGCGGAGAAATCGACATAATGGAAATGGGGGAAAAAGCAGGAATCGCAGCCGGCACATCCGAAACATGGCTGAACTCCGCCATCCACTACGGCAACAGTGTCGACGACCACAGACAGGAATATCATGCAGACAATGTGCCGTCCAGCCTTCAGGACGGGCGATATCACACCTATACTCTCGACTGGACCGAAAACAGCCTTGCAGTCAGTGTGGACGGAATTCCGTTTCACACATTCGACATCAGCAAAGTAAGCGGAAGATACGATTATTTCCACCATGACTTCCATGTACTCTTCAATCTCGCTGTCGGAGGAGCATTTCCCGGAATAACTGATCCCGAAAAAATCTCCGCCCTTGCAGAAGGAGAAAAAATATCCATGTATGTGGATTGGATCAAAGTCTATTGAGCAGATTTCCGTAGTCGGAAATTCTGCGGCCTGTTCCATATAACAATCTAACAATAACCATTATCATCATCTAAATTTTATCTGAATGAAGACAGTTATTCGCAAACTGGCATTGTGCTGTGCACTGATGTCATTCGTGCTTGCCGTTCCCGTCCTTCGCGGGTATGCGGCTGTCGGGCAGGGCAGAATCGCCGCCGGGCAGGATGTCACGACTGTGAAAGGCATCGTTAAGGATGCTATCGGGCCGGTAATCGGAGCCACCGTTATAGAAAAAGGTTCCATAACAAACGGAACTGTCACCGATGTAGACGGCAGTTTTTCCATCGAAGTCCCTGCAGGAAGTTTCATCGAAATAAACTGCATAGGTTACAAGACGCTGGAATTCAGCGCTGAAAACGTTCCTTATGAAATAATCCTCGAAGAGGACGCCAAAATGCTGGATGAAGTCGTCGTGACGGCCCTCGGTATCAAAAGGGAGAAAAAAGCGCTCGGCTACGGTGTCGCCGAAGTCAAGGGAGAAGAGTTTACCAAAGCCAAGGAAACGAACTTCATAAATGCTATGGCAGGACGAGTACCGGGTCTTGTAGTCAGCCAGACCGCCGGAGGGCCATCCGGATCCACAAGGGTAATCCTCCGAGGCAGCACGGAAATGACAGGAAACAATCAGCCGCTTTATGTAATAGACGGAGTGCCTCTCGACAACACTAACTTCGGAAGTGCAGGCACAAGCGGAGGTTTCGATCTCGGAGACGGCATCTCCAGCATCAACCCAGATGACATCGAGAATATGTCCGTGCTGAAAGGCCCTGCCGCATCAGCCCTGTACGGAAGCCGTGCGAGCCACGGTGTCATCCTCATCACCACGAAGAAAGCCGAAAAGGACCAGTTCAGCGTGGAATACAACGGTACGCTGACCATAGACACCCAGCTGGCGAAATGGGACGACATCCAGCAGATCTACGGTATGGGAAGCAACGGAACCTACAGCATTGACGCAGTATCGAACACGAACAAGAGCTGGGGACCGAAAGCGGACGGCACGAACATGCTGACCTATTTCGACGGAGTGTCCAGGCCTTATAAGATCATTCCGGACAATACATCCAACTTCTTCAGGACAGGTCTGACAGCTACCAACACTGCCGTAGTAAGCTCCAGTAAGGGCAATACCGGCGTCCGTTTCACCTTTACGGACATGAGGAACAAGGATATAGTACCTCAGACCCACATGAGCAGGGATGTCCTCAACCTCCGGGCAAACACATCTCTCGGGAAAGTGGACTTCGACTTCAGTGTGAACTACACCTACGAGGCTGTGAAGAACCGTCCGGCTCTGGGAGATGACAAGGCCAATGTCGGCAAGAACCTCATGACTCTCGCCACCACATACGACCAGGCCTGGCTCAGCAACTACCAGGACGAGAACGGGGAATATGCGAACTGGAACGGCATGGACCCTTACAACGTGAATCCGTACTGGGACCTCTACAAGAACTGGAACAAGTCAGCCAAGGACCAGTTCCGTCTGAACGGAAAAATCCTCTGGAACGTCACCCCTCATTTCAAGATCCAGGGAACTGCCGGCGCCGAACTGAACTGGTTCACCTTCGATGACTTCAAGGCTCCTACCACTCCGGGCTACGAAGCAGGACGCCTGCAGACCAGCAGTTTCAGGAACAGGATGTTCAACTTCGAACTCCTCGCCCTGTACAGCAACAGCTGGGGAGACTTCGACTTCAACGCCACCCTCGGTGCGAACATGTACAAGGTAAACAACCAGACTACCATCACCACCGCACAGGACATGCAGATACGCGATGTCGTGGCTCTGATGAGTTTCAATGAGACCAGCATCGAACAGAGCACCTACCGGAAGCAGATCAATTCTGCCTATGGAGCTGTCAACGTAGGATGGAAAGACATGATCTTCCTCGATGCCACCCTCAGGGCAGACCAGTCATCCACACTGCCTGGCGGAAACAACATCTATGTATATCCGTCAGTATCAGGAAGCTTCGTATTCACCGAACTCTTTGATACCGGAAACATCTTCCCGTATGGAAAGGTCCGTCTGTCATGGGCACAGGTCGGAAGCGACACGGATCCTTACCAGCTCGGCCTGGTCTACACGAAATCGAAGTTCTCGTATCCTGGGTACACTATCGGCTACATAAACAACAGTACCCTGCCGAACAAGGACCTGAAACCTACGATGACCGATTCTTTCGAAGCCGGACTCGAGACCAAGTTCTTCAACGGGCGCATAGGACTCGACGTCACCTACTATATGCAGAACAGCAAGAACCAGATCATGAGCATGGCCAGTTCCTGGACCTCCGGGTACAACTACAGACTGATCAATGCCGGTGAGATAGAGAACAACGGTATCGAAATAGCACTTAATACCAGAGTCATAGAGAAGAAAGACTGGTTCTGGGATGTAAACCTGAACTTCTCGAAGAACAACAACAAGGTAAAGGAACTCGTGGACGGCATGGACATGTTCGAACTGGAGAAAGCGCCATGGCTCAACGTACAGGTAGCTGCCATGGTAGGTGAAGACTTCGGTGCCATAGTAGGTCCGGACTTCGTCCGCAATGAGAACGGGGACATCCTGATAGACCCTGCCACCGGACTGCCGAAATATGACAGCAGCAACCACGTTCTGGGCAACGCATCATGGGACTGGACAGGAGGTCTCTCCACTACCATCGGATACAAGAACCTGACACTCAGCGCACTCTTCGATGTAAAGGTGGGTGCCGACCTCTTCTCGATGTCCGCACGTGCATCTTACGAATCAGGAAAAGCTCTGGAAACCATCGAGGGTCGTGACGCATGGTATGTATCCGAAGAACAGCGTCAGGCGGCAGGTCTCCCTAAAGGCTCTGCGGACTGGACTCCTACAGGAGGATTCATCGCACCGGGCGTGATAGACAACGGAGACGGCACCTACAGGCCGAACGACATCTACATAAATCCGGAGGACTACTGGATGAGTGTCTGCAGGAACGCCCCGTCCATGTTCATCTACGACAACTCCTACATCAAATGCCGTGAAATCACCCTGAGCTACAGACTTCCTGACAGGTGGTTCAAGGAAAAGATAGACGGCATCACGGTGTCTTTCGTCGCCAGAAACCCGTTCATCGTATGGAAGAACATACCTAACATTGACCCTGACTCGAACTACAACAACACGACAGGAATGGGGCTCGAGTACGGCTCGCTGCCTTCACGCAGAAGCTTCGGTTTCAACCTGAACGTCAAATTCTAACCTGCCCATCATATAAAGTGAAAATAAAATGAAATACAGAATATCATATCTTTTCATATTCATGACGGCATCGCTGCTGAGCCTGTTCTCATGCAGCGACGAATATCTGGAGGATCTCAACACTGACCCTTCCAAAGCCGCCGAAATCGACCCGAATGCACAGCTGACCACTGCACAGCTGCAGACCTACGGTGACCTGGGCATGGTGGAGATATACAGAAACTACATCTACGGTTTCACACAGCAGCTCATGGGATGCTGGAACACCACGAACTACGGAGGACGGCACACCATAGCGGACAGCGAGATGAGCCGTATCTGGACATCCTTCTACACGAATTCCATAAAGAATCTGACAGATGCCATATACAGGACGGCGGATGACGAGGCACAGACGAACATCCATTCCGTACTGACCATCTACAGAGCCTACATGATGTCCATCATCACTGACATCTACGGAGATGCACCATGCAGCGAGGCCGGAAAAGGATATCTGGAAAGCATATTCAACCCTGTCTACGACACTCAGGAAAAGATTTACGACAGTTTCTTCACTGACCTGGCCTCAGCTGAAACCGCTCTGGACCCGTCGAAAGACGCAGTCACCGGAGACCTGATATATGGAGGGGATATCGCCAAGTGGAAGAAACTGGCAAACTCGCTGAGACTGCGCTACGCCATGCGAATATCAGGAGTTGCTCCTGAAAAAGCCAGGACAGAGTTCGAGGCCGCCCTTACAGCTGATGGAGGAATCATGGAAAGTTCTGCAGACGAAGCCCTCATACAGTATATGGATATAGCGTTCAGTTTCGGGCAGGATTCCTATTCCGACTACCGCGGAAACGCACTTTCCAAACTTCTTTTCGGAAACGACCCTGCGAACAACCCGAGCTACATCTGCTCCACACTTTTCGACGAAATGTATGACAACGGCGATCCGCGTACATTCATGCTGACACGCTGCTACTACGACGGGCTGATGAGCGCCACCAGCCCAGACAACAGGGTGGATCTGACTCAAGAGATGATAGACAAGGGAATAGAATTCAAGCCGTGCGTACCCGGAGCATTCTCATACGACCCATGGCCGGAAGGCTATGACAGCGACATCCTGGCCGGAATGGCGGAGACGAACCCTGCGGTGACCATCACCGTGGCGCGTGAAACCATGCCGAAACTGGAGAACCACTTCCTCCAGAGCGAGAATCCGGGAGTAGTGATGACATTCGCCGAAGTGAAATTCCTGCTGGCAGAAGCTGTGTTGAACGGCTGGAATGTCCCTGGAGGAAATGCGGAGTCACTGTACAAGGAAGGCGTACGTGCAGCCATTGACTTCCTGACCGAAAGGTACGGCTGCGAGTCAGTCTCGGATGAAGTTTTCGATGCATACATTGCTGCCGGAGGCAGTTTCGGACACGCAGAGGCAGAACAGCGTAAAGCCATCAACACCCAGGCCTGGATTCTTCATTTCACGAACCCTGCCGAATGCTGGGCGAACCAGCGCCGTTCGGGCTATCCTGAACTGAAATCTCCGGCCGAATACGGTTTCAAACAATATCTGAGCGGAGGCCAGGAAATCCCGGTACGTCTCTGCTACCCTGTCCTCGAATCATCATACAACAAGACCAACTACGATGATGCCCTGAGCCGGATGGGCGGAAACGACAGCTGGTACAATCACGTATGGTGGGATATAGATTAACGCGAATTCGATTAAATTCATAAATTTGAAAGAAATGAAAAAGATATACAAGATCATGTCTTTGGCGCTGGCTGTGACGGCATTTGCGGCCTGCACTGAAAAAGAGACCTTCTCCACCGCATCCGGGGACGATTATCCGCGTATCATCGACCCTGTATTTCCGGACTGGACTGACGGAGTGAAACCGGTGGTGGCCAACATCAGCAGGGATGCGGATTTCAGCATGACTCTGACAGTCACCCCTGCCGATTACTGTACGGTCAGATGGTATCTTGACGGCGAGATTGTCGGAGAAGGCAAGGAAATAGAACTCGGACTAATGGCCGGCACATACGATTTCAAGGTAGAAGTCTCTACGGAAGCCGGATATTCGACATCCAGAGAGGGACTGGTGCAGGTGAATCCGCTGGACGGAGACCCGTGGGCCGACAAAATCAGTTTCGAACGGATCACTGCCCCGGGAGCGGCAGCAGTTCTGTACGGAAACAATCTTGAAAAAGTTTCCCGCATCGTGATAGGAAGCCATACCGTGACAGAACTGACACCGATCGAAGGAGGACTCAGCTATACCGCTCCGGCAGATCTTGAAGACGGAACATATCGCATAATACTTGTCGACGCCGAAGGGAACGAATTCGGAGGCGACCTTCTGACAGTCACCTCGGACGTACTGATCACTTCCGGTGCAGGACGTACGGGTGCTGGAAAAGAATGGGTGATGACAGGCATCAACATGAACAAGATAGCATCTCTCACCATCGGGAACCAGAAAGTGACGGAATTCACCTCACGGACGCCAACTGAAATAGTGCTGACATGTCCGGAACTCGAAGTAGGAGAATACATCCTGACAGGTACGGCATTGGACGGCTCGGCAGTCATGTTCTATTCCGAAAGCGGGAATACGACGGAAACGACCGTCATATTGTCATCCTCGACCGTACTTTGGGAGGGACGTCACTATGTGTCATGGGATCTTCCCGACGACGATCCGAACAAGAAATTCGACCTTATCAAGAAAGACGTCTTCGCGACAATCAAGGCCGGATCCGTACTCAGCATACATTACAGTCTCGAACCCGATGCCGAATATCACCAGATCCGCACTACCACGACGTGGTGGAATGACCTTCCAGGCACGGCTCAGACAGACCTTACAGCCGACGGAGTATTCACAGTGACTCTCACGCAAGAGGCACTCGACATGATCCAGGCCGAGGACGGATTCATCTGCGTGGGACACGGTTATTATGTGGACATGGTCACCGTCGAATGAGTCCGGATGGATTTCCAGGATAAGGAAACCAAATAATCAAATGCATATGTCAAAAATCATCAACTATCTGCTCATACCTGCCGTCTCTCTGATGGCGGCAGGATGCGGAAGCAG
>CALVDQ010000014.1 GCA_944326325.1 uncultured Bacteroidales bacterium
GAAGCGTGGCCGGCCTTCGATACGGGCTTAACGATGTTGTTGATGTGGTAGATAGGGTAGGATACGCGGGTGTTCTCGGTTACGCTCTTGTCAGCGAAGTCGATCTTGCCGTTGGCATCGACAGTGACGTTCTCGAGAAGGGCATCCCTTCTGATGGCGTTGTAGATGTCCGGCTCGCTCTCCTTGTCGAGGTTGATGACCTTGGCATAGCATCCGCCTTCATAGTTGAATACGCCGTTGTCGTCCCAGCCGTGCTCGTCGTCACCGATGAGGAGTCTCTTAGGGTCGGTCGAAAGGGTGGTCTTTCCCGTACCTGAGAGGCCGAAGAAGATGGCCGTACTCTTGCCTTCCTTGTCAGTGTTTGCAGAGCAGTGCATGGAGGCGATACCGCGGAGAGGGTTGAGGTAGTTCATGATGGAGAAGATACCCTTCTTCATCTCGCCGCCGTACCATGTGTTGAGGATTACCTGCTCGTTGGTCTTGAGGTTGAATACGGTAGCTGTTTCGGAGTTGAGTCCGAGCTCCTTGTAGTTCTCTACCTTTGCCTTTGCAGCGTTGAATGACACGAAGTCAGGCTCGCCGTAATTCGCAAGTTCTTCCTCGGTAGGACGGATGAACATGTTCTTCACGAAATGTGCCTGCCAGGCCACTTCCATGATGAAACGGACTTTAAGACGGGTAGCAGGGTTCGCTCCGCAGAAAGTATCCATCACGAAGAGGCGCTTGCCTGAAAGCTGCTTTACTGCCTTTGCCTTGAGGTCTGCCCAAGCTTCTTCCGAGCATGGCTTGTTATCGTTCTTGTATGCGTCTGAAGTCCACCATACGGTATCCTTGCTTGCATCGTTGTATACGAAGAATTTATCCTTAGGGGAACGTCCGGTATAGATTCCTGTCATGACATTGACAGCTCCGAGCTCAGTCACCTGGCCTTTCTCGTAACCCTCGAGCCCTTCCTTGGTCTCTTCCTCGAAAAGAACCTCGTAAGACGGGTTGTGAAGAATTTCTTTCACATCTGTGATACCGTACTTGGTCAAATCAATTTTACTCATAATCTATAAAAATTAAAAAAGTTTATTCCAAACCCAAATCCTTGTCGATATATCCTTGCAAAAATATAATTTTTTTGTGAGCGGACAAATTTTAAACCGAATTATTGTTAATTTTGTTTCCGCAGGAGGATTCCGTACGGAAAAGCCGGGCGTCTTCCTGCACAAAATGTGCCAATTATGGAAGCGATAGATGTGCTGGAGAAATACTGGGGCTACACCTCTTTCCGGAAGATGCAGCGGGAGATAGTGGACGCCGCCCTCGGGGGAAAGGATGTGCTGGCGATACTGCCTACCGGCGGCGGAAAGTCTGTCTGTTTCCAGGTTCCGGCTCTGATGAAGCCGGGGATAGCAATAGTGGTGACACCCCTGATAGCACTGATGAAGGACCAGGTGCAGAATCTCAACGCACGCGGGATCAAGGCCCTTGCCGTATATATGGGGATGAGCCGGCGTGAGATAGAGCTTTCCCTGAACAATGCCTTGTACGGTGATTTCAAGTTCCTCTACCTTTCTCCGGAGCGCCTGTCCACACAGATGTTCCGGGACTATCTCAAGGATATGGATGTCAGCTACATTGTCGTAGACGAGGCTCACTGTATCTCCCAATGGGGCTATGATTTCCGCCCGGACTACCTGAAGATTGCCCGGATACGGCAGATTTGCGGGGCACCAGTCATCGCGCTGACCGCCACCGCCACTCCTGCAGTTGCCGACGACATCATGGAGAAGCTTGAGTTCAGGGAAAAGCTCCTGCTGAAATCCGGTTTTGAACGTCCGAACCTTTCCTACATTGTGCGGAACCGGGAGGACAAGCTGGGGCAGCTGCTCAATATATGCAGGTCTGTCCCCGGTACGGGCATCGTATATGTCAGGAACCGCAGGAAATGCGAAGAACTGGCGTCTTTTCTGAAAGGGTCGGGTCTCCAGGCTTCCTTCTACCATGCCGGACTTTCTTATCTGACCCGGACGTCGAGACAGGAGGACTGGAAATCCGACAAGATCCGCATCATGGTGTGTACAAACGCTTTCGGTATGGGGATAGACAAGCCGGATGTCCGTTTTGTCGTACATTTCGACCTTCCGGACTGCCCGGAAGCCTATTTCCAGGAAGCCGGACGTGCCGGCCGTGACGGGCAGCGTGCGTATGCCGTCCTCTTGTGGAACAGTTCCGACCTGAGGAAGCTCAGGCAGATCGCGAACGTTTCTTTCCCTGACCTGGACTATATTGAGGATATATACCATAAGGTACATGTCTTTGCCGGCATCCCGTACGATACAGGGGAGGGAAGACAGATCAAGTTCGATTTCATCGGGTTCTGCCGCCGGTTCAGGCTCAATGCGTCTTCCGCCTATAATGCGATGAAGTACATCGAAAGGGAGGGGCACTGGATATTCCTTGAAGATACGGACATACCCACGAGGGTGCAGATCATCCCGTCCAGAGTGGAACTTTACGATGCCGAGATTCCGGATCCGGCCATGCAGCTTGTCCTGGAGGTGCTTATGCGAAGCTATACCGGTCTTTTCTCATATCCGGTCCAGATAGACGAGGAATACGTGGCCTCCCGTGCCGGTGTGCGGGTCCCGGAACTCCGTCAGCTTCTATACCGCCTTTCCCTGGAACATATAATAAGGTATGTCCCGGCAGACCATTCATCGGTCATCTATCTGAAGGAGAACCGTCTGCACCCCAAGAACGTGTGTCTGTCCCCGGAACGGCTCGAGCGGCTGAAAAGTTCGTGGACCGCAAGGACTGAGGCCATGAAGGAGTATGCCACGGAGGACGATACGTGCAGGAGCCGTTTTCTGCTGAAGTACTTCGGGCAGGAAGAAAGCAAGGACTGCGGTACCTGCGACATCTGCAGGAGGAAGGCTTCCGACGGCAGGAAAACCGCAACAGAGCAAGCCCTCATGGCCTATATCGGGCAAAAGGACGGAAAATACAGGTTGGAGGACATAAATATGGTGTTCGGGGCTCCGGGGGCAGGATACGCGGAAGACTATCTTTCCATCTTGCGGGAGCTCATAGATTCAGGCGCGGTCCCTCCTTACGGACTGTAGGCCCTGCCCGCCAGGCTACAGGACGAGGTTGGGCCGATGCAGGGACCTCCTGTATGCCTTTTCCATATCCCTGACTTTCTCCCGGTCCTTTTCCGGTACGACGCTCTCCCGGAACCTTTCCCAGATATAGTCCACTGTCTGCAGGGAAGGGTGCAGCATGTCTTCCGCGTAGAACCTGTAGTCTCTCAGCTCGTCCATGACTATCTCGTATGCGGGGAAATAGTCGCAGTTCCCGGAGTCCGAGCATACTTCGTCCACAGCCAGGAGGAGTGCCGCCTTGCTGAGCTGGTTGCCGTGCGCCCCGTCTTTCAGATGCCTTATCGGGCTTACCGTGAAAACCGTTTTCCGTCTGCCGTCCCCTGTGATATGCCTGAGAAGCCTTACGGTTTCGTCCACCGCAAGCCTTTCCCTTGTAAATTCCTTCGCGTCCCGTTTCAGGCAGTTTGATACGATCAGGCCGTCGCCCGTATGCCGGTAGCACCAGCTTGTGCCGAGGGTTATGATCATCCTGCTGCAGTCCCTGAAGAAACCGGAAGCCTCTGCAAGGGCGGCGTTGGCATTGTCCAGGAACTCCTGCACGGTCTTCCTTGCGAAGGATGTATGATGGCTGAACGAGCATACGAGCCTGGCTCCGCTGCCCATCATCCTGCATTCGTCTTCCGTGAAAGGTTTTCCGGAGGCGAGCCTGTCCACGGCCCGGGATATCGAGGCCGGGTTGTACAGTGTGCCGAACGGGTTCACGCAAACGTTGAAGCCGATCTCCTTTATCTTCCTGCCTATGTTGTCGGCGAAACAGCTGCCGAGTATTATTGTCCTGTCTTCCGGCGATATCTTCACTTTCGTGTCCCGGTCCTCTACAGGGGTCTGCAGTCTTATCATTTTTCCTGAGGTTTGAACAATACGCAAAGTTAGGATTTTCATTTTCACATCCAAACGCCGGTTATCTTTGGAATAATCGCAAACTGTTCCTAAATTTGAAAGATTTATCTGGAGATGACAAAGTTTTGTTCCATCATATTCGCTTTCCTGCTGGCGTCTGCAGCAGTTTATGCCGGTGACAGACCCCGGGTACGCTTCGCCTATGATGTAGGTTTCGACTTCCGGTTTGACAACCGGGAATATGACCGCAGCGGGTTTTCCCCGTCCATGACAATTCTCGGCGCACGCCTCACCCCGTCGGCCGGACTCCGGATATATGATTCGGAAACTTCCGTGCACAGGCTTATGCTGGGGATTGACATCATGAAGGATTTCGGTGCCTCGCCTGTATCGGGAGAAGCGGCAGGACAGGTTCCTGCACCGGGTTCTTCCGGCCGTCCTTCTGCGGACGAGACTTCTTCTTCACTTCTGAATCTGGACCTGTTCCGGGAGATCATATTCTATTATAGCTGGGAAAAGTCGTTCGCGAAGACCAGGATGACCTTGACGGCGGGTATTTTCCCGAGAAAGGAGATGGAGGGGAAATACTCCACGGCCTTCTTTTCCGACTCCCTCGTTTTCTACGACCCGAACCTGGAAGGCATAATACTGAAGTTCCGCAGGCCAAGGGCATATTACGAGGTGGGATGCGACTGGATGGGAAAGTACGGGACGGCGAGGCGCGAACGCTTCATGGTCTTCAGCAGCGGGGAGGCTGCCTTGTCCGGGATACTGAAACTCGGATATTCTGGGTATATGTACCATTTCGCCGGCTGCGAAAATGTGTGGGGAGTGGTCGACAACATTCTCCTGAATCCGTATATCGGGCTCGACCTTTCCCGGAAAACCGGACTACAGCGGCTGGAAATCTCGCTCGGGTGGCTGCAGTCCATGCAGAACGACCGCCGTAATGTCGGAAACTACGTCTTCCCTCACGGAGGGGAGTTCCTTCTGGAGGCCAGGAACTGGAATGTCGGGCTGGAAAACCGCCTCTATTACGGTACGGACCTTATGCCTTATTATGACAATACCGATGCCGCCGGCATCAGGTACGGAAGCCTGCTCTATTCCGGGGATACGTTCTTTAGGGTCAATGCCGACCGGAATTCCGGTCTCGGCTTCTATGACAGGCTTGCCGTCTATTACGAGCCGCGCATCGCATCTTTCCTCAGCCTCAGGGTTGCGGCGGTCCTGCATTTCAACGGCGGTTTCTCCGGTTGGCAGCAGATCGTGTCCCTGAAATTCGACCTTGAGGAGTTGCTCGGGGCAGACAGGCATGACAGTCCCGGAAAAAATTCACGCAGACCACGTCAGACAGCAAGAAACAGTTTCTGAGAATGCCATGGATAATATATCTGATACACTGAACCTCGCCCTTGTCAGTTTCAGCCCTGTGTGGGAAGACATAGCGGGCAATCTTTCCCGTCTCGACGGCATTGCGGGAAGGATATTTTCTTCCGGAGAGACCGGCGGGACCGATATCCTGGTATTTCCGGAAGCTTTTGCCACAGGGTTTTCGATGACTCCGGAGATAACCCAGGAATACGGCGGTTCCGGCATCGTCGGATGGATGAAGGATACCGCACGTATGTACGGCTGTGCCGTAGCCGGGTCAGTCTATGTCTCGGACGGAAGCTCCGGCCGGCCGGTACGCTACAACAGGTTCTGCTTTGCCCTGCCTTCGGGGGATGTCTTTTCCTATGACAAAAGGCATCTCTACTTCGGTCAGGAAAGCGGAAGCTGTACCGTGGGAGAATCCCGACGGCTTTTCGAGTGGAAGGGATGGAAAATTATGCCGGGAGTCTGCTTCGATCTGCGCTTTCCGTGCTGGAGCCGCAATTCCCCGGCTTCCCCATACGATCTTTATCTGAATGTGGCGAACTGGCCTTCCTCGCGCGGCAAGGCTGCCGATATTCTTCTGAAGGCAAGGGCTATAGAAAATGCAGCATACGCCGCGATGTGCAACCGGGGCGGTTCGGACCCGCTTCTTGACTACGACGGCAAGTCCCGCATAGTGAATTACCGGGGACGGGACAAGGGGAGCGTTGCGGAGATCTGCGGCGTCCCGGTCACCTTCGCCTCGCTCGCTAAGCCGGAACTCGAACGTTACCGTAAGGCTTTCCCGGTGCTGGAGCATATAGACTGATATCTGATAAAAACCATACAAATGAAAAAATTCCTGATACTTTTCTTTGCAGTCTCTCTCCTTGCCGCCTCGTGCGGTCCCAAGGACGGAAGCTACACCATGTACCTGTGCACGACCAATGATGTCCATGGCAGGTATTTCGATTCACTGTACGTGGGGAACTCCACTGCCGGCTCACTCCTTGCCGTGTCGCGGACCGTGGACAGCCTCAGACAGGCCCTCGGCCCGGAAAACATCATCCTTCTTGACGCGGGAGACTGTATCCAGGGGGACAACGCATCCTATTATTACAATTATGTTGATACCGTATCCAGGCATCTCTATGCCAGAATGGCCGATTATATGGGATATGATGCGGTCGTGGTCGGAAACCACGACATAGAAGCCGGACACCCGGTCTATGACCGTCTCAGGAAAGACCTTTCCTGTCCTCTGCTTGCCGCCAATGCCGTGAAGCCGGACGGAAAGCCTTATTTCCAGGATTATCTCATAATGACCAGGGACAGGATACGTATCGCGATTCTCGGCTTTACCAATCCGAACATCAGGAACTGGCTTTCACCGGAACTGTGGAGCGGCATGGAGTTCGTCTCTCTCGTGCCTTACGTTCAGGAATATGTGGATAAGGTTCGGAAAAAGGAACATCCGGACATTGTCATCGTGGCTGTACATTCCGGTACCGGTCCGGGAGTGGACGGCGGATCCTCCGGATCCATAGAGAGCCAGGGCCTCGAACTGATGCAGACCCTCCGGGGCGTTGATTTTGTGGTGTGCTCGCACGATCATTCTCCGACAGTCTTCAATGCTGACAGCATCTGTCTTATAAATTCGGGAAGCCATTGCCGGAATCTCGGCTACGGACGCATAGACTTCACTGTAAAGGACGGCAGGATAGTGTCGAAGAAGGTTTCTGCATCCCTTGTACCGGTGGACAAGGAAAAAACGGATACCGCCATGCGTTCACGGTTCAGGGCGGACTATGAGGCGGTCAGGGCTTTTACCGTCAGGCCTGTCGGGGAATTGTCCGTGCCTCTCGTGACAAGGGATTCCTACAAGGGGATGTGTCCGTATATGGATTTCCTGCATACGGTGAGCCTCGGCTGCGCACCTGCACAGATTTCGTTCGCGGCTCCTCTGACCTTCGACGGATACATTGCTCCGGGCACACTTGTCTACAATGACCTGTTCAAGATATATCCGTTCGAGAACCAGCTGTTCGTTGTCCGGATGACCGGGAAGGAGATAAAGGACTATCTCGAGTATTCCTACGGTATGTGGATAAACACGGTTTCCGGGAAGCCGGGAGAACATCTGCTTATGATAAGGAACTGCCCTGATGCACGGACATCCCTGCCTTCATGGTCGTTCGTCAACCGCGCCTACAACTTTGATTCTGCGGCAGGATTAGTATACGAAGTGGATGTGCGCAAGCCGCAGGGAGAAAGGATTAATATAAAGAGCCTTGCTTCCGGTGCCGCTTTCAGTCCGGACAGTACCTATAATGTCGCCATGACTTCCTACCGTGCGAGCGGAGGGGGCGGACTTATGCGTTACGGAGCCGGAATCGATACGGACCGCCTGGAAGAAAGGGTGGTGGCGCGCTATCCGGAAATCCGCAATCTGGTCTACGCATATATCCGCGAGGCAGGGACCCTCGGCAGTGATTCCTTCAGTGACGGTAGCCTTTTGGGAAAATGGTCT
The DNA here is from genome assembly GCA_944326325.1 of uncultured Bacteroidales bacterium. GTDB lineage: Bacteria > Bacteroidota > Bacteroidia > Bacteroidales > UBA932 > Cryptobacteroides. The sequence continues at coordinate 7,876 of CALVDQ010000014.1, forward strand.
TTTGTCCCGGAAAATATTTCCGTCCCCCTGCTTGAACAGGATATGCAGCTTGTCTTCGGCGAAAATTAGAAAACAGGGGATATGTGAAGAGAGAAAAAAGTCTTTCACTTTTGTGCAAAATGTTTAGATTTTGTCCAAAAACGGTGTAGCCGGCTTCCGGATATGCCGTTTTTTTTCAAACTTTGTAAGGATACGGATCATTTGCCGGACAGAAACAACTAATAACTGAATACGTCATTATGAAACTCGTAAAACAAGATTTTTACCGGGGGGGGGGAGAAAACATATGAATCTCCGGTCCTCGAAGTTTTCGGCATAAACGTCGAGAACGGTTTTGCACAGACTACGCTTCCTGACTGGAGCGACGGTACTATGGATGATGAATGGAACTATGTTTTCTAACCTTGAAGTTACCGTCATGAAAAAGTCTGTAATCTACGCGGCAGGTCTTGCCGCTTTGGCGCTGGCAGCCACAGCCTGTCAGGAAGAGCTCACCGGGAACATCAATGATGCGGATTCCTCTGCCCCGGTCATTACCAGGACTATGTATGTAGAAGGCAATGAATGGACTGCCGGAGACGGTACCAGGACAGCCTATACGCCGGGAGCCGGTGTGGACTGGACAGGCAGCGAGACATTTGCTGTCTATTACGGGAATCCGGCCAATGCGGCTTCGCCGACTGACAAAACCAAGCATATTCTCGGGAAGGCCACGGACGTGACATCTCTTGGCGGAGGAAGATATTCTTTCAGCCACCCGGCGATAGAAGGTATGGAAGCTTATGATTATTGTGTCATTGTTCCCGATCTGGGGACGACCGGTACAAATAGTGCCGGAGCCTCGGCTTCCTTCAAGTTTTCTCCGGTCCAGACCCCTGGACAGAACACCTTCGATCCGAATTACGATGTACTTTTCGGACAGGGTGCAAAGGAAGCGGTTTTGTCCGAAGAACTTTCCATTACGAAATTCAAGAGGGTATTCGCCCCGTTGAGAGTCAGCATCAGGGATGGAGCCGGGGTTATCGGCAATGAAAAAATCCATGCGGCTACAGTATCCTTTTCTCAGGCTGCGGTGTCCGGCGGGAATGCATTCGCCCTGGCAGGTCTTGTCTATCTCAATTTCGGTTATGAATATGAGGACTGCAAGATAAACAGTGTATCCGCACCGACGAATACTGTATCCGCATTATATGCGGACGGACTTGCAAAACAGGGTGATATCTGGCCCGTATGGTATATGGTAAAGCCAGCATCTTTCGATGCCGGAGGTTCTGTCACGGTCACGGTAGCGACTGACACCAGGACCATAAGGCGGACCATTGCACTTGGCTCCCAGGCGACCATACAGGAAGGTATGCTAAACAACCTCGACTTCGACATCACCGGAGAAGGCTATACCGTGACGGAATCAGTCTATCAGGATTTCTCCGCTTTCACCAGCCAGCAGCCTTTACTGACGGCAAGCGACGGCAACACTTATTCCTGGAGCTATGAAAAATGTCAGGCATGGAACGGAGGGAACAGCACTTCTCCGCTCCCTTATGCGTTGAGACTCAATGCAGGCGGCGGAAATGTGACACTTCCTGCCATAGCCGGCAAGCAGATAACGGCTATCCGCCTCTATGCACATCCGAACAATCCGGTAAACAACAATACCGTGGCCCTGAACGGAGGGACTCCGGCGGATTTCAGAAGCTATTCAGACAATACGGAGACCGGCAACAGCGGAGTCCTCGAGATCAAGGTTCCTGAAGACCAGTACGGGCAGCCGCTTGTCCTCTCGTCAGGCGCTAGTAACTTCACGGCTTTTGCCGGCATCGCCCTTGAACTCACTGATGCAGAAATACCGGATGCCGACGAGAATGACTATTATGATCTGTTCACCAAAGGGTATGATATTGAAATCAACGGGGAAGTGTATAATAACACAATGTATTCTGCGAGACTGGTCAATGTCATGGATTTGCAAGGTGATGAAATACAGAAAGATGCTGCTTCTCAAGGTATCCTTTTTGTCGATCCTTCAGGACAGGATACTGCTAAGGAGCTGTCTGCAATGACTCCTGGAACATCGGAATCTGTTATAGTCATCGGCAGATATAAGGATAAGCAGCCTCAGATAAGATTCACGGAACAGTATAAACTAAGAGGTGCAAAGACTGTATTCAAAAACCTCCATCTTATTGCTGGCCATAATACATCTTTGATAAACAGTGATACGAGATATCCCGGGACAGATATTGTTGTAGAAGATTGTACTATAGATGCAACAGGAACAAGATATGTAATTTATGACGCTTCAAATGACGGCTCGTACGGAAGTGTCACCATAGATAATTCCATTGTCGAATTTAATTCTTCAGCAACCAAAGGTCCTTCTGTAGTCGCATTTTCTACTAAAGAAGAAAAAACCGTATTCGGACCGGACATGAAGGTATCGCTGACAAATTCTGTAATTTATTCCCAAAGCCCCGTACAGGCATTTATTGTAAACCTTGGTGATGGCAAGGTTGAAAATGAAAAGCATGATGGCTATAATTCCAACTTGAATGTATCCGGCAATACCTTCTATAATATATGGCAGCCGAACATCCTCGTCAGGGGAAATGTTTTCACGAACTTTACCGTTGACAGGAATGTGGCAAGCTATACTGCTTCGGATATTGTAACGAAGGCATCCAATTTTGCCTGCGTATATAAATCCGCAGCCGTATCGAGTATTTCGGACAACTTCCTTTATACGACTGCACCGGAAGGTTGTCAATGGAATATCGTCCATAGCAGTTCAGTTGTTAAGGCAGGGTCCGGCAATGTCAGGAACGCAGCCGAAAGCCCGTATCTTTCCGAAGATACATCTACCGGCTATTTCCCGATAAACACTGCGGCCGTGACCAATGGCGCCGGCGCTGACTATGATACAAAATACTGGATTACAAAGTAGTCCGGAAAGACATTGAGAGGTTACGGGAGCTTCGTTCCCGGAACCTCTCATCCAGACATATTATAAACCATGATCTCCCGGCGGCCCGGACAGAACCGGACCGCCAGGGGATTTTTTGTGTCTTTTTTTGTCGATATTCTATTGTAATTTTTAAGAAGTCTAAATACATTTGCAGGAATGCACTGAAATATATCCGTTGGACATAATTTTGCACCGTATTAACTTAAACAAAATAACTGATTATGTTTCAAGATTCTAACAATTTTGCGAGGACTGAAGGCTATGTAAGTCCTACGCTTGACACTGCTTTTGTCTGTGTCGAAAACGGCTTTTGTCAGAGCGGCTTCCATGACTCTTTCAATGAGAGCGGGAATGATCTGGATTTCTGGGGTAACAATTAATTTCAAAGTCTATGAAAAAGAATCTGATTTTCTTGTGGGGGGGGGTGCTGCTATTTGCCGTTGCCTCTTGTTCCGTAGATAGCGCCACACCTGTTCCGTCCGACCCGCGTGTCCGGATGGAATTCACGGCCGGAACACCAGGGACCAGGACAGCAATCAATAGCGACAATTCCGTGTCCTGGACTGACGACGATGCAATATCCGTCTTTGACGGTACGTACAACAACGAATTCACCATTTCTTCAGGTGCAGGCAGCTCAAACGCTACATTCTCCGGAGCTGCAATCGAGAGCGATACATACTATGCTCTTTATCCTTATTCAGCAGACGCTGCACTCAGCGGCAGCACAATATCTTCGGTTCTTCCATCGGACCAGCTCAGCGGATACAATACTTTTTCTCCGGGCACAAATCCTTCGGTAGCGGTATCGGAAGGAAACACACTTGTTTTTCACAATGTCGCAGGACTTGTCAGGGTGACTCTTCCTGAAGGATACAGCGGAGAAAGGACTGTCAGTGAAATTCAGCTCAGTGCCGACCAGAGTCTTTCAGGGGCTTATACGGTTGACATGTCCGGAAGTTCGTATTCTGCCGTTGCAACGGCTAAGACTCCTGCCGGTGTAAGACTGATTCCGTCAGACAGCAACAGCGGCGTCATCAGCGGTACGGAATTCTACCTTGCCGTCCTTCCCGGTTCATATACAAACCTCAAACTGTCTGTCATCTTCACTGACGGCAGCTATATGACAGGTACGATCGCTTCTGCCGAGATTACTGCAGGTACGGTATTCAATGCTCCGGTTGACCCTGACAACGCAACAGCAAACGATCAGGGACTTTACGGACTCTATCAGGCAGGTATCGATATAGAGATCGGCGGCAAGTACTATAATATTGCTGATTTTGGCGAGGCTCAGCTGATTGTTTCCGATTCCGATCTTTCGGCACTTCGTGGCAACAATTCAGGTGTATATTTCATCGATCCTGATGCTACCGTAACATTCAGCTATGCCGGGGCGATATATAAACTGCTGTTGATAGGGAACGATCCTGACCGTATGTCCAATATTATACCGACGCAGAATTTCAAGGCAAATTCAAGTGGAAACAATGATGCGGAGTTGTTGTTATATAATATCAATCTGGATTTTTCCGCTCAATCTGCATATTTGATTGCGCAAAATAATATTACACCGAGTGCAGTCAGGATAATTGGATGCAGATTGAATTTACCGAAAGCATTTACTTACATTTCGACAGACGGTCGTTCTTTTACAATGATAGATTTGCAGGATAATGTTATAAAATTGTCTGATTCAGAGAGTCATTTTATGAATTTCGCTTCTAATACAGCAACATTTCCGTATATTAATATCTCCAATAATATATTTTATGGCAGTGCTTTGAGATTTATTACCGGAAATAGTGCGACAATAGACAAATTGGCTTTTACCAACAATACGATTGTGGATGCTTTCTCGAATGACGGATGGTTCTACTATGGAACATTGAATGAAGTTATTATACGGAATAATCTGATTTATAGGACTTCCCAGTCAGGCAACCTGTATATTTTCAGACCGAGTAATACAGAGGCTGGGGCCGGTGAACCATATCCGGGAAACCCTAGACAGGGAACTTGTGAGCAGAGCATTGTATATGATGCAGCACAAAGTGAATATAATAGACAATGGTTCTACTATGGTATGCAGAGGGTAGTCCTTACGGAAGAGCAAGAGATGACTTCTCTTACAGAGAACCCTTTCAGTGAACTGGATATTGCCACAGAGACATTCACAGTAAAACCGGAATACGCATCCTACGGTGCCCAGCGTTAGCCTGCTGCCATCGGATTGAGAATAAAAAAATCCAGGTGAAGATTTCCTCACCTGGATTTTTTTATGTGAAAACGTCAGCGGCAGCCTACTGCGCATCCGTTTCAGCGGCTTCCGGCGACATCATGATCTCGATGAAATTGCCCTGTGATACGATGTCCTTGACGGCGGCCTTTATGTTCTCCGCGTTTATGTCAGCGATAGCCTCTTCGTATGCCTTGTCGAAATCAGCCCCGTACTCGTAGAAGTATTTCAGATTGGAAAGCCAGTACCTGTTGCTGATCCTTTTCTCCGGGATGTTTTTCTTGAAGTTCTCGACTGTCATGGCAAGCTGTTCCTCTGTCGGGCCTTCTTCCATGAGTTGTGTGAGGCCGTCGACAGCGGCTTTCCTGAGCTTGTCGGCAGATTCCGGATTGGTATCGAAATACACCTGGATCATTGCCCTTTCTTCCGGCTTGCTCTGGATGTCGAAGCTTATGCTGGCTCCGTATGTCCCGCCTTCTTCCTCGCGCAGGGTTTCGACATATACCATATCCATTATGTACTGGGCGGCGTCCATCATCACCTGGCGGTGGATAGAGTATGGCAGGTATGACGTATATGCCTGGAATACGGTGCTCTTAGGTGTCTCCATTTTCACGTTGAAGTGGTCCTCGACCTTGCCTTTTACGATGTCTTCATCCCTGTCAATCCACTCATGTGCCTTCTTTCCCTTAGGAAGCGAGCCTGCATATTTCTCCACGAGAGGCTTCAGGGTCCCGAGGTCTACGTTGCCGACGATGACGAGCGTCGCGCCGGCTATGTTGTCGTAGAGGCTGCGGTAGACTCTTTCAATGGTGCCGAGGTTGGCTTTTCCGAGAATATCTTCGCTGATTACCTGTCTCCTCGGATTCCCTCCGTATATGGTCTTGACCATCTCTGTCTGCAGCTTGAAGTTCGGCTGGTTCACGATGTTCGGAAGCAGTGCCTTAAGCTGGGATATACCGGTATTGAACTCGTTTTCATCGAAGCGTGGTTCCATGAATGTGAGGTACATGAGCTGGAAGGCTGTTTCTATGTCCTTCGGTGAAGATGATGCATTGATACCGTGGCTGAGGGACGATATGAACGGATATACACTGACAGACTTGCCGGCAAGGATCTTCGGAAGTTCCGTGCCTGAAAATCCTGCGACTCCTGTATTCCGGAGGAAAAGTCCGAAGATATTGTCCTCAAAAGAAGGAAGGTCTTCCGTAGCGATGAGGGATCTTCCTCCGTCCATGTACAGATTCATCATTACAGAGTTCTTTTCGTACTCCGTAGGAAGCACCACTACCTTGAGCCCGTTTTTCAGCGTCCATTCAGTTGCCCCGTAGATTGTCTTTTTCTCCTTTTTCACCGGGGAACCCTTGAGTGCAGAGGCGTCGAGCAGGGGCTTGTCATAGTCCACGGCCTCGTTAGCCTTGATCTCGGAATCCTTCACTTCTTTCAGTGCCGTGAGGAAATCGGCCTCCGTAGGGTGTGATATACCTTCCTTTTCAGGTGCCTTGTACAGGATCACCATATTCTCGTCTGTGATCATCTGTGCAACTATCTGATTGAGTACATTGGCATTGATTCCTGCGGCGACGGTCTTTGCAAGTTCATACTCTGTCTTCGGCTCCATGTAAGGGTAGTTGTCGAAGAAGTTGTTGATATAGCTGTGGACGAATTCCGAGTTGTCCCTCGAGTCGGCTCCTTCCATCTGCTGCTCGTAGAGCTTGAGAAGGTTGTCCTTGGCCCTATCCACTTCGGAGTCGCTGAAGCCGTACAGCTTCATCTTCTCGACTTCGGTCATGAAGGCCTTGAATGCGCTGATGCCTTCCCCGTTCCTGCAGGAGATGTTGCCCATCACAACCTCACATGTCTCGCACAGGTTGCCTATTCCGAGTCCTGCGTTCAGGAACGGAGCATCCGGGCTGGCAGTAATGTCGCTGAACCTTTCGCCCATGATGAAGCTTATCAGGCTCTTTACGAAATCCAGGGTGAAGCCCATGTCTGTGCTGTTAAGCTCTTCCGGCATCGGCTCGCCTTTCCATATCACTTCCAGTGCCGTCGAGGAGGCCTCGGGGTCGGTGATTATACCGACAAGCGGCTCTTCATTGCCCGGGATCTTGTGTATTTCCTTAGGCTGGGGGTTCTCCTGTGCAGGGATGTCGCTGAAAAGGTTCTTGATTTTGGCCTCTATCTGGTCCACATCGATGTCGCCGACCACAATGACTGCCTGGAGGTCCGGACGGTACCAGGTGTGGTAGAAATTCACAAGACTCTCGGGTTTGAATGTCTCGAGGTTTTCCTGGCTGCCAATGAGAGTGCAGGTCGCATACTTAGAGTCTCCGTAGTAATACGGGAGCGATTTTTCGTGCATTCTCCAGTCTGCGGTCCGTCTTGTCCTCCTTTCCTCGATTATGACTCCTCTTTCCTTGTCGATTTCTTCAGGGGCGCAGGTAACATAGTGGGAATAGTCGTGCATGATGAGCAGGCAGGTGTCTATGATGCCTTCCCTTACCACAGGGATGTTGTTGAGCATATAGGTCGTCTGCTCCACACCGGTGGAAGCGTTTATGTTGCGGCCGAATTCAGCGCCTATCTTCTGGAGATAGTCGAGCATCTGCTTGCCCGGGAGGTTCTTTGTCCCGTTGAAGCACATGTGCTCGAGGAAATGTGCGAGACCGTCCTGGTCAGGTGTTTCCTGGATGGCACCTACGTTTGTCGCAAGATAGAATTCAGCGCGCTGGGCCGGCTTGTCGTTGTGTCTGATATAGTATGTCAGACCGTTTTCAAGCTTGCCTTTCCGCACTTCCGGGTCGTTGGGCAGCTGGTTCTGCCCCCACATGGCTATCGCCGGCATAAGGACGGCGATCAACAAAAAGATTCTTTTCATAATATCCGTTAGTCTGATAATTATCTCCATGAAATACCGAAATACCCCTCTGCCGGGATAGCCCGGCAAAGATAGCGTTTTTAAGATTTATGTTCAAAAATATCAAAACAGTTTCTAATTTTGCCGTATGATTGATGATTCCAGACTCAGGGTTTTCCTAGCAGTTGCCGAAACAGGCAGCTTTACCCGGGCGGCAGAGATGCTGGGCATCTCGCAGCCGGCTGTCAGCCAGAATATCGCCGAACTTGAGAACAATATCGGGGCCAGACTGTTCGACAGATCCAGACATTCCGTGTCCCTTTCTGCGAAGGGTGATCTCTTTATGTTGTATGCCAGAAAGATAGCCTATTGGTATGATGCGGCGGAAAAGATGTTCGGAAAGGCTGTCGGCAGGAGTCATGTACGGGAAATCAGGATCTCCGCCTCTGCTGATCTGGCTTCATGCATCCTTCCGGAAGTGATTTCGGCTGTCCGGACAATGAATCCGGAATTGAAATTCATCGTCTCCGGACAAGATGGCGACCGGACGGACGGGTGCGATATGATCTTTACTTCCTGCCTGTATTCCGGAGAACTCGATTTCACCGGGGCGCAGGATGATGTGATAGCGGTTTCCGAGGCTTGCATTGTGGTATCCGCTTCGTCTCCTGCCGCATTCGGGAAGGTATCTTCGCTTTCCGGACTCGATCCCGGTTCTGTCGCATTCTGGTCTTTGCCCGGACCTTCGCAGCAGGTACTCCCTCCGGATGTCCTCCCTCTTGTCGGGGTCGAATCCTCGTCTCTGGAGGTAGTGAAAAAGTGTGCGCTCGGATCGTCTGGAATGGCAGGGATACTGCCGCGGTATGCTGTCAGGGAGGAAATCGCAGACGGCAGGCTTTCCGTGCTGCCGCAGCAGAAGCCTTTCTACGCAATGGCGGCCAGACTCACCGTTTCCGGTGAATTCGGCCGCACATCCTTGTCCAGATTCCTGACGCATCAGCTCCGGGAGAGTTTTTCCTGGTAGCGGATACCGGCTGGAATGCTATTTTTCCGCCATGCCTGACCTGATTTCCCCGAGCCATCTCGCAAGGGAGTTCTCGAATTCGCTTCTGGCATAGCCGAACCTGTCTTTTTCCACGAATTTTTCCGATGAGAAGCCCCATCCGTGTCCTCCGGACGGGAATATGTGCATCTCAGGGGTATGTCCTTTTTCTATAAGTGCATTGTAAAATACTATGCTGTTCACGACCGGGACGGTATTGTCGTCGGAGCAGTGCGCAAGGAATACCGGCGGAGTGTCGGAGGTGACGTCATTGTACAGGGAGTATTTCCTTATCAATGATTTGTAGGTCTCCTGATCCTTGATCCATTCTTCCGCGGATTTTCCTTCTGTAGAGGCCCATTTCTTTTCGTCTCCGATAAGCTTGAGTCTGCTTCCGGAGTGGGAAGGTACGTTATCCATTGCGATTACCGGATATATGAGGATGGAGAAGTCCGGCCTGGTGTCCTTGTCCGTATAGAGGGTAGTGGCGGATGCTGCAAGATGCCCTCCTGCCGAGAAGCCCATTACTCCGATCTGGCCTATTCCCCACTCGGCGGCGTGCTGCCTGCAGTATCTGAACGCATTGTGTACATCCTCCAGAGGCACTTCCCAATGTCCGGCAGGAAGCCTGTATTTCAGGACTGCCACTGTAATGCCCTGGCCGAGCATCCAGTCGGCCACGTAGACTCCCTCATTGTAGGACGATACTATGCTGTATCCGCCTCCCGGGCAGACCACAACCATCTGGCCGTTTGCTTTTTTCGGGAAATAAAGGTCTATCCTCGCAAAGTCGGAGATGTTGCCGATATTGCCGTTCCTGTTGATGTCCTCTTCTCCGGAGAGGCCGTTTTCCTCGCACATCTTGAGCCCGAGGGCTTCTACAACCTTGCCCTGTACAGGGTCAGGAAATTCTGCCGGTGCTTCCTGATAAAGGAGCACTGTCTTGTCTGGCCTGAGTCTGGTATTCGGCTGTGCCGATACTGTTTCCATCATAAGTCCTCCTGCAGCCAATATACATGTTATCTTAAGTATCCTGTTCATAATATGTTCAATATAAAAAATAAAATCCAAGACCGCTACGGTCTTCCGCTGAAAGATATTCGAGAGGGTGACTAAAAAAGGTATTTATGAAATCCTTCCTTTTTAGTCACCCTCTCTCGGTCAAAATGCCTTTCGGACCTGTTGCGGTATCTGCTTATGCAGAACCGTGGCCGCTACAGGCCTGTGCCTGCCGCAAGGCGTTTGTAGGTGCTGAGCCTTACTTTCGCAAACTCCTCGGTCTTGGCAAGAAGCTCTCCGGCTTCGGCCGGGAACATCTTGTAGAGGGATGCGAACCTTACTTCACCTTTCAGGAAGTCCTGGAATTTGCTCCAGTCAGGTTCCTTGCTGTCGAGGGTGAACGGATTCTTCCCTTCGGCCTCAAGTGCAGGATTGTATCTGTACAGGTGCCAGTATCCGCACTCTACCGCAAGTTTCTCTTCCTTCTGGCTCAGTCCCATTCCGGCCTTAAGCCCGTGGTTGATACATGGAGCGTAGGCAATGATGAGGGATGGGCCGTCGTATGCCTCTGCTTCCTTGAGGGCGTTGAAGAACTGTGCAGGGCTTGCTCCCATGGCTACCTGTGCCACATATACGTAGCCGTAGCTGATGGCCATCATTCCCAGATCTTTCTTGCGTATCCTCTTTCCTGAAGAAGCGAATTTGGCAATAGCTCCGATAGGGGTGGACTTGGATGACTGTCCTCCGGTGTTGGAGTAGACCTCGGTGTCGAGGACGAGGACGTTCACATTCTCGCCGGTAGCGAGTACATGGTCGAGTCCGCCGTATCCGATATCGTATGCCCAGCCGTCACCTCCGAATATCCACTGGGAGCGTGCCGGGATATAGTGCCTGTACTCAAGCAGGGCCTTGCAGGTGTCGCATTTGCACTCTTCCATGAGAGGTACGAGCGCATCTGCCACTTCGCGGGTTACCTTTGCATCGTTCTTGTTTTCAAGCCACTTTGTGAACAGTGCCTTGATCTCGTCGGAGCAGCAGGTGCATGAAAGTCCCTGCTCCATGAGGCGGGCAACCGTCATCCTTGCCCTGTCGGAACCGAGTTTCATTCCGAGACCGTATTCGGCGTTGTCCTCAAAGAGGGAGTTCGCCCATGTAGGTCCGTGTCCGTGTACGTCGGTGCAGTAAGGGGATGCCGGGAATGACGCTCCGTAGATGGATGAACATCCGGTGGCGTTGCTTATCATCATGTGGTCACCGAAGAGCTGGGTGATGGTCTTGATGTAAGGGGTTTCGCCGCAGCCTGCGCATGCTCCGGAGAATTCAAACAGCGGCTGTGAGAACTGCGAGTTCTTGACATTCTGGAACTTGTTCTGTACCGTGTCCTTGTACCCTATATGAGAGTGCAGGTAGTCGAAGTTTGCCTGCTCGTGCTCCTGGGATTCCGCAGATACCATGACGAGCGCCTTTTCCTTGGCCGGACATACATCGGCGCAGTTGCCGCATCCGGTACAGTCGGCAGGTGATATCTGCATTGTGAATGTGTATTCCTTGAACACTGCCTTGCCCTGGGCTTTCTTGATGCCTGCAGGTGCAGCGGCGGCTTCTTCCGCAGTCATGAGGTATGGACGGATGGCGGCGTGAGGGCAGACGAAGGAGCAGGTGTTGCACTGGATACAGTTTGCAGGATTCCACTCAGGCACCTTTACTGCAATACCCCTCTTCTCGTATGCTGCGGTACCGTCAGGAATGGTACCGTCAGGCATATCCTTGAACGCGCTTACCGGGAGTGTGTCCCCGCACTGTGCGTTTACTATGTCCGCTATCTGCTTCACGAATTCAGGAGCAAGCCTGTCCTTGTCCGGATTCTCGAACTTGGCCGTGATGTCCTTCCAGTCAGCAGGGATTTCCACCTTGGTGTATTCCCCGCCTCTGTCGACTGCGGCGTAGTTCATCTTCACTACATTCTCGCCTTTCTTTCCATAGCTCTTGTCGATGGCCTTCTTCATGTATGTCACGGCGTCCTCATAAGGGATGATGCCGGTAATCTTGAAGAATGCGGACTGGAGAATGGTGTTGGTCCTTCCGCCGAGACCGATCTCGGCTGCAATCTTGGTGGCGTTTATAATGTAGAGGGAGATGTTCTTCTTCCCGATAATGGCCTTCACATGGTCTGGGATCCTCTTGAGGGTCTCCTCTTCATCCCAAAGGCTGTTCAGCAGGAGTGTACCGTTCTGCTTGATACCCTTGAGCACATCATATTTGTGCAGGTATGAAGGGACGTGGCAGGCCACGAAGTCCGGAGTGGACACGAGATAAGGGGCCTTGATAGGGGAGTCTCCGAACCTGAGGTGTGAGCAGGTGTATCCGCCGGACTTCTTTGAGTCGTAGTCGAAGTATCCCTGGCAGTATTTGTCAGTATGGTCACCGATGATCTTGATGGTATTCTTGTTCGCACCGACTGTTCCGTCCGAACCGAGACCGTAGAACTTGCACTCTGTAGTGCCCGGTTTCACGATGCTGACTTCCTCTTTGACCGGAAGCGACTTGAATGTAACGTCGTCCACGATACCGATGGTGAAGCCGTCCTTAGGCTCGGCAAGCTCGAGGTTGTCGAATACTGCAATGATCTGTGCAGGGGAGGTGTCCTTTGACGAGAGTCCGTAGCGTCCTCCGATTATGAGAGGGGCGTTGCTCTTTCCCTGGAACAGGGCCTTCACATCGAGGTAGAGAGGCTCTCCGAGCGCACCCGGTTCCTTTGTCCTGTCGAGAACTGCGATCCTCTTCACCGTTTCCGGAAGCACTTTCATGAAATATTTTGCCGAGAACGGCCTGTAGAGGCGTACGATGACGAGACCGTATTTCTTGCCCTGTGCAGCGAGGTGGTCGATGGTCTCCTTGATGGTCTCGGTGACCGAGCCCATGGCTATGATGATGTTTTCGGCATCCGGAGCTCCGTAGTAGTCGAACGGACGGTAGTCCCTGCCTGTGGCTTCGCTGATCTCGCCCATATATCTTGCGACGATGTCAGGAACGGCGTCGTAATACTGGTTGCAGGCTTCCCTTACCTGGAAGAATACGTCCGGGTTCATGGCCGTACCCCTGGTGACAGGGCTGTCCGGATTCATGGCTTTCTCCCTGAATCTCGCGAGAGACTTGGTGCTTATCATTTCCTTGAGGATGCCTTCGTCGATAAGTTCGATTTTCTGTATCTCATGCGAAGTACGGAATCCGTCGAAGAAGTGGAGGAACGGTACGCTGGACTTGATTGTGGAAAGATGTGCCACTGCAGCCAGGTCGAGGGCTTCCTGTACGGATGCCGAAGCGAGCATCGCGAATCCGGTCTGTCTGCAGGCCATCACATCCTGATGGTCACCGAAGATGGAGAGGGCGTGCGATGCAAGGGTCCTTGCCGATACATGGAACACGCAAGGAAGCAGTTCGCCTGCAATCTTGTACATGTTCGGAATCATGAGAAGAAGTCCTTGTGAAGCCGTGAATGTCGAGGTAAGCGCGCCTGCCTGCAGCGATCCGTGCACTGCTCCTGCGGCTCCTCCCTCACTTTGCATTTCGGTAACTTTCACTACTTCTCCGAAAAGGTTTTTCTTCCCCTGGGAAGCCCATTCGTCGACATATTCAGCCATAGTCGATGATGGGGTGATCGGGTAGATGGCCGCGTTCTCGCTGAAAAGATAGGCGATGTGCGCGGCAGCATAGTTACCGTCACAAGTGATGAATTTTTTCTCGTTTGCCATAATCGTTTAATGTTTATGTTAGATTTTGAAAATCAGTTATTAACATTTCCGTGCCCGTTAACGGCATCAAATTGAATACAAATTTATACAATTTTTTGGATTACCTGCCTTATTTGGCAAAGAATTTATCTGTCAGGCTTTCCATGCATCCGGATATGAAAAAGAGGATATGCCAAATTTCATGAATCTGAACATATCCTCCCGATCTTGCTGACGTTTTCCGTCCTATTTCACGGTGCTCATGCCTTCTATGGTCACGCTGTCGCCGGCGATTTTCCTGACAAGTCCCTGAAGCACGTTGCCCGGCCCGATTTCCATGAAGTATCCTGCCCCGTCGGCAATCATGTTCCTGACCGTCTGGGTCCATCTTACCGGGGAAGTCAGCTGTGCGAGCAGGTTCTTCTTTATCGTGTCCGGATCAGTTGACGGCTGTGCCGTGACATTCTGGTACACAGGGCATACAGGGACCTTGAAAGTCGTGGTCTCGATCGCCTTGGCAAGTTCTTCGCGTGCAGGCTCCATGAGCGGGGAGTGGAACGCTCCTCCGACCTGGAGTATCAGGGCACGTTTCGCTCCGGCTTCCTTCATCTTCCCGCAGGCCTCGTTCACGGCATCGGTCTCTCCTGAAATCACGATCTGTCCGTCGCAGTTGTAGTTCGCAGGAACCACGATGCCGGTGCATCCGGCGCAGATCTCCTCGACTTTTTCGGTCGGAAGGGCGATGATTGCAGCCATTGTGGACGGTTTGATCTCGCACGCCTTCTGCATGGCCTGGGCCCTGATGGATACAAGCCTGAGCGCGTCTTCGAAATCCATGGCCCCGGCGGCTGCGAGGGCGGAGAATTCACCGAGTGAGTGTCCGGCTACCATGTCCGGAGTGAATCCTGCATAGCACTTTGCGAGCACGGTAGAGTGCAGGAATACGGCCGGCTGTGTCACTTTGGTGGCCTTCAGCTCTTCCGGGGTGCCGTTGAACATGATGTCCGTTATCCTGAATCCGAGGATTTCATTGGCCTTCTCGAGAAGTTCCTTCGCACGGGCATCCGACTCGTACAGGTCCTTGGCCATACCCGGGAACTGTGATCCCTGACCCGGGAAAACGTATGCTTTCTTCATAATCTCTTTGTTTTTTCGTCCGTAGGACGTGTGTGCATTTTGTACCCCCGTGCGGAATCGAACCGCAACCGTCAGAACCGGAATCTGAAATTCTATCCATTAAACTACGGAGGCGAAACGGTCTGCAAATATAAGAAACTGTTTTGAATTAAAAAAAAATTCTGAATCCGGGATTGTCCGTCATTCCAGTTCAAGCATTCTGCGGATCGGCAGCATGGCTCTCTGCCTGGTCTCTTCGTCGATGATGACACGTCCGTCACCGTGCTCCAGGCATCCGAGGATCTTTTCAAGGGTGACCTTCTTCATGTCCCGGCATACGAGTCCGGGGGACAAAGGGATGAATGTCCTGTCCGGATGTTCCTTGACAAGCTGGTGCAGGGTCCCGGTCTCGGTCGCGATGACGAACTTCTTCCTGCCGCTTCCGGCGACGTGGCGGAGCATCCCTGCGGTGGAATAGAAGAATACATTGTCCGCCGCGAGTGTCTCCGCATCCGAGGAACAGGCGGCTTCCGGGTGGATGAGGATGTCTGCGTCAGGGTGTTCTCCGGCAGCCTTCCTTATCATTTCCGGGGATATGACGTCGTGCACGGTGCATACCCCGTCCCAAAGCTCCATCTTCCTGCCGGTGACCTTCATGATATGTCCGCCGAGATGCCTGTCAGGTCCGAAAAGTATGGGACGTCCTTCCGGCAGGCTGCCCACCACCTTTACGGCATTGGCTGACGTGCAGCACCAGTCGGTCTGCGCCTTTACTGCGGCAGTCGTGTTGACGTAGCTTACCACGATCCCATCAGGATGGGCTTCCTTCCACTTCCTTAAGGTTGCAGCATCTATGCTGTCGGCAAGGGAACAGCCGGCATCAGGGGCAGGGGAGAGTACGGTCTTGTCAGGGCATAGGATAGCCGCAGTCTCGGCCATGAAGTGTACTCCGCCGAAAATTATGGTACCTGCCTTTGTCCCCGCGGCTATCCGGGACAGGCCGAGGGAATCCCCGAGAAAGTCGGCCGCATCCTGTACTTCGGCCGGGGCGTAGTAGTGCGCCAGGATTACCGCGCCCTTTTCCTGTTTCAGCCGTGCTATCCGTTCAGATATGCTTTCCATCATTTCCGGATTATGTTCATGCTTATGTCGAGAGCCGTTACGGAATGCGTGAGTGCCCCGACGCTGATGAAGTCCACTCCCGTGGCAGCCACTTCCTTCAGCCTCGGTATGCTCATGTTCCCGGAGGCTTCTGTCCTGGCTCTTCCCGCAACTATCCTTACGGCCTCGGCCATCGTCTCGTTGTCCATATTGTCAAACATGATGATATCGGCACCTGCTTCAACGGCCTGCCTTACCTCTTCGAGGCAGGTGGTCTCCACTTCAAGCTTGACGCTCAGCGGAAGTCCTTTCCTGACAGCTGCAACGGCCTGCGGGATGCCTCCGGCAATCTTTATGTGATTGTCCTTAAGCATGACCATGTCGTAGAGCCCCATCCTGTGGTTGTGTCCTCCGCCGTCCCTGACTGCCATCTTGTCAAGTATACGCATACCCGGAGCCGTCTTTCGCGTGTCAAGTATGACGGTGCCGGTACCTTCGAGCTCGGCTACATACCTTGCCGTGGCAGTGGCGATACCTGACATCCTTTGCAGGATATTCAGAGAGAGCCTTTCCCCGTAGAGAAGGGTCCTGTACCCGGCTTCGATTTCCAGTATACGGTCCCCTTTCCTGACCCTCTGCCCGTCCTTTACCAGCGGATGCCATACGAAATCATCTTCGAACCGTTCATATACTTTCCGTATGATGCCGAGCCCGGAAATCACCCCGTCAGCCTTGGCGGTCATCACGGCGATAGCCCTGGACTTTACCGGAATTATCGCGTCTGTGCTGATATCTCCCGAGGAGATGTCTTCTTCAATGGCGAGGTCTATGAGATCCTCGATGAGTTTTTCCTTGTCCATATCGATAATGGTTTTAAATCTTGTCTTTTACCGGTATGCCGGCAATGTCGCGGCCGGCCTGCTGTACCGTATGTATCCTGAATGTTTCGTGCTCTTCCGGAAAATCCGCCCTGAAATGGCATCCTCGGCTTTCTTTTCTTGCCAGAGCACCTCTGATGACGAGCAGTGCGACTGTCAGGAGGTTTTCCGCCATCCGGCAGCAGACTTCCCCGGGATCTGCCGCTGACCTTGCCTGGAGCTCCCGCTGCAGTTGCTCCAGTCCGGCGAGACCTTTTTCCAGCCCTTCACCTGTCCTGACAATACCGGCGTCTTCCGAGACTATATCTGAGACTTCCTTGCGTACATGCCTGTAGAATTCCTCGTTTTCCGGAGAAAGGTGGAACTCTTCCCGGTATATATGTCCGCTATGGTCTTCTCCGGATTGTTTCAAGGTGTCCCTGACGGCTCTTTGTGCGAATACCATACATTCTATCAGAGAGTTGGAGGCAAGCCTGTTTGCTCCCATTATGCCTGTGGAGGCAATTTCCCCGCAGACATACAGATGCCTGATACTGCTTTCCCCGTTTTCGTCGCAGCATACCCCGCCGACCGTGTAGTGCGCTGCCGGTGCCACCGGAATCCTGTCGCACATATCGATGCCGTATTCCCTGCACCGGGCATATATCGTAGGGAATCTGGACTTTATCTTTTCAGGGTCCAGGTGCCTGAGGGACAGCCAGACATATCCTTTGCCTTCCTTGCGTATCTGTGCTTCTATGTTCTGTGCCACTACGTCCCTCGGGGCAAGTTCGGAGAGTTCGTGTGCCCCGAGCATGAACCTTTCCCCTTCAAGGTTCAGCAGCCATGCACCTTCTCCCCGTACAGCTTCGCTGATAAGGAAGCACGGGGCGCCTTCCTTTGCGAGGGCTGTCGGGTGGAACTGGATGAATTCCATGTCTTCAACCTTGCAGCCGGCGTTGTAGGCGGCTGCGATCCCGTCTCCGGTAGTCGTGTCGGGATTCGTTGTCCTCCTGTAGATCGCACCGGCACCCCCGCTTGCAAGTATCACGTTTTTCCCGTAGATGAGATATTCCGAGGAGGTTCCGGAATTCCAGCACCTTACCCCGTCGCATACGTCACCGGTGACGAGAAGGCCCAGCAGGGCGCAGTGCGGGATGATTTCTATGTTCTTCTCTTTCCGGACAAGGTCCAGTACAAAACTCGTGACGAATTTTCCCGTAGCGTCTCCTCCGGCATGGAGTATACGTCTCCTGTGATGTCCTCCTTCGAGTCCGAGGGCGAGTCTCCCGCTTTCCGTCACGTCAAAATGCATCCCTTTTTCCATAAGGTCATGGATGAGTGCGGGCCCTTCGTTTACAAGGATTTCCACGGCGGGATAGTCGCACAGGCCGCGTCCGGCCACTATGGTGTCCTCGAAATGATACTCAGGGTCGTCGTCCTTGCCGGAAACGGCTGCGATGCCACCCTGGGCATTGTAAGAATTGCTGTCGGTGACATCGGCCTTAGTCACCAGACCTACTTTCCCGTACCGGGACGCACATAGTGCGGAGTATAGTCCGGCGAGACCGCTGCCTACCACTACATAGTCAAAGTTCATCTCCATCGGATCGGAAATTTTGGAAAAATTTGCCAAAATTACGCAAAAAACGCGGAAAGTCCTCAGGAATATGCTGTCACGTGCTGCTTTTTACTGAAAAATTCAGTTACGGACCTTTTCCTGAGGTGCCGTTCCTATCTGCACCATCTGTCCAGCCAGGCGAAATACTCCCTGTGCCAGTAGACCGAATTCTGAGGTTTCAGTATCCAGTGGTTTTCATCGGGAAACACTATGAGACGGGACGGTACGCCCATCATCTGGGCCGCGTTGAAGGCTGCCATACCCTGGTCGACCGGAACCCTGAAGTCCATGCCGCCGTGCGTGACGAGGAGAGGAGTGTGCCAGTTCGTTACGAGCTTGTGAGGTGAATTTGCATAGTGCCTCCTGGCAGCTTCCGCTGTGCTCCATGGCGAGCCTCCCTGCCTTATGCCGCCGAAGGTCTCCCCGTCACCGGCCGGGCCGACGGGGCTTCCCGTGAAGTCTGCCTCATATTCATGCAGCCCGCCGTTGTCCCAGTTCGGGAACCACATCTCTTCGGTTGTAAGGTACATCTGCTCTTCGTTGAATATACCCGCGTGCGCGATGAATGCGTCGAATATGTCGCCGTGTACTCCGCAGAGATAGTACACCGAGAATCCTCCGTAGCTTGCGCCGCAGGCTGCCATCTTGCCGATGTATTTCTCCGATTTCAGTTCTTTGGCCGCGCTGATGTAGTCCTGGATGTTGAGTCCGCAGTAGTCTCCGGAGATCTGCTCCGTCCACTCCTGTCCGAAAGCGGTAGTCCCCCTCCTGTTAGGCAGGACCACGACATAGCCCTGGGAGGCCATCAGCCTGTAGTTCCATCTGTAGGACCAGCCCTGGCTCAGGGTGCTCTGCGGCCCTCCGAGGCAGATGAGTATGGACGGATAGACCTTGTCCTTGTCGAAGTCAGGCGGGTATATCACCCATGTGAGCATATCCTTGCCGTCGACGGTCTTGATGTGCCTTGCTTCCGTAGAGGTCTTTTTCAGCTGGCCAAGCAAGGCGTCGTTCTCGTGCGTGATCGGGGTGACCGATGCGGAACCGCCTGAAAGTGATATGGATATGAGTTCTGTAGGGAAATCCATGCTGCAATAGCTTGCAAGCAGGGTTGTGTCTCCGCCGGCAGTCCCGATGTGGAAAGGCGAGCTGAAGTCGTACCACTGGTCTTCACCGGTGATCCTCGAGACCTCTTCCGAGCCGGATGCCGCTGCACGGAAGATTCCCTGGAGACCTTCAGCGAGGGCGTTGAAATAGATCCTGTCAGACTCCGGACTCCAGACAGGGGAGGCCGCATTGTACCTGAAACCTGCCGTCAGGTCCCTGACATTGCCGGCTGACGGAAGTCTCTTTTCAGGAGAGCCGGCCGCCTGGCTCCAGCTTATGTCGGCCACCATGAGCCTCTGCTTGTCGGCTTCATACCCGTTCCTCTCCATGCTGATCCAGCAGAGCCGTCTGCCGTCCGGAGACCATACCGGATTCGTGTCATATCCCCCTTTTGAGACAATCTGAGTACATTCTCCGGAAGCGACGTCATAGAGGTATATGTCGGAATCGGTGGAGAATGCGTACTCCTTTCCTGTCAGTTTCTTGCAGGAATAGGCTATGGTCCTGCCGTCCGGGCTCCAGTCGAGCTGGTCTATGCCGCCGAACGGTTCTGCAGGCAGTTCGTAGAGCTCTTTTTCTGCAGCGAGTATGTCTGTGGAGGTTTCAGGCCTGATGTTCTTGGGCTTTGCCGACCTGAGATTCAGCCCGGCGATGAAAGTATGCGGGATTTCGAGCACCCAGTGGTCCCAGTGCCTGTACATAAGGTCATCCGTGGCGATGGCATCCGCTTTTCCGAGGTCGCTGTAGATGTCCGAAGGTTTCCTGACATGGCTTTTGACCCTGCTGGTGTACATGACCGCGGTTTCGTCAGGGGAGAGCTTGAATTCCTCCACCCCGGCCGGTATGTCCGATATCTGCTCCTCATTTCTCAGGCTCCACCCTTTCCCGGTCAGTTTCAGGTCGGCAAGCCACATCTGTCCTTTCTGCAGATACATTATCTTCTTGCCGCCGTCGCACCATCTGGCGTTGCTGATGCTTTCTGCCTTGGCAGTGAGCTGCTGCTTCTGCGAACCGTCGGTGCGGCAGATGTATATGTTGCTGCAGGATCTGTTCTCCTCGATGGAGGTGTAGGATACATTATATAATATATGTGTGCCGTCCGGCGAGACCTGCGGATCCGAGACCCTTCCGAACGAAAGCATGATCTCTGCTGTCATCTTCCCGTCGATGACGGCAGGTTCCGGTTTGGCTATATAGCCGGTTTCCGTATTTTTCTTCATGATGTCATAACTCCTTTTTGCCAGAAACGAAACGGCGTACACCAGGCAGGCTATCCCTGCCAGCCAGCTCAGAACCTGCAGTGCTGTCCTGAGATGCCTGTTTCCCGTCATTGTTTTTTTCTGTTGCATAATAACCAGGCTTTTATAGAAACTATTTTGAATTATCTCCCTTCATACAGTCCGTACATTTCCGAGACCAGTTCCTTCATCCCCGACCGGATGTTTTCCGGAGACAGGACCTCTATTTTGGGGCCGTGCCTGAGGAATTCCAGGAAAAGACTGTCGTTCGGAGATGCAAATATGGAAAAAGTTGTCGACTTTTCATCTTTTTTTATTACGGTCTGCGTGTGGTGGAGCGGCAGGTCCCTGATGTAGGACGCTTCTTTTCCGAAGGCCCTGAATACGATCGTCTGGCCCGGGGCCTGCGAAAGGTAGCTGCCGAATGACGTGGCGAACAGGGTATCGATGTCGAATCCGGAGGGCATCCGGAAGGTTTCCGGGAGCACGTCCATCCTTTCTATCCTGTCGAGGGCATATACCCTGCAGCTGCCGCGTTCTTCCGACCATCCGACAAGATACCATCTCAAAGATGATTCCTTGATGCCGTAAGGATGCACCCTGCGGGTTTCAGGCGAGGTATCTCCGTATTTCCGGTACCGGATTTCCACGATATTGTTTTCCTGCATGGCATTCATCAGAGGCGCAAGATGTTTCCGGCCGGAAGGTATGTCTTCTACGGATACCCTGCCGGAGAGACGTTCCTTGGCGAGGGAAAGCATGTTGTTGACGGTGAATGTATCGATGAGCCAGGCAATCCCTGCTTCGCTGTCAGAGATTTCGCTGCTGTTCCTGATGAAGTACCGGTTTGAGCTCCTGTCGCATTCTATCCCGATGCCGAATACGTCCGCAATCGCCTCCCTGTGGTTGTTGAAAGACCGTCTCGCGTAGTCTGTGCCGAACTTCCGGCTCCACGCTTTCTGCAGTTCCTTGAGGGTCATCCCCTTGTCTCCGGCTGCAATGAATTTCTGGATCAGCCAGATGTATTTTTCCAACAGTTCTGTCACCATATCGCTGCATTTTACACCCGGAATTCACCCTCCCTGCCATGCCGCTGATTTTTCCGTATCCGGGAAAATTCTCCCCGAAAATACTTCATAAAATCCGTATGGAAAAGGGTCGGAATGAAAATAAATTTGCAAAACACATATTTGTGCCTAACTTTAGAACCCAAATTATAACCTTATGCGAACATTAACAAATGCTGTGAGGAAAAGGATGGACAGCCTTTTCCGCTTTCTTATTCCTATGATGCTGGCCGTGCCTCTGTCTTTGGAGGCCCAGACTGTAGAAATCCGTACCGTGGCAGGTAAGGTGATGGACGAGGACGGTTCACCTGCTGCCGGGATCGCGGTTTTTGTCAAGGGTACCGAAACCGGTACCATGACGGGCAATGACGGAACATTTTCCCTTAAGGTAAGTTTTACGGAGGGCGAGCCTGTCCCGGTCCTCGTGTTTTCATGCCTCGGCAAGGTTACCCAGGAACACAGGTGTACGAAGACCAGGTATGATATCGTCATGGAGGACGAGATGACAGCCCTGATCGGAGCTGTGATAAACACGGGCTACCAGAAACTTGACCGGAGGCTTTCCGCATCGTCCGTCGCTTCCATTTCGGGTGAGGATGTGCTCCAGAGCAACGCTACCTCCCTCGACAATATGCTGCAGGGAAAGATTCCAGGTCTCTCTGTGATGAGTTCCTCGTCTACTCCGGGCGCATCTACCAAGGTGAGGATAAGGGGAACGTCCACTATTTCCGGAAACCGCGAGCCGCTTTGGGTAGTCGACGGTGTCATCCTTGAAGACCCTGTGAACGTGTCGACCGAAGTCCTGAACGACCTCGACAACGTAAACCTTATAGGAAACGCGATTTCGGGGCTCAACCCTATGGATATAGAGAAGATTGATGTGCTGAAGGACGCTTCCGCAACGGCCATCTATGGTGTCAGGGCGGCCAACGGCGTTATTGTAATCACCACAAAGCGCGGAAAGATGGGTGCCCCGAGGATAAACTACTCCGGTACCGTTACCGTCACCGAAAGGCCGAGCTACAACAAGCTGAACCTGATGAATTCCAAGGAAAGGATAGATGTCTCGAAGGAAATTGCGGCACGCGGGCTTGCATACAGTTTCGAGCCTGCCCACATAGGGTATGAGGGGCTTCTGTATGACCTTTATGACAGGAAGATTGACTACAGCCAGTTCCTGTCCGGAGTCCAGGAACTCGAGACAATGAACACGGACTGGTTCGATCTGCTGTACCGGACATCGGTGTCGCACAAGCATAACCTCTCCGTATCGGGTGCCAACGAGAACCTTAACTATTATGTTTCGGGTGCCTATACTGATGACAATGCGAATGTCCGCGGAACGGGGCTGGAGCAGTACAACATCATGGCCAAGGTCGGCGTCAAGCTGGCAAGAAAACTTACCGGAACGGTGCAGGTACGCGGGAATATCTCTGACAGGAACTATGTCTACTCCGGGATATCCCCGTACAGCTATGCTTACAATACATCGAGAGCGATTCCGGCTTACAACGCCGACGGGTCGTACTCCTATTACAATGCCGAGCAGGGATACAATTCCCAGCCGCTTGTTTTCAATATCTTCAACGAAATCGAGAATTCCGGGCATACCGTAACTACGGATGCCATCTATTTCAATTCCAATCTCGAGTGGGATATCTACGACGGCCTGAGGGCGACAGGTACTTTCGCCATGAGCACGTCAAGCACGAGCGAGAAAGAATGGTACAGCGACCGGACATACCAGGCTGCGACATTGAGGAGGACGAACTACGGCGAGCCTCTTCCTGACGACGAGGATTTCAAGGAAACGATGTGCTCCCTTCCTTACGGAGGTATGCTCAGAAGCAACAATACGAGGAATTTCTCCTATACGGCAAGGCTGCAGCTGGATTACAGCAAGTATATAAAAGGACATCATATTTCGGCGGCAGCCGGAACGGAGGCGAGATCTACTCGGTACAAGGGACTGACATCGACCCAGTGGGGCTACCTGCCTGACAGGGGAGAGTCTTTCGTGGAGATTGATCCTGTGGAATGGCCTGAATATTCGGACATGATGACCGGGACTCCGGATGTCGTGACGAACACGCTTTCCAATTATCTTTCCGTGTACGGAATCCTTTCGTATGCCTATAAGTCCAGATACATCATCAACGGGAACATAAGGGCCGACGGTTCCAACAAGTTCGGCCAGGACAAGAGTACGAGATTCCTTCCTATCTGGTCGGTTTCCGCGAGATGGAACATCATGAACGAACCGTTCTTCGAGAATGTGATGTGGATGAACGAGCTTTCCCTGAAAGGTTCCTACGGTATCCAGGGAAACGTATCCGATGACCAGACCCCGAGCATGATCATACAGCTCGGC
Organism: uncultured Bacteroidales bacterium; assembly: GCA_944326325.1. GTDB lineage: Bacteria > Bacteroidota > Bacteroidia > Bacteroidales > UBA932 > Cryptobacteroides. Next base: position 32,181 of record CALVDQ010000014.1, read on the forward strand.
TCCGTGGATCCTATATCCGGGGATTACATGTCCACGCTTTCCAAACTCCCGAACCCTTACCTGAAATGGGAAAAGACGGTATCCTACAATGCAGCCCTGGATTTCGCATTCCTCAACAACAGGATTTCCGGTACGGTGGAGTTCTATTACAAGTACGGGAATGACCAGATAGTCTCGGTAGAGGTGTCCCCGACTACGGGAACCTCGTCAATGAGCCTGAATGTAGGTGACATAATGAACAAGGGATACGAGGTCATCATAAACGCAATCCCCGTAATGACCAAGAATTTCAGGTGGTCCCTGTCCTTCAATGCCGCCAAGAATGTCAACAGGGTCACCCGCGGCGGCATGGAGACCGAATACACCTATGCCCAGTATATGGACGGTTCGGCAGTCCTTCAGGGCTATCCGATCAATTCCTTCTTCTCGTACAAGTTCGGCGGCCTTGACGCAGAGGGGCTTCCGACATTCAAGGACATAGAGGAGACAGATGGCATCACGAAGCAGGAGATGTATGAAAAGGCGTTCACTCTTTCCGGAAACAGGGTCCCGGATATGCAGGGAGGATTCAGTACGAATCTTTCGTACAGGAACTGGACTCTCGGCCTGTTCTTCTCCTACAGTCTCGGGTCCAAGGTCAGGCTGAACAACCTTTACAACAACTCCGGCCAGACCCTTCCGAATCCGCAGCAGAATATGTCCGGAGAGTTCGTCAACAGGTGGCGCCAGCCGGGGGACGAGGCCTGGGCTGTCATCCCGTCGCTTTCTACGGAGAGCCTTTCGATGCGTACGGGCATCCTCGGGGACAGGGAAATTGAAATTGCGGACAATATGTGGCAGATGTATAACCAGAGCGACCTGCGTGTTGTCTCCGGAGATTTCCTGAGGCTCAGGACGGCATACCTCAGGTACAGTTTCCCGGAAAAGATATGCAGGGCCCTGAGGCTCCAGGGTATCAATATGCGCCTTGAAGGCAACAACCTTTGGCTCATAAGCTCGAAAAAACTCAACGGACAGGATCCGGAACAGCTCGGTATGGGCTCTATCGGACTTACCACGCCTCCGGTAGCTTCCTTCTCGTTCGGACTGGACATCACTTTCTAAATTCGGCCAAGATGAAAAAAACATATATCGACATGATCAAATATTCCGCGGCGGCCCTTGCGGCTGTCCTTACGGCGCTTTCCTGCTCCGGTTTCCTTGAAGAGACATCCCAGGACGAGATAAAGCCGTCAAGTGCCAACGATTACAGGGAGCTTATTACCGGCGAAATATACAACAAGACCAACGGCACCTCCCTGCATACTTATCTGGACATCATGACGGACGACTGCGAGGAATTCGCCAGGGACGCGTCCATGGGAAGCGATACCAGGAATTCCGGATACGGGTATTTTACCTGGCAGCAGAATCCCGAACTCCAGGTCACCGGTGTCCTGAACGAAGACAATGCATGGGCCCATTACTATCATCAGATACTGATTTCCAACATGATTCTGTACGATGTCGATAATCTTGACGGTACGGAACAGGAAAAGGCTCTCGTAAAGGCGGAGGCCAGGATGATCAGGGCTTATGCCTACTATATGCTTGTCAATCTGTACGGAGAACCTTATGATCCGTCTACGGCATCTTCTGCCCTGGGCGTGCCGGTCAACAATCTGGTCGGAGCCCAGAATGTCAGGTTCGAAAGAGCGAGCGTGCAGGAAATCTATGACCTCATAACGGATGACTGCAGGACCGCAATCCAGGAATTCGAGAGCGGAGGGGACAACCAGTCCATATACAGGTGGAACCTCAATGCCGCAAGGCTGTTCCTCTCGAGGGTCTATCTTTATATGCATCAGTGGGACAGTGCGATAGCCTGTGTCGATGAACTTCTTGTGAGCAAAGGTGACCTCTGGAACCTTAATGACAAGGCTGCGGAAGGCGACGAGACAGCGTCCCTGTTCTTCTTCAATTCAAGGAATCCAGAGATACTCTTTTCGTTCGGCTACTACAATATCACATATTTCGCAACCATGGCAAAAGGTGCGTATCCTGTTTCCGAGGAGCTGAAAGCCATGTATGCGGAAGGCGACCTGCGTTATGGTGCGGATGATGGGGCTTTTATCCGGAACCAGGGGAGTTCTCTGTCATTCATGGGCGGAGGAAAACGTTACCTTCAGTACAAGTATGACGATCCGTCCAATACATCCGTACACGGCAGGGCGCTCAGGACAGCGGAGGCATACCTGATAAGGGCCGAAGCGTATGCAAACAAGCCCGACAGTTACTCCCGTGCCCTCGAAGACCTCAATTATCTGAGACGGTACAGGCTGACTCCGGAGACTTATACCGAACTGTCCGGCCTGGACATGGAGCAGACATTGCAGGCGGTCAAGGATGAAAGACGCCGGGAAATGTGTTTCGAGCAGTTGAGGTGGTTCGATCTCAGGCGCTGGGACAGACCGCGTATCGTTCACACGTACACTCCTGATCTCGAGAATCTTTCCAATGTACAGTACTATGTCCTCGAGAAGGACGACCCGGCTTATACCCTGTCCATACCGCGCACCGTGTTCGAGCAGGATTCCGACCTTGAAGACATAATCAGGCCGGTAAGGAATATGCAGACCTCTGTGCCGGAGGCTGAATGAAACCTGATATGACAATATTTAAAAACAGGACAATATGAAAAATAGCATACTGATTACCATGTGCATTGCGGCTGCCGCAGCTGTATCCTGCTACAAGGAAGCCCCCCTCACTCCGGACGAGGATGCCCCGCTGTACATAATCGAGGACAGCGACGATCCTGCGCAGCATTATATATACGGGCTCTGGGAGAGTACCGGTGTGTACACATTGTATGAATTCAACGATGTCGATTACCTGTGGGACGTTTCGTCCACGTCTTCCAACCGTCTGACACTTATGGACAAGGCGGTGCTCGGTGATGCCGTCGACTATGCCAGGACCGTACTTTTCGACAATTATGACGATGACTTCAAGAAGAAGTATTTCCCTATGAAGGTCTTTCTGGCGGATTCCGTCAACCATGAGTACGAATCCGAGCCTTTCATAGACAGGGTATGCGGATACGGGCGCAGCTACCTCGCCATCGGAAAGTTAAGGGAAGATGCTTTTCCCAAGTCGGCGGAGGAACTGCTGGCTGCGAAAGGGCAGATCAACGGTATGCTTTGGGGACAGTTCATATACCGCAATTCCCTAATCACGATTCCGGACGGTTTCTTTTCCCCGGGCAATGAATACTACAGGCAGTCGGCATCCTCGTCCGACCAGCGTGATGACCCGGCCTATGTCAAAGGGCTCGGATTCTGGTCGTATGACGAGACAAACCTGGCCAGCGACTATATGTTCCCTGACATGGCAGGAGACGTTTCCGATTTCGTGGAGATGATCACTTCCCATACTGCAGACGAAATGAAGGCCGAGATGGAGGGTTACGAGACACTGCTGGTAAAATACAACATACTTATCGAAGCTGTGAAAGATGCCTGTGGTGTAGACCTTCAGGCGATAGGAGACAATAAACCGATAGAATAATAGAACAAAGGTCAAAAATGAAGAAAATTTTGTTGTTTGCGTCTGTATTGTTCTGCGTACAGATGAACGCCCAGACACTGGCGGATGCTGTAAAGGATGCTCTGGAAAACGGGAAAGAGTCCGCTGATTCCACTTCGGATTCTTCCAAAGGCAAAAAGGCCTATGCCGATGTCATTACCGAAGATGCAGAGACTTCGGAGGGACTCATGGATATCCACAAGGTAAAGTCCGTATACTATCTTGAGATTCCTTATTCCCTAATGGGGAAGCCGATGCTCCTCGCTTCAAGGGTATCCAGTATAAGCGACAATTCAGATGTGATTGCCGGCCAGATGCCGAACGAACCGCTGATGCTGGAATGGAGCTGCGACGATGAAAAGGTGTACCTTCTTGATGCCGGGCACATGGCTATCTGCGATACCACGGAAGCTATAGCGAAAGGTTTTGCCCTGAACTATGCCAAACCGGTGATGACAGCTTTCCCGATCAAGGCCGTGAGCCCTGACTCATCATCCGTCGTGATCGATGTCTCGAAATTCTTCTGTGCGAACGAGTCCTATATGTCCCCGTTTGTGCCGTCGAGTCCTTTCGATGCCATGTTCGGGGTCAGCAGGATGTCCGGCAAATTCAAGCAGGACCTTTCTTCTATCCTGTCTTTCAAGGCTTTCCCTGAAAATATCGTTTTCAGGACAAGGATGGTCTATACCGTTTCGTCGAAGCCGTTCACGGCCGTGGTCACGGTGTCCATGATCCGCCTTCCTGACAAGCCGATGAAGCCGAGGCTGGCTGACCACAGGATAGGCTACTTCACGAACAACTATGTGGAGTATTCCGAAGACAAGGACAGAAGCGAAACCGTCCGTTACATCAACAGATGGAACCTGTCGCCAAAGCCGGAGGATATGGAACGGTACAGGAACGGGGAACTTGTCGAGCCGGAGAAGCCTATTGTCTATTACATAGATGATGCATTTCCAGAGAAATGGAGAAAATACATAAAGGAAGGGGTGGAAGACTGGCAGATGGCGTTCGAGAAAATAGGGTTCAAGAATGCGATTGTGGCAAAGGACTATCCTGACGACCCTGATTTCAATCCGGACGATGTCCGCTATTCCTGCATAAGATACGCGTCAACCAGAATCGCGAACGCGATGGGGCCGTCCTGGACGGATCCCCGTTCAGGAGAGATAATCCAGGGTTCCGTATATTTTTACCATGATGTGCTCAAACTGCTTCACAACTGGCGTTTCATCCAGACTGCGACCGTAGACGAAAAGGCCAGGGAGAAGGTTTTCGGCATGGATGTGATGGGACCGCTCCTGAGATATCTCGTGGTCCATGAAGTAGGGCATACCCTGGGGCTTATGCATAACATGAGAGGTTCCTATGCCTATCCGGTGGATTCTTTGAGAAGTCCTTCTTTTACTGATAAATACGGTACTACGGCCTCGGTCATGGACTATGCAAGGTACAATTATGTGGCGCAGCCTGGCGACGGCGTCAGGTGGCTACTCCCTCCACGTCTCGGCCCTTACGACTACTATGCCATAGAATGGGGCTACAGGCCGATCTTCGAGGCCGCGACTCCGGAAGACGAAAGACCTGTACTCGACAGCTGGATCAGAGCGAAGTCAGGCGATCCTATGTATATGTACGGCGAACAGGAGATATTCATGTCTGTAGACCCGGCTTCCCAGACGGAGTCTCTCGGAGATGATGCCGTTCTGGCCAGCTCCTACGGCATAAAGAACCTGAAGATAATAGCCGACAGTCTTGTGGCATGGACCGCAGAGGAAGGCATGGACTATTCCTATACAAAGGAGATGTACACGGAAGTTCTCCGTCAGTTCAACAGGTATCTCGGGCATTGCTCCAAGTACATCGGCGGCAATTATCTCCAGTATCCTGTCTACGGAGACGGGAAACCTGCCTTTGTCCCGGTATCCAGGGAGAAACAGAAAGAGGCACTGGACTTTGTCATAAGCAGCCTTAGGGAACTTCCTTCATGGATGTTGAGGCCGGAGCTCAGTTCGGTGTTCAATCCTGCCAACGATGTGATCTATGATTTCCAGGCCTCGTATGTCAAAAGCCTGATGGGCGAGATTTCGAGGGTCGGATATACGGCGAAACTGTCCGATGACCCGTACACGCAGTATGAGTATATGAATGACCTTTTCGAGGCCGTGTTCAAAAAGACTTTGTCGGGGAAGAAACCGGACAGGGCTGACATGAATATGGAATATGCATTCGTTTATGCGCTGTTCGACAATCTGGGAGTCCTTGAGAATCAGACTTCAAAAGGCATAGCTGACATTTCGTCCCTTATGGACGGCGGACAGCAGCTCCCTTGCAGCTGCATCGAATACGGGGAGCATCAGGCTGGGGCGGAAGAAGCTCTTGCGTCCGCACGCCGTGAATCAGACCTGAAGGTAAGCAGCAAGGAAATCTATTTCGGAATACTCAGAAGACTCGGTACGCTGCTGGACAAGAGGGCTGCATCCGCAAAGGCGGAAGTTCGCGACCATTATGCCTACCTTGCCCATGAGGTCAACAGGGTATTGGATGCAAACTACTGAAAACAGGGCTGATAACTCTTGAAAATCCAAATATGATTTAACGATATTTTTATGACACCAAAACTGATTTCTTTATCATGTCTCATCCTTGCCGCTGCGACGGTGATGTCAGCAAAGGATGAATGGCAGAATCCTCGTGTTAACGAGATCAACAGGGCTCCGATGCACACGTATTATTTCGCCTATCCTTCGGAAGATGAAGCTTCGGCAGGGATAAAGGAGAATTCATCCGCGTACATGTCTCTCAACGGACTGTGGAAGTTCGACTGGGTCGAGCATGCCGACCAGCGTCCTGAGGACTTCTACAAGACGGACTTCAACGACAGGGGATGGGATGAAATTCCTGTGCCCGGAATCTGGGAACTCCATGGATACGGTGACCCGCTTTATGTGAACACACGTTATGCGTGGGAAAACCAGTATAAGAACAATCCTCCGATCGTTCCGGTCGAGAACAACCATGTAGGTTCCTACCGTAAGGTTATCGAACTGCCGGAAGGATGGAAAGGAAAGGATATATTCGCACATTTCGGGTCTGTGACTTCCAATATTTATTTCTGGGTAAACGGTGAGTTCGTAGGCTACAGCGAGGACAGCAAGCTGGAGTCCGAATTCGATATCACCGGATATCTCAAGCCAGGGAAGAATCTCCTGGCGTTCCAGGTGTTCAGATGGTGCGACGGTACCTATCTCGAGGCTCAGGACTTCTACCGTCTGTCCGGAGTGGCAAGGGACTGCTATCTGTACGCCAGGGAGAAAACCAGGATAAACGACATAAGGGTGACTCCGGACCTAGACGGGAACTACAGGAACGGAAAGCTCGATATCAGCTATGACGTACAGGGGGACTGCGATGTCGTGCTCAGTCTCAGGAATGCCGAAGGCTTCGTTGTCGATGAAGGCAGCACTTCCGGGAAGGGGAAGCATACCGTGACATTCGAAGTGGAGTCTCCTCAGAAATGGACAGCCGAAACGCCTTATCTTTACACTTTGACGGCCACCACCATGCGTGACGGCAAGATGCTGGAGACCATCCCCCTGAAGACGGGTTTCAGAAAGATCGAGATGAAGGGAGGTCAGGTTCTCGTGAACGGGCAGCCGGTGCTTTTCAAGGGAGCGAATCGTCACGAGATGGATCCCGATGGAGGATATTATGTGACATACGAAAGGATGCTGCAGGATGTCCTCAGGATGAAGCAGTTGAACATAAATGCGGTAAGAACCTGCCATTACCCTGACGACAACCGCTGGTACGACCTCTGCGACGAGTACGGTCTGTATATGGTGGCGGAAGCCAATATCGAATCGCACGGAATGGGGTACGGGGACAAGACCCTCGCCAAGGACCCCCAGTTCGAGAAGGCTCATCTGGAGCGGAACCAGAGAAATGTCCAGCGCAACTACAACCACCCTTCGATCATTTTCTGGTCTCTCGGGAATGAAGCCGGATTCGGCGAGAACTTCATAAAATGCTATAATTGGGTGAAGAAAGAGGATCCTACCCGCCCCGTGCAGTATGAAAGGGCCGGCAAGAATGAATATACCGATATCTTCTGTCCGATGTACGAGGGGTATAAGGCTGATATCAAATACTGCGAGAGCAATCCGACAAGGCCTCTTATCCAGTGCGAATATGCCCATGCCATGGGTAATTCCATGGGCGGGTTCAAGGAATACTGGGATATCATCCGCAAGTATCCGTCGTATCAGGGCGGCTTCATCTGGGATTTCGTGGACCAGTCCTGCCATTGGGAGAATCACGAAGGGGTGAAGATCTACGGCTATGGCGGTGATTTCAACAGATATGATGTTTCAGACAAGAACTTCCAGGATAACGGCATCATCAGTCCGGACCGTGTCCCTAATCCACATGCCTATGAGGTAAGACACATCTACCAGTCTGTCTGGACCAGAATTGAAGATCCGCAGAAACGTCTGTTTTCGGTGTACAATGAAAATTTCTTCACTGACCTGTCCGCCTATTACATGGAGTGGGAACTGGTGTCTGACGGTAAGGTCATGCAGCGCGGAACCGTACAGGATGTGAATGCAGGGCCGCAGGAAACGGTAGAGTTCGGGATAGAATACGATTCCTCCATGATCACTGACGGACATGAATGGTTCATCAATATATACTGGAGGCTGAAAAAGGCAGGGCAGCTGCTCCCGGCCGGGTATGCTGTAGCCTACAACCAGATCGCCCTGAAGGATTACGTTTATCCGGACCTTGTACCTGCCAATGTCTCAAGTCCGAATATCGCGGTAAGGGAACCGCAGCTGAAAGAGAATGACAGGAATTTCATCATCGTTTCCGGGGAAAGGTTCCAGATAGATTTCAGCAAGGCCACAGGATTCATTACATACTATGCGTTCAACGGCGAGCCTTTGCTGGAAAAGGATACCGACATACGGCCTAACTTCTGGCGCGCGCTTACCGACAATGATTTCGGGGCGAACCTCCAGACCAGGTATGCCGTATGGAAACATCCTGATTTCAGGCTTGTGTCGCTTGAGTGCGGAATGAAGGACGGCCTTGCGGAAATCCGTGCGGAATACAGCATTCCGGAGACGCAGACAACCCTTTTCATGACTTATGTCGTAAACAATATGGGCGCGGTCAAGGTCACGCAGAAGATGGTGGCAGGTCCATCTGTGGAAATACCCGATATGTTCCGTTTCGGCTTAAGGCTCAGGATGCCTGAAGACTACAATACTGTCGAATATTACGGCAGAGGTCCTGTCGAGAATTACGCCGACAGGAAGACCTGCACACCTGTAGGGCTGTACAGGCAGAGCGTTGAAGACCAGTTCTATCCATACATACGTCCGCAGGAAACAGGCACCAAGTCGGATATCCGCTGGTGGAAAGTGCTGGACTGGTCCTGCAGCGGGCTGGAATTCTACAGCGATGCACCGTTCTCCGCTTCTGCCCTTGAATACAGCATGGAGTCTCTCGATGACGGCGAGACCAAGCATCAGAGACATTCGCAGGAAGTTGAAAAGGCAGGATTTACGGAAGTGTGCATCGACAAGGTTCAGATGGGGCTCGGCTGCGTCAACAGTTGGGGTGCCCTGCCGGAACCTGAATACAGGATAAAGTATGGGGATTACGAGTTTTCGTTCATGATGGTGCCCGTAGAGAATGCCTATGACAACGGGGACCCGTATTGGAGCTTGTGACAAATCCGGGGGACAGTACGATGACGATAACTGCAGAAAGCGGGGCATCCAAGACCGACTGGATAGCTGACGGCCGTGCCTTCAGGACGAAAGGGATAAACTTTTCGGTAATGTCCGTCAAGGACATTACATCGGTGGTGGCCTGGGCTGCGGGCGAGATCCATGCCATGCAGAAGGCTTCTCCGGAACCTGTACGGATATATTTCTACGGCGCCGGCATCGTGTCTGAAGAACAGAGCGGCAAAATGTCCGGGATCCTCCGGGACTTTTTCCCTGGCGCCTCGGTCGAGTGCGCGTCCGACCTGCTTGCGGCCGCACGCGCACTCTGGGGTGACAGCCCGGGGATAGTGGCTATACTCGGTACCGGGTCCAACAGCTGCAGCTACAACGGAAACTACATCACGGGAAACGTAAGGCCCGGGGGCTATATCCTCGGCGATGAAGGAGGAGGTGCCGCCCTCGGGAAACGTTTCATCTCTGACTATGTGAAAGGGCTCGTGCCTGAAAACCTTGCCCGTAAGTTCGAGGAAAGGTATCCTCTGAAGTATTCCGATATCGTGAATTCGGTTTACCGGGGACCGAATCCTGCCGGTTTCCTTGCATCTTTCGCACCTTTCATCATCGAGGCATCCTATACGGACGCCTATGCCGGGAACCTGGTCTCGGACAACCTGAGGTCGTTCATCACCAGGTCCCTGATGCCCTACCGGAAAGATGACGGGACGATGCAGGTAGGTGTGGCCGGCTCGATAGGGACAGCCTGCATGAATATGCTTGAGTCACTTGGAAAAGAATACGGCATAGACTTCTGCAAATTCATCACATCTCCGATAGAGGAACTTGCCGCTTATCATTTGAGGAAAAATTCTATCTTTGCAGCCGGAATCTGACGGGCCGCAGGGCCCGTCAGCAACGGTAGCAAAGGACAATGTACAGCGAAAAATATCCGTCAAGACTTCTTCAGGAGGCCGTCGAGGCCATAGGCTCTCTGCCGGGAGTCGGCCGGAGGAGTGCTCTGAAACTGGCCCTGCATCTGCTCCGGCAGCCTGCGGAGAATGTCAGGCACTTCACGTCGGCAATAGACAGGCTGCGCAACGAGGTGAAGTACTGCTCTGTCTGCAGGATGATTTCCGACGGGGACATCTGCGGAATCTGTGCCGACAACCGGCGGGATCACAAGACTATCTGTGTCGTGGAAAGTGTCCGGGACGTCATGAGCATAGAGAAGACAAGACAGTACACCGGCGTGTACCATGTTCTCGGCGGCATCATCTCCCCGATAGACGGGACCGGACCGTCGGACCTGACGATAGACTCCCTCGTCGCAAGGGTTTCCGCCCTTGCAGCATCCGATCCTCCGGAAGATATAGAGGTTATATTCGCTCTGAGCGGGGAAGTCGAGGGCGAGACTACGGCATTCTATATCTACAGACAGCTCTCTTCTACGGGCGTGAAGGTCTCCACACTTGCCCGTGGCCTCGGGTTCGGGGATGACCTGGACTATGCGGACGAACTCACGCTCGGACGGTCGCTGGTGAACAGGCAGCTTTTCAGGCCTTGATGAAATAACAGACCTAATAATTGGATATGATGACATTTGTAGAGATTCTGCTTCTGGCCCTTTCCCTCAGCGTCGATTCGTTTGTCGTGTCTCTGGGCGGGAGTGTGACATTGGGCCGTGTAGGTTCCTGGAAAACCCTGTATGTCGCCCTGATCTTCGGTACGGTGCAGGCTGTGCTGCTGTTTGCAGGATGGGCGTCCGGATATTCCATTGTGGCCTATATCAGCAAGGTGGCGCATTATATCGCTCTTGTGATACTGGCCTATCTCGGAATCAGGATGATAGTGTCCGGCATCAGGAAAGATTCCGGTTCCGTGGATCTTTCAGGACTGAAAAGCATGATAGTGGCGGCGGTCGCCACAAGCATAGACGCCATGGCGGTGGGAGTTTCGCTCGCAATGGCCGACATGAAATTCCCGGAAGCCATGCTTGTGAGCGTGCTCACTCTCCTGATTACGGTCGCGGCATCAACTGCCGGCATTACAATAGGTTCGGCATCAGGTCTCAAGTTCGGGAACATGGCAAAGATAGGAGGCGGTCTCATCCTGGTATTCATAGGGTTGAGGCCGTTTCTTCTTTGATGCGGGAAACGGCGGGAAAAAATCCGGAAAAACCTTTCCTGAAAAATTTGCAGTCCGCATAAAAAAACGTATCTTTGCAGACTTTGTACCGACAACGGTAGCTGATGCGGGATGCGGCGGCGGACCGTAAGTATTAATATCCAACGGCCTGGGTGGTGCTTCAGGGTGTCCTCCGGACAAAAAACAGAAAACGGCATGATAGAGATATTCTACAAATCAAACGGCCAGATGGAGATGTCGCAGTCAGTGGATATCCTTTCAGACCTGACTCCCGAGATGGTCGTATGGATAGACTTGTTCGCACCCTCGGGTGACGAGAAACGGGCTGCGGAAGCATTCGTCGGTACGACTATCCAAAGCCGGGCACAGGCCGAGGAGATCGAGAGCTCGTCACGCTTTTCCGAAACCGACACGGCTATTTTCGCCAATACGAACTTCCTGATCCCGGGACCGGAGGAATATTCGATGGAGACGGTCTCCTTCATCCTTACGGACAATGTCCTCGTGACCCTCAGGGAATGTCCGCTGCGGAGTTTGACCGACCTTCAGCGCAGGCTGCTGGCCTTCCCGAAATTCTATCCTTCCGGATATATCGTCTTCGTCAGCATATTCGAGCAGAGAATTGACCTGGATGCGGATATGATAGAGCTCATGTCCAAGGAGATCGAGCAGTTCAACCGCAAGGTGAGCCTCGGCGAAGACATCAACGAGGAATTCCTTCTGGACATAAACAAGCTGCAGGAGAACACCATGCTCGTAAGGGAGAACATCGTCGACAAGCAGCGTGTCATCTCGAGCCTGTTGAAGAGCAACAAATATCCTCATTCCCTCCAGCCCAAGCTGAACGTGCTCCTGAAGGATATCTCCTCTCTGATAAACCACACCAATTTCGGCTTCGAGAGGCTCGAATACCTGCAGAATACGGTTGTCGGTCTTATCAATCTGGACCAGAACAAGATAATGAAGGTCTTCACCCTCGTGTCCCTGCTGTTCATGCCGCCTACGCTGATCACAGGGTTCTACGGTATGAACGTGAAGCTGCCCGTTACCGGCACCGGATGGGATGCCGTCATTGTCCTCGTGCTGATGATTTTCTCTTTCAGCATTATACTCCTGATATTCCGGAAGAGAAAGATGCTTTGAGAAAGTGCTGCCTTTAAGAAGCCGTTTTCTTTAAAAAAGAGAAAAATCAGGGACGGAAAAGATAAAATTGGTGTAAAACTTTTTGATAATCGGAAAAATATACATACTTTTGCCAGCCTTTCCACCGGAGGCGGCGTTTTTGCCTGTCTGCGGGAAGGTACGGAAGATAAAGTTCAACCCACTAATTTGTTTTATTTATCACAATGGAAGAAAACAGAACAGTAGCAGCAGAGGAGACTCCGGCCGTAGAGACCGCCCCTGCACCAGAGGCTGCTCCGGCAGCAGAGACGACTGCCGAGGCAGTCAAGGAGGCTCCTGCTAAAGAAGAGACCAGGACGGTTTCCAACGCATCGGTAGACCCGGACAAATTCGACTGGGAAGCATTCGAAGGCTCCGACGTCTATGGCGAAGACAAGAAGAAGATCGAGGAGATGTATGACCAGACACTTTCCAAAGTCGTGGAAAACGAAGTCGTGGAAGGTGTCGTGACTTCCATCAGCAAGAGGGAAGTGATCGTGAACATCGGCTACAAGAGCGAAGGTGTCATCATGGCACCGGAGTTCCGCTACAATCCTGACCTTAAGGTCGGTGACAAGGTGGAGGTCTTCGTAGAGACTGCCGAGGACAAGAAGGGACAGCTCGTCCTCTCACACAAGAAGGCACGTGCCCTCCGCTCCTGGGATATGGTCAATGCCGCATACAATGCCGGCGAAGTTGTCAAGGGATATGTCAAGACCCGCACGAAAGGCGGTATGATCGTCGACATATTCGGTATAGAGGCCTTCCTCCCGGGCTCCCAGATCGATGTCAAGCCTATCAGGGACTACGACCAGTACGTGGACACTACCATGGACTTCAAGATCGTGAAGATCAACCAGGAGTTCAGGAACGTTGTCGTATCCCACAAGGCCCTTATCGAAGCAGAACTCGAGCAGCAGAAGATGCAGATCATCGGCAAGCTCGAGAAGGGACAGGTGCTCGAAGGTACTGTCAAGAATATTACAGGATACGGTGTGTTCGTGGATCTCGGAGGAGTGGACGGACTCATCCATATCACTGACCTTTCATGGGGCAGGATCAACCATCCTGAAGAGGTTGTTCACCTCGACCAGAAGATCAATGTCGTTATCCTCGACTTCGATGAGGCCAAGAAGAGAATCGCCCTCGGCCTCAAGCAGCTTACTCCGCATCCGTGGTCTGCACTTGACCCGAACCTCAAGGTCGGCGACAAGGTCAAGGGCAAGGTTGTCCTGATTGCCGATTACGGTGCGTTTGTAGAGATAGAGCCGGGCGTAGAAGGCCTTATCCACGTGTCTGAAATGTCATGGTCGCCGAGACTCCGTATCGCCCAGGATTTCCTGAAGGTAGGAGACGAGGTGGAGGCCCAGATCCTTACTCTCGACAGGGAAGAGAAGAAGATGTCCCTCGGACTGAAGCAGCTTATCCCGAATCCGTGGGAGAACATCCGCGACAAGTATCCTGTCGGATCAAGGCATACTGCCATTGTACGCAATGTTACGAACTTCGGTGTGTTTGCCGAACTCGAGGAGGGTATCGAAGGCCTTGTCCACATCAGCGATCTTTCATGGACCAAGATCAAGCATCCTTCAGAGCTCGTGCAGCCGGGTGACAAGATAGAGGTCGTAATCCTTGATTTCGATGAAGAGAACCACAAGCTCAGCCTCGGCCACAAGCAGCTCCTTCCTAATCCGTGGGAGAGCATCGAGAGCAACTATCCTGTAGGTTCCGTACATACTCTCAAGATTGACAGCGTATCCGACAAGGGCGCGGTGGTTTCTCTCGGTGACGAGATTGAAGGTATCTGTCCTGTCAAGGAACTTGTCAAGGAGGACGGCAACATGCCGGTAGCCGGAGACGAGCTTCCGTTCAAGGTTACGGACCTGAAGCGCAGCACCCGCAGGGTGGGCCTTTCTCACGTGAGGACATATTCCGAACCTGTAAGGTCAGAGAAGCCTGTATCTGAGTCAGACAGCACCAAGAAGGCGGTCAAGAAGATCAATTCAAATATCGAGAAGACTACTCTCGGGGACATCTCTGAGCTTGCAGCCCTCAAGTCGAAACTTGAAAAAGGCGAGTAATCTTTCCGTAATGAACTTCACTCTGAATATATTGGGCACGGCTTCGGCCCTGCCCACTGTAGGAAGATATCCAAGCGCCCAAGTACTTGATGTACGGGGGCGCTTGTTTTTGATAGACTGCGGTGAAGGTGTGCAGATCCAGCTCCGACGCGCGAAGCTGTCCATATTGAAGATTGACACGATATTCATCACCCATCTGCATGGAGACCATACTTTCGGCATTTTCGGACTGCTGTCTACGATGAGCATGCTGGGCAGGAAGGCACCTCTCCACATCTATGCGCCTGCAGCCTTCGGCAAAGTCCTGGAGGACTTCATGGCCTCGTTCGGAGACGGTTTCAAGTTCGAACCCGTGCACCATACCGTGAAGACGGAGGGGCCGGAGATGATATTCGGGACCAGGACGCTGGAGGTGTATGCCTTTCCTCTGAAACATCGTATTGAAACATACGGATATCTTTTCAGGGAGACTGTCCCGATGATGAATATCCGAAAGGAGGCAATAGTAAAATACGGTTTGTCGCTTTCGGAGATAGCCATTCTGAAAAGAGGGGAGGATGTGGTCAGAAATCCCGGAACAGATGAAGAGACTGTCATTGCGAATGCCGATGCCGCCTACCGGCCGTATGAACCGAGAAGTTTCGCATACTGCAGCGATACCGCACCGTTCGACAAGCTTGCCGGATGGATAAAAGGAGTGGACCTGCTTTACCATGAGGCGACTTTTCCTGTAGCCTTTGCCGATGTGGCCGGACTTACCTGCCATTCTACGACAGAGCAGGCTGCGGAATGCGCGAAGATGGCCGGTGTGAAAAAACTGGTCATCGGGCATTATTCCTCACGGTTCAAGGATGTGTCCTTTTATCTGGATGAGGTGAAAAGGATATTTCCCGATGCAGTCCTCGGACAGGAAAGAATGTCCATAGACATTCCGCTGGTACGGTATTGTCCGAAATAGCGGAAGACCTTGAGCCGGGACGGAAATTTTGGATGAAATTCAAAACAGTTTCTTATATTTGCAGACTAACGGGTCGGGACAGTGCTGTTTTTCCGGCCACAGAGCAATCATGATGAAATACTCCCGGTCGGCTGTAACTATACTGCCATTGATTTTCCTGCTGGTTTCCTGCGGAGCGGTATCAGATATTTCGAGGACCGCAGAAGCCTCATACAGCCTGTCTGCTGACGGGCCCCAGCTCAGATACATAGAACAGTATTCCGGAATCGCTGTCTCGGAAAGGAAAAGGTCCGGTGTCCCTGCGAGCATAACACTTGCGCAAGGCATGCTGGAATCCGGCAACGGGATGTCCGAACTGGCGGTGAAGGCAAACAACCATTTCGGTATAAAATGCCACGACTGGAACGGCAGGAGAATGTATTTCGATGACGACAGGAGAGGGGAGTGTTTCCGGAAATACCGGACAGTGGAGGAATCTTTCAGGGATCATTCCGATTTCCTCAGGTACAGGGACAGATACAAGTTCCTGTTTGATTTCAATGTCACGGACTACGAGTCCTGGGCATACGGACTGAAAAAAGCAGGCTATGCCACGGATCCGGCGTATCCCAGGAAACTCATCCGTCTTATAGAGGACTACGATCTTGACCGTTTCGACAAGGCTTCCTATGGCAGGGCAGTTTCAGGAAAACGTACCGGAAAAGCCAAGGCAGCCGTGGATGTGACGGAGGACATCAGGGCAGGAAAGCAGACCAGGGATGCCGGCGGCACCGTCCCTGCCACTCCTGCGGAACTCGAAACTCCGAGACCCCTTTCGGACAGGCAGGGAAGGACGATGCACCTTTCCCTGACAAGACAGCTTTATTCACAGAATGGCGTTCCGTTCGTGTATTCGGTGGAAGGAGAGACATATTCCGACATTGCAAGATACTACAACCTTTTCCAGAGGGAGATCCTGCGGTACAATGACCTTCCGGAGGACACCGCGCTTATGCCCGGGACCATCGTCTATCTCCAGCCCAAGAAGTCCAGGGCAGCCAGGCAGGTGGACAAGTATGTTGCCGAAGGGGGAGAGCAGCTGCGTGACATATCGCAGAGGTTTGCCGTCAAGATGAAGAGCCTGATGAAGCTCAACGGGATGGAGGAGTCTCGGGAGCTTCTTGAAGGAGAGATGATACTTCTACGCAGATAGTGTTGGTTATGAGAAAGAAACTGATTGTTGGAGCTGCCGTTTTCCTCGGTCTTGCCGTGGCGGCATCGTTTTTTTTCGGCCTGAGATATTATTTTGACAACAAGGCTCCGAATTTCCGCAGTGAATATACCCTGTATGTATATCCCGGAACGGAAACCGCGGAAGTGGTGGATTCACTTGTCTGCGGGGCTTCAGCTATCCGCAAGGGCAGTGTTCGCCGCTGTGCCGTATCCGAACTGCCTTCCGGCCCCAGACCAGGGAAGTATGTCATCCGCCCGGAATACCCTGCGGTCTATGTGATGCGTATGCTCGCAAACGGATGGCAGACCCCACATAACCTCACTCTTTCCGGGACCATAAGGTCCAAGGGCCGTCTTGCCTCCATGATCGGCAGGCAGATGATGGCGGATTCGGCTTCCGTGGCTTCCGCCCTTGCCGATACGGCTTTTCTTGCCGCTTATGGCTTCACCCCGGAGAATGTTTTCGCCCTGTTCCTTCCGGACACATACGAGATGTACTGGACGGCATCCGTTGAGGATATCTTCAACCGCTTCAAGAAGGAATACGATGCCTTCTGGACTCCGGAGCGTCTGTCCCTTGCAGAAAAACAGGGACTTTCCAGGATGGAAGTTTCGGTCATGGCTTCGATCGTGAGCGGAGAAACCCTTCGGAAGCAGGAGTACCCTGTGATTGCCGGGGTGTACCTGAACCGGCTGCATCGGGGGATAAAGCTCCAGGCAGACCCGACAATATGCTTTTGTTTTGGATATACTCTCGACAGGGTGCTGAAAAAGCATCTGAAGGTGGATTCCCCTTACAATACCTATAAATACAAGGGACTGCCGCCGGCACCTATCAATGTCCCACCCAAGGCCTGCATTGATGCCGTGCTGAATCCGGACGAGCATGGATATCTCTTTTTCTGCGCGAGTCCGGCCTTTGACGGAACGCACAGATTTGCCGTGACCTACAGCGAACACCTGAAGAATGCCAGGGAGTTCCAGCGCGCGCTTACCTTGCGTCAGCGAGCTTCCGGGCAATAATTCGGGCGGAGCAGGCTACAAGTTCGGGGCAGGGGCGTCTTCGGTAGTATTCAGAAGTCCGCTCCGACGGGGCCGGGGCTTCTGTCCGGGCGGGTAGTCCGAGCAGCTCCCGGCAGATGATGCTGCCGTTCTCTTTTCGGAATTCCCCTGCCAGTTCCTGGACCAGGGCGTAGTTGGCCGTCCTTTCGGCCATGTCCTTGGGCCGTATAGCCGGAGAAATGAATCCGGCCGCCATACCGATGGCTGAGACTGTGCCGCAGACTTCGCGCATCCGGGCCATACCTCCTCCGAATCCGGAGGCTATTGTCGCAATGGTTTTTTCTTCTATTCCGAATATGTCAGAGAATGCAAGGAGGACAGCCTGGCAGCAGTTGTATCCGTCGAGGAAATTCTGCCTGGCTCTCTGTGCCCTGTCCTCAATGTCGAAATTTTCCGGTAGTGTCATTTTTCTGTTCTTGTCTGTCTTTGATTAAACCCGGGGCCTGTCCGTCTCTACATACGGTTGACCTTGATGATGTTCTTCTTGACACGTATCTGCGAGATGACCTTGTCCAGCTCGAGGTTGTTCGGTACCGAGAGCTTGATCTGGATGACATACGTGCCGTTCCTGTCGTTGTCGGAGACATTGAAGTTCCTGATGGAGGCCTTGAAGGAATTCACCGTGTCGAAAATCTCGTTTATGACGGAGTCCTCGTGGGCGGCTATGATTTTCAGCGTCACCTGGAAACTTGAGGTCGCCGGGGTCTCGCTCCACTTTACCTTCTGTATCCGGTACGGGTATCTTTCCATGAGCCTGGCCGCGTTGGCGCATGACATACGGTGTATCTTGATCCCGTCCTTTATGGACACGAAGCCGAATACATCGTCCCCGTAGACCGGATTGCAGCATTTCGCCATCTTGTAGTCGAGTGACTTCACGTTTCTGGCATCGATCACCATTATGTCGTCCGTCGCCCCGGCCTGCTTCCTTGAGGCCGGCACCTGTGACGGTGCCTTTTCTGGCTGCCTTTCAGTCTCATCTGCCGTCCTGGTCTCTTTCCTGTCGAGGAAATTCTTGATGTCGGCTATGTCCACCGTACCTTCCCCGACCGCAGCGAAAAACGCGTTGACGTTCTTGTATTGCGTCTTCTTCATGAGGACGGCAAGGTCCTCGTCGTTCAGCTCCATCTTCCAGTTCTTCAGCCTCCTTTCAAGCAGTTCCTTCCCTTCGGCCGCTTTCTGGAATTCGGCCTCACTGAGCTTCTGCCGTATCTTTGTCCTGGCCTTGTTCGTGACCACTATGTTCAGCCAGTCCTTGGAAGGCTTCTGGTTCTTGCTGCTCATTATCTCCACGACATCCCCTGTATGCAGTTTCTCCTTTATGGGCACTGCCTTCCCGTTCACCTTTCCTCCGGTGCATCTTATACCGAGGTTGGAATGGATGTCGAAGGCGAAGTCCAGGACCGTGGCCCCGGCCGTGAGTTTGCGCAGTTCCCCGGAAGGGGTGAACACGAATATCTCCTTTGAAGGCGGCTCGGGCAGGTCATCCTCTTCGTACCCCTGGCCGTCCCCGGAGGCGGATGCGGGATGTTCAAGGATATGCCTTACCGAAACCAGCCATTTGTCCAGGGTTTCCTCATGCTTGATACCCTTGTAGGACCAGTGCGAGGCAAGTCCGTTTTCCGCTATCTCGTCCATCCTTTTGGTCCTTATCTGTACCTCGAGGTAGACGTTGTCCTTGTTCTTGACGGTGATATGCAGGGATTCGTAGCCGTTGGGCTTAGGGTTGGAAAGCCAGTCCCTCAGCCTGTTCGTGTCGGATTCGTATTCTTCGGTGACACGGGAGAACACCTTCCAGCACAGGGCATGCTCCTTTTCCCGGTCCGGTTCGCAGTCGATTATGAACCGGATGGCGAAAACGTCATAGACCCCTTCGAACGGGACTTTCTGCTTCTGCATCTTCCTCCATATCGAATAGGCCGTTTTCGTCCTCATCTTCAGCTTGTACTTTATCCCTTCTTCCGAGAGCTTGTTCTTGAGGGGTTCGATGAACTGTGTCATCAGTTTCTGCCTGTCCTTTTCAGTGCTACGGAGCTTGTTGGTGATGGCCCTGTACTGTTCGGGCTCGGCATATCTGAAGTAGATGTCCTCCAGTTCGCTTTTCATGTTGTACAGTCCGAGCTGATGGGCGAGCGGTATGTAAAGCATGAGTGTCTCGAGCACCTTCCTTTCGCGTGATGCCTTTGGGAAGATGTCGAGCGAACGCATGACCTCGAGCCTGTCCGCAAGCTTGAGGACGGTGACACGGGGGTCTTTCGAGTAGGAGACTATCAGTTTCTTGTAGTTTTCCGCCTCCAGCCTGGTATCTTTCGGCTTGATGGTGGATATCTTGTTGAGCCCGTCCACGAGCGTGCGGACGTCTTTCCCGAAATCCTTCATCTCCAGGACGCCGTTATCCTGGAAGAACCTTCCTGCTTCGTGCAGGAATACGGCAGCGATACACTCTGCCGGCAGTCCTATTTCGTCCGCCGCGATTTTCGCTACGTTTACCGGATGTTCCAGGAACGGTTTCCCGTTGCCTCTGGTCTGTCCTTCGAGTGACTTTTCGGCAATCCCGTATGCTTCCCTTATAAGTTCCCGTCCTTTTCCGTCATATCCCGGGAACAGTTCATCTATCCTGTCCATAGGCCTGTATATTGAACCGACATGAAATTGATCACCCGGACAGCAAAGCTATCCTTTCCAAAATTCCGAAAAAATTTTCTTTTACGGAAAAGTTTTCAATAAAATTTCATTCATGTCCTTCCGGGACGGATCATGAACCGGACCAGACTTTCAGATACTCCTGCAGCGCCCACATCTCATCCCTGAACTTCGCTGCCGCAGGGAAATCAAGTTCGGCTGCAGCCTTCTGCATATTCTTCTTTGCAGTCTCCACAGCCTTCTGCACCTGCTCCCGCGTCATGGACCGTATCACAGGATCCTGGAGTACGGCGGCCAGGTCAGCCCTGATGTAGCCGTCGGCATAGGCCGAATTCGACTCACGTCTGGAATCATGTCCGAGGCCGACGGAAACGGAACCTGTCCCCAAATCTGTAGGGTCTGGGATATATCTCGGTTCTTCGTATGAATTGGCTGCGCTTACCTTGCCGGAAACCGTATTTGCCAGCCGAGGGTTATGCCTTTTCTGCTCCTGACCGTTCCCGTCGATCAGCACGTTTTTCTTTATGCCGACCTGGGTTGGAGTGATGCCATGCTTCTTGTTGTATTCCATCTGCTTGCTGCGACGCCTGTCGGTCTCGTAGATGGTTTCCTGCATTGATCCCGTGATGGTGTCGGCGTACATTATCACGAGGCCGTTGACATTCCTTGCAGCCCTTCCGGCAGTCTGCGTCAGGGACCTTCCCGAGCGCAGGAACCCTTCCTTGTCAGCGTCCAGTATGGCGACAAGGGAGACTGTAGGTATGTCCAGTCCTTCCCTGAGCAGGTTTACTCCCACGAGCACATCGAAAAGCCCGTTCTTGAAGTCCTCTATAATCTCAACCCTTTCCATTGTGTCCACATCGGAGTGGATGTACCGGCATCTTACCCCCATTTTTGTGAAATATTTCTCGAGTTCTTCGGCCATCCTTTTCGTGAGCGTGGTGACAAGCACCCTTTCATCCTTTTCTGCACGGACCCTGATCTCTTCAAGAAGGTCATCTACCTGGTTTTCTGTCGGACGTACCTGGATAGGCGGATCCAGAAGACCGGTAGGACGGACTACCTGTTCTACAACGAGACCCCCGCATTTCTGCAGTTCGTAGTCTCCCGGAGTGGCGCTTACGTAGACTGTCTGTCCCGTGATGGCTTCGAACTCGTCGAACTTCAGCGGCCTGTTGTCCGCTGCGGCCGGCAGTCGGAATCCGTATTCGACAAGTACGCTCTTTCTCGAATGGTCCCCTCCGTACATCGCCCTTATCTGCGGGAGGGTCACATGGCTTTCGTCAATGAAGGTTATGAAATCCTTCGGAAAATAGTCTATGAGGCAGAACGGCCTCATCCCTTCCTTCCTGCCGTCGAAATATCTCGAATAGTTCTCTATCCCGGGGCAGTATCCCATTTCCTTTATCATCTCGAGGTCATATTCTACCCTCTGCTTCAGTCTTTTGGCTTCCAGTGCCTTGCCCACGCTCCCGAAATACTCGCACTGTTTCACCAGGTCGTCCTGTATCTCGCTTATGGCCTTGATGCTCCTTTCCCTGGTGGTGACGAAGTTGTTGGCCGGATATATGGCCACTTCGTCCAGCGTATCCAGAAATGCCCCGCTTACAGGGTCTATCACGGAAATATTGTCCACCTCATCGCCGAAAAATTCAATCCTGACCGCATTGTCCCCGTTTCCCAGGCATATATCCACAGTATCGCCCCTTACCCTGAAGGACCCTCTCTTGAACTCCGCTTCCGTCCTCGAGTACAATGCGTCCACCAGCTGGTACAGGAACCTCGTCATGCTCCTTGTCTCTCCCTTTTTCACAAATACCGTCTGCGAATGGAAGTCTTCAGGATTTCCAATACCGTAAAGACATGATACACTGGAAATCACTATCACATCTCTGCGCCCTGAAAGCAGCGACGACGCCGCGCTGAGCCTCAGCTTCTCAATTTCGTCATTTATGCTCAGGTCCTTCTCTATATACGTGTCCGTCGTCGGTATATATGCCTCCGGCTGATAATAATCATAATACGACACGAAATATTCCACTGCATTGTTCGGGAAAAATGACTTGAACTCTCCATACAGTTGTGCGGCAAGTGTCTTGTTATGGCTCAATATCAACGCCGGCCTCTGCAGCCTCTCTATGACATTCGCCATAGTGAACGTCTTTCCGGATCCCGTCACTCCAAGTAATGTTACAGCATCTATTCCGCTTTCGAGGGCTGAGCAGATGCCTTTGATGGCTTCGGGCTGGTCGCCGGAGGGTTGGTAGTCGGATACTATTTTAAATTTCATAATGATCGTTTTGTGATAACGGGCAATCTGCTGCGTTGCAGGCGGGATGGAACAATCCCTTATGCAAAGATACAAAGATATGAAGAAGCGGGGTACTGAACAAATTTATCGGGGGAATCCTGCCGGAGATACTGCTGTGATGCTACGCAGAGACGCAACAAGATAAGGGAAACGGGAGGAGCCCGTACTACAGCTCCACGGTTCGCGTCTCACCCCACCTTATGCCGGTCCGGGAGGAACTGTTCCACAGACACTCGCGGGCTGTGAGCAGGTGTTTTTCCGGGTCGATGCTTACTACGATGAACGACAGCAGGGTCTCGTCCAGGGAAGAATATTCTCCTTTCATAGGGGAGTCGACACGGAAGACCGGCAGGGCGATGCTTTCACCGGGTCCGTGCCATACATAGAATTCGTTGTAGTTCTTGTCCCCGTGGAAATAAGCTTTTATTTCCGGATTGGAACGGATGAAATCCTCCAGCACACGCCAGTTCTCCACAGGCTCCATGCCGACAGACTTTACCGTACAGGTGTCTGCAAGCAGGTTCTCGAACCTGTCGCGGCTGTTTATCCCGTGGTTTCCGCACGGATTCGTGAAATGCTTGGCGTCAGCCTCGGGAGGGTCATGGGTGAAGATTATCGAGACAATTCCACTGTCTCCGGCCGTTTCCTTCCGGAACCATTCCCGCATCGGGGCGTCGGGCCACATGCCTATGAACACGAAACGGATACTGTCCCGGACGAATGAATAGCGGGTCTGGTGCCTGACATAGTCGAATGTCGAGGGGGAAACGTCCCCGGCCTTGCCGTCTGGAGCAAGATTGTATATGCCTGCGGCACTTGCCGCGTCACGCTCCGGCGAGAGCCTTTCCGGGTATCCGACGGCGTTGGATATGTCGTGGTTCCCCGGGACAAGATACAGGGGGACATTGAGTCCGCACGAGTCCCAGTCCTGCAGGAAACTGGACCAGGATACCGAAGCGCTCTGCACCCCGTCCTCCATCCTGTTCGCAATATCCCCGGTGCAGACCACGAAGTCCGGCATCCCGAAAATCTCACCTGCCCCGGCACCTCCGTCTTCCGGCAGGGATGTGGTGCAGAGCATCCTGAATGTCCTGAACATCTCCCTGCAAACCGAGTCACTGGGGACTTCCTTGCCCCGGAACTCCCTTTCAAGACCGTAATGCAGGTCGGAGCAGTAGATGAAATTCAGGATTTTCCCGTCTTCCGCCCACGAAAGGCAGAAGCACGGGAAAACCCATATTATAAGCAGGAGAACCCTTTTCACCACTCTATCTTGACATTGTCAGCCTTCTGCGCCCCGGCGTTGGTCTGGCCTTCCGTGGCGGACATTATGTACCAGTCACCGGTTCCGTCGGTCTCACGGGCAAAGGAGCCTTTGTCCTTGCTGTCGTATTTCCCGTCATCCTCGCCCCAGACCTCGGTGCCGTCTGACTTGAGGTTCTTGAACACGTCAAGGCTTTCCTTTCCAGGAGTGAAAAGCTCAATCTTTACGGACTTGTCTGCCGAAAGTCCGAAGTCGAAGATATATTCGGCGTCACTGTTGTCGGATTTAGACGACCATATCGTCAGGTACCCGTACCCTGCTATGCTTGTGTTGTCTCCGAAGGTGAAGATTGATTCGTCCGAAGAATTTACACCGTCCTCATCGTCCTTCACGAAGTATACTCCCGCAAGGTTGATGTCATCGTCCGAAGTATTGTAGAGTTCGATGAACTTGTCGTTCCCGTTTATCTCGTTGAGCCTGAGCCCGCTGTAGTCTTCTCCTTCCGGTACGTCCGGTTCGTCTGGATCAGGGAGTCCGTCAGCCTCGCCGCTGTTGCTCCTGCCCTTGGTGCCGCCTTCGGTAATTTCCCAGGAGGAGCCGCCGTCTTCAGTCCTGGCGTATGTATAGTAGTCATCCATCTCCGGCACCGTCACTGCATCTATCTGCCTGTAGGCTTCGTCGAGAAGAGTGATGGAATCCCCGCTGCCGGAAATCCCGAATTCGTATGTCCCTTCCTCGAGGACATAGAAGCTTTCCGCCTCTATGGTGGCCCCTTCCGGGAATATGTATTCCTCGTCAGTACCCTTGTCGTCCTGGAGATGGTATCCGGCAAGGCTGACTGAAGTCCCGTTGGAGTTGTACAGTTCTATCCATTCCACTCCTCCGGAGCATACTTCGTTGATGAACACACCTGTTACGTCCGATGTCTCCATGCCGGGCTCCTGGTCGTCCTTGCAGCCCGTGAATACCGATGTACCTGCAATCATGGCGGTTATCGCCAAAATTTTTCCACTTTTCATATTGTTGTCCGATTATTATAAATAATAGTTTGTGCCACTGTGTTTCCCCTTTTGCCGGAAGTCCAGGGAATATCTCCCTGTATCAGAACGATACCATCAGCCTGAGCTGCAGGACATGGAAGTCTATCCCTTCCGGGCGGGCTGTGCTCAGGGGCTGGTTACCGGCCGTGATCTGCCCTTTGGAGTCCGCATACTTGTCGTTGTCCATGAACAGGTAGTTCAGTCCGACAAGTATATTGCTTACCGGATACCAGTTCAGGTTTACGCTATAGGAATATGCCGAGCCTCCGGTAATAGGGGAGCGCATGTCGTGGAAGTCGTTGAGATTCAGGTGACTGACCCGTGCCGCAAGTTCGAGGTTCCCGCCCTTCCTGTCGACCTTCACACCTCCGAACTCGGCGTCCTCACGGCTGTACTGCCTCTGCTGTCCAAGTATCATCCACGATGCGTTGGCGTACCATCCTGCGAATTCCGCGTTTTTCAGGGGTTCCCGCGTTCCTCCGTTTTCCAGGTAGCGGTCCAGGCTGGTGAAGATATATTCCCCGTAGGCAAGCAGCTTGCTCCACCTGAATGCGACCTCGCCCCCGTATGTAGAGTAGCTGTCCACATTGCCGACTTCGGCCTGCAGGAAGCGACGGCGGTCTGTCCGGCTTTCCGGGAATGTCCTGAACAGGACTGTCCTGTCTTCTTCTCCGGTGGAGTCCGGTTTTCTCCAGCTTGCATAGCCTCCTATGTGGAGGGTCATGTCACCGTTGCATATCACAGGCACTGCCAGGCGTCCGGTGAACCCGTAGCCGTCGCTGCCCCTGTTCCTTTCCTTCTGTATGATGTCGACCTGCTGCCCGAATACGCCTCCGGAAAACCACCAGTATCTGCCCCACCAGGTGACTGCGGCCCCTAACCTGCGCCCTCCGGCAAGGGCCTCTACCGGCATCGGACGTTCATTCGCTGTTATGTACCTGGAACTTGTGACCCTTTCCATGCTCATGGGCTCCTTGAAGTGACCGGCCTGGATGGAGAGATGGTCGTTGAACTTGTAGCCGAGGTACATATCCTTTATCTCCACTTCGTTGTATGCGAAATCCAGGTCGAATTCGGCGAACCATTTCTCGAAAAGTTCCGCCTTTATGGCGAAGCGTGCCCTGCGTATGCTCACCCCGTTGCTGAAGCGGAAAACCCCGTCATCCTCCTCCAGGTCCTTGTTCAGTTTGGAGGTAAGCCCCTCTACGGACTCTGTCGGGATATAGAAGGAGGCGTCCGTGTATATCCTGTTGTCGAACCACAGCCTGAATTTGCCGTCGGCCGTGCCTACGTTGAATTTCCCGTCCTTGAAATATGCCGTGGCTTTCAGCGGCCTGCTGCCGTCGTACTGCCATGATTCCTTTTCCTCGCGGTCCTTTCCGCCGTCCTTTCCTTCGGCTGCGTTTCCCGGGCAGAGCATCATGAGAGCCGCCGCTGCCGCAAATATTCTCCCTGGTCTGTACATATCCTTGAAATAATGCCGCAAAAGTATCTCCGCAAGGTTTAATATCTGTTACAGTTCCCTTTACAGATTGTTTACATCCGGTGAATATTTTGTTAAGTCACGGGTCTCCATACCCTGTTATGCCGAGTCCAGGCCCGGGAGGCTGTCAGACGCCTGGACAGCCTGGTGGATTATCCAGTACTCCGGTATGTGGAACGAATACTTGAGGTCGGTGGACTGGAGATGCCGGATTCTTCCGGTGCCATGTCCGGAAAGCCTGTCTGGTACTGGTGCCTTACAGGGCTGGCCTTCATGCTGGTAATGTATGTGGCTTCCGTGTTCCAGTACAGGAGCACCTACACTTCGGTGTACGACGAAAGCGCGGTAAGGCGTATCTCTCTCTCCGAGAAGCTGCCCGTCTTCCAGAATGTTTTCCTGAAGTCATATCGGAATTTTATTGGAAACTGTTTTGAAATTTTTCAAAACAGTTTCTTATATTTGCAACCGGATTTGGAAAACATTTTACAATAAATAAGGTTATGGTTTATTCTCACGAAGTGCAGCAGATGTGCTGCGTCAAAAAAGGACCTAACCATGGTCCGGCTCCTATCCCGGAGGAAGGAAAATGGGTAAAATCAAAGGAAATCACTGATATTTCGGGTCTGACTCACGGTGTGGGCTGGTGTGCTCCTCAGCAGGGTGCCTGCAAGCTGACCCTCAATGTAAAGGACGGCATTATCCAGGAAGCTCTTGTGGAGACTATCGGATGTTCAGGTATGACACATTCTGCAGCGATGGCTTCCGAGATTCTCCCGGGCAAGACCATCCTCGAGGCCCTGAACACAGACCTCGTGTGCGATGCCATCAATACTGCCATGAGGGAACTTTTCCTCCAGATCGTCTACGGACGTACCCAGTCGGCATTCTCTGAAGGCGGACTCATGATCGGGGCAGGTCTTGAGGACCTCGGGAAGGGGCTCCGCAGCCAGGTGGGTACCCTCTACGGTACTCTTGCCAAGGGTCCTCGCTATCTCGAGATGGCTGAAGGATATATAAAGACTCTCGCTCTCGACAAGAACGACGAGATATGCGGATACGAATTCGTTCACCTCGGCAAATTCATGGATCTCGTGAAGAAGGGGACTGATGCCAACGAGGCCTTGAAGCAGGTTACAGGAACATACGGTCGTTTCTCCAAGGAGGACGGTGCAGTTAAATACATTGACCCACGTAAAGAATAAGGAGGAGAAATACTATGATTAGAGAAGTGAAATTCGAAAGCCAGGATCGCCGTATCAAGCAGATTCTTGCTGCGCTCAATGCCAACGGCATCAAGGATATAGAGGAAGCCAACGCTATATGTGAAAAATACGGTATCGACCCGTACAAGACTTGCGAGGACACCCAGCCTATCTGCTTCGAGAACGCGAAGTGGGCTTATGTGGTGGGCTGTGCAATTGCCCTGAAGAAAGGCTGCAAGAACGCCGCTGACGCTGCCGAGGCCATCGGTATCGGTCTCCAGTCGTTCTGCATCCCAGGCTCCGTAGCCGATGACCGCAAGGTAGGTCTCGGTCACGGCAACCTTGCAGCGATGCTTCTCCGTGAGGAAACCAAGTGCTTCGCCTTCCTCGCCGGCCACGAGTCTTTCGCTGCCGCCGAGGGTGCAATCAAGATTGCCGCAAAGGCTGACAAAGTACGCAAGGAGCCTCTCCGCTGCATCCTGAACGGTCTCGGTAAGGACGCTGCACAGATCATTTCCCGCATCAACGGCTTCACATACGTGCAGACCCAGTTCGATTACTATACTGGAGAGCTGAAGGTCGTACGCGAGATCGCCTACAGTGACGGTCCTCGTGCAAAGGTAAAATGCTATGGTGCCGATGATGTCCGTGAGGGTGTCGCAATCATGTGGCACGAGGGTGTGGACGTTTCCATCACAGGTAACTCCACCAACCCTACCCGTTTCCAGCATCCGGTAGCCGGTACCTACAAGAAGGAGCGTGTCCTCGCCGGCAAGCCGTATTTCTCGGTTGCTTCCGGTGGCGGTACAGGGCGTACCCTGCATCCTGACAACATGGCTGCCGGCCCTGCTTCGTACGGCATGACCGACACCATGGGCCGTATGCACAGCGACGCGCAGTTTGCAGGTTCATCCTCAGTTCCTGCCCATGTAGAGATGATGGGATTCCTCGGAATAGGCAACAACCCTATGGTGGGATGTACTGTTGCTTGTGCTGTGGATGTAGCAACTGCCCTTAACAAGTAGGCGTCATTATCTGTCTTCAGAAAACCCTCCCACTCCGTGGGGCCCTCCCTGTGCGGGCGCAACGTTTTCTTCAGACAGACAATGACTTGCAGCAAATGAACAGTCCCTGTAACTTTGACGGTTACGGGGATTTTTCGTGTATGGGGTGTATGGAACTTGATGCAGGTTGACAGTGAAATTCGAGAGATTCCTTGTGTATTGTTGGCAGAATTTCAGATGAAAATTCACTTCAATTTCGAGGTGTGGAGTAAAGAAAATTCTACTGGTGCGGCTTCTGTCATAGGGTTGCAGACAAGGGCAGAAACGGGTGATTTTTGGGGAAGTTTGTGTGCAATTTGTGTGCATTTTCGAGAAATTGTGAGTTGCACACAGATATTGCTATAAGTAATTGATATTTAGACTAAAGACACAGAAAGAATTTCCAAAGTTTAACATCTAAAAAGATTAGACAATGGAAAGGAGTTCTTTTTCTATCCTGTTCTTCGTGAGGGATAGTCGTGTCAAGAAAGACGGTACAGGCATTATAGAAGTGGCACTGACCGTGAATGGTGAAAGGTCATTCTTCTCCACAGGCAAAAGGGTCTGTGTGCAGAATTGGGACAAATCCCGACAACTCGTAAGAGGAAACAGCGAGGAAGCCAAAAGTATCAACAAATTCCTGTCAGCAGTTAAAGCCAAAATCTACCAGAAAGAAGCGGAATTGATAGACAGAGGTTTTGTGATTACGACAGAACTATTGCGTGATGCCTACTTCGACAAGGTAGAAAGTCTGAAAGAGCACAGTCTGATGAGTGTTCTGGAAGCGCATAATTCACAGAGCCGTTCAATGGTAGGAAAGACTATTGCAAAATCCACATACTTCAATTTTGAGCACGGAGGAAAACTTCTGCAAGAGTATATAAGGAGCAAGTACGGGAGGAATGATATGTATCTCCGAGAACTTAATCTGGACTTCATACAGGGTTTTCATGCGTTTCTGCTGAATGAGAAGAATATGCAGCAGAATACGACCACGAAACACTTGAAATTTCTGAAGAAACTCTTGAATATCGCAGTCTCCAACTCATATATCAGTTACAATCCTGTCGCAGCCTACAAGGTTGAGAGAGAGCCAGTAGAAATAGACTTCCTCGATGAAGATGAACTCCGCAGGATAATTAACTTCGACACACCGCTTCCGAGACTTGAAAGGGCGAGAGACATGTTTCTGTTCGGATGCTTTACTGGATTGAGTTACATTGACATAAAGACATTGACCCCAGAACATTTCGAGACAGACGGTGCTGGGAGAATCTGGATAAAGAAGCGGAGAGTAAAGACGGGCGTACTGTCAAGGATTCCATTGCTACCGATAGCCAAAATGAT
>CALVDQ010000015.1 GCA_944326325.1 uncultured Bacteroidales bacterium
CCCCAGTCGCTGCGCGACAGCCCCTTGTTAAGGGGCGTCACCCTCAACCGCTCCCTCTCCGGGAGCCCTGTCGCAGGACGTTGTCCTGCTCCTCAGCGGTGTTCGATGTAATTCAACAAGTTAAATTTCATCGAACTCACGTTATTTATGTACGACGCGGTCCTTCAGTTCGGCAAGCTTGGCGCTGTTCCACCTTCCTGTCGTACCTACCAGGTATCCTGTGATCCTCTGCAGCTTGTCAATATTCCTGCTGTGGCACTTCGGACATTCCTCAAGGTCGGCGTCAGCGTTTTCAAACCCGCAATCCATACAGCGGTTCCTGTTATGGTTGACTGAACCGTATCCCATATTGTATTTGTCCATGAGATCCACGATGGCCATGATCGCTTCCGGATTATGGGTCGCATCCCCGTCAATCTCGACATAGAAGATGTGTCCTCCTCCTGTCAGGGCATGGTAAGGGGCCTCGACTTCGGCCTTGTGTTTCGGAGTGCAGTGGTAGTATACCGGAACATGGTTCGAGTTCGTATAGTATTCCTTGTCCGTAACTCCCGGGATGATGCCGAATTTCTTCTTGTCCATCTTGGTGAACCGTCCGGCGAGACCTTCCGCCGGGGTGGCGAGCACGCTGAAATTGTGCTGGTACCTTTCGGAGAATTCGTTGACCTTGTCCCTCATGTAGGATACGATGCGCAGCCCGAGTTCCTGGGCTTCTGCTGATTCTCCGTGATGCTTGCCTGTCAAGGCTATGAGGGCTTCTGCAAGTCCGATGAAGCCAACTCCGAGGGTCCCCTGGTTTATGACGGACTCAATGGTGTCGTCCTCCTTGAGATTTTCACTGCCGAGCCAGAGCGCTCCCATGAGCAGAGGGAACTGCTTCTTCATCGCGGTCTTCTGGAAATCGTATCTTTCGCAAAGCTGCTTGGCGGTGATGTTCATGGCCCAGTCGAGCTTTTCGAAGAACATCTGTATCCTCTTGTTCTTGTCCGGCTCGTTCATGCACTCGATGGCAAGCCTTACAATATTTATTGTAGTAAACGAAAGGTTTCCCCTGCCTATGGATGTCTTGGGCCCGAAACGGTTCTCGAACACCCTTGTCCGGCAACCCATCGTAGCCACTTCGTAGTTGTACCTTTCCGGATCGTCAGCCCTCCAGAGCTCGTGCCGGTTGAATGTCGCGTCGAGGTTGAGGAAGTTCGGGAAGAAACGCCTTGCGGATACCTTGCAGGCGAACTTGTACAGGTCGTAGTTCCTGTCTTCCGGCAGATAGCTTACTCCTCTCTTCTTTTTCCATATCTGTATCGGGAAGATGGCCGTGGAACCGTTGCCTACGCCTTCGTAGGTCGTGTTGAGGATTTCCCTGATAACGCACCTGCCCTCGGCGGAGGTATCCGTTCCGTAGTTTATCGAGCTGAACACTACCTGGTTGCCTCCTCTGGAATGTATGGAGTTCATGTTGTGTACGAATGCCTCCATGGACTGGTGTACCCTGCTTACCGTCATGTTGATGGCGTGCTGGAGCACCCTTTCGTCCCCCTGGATCCCAAGCAGATCCCTCTTGATATAGTCATCCAGACGAATATCCTTCAGATGGCTGAAGTCCTTCCCGAGCATGTCGCTTATCTTGTCTATCTCCTCGTGGAAGGTCTTTCTGACGAACGGGGCCATATAGAAGTCGAATGCAGGAATGGCCTGGCCGCCGTGCATCTCGTTCTGTACGGTCTCCATGGATATGCACCCCAGAATGCTTGCCGTTTCTATCCGTTTTGCCGGACGCGATTCCCCATGTCCTGCGAAGAACCCGTTCTTCAGGATCTTGTCCAGAGGATGCTGGACGCAGGTGAGACTCTTGGTCGGGTAGTAGTCCTTGTCATGTATGTGGATGTATCCGTTCTTTACGGCCTCCTTGACGTCCTCGGAAAGAAGGCATTCGTCCACGAAGGATTTGGTGGACTCGGAAGCGAACTTCATCATCATGCCGGCCGGGGTGTCCGCGTTCATGTTTGCGTTCTCCCTCGTGACATCGGTAGCCTGTGCCTCGATTATCTCCTTGAATATCTCGCGCGACTTCGCCTTTCTCGCAAGGTTTCTCTGGTTACGGTATGCGATGTATTTCTTGGCGACCTCCTTGCGTGGACTGTTCATGAGCTCCATCTCCACGTGGTCCTGGATGTCCTCCACGCTCATGCTTTCTGTCTCTATCCTGGCTATCGCTGCGGCGATTTCTGCGGCAAGCACTATATCTTCGCCCTCTTCGGTGACGTCCATCGCCTTCAGCACTGCATCCACGATTTTCCTCTTGTCAAAGTCGACAATCCTCCCGTCACGCTTTATTACAAATTTTACCATAATCAGAGATAATTATATAAATTGAGAAAAGAAATAAAACGGCGGCTGTCATCCTGGACAACCCGGGAACAAATATAGCCCAATTATCCGAACAATGTCGGACAATGTCCGGAAAAAGTTATCCACAATAAAGAAAACCCCTGTTAACTCACTGGTTGACAAGGGTTTATGATAAAATTAAATTAGAAATTTTCAAAATTGTATAACAACTCTGTTTCGTAGCCTAACCTACAACCCAGACCAGGACATGCCTGTCGAAGAAAACGTATCCGAGCTCGAATTCCTCCTCGTGGCCGTCCTTGTGGGTGAATGTGGCCTCGAGTTCTCCCTTGCCCTTGAGCGTGAATTTCTCGACCTCTATCTGCTCGGCGAAATCCACCCGGTTCTGGGACATCCTTTTGTATATGGCCTCCTTCGCGCACCAGTAGATTGCAAGCTGCTCGTTCTTCTGGTCATCGTCAAGATCCTCGATCTCCTCTTCCGAAAGGGCCTTCTGCTCCACGGCTGAAAAGTCCCTGTCCAGGGATTCTATGTCTATGCCGAGGTCGTCTTCCTGGTGGGTTATGACGGCGACATATTTGTCGGAGTGGGTGATGCTGATGTTCGTTATGCAGTTCTCGAGGAAAGGCTTGCCGTTGTCGTGATGTCCGAGATATACCTTTTCTTCGAACATCTCGTTCAGGAGAGCCCTTACTGCAAGTTTCTGCTTGCGCAGGCTTTCGCTCCTTATCAGGGAAATCTCCTCCATCTCGTCTGTGGGCACGGAACTCATGTCTATGAGTTCCTGCTCGGTTTCCGTAATCTTCCAGACTCCGATTTCCGCTTTGTTGTCAAGGGTTTTCCTTAAATATAGTCCCATTATGCAAAATGTCTTTTAGTCCGTTGTTATGCTGCCAGTCGTGAAAAGTCCCTGATCATGACGCCGTCTCCCCTGTGATACCGATGTACAGGAAACCCGTATGCGCCGAATATGCACATACGAGATAGCTTCCCTCTCCTTCATCGGGAGCGGAAGATTCACCGAGTATCATGAAAATGCAGTTCGACAGCGGATCGTCAGACATCGCGTCCGCTTCGATATTCGAAGTCTTTGCTATTGGACTGGGAGGTTCCACGTGTTATCTTTGTTTTAATTTGTTGCGCAGGTGTCACCGGCATTGGCCGGTATGCGCGGATTCCAGACTGCAAATATAGATATTTTTTTGATACTCCGGCAGTGTCGGCCCGAAAATTCTTGCCGGAGACAGCTTTTGCCGCCGCCCTTACATGACGTGGTTTTATTGCTGGGATCAGCCTTGTTTATTGCACCTAAATTTATTATATTTGCCGAATGCGGGAACGGGAAATCCCGCAGATATTACCCGGAATATTTTATTGACGTTAATATTAATGTATTATGGATTTTCTGACAAATGACAAATTGACCATTATCGGCGCAGCCGGTATGATCGGGTCGAATATGGCTCAGACAGCCTTGATGATGAAGCTCACTCCGAACGTATGCCTTTACGATCCGTTTGCCACAGGCCTTGAAGGCGTGGCTGAGGAGATGTTCCACTGTGCATTTGACGGAGCGGCCATCACCTATACTTCCGATATAAAGGAGGCTCTTACGGGAGCCAAATATGTGGTTTCTTCTGGCGGAGCTCCGCGCAAGCAGGGAATGACCCGCGAAGACCTGCTGAAAGGCAACTGCGAGATAGCCGAGCAGCTCGGCAAGGATATCAAGGCGTATTGTCCTGATGTTAGACACGTGGTGATCATTTTCAATCCTGCGGACCTTACCGGCCTTGTCACCCTTCTCCATTCCGGCCTGAAGCCGTCCCAGCTCACAACTCTTGCGGCTCTTGATTCTACAAGGCTCCAGAGTGCGCTTGCCAAGGAATTCGGTGTACAGCAGTGCAAGGTGACCGGCTGCCATACATACGGCGGACACGGGGAGCAGATGGCAGTGTTCGCATCCGAGGCCAAGGTGGACGGAACACCTTTTACAGAGCTTCTCGGCACAAGGCTCCCTCTTGTAAGGTGGGATGAGATCAAGCAGGATGTCATCCAGGGCGGAAAGAAGATTATCGAACTGAGAGGACGTTCCTCGTTCCAGAGCCCGGCATACGTGTCCATCGAGATGATCGGCGCAGCTATGGGCGGCAGAAAGTTCGAGTGGCCGGCAGGATGTTATGTTAACACTCCTGAATACCATAACGTCATGATGGCCATGCCGACGGTCATCGACGCCACCGGTGTCCACTATACGGATGTGAAGGGTACCGCCGAGGAGATGGCAGCCCTTGAGGCTTCTTATGAGCACCTCTGCAAGATGAGGGACGAGATTATCGGTCTCGGCATCATACCTGCAGTCGCAGACTGGAAGTCCGTCAATCCTAATCTGTAGGAGGCAGCGGTCCGGATATAATCAAGACAAATTCTTTCGAGGACGCCGGTTTGGGCTGACGTCCTCGTTTTTTGATAAAGGACAATCAGTTTTCTTAAGACATACAATCGGGATTATGAACGACAAGCGAATTATGGACAGGGCTGCCGACAATATCAGGATACTGGCTGCTTCGATGGTTGAAAAAGCGAAATCAGGGCATCCTGGAGGAGCCATGGGAGGTGCGGATTTTATCAATGTTCTGTTTTCGGAATATCTGGTCTATGATCCGGAGAATCCGTACTGGGAGAGCAGGGACCGCTTTTTCCTTGACCCTGGACATATGTCTCCTATGCTGTATTCCGTACTTGCCTTGTCCGGTAAGTTTACACTTGACGAATTGAAACAGTTCCGGCAGTGGGGAAGTCCGGTCCCGGGGCATCCGGAAGTCAATGTCGGCCGCGGCATCGAAAATACTTCAGGACCTCTGGGGCAGGGACATACTTTTGCGGTAGGCGCAGCCATTGCGGCCAAGTTCCTCAAGGCGCGTCTCGGGGATCAGATGGGCCAGACCATCTATGCCTATATATCTGACGGCGGTATCCAGGAGGAGATATCCCAGGGCGCAGGGCGTATCGCAGGGCATCTCGGGCTCGATAACCTCATCATGTTCTATGATTCCAACGATATCCAGCTCTCATCCACGACAAGCGAGGTGACAAGCGAGGATGTGGAGATGAAGTACAGGGCATGGGGCTGGGAAGTCTTTTGTATCGACGGTAACGATGCCGGACAGATACGCAAGGCCCTCGATGCGGCCTTGAAGGTGGAAGGCCGGCCGACCCTCATCATCGGGCATACTGTGATGGGAAAGGGTGCCCGCAGGGCTGACAACACAAGCTATGAGAACTGCTGTGCCACGCACGGGGCTCCACTCGGCGGTGATGCATATATCAATACTATAAGGAATCTCGGCGGCGATCCTGAAGACCCGTTCCGGATTTTCCCTGAAGTAGAGGCCCTTTACGAAGCCAGAAGACGTGAATTGAAGGAGATTGTCAGGGAGCGAAAGGCCCGCCAGGAAGAATGGGCCGAGGAAAATCCAGGACTTGCGGCCAAGATGAAGGAATGGTTTTCCGGCAAGGCCCCTTCCGTGGACTGGGCTTCCATTGTACAGAAGCCTGGCTGTGCCACAAGGGCGGCGTCTTCCGCTGTCCTGGGAGTGCTTGCCGGGGAAGTGGAAAACATGATAGTCGCTTCTGCGGACCTTTCCAATTCGGACAAGACAGACGGTTTCCTGAAGAAGACCCATGCATTCAGGAAAGGGGACTTTTCCGGAGCATTCTTCCAGGCCGGCGTGTCTGAACTCACCATGGCCTGCTGTTGTATAGGAATGATGCTTCATGGCGGTGTGATAGCGGCCTGCGGTACGTTCTTCGTATTCTCGGATTATATGAAGCCTGCGGTCAGGATGGCGGCACTGATGGAAACCCCGGTGAAATTCATCTGGACACACGATGCGTTCAGGGTGGGTGAGGACGGTCCGACACATGAACCTGTGGAGCAGGAGATGCAGCTCCGTCTCATGGAAAGGCTGAAGAACCATAGCGGAAAGAATTCGATGCTTGTCCTGCGTCCTGCCGATGCGGAAGAGACCACGCAGGCCTGGAAACTTGCCATGGAGAATACGGCCACTCCTACGGCTCTGGTCTTTTCCCGTCAGAATATAGATAACCTTCCGGATGGCAATGACTATTCTTCAGTCTCCAGAGGTGCCTATATCGTCAGCGGTTCGGATGAAGACCCGGATGTCGTGCTTGTGGCTTCCGGCTCGGAAGTTTCCACTCTTGTGGCGGGGGCGGCACTCCTGAGAGCTGACGGGGTACGTGTCAGGGTGGTTTCAGTACCTTCGGAGGGACTTTTCAGGTCCCAGGACAAGGTCTATCAGGAGAGTGTCATACCGTCCGGTGCCAAGGTATTCGGTCTCACAGCCGGACTTCCGGTGACGCTGGAGAGTCTCGTCGGGGCAAACGGTAAAGTCTGGGGCCTTGAATCGTTCGGTTTTTCCGCTCCATACAAGGTGCTGGACGAGAAGCTCGGCTTCACGGCGGACAATGTATACAGGCAGGTTAAGGCAATGCTTGCATAGAGAACGGGATATCGGTAGATTATAAAAAACAAGAAGGAGGCAGATGATTCTGCCTCCTTCTTAAGGTCGGGGTACTGTGACTCGAACACAGGACCCTCTGGTCCCAAACCAGATGCGCTAGCCAACTGCGCCACACCCCGAAACTTCTCTTCTTTCGAATTGGACTGCAAATATAGGATGATTTTTCCTAATTGCAAAACTTTTCACGGAAAATAAGTCAAAAAGCTTTAAGGAGCATTTCTTCAGTCTTCGTTGTTAAGCCTGTACTCCATTCTGGATATTATCCGCACGAGGTCCTTTTTCAGTCCCTCGACAGACAGCACCTCCCCGTTCTGTTCAAAAGTGACCCGGTCTTCATATTTTCTTGCAAGCCTGGCACCTGCCGATTTCAGCCGGAACGTCATTTTCCCGACACTTTCATGTTCGACTTCATATCCGAAATCCTGCATCAGAGAGATTATCTGTACCCGGTTTGTGCTCAGGTTCCCTTTTATCCCGGGGATGGACCTGGTATAGCTCAGCTTTGGATAGACTGCCGATATGGCGACCATGATGGCAAGAATCTCCCAAAGGGAAGTGTACCCGTCCCGGAACATGGTCTCAATGTCCAGTTCCACCGTACCGCTTATTACAAACACCGCGATAATCAGAACGAACAGCAGGGTGAAATATATGAATGTCTTCAGGGCCCGTATGAAATATCTCATCTTCCTCTTGTTTTTCAATGCTTGTCTTTCCATTCCGGCGTAAACCGTAGGTTGCGGGTCGTCCTGCAACCCGCTGTCCGGCAAATATAGTGGTAAATTTCCTACAAATCGCTATATTTGTAAAATAATGGCTAAAAATCAGAAATCATGGAAGAGACAAATTCAAATCAGAAAGAACTTGCGCTGAAAAGGACGATGAACATAATGATAGCCGTGGCTGTAGTGCTGGCACTTGTCCTGGCTTATATATGGTATCAGAAAAGTTCCCTTGTCAACGAACTGAATATCGAGAAGGATGCGCTGACCCAGCAGATGATTTCGCTGCAGAACGACTATGCGACACTCTCCTCGGACAATGAGCAGATAAACGCCCAGCTGGACTCGTCGCGTGAAGAAGTTTCGCAGCTTATCGAGCGTATCAAGCATACGGAGGCTACCAACAGGGCCATGATACGCAAGTACGAGAAAGAACTCGGTACGTTGAGGAGCATCATGAGAAACTATATTGTCCAGATCGATTCCCTGAATACGCTCAACCATAAGCTGACGGCCGATGCCGCGGCCGCAAGGAAGGAGGCGGCCGAGACGAGACGCCAGTCTGAAGAGCTGAGCCGTACTGTGGAAAGCCTTTCCGGACAGGTTGCGGCCGGATCTGTGCTGAAGGGCCGGGCCATCAGGATGGATGCCTACAATGCTTCCGACAAGATTACCGACAGAAGCAGCCGCGTGGTAAGGCTCATGACCACGTTGAGCCTCGTGGAAAACGAACTTGCCCCTAAGGGGCCGGTAAGGGTCTATATCAGGGTCAAGGGACCGGACGGCATACTTCTTACGGGAGATGACCAGAGGACATTCGACTTCAACGGGGAGCCTATGATATGTTCGGCATCACGCGAAGTGGACTATCAGGGAGAAGAAGTGGAGCTAAGTATCTATCTGAACGGCATTTCCGATTTTGTCAAGGGAATCTATACGGTTGAGGCATATACCGAGAACAATCTCCTCGGCTCTGCTGAACTTATGCTGAGATAGGCGGTGATATATATCCACATCCCGTTCTGCAGGACATTCTGTACCTATTGCGGATTCTATTCGGAGCTTTTATGCCGGGGCACTCGGAAAGACAAGGTCCTCCAACCCTTCTGCAAGGCTCTGGAAAACGAATTCGCGGCACGGAAGTCCGGACTTCAGGACGGACCGGATACACTGTACATAGGAGGCGGTACCCCTTCGGTACTGCCTTTTTCCGTTCTGCAGACCCTTGCATCGCTTTTCATGGACGAAGGCCGCCCCCATCGGTTCAGGGAATTCACGGTGGAGGTAAATCCGGAGGATATAGTCTCGGGAGGCCAGGACTATGCCGAAGGTCTGTTGTCCCTCGGCGTGAACAGGATAAGCATGGGGGTACAGTCATACGATGACGGAATATTGCGCTGGATGAACCGTCGCCATACCGCTGGCGGGGCTGTCGAAGCCTACAGGATCTTGCGCCGGGCCGGAGTGGAAAACATAAGCCTGGACCTTATATTCGGGGTGCCGGGGATGGGACACGGCCTTTGGAAGGAAACTCTCGGCAGGATATTGGACCTGCCTGGAGGAATGCCGGAACATATCTCCGCATACCAGCTTTCGGTGGAACCGGGATCGGCCTTGGAGAAGATGATGGCAAGAGGCCGCTGCCGAGAAGTCGGAGATGAAGAATGCAGGCTGCAGTATATGACATTGTGCGAAGTGCTTGGCAATGCAGGCTACCGCCATTATGAAGTCTCGAATTTCGCCCTTCCCGGCTATGAGGCCGTACATAATTCGGCATATTGGTCCGGAGAACCGTATCTCGGGCTGGGTCCGGGCGCACATTCGTTCAGGATTGACGGAGACCGCCGCACAAGAAGCTGGAACAGGCCTTCGGTGGAGGCATATCTGTCTGCGTGGCTGTCATGCAGGGATGATGCGGAGACGGATATCATGGAAACGGAAGAACTGACACAGGAGCAGGCGGCTTTGGAAAGGATCATGCTTTCCCTGAGGACAGATACGGGGCTGCCGGAACCGGAGCTGCTGCGCCTCGCCATGCCCGGGCAGGTACGGAAGCATCTTTCCGCAGGAACCCTGACGCGTCTTCCTGACGGGAATGTCAGGATTCCGGAAAGCGGCTTTTTCATATCGGATTCTATCATTGCGGACATTGTATAGACGCATTGGGCCGGCGGAATCCGGCAATATTTTTTGACAGTAAAAGATACGGACCATTCGGAAAAAAAAGACAGGTATTATGAACGTATATTCTGAAAGAATAGATGCCCTGCGGGCAATGATGTCGGACAACGGCTGGGACG
Organism: uncultured Bacteroidales bacterium; assembly: GCA_944326325.1. Taxonomy (GTDB): domain Bacteria; phylum Bacteroidota; class Bacteroidia; order Bacteroidales; family UBA932; genus Cryptobacteroides. The sequence goes on from CALVDQ010000015.1 coordinate 9,913, forward strand.
CCGTAGTGATTACAGGTTCCGATCCGCATGCAAGTGAATATACCGCCCCGAGATGGCGGCAGGTAGCATGGCTTTCCGGATTTACGGGAGAGGCCGGGGATATCGTGGTCACAAGTGACCATGCGGGCCTGTGGACAGATTCGAGATTTTTCATCCAGGCGGACAGACAGCTCCAGGGGTCGGGAGTGGAACTCCACAAGACAGGGCTGCCAGGCTCCGAGACGATTCCGCAGTGGCTTTCAGGAAAAGCCGCTGTCATCGCCGTAGACGGACTGTGTTGTACTGAAGTCTTTGCAGACGAACTTGGCCGGGCCCTTTCTCCAGATGGAGAGGAACTGGTCAGGATCGTTGATGTCCCTGATCTGCTGTCGGGCATCTGGGACACCCGTCCGGACATACCTTCCACTCCGGTCATTACCCTCTCGGAGGATACCGTAGGCAAGTCCCGTTATGACAAATTGCTTGAACTCAGAAAATTCCTGCTTCTGCATGATTGTGACAGCATGCTTCTGGCGGCCCTCGACGAAATAGCCTGGCTTCTCAATGTCAGGGGCGAGGATATAGATTATAACCCGTACGTGATTTCATATCTGTTCGTGTCCCAGTCCGAGGCAATATGGTTTGTGAAAAAAGGGGAGGAGGTAGCCGACCCGGATACGGAGGACAGTTTCAGGGAACTTGAGGCAGACGGAGTGTCCGTCATGCCTTACCGGGGGACAAAGGACGTCCTGGAAGAAATTTTCAGGTCGGAGGACACTACGGTATACATCGATCTTTCCACAGTGAACCGTGCCTTGTACGACGAGGTCGTTGAAGCGGCGGGGGAGGAGAATATCGTCACAGGAAAGTCTCCTGTCCCTCTCTGGAAGGCCGTCAAGAACAATGTCGAGATAGAAGGGATGCGGGAGGCCTGCCTGGAAGACGGCGCAGCCATGGAAAAATTCCTGTTCTGGCTTGAAACGGCAGTTCATTCGGGATGCAGGGTAACGGAACGGGAAGCTTCCGACAGGCTTACGGCTTTCAGGTCCGGGATTCCGGGGTACAGGGGCGACAGTTTTGCCAACATATCGGCTTACGGACCGAATGCAGCCCTGCCTCATTATTCCACACCGGAGACCGGATCGGCTGTCATAGAGCCCCGCGGACTGTACCTCGTCGACTCCGGCGGCCAATACCTGTTCGGCACCACCGATATCACCAGGACCGTACCTATGGGAGAGTGCAGTTTTCTGGAAAAGGAAGATTACACCCTTGTCCTTAGAGGCATGATCGGTCTGGCGATGGCCGTATTTCCCGAGGGTACCGCCGGATGCCGGCTTGATGTCCTGGCAAGGAACCCGCTATGGCGCTGTGTGCGCAATTTCGGGCATGGTACAGGCCACGGCGTAGGATTCTATCTCGGGGTGCATGAAGGCCCTCAGGACATAAGACAGAACCTGAATCCTCAGCCGATGCTTCCAGGGATGATAACATCGGATGAACCCGGTATGTACAGGGAAGGTATGCACGGAGTGCGGCATGAGAACCTTCTCCTTTGCAGAAAGGTGTGCGAGAATGAATTCGGTTCATGGCTCGGATTCGAGACTCTCACGCTCTGCCATATTGATACGTCAGCTGTCATAAAGTCTCTTATGACAACTGACGAGATAGAATGGCTGAACCGCTACAACAGCGAAGTATGCGCGAAGCTGTCGCCGCATCTTGATGCCGATACGGCGGCATGGCTGTACTCCAGGACCAGACCTCTATAGTGTGTAGTCCACGAGGTTTCCGGCAAGATACTGGTCGTAAGCCCCCATATCCACGAGTCCGTGCCCGGAAAGGTTGAACAGGATTGTCTTTTTCTCTCCTGCTTCCTTGCACTTGATGGCTTCCCTGATGGTGGCGGCTATCGCGTGGCAGGATTCCGGTGCCGGAATGATGCCTTCAGCCTTGGCGAACAGGCATCCTGCCTTGAATGACTCAAGCTGGTTGATGTCCACAGCCTCCATCAGCCCGTCTTTCAACAGCTGGGACACGATTACACCCGCTCCGTGGTATCTGAGACCTCCGGCATGGATATTTGCCGGTTTGAAATTGTGCCCTAAGGTGAACATCGGCAGGAGCGGGGTGTATCCCGTCTCGTCTCCGAAATCGTATTCGAACTTCCCCTTCGTGAGTTTCGGGCAGGAGGCAGGCTCGGCTGCAATGAACCTTGTTTTCTTTCCTTCCAGGATCTTGTGTCTCATGAACGGGAAGGAGATTCCTCCGAAGTTGGACCCTCCTCCGAAACAGGCTATCACCATGTCCGGGTATTCCCCTGCCATTTCCATCTGTTTTTCAGCCTCAAGGCCGATGACTGTCTGGTGAAGGGAAACGTGGCTGAGTACCGAACCGAGAGTGTATTTGCAGTTCGGTGTCATCCTGGCGAGTTCCACGGCTTCGGAAATCGCTGTCCCGAGTGACCCCTGATGGTTCGGATCCCTGGTCAGGATGTCTTTTCCGGCCCTCGTTGTCATCGATGGGGAAGGGATGACCTGGGCTCCGAATACCTGCATGATGCTGCGCCTGTACGGCTTCTGTTCGTAGCTTATCTTGACCTGGTAGACGGCCGCCTCTAGCCCGAACAGGCTGGCGGCGTATGAGAGTGCCGCTCCCCACTGGCCGGCTCCCGTTTCGGTCGTGACGTTTGTCACGCCTTCCTGTTTGCAGTAGTAGGCCTGTGCCAAAGCGGAATTGAGTTTGTGTGAGCCCACAGGGCTGACGCTTTCGTTCTTGAAATATATATTGGCAGGTGTTCCTATCGCCTTTTCAAGTCCGTAGGCACGGACAAGCGGGGTAGAGCGGTAGTATCTGTACATTTCCTGTACTTTCTCCGGGATATCTATCCATCGGTCGGTCTGGTTCAGCTCCTGTCTGCTTAGTTCCTGTGCAAACAGGGGATAGAGATCTTCAGCCTTTATGGGCTGTTTTGTTGCCGGGTTCAGAAGCGGCATGGGCTTGTTGACCATGTCTGCCTGGATATTGTACCATTGTTTAGGCAGGTCGGCTTCTTTCAGGAAAAAACGTTTCTGTTCCATGATGGTGAAATAAATTTAAGTTGTTTGATATTATGGCGCCTGTGCGGCGGCGGTTTTCCGGGAAACGAGGGACGGGGCTGTATAAAAAAAGCCGGGCAACCGGAATCCCGAGTCCTGGCTGCCCGACTTAAAGTCCTGTATTTTTTATTGTCATGCCATTATGTAACCGTTGATCGCTGTAGCTGTGAAGCCGATGAAAATCAGGGTCGCAAATATGTAGGCGATTACTTTAAGCCGTTTCAGCCAGATCTTGTTGTTCCAACCGATGGTCTGGAATGCGCTCCAGAAACCGTGGGTAAGGTGGAACCACAGTGCTCCGAACCAGATGATGTATAGCACCAGTACCCACCAGCGTCCGAACGTGACGGTAAGGAGGAGGTAAGGGTCGGTGGCTTCTTCGCCCATCCACTCCTTCAGCTGCATCTCATCCCAGAAATGGGTAAGGTGGAACACGATGAAACCGAGCACGATGATGCCCAGCACTATCATGTTCTTCGATGCCCAGGAGTCTGCCTTGGCCTTGCTGGATACCTTGTAGCGGAAGTATCCTCCGCGGGTATCGAGGTTGTGCAGGGTGAGGATTATGGCGTATATGATATGGATTATGAAACCGAATGCCAGTATTGGCACCATGATAGTGACGATGGGAAGAGACATGAATTCACATCCCATGGCAAACAGTCCGTCTTCTGCCCCGAAGTTGCCGGTAAACGAATCTATAATGGAAAATGAGTTGATGGTGAGGTGAAGCAAGAGAAAGATGATGAGGAACAGTCCGCTGATACTCATTATGAGTTTCTTGCCGATAGAAGATGTAAAAATGTTTGCCATATCAATATCAGTATCCTAAAATTTCGTTTCAGTCTTCAGATGTGCAAAGATATATTCTTTCTTGCAAGTTTCATAATAAAATGATATTTTTGTTTGCGTAAAATTTTTGAGGCAAATAATATTGATAATGTATAGAAGAGTATTGCTGAAACTTAGCGGAGAAAGCCTTGGAGGACCGTCTGGAAAAGGGATAAGCGAGGATGTGCTCGCCTCATACGCGGGGGAGATAGCAACGGCTGTGAAGGCCGGGCTGCAGGTGGCTGTCGTCATCGGAGGAGGAAACATCTTCCGGGGGCTTTCCGGTGCAGGCAAGGGTTTCGACCGGGTGAACGGGGACAAGATGGGTATGCTTGCCACTGTCATCAATTCCCTCGGCCTTGCCATGGCCATACGGTCCGCAGGTGTAGAGGCGGAGGTGTTCACGGCCACTCCCATGATGCCTGTTGCGAGGTACTATATGAGGGACGATGCTGTGGCATTCATGGAGAAGGGGGGAGTATCGCTGATAGCGGGAGGTACCGGGAACCCGTTCTTCACTACGGATTCAGGAGCGGCCCTCAGGGCTCTTGAGATAGGGGCCGATGCGCTGCTTAAAGGTACGAGGGTCGACGGAGTGTATACGGCTGATCCGGAAAAGGATCCTTCAGCGGTAAAATATGATGAACTTACTTTCGACAAGGCCCTGCAGGAGCACCTGAAGGTGATGGACCAGACGGCTTTTGCCCTGTGCCGTGAAGGAAATATGCCGGTTATCGTGTTTGACATGAACGCGGAAGGCAACCTGACCAGGCTCATCAGGGGCGAGAAGGTAGGCACTCTGGTGTATAACGGCTGATCTGCAGCCTTGGACAGAACAAAATACCATTGTTATGATAGATAAAGCAAAAGAAATCGTTTCTTCAGCGAAAGCCAAGATGGCCGATGCTGTGAAATTCCTTGAGGAAGATGTCAAGACTTACAGGGCCGGCAAGGCGAACCCGTTGATATTCAATAATGTGCTGGTCGACTATTACGGTACTCCAACACCTGTGCCTCAGGTGGCTTCGGTGACGACTCCTGATGCCAAGACTATCGTCATCCAGCCATGGGAGAAGAAGATGATCCCTGTCATCGAAAAGGCTATCATGGATGCCAATATCGGCCTGACTCCGCAGAACAACGGCGAGAACATCAGATGCTCCGTCCCGCCTCTTACCGAGGACAGGAGAAAGGAGCTTATCAAGAAGGTGAAGGCTGCCGGGGAGAATACCAAGGTCGTGGTGAGGAACGCGCGCCGCGATGCCATCGATGCCCTGAAGAAGGCCCAGAAAGACGGGCTGCCGGAAGATGCGGAGAAGGATTTCGAGCAGAATGTCCAGAAGGATACGGACTCTTCCGTGAAGAAGATAGACGAAATAGTGACCGCAAAGGAAAAGGAAATCCTTACTGTTTGAAAAAATAAAGGCGGTTACGGAATATTTCCAGGATATTTTACTATATTTGTCATCGGTGTGCGTGTTGAGGCACCCGAACCGGGCGGAAGGCTTTCTTTCCGGTTTGTTTATTGAACAGGTTACAATGAATATACGATTTAGCGCATACGGTTATTTTTACTTCTATTTTCCAAAAGGATGATAGCCGGACGTTGTGTGTATATACAGTAATAGAAAAGTGTTATTGGAGCTGTCCGGATGCGGGCGGCTCTTTTTTTTTGTCAGTATTAAAAAAATGGATTCGGCTGGACAGACTAAAAAAAGGGTGGCTATACAGGGCTATTCCGGATGTTTCCACGAGCAGGCTGCCAGGATTTTCTACGGAAAGCTGGACGGGAGCGTACCCGATATTGTCGAATGTGCGACTTTCGACGACCTGTACAGGTCTCTGGATGCAGGCAAGGCGGATGCCGCCATAATGGCGATTGAAAATACGGTTTCGGGAGGTCTGCTCCCCAATTTCGAGCTTCTCCGGAAGTATAACGTGAAGATAAAGGGCGAGGTCTTCCTGCGTATACAGCAGAACCTGATGGCCCTGCCGGGGCAGAGTATAGAGGACATAAAGGAAGTGAGGACGCATTATATGGCAATAAACCAGACAAGGCCGTTTTTCCGGAGCTGCCCCTGGATAAGGCTCGTGGAGTCGGAAGATACCGCCAAGAGCGCGGCTGACATTGCGGAAGCGCGTCTGGAGGGGGTTGGTGCCGTTGCATCGCTTCTCGCTGCCGAACTTTACGGACTTGAGGTGTTGAAGGAAAGCATAGAGACGTATAAGCAGAATTTCACGCGCTTCCTTATATTGGACGACAGCATAGCCGTCCCGAAGGAGAAGGTCAACAAGGTTTCGTTGTGCTTTACCCTTCCTCACAAGGCGGGTTCCCTGGCCCAGGTGCTGACGATACTGTCCTTCTATGAGATGAACCTTACAAGGATCCAGTCACTCCCTATTCCCGGGAAGACCTGGCAGTATTTCTTCTATGCGGATATAAAGTTCGACAGCTATCTGAGGTACAGCCAGGCGATTTCGGCAGTGAGGCCGCTTATGGATGACCTGAATATCCTCGGGGAATACGAATGCGGAGTGTGAAGACGGGATGGCGACGGGAGGCTGGCAGGCTGCCAGGTAATGGAAAGTTCGGAATAAAAATGACAAAGTTATGATAATACGACCGGCTAAAAGGACAGAATCCGTACAGGAATATTATTTCTCACGGAAACTTAAGGAAATAGACAGGATGAATGCAGAGAGGGACTCTGCCGGAAGGGAAAGGATAATCAATCTCGGGATCGGGGCTCCCGACGGGATGCCTCCGGCCGCTGCGATAGAGGCTCTCAGGGAGTCGGCTTCGCAGCCGGGAAACCATGCCTACCAGAGCTATATCGGGATTCCGCAACTCCGCCAGGCATTTGCGGACTGGTACTCCCGGTATTATCATGTGGAACTCGATCCTGCAAGGGAGATACAGCCACTTGCCGGGTCGAAGGAGGGAATCCTTCTGATTTCGCTCGCGTTCCTTGACAAGGGGGACAAGGTGCTTGTACCGGATCCGGGGTATCCGACATATTCGTCTGCTTCTGCACTCACGGAGGCGGAGATTGTTAGCTATGACCTGCTTGAAGATCATGGATGGCAGCCGGATTTCGACGCCCTTGAAAAGACGGACCTTTCGGGGGTCAAGATAATGTGGACCAACTATCCGAATATGCCTACAGGGGCTCCCGCCACGATGGAGCTATATGCCAGACTGGTGGATTTCGGCCGCAGGCACGGGATAATGATCTGCAATGACAATCCGTACAGCTTCATCCTGAACGACAATCCGCTCTCGATATTGGCCGTGCCTGGCGCAAAGGACTGTTGTCTCGAACTGAATTCCCTCAGCAAGGCGCACAATATGTCGGGATGGCGTGTCGGGATGGTCGCGGCGGATGCACAGGTGATTTCCCAGATACTCAAGGTAAAGAGCCAGATGGATTCGGGGATGTTCAAACCTCTGCAGCTTGCGGCTGCGGCTGCCCTTGCGCAGGGACCGGAATGGTTCAGGGCCCTGAATGACGGGTACGCGGTACGAAAGGTGCTTGCCGGCCGTATTTTCGACATCATCGGGGCTGAATACGACAAGGACAGCAGCGGGATGTTCCTGTGGGGCAGGGTGCCTCGGGACTGCAGGTTCCTGGGAGAAGGGGCGCCGGATGTCTCGTTGGGCGAGAGGGTGTCGGACCGGATACTCTACGGTGCAGGAGTATTCATTACCCCGGGATTCATTTTCGGGAAGAACGGAAGGGATTACATACGCATTTCCCTTTGCGCGAAACCTGAGGTTCTCGAAAGGTCGGCAGAGAAGATAATGGAACTGGCATGAAGATATTCAAATGATGCAGCAGATGAAGACAGGGATAATCGGCCTTGGCCTGATCGGCGGGTCAATGGCTATAGATCTGAGACGGAAAGGTTTCGCCGGCAGCATCGCCGGGGTGGAAGCCGACAAGGTAAATGCCGCTGCGGCATTGAACATGGGACTTGTCGACAGGCTTGTGACACTGGAGGAATGTGTGTCGGAGTGCGACCTTGTAGTACTGGCAGTGCCGGTAGGGGCTGCCGTGAAGATGCTTCCGGAGATTCTGGATATGTTCTCGAAGGAAGACGCACAGGGAAAATGCCGCAAGACGGTCATCGACGTGTGTTCGACAAAGGAGCAGCTGGTGAAAATCGCGCATTATCATCCGATGCGTTCCCGTTATGTCGCCACGCATCCGATGGCCGGTACGGAATACTCCGGTCCGTGGGCTGCAATGCCGGGTCTTTTTGACGGGAAGGCCTGTATCATCTGCAACCATGAGGAATCGGATCCGGCAGCGGTGCATATTGTGGAGAAAATGTATGACTGCCTGAACATGAGGCCCATATACATGAATGCCGTAAACCATGATGTCCATGCTGCCTATGTCTCGCATATCTCGCACATAACCTCCTTCGCCCTGGCCCTGACGGTGCTTGACAAGGAAAAGAACGAGAAACACATCTTTGACCTTGCTTCCGGCGGCTTTTCCTCGACTGTTCGCCTTGCCAAGAGCAACGCGGATATGTGGGTGCCGATATTCTCCCAGAACAGGGAGAATATTCTTCGGGTGCTGGATACCTATATAGAGAAAATAAACGCATTCCGTAAGGCTATAGACGGTTTTGACGAAGAGGGGATCCGTTCTCTGATAGTGGATGCCAACCGGATAAAACGGATAATAAGATGATGTCCGGCATAAGTAAGGAATATTAACAAATGGATATATTATGGAAAAGAGACTTGACATTATTCCCCTGAAGGAATGGAATCTGTTCAATTTGTTCAATGACAAGCGGCCTCTGCTGATCGCCGGGCCGTGCAGCGCGGAGTCGGAAATACAGATAATGGAGACGGCCCGCGGACTAAAGGCTTTGGGCGTAAGTGTATTCCGTGCCGGAATATGGAAGCCGCGCACACATCCCAACACATTCGAGGGAGTCGGAACTCCGGGGCTGAAATGGATGCAGCGCGTTAAGAATGAGCTCGGAATGAAGATCTGTACCGAAGTCGCGAGCGAGAAGCATATCTTTGACTGCATGAAATTCGGTGTGGACATGGTCTGGATCGGGGCGCGGACCACAGCGAATCCGTTCCTTGTACAGGAGATAGCCGATGCATTGAAAGATACCGACATTCCTGTGCTGGTGAAAAATCCCGTGAATCCGGATCTGGATCTGTGGATAGGTGCCCTGGAACGGCTTAACCAGGCCGGAGTGAAGAAACTCGGCGTCATTCACCGCGGATTCTCGACATCGGAGAAAATCCCTTACAGGAACAGGCCGGACTGGCAGATTGCCATAGAATTGAGGACACGTTATCCGGAACTGCCGTTCTTCTGTGACCCGAGCCACATGGGAGGGGCCAAGCAGTATCTCCAGGAAATTTCCCAGACGTCCCTCGATCTCGGTCTCGACGGTCTTATGATAGAGTCGCACTGCGATCCTACCTGTGCCCTGAGCGATGCCAAGCAGCAACTGACCCCTGCCGAACTGGCCGGAATGATGCAGAAGCTGGTAGTCCGTGAAAATGATTCCGACAGTCCGGAATACAGGGAGAACATCCACCAACTGAGGGCAAAGATCGATGTCATCGATGAAAGCCTGCTGTACCTTCTGAGTTCGAGGATGAACATAAGCCGGCAGATCGGGGAATACAAGAAAGAAAACAACATCGCGATACTCCAGACTTCGCGCTGGGATTCTCTTCTTGAGAAGGTCGTGGCGCGAGGCGCTGAGCAGGGACTTTCCGAAAAATTCGTTTCTACGGTCTTCAACGCAATACACGATGCTTCCGTCCAGGTGCAGAACGGAATCCTGACCGGAGGGGAAGCGGTGTCTGAAAAAGAATAGGATCCCGGAAATGCGGCGGCCTGTCCCGGAATCAGGATTTCTGCCCGGGCTGCACCAGACCGTTCAGGAGACTGCAGAATATGGCTGTTTCCTTTTCTGACAGGAAAGCGGCCTCTATTGGTACCTGGAACATTCTTTTCTTGAGTGTTTCAGGTATATTTTCCATATCCCTAATCCTCTGGCTGTCCTTTTCCGTGGTCACTACCAGGGCTGTCGGTTCGCTTTCCGCGGCTCCGGATATCGTCCTGATGTCAGGTTCGGTGAATCTGTGGTGGTCTCCGAATACGAGGTGTCCGGAAATCCTGTATTTTCCAGACAGGAATGCCATCAGAGGAGTGTCATCGGCTATGCCTGTAAATACGATGGCCCTCGGCGCGTAGACGTAGTGCGGGTCTCCTTCAGGGAATACTGCCGTAGGGGTGCAGTAGCTGATTGTAGAGAACAGAAGCGTCTGTTTCCTGCCCCACGGGTTTGTCCCCTGCATCGTTGCGAGGTCAAAGCCCCTTAACTTCAATGATCCGGCCCATTCGAGCCTTTGCGTGTCGTCGAGGTAGGTCGGACACTTGCTTATGATGATTAAGTCTGCTGCGAAGGTCCTTTCCCTGAGATCCCTGAGCCGGCCGAGAGGAAGCAGCATATCCTTGCAGACTGGGTGATGGAAGTCTATCAGGAGGATGGACAGATGAGGCTTCAGGACTCTGTGCTGAAGCACGTCATCAAGTATGATCACGTCTGCGGCAGGAAATTCCCTGTCACGGCATTTTCTGGCTTTTTTCGAGGTTCCGAGGCTTTCCGGTCTGGCCAGGAAACCGCAGCCTTCCACCCTGTCGGCATCTACGGCGACCGTGATGTCCGGGAATTTGTTCTTTATCTGCAGCGGTTCGTCTCCGGCGAATGCCGCGCTGCTGTCTGTCGTAACCTGCTGGAATCCTTTGCTTTTACGTCTGTAGCCCCTGGACAGGACCGCTATGTGTTTTCCCTGGAAGGCTTTGAGGGAGAGCAGGGTCCTGACCGCAAGTTCCGTATGCGGGGTCTTTCCTGTCCCGCCCACGGTGATGTTGCCGAAACCTATTGCCGGGACTTCGGCCCGGACAGCTTTCCTGATGCCTTTGTCGTACAGGAAATGCCTGGCTTTCAGGATCAGGTAGTACGGCGCGAGCAGTATATTGTCAATCATACGGTGTATTGTAGTTTAAATCACATTTCCCAAGTTTTTTCACACACAGGCCGTGCCCCATCGGGATTCCACGTAGTCGAGGGTGTCGTACAGTTCGCCGGGGTCGTTGAGAGTCACGAGCCTGAGCCTTGTTTCCTTGAAGTCCGGAAGACCCTTGAAATACGCGGACAGATGGCGCCTCATTTCAAGTACGCCGACCTTTTCTCCCTTGACTTCAACCGACTTGGCGAGGTGCCTCTTGGCAAGGGCCACCCTTTCCGGAACGCTCATGGGCGGGAGCTTCTCTCCGGTGTCAAGATAGTGCCTTATCTCCCGGAAGATCCAAGGATGCCCGTAAGTCGCCCTTCCGATCATGATGCCGTCGACACCGTACCGTTCAAAACATTCCCTGGCCTTCTCCGGAGAGTCGATGTCTCCGTTCCCTATGATGGGGATGTGCATCCTCGGGTTCTCCTTTACCTTGCCGATAAGTGTCCAGTCAGCTTCGCCCTTGTACATCTGGGCGCGGGTTCTCCCGTGGATCGTGAGAGCCTTTATGCCGGTATCCTGCAGCCTTTCCGCGAGGTCGACTATGATCCTGGAATTTTCATCCCAACCCAGCCGTGTCTTCACGGTTACCGGGAGTTTCACTGCGTCCACGACCATTTTCGTGATCTGTACCATCTTGTCGGGCTCCTTCATCATGCCGGAACCGGCTCCGCGACGGGCTATCTTGCTGACCGGGCAGCCGAAATTGATGTCGATCAGGTCTGCTCCATACCCGCCCACGAGTTCCGCGGCTTTTTCAGCCATTTTGGCGGCGTCGACCATGGCTTCAGGAATATTACCGTATATCTGGATGCCTATGGGCGCTTCATAGCCGTAGGTGAGCAGTTTCGCAAGGGATTTCTTCGCATCGCGAATGAGCCCGTCGGAGGACACGAATTCGGTATACATCATATCCGCTCCGAATTCCTTGCAGACGAAGCGGAAGGATGCGTCGGTCACGTCTTCCATCGGGGCGAGGAAGAGAGGCCTGTCCCTGAGTTCGATTTCCCCTATCTTCATTACAGGCCGAAGGCTTTCTTTATCATGTCCACGGAATCGAGCGTCTCCCATCCGAAGAACTGCACGAATTCCTGGGTCTTCTTCCCGTCGCGGATGACCTCCACAAAGTCCTTGTATGGCTTTCTTCCGACGTGTCCGTAGGCTGCGGTAGGTTCGTAGATCGGTTTCTTGAGCTGGAACTTCTCGATTATCTTCGCGGGCCTGAGGTCGAACAGTTCGTTTATCCTGCCTGCTATGTATGAGTCGCTAAACCGCTCCCCGGAAGCATTTCCGGCTGCTGTCCCGTAGGTGTTCACATAGATGCTGACTGGACGGGCGACCCCGATGGCGTAGGAGATCTGTACAAGGATTTCCTTGGCCAGGCCGGCAGCCACCATGTTCTTGGCTATGTATCTCGCCGCATATGCCGCTGATCGGTCGACTTTGGAAGGGTCCTTTCCCGAGAAGGCCCCGCCTCCATGAGCACCTTTGCCTCCGTAAGTATCTACGATGATTTTCCTTCCGGTGAGCCCTGTATCTCCGTGCGGGCCGCCGATGACGAATTTTCCGGTTGGGTTGACATGCAGGATATAACCGTCCTTGAACAGGGCCGCAGTTTCCGCCGGGAGCTCCTCTATCAGGGCAGGGATCAGGATTTCCTGTACATCCTTCCTGATTTTAGACTGCATTGCCGCGTCCACGCGTTTCTGTCCGTACTGGTCGCAGGCTTCGCGGTAGCTCATGTTCCCGAGCTCAGCCGGTACGAATTCATCGTGTTGGGTGGAGATGACTATGGTGTGGATTTTAATGGGGCGGTGTGTGATGTCATCGTATTCTACGGTGAACTGGGATTTGGAGTCGGGCCTCAGGTAAGGCATCTTCTCCGGTGTCTTCTTCCTGATTTCGGAAAGGATTACAAGCGCCTTGTGTGCCAGGGCGAGAGGAAGCGGCATATATTCGGCCGTCTCGTCGCAGGCGTAGCCGAACATCATTCCCTGGTCTCCGGCTCCCTGTTCTTCCGCATTTTCCGTCACCACGCCGCGGTTTATGTCCTGGGACTGTTCATGGAGGGCGGAGATCACCCCGCAGGAGTTGCCGTCGAACATATATTCGGCCTTGTTGTAGCCGATCCTGTTTATTGTCCTTCGGGCGACGCTCTGGATGTCTACGTATGCTTCGTCCGACCGTACCTCTCCGCCGACGACTACGAGTCCGGTGCTGCAGAATGTCTCGCAGGCAACCTTGGCTTCAGGGTCCTGACGGAGGAATTCGTCGAGTATTGCGTCCGATATCTGGTCCGAGACCTTGTCCGGATGTCCTTCGGATACTGATTCTGATGTAAATAGATAAGACATATCGTTGAAATTTTAACAGTTCCGTGCAGCTTCCATATCCGCAGTGCCGGCAGCTGCGGGGGCTTGGGCCGCATAAAAAAAGCCCCTTCAGAAATGAGGAGCGAAAAACCGTTATCTAAAATATTTGCGGTCACGGCAGGGCCGGACAGTCATTTTAGCATTTTTTTGTGTGGTTGCAAGCAGCCAAATCTCTCCACATTTCAGGGTGCAAAGATATGAAGTTTTTATATCATTCCAAAAAAATCCGCAGCGGAATCGGGGAAATCGGGCCGTATTCCGGCCTGGATAAGACAACGAAAAACAGCCGGGATCACATCCCGGCTGTTTTTTATGGATTTAGGAAAATCCTAGAAGAAGTATCTTACGCTGAGAAGCATATTCCAGGTGTTGTATGAGTTGGCATACTTGCTCCACTCGCGAGGAGTGTAAGTGTACGTCTGGGTGCCAGCATCGTAAGTGAGGACCCTGTCTGAGTTCACCCTGTCGGTCAGACCCCAGTTCTTGTTCAGGAGATTGGCCACATTGTTGATGTCCAGACCTACCTGGATAGTGTGGATCTGATCCGCTACCGGGAAGTGGAAATCCTGGGTGAACTTGAAGTTGAAGCGGCTCTGCCAAGGTGCGGCTACAGAACCTCTCTTCATGTATTCGCCTCTGTGCTTGCTAAGGTATTTGTCGCTTGCCACGAATTCTGCGAAAGCTTCCTTGTTGGCGGCATCGGCAAACGTCATCTGTGCAAGGTCTGCCTCTGTAGGGATGTATATCATCTGCTGTGCACCATAGTCATCAGCCAGGGCATATCCTTTAGGATTTGAAATCGTATAGGACAGGCGTGAATAAGAGTAGTTTCCTACGTAGCAGAGGTTATAGCCTTCATAGAAGAGGCCGAATGTGGATGTTCCCCATCTGCCCTCGTTCACGCTGTAGCTGATGTTGGCGATGAACCTGTGAGGAGGTACGAAGCCTGAGTGTCCGAGTTCGGCTACGTTTGAACCGTCCTTGCTGTAGTTCATGGCGCTGTATGCGGAAGATACCTGGTCACCCCATCCTTCACCGAGAGTCTGTGAATCGCTGAATGTATATGCAGCCATGAGGGAGAGACCGAAATGGAAGTCTTTCTGCAGCTGTGCGGTCACTGAAGCGTAGTAACCGTTCACATCGCTGTTGGTGAGGTAGTAAGGGTACATTGTACCATTTTCGCTGTTCTTGATATTTTCGCTTGTCCAGTGTGCCCTTGTTGTAGGTTCACCAGGAAGCTGCATGCCGTTCTCATCCCTGGTGTAGCCGAGACGGTATGTCTTCACGGAAGTCAGGTCCTTGCTGTAGATACCCTCGACAGAGGCCTTGATGTCCCCTGGAAGCCTTGCATCGAGGGCAAGGGAGGATTTCCAGGATGAAGGCATCTTCAGGTTCTTGTCCATGATGGTAGGAGAAGTAGGAGCGTAGAGATCCTGCTGTGTGAAGCTGCCGCCATACAGGTCGTCAAGTATCTCGTTGATGTTCGTATGGAACGATGGCATATCCATTCCTGAATTTCTGTCAGCTATATACTGGGCCTGGATGCAGTTGCTGTTTCCGATGGCGGAAACTATCCATACGAACGGAATACGTCCGGTGAAGATACCCGAACCTCCGCGGAGGACGAGTTTCCTGTTGTTGAGAATATCCCAGTTGAAGCCGATACGCGGCGAGAAGTTGACGGTTGCCTTAGGCATATCGTCGGTTGCCAGTCCTTTGAATGACTGGGAAGTCGCTGCCAGTTCTGAAAATTCCTTGTTGTGATTGTTCTCCAGAGCCGGATATACAGGGATTTCCAGACGGAGACCGGCGGTAAGCTTGAAGTTGTCGGCTATGTTCAGCTCGTCCTGAAGGTAGAGCGATGTCTGGTTGTAGGTAAAGCTCGGATATTCCTGGGTGAGGGAATTGTTGTTAGGATGGGTGATGGCGAAAGCGGCTGGTGTCGCGTTATTTACGAAATCATCCCATGAATCGTAGACATAGTATCCGGCGCCGCCCTGCATATAGCCGTTCTTGGTGAGGTCATACTCGAACTGCACGCCTGCTGTGATGTTGTTGATGCCTTTAACGATATTCACCTCATCGGTAAGAGTGACGGTATGAACGTCACGGAGGTTGCCGTATGTGAACGGATCAAGACCGAATGAAGTTATGGGCGCAGCGGTTTCGTTTTCGCCGTCACCGTCAACGTCGATATATTCGAGGATATCCACTGTCGGGAAAAGATCCCCGTCCCATGAACGCGGCTCGTACTGGTGGGACCATGTGGCGCGGAACATGTTGTTCACCATTCCGTCGAGGAAGGATGAATTCAACTCTGCGGCCAGGGAGATGAAGTTCTGCTCCTGGTAGTAGTTCGAGTTCTTGAATGTCAGCGCGTAGTCTGAGGTACGGCTGTAGTCGTTCCTGACATATGCCTCTTTCAGCGGGCTGATGGAAGTGGACGGGTCAGACGAATATTTGTTCATCGTCTGGCTGTAACGGATGTTCAGCCTGTGGTTGTCGTTGATGTTCCAGTCCACGCGGGCCATCAGTTTCCAGTCCGGAGTACTGAGGTTGTAGCCCTGATAAGGACCTGTCTCGTATCCGTAAGTGTTGCGGAGATATTCTGAAACCTGGTTCATGAAGGCTTCCGTAGGCCTGTGATATTGTGTGTCGCCGCCCCATTCTGCCTGGTCGTTCGGCCTTGCAAGCGCATTTGAACCCGGGTCCTGGTCGAGCTGATACTCGAAGTTGAGGAAGAAGAAGAGCTTGTCCTTGATGATAGGGCCTCCGACTGTGGCACCGATGGTGTTGTCGAGAGACTTGTTGAGAGTAAGTTCAGTGTCCCCCACTCTTCTACCTGTCACGACATCGCTTGTATAGTAGTTGTATACGGAAGCGTGCCACTCGTTGGTACCTCTCTTGGTCACTGCGTTCACTGCACCTCCCGTGAAGCCGGACTGGCGGACATCGAACGGAGTGATGTTGATGGAGAGCTGCTCAAGGGCGTCCATTGAGATAGGCGCACCGCCTGCAGGAAGGTTCTGTCCGATACCGAAAGCATTGTTGAATGCGGCACCGTCGACAGTCACGAATGATGACCTGTAGTTTCCTCCTCCGATGGCCAGACCGTTGGACGTGGTCGAAGACTGCGGAGTGAGTTTAAGGATGTCATTCAACGCACGTGAAGTCGTAGGCAGGGTATTCATTGTCTTCTGGCTTATAGCCGTGCCTACACCTGCTCCCATGGCGCTCATGTCTTCATCTACGTTTGCCGTGAAAACCGCAGCTTCAAGCCCCAAGGCCTCTACCTCAAGGGTGTTGTTGATTGAAATAGTCTCGCCGAGCGGCGCATACACCTCGGTATTTTCGACAGTCCTGTACCCGAGGACTTCTACTTTCACTGTGTAAGGGCCACCAGGGGTGATGTTGTTGATACGGTAGTTTCCGTTCTTGTCGGAAACGGCCGTGTACTGAGAGCCTGAAGGCGTGTGCACCGCGATGATTGCGGCTCCCTGCACGGGACCTTCACTGTCAACAATCTTTCCGCTGATGGCGGAAGTCGTCACCTGAGCATTTACCGTAATGGCGGCAAAAATCGCCAATACAGCAGATGCGATTAGTTTAATTGTTTGATTCATTGTAAAATAACTATAATTAGGTTTATTTTGACGATGCAAATATACTATTATTTTTAAAATGCGAAAATTCAGGCAGTTTATTGTAACAATAAATTAAAAAAATCCGGTATGTCTTCACGGACGGAACGGATGCACTTGATCCGGGCTTTCCGATCCGGGCACGAACGGAGGCCAGACCGGGGCAAATCCTGTCCCGCTCGATGCCATCGACGAGATACAGGTGGCGGTCGCACCTTTCGACGTACGCCAGTCCGGCTTCACGGGAGGAGCTGTCAATGCCGTCACGAAATCCGGTACCAATACGGTGCAGGGATCGTTCTACAGCTATATCAACAATCAGGACATGATAGGCTCGACCCCGGGGCCTCTGGAGGACGGGCAGACCAGGCATAAGTATGACACGCAGTTTTCCCAGACCTACGGCTTTACCGTCGGCGCACCTGTAATAAGGAACAGGCTCTTTATCTTTGCAAATGCGGAATTCAAGAGGAACACGACCCCGAATGTCTATACCCCGGCCAACGGGTCCTACGACGGCATCGAGCTCCTCGAGAATGTGATATACAACGGACAGGATCTCGGGAACCGCTTTAACAGCACGATAGCCGAGGCCATGATCCGGCATTATGAGGAAAATTACGGGATTTCCGGCACAGGGGAGTCCTTTACGCCGCATCAGGTGGCGGACCAGTCCATAAACGCCATGGCAAGGATAGACTGGAATATCCGGGACAATCACAAGTTCATGTTCCGTTACCAGTTCATGGATGCCTATGCGGACAAGTATGACGCGAGTGCTACCCAATATATGTTCAACAGGTCTTCCTACAAGCAGTCCAACCAGACGCACACCCTTGTGGCGGAACTCAATTCCAGGGTGTCGGACGATGTGTCCAACGAGTTCAGGGCCACGGCCGTTTTCGTAAGGGATGACAGGACGGTGCCGTACGACGGAGCCAACATTTTCATCACGGATGCCTTCAGGGTGACCCTCGGAACGGACTATTCCTCCGGGGCGAACGCCGTGCATCAGGATGTCTATACGATTTCGGACAATGTGTCCATCTTCAAGGGCAACCACAATATCACCGTAGGTACGCACAATGAATTCTTCCGGTTCTACAATGTCTTTCTCGAGGGGGCTTTCGGTTCATACGGATACAGTTCCATAAACGACTTCTTCCAGAACGAGATCAACGCTTACGGCTATTTCTATGCAGACCCGTCCCTGACAGGCGGGGACACGGAGTGGGGCGCGACATCCAGGGCAGCCCAGTTCGGGCTTTATGCCCAGGACGAATGGAAGCCGTCCGGACGGTTCACTTTTACTTACGGACTCCGTATGGACATGCCTCTGCTCCTGAACAAGCCTACGGAAAATCCGGATTTCAATGCAAGCAGCATAGCCATAAACAACGGCGAATATGTCGGTGTCACTCCGAAACCTTACGTCCTTTTCTCTCCTCGCATAGGTTTCCGCTGGTATGCGGACAAAGACAGGAAGTCCCTCATCCGCGGAGGTGCGGGCATCTTCACCGGGCGTGTGCCGTTCGTATGGCTTACAAATGCATTCAACAATACCGGCATGGAATACAAGTCCATATACGTTACCGGGGAAGAGACAGCCGGACTTCCTCTTACAAGCAATCCGTACCAGGATATAGTCCAGTCCGGAAAATATCCCGTACTCGGTTCCTCTATCATCAATACCTTGTCTGAAGATTTCAGGTATCCCCAGACTTTCCGGGCAAACCTCGGCTATGAGCAGCATTTCGGACAGGGATGGAAATTCACTTTCGATGCCCTCTATTCCAAGGGTCTGAACAATGTGTTCTTCGAGAATCTCGCGCTTGTCGATACAGGAACCAAGGTATATGCTGTCAGCGAGGCTGCGGCAAACGCCGGCAATGTCGCCACGTACTATACCGTGGACGATACGTATTCAACCGTGATTGCGCTGAAGAATACGGACAAGGGCTATTCCTATTCTTTCAGCGGACAGCTGGAGAAGAGTTTCGCCTTCGGACTTGACCTCATGGCGTCATATACCTTCGGGCATTCGTATTCGGTGAATGACGGGACATCGTCCGTGGCAGCCTCGAACTGGAACTACAACTATGCCGTAAATTCCAACGAGCCGGAACTCTCGCATTCCCTTTTCGACCGGCCGCACAAGGTTGCGGCTGTAGCCGTGTACACGTCTCCGGTATATGCAGGAGGACGCCTGCGTACCACTGTTTCACTTACGTACAACGGAATCAGCGGCCAGAGGTATTCCTATTCGCTCAGCGAAGGCCGCAACATGAACTTCAACGGAGACGGGAGGTACGGCAATTCCCTCATGTACATCCCTACTGCCGAGGAGGTCGGGCAGATGAACTGGGTGAGCCAGGAAGATGCCGACAAGTTCGAGCAGTATGTCAGCGGGGACAGATACCTCAGCCGGCACAGGGGAGAGTGGTCGACGAGATACGGGGCAGTCGCCCGGTTCGAGAACCATTTCGACCTTCAGGTCGCACAGGACTTCTATTACGACAGGAAGAACGGCCGCAGGATACAGTTCGTGGTCGATTTCCTGAATATCGGGAATCTCTTCAACCGCGAATGGGGATTGTACGGCTATGAAGAATACTTTACCCGCCAGATACTCAACGTGACGGACCTTACACAGGGAGAAGACGGCAACATCACTCCGACCTACCAGTTCGTGGAGCCGGTGGATTTCGCCATAAACGAGTTCTATTCGAGGTGGAGATGCCAGGTGGGGCTCCGTGTCACATTCTGACAAGGATGTCCGGTGTCAGTCCCCGGCATTAAGGACCGCTGCGGTTTCTTCAAGTTCTTTGTAGAAGTCTTCGCCGAAATATGCGGTTATCGGGTCTTTGAGGAATTCATAGACGCGGATACCCTCTTTACCGCCTTTCTCGAAGGCACATCTGCAGATATCCCATCTGTGCAGGTTCAGGGCGGTCAGACCGCTGCCGAGGACTGAAACGCGGATAGGGTAGAGCCGGCAGGAGATGGGTTTGCGGAAGTCTCCACAACCCTTCATCCAGCATCTTTCCACAGTACAGAAACAGTTCCCGTCACTGTCAAAGCTGCTGTAGACGCATTCTTCGCTACCGGGAACGAGCGGGGTCACGAGGTCGCCGTCAGAATCCACCACGGAAAAACCGGACGATTCGACGACGGCCTTCCCTTTTTCCCCCATCAGAGGAGAATAATGCGCGTAGTTCCTTTCAAGTTCTCCGGGTTCGTCCTTCCCGAGTGGGGCACCGCTGTCACCGATTATACAGCAGGCTCCCTTGCAGGTTGCGTAGTCGCAGGCGAAATACCCGGTGAGGATATCGGTGGAGACAAGACAGTCTCCTATCTGTATTATTGCAGGTCCTTTCATTTCAGTCTTTCTTTATGACATATTCGATGGTGCAGCCTCCGTTCAGCTCAGAGAGTACCCTGTTCACGCTTTCGGCTGATACTCCGGAGATCTTGTCGCTGTAGCCCGTGTCCAGACTCTTTCCGGTGGATACTCTGTCGGAGAACATCCTTGTCCAGACCTCGGGATCGGCCTGCATCGAGGCATATCTGTCCGATAGGGCAGCCTTGTATGTATTTACGTCAGCTTCACTGATTCCCCCGGCGGTCAGTCCGGACACTGCCGCCCTTATCCGGTACAGGCATTTGAAATAGCTGTCCCTGCTGACAGACGGCGGCAGGGATGACAGCAGGGCCGGCATGGCGGATACCGATACCGTGTATCTCTCGTGCGGGAAGACAGAGAACGAGTCCTTTACCTTTACGCTCATCCCCGAACCGGACAAAGCTCCGGCAATGGCGTCCTTGAGGGCCATTGTGACGATCTGCGCCGACATGTAGTCGGTGGAATTAAGCATTATCCGGGACGAGAGCACGACGTCGATGGAGTTTGTCTTTCCGTCTGAGACATAGGTGGACCATCCGGAGACCGGCTGGTACAGGACGGTCGGCCTTCCGGTTATATGTTTCCTGGTAGGAAACGATCCGAGGTATGATTCGAGGATTTGCCTTACGTCCGTTTCGTCCATATCCCCTACGAGGACCAGCGCTCCGTCATTGGCCTTGGAGAACTGTGTCCTGAAGAATTTTCCTGCACGTTCCGGAAGGTCCGGGTAGAGACCGGAAGCCGATTTGCTGAGATAGTACCTGTAGCCCGGACACATTATGCTGTCGATAATGGCGAGCCTGGACTGGTATTCACCTTTTGCTGAAGAAAGACGCAGCCGTTCGCATTCCATATAATAATTGCCGGCCTGCATATCGGCGGAATAGCCCCATGTAACGGACATCAGGGCTTTCAGCAGCAGTGTCAGCCGGTAGAACGGAGCCGAACCGTATATCCTCATGTCGGATATGCCCACCTCGGCATCCATCGTGATGCCTTCGGCGGAAAGCATTCTCTTGAAGGAGCCGCCGTCCATACCGCATATATTGCCTCTGAAAAGCAGGTCGGAATAGAAGGCGCCTTCTCCCGCCTTCAGGTCGCGGACTGAGGCTATCCCTCCGCGGAACACCCACGAGTAATGGATGTTCCCGTTGGTCGCCATTTTCTTGTAGATGACTGTCATCCCGTTTGAAAAATACCATACCATGCCGTCGGAGATCTTGCTGTGACGCGATTTGCGGACTTTCGCCCTCTGACGGCCGTCTGCAAGGAGAAGGGTGTCTCCAGGGTTGAATTCCGGTATCATGTTGCCGATGCCGGGGCTGTCCGGCATTTCAGGAAGCAGGGAGCGCATGAAACTGTTCAGGAGCCTCAGCCCGGTGGAGTCGGGAAGTCCGGAGGTCAGGAAGAAGTCCGCCTCGTCTTTTGCCGAGACTATCCCCGCCCCGTAAAGGAAAGCGGATACGCATTTACGGACATAGTCGCTGTTTTCCCTGGATATGGATGAGGCCCGGGTATACAGGTTCCTCGATGACACGGCTTTGGCGTAGGCATACTCATTTTCGCGTATGCCGTTCTCCCTCATGTCGGAAAGTACCGAGAGCAGGATGTCCCTCACGTCGGAAGTGTCCTTGTCCATGCAGCCTGCGGATATTATGTATTTCTCTTCATCCCCGGAGTCCGAGGTGCGCGTGCGCAGGAACCTTATGGACGGATATGGGATATTCCTGTGTCCGAACATCGTGGATATGCGTATCCCGGCTGCGGTCCTGAATTCGTCCCAGAATTTTGTGGAGACAAGGGAAGCCGTACTGCCGAGCATGTTCCTCGGGATTTCCGGCCCGTAGAACACGATGTCCACATAGGAAAGTCCGCTCGTGGAGTCCTTCCATATAACTGTTTCCGGACGGCGGGGAATGAACCTGCCGGTACTGTCGGACGAGCCGGCCGCCTCAATGACGGAAGCCTTTCCCCTGTTGACCATAAGGGAAAGAAGGTCCATCTTCTTGACCAGGGCGTCCTTGTCGATGTCTCCGGCCACGATTATTGCCTGGTTTTCAGGCGACCTTGCCGTCGAGTCTCCCGGAAGGGCTCCGGATGTCTTCAGAACGATGTCGAAGAGCAGAAGAAGGGTGGAGTCGGTTATTTTGTCTGACCTGGACAGGTCCACATCGCGGAAATGATACAGGACCACGTCTTTCCCGGCCGAGACGTAGCCGGTCCGAGGATAGGATATACCGTTGGCGGAAAGGAACTTCAAGGGTGACCGCCTTCCGGAGAAATGCGGCAGGGAGTCCAGGCACTCCCTGGAGAAAAGGGATTCCCTGTCCGGTACGGTGTCTCTTTCCCTCTTCCTGACGAGGGCGAAGTCGGCGGTGCCGGCTGTGGAAGTGTTTGTCACAATATAATATGACAGACCGCAGCCGAGTCTGCCGGATGACACGGCCGGATCGGTCTTCAATGACGCTGCGGCTTCCGCAATCAGGCAGGAAGACAGGGCTGCGACGGTCAGGAATGTGCGGATTATGGTATTTTTCATCATAATAACCATATTTCTCATAAAACTAGGCAAAAATAAAATAAAATTTTCCTACTTTTGCAATGATGCGCCAAATAGAGGACGTGTACCCGTATCGGAAATTGAATACTAAATTTAAATAGGATTATGAAAAAGATCATTCTCATCGCATTATCTTTTGCCATATCGGCAGTTTCGCTTTCTGCTCAGGATATGGCAGCGGCCACTGACGCTTTCAATAACGGAGCCACTGCCCTCAGCATGGGGGACAACCAGGGGGCGATCGATTATTTCAAGCAGGCGCTTCCGCTTGCAGAGGCCTGTGGGGACGAGGGTGCCGAGATTGTGGCCACCTGCAAGGACCGCATCCCGCGTCTGGTGCTTGCAATAGGAAAGGACTACATCCAGGCTTCGGAGTACGACAAGGCTATCCAGCAGCTTCAGGAGGCGATCAGCGCAGGCAAGGAGTATGAGAATACGGAGGTTGTCAATGACGCTACCGAGCTTATTCCTCAGGTATATCTCCAGAAAGGGAATACCCTCTTCAAGAACAAGGATTTTGCCGGTGCTGCCGAGAGTTATTCTCAGTCAGTCAAGGTGGACTCTACCAACGGTATGGCGAGTCTTATGCTCGGACAGGCCCTGGCTGCGACAGGAGATATAGCAGGTGCGGAGAGCGCCTACAGGATGGCGATGAGGAACGGCCAGCAGCAGAATGCCGTGAAGCAGCTTTCAAACACCTATATCAAGCTTTCGGCTTCCGCCCTCAAGGCCAAGGACTACCAGGGTGCCATAGACTATGCCCTCAAGTCAAACGAATACCTTGAGAATGCCACGGCCATGCAGGTGGCAGGCCAGGCATCCCTCCAGCTCCAGAAGAACAATGATGCCATATCATATTTCGAGAAATACGTTGCCCTTGCGCCTAACGCCAGGAACGTGAACGATATCTTCTATTCGATAGCAGTCCTTGCACAGCAGGGCGGTGACAACGCCAAGGCTTGCGGCTATTATCAGAAGATCACATCCGACCCTAAGTACGGCGAGACCGCCAAGCAGCAGGTCGCAGCCCTCAAATGTAACTGATAGGGAGGATCTGTGCGGAAATCCGTAAGGGAACTGGAGCTTCTGGCTCCGGCAAAGACGGCAGACATCGGCATCGCGGCTATAGACTGCGGTGCCGATGCCGTGTATATCGCCGGACCGGAATTCGGGGCAAGACAGGCGGCAGGAAACTCCGTCGATGATTTCAGACGGCTCTGCGACTATGCCCGTAAATTCGGGGCAAGGGTATTCGCAGCCTTGAATACCATCATCTATGATGACGAGATGGACCGGGCCTGCGAGATCATGCTCGGGCTGAAAGAGGCCGGCGCAGATGCGGTGATCGTCCAGGATCTCGGACTGGCCGGGGTGGCCCTGCAGCGTGTGGACAAGGTTGACGGGCTCCATGCCGGAAAACTCCTTGCCGAAGGGCTCGGTATCCCTCTCCACGCATCTACCCAGTGTGCCGTGAGGACACCGGAGAAGGCGGCCTTTTTGGAGCGGCTCGGCTTTTCAAGGATTATCCTGGAGCGGGAGATGAGCCTGGAGCAGATACGCGCGGTAAGGGATGCCGTGCAATGTGAACTGGAGTTTTTCGTGCACGGTGCGGTCTGCGTCTGTTATAGCGGACAGTGCTACATCTCGGAAAGCATCTCCGGGCGCAGTGCGAACCGCGGTGCCTGTATCCAGGCCTGCCGGTCGCTGTACGATCTTGTGGACGGACAGGGGCGGAAGCTTGTTTCAGGGAG
The DNA here is from genome assembly GCA_944326325.1 of uncultured Bacteroidales bacterium. GTDB lineage: Bacteria > Bacteroidota > Bacteroidia > Bacteroidales > UBA932 > Cryptobacteroides. The sequence continues at coordinate 34,617 of CALVDQ010000015.1, forward strand.
GCCGCTGCTTTCCCTGAAGGACTATATGCTGAAAGACCGGCTTGCAGACCTGGCTGAAGCGGGAGTCACTTCGTTCAAGATAGAAGGACGTCTGAAGAACATATCGTACGTCAGGAATGTTGTAAGGGAGTATTCCGCCGCCCTCGACAGTCTGGTGGAACGGTTCCCGGAAAAATACGCCAGGGCATCATTCGGAAAGGTGTCCGGAGGTTTTGTGCCGGATGTCATGAAGACTTTCAACCGGGGATATACCGGACTTTACCTTGACGGACAGCGGGGAAAGTGGGCCAGTGACACTGCGGCGAAATCCATGGGTGAACCTGTCGGCACTGCCGAGCTGCTGTCTCCTGACGGGTCTGTCTTCCGCATCCGTCCCGCGAGACCCGGAATGAGGCTGAACAACGGGGACGGCTTCTGCTTTGTGTCCGGACGCCGGGAGGTCGTGGGATTCCGCGGCGATATCTGTGAAGGGCTTACTGTAAGGTGCAAGCCGGTCCCGGAACTGTATACCGGTGCGGAAATCTACAGAAATACGGATGTGGCGTTTGAGAAAGAGCTCGATACCTGCACACCTGAAAGATGTCTCGGGGTGACGCTGGCCGTATCTGTCCCGGACAGTTCTTCAGGATGTATCCTGGAGGTTTTGGCTGTCACGGAGGACGGCAGGGTATGCCGCAGGACTGCAGGGGAGGGGACGGAACCGGCGCGGAACACAACGGGCATGAAGAATACCATCGTTTCGCAGCTGTCCAAGAAATACGGACATTATTCGTTTTCGGTTCTGGATTTCCAGGCTGACAGGCTTCCATTTCTCCCGGTCTCGGCAGTCAATGCCCTGCGAAGGGAAATCGGAACGGAGCTGGACTCCATGAAGGTCCGAGCGAACCCCCTGCAGGAAGGCCGTCCACGGAAGGAGGCAGGACCGGATCCGTTTGTTTCAGGGAGGGAAATCACGTATAAGGACAATGTCTCCAACCATGAGGCCGCGGAACTTTTCCGTTCTCTCGGAGCCGCCGGGATCGAGCCGGCTTACGAGATTGCCCGGCAGCCCGGGGCCGAGCTCATGCGTACACGGTACTGTATCAGATATCAGTTCGGACACTGTCCCCGTTATCACCGGACCGCCTGGCCGGACCGGCTGTATCTGGTGAACAACGGGAGGAAGTATGAGGTCAGGTTCGATTGTACTCATTGTGAAATGATTGTCTTTGGAGATAGAGGTGCATGACACCGGAGACCTCCAGGTTCAGTCTGTCGGGGTTTCCTCGATTTCGAAGGTAATGGTGATGTCGCCGAAGTTTTCCGGCCTGTTATTGTTGGCCGTCAGATAGCGGCTCGTCAGGGACCCTCTCCATACTATATCATCGCGTGTCCTGAACGGAAGGTCTATCTCTATGCCGTAGCTTTTGGATGCAACCCTGACTAGTGCCGTACATTCCCAGGAAGTCTGTTTTCCTCCGTCATCCTCGATGATCATGAAGGCGCAGTTGTCCACCTGGTCCGTCCAGTCGGAGATCAGTACCGCGTTGAACGGTTGCGGAATGCCGACCTGATCTCTCTTTACCACTATCATGAAATCCGTAACGGAAGGCGAGTACAGCTGCAGTTCCGCTTCGGTGGTCGCGGTGAAATTTTCTACCGAACCGCACTTGACAAAGAATTCGGACGCTCCGGCGAACCATGAATCGTAGTTCCTGTTCATGGTGAAGTCCTTCAGGACAAGGGTCTTCACCACAGAGTCCCCTGTATCTCCGGATCTTGTCCCCGGTATTCCGTCCCCAAGGTCCGCTTCTGTTCCGTAAGCCGAGGGTCTGATGACTATATTGCCGCCTTCTCCTGCCCATTCCGGGTAAAGCTGTCTTATCATGTCGAGGCTCAGGTAGTTGTCGTCGGAGTTCCTGTTTACTACCCAAACCGGATTTTCCGCCGCTGTCTGCTCGTCCACTATTACCGTGTCGATCTGCCTCGTCCCGTTCCCGTCTGTCCTTATCCTGTATCCGATGTTTGATGTGGACTCGTCTTCCGGATCGAACGTGATGACAGGGATTCCTTCATTTCCGTCCCACTCCCCTGAAAACGGCCAGTAGACCTGGATGTCCGAGGATGCAAGGACTTCAAGATATCTGTCGACATCGCCCTCGTCGGCAAAACGGGTATCCCCGACAGAGGATTTTGTCTGCGTCTTGGCAATGAGATGGCTTCTGATGAGTTCTGAAAGAGGGTTTTCGTATTCCGCAGCGGCCCTGGTGCCGAGTTGCCCGTCACCTACTCCGGAGCCCGGGACGGAAAAGAGGTTGGCCATTGTGTATTCTTCATCATATCCGTTCCTTGAAGATGCGGATACGGCATCGTGTACTTCTTTTATATGATCCTGCTCCAGGGGAAGTTCTGCAAGCAGGCCTGCAATCTCGGAAAGAGGAGGCCCGCAGATCTGTCCTTCCCCTCCGGTGTTTCCTTCATTCTTTCCCGGTATCGGGTCTATGCATCCGCTGGCCAGGATTCCGAGACCGGCGTATGCGCCGGTGACGACAAGTGCAAATCTTTTCATAGCTCCTCTCCTTTTTTGTGCAAAGAGAGCGATAGCTATCCGTTTTACCAAGGAATAAACGTTTAATTGTCCCGAATCCGGATCCGGTCTTTCCGGTCACTCTTTGCCGAAGGTGATGAAACGGTCGCGGGCGGAGAGGTCCTGGCGGATGCGGACATCCCGGAATCCTGCACCGGCAAAGACGGCAAGGGTTTCAGGGCCGAGGGCTTCGTTGATTTCGACGGCTCCACGGCCTCCGGGGGCAAGGAAGACCGATGCTGTCCTGGCGATGGCGCGGTAGAAAAGGAGAGGGTCGGAATCCGGGACAAAGAGGGCGAGTCCTGGTTCGTAGCCGAGGACATTGCGGCACATCAGCTCCTTTTCCTTTTCCATGACGTATGGCGGATTGCTGACGATGATGTCAAAACTGTCGCGGCCGGCCGCCGCAAGAGCGGTTCCGGTTTCTTCCGGCGCTCCGAGGACATCGAGCCTGATGAACTTCGGGGCGTTGCCTGGAATGTGCTGGGATGCCGCTACTTCCAATGCTTCCTCAGAAATGTCGGCCCCTGTCACTTCGGCTTCCGGGATATTGTGTGCAAGAGTCCATGCGATACATCCGGATCCTGTGCAGAGATCCAGTATTCGTGGTCTTGCCGCCCTGCAGGCCGGTACGGTTTCTTCAAGCAGGATCCTGCACAGCAGTTCTGTTTCCGGCCGCGGGATAAGGACTGCCGGCGAGACCTTGAATTCGAGTCCGTAGAATTCTGCGGCCCCCAGGATGTATTGCAGAGGTTCAAAGTCTTCAAGTCTCCGGAGGCTGTCTTCGAGGAAGCCTGCCGCCGGAGGCCGGATTTCCGTTTCCGGCTCGGTGACGTGGGTGTATCCGGGGATTTCCAGTACGGAGCTGTAAAGCTTCACTGTCATCGCCTTTGCTTCGTGTTCTCCGTATAACGGGGTCAGTCCGCGTATGGCTTCCGTCACGAATTCGATAAGCCGCATATCCTCATTCGTTGCTGCCGCCTTCGATTATGGAGGTCAGGAAGTCCGTAATGTCCAATCCTGCAGTCCTTACCATCTTAGGCACGAGCGATGCGCTTGTCATCCCGGGGATTGTGTTTATTTCCAGGAAATAAAGTTCTTCTCCAGACAGGATGTAGTCTACCCTCACCAGCCCGGAGCACCCGAGCCGTGCATATATTTTCTTCGAAGCTTCCTGTATCTTCCCTGTCAGCTCCGCGGAAAGCGGTGCAGGGCATATTTCCTCGCTGCAGCCGTTGTATTTGGCGTCATAGTCGAAAAATTCATGGTCGGTGACTATCTCTATTACCGGCAGTGCCACGATTTCCTTTCCGTCGAAATATACGGCATCCGTAATTTCCCTGCCCGGGATGAACTGCTCTGCAAGTATCATCTTCCCTTCACTGAACGCGGTCCTCACGGCTTCGTCGAATTCCTCTTCCCTTTTCACTTTCACCACTCCGAAACTTGAACCCCCGTCGGTCGGCTTGACGAACAGGGGAAGGCCGAGCCTGCCTATGACCTTTTCCTTCAGGCCTGGGGTCACTTCTCCCTGGCGGATGAATACGTCATCGGCGCATTTCACGTAATCCACATTGCGGAGATAGTTCTTGCAGGTGAACTTGTCGAATGTCACGGCGGACACGAAAGAACTGCAGCTGCTGAACGGGATTCCGAGCATTTCGAGATAGCCTTGCATGAGTCCGTTTTCGCCCGGGGTACCGTGCTGCATTATGTAGGCGTAGTCGAATTTTACCTTTCTGCCGTCTATAGTCACGGAAAAGTCGGTCTTGTCGATGCAGGGGCGTTTCCCCTCAGGGAAAATCATCCTTACGGAGTTCCTTTTCCTGTAGGCCGCCAGAGTCCATTGGCCGAAACGTGCGAATATCTCGTAGACGTCATATCTTGAACCGTCGATACGCGAGGCCGTGAACTCTCCGCTGCGGCAGGAGATCTCCCATTCCGAAGAGTCGCTTCCATAGATGACGGCTATTGTCTTGTACTTGCTCATGTTTATCTTTGCTTTAATCGAAGAAATTGTCCGTGCTGCTTCCTGAACTGGCATCGGCATCGCTTCCGTCACAGTTCAGGTCAAGGTGCATCCCGGCAGGTGCGATGAACTTTTCTTCTCCGGTGATGCCCAATGTCCCGTCCTGCAGGACCTTGTTCATGAAGATTCCCCATATCGGGAGGGCCATGTTGGAACCGCCTCCGAGCGAAAGCGACTCGAAGTGGACCTGCCTGTCCTCCGCCCCGACCCAGATGCCGGCCGTCAGGACAGGGGTGTAGCCGATGAACCATCCGTCGGACTGGTCATTTGTCGTACCGGTCTTCCCGGCGATTTCACCGGTGAGGTTGTATTTGAAGCGGAGCCTTACCGCAGTTCCCCCTGTGACTACACCCTGCATCAGGTTTGCCATGAGGTAGGCGGTCTGTTCGCTTATCGCCTCCCGTTTGCTGTTGCTGAATTCGGCGAGCAGGTTGCCCATATTGTCCTCTATCCTTGTCACGAACAGCGGCTCGACATAGACCCCCCTCGACGGGAATGTATTGTATGCCGCCACCATCTCGTACAGGGAGAGGTCGGCCGGTCCGACACACAGTGAAGGAACTTCGTCTATATGGCTTCCTATGCCCATCTTCCTCATCATTTCAGCCATGGCGTGCGGCCCGAACTGCTTCATGAGGTAGGCCGAGATATTGTTGCTGCTCTTGGTAAGCCCCCATTTCAGGGTTACGGTCTGGCCTATCCACTCGTCCCTGTCCGTACTTCTCGGCGTCCAGGTGTCGTCTCCTACGATGAAGGTCTGCGGTACGTTCACTACCTTGTCGCAAGGGGACATTCCTTCCTGCATTGCCAGGGTATAGAGGAACGGCTTGATGGTGGAGCCGACCTGGCGTTTCCCCTGACGTACATTGTCGTACTTGAAGTACCGGTAGTCTGGTCCTCCGACGTATGCCTTTACGTGGCCCGTCTCCGGTTCGATGGCCATGAACCCGGCGCGGAGGTGGGACTTGTAGTATCTTATGGAGTCGTCGGGAGTCATCAGGGTGTCTATGTATCCCTTGCCTTTCCAGGAGAATACCCTCATGTTTGTCTTCTCCCCGAAGCTTTTCATGATTTCCTGTTCCGAGGCTCCGCGGGCTTTCATGATGCGGTAGCGGTCGCTCCACCTGCGGGCCTGGGCCATGACACGGTCACGGGTGGCCTTGTCGACGTCGTTTGAAAAAGGCTTGTTGGTCTTTCTGCGGAGATCCCGCCAGAAACTGTTCTGGAGGTCTTTCCCGAGGTGTTCCCTGACTGCTTCTTCAGCGTATTGCTGCATCTTGTAGTTGATGGTCGTATATATCCTGAGACCGTCGCGGTCGAGACTGTAGGAGGTGCCGTCGGCTTTCCTGTTCTTGTTCAGCCAGCCGTAGAGGTCATCGTCCGCCCAGAGCAGGGAATCGACCTTGTAGTCTTCGTATATGGTGTACGAGGAACGTTTCGGCTCCTTTGCGTTCATGGTGCGCCTGAGCATATCCCTGAAGTACGGGGCAAGCCCGGCATTGTGGTCTTGCATCTGGTATGCGAGGGTGATAGGGATATTGCTGATGGAGTCGGCTTCGGCTTCGGTGAGGTATCCGGCCCTGGCCATCTGGCGCAGTACGAAATTCCTCCTGCCGAGAGCCTTGTCAGGGTTGAGGACAGGGTTGTATCGGGTCGGCTTGTTTACCATTCCCACGAGCATCGCGCTTTCCTCGGCCGTGAGTTCCGACGGATTCTTGGAAAAGAAGGTCTGGGATGCTGTCTTGATGCCGTAGGCGTTGCTGCCGAAGAATACGGCGTTCATGTACATCGTCAGGATTTCGTTCTTCGTGTAGTTCCTTTCAAGCTTTACGGCCGTGATCCATTCTTTCAGCTTTATCCACACCATCTTCATCTGTCTCGCTCCCGGGAAACTCCCGCTGATTTCCTCCCTCGGATACAGTGTCTTTGCGAGCTGCTGCGTGATCGTGCTGCCTCCTCCCTGACTCGAGTCGCTCATCATGAGGGTCTTCACAAGAACCCTTGCAAGGCTCCTGAAATCAATGCCGGAGTGGGAATAGAACCTGACGTCCTCGGTCGCCACGGCAGCTTCTATGAGATAGGGAGACAGTTCCCCGTAACTTACATACGAACGGTTCTCGATATGGAATGTGGTAAGGATTTCCCCGTCTTCCGCTATTACCTGGGTAGCCAGCTTGCTTTCAGGATTCTCGAGTTCTTCGAAGGACGGTATGTCTGCAAAGGCCCATACTGCCAGAATCAGGAGTATGACGCAGGCTATCGGCACCAGAAGGACTATCCAGAACCACTTTATTATCCTTTTCTTTGTAATGTCTTTCATCCCGGAAAATTTTACATAAAGACCGCTAAATTAGTAATAAAATTTGAAATTTATTTTGTTTGTTCTTTACTTTGCAGCTGGAAACTTTATACCTATTATAAAAGACGCGGACTTCATGGTCCGGACTGCCGCCGGAAGGGCGGATGTAACGAATGCCGGTATTGTGGGTTTATTTAATTGTCAGTCAGTATGGAAGAGAATTTGGTCATAGTCGAGTCGCCGGCCAAGGCGGATACGATAAAGAAGTTCCTCGGTGAAGGATATACGGTGAAGTCAAGCTACGGACATATCCGGGATCTGAGCAAGAGCCGTCTCAGCATAGATATAGAGCACGGGTTCAAGCCTGAATATGAGATACCTTCCGACAAGAAAGCTCTCGTGGCCGACCTGAAGGAAGCGGCGAAGAAAGCATCCGTGATATGGCTTGCATCCGATGAGGACCGTGAGGGGGAGGCCATTTCATGGCATCTGTACGAGACTCTCGGGCTTACCGAGAAGAATACGAAGAGAATCGTGTTCCATGAGATTACCAGGGAGGCGATACTCAATGCCATAAAGAATCCGCGAAGCATTGATATGGACCTTGTGGACGCCCAGCAGGCACGCCGCATCCTCGACAGGCTCGTAGGCTTCGAACTTTCCCCCATACTCTGGAAGAAGATACAGCCGAAGCTGTCCGCGGGTCGTGTACAGTCGGTGGCTCTCAGGCTTGTAGTCGACAGGGAAAAGGAAATCATCGGTTTCACTAAAGAAAAATACTACCGCGCCGAGGCTGTTTTCCACCCTTCCGGGCTGCCGGAGAATGTGCTGGTGAAAGCTACTCTCGACAAGCGTTTCAAGACAGCGGAAGAAGCCCGCGCGTTCCTGGAAAAATGTGCCGTATCTTCATTTTCCATCAGCAGCATAGAAAAGAAGGAAGGAAGGAGGACGCCGCCGGCCCCGTTCACGACCTCCTCGCTCCAGCAGGAAGCTTCAAGGATGCTGCACCTTTCCGTGAGCCAGACGATGAACATCGCGCAGGGCCTGTATGAGGCAGGTTTCATCACCTATATGCGTACTGACTCGACCAATCTTTCTTCATTTGCCATAAACACTGCCAGGGACTATATCACCGCCAACTTCGGCGAGGAGTATTCGAATCCGCGCCAGTACAAGACAAAGAGCAAGGGGGCGCAGGAGGCCCACGAGGCTATCAGGCCTACATACATAAGCAATTCCTCCATACCCGGCACTCCGCAGGAAAAGAAGCTCTACGACCTTATATGGAAAAGGACGATGGCATCCCAGATGTCGGATGCCAGGATATTGAGGACGGATATCCGGATCGGCGGGACGGGGATTGACGAGGAATTCTCGACGCAGGCCAGCGAAATACTTTTCGACGGTTTCCTCAAGCTCTACATCTACAGCCCGGAAGACGAACAGGACAGCGAGAATGTGATCCTTCCTGAACTCAAGACGGGTGAGTCCATGGACGGGCGCGGAATCTCGGCTGTATGCAGGTTCACTGCACCTCCTGCAAGATATTCCGAGGCGACTCTGGTCAGAAAACTCGAGGAACTGGGCATCGGAAGGCCTTCCACGTATGCCCCGACTATATCCACCCTGACCAAAGGCAGGGGTTACATTGTAAAGGGAGACAAGGAGGGCGAGAAGATAAAGGTCACGGATTATGTCCTTAAAGACGGGAAAATCACTTCTGCAGACAGGACGGAGACTGTCGGAGCCGAGAAAGGCAAGCTGCTGCCGCAGGAAATAGGCATGATAGTCACCGATTTCCTTGTAGACAAGTTCAAGACCATCCTGGACTATGGCTTCACGGCGAATGTCGAGAAAGATTTCGACCAGGTCGCTGCCGGGGAAATGAAGTGGGAGAACCTGATAACGGCTTTCTATACCCCTTTCCACGAGAAGGTCGAGGAGACCCTCAACAATAAGGAATACAGCCATGTGAGCAAGGAACTCGGTGTGGATCCTTCAGACGGACAGCCTCTCGTTGCCAAATACGGGCAATACGGACCGTACATACAGAAAGGGGAGGGTGCGAACCGTCAGTTCGCCAGCCTTGCCCCGGGGCAGCTGATAGAGAGCATCACTCTTGAGGAGGCCCTGAAGCTGTTCAGTCTTCCGAGGGTAGTCGGACAGTACAACGGTGTGGATATCATCGCCACCAAGGGACGTTTCGGACCTTACCTCAAATACGGGGACAGGAACGTGTCGCTTCCGAGAGGGACGGATCCGGTGCGGGTGGACCTTGCCAAGTGCATAGAAATCATCGGTCAGGCAGACAACAAGCCTGAAAAGCAGATCATTTCGGACTTTTCCGGCAGCGGAATACAGGTGATCGCAGGCAATTACGGTCCTTACATCAAGTTTTCCGGCAGCAACTACCGTATTCCGAAAGGGACAGATGCCGAGACTCTGACCGAGGAGGACTGCCGTAAAATCATCGAGGGCAGCGAGCCGACATCGAGACGCAGGAGGAGGAAGCAGTAGCGCGTCGGATCATGAAAAATAATAATCCGGTGAAATTTGAGTCAAAAGGATTATAAATTGTTATTTTTTTGTTAATTTTTGCATTATTTCTGTTGTTTTTCTTTAAAATTTTATTATAACTTCGCAACTGGTAAATTTTGGAATTATAATAGGGGGTTAAAGAAATGCAAAGTTATCACATAGATCAGATCGACCAGAAGATTTTATCGTTTCTTGTGAAGAATGCCAGGATGCCTTTTCTGGAGATAGCGCGTGAGTGCGGGGTCTCGGGGGCGGCGATCCATCAGCGGGTAAAGCGTCTCGAGGCGAATGGGGTGATCACCGGTTCGAGGCTGCTTGTCAAGCCCCAGGCACTCGGACTCAATGTCTGCGCGTATGTCAGTGTCTCCCTGACGGAGTCGAACAAGTATCCTGAAGTGATAGAAGCCTTCAAGAAGATATCCGAGATCGTGGAATGCCATTTCGTCACAGGCAAATATGCCCTGCTTCTGAAGGTCTATTGCTTCAACCATGACCACCTTATGGAAATCCTGGTGAACACTATCCAGAAAATCCCTTACGTCCAGTCTACCGAGACGCAGATTTCTCTCGACCAGGCTATCGAACGCCAGGTATGGGTGAAGGAATACCAGAACACGAGCTTCTCGGCCAATGCCAGGAAACAGCAGGAAGGAAGGGAGGAGTAGGTCTCATTTCAGGAGAAGCCCCGCAATCTCCATATCTTCCGGAGCAGTGATTTTTATATTGTATCTTTCTCCGCTGCAGTACAGGATCTTCACTCCGTGCCTCTCGGCCACGGATGCGTCGTCCGTGAAATCCGTGCTGTAGGGGGTTGAATATGCGTCTTTCAGCACTTCCGACCAGAAGACCTGCGGGGTCTGGGCCGCGAAAAGCCTGCTCCGGTCCGCCGTCTCTCCAGGAATAGTCTCATAGACGTCCGCCCCTTCTGCGTTCCGGACTTTCTTCAGCACTTTCAACGTATCTACGACCGGTACCACGGGCACCGCTGCCGGAAAGGTGACGGAGAGGCTGAAAAGCTTTCTTGCCAGATCCGGTGTCAGGAGCGGCCTGACTCCGTCGTGTACGGCCACTATTGCCCCGTCGGGGACTTTCCCGAGTGCGTTTTTTACCGAGTGGAAACGGGTTATGCCTCCCGGTACTATGGTCTGCCTGCAGATAAGGTTCTTTCTGTAGCAGTAGTCTTTCCAGAAACGGATCCATTCTTCCGGCAGCACGGTGATTATGTCCAGGTCCGGGATGGCTGACATGAACTTTTCCACCGTATGGTGCAGGATGGCCTTGCCTCCTGTCTCGAGAAACTGTTTCGGTATTGCCGCCCCCATCCGTGTGCCGCTGCCTCCGGCGACCAGTATAAGGTATTTTTTCCTGTCTGAACTCATTTTTCCTGTGTTTTGGAAACTGTTGCCGATTTTCGGAAAATCCGTATAAAGATATGGATAATTGCCGGTTTTCCACCTGCAGGACGCCTGAGAAAATCCATAATCGAAAATTTCATGACAGTTTGTGAAAATTACAGTCGACTTCCCGGAAAATTTTAGTAACTTTGAAAGTTATTTGAAATCTTAAACCGGAATAAGAGAAAATGGGATTTTCATTCTTGACACAAGAGCTCGCCATGGATCTCGGTACTGCCAATACCGTGATTTTCCAGAATGACGAAATCGTGCTGGACGAGCCGAGTATCATAGCGATAGACAATAATACGGGGAAGCCTATAGCATTGGGCCAGAAGGCAAAGCTGATGCATGAGAAGGTGAACCCGAGCATCAAGACCATCCGTCCCCTCAAGGACGGAGTGATAGCCGACTTCAACGCAGCGGAGATGATGATCCGCGGCTTTATAAAGCAGGTGAACAGCAGGCGCCGTTCTCTTTTCACCCCGAACCTGAAAATCGTGGTGGGCATACCGTCCGGAAGTACGGAAGTGGAGATAAGGGCCGTACGGGACTCTGCGGAACATGCCGGAGGCCGTGACGTGTACCTGATATTCGAACCGATGGCTGCCGCGCTCGGTATAGGCATGGATGTCGAGGCTCCGAAAGGGAACATGGTGGTGGACATAGGAGGTGGCACTACCGAGATCGCCGTCATATCCCTTGGCGGTATAGTACAGCAGAACAGCATCAAGGTGGCCGGCGACGTGTTCACGAGCGACATCCAGTATTACATGAAGCAGCAGCACAATATCAAGGTCGGGGAGATCACTGCCGAGAAGATCAAGATAGCGGTAGGGTCGGTGATTCCGGATCTTGAGGAGGAGCCTGAACCTTTGCTTGTACGCGGACCGAACCTCATGACTGCGCATCCTGTCGATGCCGTCATTACATATCAGGAGGTTGCCCACTGCCTTGACAAGTCCATTGCAAGGATCGAGGCCGCCGTGCTCCATGTCCTGGAGCAGACCCCTCCTGAACTGTACTCCGATATCGTGGAGAGCGGCATCTATCTTTCAGGAGGCGGAGCCCTTCTCAGGGGACTGGACAAGCGGCTTTCGGAAAAGGTCAACATCCCGTTCCACGTGGCGGAGGATCCGCTGCGGGCAGTTGCGAGGGGTACCTGCCTGGCCCTGAAGCATACGGACCACTATCCGTTCCTTATGAGGTAGGATGTCCAGGGGCGGAAACATATTGGGATTATGTGTCAATGCAGCTGTCTTCATACTTTTGGAGGTGGCTGCATTGGTTATGCTGAGCCACAGCGGTCCTGTGCAGAACCTGTGGATATCCAAGGGAATACATTCCGTACAGGCTTTCCTTTGGGGAGGTGCCGAGAATATCCGTAACTATTTCAGCCTCAAGAAGCAGAACGACATGCTTGCAGAGGAGAACTTCCGCCTTAACAGGCTCCTCCTCGAATACCGCCAGGCGGCAGGCAAGGATATCCCGGCCGACAGCCTGTCCGAGGTGTCGGGAGGTTTCCGCTACATCCATGCGAGCGCAGTGAAGGTCAGCAACAACAAGCAGCACAACTATCTCATCCTTGACAAAGGTTCCGAAGACGGTATAGAAGTCCTGTCGGGAGTCATCACTTCCAGGGGGGTCGTGGGGATCGTCGATGCCGTAGGACGCCATTACTCCTATGCAAGGTCCTTCAAGAATTCAGGCATGGTGGTCAGCGCCCGTATCGGGACGGAAGGTCCTGCGGGTGAAATGATGTGGGACGGGGTTTCGTCCGACGGGGCGGTCCTGTGCGAGATCCCCCAGCATATTCCCATACATCCTGGGGATACCGTGTACACCAGCGGATTCTCTTCCGTCTTTCCTCCGGATATCCCGCTCGGGGTCACGGGGGAGGCTACGGTGGTGAACGGTTCGACCTATAACATCAGGGTACGTCTGTTCACGGATTTCAGTGCGATAAGGTATGTCACAATTGTGGACAACATGGAAGACAGCGAGATAAAGGAACTGGAGGATATTTATGAAGACTAACCGTAACGTTGCCCTGATGTATATCCTGCTGGTGGTGGCGCAGATACTGGTCTGCAACTTCATCAATACGGGACCCTACGTCTTCCTTACGATACTCCCGGTGATGATCCTTTGCCTTCCGCTGGCCATCCCTGCCGTTCCCCTGATGCTCATTGCCGCCGTTTCCGGCCTTGCCGTGGACTGGCTGGCCGAAGGTATCGTCGGGCTGAATGTGCTTGCCGCGGTGCCGGTGGCGTTCATAAGGAACCCTGTCGCAAGGCTTCTTTTCGGCAAGGACCATACGGACCGGGCGGAAGGTTTCTCTTTCAGGAAAAACGGGTTCTCGAAAATCTCGGCTGCGGTTCTCATCTGCCAGGCAGTCTTCCTGGCCGTCTATATCGTGGCAGACTGTGCCGGCACGAGGCCGTTCCTTTTCATTGCCGTCAGGTTCACGGCTTCCCTGCTGTGCGGATACCTGCTTTCCCTTTTCGTGTTCAATATGTTCACTTCCGGTGAGAACCAATAGGAGGAAGAGGGGATGAAACTGGACAGGTCCAACAAGCTCAAGATAGGACTGGCTGTCGCCGTCGCCATAATCCTGACGAAGCTTTTCGTCATACAGATCGTCGACGAAAGCTACAAGATCGACGCAAGCAACAATTCCATGGTCTATTCCATCGTCTATCCTCCGCGAGGCATAATCGATGACCGTAACGGAAGGATACTCGTCGGTAACAAGATCGCCTACGACCTCCTGGTGACGCCCAAGGAGGTGGAGGAATTCGATACTCTGGCCTTGTGTCAGGCCCTGGATGTCCCGGTGTCTTTCGTGAGGGAAAAGATGGAGGGATACCACAGGGACAGGAGACGTATAGGGTATCAGTCCGTAGTGATGCTCAAGCAGATGACACCGGAGCAGTACATGAAGTTCGCTGAGATCGCCTACAAGTTTCCGGGTTTCCGCGGCCAGGCCAGAAGCATAAGGGAATATCCGTATAATGCCGGCGGCAATCTGCTCGGGTATGTTTCGGAGGTGGACGCCGACTTCCTGAAGCGCCACGAAGGCTATACGGTGGGTGACTATGCCGGGAAGACGGGGATAGAGGCCACCTGCGAGGAGTACCTGAAGGGAGAGAAAGGATATAACATTTATCTCAGGAACTCACACAACAAGATAGAGGGACGCTACCGCGACGGCGAGATGGACAAGGAAGCCGTGCCGGGAAAGGACATCACTACCACGATAGACGCAGAGCTCCAGCACTACGGGCAGATGCTCATGCAGAACAAGGTAGGGAGCCTTGTCGCCATAGAGCCTGCCACCGGGGAGATCCTGACCCTGGTCTCGAGTCCGGGTATCGATGTGGATATGTTGGCTGACATAGGTTCACACTACAATGAAATCCTCTCGAACCCTTACAAGCCTATGTTCAACAGGGCTGTACAGTCCGCCTATCCTCCGGGCTCCGTGTTCAAGCTGGTGAACGGGCTCATCGGCCTTCAGGAAGGGGTCTTCACCCCGGGTACGGAATACCCCTGCAATATGGGCTACCATTTCGGGAACAGCAAGCTGGGATGCCATGCACACCGTTCCCCGCTGAATTTCGAGGAATCCATAATGATGTCGTGCAATGCGTATTACTGCTATGTCCTCCGCGGTATCCTTGAAAACGGGAAATACGGCTCCGTTGCCGAAGCCCTGGACGTGTGGAACGCATACGTGAAGAGTTTCGGTTTCGGAAAAAAGCTCGGAAGCGATTTCCCTTCGGAACTCGGGGGCAACATACCTGATTCAAAGTATTACGACAAGGTCTACGGGAAAGGGCGCTGGAAGGCGACCAATGTCATATCCCTGTCGATAGGACAGGGGGAGATCGGATGTACGCCCCTGCATCTGGCTAACCTGTGCGCGACTATTGCGAACCGCGGGTATTACTATATCCCTCATCTTATAAGGGACTCCAGGGATGTGGCCATCGACGGCAAATACAAGGAAAGGCAGTACACCATGGTGGACACCGCCTATTTTCCGGAGGTGATCGAAGGGATGTACAGGGCCGTGAACAGCGGCTACGGTTCCGGAGGAACGGCTACCGTGGCGGCAGTGGAAGGTCTCGACATCTGCGGCAAGACCGGAACGGCGCAGAATCCGAGGGGGGATGACAATTCCGTCTTCATCTGCTTTGCCCCTAAGGATAACCCGAAGATAGCAGTCGCGGCGTATGTGGAGAACGGCTCTTTCGGGGCAAGATGGGCCGCCCCCCTGGCTTCGCTCCTGGTGGAGAAGTATCTGTCCGGGGAGATAAGCGAGGATAGGAAAGCTCTGGAACAGAGGATTCTGGAGGGTAATTTACTTGATAAAGTCAAGACGGACTGAAAATGGAAAGATTCAAGGGAAGAGGCCTGAGGGAAACGCTGGACTGGCCGCTGATTATCTGTTATCTCGTACTTGTATTCGTAGGCTGGATAAACATATATGCATCCGTTCAGTCGGCGGAACCGTCCACTATTTTCGATTTAGGGACGAGAAGCGGCAAACAGCTGATATGGATTGTGACGGCCTTTGCCCTGGCCGTGCTGATATTGTTCGTCCTCAATCCACGGATTTATGAAAGCCTGTCGCTGCCGGTCTATCTGGCCACCCTGGCCCTTCTTGTGGCGGTGATATTCCTCGGTGTCGAGGTCAAGGGCTCGCGTTCCTGGTTCGAGTTCGGCCCTGTGAGGTTCCAGCCGGCGGAAATCTCGAAAATCTCCACGTCCCTGATGCTGGCCACGGTCATGAGCCAGTACGGGTACAGACTGGCCAATGCAAGGAACTTCATTCTGACGGCGGCGATAATCCTGGTGCCTATGGCCATAATTGTGGCACAGAGCGAGACAGGATCCGCTCTGGTGTATGTCGGATTTATCTTCATGCTGTATCGTGAAGGGCTTTCCGGGTGGCTTCTGTTCATGATAGGAGTGGCGATACTCCTGTTCATCCTGACACTTACCGTCTCTCCCTATATGTCGGTGCTTGTGCTCATGGCGATAGTGTCCCTGTGCAACAGCGTCTATCCCGGCAGGATGAAAAGGTGGCTTGCGGTTGTCCTGCCGGTTCTGGTGGTGCTTGCGGCACTTCCTTTCGGCCTTGACAAGCTCGGGACGGCCCTGGAACTCGGGGAGGATTCTTTCATCTACAGGATAAGGCTTGAATATGTCCTGGCGGCCGCCGGACTGTGCGCCGTACCGTTCTATGCCGTAAAGGCTTTCCGGGAGAGGAATACTTTCCTGTGGATGTCGATAGCGGCCTTCATTGCCGGGCTGGTCCTTGTCTTCTCGGTCGATTTCATATTCCATGATGTCCTTCAGGACCATCAGCGCAAGCGTATCGAAGTCCTTCTCGGCCTGAAGGATGACCCGACAGGGGTAGGCTACAATGTGAACCAGTCCATGATTGCCATAGGCTCAGGCGGCTTTCTCGGAAAGGGCTTTCTGAAAGGAACCCAGACGACCTACGGGTTCGTGCCTGAACAGAGCACGGATTTTATCTTCTGTACCATAGGTGAAGAGTGGGGTTTTGTCGGAAGCGCCTTTGTCATCCTGGTCTATGCCTTCCTGATATGGAGGGTGATCCATGATGCCGAACGGAGCCGCGAGAGCTTCACCCGCATCTACGGTTACTGTGTGGCGAGCTGTGTTTTCATGCACCTGTTCATCAATATCGGCATGACCATAGGCATCATGCCGGTGATAGGAATCCCTCTGCCGTTCGTAAGCTACGGCGGTTCGTCCCTATGGGCCTTTACCGTGATGCTGTTCATCTTTATCGCCCTCGTCCGACACGAGCGCCGGTATTTCGGCTGACCGGCACATTCCGTTTCTCAGGCCATTTTCCTTGATGCACGGGCGTAGTGCTTCATCGAGATGCAAAGCTGCTCCGATTCCTGGATGAGGTTCAGGTAGAGATAGGCTACGGTCAGGTTCACGTTCTTTTCCTGGATGTCCACCATCAGAGCCTTCCTCAGGTCCGAGAACTTCTTCTGCAGGGAGGCAAGCGTCTCCTCTTCCGCCCTCATGGCTTCATAGTCCCTGTCCTTGAAATGCTGGGCCAGCCTCTGTGTCGCGGCAACGAGTTCGTCGCGGACAATTATGAAGGTATTGCAGTATTCTTCCGGGATAGGGCTGAAATTGTTGTCGACGTGTTCGTAGGCAGGTTCGCAGATGCGCCGCAGGGAGTAGTATATCTGCTCCATGTAGTTGAACGCCGTGTGGAACCATGCGCTCTTTACCAGTGCCGTTTCGGAATCCGCCATCCTGAGGCATATCGTCTCCTTCTTCCGCAGGTTTTTCAGGGTGGTCTTGTATGCCTTGAGGTCGTTCATCGACCTTCTGAGGGCCTTGACATTCTCTTGCATGAGCCCGTTGGTCACGGCTGTGTACTGTCCGGAAACACCGTCCAGGAAAGTCTTGTCGTTCCCGGCCACGTAGTTGAGGAACGGTTCCCATACTTTCTTGCTGTCCGAGATTTTCAGGATTTCCTGGAAAGCCTGGTCACCTTTGGCCGTATCGGACTTTTCCTTGTATTTGATATTGCTGTGGATCAGGACCGCAAGCCCGGCGATCACTATTATCACGGTGACTACCGTACCTCCGAAGTACATCAGCAGGGCCACCACGAAGGCGCTGATGAAGGCTATTGCTGCCGTAAGGAACCATCCTCCTATGACGGAGAGCACGCCGGTTATCCTGAACACTGCACTCTCCCTGCTCCATGCCCTGTCGGCGAGCGAGGTACCCATGGCCACCATGAATGTGACATAGGTAGTGGAGAGCGGAAGCTTCAGCGAGGTGCCCAGGGCTATGAGCAGGGAGGCTACCACGAGGTTGACCGATGCCCTGACTACGTCGTATGCCGCGTTGTCCTCTATCTCTATCGTACTCTTGTCGAAACGTTTGTCAATCCAGTTCTTTACCTTGTCGGGAGTGGCTGCTATGATGAAGTTCGCCGTGGAGTTGCTCCAGCGTACGATGCTTCTGGCTACTTTCGATGAACCGAACATTTCATCCCCTTCATCCTGCCTTGCAAGGTTGATTTCGGTCTTGGTCACGTTGTGTGCCTTCTTGGAAGTGGCGAGCGCGATTACCATCACCACACCTGCCGCAACGAGGAATACCAGAGGCGTGGATGCCGATTCGTTCAGGACACCCATCATGTGGCTTTCAGGGTTGCCTCCGCCTGCCGCCATATAGTCCTGGTATGAAGAGAAGCCTGCAAGAGGGACTCCGATGAAGTTCACAAGGTCGTTTCCTGCAAATGCGGTCGCAAGCGCAAAGGTGCCTATGAGCACGATGACCTTGAATACATTGACTTTGAGGAAATGAAGTATCTGCATCAGTATGGTGAAGAACACGAGGCAGCATCCGAGCAGCATCCATGTGTTGTCGGCTATCCATGTCTTTACTTCCGGAGTCATGAACGACAGGTCCTTCGCCCCTTTGAAAAGCATGAAATAGATGATGGAAGTGGTTGCGATGCCTCCGAAGATACCGATCTTCCATTTGAGGCCCTTGTTGTTGAAACTGAATGTGAATATAAGCCTTGCTATGTACTGGATTACGCTACCGCAGACAAAGGCTATCGCGACCGATACGAAGATTGCCATGATCACAGACAGGGCTTTCTCCGTGTTCATGTAGTCCGCGAATCCCAGGCCGGTGTCGCTGCCGGCTATTTTTATCATCGACAGGGCAAACGTCGCTCCGAGGAGTTCGAATACCATGGAGACCGTCGTGGATGTCGGCATTCCGAGTGAGTTGAACACGTCCAGCAGGATGATGTCCGTCACCATGACGGCAAGGAAGATATACATCAGTTCCTTGAAGGCGAACTGCTCCGGCCGGAAAATCCCGTGTCTGGCTATATCCATCATGCCGTTGCTCATGATCGCCCCGAGGAATACGCCCGTTGCGGCTACGATGATGATTGTCCTGAATCTGGCTACTTTGGCTCCGATGGCGGAATTGAGGAAGTTTACGGCGTCGTTGCTCACTCCTACCCACAGGTCGGAAACGGCGAGGATGAATAGGAATATCACGAATCCCAGATAAATCCAGTCCATAAAATTAAGGGTTACAGTTGTTTTCGCTGCAAAAATATATGTACTATGTTGGGAATATGTTGCGGAAATGTTAAAATATTGTTACAAGATTTCTTAACAAATAATTTACATATCCGTTTAATCCCGCAATGCCGAAAAAATATACCTTTGTGCGGTCAAACGGATGCCGGGAATTTTCCCCTGCAGGATGTGGAAAAACAGGAAAGGATATGGAAAAGAAAAAGATAATGGTCGTGGACGACGAGCCGGACATAAGGGAGATACTTCAGTTCAACCTTGAGAATGCAGGCTATGAGGTGGTGCCGGCAGCTTCGGCAGAGGCTGCCCTCGAGGAGTGTGACGGCATGGACCTCATACTTCTCGATGTGATGATGGAAGGGATGTCGGGGTTCAGGATGGCCGAGGTGCTCAGGAAAGAGAGACGCAGCAGTGTCCCTATCATCTTCCTGACAGCCAGGAGTGCCGAGAACGACCTGCTGACCGGATTTTCCGCCGGAGGCGACGACTATATCGCGAAGCCTTTCTCGATAAACGAGGTTCTGGCGAGGGTGAAGGCCGTTCTGAAGCGGAGCAACGCCCCGAAGCCGGAGAAGGTGCAGCAGCAGATCACCCTGGGCCGTCTCAGGATAGATGTGGCCAGGAAGATGGTCTATGTCGATGATGTGGCGGTGGTGCTTCCGAAAAAGGAGCTGGAGATACTGACTCTGCTTGCCTCCCATCCGGGACGCATATTCTCGAGGGAGGAAATGATAAACGAGCTCTGGGAGGATGCCCCTTATGTATTGGACAGGACTGTCGATGTGCATATCGCAAGGATAAGGAGCAAGCTGGGCGAGTGCAAGTCATACCTGACGAACAGATCGGGATACGGATATTCGATGAATGCCGAGGAGTGATATGGAAAGGAAACTCAGGAAAAGATCTTACAAGAGGCAGCTTCTGTCGTATTTCGCCGCCGTCTTCGTGATATTCGCGATATTGCTGATCCTGTTCCAGTTCCGCAGTGACAGGAACAGCAGGAAGATCATGCTCCAGGACCGTCTGTCCTGCTATGCGGACATGATAGCGCAGTCCGAGGACTATCCTTCTACGGTAGCCCTCTTTCCTCCGGAGCTCAGGGTGACTGTCATCGGGAAGGACGGGAACGTGCTCTATGATTCGGTAGAGGACGAGAGCCGTATGGACAACCACGGGAGCCGTCCCGAGGTGAAGTCCGCAGTAAAGGACAAGGACGGCGGTTCCATCAGGAAATCCGATACGGTCGGGATCAACTACTTCTACTATGCCAAGTCTTACGGCGGGTACGTAGTGCGGATGGCGCTTCCTTTCGAGTACGATGTCAAGAAGGCTCTCCGGCCGGATTCCGTATTCATACTGATCGTGGTGCTCGTGTTTCTTGTAGCACTGTTCTTCATTATATTCCTTTCGGACAAGTTCGGAGAGGGAGTCACGAGGCTCCACAGTTTTGCCGAGGCTGCCGAACAGGGGAAGGTTGACTACGAGAACATGTCCTTTCCTGATTCGGAGCTCGGCGACATCGGAAAACAGATGCTGGAGAGTTATCACAGGCTCGAGCAGAGCAACCAGATAATAGCCTTGGAGAAGGAGAGGCTTCTTCTTCATCTCCATTACTATGAAGGAGGAATCGCCATTTTCTCCCAGGAGAGGAAGAAGGTCTATGCAAATGCCAAGTTCGTCCAGTTCGTGAATCTTATGCTGGACCGTCCGACACCGGACCTGGATTCGCTGTGGGACAGCGAAATCTTCCGCCCGGTTGCCGAATTCGTTGCGAGGAATACCGATTCGAGGGTGGAGAATGTCCCGGTATTCCAGTACAATGTCAACAAGGGAGGGCGGGTCTATGCCCTGCAGGTGCTCGTCTATCCTGACAACGGCTGCGAAGTGTCGGTCAACGACGTGACGGACGTAGAGAAGAACAGGGTGATGAAGCAGCAGATGACCAACAACATAGCGCATGAACTGAGGACGCCTGTAAGCAGCATCCGCGGTTATCTTGAGACGCTTACGGTATGCAGGGACATTTCCGCCGAAAAGCGGAACATGTTTCTTGACAGGGCATACGTGCAGGTTATGAGGCTTTCCGACCTGATCAGGGACATCGGGATGATCACCAAGATCGAAGAAGCTCCCGAGCAGCTGCATAAAGAGAAGATAAACCTGAAGAATGTTTTCGACGAGGTGACCGACGAACTCAGGCCGAGGATAGAGGAAATGGGGATACTGGTGGAGAATGCCCTTGATCCCGCATTGTCGGTGAACGGCAATCCGAGCCTTATCTATGCGGTCTTCAGAAACCTCATGGAAAACAGCCTGAAGTATGCCGGGAAGGAGATAAAGATCCATATAGAGTGCTATGCCAAGGGTGACGGATATTGCCATTTCTCGTATTACGATACCGGCAAGGGTGTGCCTGAGGAGCATCTTTCAAAAATTTTCGAACGGTTCTACCGTGTTTCCGAAGGCCGTACCCGGGATGACGGCGGTTCCGGCCTCGGTCTGTCGATAGTACGTAACGCAATCGCCTTCCACAAGGGGGACGTACGGGCTCTGAACAGGAAAGGCGGCGGACTTGAATTCCTGTTCTCGCTGAGCGAAAGATAGTGGTGGACTTTCTTTATATAACGATATAATCAACTGTATTACAGTAAATAGCACTTATTACTATTTCTTGAAGTA
>CALVDQ010000016.1 GCA_944326325.1 uncultured Bacteroidales bacterium
GTATCTCCCTGAAAGCCCAATAGTTTACATTATTCTTCCTAAATCCATCCGAAATCGGGCGAGTTTCGCTATATTTGCTACAGACACAGATCAAAATGACATACCAGGATGGAAGACATCTTCATTTATGACAAAGGGACGGCCGTCAGCAGGATAACGGCCGGACAGCGCATCAGGGACGTCCTGTCTGCGCTGGAAAGCTGTACCGTACCGGGAAAGCGCCTCCCTGTGTACATCGTGGCTGACAGGAATGTGGACAGGTATGCTTCCGAAATCATGGAGGCGGCCCGGGGCGGATGTCCCCAGACACTCTGCTTCTGCGGCAAATACCTTCTTGAAGCTTCCGAAGGGAAAAAGACCATGGACTCGGTCATGTCCATAGTGTCATGGCTTCTCGGACATGGAGCGGACCGCAATGCCTTCGTCCTCGCGATCGGAGGCGGGATTACCACCGACATGGCCGGCTTTGCGGCTTCGATATACAAGAGAGGCGTCCGTTTTGCCAATGTTCCCACTACCTTGCTCGCCCAGGTCGATGCGGCTATAGGGGGCAAGACAGGCGTGAATTTCGATTCCTACAAGAATATGGTGGGTATCATACGGCAGCCGGAGTTTACCTTCATCTGCCCTGAAGTGCTGGACCACCTGCCTTACAGGGATTTCCTTTCCGGAGCCGCGGAGATGGTAAAGTCATTCATCATAGAGGATGACGGGAGCTATGCGGCGGCAATACGTTTCCTTGCCTCACTTAAGTCGGCCGGCGACAGAAGGGGCTATCTTCTGGAGAACCGGGAGACACTCCTCGGCATGATCCACGCTGCCGCATCAGTAAAGGCAGGCATTGTCTCCAGGGACCAGTTCGAATCCGGAGAACGAAGGAAACTGAATCTCGGGCATACGTTTGCACACGCCATCGAGAAGAATGCGAGGACCTGCGGAGACGATATCACGCACGGGGAGGCTGTCGCCATGGGCATGATCATGGCTGCCGACCTGTCCTCCAGACTCGGGATCGCCGAGCCTGGACTGGGGGAGACGCTGAGGCGGGATTTCGGTTTGGCCGGACTTCCGGCTTCCTGTCCGTATCCTGTTTCCGACCTTGCCGAAGCCATGTCCCGCGACAAGAAGGCTGAAGACGGGACTGTTCACTTCGTGCTCCCGGTATGGGTCGGGGAAGTGCTGATGAAGGATCTTGCCGCGGGGGATGCGGTAAAGCTATTGTTATCGGAGGAATGATATGATTTGTACAGTAATACAGAACAAGGCCGCAGCGAGGATCGCGGAAATACAGGAGAATGCGGAAATGGTGGAGATCCGGCTCGACAGGTGCAGTCTCAGCGACGGGGAGATAGTCTCATGCTTCGAATCGGATGTGCCGTCGGTTGCTACCTGCCGTGTTTCGGAGGTCATGGCAGAAGGTATGACTGAAGCCCGGGCTGCTGCCATATGTGAAGAGCGCCTGTGTAAGGCGATAAAGGCAGGGGCAAGATATGTCGATGTGGAAATAGAGGCTCCCAAATATATGTCCAAAGGGGTAAGGGCCTGTGCCATGGAATATGGCACATCGTTCATAAAGTCCTATCATGATTTTGCAGGAACCGCTTCATACGAAGATCTGAAGGCTGTGGTCGAGAAATGCCGGAGACAGGGTGCGGAGATAGTGAAGATCGTCACTACCGCCCATTCTCCCGAGGATGCCGGCAGGGTTTTGTCTCTCTACAGGGAATATCCGCCCGAGACTCTGATAGCGTTCTGCATGGGGGAGGCAGGAAAAGAGTCGAGGCTTCAATGCCTGGCAGAGGGCGCTCCATACACTTATGCCGCCCTTTCGGAAGATGATACGGCGGCGCCTGGCCAGTGGACTGCTGCAGAGATGTCGGAAGCGCTTTATGCAGGCCGGCGGTTTGTCGATGCTGAAATTTCCATCCCATCTTCAAAGAGTTTCGCGCAGAGGGCGATAATTTCGGCCGCTTTCGCCCAAGGGGTGTCACGTCTGACAGGCTATTCTCCTTGCGGGGACAATGAGTCCGCCGTTGCGGCTGCCAGGGCTCTCGGGGCAGATGTCACCGTGGACGGGACGTCAATTGAAATCAAGGGTATTGCCGCCGCCCCGGGATGCCTGTCCATCGACACTCTGCACACGGGGGAGTCCGGGCTCCTTACCCGGCTCATGATACCTTCTCTCCCGATGCTCTCATCCGGTCCTGTGACGATTACCGGTGAGAAGACTTTGCTGGAGAGGCCCTTGAAAGGTGCAGTGGAGATGATGTCAGCATTCGGAGTCACTTTGAAAAGTGGATCCGGAGACTGCAGGATCCCTCTCGAGGTGGAGGGCCCGTTGAAGTGTGGAAGGGCGGAAATCTCGGGAAAGGACGGTTCCCAGCTCATTTCAGGGCTTCTGATGTCACTCCCGCTCGGAGAGAGAAACTCCACGGTCATAGTAAAGAACCCCAAGAGCATACCTTATATGTTCATTACCCTTGATGTTATGAGGAAGTTCGGGGTCAAGGTCAGGAACGAGATGCTCGGCGGCCAGGCTTTCGCCGAATCCGGCGGGGACTGGTCCTGCTGTACCGAGATGACGTTCAGGATCACCGGTGGCCAGCGTTACAAGGCTGCCTGTTTCGCCATTGAAGGGGACTGGAGCTCGGCTGCCAACTTCCTCGTGGCCGGTGCCGTGTTCGGAAAAGTCACTGTTACGGGACTGGATACCGCTTCCCTGCAGGCTGATCTTTCCATAATGGACATACTCATGGAGGCCGGCGCAAGCCTTTCGCAGACAGGGGAGAGCATCGGTCCTGTCACTGTCCAGCGTTCTCCGTTGAAGGCATTCGAGACCGATGCCTCGAATTGTCCGGACCTTTTCCCGATAATATCCGTACTGGCAGCGTTCTGTCAGGGTACAAGCCGGATTTCAGGAGTCGACAGGCTCGCACACAAGGAAAGCGACAGGGGAAAAGCCATCCTGGATATGCTGCACAAGATGGGGGTAAGTGCCGGTATTGAAGGCAATACCCTTATAATAGAAGGTCACTCCTTGGCTTCCCGTATTCTGAACGGGAATCTGCTGAAGGGTGGGGAGTACACTTCGAGCCATGACCACCGTATGGCGATGGCCCTCAAGGTCGCGGAGCTTGGGGCTGCCGGTCCCGTGGTCATAGATGACCCTGGATGTGTCTCCAAGTCTTTTCCGACATTTTTCGGACTGTTCGATAAACTGCTAAGTCTATAATACCATGAATACATTCGGTCAGAAATTCAGGATGTCCATTTTCGGAGAGTCACACGGACGTTTCATAGGAACCGTCATTGACGGTGTCCCTGCAGGCCTGCCTCTTTCCGAGCAGGATTTTCAGGAGGATATACAGCGCCGCAAGAGCGGATCCAGGGGAACGACCCCGCGGATAGAGGATGACAGGCCGGAAATCATCAGCGGGGTCTTCGGAGGCAAGACCACCGGAGCGCCTCTGGCGGTCATTTTCAAAAACAACAACACCAGGTCTTCCGATTACGAGATCTTCAAGGTTATGCCTCGCCCGGGCCATGCGGATTTCGCGGCAGGAGTGAAGTGGAACAACTTCAACGACCCTCGCGGGGGCGGTCATTTTTCCGGCCGTCTCACTTTGCCTGTCGTGGCTGCCGGAGTGGTCGCCAAGAAGGCTCTCGGGGATATCTGTATCAATGCCAGGCTTGTAGAGGTAGGGGGGATTCCTTCTGGCGATGACAAGTGGAGGGATGCGCTCGACAAGGCCATCGAGGAGGGGGACTCTCTCGGCGGGATAGTGGAATGTTCCGTAGAAGGCGTGCCTGCCGGTGTGGGTGAACCGTTTTTCGACTCGGTGGAGTCTGTGGTATCCCATGCGGTGTTTTCCATACCCGGAGTTCGTGGAATAGAGTTCGGAGACGGTTTTCAGGCTGCGAGAATGAAAGGCTCCGAACATAACGACCCCATCGTGTCGGATACGGGCCGGTGCATGAAGAACGGTGCAGGCGGTATCAACGGCGGGCTCACGAACGGTAATACGATAGTTTTCAGGGTAGCCTTCAAGCCGACTTCAAGCATACGCAAGGCGCAGTCCACCTTCGATTTCTCGACAGGACAAATGGGTACGCTTGAGATTCCCGGCCGGCACGACGTATGTTTCGCCCTCAGGACACCTGTGGTGGTCGAGGCCATGGCAGCTGTCGCTATCGCCGATCTTGCCTTGAGGTAGCTCGGTATCCGGTGAGTTTCAGCCGGTATTTCCGGCTCCCGTCATTCATGAAGTACAGTTTGCCCGGATTTCCGGCCTCCGGTGCCGACGGCCTTTGCCGCACCGCTTTTCTGCTCCAGTCTTCAGGGCTGATCTCGAAAAGCACCGGTGCCTTTTCTCCGTCTTCGATGAATCCCAGTTTCGTGTATACTTTCCCGTCCGACCATTCCATGTCTGCATAGCTCATGATGTCGTCTGGACGGATGTCCTCTATGAATCTGGCGAGAACCTTCCCCATCCCTCCGAGAATCCTTGTCCCGGGGGATGAGGCATACCTTACCCATTCATAGGACCTGATCTCCTGCCCGTCCTTGATCCATTTCCTTGCATTCGAGAAGGTGGCTGCACCGGATGGCATCGTATTCCCTTTTTCGTACAGTGCATAGCAGTATCTGCAGACGGACATCCCGTAGCTATGGTTTTCCGACAGGAAAAGCCCTGCAGTCTTCCGGTCCGTCCTCCTTGCTTCGCAGTTCCTGGCATATACGGGACGGAAAATGCCGAGATGAGAAAGGAGCCGGGGCCCGTATATGCAGCTCCGGCTCCTCCACCTGTCTTCGGCTACGGTTATAATATCCGCATCCTCGTTTCCTGCGGACAGCATCTTCTTCGCTTCCTGCCTCTTCAGGTATTTTTCTTCGGCTTCCACGAAGGAACCTGCGTCTGTTTCCGCCGGAAGGATGTATATACTGCGGCATTTTCCGGCAATGTGCGTCCGGGCGAGGATGAACCTTTCCCCGCCGGAGAGAATTTCCCGGCATCCTGCACCATTGCTTTCGAGGAATCCGTATATTTCCTGATACAGCATATTGGAATCTTTCCTGACGGGATATGCGACTCTCCCGGCCAAGTCAAAAAAAACAGGGTGGTCCAAAATTTTTTGGCTCACCCTGATGTGTCTTTCAGCGAAGGTCAGGTCCCTAAAACGGCAGATCGTCCTCTACCTGGTCGCTGCTCCCTTCTCCTACAAAGCCGTGCCCTGTGCTTGCAGCTTCTGCCGGACTGGCTGAATAGCCGTTCCCGGCGCCTTCAGCCGCTCCTGTCGGAGCGAATCCGGTAGTGTAGTTCTCAGGAGCCGGGGCTTCGGTCTCGATCTTCCAAGCCCGCAGGTCCGTGTACCATCTGTTGTTGTATTCACGGCTGCTGATGTTGAAGGAGACCTTCACCTTGTCGCCGATCTGATATTTCTCAAGATCCTTGACCTTGTCCGGTCCCCAGACGCTGAGACATACCTGTGACGGATAGTTGCCTTCCTGGTATTCTACAATGAACTCCTGCTTTGACCATTCGCCTCTTGCGGAAGTCCCGCTCTGGACACCGAGTTTCCTGATGATTTTGCCTTCTATTTCCAATGCCATAGTAAATGCAGCTTATTTTTCAGTTTTTTCTTCCTCTTCAGCTACCTTGCCGACCTTGACAAGCTCTACATCGAAGATAAGGGTAGAGTTCGGCTTGATGGCTCCGGTCCCGCGCTCGCCGTATCCGAGGTCAGCAGGAATGAAGAGTTTGATCTTGCCGCCTTCACCGATGAACTGCAGACCTTCGGTCCACCCTTTGATTACACGGTTCATCTGCATGCGGACAGGATCCTTTTCCGGATCAGAGGCGTCAAACTCTGTCCCGTCGATAAGTGTACCGGTATAATGTACGAATACCGTGTCCTTGTCGCCCGGCTTTACATCGTTTCCGGCTTCGACAATCTGGTACTGAAGCCCGCTCTCGGTAGTGATGATGCCGTCTTTCTGGGCATTTTCCTTGAGGAACGCCTCTCCGGCGGCCTTGTTGCTCTCGGCCTCGAATTCATGCCTTGCGGTGATGAACTTGTTGAACAGCTGGTTCATCTGGTCCGGGCTTATTTCGAACTGGTCGTTGAATTCTGGCGAGTTCATCTGTCCTTCGGCATTGATGAAGTCCATCATGCCTTTCTTGATCTTGGCATAGTCGAGATCCTCGCCGAAGTTGTTTGCCTTGATGAAGTATCCGAAGTTGATGCCGATCAGATAGCTTACAGAGTCGGTGAGGGCTGCATCAGGAAGCGATATGGTCTTGGTCTCCCCGTCTTTTTCTACAGTGATGCTTTTCGGTGTGCTCGTGCAGCTGGCCGTCATTGCTGCAACGAGGGCTGCTGCTGAAAGGATTTTAAGTGTTTTCATCTATTTGTTATTTTGAATTTTGTTCTCAAACTGTCCGGTGTCTGTCCCTTGTCGGGACTACATTCTGCAAATATCGTAAATTTATTTCAGATTGCATTTTATTTTCATGCAAAAAGTGCTGTTGAAGAATTTTGCGAGGGTTTCTTTCGCGGCCGAAGAAGTTGTGAGCCTTGCGCAGACACAGGCGGACAGGGAGAATATGAGAAACAGTATCCCGGCGGAAACCATCATGTCCCCTATGCCGACAAGAGGGGATACCAGGCCGCCGAATGCATATCCGGCAGTCCCGAGAAGGGCGGATGCTATGCCGGCATTGTCCTGTTCGCTTTCCATGGCAAGGGCATTGGATGCGGTGAATGACAGTCCTACCATGGACAGAAGCAGGAACAGCAGTATTTCGTATATCCAGAATCCGCAGCCGAGGATCAGCGCCACGCACAGGACGGCCGACACCGTCAGCATACCGTAGCTGCCTGCATTCAGGGCCCGCTCCATGGTGCGGAATCTCGGGGTCAGCGCGGTGGTTATGGCCATGGCTATGGCGTTGACGGCGAATATCAGGCTGAACGTGATCGGGGATATCCCGAAATGCTCCTGCATTATGAACGGGGCCGATGCGACATTGGTAAAAAGTACAGCCATCGTGAGACCGTACTGTAATATGTACATTATGAACCGGCGGTTCTTCATCACGTCTCTGAACCCTCCGAGGAACGCTTCCCTGCTGTTTTTCTTCATTCTTGAGCCTGAAAGGGATTCACGCATCCTGATGCTGCCGGCAAGAAGCAGGGCCCCGAGTGCCATCAGGCACCAGAATATTCCTTTCCATCCCCCGATCCCAGCAGTAAGGCCGCCTGCTATAGGCGCGGCTACAGTGGCTATTCCGTTGATCGCCCCGATTATCCCAAGCATCGCTGCCAGGTCCTTCGCCGAACAGGAATACTTGTCCGTGGCAATGGACCTGGACAGGACCACCCCTCCGGAACCTGCGACACCCTGGATGAACCTCATCGCCACGAACTGGGATATGTTCCTGGCGAATATGCACCCTGCAGTGGCAAAAAGGAAGAGAACCATGGACAGGATGAGAGGCCTGCGCCGTCCGAACCTGTCGCTCAGGGGGCCGAAGACCAGCTGTCCTGCGGCAAGTCCGGTCATGCTGGTCGTGAGCCCGAGCTGCACCATGGACGAGGAGGTCCCGAAATACTGGGCCATCTCAGGGAGCGTAGGCAGGTACATGTCCATTACAAATGGCCCGAAGGCACTAAGCGTCCCCAGGAAAATGAGCATGAAAACTTTCGGATCCGGTCTGCGTAACTTCATCTTTTCCCTCCTTCTGAACTGTTTTTCCCAACATATACTTTCCGGGCCGCAAAATTATCGTACAACAGGTTTTATTCCCATTTCTTAAAAAGTACAAAATATTTCATTTTCGGAACAAAATTTATCTTTTGACAAGTTTTCATATCTTTTGCGGGCATAAAAAGGACAATTCACTATATTTGCCGTCATAATGCCGCGGTCTTCCGGACACGGCGCGGGAAAAACACCGGGCGAAATGGAAAAGTACAGTCGGAGAACACGTTACGGGAAAAGCTTCCTTTCCGATACGGACCATATACGTTACGAGGAGACGGACCTGTCTTTCCTCGCGGGCAGCCCATGCCATTTCCGGTGCGGAATATACATGGCCTGTGTGTCGGGAAGGTGCGAGGTCTCCACCGGTGCGGAAACTTTCCATCTCGAGCCGCAGACTGAGCTGATATTCCTGAACGGGACCCTGCTGCACAGGCTCGGGGCTACGGAAGATTTCAGGGTCAGGATGATAGTCTTTCCCGAAGACGTCTTCCTGAAGGCTATCCTGCCGATAGATACACCTTACATGAATTATGCTGACGAACACCCGTGCTACCGCCACACGCCTGATGCCAGGAGCCAGGCCACATGGACGCAGATGTGCCATTGGATGGACACCGCGCAGATGCTTTTCTCCGGTGGCTATCAGACGCAGTTCAGGGATCTTCAGGAATACAATTTCCTCCAGGGGCTTCTTCTGTGGCTTTTCAACACTGTCCCGGAGAAACTCGAGGTCCATCCGCGCTTTTCCAGGCAGCAGCTGCTCTGCCAGCAGTTCCTGCAGCTTGTCCGGGAGTACGGGAAGGCAGAGCATTCAGCCTCTTTCTATGCGGAAAAGCTCTGTGTCTCTCCCCGCTATCTCCACAGGGCCACGTCCCGCTGCCTCGAGGGCCGTTCTCCCAAGAAACTGATCGAGGAGCAGCTGGTGGCGGAAGTGGAAGTACTGCTCAACGACCCGGACATGACGGTCACTGCCATAGCCGAACAGCTGAATTTTGCGGACCAGTCGTATCTAACACGTTTTTTCAAGCGCCATACAGGTCTTTCCCCGAAACAGTACAGGTCCAGGAAAGGCTGACTTTTCCGGGACAGGATCCCCTGATCCCACGGCCGGGAAATCAGGACGGCCCCGGAAATATTTTCCAAAAAATATTTGAGGTCATAAAAAAAATGATAACTTTATAGGGTTAAATTCTGCTATATGGCTATCGACTCAAAAACATTGCATTCGAAGCTGAAGGAATTTTTCGGCTTCGATTCATTCAAGGGAGACCAGGAAAAGATCATAGCACATCTCGTGTCCGGGAACAACGCATTCGTCCTTATGCCTACGGGCGGGGGCAAGTCGCTCTGTTACCAGCTTCCTGCCCTCGTCATGGAGGGTACGGCGATAGTGATTTCACCTCTCATCGCCCTGATGAAGAATCAGGTGGATGCTATCCGCGGGTTTGTATCCGGAAACGACGGCATAGCGCATTTCCTGAATTCTTCCTTGTCGAAAGCCCAGATAAACGAAGTCAGGGAGGATCTCCTTTCCGGCGTCACCAAGCTCCTCTATGTCGCTCCTGAGTCATTGACAAAACCGGAGAACATCGAGATCCTTAAGGAAATTGAAATTTCATTCTATGCCGTTGACGAGGCGCATTGCATCTCCGAGTGGGGGCATGACTTCCGTCCGGAATACAGGCGTATAAGGAATATAATCGAGGAGATAGGAGAGGCTCCGGTCATCGCCCTTACAGCGACGGCTACCCCCAAGGTACAGAGTGACATACAGAAAAATCTAGGGATCCAGGACGCAAAGGTGTTCAAGTCCTCCTTCAACCGGCCCAACCTCTATTATGAGGTCAGGGACAAGTCCGATCCCAAAAGGGACATAATCAGGTTCATAAAGCAGAATCCGGGGAAGTCCGGTATCATATACTGTCTGAGCAGGAAAAAAGTCGAGGAACTTGCGGAGCTACTCAATATCAACGGTATCAAGGCTCTTCCTTACCATGCCGGCCTGGACGCCAGGACAAGGGCTGAAAACCAGGACAGGTTCCTGATGGAAGAGATAGACGTCATCGTGGCCACTATCGCTTTCGGTATGGGCATTGACAAGCCTGACGTCCGCTTCGTCATACACTACGACATCCCGAAGAGCATGGAGGGGTATTATCAGGAGACCGGCCGGGCCGGAAGGGACGGAGGCGAAGGGAAATGCATAGCATTCTACAGCTACAAGGATATAGTGAAGCTTGAGAAGTTCATGCAGGGCAAGCCTGTGGCCGAACAGGAGATTGGCAAGCAGCTGCTTCTGGAGACCGTGGCATACGCCGAGTCCAACCAGTGCCGCAGGAAGCTGCTGATGAACTATTTCGGCGAGGACTATACCCAGGACAACTGCGGAGCCTGCGACAATTGCCTCCATCCCAGGAAACAGTTTGACGGACAGGAGGAGATGTGCCTGATTATAGAACTGATAGAGTCCATGCCGGAACATTTCAAGGCCGAGCATCTCGCGAATATCCTTGCAGGGGAGTCCAACGCCTTGATAAAGTCCTACGAACATGACAGGCTGGAGTTCTTCGGAGCCGGGAAAGACCACACTTTCCGTTTCTGGTGTGATGTCATCCACCAGGGGATAGTCCGCCATCTGCTCGAGAAGGACATAGAGGCCTACGGTCTGATATATGTCACGGATCAGGGTCGGGAATTCGACGCGCATCCTTATCAGATAATGCTTACGGAAGAGCGTCACTTCGTGGAAGGGGAAGATGACGATGACGATGCTCCGGCAGCGGGTGCAAGGACCGGCGGCGGAGGAGGGGACCAGGTCCTCCTGGCCATGCTCAAGGACCTCCGTGCAGATCTTTCAAAGAAGCTGCATCTCCAGCCGTGGATCCTGTTCGGGGACCCGGCTCTCGAGGATATGTCCATAACCTACCCTGTCACCCTGGAGGAACTGAAGAACTGCCAGGGTGTCGGTGAAGGCAAGGCCAGGAAATACGGCCGGGAGTTCGTTTCCCTGATCGACAGGTATGTCAAGGAAAACGATATCGAGAGACCTGACGATTTCGTGGTGAAGTCGATAGGCAATTCTTCGTCGGCCAACAAGCTTTTCATCATACAGGGAATCGACCGCAAACTCTCTCTCGAGGATATCGCAGGAGCCAAGAGTCTCGAGATGGACGAGCTCCTGTCGGAGATCGAGACGATAGTCGCGTCAGGCACAAAACTGGACCTTGACTATTATATAAGCCAGACTGTCGATGACGATGTTGTCGACGAGATTTATGATTACTTCAGGGAGGAGGCTGAATCGGATTCCCTGGAGGAGGCCATGGCCGAACTCGGACAGGACTATGATGAGTTTGAGGTGAGGCTGGTGCGCCTGAAGTTCCTGTGTGAGGTTGCAAATTGATCCATATATGAAATATCTTGTTTTATCACTTGCTCTGGCGGCAGGAATGCTTGTTTCCTGCTCCGGCACCCAGGAAAGTACGGAAATGGTACAGAATGAGACACTTGAAAATCTGAAGACACGCCGGGCCATACGGTCCTATACGGACAGCGTGCCTCCAAAGGAGCTTATACGGAAGATCACGGAAGCCGGAACATACGCCCCGACGGGGATGGGAAGGCAGTCCCCGATAATCGTTGCCGTGACCGACAAGTCCGTGCGTGACAGGATCTCACGGATGAATGCGGCTGTGATGGGATCGGATTCCGACCCGTTCTACGGAGCCCCGGTAGTGCTGGTTGTCCTTGCGGACAAGGATTGTCCGACATATCTTTATGACGGTTCTCTCGTGATGGGCAACCTTCTGAATGCAGCCCATGCTGTGGGGCTCGGAAGCTGCTGGATACACCGCGCCAAGGAAGTGTTTGAAAGCGAGGAAGGCAAGGCCCTGCTGAAGGAGTGGGGAATCGAGGGCAACTACGAGGGCATAGGAAACTGCATCATCGGCTATGCCGCCGAGACCCCGGCGCCCAAGCCGCGCAAGCCGGACTACGTCCGTTATATAGAATAAAAAACCCTGTCAGATCTTCTCCATAACCGGCTTCCGGGCCTGGAAATGGGCTGTGTATGCGAATCCGCAGGACTTGATGAAATCTTCGTAATACGGGAAATTCTCACCCACCCGTTCGGGATTGTGGGAGTCGGAGCCCAGACTTATGGCTTCGCCTCCCATTTCCTTGAACCGCAGGAGTATGTCCTTGTCCAGGACAGGCGTGCGGCCTTTGTAGTCCTGGTAGGTCTTCGTATTTATTTCCAAAGCCTTGCCGTTTTCTGCGAGATATTTCAGGATTCCGTCGAAGATGTCAGGGAAATCCTTGTAGAATATGCTGCACTCCGGATAGGGCGCATACCGTGCCACGTAGTCGAAATGTCCGAAAATGTCGAAATCCCCGAGCCAGACCATTTCTTCCAGGGCTGTCTCAAGGTAATGTCCGTAGGCTGACTTCCAGTCTTTCCCTTTATAGTATCCTCCCCAGAAAGGATCGGTGTCGTCGAGATAGTGCAGGGAAGCTATCACCTGGTCGAATTCATGCTCCGCCAGAAGTTTCCTTATGTTTTCCCTGGACCTGACTTCGAGTCCGATCTCCACGCCCTTGAAGATCATGAATCCATCCGAGTCCTCCCGTACCCTGTCGATCTCCGCCTGCTGTGCGGCTATGTCGAACTGTTCCGGTATGCAATGCTCGAAACTGGCTTTCATGGCAGGTACATAGAAATCGCAGTGGTCCGTGAAGCACATTCCGGACAGGCCGGCAGCCTTGCCTGCACGTGCGGAGGCTTCGACGGAGGCATTCTTCCCGTCGAAGGAGAACTGGCTGTGGTTGTGGTTGTCGTAGAGTCTTCCCATGTGCCGCTTCCTTTTAGCTCAGTCCTTCTATCTGTCCGTCCTTCACGTCTATCCTGAGGGCCTGCGGCGACTTGGGCAATCCCGGCATCCTGATGATGTCTCCGGCTATCGCCACTATCATTTCCGCACCGGTGTTTATGACTATGTCCTTTATCTCGAAATCGAAACCTTCCGGGGCCCCGTATCTTTTCGGGTCTTGGGAGAAGGAATACTGCGTCTTGGCAATGCAGACAGGATAGTGCGACAAGCCGAGAGCTTCGATCCTCGCTATCTTCTTCAGGCTCTGGGAACTGAACGATACGGAGCCTGCACCGTAGATTCCTTTTGCAACGGCGGTGATCTTCCCGGTTGTCCCGGTTTCGTCCGAATATGTGAACTTCAGCGGTCCGGACGGGTCTTTCTCTATGATTTCCACAACTTTTTCAGCCATGGCGGCCGCACCTTCTCCCCCGTGGGCATAGGCATCGTTGACGGCGAAATATACGCCTGCTTCACGACAGTGTTCCTCCACCATGCTGATCTCTTCTTCGGTATCGGAGGCGAACCTGTTGAAGCAGACAAGGACTGTCTGGCCGAAACCTTTAAGGTTGCGGATGTGTCTGTCGAGATTTGCAAAACCTTTCCTTACGCCTTCCGCGTCCGGCTCCTTTATCCTGTCGAGAGGTACGTCCCCGTGCATCTTCAGTCCCTGGAGTGTCGCGACAAGCATGGTGAGCTTCGGACACAGGCCGCTTTTCCTGCATTTTATGTTGAAGAACTTTTCGGCCCCGAGGTCGGCCCCGAATCCGGCTTCGGTGATGACGTAGTCCCCGAATGTCATGGCCTCCCGTGTGGCGATTATGGAATTGCATCCGTGGGCTATGTTGGCGAACGGCCCTCCGTGGACGATGGCTGCCGACCCCTCCGTGGTCTGCACGAGATTCGGCTTGATGGCGTCCGCCATCAGCGCAGCCATCGCCCCTGCCACGCCCATGTCATTTACCGTGAAGGGCTTGTCATCAAAGGTGTATCCCAAAGTGATGTTGCCTATCCGTCTCTTTACATCATCCAGGTCTTTTGCAAGGCAGAGTATCGCCATGATTTCCGATGCGGGGGTGATGTCGAACCCGGACTCCTGAGGCAGCCCGTTTGTCCTCGGCCCGAGTCCGGTCACTATGCTTCTCAGGGACCTGTCGTTCACGTCAAGGACCCTTTTCCATACCACTTCCTTAAGTGCAAACCCTTCGGCCTGGTGCTGGTAGAGATAGTTGTCAAGCAGGGCGGCGATCATGTTGTGCGTGGAGGTCACGGCATGGAAATCGCCCGTGAAATGAAGGTTTATCTTCTCCATCGGCAGCACCTGTGCATAGCCGCCTCCGGCAGCCCCGCCTTTCAGTCCGAAACAAGGCCCCAGGGACGGCTCCCTTAAAGCCACTATGGCTTTCTTCCCTATTCTGTTCAACCCGAGGGCAAGCCCGATGGAGGCTGTGGTCTTGCCGATGCCCGCCTTGGTGGCGGTGATGGCGGTCACGAGGATGAGGTTGCTGGAGGAAACCTTTTCTCCGTCAATGAGTCCGACTGGAACCTTGGCCATGTACCGTCCGTACGGTTCTATGTCATCTTCGCAGATGCCTATACCGGATGCCACCTCGGTTATCTTTCTCATCTTGGTGTTCCTGGCGATTTCTATGTCTGTCTTCATATTTGAATTTCTCTATCACGAACGGGCGAAATTAGTAAAATAATTCGTAATTTTGTATTCTTGTACATTCTAAAATTATGTCGTATGATTACTTTCGGTTTCAAGAACAGATACAGCGGCGTGGTCAGGGCTGCAGTGGCGATCCTTATCGGTTTCATCATGGTCCTCAAGCCTGAAACCTCACTCATATTCCTGGTCAAGGTAATTGCCGCAATCATGATAGCTTCCGGGGCAGTATCCCTCGTGTACGGGGTGCTGAACCGCAGGAACGGCGGTCTGGGTCTCCTTATATTCAATACGGTGGTGGATATCCTTATCGGTATCCTTCTTTTCAGCTTTCCGGATGAGGTGGCGAGTTTCGTCATTATCCTGATCGGGATAATCCTGGTGGTGTTCGGGCTTTTCCAGATTGTCACCATGGCGAGTGCGTCCCGCTTCGTTCCTCTGGGGTTCTGGACATTCGTGCTTCCGGTGATATGTACGGCCGGCGGCGCCCTCCTGCTGGTCAATCCTTTCGGGGCTGCATCCACCCTTACGCTCGTAGCCGGCATAGCCATTCTCGTATATGGGATTTCAGAACTTTTCGCGTCCTGGAAAATGGCGAAGGCGATACATGAATATGAGATAAAGTTCCCTTCTTCCGGCAGCGGCTCCGGGTCCGGCACGAAGAGCGGCATTGACTACAGCGGGGCGAAGGATGCCGAGTTCGAGAAGGCCGGTGAGGATAACCAGTGACGATGATTCCGAGGGACACTGTCGAAAAGATACTGGATTCAGCGCAGATTGTGGATGTAGTAGGTGATTTTGTCACTCTGAAGCGTCAGGGGGCCAACTACATTGCCTGCTGTCCGTTTCACAACGAAAAGACTCCGTCGTTCTATGTCTCCCCGGCCAAGGGCATCTTCAAATGTTTCGGCTGCGGGAAATCGGGGACGGCGGTAGGCTTTGTCATGGAGCATGAGAGCCTGTCATACGTGGAGGCGCTGAAATATCTTGCCAGGAAATACCATATAGAGATTGTCGAGAAGGAAGAGACTGCCGAGGAGATCGCCCAAAGGCAGAGAGGGGAGAGCCTTCTGCTCGTATCCGAGTTCGCGGCCGGATTCTTCAGGGAAAGCCTGAAGACTGCGGAAGGCCAGGCCGGATATGCCTATTTCAAGACCAGGGGCCTGGAAGATGCCACGATAGAGAAATTCGGCCTCGGTTGGGCTCCGTCCGACCGCACGGCACTGGCCTCAGCTGCAAGGGCTGCCGGCTACAAGGAAGAATTCCTGGTGGATACGGGACTGTGCTACAGGAGGGATGACGGGAAACTTGTCGACCGTTTCCACGAGAGGGCCATGTTCCCTATCCATTCCCCGGGAGGAAGGGTGCTGGCGTTCGGGGGCAGGACGTTGAAGTCCGACAAGACCGTGGCCAAGTACGTGAATTCCCCCGAAACGGAGATATACGTCAAAAGCCGTTCCCTGTACGGGATATGGTTTGCCAGGAACGAGATCGTAAGGCAGGACAGGTGCATCCTTGTGGAAGGCTACCTGGACGTGATTTCCATGCACCAGCTCGGGATCCGTAACGTGGTGGCTTCGAGCGGGACCTCCCTTACTGTGGAACAGATACGGCTCATAAAGAAATATTCGGAGAACGTAACAATAATCTATGACGGAGATCCCGCGGGTATCAAGGCAGCGCTCAGGGGGATAAATCTTGTCCTGAAGGAAGGGCTGAATGTCAAGGTGGTGCTCCTGCCGGACGGAGACGACCCGGATTCCTTTTCCAGGAAGCATACTTTGGAGGAGGTTACGGCTTTCCTGTCGGCCCATGAACAGGATTTCATAGGCTTCAAGTCCGACATACTCCTGGCCGAGGCCGGAAACGACCCCCTGAAAAAGGCGGCCCTTATAAACGACATAGCCGATACCGTAGCCGTGATTCCGGATGCGGTGAAACGTTCGGTATATGTGGAGACGTGCAGCGAGAGGTTCAACATATCTTCCCGCATCCTTTTTGACAGGATAAGGACTTCCCGGATGGAAATGCTGGAAGCAGGACAGCGGCAGGAGGAAATACGCCGCCGCAGGGAGGAACTGGCATCCGTGACGGGCCATGATGCCGGCGTGCAGCCCACGGATTCCTTTCCCCGGCCCGAGGTTTCCAGGGAACCGGTAAGCCTGGATGACCCGTTCCTTGCCCCATGTGAGAAGGAGCTGCTCGGATTCATCCTTGAGCACGGGAGGACTCCTCTGGAGTTTGACCAGGATTCGGAATTCTTTGTCCCGGAAGGGGAGCCCGATACGGTAGCCGAGTTCATCAGCGGTGCCCTGGCCGTGGACAACGTGGTGTTTTCCAATACCCCTTACCGGAAAGTCTACGACAGCTATTTCGCGATGTATGACCAGGGGCTTACCCAGGAACAGATGCAGACAAGGCTTCTGAACAGCCAGGATGCGGACATTGCGGCTGTGGCGGCGGACCTTCTGGTGGACAAATATCTGCTGACGGTTGAGAATTATCGCAGTTCGCTTACTTCTGTTGCCACACAATTGATTATCTTTGTGCCGAAATCCCTGTTCGCATATCAAAGCCGGCGTCTGGACAAGATGGCAAGGGAGCTGTCGGAAAGCCTCGCTTCGGCCCCGGACCTTCAGGAACAGATGCGCATTCTCGGAAAGATGGACATTATGAACAAGGCGAGGGCTGCGATAAACAGGAAACTCGGCAGGGTATGACCGGACATTTAATATTTAGAATAAAAACTGATATGGAGAAGAACTATAGAAGAACCTTGGTGACCTGCGCCCTTCCGTACGCCAACGGGCCGGTGCATATCGGACATCTTGCCGGAGTGTACGTTCCGGCCGACATATATGTGAGGTATCTGAGGATGAGGGGAGAGGATGTGCTCTTCATCTGCGGCTCGGACGAGCACGGGGTGCCGATCACGATAAAGGCCAGGAAACAGGGATGCTCTCCCCAGGATGTGGTGGACAGGTATCACGGCATCATCAGGAAATCCTTTGCCGGACTCGGCATCAACTTCGATATCTATTCCCGTACCACATCGGACGTGCACCACAGGAACGCCTCGGAATTTTTCCGAAAGCTGTACGATGAAGGCAAGTTCATTGAAAAGGAAAGCGAACAGTATTATGACGAAGAGGCGAAGACCTTCCTTGCCGACCGGTATATTGTCGGGACCTGTCCGAAATGCGGCAATGAAGGCGCATACGGCGACCAGTGCGAGAAGTGCGGGAGCACACTGAGCCCTGACGAACTTATAGACCCGAGGTCGGCGTTGAGCGGAGGCAGCCTTGTGAAGAAGAAGACCAGGCACTGGTATCTGCCTCTGGACAAGTATGAACCGTGGCTCAGGGAATGGATTCTCGAAAACCACAAGGAGTGGAAGATCAATGTCTACGGACAGTGCAAGTCATGGCTGGATTCCGGCCTGCAGCCCCGCGCTGTGAGCCGCGACCTCGACTGGGGTGTGCCGGTCCCTGTGGACGGTGCAGAAGGAAAGGTCCTGTACGTATGGTTCGATGCCCCTATCGGCTACATATCAAACACCATGGAGCTCCTGCCCGAAAGTTGGGAAAAATGGTGGAAGTCGCAGGATACCAAGCTGGTGCATTTTATAGGCAAGGACAATATTGTCTTCCATTGCATCGTCTTCCCGTCCATGCTGAAGGCGTACGGCCAGTATATCCTTCCGGATAACGTCCCTGCCAACGAGTTCCTGAATCTTGAGGGCGACAAGATATCGACTTCCAAGGACTGGGCCGTCTGGCTGAACGAGTATCTGGAGGAATTTCCCGGACAGGAGGACGTGCTGAGGTACGTGCTCTGCGCAAATGCTCCGGAGACCAAAGATAACGACTTCACCTGGAAGGATTTCCAGGCCCGCAACAACAGCGAGCTCGTGGCTATTCTGGGTAATTTCGTGAACAGGGCGGTAGTGCTGACCCACAAGTATTTCGGAGGGAGGGTGCCCGGCAATCCGAAACCGGAGGCAATAGATGCCGGGACTCTTGGGCAGATACCTGCCCTGAAGAAGGCCGTGGAGGAGAACATAGAGTGCTACAAGTTCCGCGAAGCCCTCAAGGAGGCGATGAACATCGCCCGTATAGGGAACAAGTACCTGACAGACACTGAACCGTGGAAGGTGGCCAAGACAGATATGGACAGGACGGCTTCAATCCTGAATGTCGCTCTCCAGATATGCGCGGATCTTGCCATAGTATCGGAGCCTTTCCTTCCGTTCTCGGCCGGGAAACTGAGGGATATCCTGAACGTGGACATTGTCGCCGGACAGGACCACAGGGCCGGAGAAGCCGGATGCAGCGGGGAAAACCTGTTCAGGGACGGAGAGGCTGCAGCCCTGCATACCCTTCCTTACGGTACCGCCGGTGCCGGGACAGGGAAGCCGGGAATGCCTGTCCTCGGATGGGACGATCTCGGTCGCACCGACATCCTGCCCGAAGGTCATCAGCTCGGCGAAGCTGTCCTGCTGTTCAGCAAGATAGATGACAGCGTGGTCGAGGCCCAGGTGGAGAAACTCCGCCGGAAGAAGGCTGACAGGGAGGCTTCTGCGGCTGCCGCCTCGGTCCGGACAGCCCCGCAGAAGGATGTATGCACATTCGATGACTTCGAGAAGATGGATATAAGGACCGCTACAGTACTTGAGGCCGAGCGGGTCCCTAAGACCGACAAGCTCCTGAAACTCACTATTGATACAGGTATCGATACCCGCACCATAGTTTCCGGCATCGCCGAATACTACACCCCGGAACAGATGATCGGCAGGCAGATCTGCATCCTTGCCAATCTTCTTCCGCGCAAGATCCGCGGCATCGAGTCCAAGGGCATGATCCTGATGGCCCGTCAGCCGGACGGCAAGATGCGTTTCATAACGCCTGAAGAGACTCTCTCGAACGGTTCTGAAATAGGTTGATATGGAAATCAGGTACCACTACAGTCTGAAAAGGCACAATACATTCGGGATGGATGTATCCTGCACCTGTTTTGCCGGCTACCGGAGCGCCGAGGAACTCGTAGAGTTCTTTGCCTCAGGCCGGCAGTACGACCTGCCGCGTCCGTTCCTTCATATAGGAAGCGGCAGCAATCTTCTTTTCACGAAGGATTTTCCCGGAACTGTCTTCCATTCGGATATCCGTTTCATCCGGGAACTTCCGGAAAAAGACGGGAAAATCCGCATCGAAACAGGAGCCGGCACAGTGTGGGATGATGTCTGCGAATGGTGTGCAGTGCACGGGTTGTGGGGTGCCGAGAACCTTTCCGGGATACCGGGCGAGGCCGGAGCGGCTGCCGTCCAGAATATCGGGGCTTACGGGGCCGAGTTCAAGGACATCGTGTCGGAAGTACACTGTTTCGATGCCGTGACCTGCTCCATCCGGACAATAAAGAAGGACGAGTGCCGCTACGGATACCGCGACTCGGTCTTCAAGCAGTCTGCAAAAGGAAGATACATTGTCACATCGGTGATTCTGGAATTTTCACCGGAAGCCGGTCCGAAACTGGATTACGGACAGGTTGAAGCCGAGGTGAAGAAAGTCATGGACGGGATTCCTGGCACTCCGCTCACACCCCGTATCGTCAGGTCCGTAATCCTCGATATACGCGGTTCCAGGCTTCCTGACCCGGCTGAGACGGGAAATGCCGGCAGTTTTTTCAAGAATCCTGTCGTTCCGAAGCCTTTCTATGACAAGGTAGCTAATTACGCCCGTTCGAAATACGGCCCTGACTATCCGGTGCCGCATTTCGATGCAGGTTCGGGCTTTGTCAAAATACCTGCGGCATGGCTTATCGAGCAATGCGGGTGGAAAGGATACAGCGAAGGCAACGTCGGGGTGTACCTGAAGCAGCCGCTGGTCCTGGTGAATGCCACCGGAAAGGCGCGGCCTGAAGAGATACTCGCACTTGAGAAGAAGATCACGGCTTCCGTGCAGGATATTATGGGAATAACCCTTGTCCCGGAGGTGGAGCATATCTGAACCGGCATGCTTTCGCTTCAAAACAGCATAGAACTTAAAGGAACATGAGCTCATTCGTTATAGAAGGCGGTTACAGGCTCTCAGGGACCATAAGGCCGCAGGGTGCCAAGAACGAGGCGCTGGAAGTGATATGTGCAGTATTGCTGACAAAGGAGGAAGTGGTAATTTCCAATGTACCTGAAATCCTGGATGTCAGGAATCTGATACTTCTCCTCGAGGGTATAGGAGTCAAGGTAAAGAGGCTGGACAAGGGAAAATATTCTTTCCAGGCCGACGACCTGGACACTTCCTATGTGGAAAGTGCGGAATTTGTCCGCAAGTGTGCCGCCCTGAGGGGGTCTGTGATGATCGCTGGTCCTCTTCTTGCCCGTCTGGGGCACGCGTACTTTCCAAAACCGGGAGGTGACAAGATCGGCCGCCGCAGGGTCGATACCCATATCTCTGGTATGCTTAACCTCGGAGCTTCGCTTCATTATGACGAACAGAAAAAGGCCTATTATCTCCATATCCCGGCCGGGACGAGGCTCAAAGGTTCCTACATGCTTCTGGACGAGGCGTCTGTCACGGGTACGGCCAATATCCTTATGGCATCCGTCCTGGCTGAAGGCCGGACTGTAATCTACAATGCCGCCTGTGAGCCGTACATCCAGCAGCTCAGCAAGATGCTGGTCAGGATGGGGGCGAAGATCGAGGGCATCGGATCCAATCTTCTGACAATAACCGGTGTGGAGGCTCTCGGCGGAGCGGAACATACCATACTTCCGGATATGATAGAGGTCGGCAGTTTCATCGGTATGGCGGCCATGAACAGGAGTTCCATAACCATCAGGGACGTCTCTTACGGGAATCTCGGGATCATCCCGGAGTCGTTCCGCAGGCTCGGAGTGGATCTTGAACAGCGTGGCGATGATATTTTTGTACCGGAGCAGGAGAG
The DNA here is from genome assembly GCA_944326325.1 of uncultured Bacteroidales bacterium. GTDB lineage: Bacteria > Bacteroidota > Bacteroidia > Bacteroidales > UBA932 > Cryptobacteroides. The sequence goes on from CALVDQ010000016.1 coordinate 21,239, forward strand.
CTATGTGATCGAATCATTTCTGGACGGTTCCATAATGACGATAGCGGATGCCCCGTGGCCCGGCCTGACCCCGGACCTGCTGAGTGTCATGCTTGTGGTTGCCACACAGTGCCGCGGAAGCGTGCTGATACATCAGAAGATGTTCGAAAGCCGCCTGTTCTTTGTGGACCATCTGATAGATATGGGAGCGCAGATCCTCCTGTGCGACCCCCACAGGGCTGTGGTGATAGGCCATGATCACAAGTTCCAGCTCAAAGCTAACAATATGCTTTCACCGGACATACGCGCCGGCATAGCCCTGCTGATAGCCGCAATGTCGGCAAAAGGGACCAGTGTCATAGGCAATATCGAGCAGATTGATCGGGGCTACGAGGATATTGACCTGAGGCTCAATGCCCTCGGCGCACACATCTCTCGCGGATGACGGATTCCGGCGGAAGATCCGGAGGTGCTATACGTCCTGCCCGAGTTTCCTGATGAGGTTAAGGCCGTCCCGTACCGGAAGAATCACCGACTCTACCCTCGGGTCGGCCGCCACCATGTCATTGAATTCTGCGATTCCCTGCGTCTGCCTGTCCCGTGGCAGGGGGCTTTGGCATACTTTCCCGTCCCAAAGGACATTGTCGGCAAGAATATATCCGCCGTCCCTTATCATGTCGAACACAAGTCTGTAATATTCCGGATATTCCCTCTTGTCGGCATCGATATAGGCCATATCGTATTTCTGTCTTGTCCCGTCTTCCAGGATCTCCTTCCTCAGTCCTGCAAGGGTCTCCTTTGCATCTCCTGTGACCAGGCTTATCTTTTTTTCAAGACCGGCTCTGGAGAAGCCTTCGAGGATGAGTTCTTCCAGTTCATCGTTCACTTCAAGGGTGTCCAGGTGTCCGTCTTCAGGCAGAGCCATCGCAAGGCATACGGCAGAGTATCCGGTAAAGGTCCCGATTTCGAGGATCCTTGCCGGCGAGAGCGCTCCGGCCAGCATTTTCAGGAACCTGCCCTGGACAGGCCCGGTGAGCATCCGTGCATGGTTGGTCCGGATATGCGTCTGCTTTTCTATCCACTCCAGGGCTTCTGTCTGCGGAGTGGAATGTTCTGAGATGTATTTATACAGTGTGTCCATCGGGTCAGGATGACGGATTAAAGGAAAGTCAGCCTGCAAAGGCTGTTTTCATCGAATATCGTTCTGGCCGCTTCCATTATTTCAAGGGCGCTGACAGCCTCGACCTTGGCTTTGGTACATTCGTCGGAAAGCACCGTCCCGTAGGAAACGAGGCTTTTCCCCATAGCCAGACACTGTGTCTCGCCGTTGTCGGAACTGATTGCCATCTGTCCGAGAAACTGTTTCTTTGCGGCCGCGAGTCTTCCGGGAGACAGCGGTACGGTCTGGAGCCTGTGTATTTCCTTATGTATCATATCGAGGCATTTGCCGAGGTTTTCCTTGTCGCACCCCAGGCAGACTGTAACTATTCCGCTGTCGGAATATTGCGTGCAGGTACACTCCACACCGTACACAAGCCCGTTCTTTTCCCTGAGCTTGTAGTTGAGGATGGAATTGTTCGCAGGTCCGCCGAGTATGTTGCACATGAGGATAGTGGCAATACGCCTGCGCTCCTCGTAGAGCGAAGGTCCGAAATTGCCTATCACGCAGTTCACCTGATGGTTCTTCTTGTTCACGGTCTTGTCGAATTTCTTGCGGACAGGCGGTGTGCAGCTGCCGGCGATGCCTGCCGGAGCCGTTCCCTCATCCTGGCCTTCCGGGACCATGCGCCCCTGGGGAAACCATTTCTCCGCCATCTTCCATGCGAATTTCTCCATCTTTTTTTCCTCCATGTCGGCGACGACCGTGAATGCCATCCTTTCCGGAGTGAATTTCTCCCGCACGAACTTCAGCAGTTCTTCCCGCTCTATCTTTTTTACCGAGGATATGGTGCCAAGGATAGGTGCAGACAGGGGATGCCCGCAGAAGAGCATTTCCTCGAACTTGTCGTAGATATCCTCGGACGGCGAGTCCTTGTAGGAATTTATCTCGTCCGCCACGACTCCCTTCTCTATGCTGATCTCGTTCTCCGGGAATACGGCCGAAGTCGCCAGTTCGAAAAGAAGGCCGGCGGCCTTAGGCAGGTCTTCTTTCAATACCGTGGCGTGTATGACAATTTCTTCCTTGGTGGTGAATGCGTTGAGTTCTCCTCCCAACCGGTCGAGGTAACCGTTGATGACCGATGCGCTTTTCTTTCCGGTACCCTTGAACACGGTATGTTCCGTAAAATGTGCCAGGCCGGAATGGAAGCCGGCTTCATCCCTTGTCCCGCATCTTATGGTCAATGCACAATAGGCTGCAGCAGTACCTGATTTCCTTACCGCATATTGCAACCCGCAGTCTGTCTTTCCGTAAAGCATCTGAAATCTGGTAATTTGTGGTCCGGACCGGTTGCCGTTATCTCGTGGCTATCCTGTTTATGTCCTCGAGCAGGAAACCTGGCCCGAAACGGCCTGTAATCTTATGTTTCCTGAAATAATACAGCTTGTGAGTCCCGGCGTCGATCAGCATCTTGTAGCAGTATGATCCGGGTCTGGCCTTGTCCGGATGTACGGTGAAACTTACAAGGGTATTCGGAGTGTGCTCGATCATGATCCTGTCGGCCGAGTCTGCGTCGGTCACGCTTATGCCGTTCTTGAAATATACCCTTCTGACATTTTCCGTAATGCCTTCGGACAGGTCCTCCTCTGCGAAAACTATATCCATGTTTTCCGTCGATCCTATGTTCATGGTATAGTTTGCGAGTCCCGAATAGGCGGCTACGTCCCTCTCCATCGAAAGCAGGATATGGTCCTGGAGTATGTCGAGCAGGGCCGGGAGGAAGACGAATTCCCTGCCGGAAGGGTTTTCCGCCGACATAATGGGCACATCCACGACATCGAGCATCCTGTTCAGCCCCTTTTCTGCGGCAGGACCTCCCTTGAGAACGCTCAGCATGGATATTCCCGGCTCCGATTCTTTCCTGAACTGGCCTTTTACAACCATCAGGAAATAGTAGTTTTCGTCAGTCTTCAGCTTTTCGAATTCATTCAGCGAGCAGAATTCGTATGGAGATATCCTCCATCTGTTGCTGATCTCCTCCTTGAAGACCTGATCGAAGAAAAGGTTGCCGGTCATTACCACTTTCGTGGTCTTTTCCATGAAGTCCTCGATCTTGACTTTCTTGGTATTGATCTGTGCCTGCGCCGATACGAGTACAGGCAGCAGTACAGTTGCTATGAGCAATATTGTCTTTTTCATCTTTTTTCTTTTTTGCACGGCAAATTTACAAAATAATAGTTACTTTTGTAAATTATGTCGGATTATATAGTATCAGCAAGAAAGTACAGGCCGGACAGCTTCGAAACGCTTGTCGGACAGGAAAATATCGCGAGGACGCTCAAGAACTCCATAAAGCGTGGCCAGCTGGCCCACGCCTATCTGTTCTGCGGGCCGAGAGGTGTCGGGAAGACGAGTACTGCGCGAATTTTCGCCAAGACGATAAACTGTGCCGATCCGGGACCTGACATGGAGCCGTGCGGGAAATGCGAGTCGTGCCTGTCTTTCGCTGAAGGACGGTCATACTGCATACATGAACTCGATGCCGCATCGAACAACGGGGTGGACGACATCAAGGCCCTGATCGACCAGGTAAGGATACCTCCACAGACCGGAAAATACAGCGTGTACATTATTGACGAGGTACACATGCTCAGTTCTGCTGCCTTCAATGCTTTCCTGAAGACTCTGGAGGAACCTCCGGGATATGCCATATTCATACTTGCCACCACCGAGAAGCACAAGATACTGCCTACCATCCTTTCCCGTTGCCAGACGTACGATTTCAACAGGATTACCGTCGAAGGCATCGTGGGCAACCTTAAATCCATTGCGGAGAAGGAGGGGATAGATATCGATGACGAATCCCTTCATGTCATTGCCATGAAGGCTGACGGGGCTATGAGGGATGCCCTGACCATATTCGACCAGACAGTGGCGTTCTGTGGCAGGACTGTCAGGTATGCGGAGGTTATCAAGAATCTCAATGTGCTTGACTATGAGTATTCGTTTGCCCTGACGGACGCTTTCCTTGCAGGAGACTACAGGACTGCCTTTCTGAAGTTTGACGAAATCCTGTCGAAAGGGTTCAACGCCTTGCATTTCGTCTCCGCCCTGAGTTCACATTTCCGTGACCTTCTTGTAAGCAGGACGTCCGGACTCGAGGCCCTGCTGGAACTTCCGGAATCATTGAAAAAACGCTACAGTGAACAGGCGGGAAGGTGTCCGCTCCAGTTCCTGTACGAGGCGATGAATATCACGGTGCAGTGCGAGTCCTCTTACCGCGCAAGCATAAACCCGAGATTCCTTATAGAGCTCACCCTGATGAGGCTCAGTACTTTGGTCACGCGTCTGCAGGGACAGCCCGTGTCTTCAGCACCGTCGGAACATACGGCGCCGTCAGGACCTGCCGTACAGCCGGAGCAGGCAGCACAGCCGAAGTCTTCCACGCCGCCGGAACCGTCAGTACAGGCCGGACCGGCTGCTTCTTCTTCACCTGATGCCCGGACAGATGCGGAAACATCTGGACAGGAACGCAAGACGACGGGCCGGAGAAAACCAAGGGCCGCCAGTGCTTCCTCGGCTTTTTCCCTGAACACCTTCATGGACAAGCAGCAGGAATCTGTTCCGGATGTACAGGAGGACAAGGCTTCCGGGCCAGGGGATATGTCGGATGAGGAAATCCTGGCGAAATGGCCTGAACTAGTAGCCATGTATGCTTCAAAACCGAGGCTGAGCAATACTTTGAGTGCGTCCAGGCTTTCGATGACCGAGCGCGACGGCACACGTTATCTTGTATTCAATGTCCTTAATGCGGCACAGAAGGACTGGGTGGAAAGCAAGCTCCTGCATGAGCTGGAAGGAAAATTCAAGCAGATATGCGGCATACCGGGTATCCGCCTCATGGTGGACATAGCTCCGGAAGAAGACAGGCCGCAGACTGTATATATGCCGAGCGAAAAGGCCCGGGACCTGATGTCCAGGAACGATGAGGTGCGTAGCCTCGTATCCGATTTCGGTCTCGATGTCAAATGATTGCAAGTGGAACAAAAGAATCCGTCACAACCGGGATGTTAAAATCGATATTATGAAACTTCGTTGCGAGAATCTTGTAAAGAAATACGGTGTAAGGACAGTCGTCAAAGGAGTCTCGATGGAGGTCGAGCAGGGCGAAATCGTCGGTTTCCTTGGCCCGAACGGGGCAGGCAAGACCACCAGCTTCTATATGATCACCGGCCTTATTGTCCCGAATGCAGGAAAAATATATCTCGATGATGAGGACATTACGGGGCTTCCGATGTACAAGCGTGCCCAGAAGGGTGTGGGCTATCTTGCCCAGGAAGCTTCAGTGTTCAGACGCATGACGGTCGAGAACAACATCCTTTCCGTTATGGAGATGTCTTCCTTTACCAAGGCGGAGAGAAAGGAGCGTCTGGAGTCCCTTATAGATGAGTTCAATCTCCACAAGGTGCGCAAGAGTCTCGGTATCCAGCTTTCCGGAGGCGAACGTCGCCGCTGCGAGATTGCCCGGGCTCTTGCCATAGATCCCAAGTTCATCCTTCTGGACGAGCCGTTCGCCGGAGTCGACCCTATTGCAGTCGAGGATATCCAGCATATCATAGCCCGTCTGAAATACAAGAATATCGGAGTCATCATCACCGACCACAATGTCGGGGAGACCCTGGCCATTATAGACCGCGCATATCTTCTTTACGAGGGAAATATCCTGCAGAGCGGTACTCCTGAGGAACTTGCCGCGGATGAGGAGGTGCGTACGAAGTATCTGGGTTCGACTTTCGTGTTGAAGCGTTCTGCCGCCGTCCTCTGATACCGGCCGCCGTACGGCCTTTCTTTTATCTTCTGCTTGGCAGACGGACCTTTTCCGTATCGGTTGTTCCGCCGTATGGCCTTTTTCCCCGGTATTATATCCGTGCAGATGTTGATTGCGGAGTATGGTTTTCCTGCGGCTTTGGCTCCCGAAAAGGGAGGGGACCCACCCGAGGTGGGGAGGACCGCAGGAAAACCATACTCCGCAATCAGCCAAGTATCATCCTGATGTTACGACACCACTATTTTACCCTTTCCCCGTAAGACCTGTCAGTAGTATTGACGCGAATCTTCTCTCCCTGATTGATGAACAGCGGCACCATGATCTTTGCCCCGGTCTCAAGGGTAGCCTCTTTCATCGCACTGGTCGAAGCTGTATCACCCTTTACCGCCGGCTCTGTGTATGTCACTTCCAGTTCCACGTATGTAGGAAGCTCGCAGGTGAGGCACCTTTCCTCATCGGCAAGGAACATCATCTCCACATGCTGACCTTCTTTCATGAGGTCGGCATTGTCCACAAGGTCTTCGCCGAGATGTATCTGTTCGAAAGTCTCTTCATGCATGAAGTTGAAACCGTCCTCATCCTTGTAAAGGAACTGGTAAGGACGCCTTTCCACATTGATCGTGTCGATCTTCGCCCCTGCAGTGAAAGTGTTTTCGAGTATACGTCCGTTCTCGAGATTGCGGAGCTTCGTCTTTACGAAAGCCGGACCCTTGCCAGGCTTTACGTGCTGGAACCATACGATAGAGCATGGCTTTCCGTTATAGTTGATGTAAAGACCGTTTTTGAAATCAGCTGTTGTTGCCATATATTTACTTTTAAAGAATGATTATTCGGGATTTGCGGCTGCAAAAATATAAAAATGGAACGTTTTCGCCAAATTTTATGGCAGAAGGACCGTCCCGTCGTCACGGAAGGCGGTTATCGCTCATCGGAATTGAATGCCAGGATTTTGTTCGCGATGTCCTCGAGCAGCCATTTCGGGGTAGATGCAGCACCGCATACCCCTACCTTGTCATCTTCCCGGAACCATTCTTTCCTTATCTCCTCAGGGGTCTCGATGTGGTAGGTGCGTATGTTCAGCGATTTGCAGCGGTCGCAAAGCACTTTCCCGTTGGAGCTCGCCTTGCCGGAGACGAAAATCAGGATGTCATGGTCTATGGCGAATTTCGACAGCCGGGCGTGACGTGTCGCCACCTGCGAACATATCGTATTGTGTACGGTGAGAAGCCCTCTTCCGGAGAACCTCTGCATGGGAAGCTCGTTTTCCTTGGCCATCATTTCCTGAAGCCTCGAACAGATGGAGGCGTACTCTGCAGGGTTCTTGGTGGTCTGTGAGAAGATCTCGATATGCTTTTTCAGGTCGACCTTCCCGGCCGCTACAGCCTCTTCCAGCATCCTGAGATTCTCTACTACGATTGCGTTGCCGTCCGCCTGGCCTACCAGCCCGAGCACTTCGGCATGGCCTATCTTTCCGAAAATTATTATCTGACCGTCCACGCTCCCGTCCTTTATTTCCGTATATGCTTCCCTGATACTCTCCTGGAGTTTCAGTACCACCGGACAGGTGCAGTCGATTATCCTGAAATGCAGTTGTGAAGCCTTTGCGTATGTGGATGGCGGCTCTCCGTGAGCCCTTATCAGCAGTGTCTCGCCGCTTGCATCCTGCATCTCGTCGAGGTCATCCTTGTCGATAGTCACGAGCCCCTTGGCTTCCAGTCTGGACAGTTCAGCATCGTTATGTACTATGGCACCGAGCGAGAAAAGCTTGCCCTCCGGTCCGTCAAGCTGCTCCTCCGCCTTCCGGATGGCCCTTGTCACACCGGCGCAGAATCCTGAATTGGCATCAATGTCAACACTGAGTTTCATCGCAGTCTACCTTTTAGCACTGAATTTTCCGGCGATGAGCTCCTTTATCCAGACCATCTGGTCTTCAAGGGTCATTTCCGAATTGTCAAGCACAATCGCGTCTTCTGCCTTTGTCAGAGGGGAGACTTTCCGGTGCGAGTCTATGTAGTCCCGCTCCTTCACATTCTCGAGCACATCCCTGAACTCTACCTTCTCTCCCTTCTGCCGCATTTCCTTCATCCTGCGTTCCGCCCGGACTTCCGGGTCTGCCGTCATGAAGATCTTGAGTTCGGCATCCGGAAACACCGTGGAGCCTATGTCCCTGCCGTCTATCACCACCTTCTTCCCTTTTCCGAGCTCCCGCAGCTTGCGGTCCACATACTCCCTCACGGCCGGTATGGCGGAAACCGGACTAACTTTTCTCGAGACATCCAGGGAACGGATTTCCTTTTCTATGCATCTGCCGCCCATATACGTCATACAGCCTTCCCCTGAATTTCCGAAATGGAGGTCAAGCCCGGGCAGGCCACGGCGCAGCCTGTCCTCATCCACTTTGTTGTCCCCGTCAATGAGCCCGTTCTCCATGGCATAGAGGGTGACCCCCCGGTAAAGGGCCCCTGAATCGAGGTACAGAAAACCGAACTCTTTGGCGATAAGTTTCGCGAAAGAGCTCTTTCCCGTGGATGAATATCCGTCTATGGCTATGATGATGTCAGGTATAAGCATTTGTACACGTTTCACCGGCAAAATTACAAAAAAAATTCAAAAAAGTCCGATATTTGTAATCCGGTGCTGACGCACTTGAAAAAATTGATACCATGAAAATTTTGATAATAGACGACGAAAGGTCGATAAGAAATTCGCTGAAGGAAATACTCATGGACGAGGGCTATGAGGTAGATGTCGCCGAAGACGGAGTGCAGGGTTGCGAAATGGCCGAACGAGAGAAATACAGTGTCATTTTCTGCGATATCAAGATGCCAAATATGGACGGCATCGAAGTGCTCGGGAAACTCGGTGAGGCAGGGGTTGACTCTGCCGTCATCATGATCTCCGGACACGGTGACATCGATACGGCGGTAGAATGTATCAAGAAAGGCGCCTTTGACTTCATACAGAAGCCTCTGGACCTTAACAAGATATTCGTTACAATAAAGAATGCCACCGAGAAGGTCTCCCTGGTCGAGAAGAACAGGAACCTTGCTGCGGAGAACAAGACCCTCAAGAAGAAGGTCTACGGGCAGCAGATGATAGGGGAGTCCGAGCCGATTCAGCATGTCCGTTCCATTATAGACAAGGTGGCTCCTACCGATGCAAGAGTCCTTATCATCGGTGCAAACGGGACCGGCAAGGAGCTCGTGGCAAGGAGCCTTCACCAGAAGAGCGCAAGGTCTTCCATGCCGTATATCGAGGTCAACTGTGCCGCCATTCCTTCCGAACTTATTGAAAGCGAACTTTTCGGCCATGAAAAGGGAGCGTTCACGTCTGCCATAAAGCAGCATAAGGGCAAGTTCGAACAGGCTGACGGAGGCACCCTTTTCCTTGACGAGATAGGGGACATGAGCCTTGCCGCGCAGGCGAAGGTGCTGAGGGTGCTGCAGGAGAAGAAGCTGTCCAGGGTCGGAAGCGACAAGGATATCGTGGTGGATGTGAGGGTCCTTGCAGCTACCAACAAGAACCTCAGGGAGGAGATCGCCAAGGGCAACTTCAGGGAAGACCTCTACCACAGGCTCAGCGTCATAGTCATAAATGTGCCGTCCCTCGATGAAAGGAAGTCGGACATCCCTCTCCTGGTCGATTATTTCATTGACCAGATCTGCGATGAAACCGGTATGCAGCGCAGGCCTGTCGAGCCGGATGCCATGAAACTGCTGGTGGACAAGTCCTGGTCCGGTAATATAAGGGAGCTGCGCAATGTGGTGGAACGCCTGCTGATACTTTCAGGTGACAGCATCACGGCAAGTGACGTGAAGGATTACGTGTATTGATCCCGGTCAGTCTCTCTTCTTTGGCAGCCTTACAGTGAAGCAGGCCCCATAGAGGTTGTATGACTTGCGGTAGAGTATCTCTCCGTTACACTTCTCCACTATATTCCTGCAGATGGCAAGTCCGAGACCGGTGCCGGCACTCTTTGTCGTGAAGTTCGGGGTAAAGAGCTTGTCCTGGTTCTCTTCGCTTACGCCAGGCCCATTGTCTTCGAACACTATATCGTAATATCCGTCCATCGTACTGTTCCTCAGACAGATAAGTATTTCTCCGGCCTTGACGGGCTTTCCTTCTTCCTCACTTGCTTTCTGCTGTATCTCTATGGCCTGTATGGCATTGGTCAGCAGGTTGACGAAGACGCGGATGAGCTGAGGCTTTGGTGCTACCACGTACGCATCGCTCATGCCGAGGTAGGAAATGTTGATGTTGTCCTTGTTGTCGAAGATGACCAGCTGGTCCCTGAGGGTGGCGTCGAGGTCGATGAGTACAGGTTCCTCGCTGTACAGCTTGGCGAAGGTAGAGAATTCGTTGGCTGTCTCGGTGAGGATGTCTATGTGTTCCAGGACCACGGCCGATACCTTGTCGAATTTCTCGTCCCAGTTCGGGTCCTGCTTGTGTTTGAGCCTTATAAGCCGCTGGATTTCAAGTTTTATCGGAGTGAGCGGGTTCTTGATTTCATGTGCCACCTGCCGGGCCATTTCGCTCCATGCCTTGTCCCTTTCCGCCTGGGCGAGTTTTCTGGTACTTTCCGAAAGGTCTGTCACCATGCGGTTGTAGGCATTGACCAGGGTAGAGATCTCGTCGTCCCTGTCGTAACGGATGTGCTCGAGGGAATGTATGTCCGTTGCCGCCATCTTTTCTCCGATCTCCACAATCGGCTTGAATATCGCGTTCACTACCGTTGTACTGAGGACAATGGTGCCGAGCAGGAGTATTATGAAGATGTTGATGATGATTGCGCTGTAGAAGAAGGCATCGTGTCTGAACACATAGTTCTGGTCGGTGTACGGAGAGTTGAGGATCGCTACCAGCGAACCTTCTCCGTTGAAAAGAGGGGCATACAGGGAATAATAGGTATAGTCCGCGATCTTTTCCCTGCTGATGAAGAACCTCTGGTTGCCATACCTGATGCTCCGGTAGGCGTCCTGGTTCATTCTCGTCCCGAGCAACATTTTCTCGAACACTTCCGGGGTGGTGGAGCGGAACACCTTGCCTCCCGGGGTGTAGAGCGTGATGTCGGATTTCGTCGTGTTGCTTATGTCCTCCATCGCCGCCACGATGTCCTGTGAGTTCATGTCATGCCAGTCATTGGCGAATTTCGCCCTTGCCTCCATCAGTCCCTGGATAGTGTTGATCTTGTCGGACATCAGGTTGTACATATTCGTCGAGTTCCTCTTGTAGACAAAGGCCACGCTTGCCGAGGTCATCACTATGAGTGTCAGCAGCAGGGAAAGGGAAAGCACCGAGTTTATCCTGGCCCGGTAGTAGTTCTTGAACGCCGTAGTGTTCCTTTTCCTGCGGCGCAGGTAGGATATGACATACAGTCCTCCGTACGTGAATATCATCAGATACGAGAAATTGATGATGTACACCAGCCACCCTCTTGTCGGCCGGGAGGTGATTATCACTTCGCTGTCGGAGATCCTGTTTACGAAATGGATGTACTTGTTCGCCCTGAAATGTCCCGCACCGCTGTCGATATCTTCTACGGCTGCCTGGTTCAGCCTGGCCGGATAAGGGTAGTTGCCCTTGTAGCTCACGAGCTTGCCCGAAAGGAACTTCGCGTAGGAATAGAAAGGCGGCAGCTTCACCATGTCCGGCCTGGACGGCCTGCCGAGGATGTTCATGTAGCCGTTTTCCCCGAGGTGCTCCTTCGCCTCTATTTCCAGGAACATGTGTACGACCCCAGAAGAAGGGGAATAGTAGATGAAAGAGCCTATGTAGGTCGAGTTTCCGAGATTGTCCGAAACGAACCTGAATCTCGAGTTCGGGGCGATAGGTTTTCCTGACATGTATTTTCTTCCGAAGTAGTCGAGGCAAGGGGCTTCCCGGCCTCCGGACCCGAAATGGCGTTCGGCGTTGTCCCTGCAGAGAGTGGCTGTTACGGAATAGTCCTGGGATATCCGGTACAGGTAGTTCTCGTTCAGCCTGTTGAGGATAATCATGTCGCTCCTCTCCAGTTCGGAAAGCGAGGCTACCATCGGGTCGGAAGCCACCGCGTCCTCGATGGACCGCAGCTGTATCTCCAGGGAAAGGTCCCTGTCTACGGCGAGCCTGTTGGTCACGACCATGAGCCTGTCCTGTTCTTTCCTGAAGCCGAGGATGCCGGAGGTGAGGGTAAGGTAGAGGGCGCAGACCAGGGCGAAACCGAGTGACCATTTCCTTGAAAAGACGTTATATCTCAGACCGGACCATTCCCGTACCACGGGGCGGAGCATCTGCAGGAGAAGCATCATGCAGAACATGATTGCTATGTAGGAGATGTACACTATGACCGTGTAGACGGAGAGGTTGAACCAGAGGTAGAGCTCCAGGGTTATGCTGGAATTCATTATAAGGCTCACAAGAGTCAGGTGGACATAGATTCCGGCAAGAATGAAGGTGAGGATGATGCCGGACGCGTATATTATCTTGCTCCGCATCCTGCCTGTACTGAACGCCTTCCTTATAAACTGCTTGCGGCACAGGTAGATGCACAACAGGTAGCAGAATACGAGGCAGTTTATGATAAAAAGTGCCCCGAACGAGAACAGGATCTGTCCTCCGGCATATACTCCCGGGGAGAAAAAGGCCGAGACACTCTGCATCTGCAGTCCCCAGCTGTAGGCTGCGGCAAAGGCTGCGGTAAGTATCAGCAGTACTGCGGGAAAGACCTTCACTGAAGCGTGGCCGCTGAAGTACAGCAGTACGGAAAATATGAAGCAGATGAGTGCCAGCCACCTGAGCAGTGCGTTCATCGGGAACGGTATGTCACGGGTTGTCTCGGAAATTATCTTGAGCAGAGGTTCTCCGTTGACCATGACAGGTACACCTCCGGTGTGGCTCAGCGATGTGACGATGTAATTCTTTGGAAGCCTGAGTGCCGGATTCACGCCCGAATCCGAGTTCTGCCTGTTGGCAAGGAGGAGGTTCTGTACTTCGAGCCCGTAGACTATCTTGCAGCCCAGCTGGTCGGATTTGGTGCTCATGATGTAGCACCTTGATCCGAGATTCATGTATGCCGGCCCGGACGGGATCCCGGACAGGGGAGAGGTCAGTCCGGACCTGAGGTTGGACAGCCTCTTGACAATCATTCTTGTACCTATGTTGTCGTTGGTCACGGGGAACTGGTTGCACCATGACTGCAGGGTGTCATATATATACCTGTATATGACCATATCCTGTGGCAGGTCCTTGAAGTCCGGCCATTCGTCATGCTTGCCGTGGAGGGCTTCTTCTGCGTATCCTTCGAGGACTTTCAGGCGCTTTTCTATCCTGTTCCCGAAATGTTCCGCAGCCTTTTCGGCGTTTTCGGAAGTTATCCTGAAGGTAAGGGAAAGCAGGAAAAGCAGGACAGCGAGGGCGAGGAATATGTTCCATCCATGCTTCCTGAAGCTGAAATGATATGATAGCAGGCCGTTTCTCATTTCCGGTACCTATTCGTGGTGATACGGTTCTCCCTTGATGATGGAGAAAGCCCGGTACAGCTGCTCGGCGAAGATCACGCGAACCATCTGGTGCGAGAAGGTCATCTTCGAAAGGGACATCTTCTCGTCGCATCTTGCGTAGACGGCTTCGGAAAAACCGTATGCCCCTCCGATGACGAACACTATGTCCGATGACGAATGCGCCATCCTGTCCTCGAGCCTTGACGCCCACTCCATGGATGAGAATTCCTTTCCTTTTTCGTCGAGGAGTATCATGTAGTCGCCCTGACCGATATTCTTCAGTATCGCTTCGCCTTCCCTGGCCTTTAGCATTTCACGGCTCAGGGAGGAGGCGTTCCGGACATCAGGTATTTCCGTTACCGAGAAACTTGCATAGTGCGTGAGTCTGGACGTATAGAGGTCCAGACCGGCCTTGACCCAGGCGACATTTGTCTTTCCTGTCGTTATCAGTCTGATTTTCATCGTCGTTTTCAGAGTTGCACCGTCTCGCAAATATACTTATGTGGCTCGGAATTTGCAAGAATGCCCCGTTGATATTTTTCCATGTGATGAACAAGCTGGTGAAAATAGTTGCTCTCGCTCCTGCGCTGTTCTTGGGTCTGGGCTTGAATTCAGGTGTACAGACCCCTGATTTCGATGTGTTTACGCCAATAGCCAAATATATCAGGATAGGTGATGCAGATAAACTGTCCGCCTGGTTCGCGGACAATCTTGAGGTCGAGATAATATCAAAGGTAAACGATTCCAGCAGGAGCCAGGCCCGCCAGATAGTGAAATCCTTTTTCAGTGCCTACAGCCCGAGTGCCTTCAGCATTACGCACCAGGCAGGCAAATGCAATATGAAGTACGCGCTGGGCATACTGAATGCCGGAGGAGAGCGTTTCGTAGTGACGATTTTCGTCAATTACAATAACAGTTCCTTCCAGATACAGCAGCTGAAAATCGAACGGCTTGAATAGTTTTGGCACGGCTTTTGTAAATTCTTTTAATCGGTTAGTTTAGTTGTTAATAATAGGGTTATAGTTCAAGATGCGGTGGTCAGGGATCCTAAATACCTGGCCACCGTTTCTTGTTTTTTCCGTCTTTCCCGCGGTCTGCGGAAAACCCTGCCTCCCGTCTATTTCTGGCGGAAGAAAATCTGTATGGGACATCCCGTAAAATCGAACTTTTCGCGAAGCTTGTTTTCTATGTACCGTTTGTACGGAGCCTTGACATACTGCGGAAGGTTGCAGAAGAACGCGAACTTCGGACTTCTGGTCGGGAGCTGTGTCACATATTTTATCTTGACGTATTTACCTTTCCATGCAGGAGGCGGGTAGTCCTCTATCACCGGAAGCATTTCCTCGTTCAGTTTCGAGGTCGGGATCTTCTTCGAATAGTTGTCGTAGACCTTGGCCGCAGCGTCGAGGACATCCAGGATTCTCTGCTTCTTCAGGACGGAAGTGAATATTACCGGCACGTCGTTGAACGGGGCCAGCCTTTCCTGTATGGCTTCCTTGTATCTTTTCATCGTATTGCTGTCCTTCTCGACAGTATCCCATTTGTTCACTACGACAACGCATCCTTTCTGGTTCCTGACAATCAGGTTGAAGATATTCATGTCCTGGGTTTCGACCCCTGTCTGCGCATCCACCATCAGTATGCATATGTCCGAATGCTCGATGGCCCTTATCGAGCGCATCACCGAGTAGAATTCGAGGTCCTCGTGAACCTTGGACTTTTTCCTCATGCCGGCCGTGTCCACGAGCATGAATTCATGCCCGAACTTGTTGTAGTACGTAGCTATGGAATCCCTCGTAGTACCTGCCACCGGGGTCACAATGTTCCTTTCGGTACCGAGCAATGCGTTCGCCATGGAGGATTTGCCTACGTTCGGTCTTCCTACCACCGCTATGTGCGGAAGTTCCGGATGGTCGTCTTCTGGCCTGCTGTCGGCAGGGAGCTGCCTTACAATCTCGTCGAGCAGGTCTCCGGTACCGCTGCCCGTAGCTGCCGATATGCTCCATATTTCGCCCAGGCCAAGAGAATAGAACTGGAAGGCGTCGTACATCTTGGCTCCGGTATCGACCTTGTTTACGGCCACAACCACCGGCTTCCCGGAACGCCTGAGCAGGTCGGCTATCTCTTCGTCATAGTCGGTGATGCCGGTGGCGGCTTCGGTCATGAAAAGCACCAGGTCGGCCTCTTCTATAGCCAGGACTACCTGCTTGCGTATCTCCTCTTCGAAAACGTCATCGGAATGAGAGGTATAACCTCCGGTGTCCACAACCGAAAATTCGGTCCCGCACCACTCGCATTTCCCGTAGTGCCTGTCCCGCGTCACGCCTGCAGTCTCGTCTACAATGGCCTGGCGCATTCCGACAAGTCTGTTGAAAAGCGTCGATTTCCCTACATTAGGTCTTCCTACAATGGCTACAAGGCTCATAATGTCATTATTTATTGTCTTTTTTGAAAACTATGTCGCATCCGGCACAATCCGAGCATCCCAGGTCGCTGCAAGAAGGGTTGGTCTTGCCGTTTTTACGGCCCCAGAGCTTCATCTCGTCTTCTTTCGCGCACCTGATGCCCAGTTTCCGCATCTCCTTGTTCCGGCTTATTTCCGTTTCCGGGAATTTGCCGTTCTTGCGGAAGATGATGTTGAAGCAGAGCCCGAATATGCTGAGCCCGACAAATATCAGTGCTGCGATGAAAACTTCCATATTACCGGTGTCAGATGATGAAGTCCGGGCTGATAGGCTCGTCGTTGTATACCTTATATATGATGCTGGCAAACATATCCGCTACGGAAAGGACCGTGATCTTGCTCTTGTCCTTGTCCTGGTTCGGAGACAGAGGTATCGTATCGGTCACTATCACTTCCTCGAGGGCGGAATTCGCTATCCTTTCGTAGGCGTTGCCCGAGAAAACGGCGTGGGTGGCGCAGGCGCGTACGCTCAGGGCCCCCATCTCCTTGAGGACGTTGGCGGCCTTGGTAAGGGTGCCCGCGGTGTCAATCATGTCATCTACTATGATCACATTCTTTCCGGCCACGTCTCCGATGGCTGTGATGGAACCCACCACGTTGGCCCTTTCACGCGACTTGTGACAGATGATCACCGGGCACTGGAGATACCTGGCGTAGGCGTTGGCTCTTTTTGCACCGCCCATGTCCGGTGCGGCGATGGCAAGGTTCTCTATGTTCTTCTCCCTGAGGTAAGGAAGGAAGATAGTGCTTGCGTACACGTGGTCTACAGGGAAGTCGAAAAATCCCTGTATCTGGTCGGCGTGCAGGTCGCAGGTCATTACACGGTCGCAGCCTGCTGCGTGGAGTATGTTGGCTACGAGCTTGGCTCCGATGGATACGCGTGGCTTGTCCTTCCTGTCCTGTCTCGCCCATCCGAAATACGGCATGACGGCGATCACGCAGTGGGCGGAAGCCCTTTTTGCCGCATCTATCATGAGAAGCAGCTCGAAAAGATTTTCAACGGGAGGAAAGGTCGATTGCACGATGAAGACGGTAGCGCCTCTGACGCTTTCGTTGAATGACGGCTGGAATTCCCCGTCGCTGAAGGTCAGGACATCGGACTGTCCCAGCTCTATGTTCAGAGCCTTTGCAATTCTTTCCGCAAGGGGCTTGGAACTCCTGCACGCAAATAATTTCATTTTATGTTCGTTGTGCATCTCGAATATGGTATTTAGTTGTTGTTTAGCTGGTTAAGAACAGATTCTATATAACCGAGTATTTCTTCGCGGCCCATACCGGTCACGGCCGAGCTTTCGAATACGGGCGGGAGCTCCTCCCAGAATTCAAGTATCTGTTTCTTGTTTTTCTCTATCTGCAGGGCCCGGACGTTGTTCCCTGTCTTGTCTCCCTTGGTGAATATTATGGAGAACGGTATCCCGCCCTCCCCGAGTTCCATCAGGAAGTCCATGTCGATTTTCCCTATGTCATGCCTCGAGTCTATGAGTACGAAGAGGGTGACGAGGTCCGGGGACAGGTTGATGTAGTTCCTGATTATCTGTGCCAGTTTCTGCTGTCCCGTTTTCGACATCTTCGCATATCCGTATCCAGGCAGGTCGACAAGATACCATTTGCGGTTGATGAGGAAATGGTTCACGAGTTGGGTCTTTCCGGGTTTGGAAGAAGTCTGGGCCAGTTTCCTGTTTCCGCAGAGCATATTTATAAGGGAAGACTTGCCTACGTTGGATCTTCCGATGAAAGCGAATTCCGGAAAGGCCTGTTTCGGCTTTTCTGAAATCCTGGTGCTGCTGCCGGCGAATAATGCTTCTGTTATCTTCATTTCTGGTCGGTTACCTTTCGTCGGGCCCGGAGGGCCGTTTTAAAACGGCGCAAAGATAACATTTATCCGTCTAATATAACAAAAATTTATTGTTCCGGTCACTAAAAAGAGAAAAATATTTCATCAATTTGCGAAAATTACTGAAAAGTCCTGCTCTGGGATTTCAAAACCGACGCCAATTGCCGGGAACCGTGAAAAAGTGACAGGAAAACGAGGCCGATTACGTAAAAAATGTTATTTTTGTAAAGATATACCACAATAGTTATGACCGGAACCTACATTGATCTTTACGAGCTTCAGAGCCGGCTGAAAGCCGGTGTGGAGAGTGTCTTCCCGGGGAAGGTGTGGCTGAAGGCGGAGGTCAGTGCAATGAAGGCCCGCCCGTCGGGACATTGCTACATGGAGCTCTCGCAGAGCTCTGAAAACGGGATAATAGCCAAGGCGCAGGCGGTGATATGGAGTTCGAAATACAGGTTTCTGGCTCCATTTTTCAGATCTGTCACAGGCTCGGACCTGTCGGAAGGCATGAACGTGCTGATACAGGTGTCCGTGAATTTCAGCCAGCTCTACGGCCTCACCCTGGTGATAGACGACATCGATCCGGAGTTTACCATAGGCGAGAAGGAGCTGCTCAGAAGACAGACGGTGGAGAGACTGGAGCAGGAGGGCCTTATGGACCTGCAGAAGGAGCTTGCTCCTCCGGTCCTTCCGTACAGGCTTGCCGTGATTTCGGCAAGCGATGCGGCCGGATACAGGGATTTTACCAGACATCTTCTTGACAATGAATACGGTTTCGTGTTCCGTCCTGAACTTTTCCCTGCAGTCATGCAAGGCAGCGAGGCTCCGTCTTCCATTGTCTGTGCCCTGGAAAGCATCGCATCGTCAGGGGTGCAGTATGATCTCGTGCTGGTGATGAGGGGCGGAGGGGCGAAGCTGGATCTTGCGTGTTATGATGACTATTCCCTTGCCGCCGCCATAGCGAGGTTCCCGGTGCCCGTGTTTACGGCTGTGGGCCACGACCAGGATTATCATGTGTGCGACATGGTGGCCTGCCGTTATTTCAAGACACCTACGGCCGTGGCTGCGGAACTTATCGGGTGTTATGAGGACGAGGATGCGCGGCTGCTGTCTTTTGCCTCGAGGCTCAAGCTCGCCTTCGTCAGCAAGATACATGTCATGGAAAGCCGGCTCCAGACGCTTGAGACAAGGATAAGGTCGGCTGACCCGAGGAATATCCTGCAGAGGGGCTATGTGCTGGCTCTGGACCGGTCGGGAGTCCCGTTCAAGAGGGCGGCCGGAAGGAAGGAGGGGGACAGGATTTCCCTTATGTTCGCCGACGGCACCCTTGAATGTGAAGTGGAGAAAATAAATGTCAACAGATAGGTTATGCCAGGAAAAAAGAAGGATTTCAACTATTCGGAAGCTGTCGGCGAGCTGGAAAAGATTGCTGCCAAGGTCGAGGACCCGTCGACAGGGATAGATGACATAGACAAGTATGTGCGGCGTGCGGACGAACTGATAACCGGATGCCGGAAATACCTGCGCTCCGCAAGGGAGAAGGCAGATTCCATAGAAACCATATAAAAATCCGAAAGATGGACAAGAGCAGTGAAAGACAGACTGAAAAGGTCCCGATGATCTATGAGACAGATCCGTGGCTGGCCCCGTACAGGGAGGCTGTGGATGCGAGACACAGGAGGATTCTCGAGGCCAGGGCTGACATCGAGACAGACGGCTCGCTTTCCAAAGGGCTGAACAACCACCTGTATTACGGTATGCACAGGACGGCGGAAGGTGACTGGATATTCAGGGAATGGGCGCCGAACGCCACGAAGATATATCTGATAGGGGAGTTCAACAACTGGAAAAGGACAGAGGCGTACGCACTCAGGCCTGTGGGGAACGGAAACTGGGAAATACGTGTCGGTTCCATGTTCATATCAGACAGGACCTGTTACAAACTCTATGTGGAGTGGCCCGGCGGAGGCGGAGAGCGTCTTCCGGCATATACTACGAGAGCTGTCCAGGATCCCGACACCAAGATGTTCGTGGCGCAGGTCTGGAGTCCCGAGAAGCCTTACGTATGGAAGCATGGCAAGCCGGGAAAAAGGGAGCACCCCTTCATCTACGAGTGCCATATCGGCATGAGTTCGGAAGACCCGAAGGTGTCTACATTCTCCGAATTCCGGGAGAATGTACTGCCGAAGATAATCGAGGACGGATATGATACCATACAGATAATGGCCCTGCAGGAACATCCGTATTACGGGTCCTTCGGCTACCAGGTCTCAAATTTCTACGCCCTCAGTTCCCGTTTCGGCACTCCCGAGGAGTTCAAGGCCCTTGTGGACGAGGCTCACGGGGCCGGTATAGCCGTGGTGATGGACATAGTGCATTCACACTCTGTGGACAACGAACTGGAAGGCCTCGGCAACTTCGACGGCAAGGACGACATGTACTTCTACTCCGGACCGAGGGGCCGCCATCCGGCGTGGGGTTCGAGATGCTTTGACTACGGCAGGCACGAGACCATCCATTTCCTGCTGTCCAACTGCAAATACTGGATGGAGGAATATCATATAGACGGTTTCCGTTTCGACGGAGTGACAAGCATGCTCTACTGGGACCACGGGCTCGGGAAGGATTTCGTCGGATATGACAATTATTTCAACGGAGGCGTGGACGAGTCCGCGGTGACATATCTCGCCCTTGCCAATATGCTTGTGCATGAACTGGATCCTGATGCCTTTACCATCGCCGAGGATGTCAGCGGAATGGCAGGCCTTGCCGCGCCTTTCGAGGCGGGAGGCATCGGTTTCGACTTCCGCATGAGCATGGGTGTGGCCGACCACTGGATCAAGTGGATAAAGGAACTGCCGGACGAAAAGTGGAGCATGGGGGAAATGTGGTGGCAGCTCACCAACAAGCGCGCCGATGAAAAGACAATAAGCTATGCGGAATGCCACGACCAGGCGATGGTCGGCGACAAGACCATCATATTCAGGCTGATGGACAAGGAAATGTATTTCTCGATGAATACGGAATCCCGGTCGGATATCATAGACAGGGGGATCGCCCTGCACAAGATGATCCGCCTCGTGACGATGGCTACTGCCGGTGACGGTTATCTCAATTTCATGGGGAACGAATTCGGCCATCCGGAGTGGATAGATTTCCCTCGGGAAGGGAACGGCTGGTCCTACAAGTACGCCCGCAGGCAGTGGTCGCTTGCGGAGCCGGACTATCTCCGGTACAAGTCTCTCCTGAAGTTCGACAATGCCATGATAAGACTCGGACGGTCCGAGAATATATTCAGCGGCGCACCGGAGCTGCTCGTGCAGGATGAAGAGAAAAAAATATTAGTATTCAAAAGAATAAATTGTATCTTTGCGTTCAATTTCAATCCTTGTCTATCTTTTTCAGACTATGGGTTTTCCGCCCCGTCGGGAAAGTACGGAGCCATATTGGACAGCGATGAGGCCGAGTACGGTGGATTTTCAAGGATAAGGAAGGGTGAAGAGCATATTTCCATGCCCGGAAAGTCCCCTAACGGAAGCCGCAAATACGATCATACGCTGTATCTCTATCTGCCGAGCCGATGTGCGTTAGTCCTGAAAAAAATAGATTGACTGAAAATTATTAACCTATAATATGTTAAATTATGGCTTTTTTGAAATTCAACAAGTCGGAACTGGTAAACCTGGAGTATTCGCTCAAGAGGGAGATCATTGTGGCG
Organism: uncultured Bacteroidales bacterium; assembly: GCA_944326325.1. Classification (GTDB taxonomy): domain Bacteria; phylum Bacteroidota; class Bacteroidia; order Bacteroidales; family UBA932; genus Cryptobacteroides. Next base: position 42,639 of record CALVDQ010000016.1, read on the forward strand.
AATAAGACGGGAGCCTATTGCAACACTTCGATAGTGACTTGCAATACAAGGCGTTACCATGGACTTCTTGCTGTTCCTGTCGACAAGCTGGGAGGTGGGAATTTCATCCTGCTCTCCGCCCTGGACGAAAGTCTTGTCATCGGAGGAAAGCAATTCAATCTCGGCATCCACTGCTACGGTGATGTCTACGAACCGAGAGGTCATAAGTATATTGTTGACTTCGATGCCGACCCGGCGCCTGAAATTACGTACAAGGTCGGCGAAATCGTTTTCAGCAAGACTATCCTTATGGCTCCCGACTCTGACCAGGTACTTATAAAGTACCATCTTGTCGCCGCTCCGGAGAAGGCTACCCTGATGCTGAAGCCGTTCCTTGCGTTCAGAAGCGTACACAGCCTTACGAGCCAGAACCCGGAGGCCAGGACAGAGTACCGGGAGATAGACAACGGGGTATCTTTCAGGCTTTACAATGATTTTCCCGACCTGAATCTCCAGCTGAGTTCAAAGGCACAGTTCAAGTCTCTTCCTTACTGGTACAACGGCATCACCTATTCAGATGAGATGCGCCGCGGGTTCAGCTGCAGGGAGGACCTTTTCGTGCCGGGATTCTTCACTGCCACGTTGAAGCCGGGGGACAGCATAGTCTTCTCCGCCTCCGTGGAGGAAGACTCGCCTAAGGCGCTCAAACGCAAATTCACCGATGCAATGAGACGTCTGGGACATATCGGCAACTACCACGACCTTCTCGTCAGGAACGCCGATATGCTCAAATGCGCGAGAAACGGCCATAAGCGTATAAACGCTGGCTTCTCATGGCTTGAGACAGGGCTGCTCAGGGAGACGATCATGTCCCTTCCGGGCCTTACCCTGTATGCCGACGGGAACTGCGCTGAATTCGAGGAAATTCTCGACAACCTCATTTCCGACGAGCAGGACAGGCTTTTCCGCAGGACAACGCAGGTGGAGGCTCCGCTTCTGCTGACTGACACCATCCAGCAGTACATACATTACCTTGAAGACGAGAAGGGCGAGGACGGCGCTGCCAAGAGGGTCTGGAAGAAGTACGGAAAGACCCTGAAAGGCATTATCGAAAGCTATGCCCCTGGCAAGAGGCATGAAGTCGCCATGCATCCTAACGGACTTCTCTGGGCGCAGATGGACGGTGTGGCCCTTTCCTGGATGAACGCGTATGTGAACGGCCGCCCTGTCACCGAGAGGGCCGGATACCAGGTGGAGACGAACGCCATGTGGTACAACGCCGTATGCTTCGCTCTGGATATGGAGAAGAAGTACGGTGCAAAGCGGAACGAGTTCATCAGCCGCTGGGCTCCGGTGAAAGCCCTTATCGAGGAGAATTTCCAGAAGACGTTCTGGAATCCGGAGGCAGGGTATCTTGCCGACTATGTTGACAATTACGGGCAGAACATGGATGTCCGGCCCAACCAGCTTTACGCCATCTGCCTTGACTATTCCCCTGTGGAGGATCTGGTTAAGTCAGAGGTGGTGATGACCGTGAACAACGAGCTCGTGACCCGCCGCGGCATCAGGACGCTTTCTCCGAGAAACGTGATGTACAGGGGCGTGTACGAGGGGTCCCAGACAGACCGCGACCTCGCGTACCACCAGGGATGCGCCTTCCCTAACCTTCTTGACCCGTATGTCAGCATCTGCTTCAAGATGATGGGCCCTAACTTCTACAAGAAGGCAGAGTATCTGACGGAAGGATTCTACGCAGATATCAACAAGCACGGTGTGGGGGCATTTTCGGAGCTCTACGACGGAGACCCTCCTCACGAGGCCCACGGAGCCATTGCATCGGCCTGCAGTACGGCAGCCTTGCTTAGGGTCGATTATCTGATGAACAAAAACAGGAAGGAGGAATAGCGATGAAAGTTCTAATGTTCGGATGGGAATTCCCTCCTCATATCGCAGGAGGACTCGGGACAGCTTGCTACGGCATGACAAAGGGTCTTGCCGCCAACGGTGTCGACGTGCTTTTCGTAATGCCTTCGGCTTCGGGAGACGAGGACCAGAGCGCCGTGAAGATAATCAATGCGAGCGATGTCCCTGTAGATACCGTATCCACTTCCGTGGACGAATTTCTCGGGAAGGTGAGGTTCGTGCACATAGGCACCAACATGGTGCCGTATGTGGACCCTCAGGACTTCACGAGGATGGTCGAGGAAGAGAGAAAGAGGCAGATCAAGAGCTTCAGGGTACAGTACGGACAGAAATACAAGTTTTCAGGCAAGTACGGAGACAACCTCATGGAGGAGGTGGCGCGTTACGCCATGGTCGGCGCGACCATTGCGTTGCAGCATGCTGACGAATTCGATGTCATCCACGCCCATGACTGGCTGACCTATCTTGCAGGCATAGCGGCGAAACAGCTGACAGGCAAGCCGCTTGTGGTACACGTCCATGCTACGTCATTCGACAGGAGCAGCGACGACAAGATTGACACGAGGGTCTATGATCTCGAGAGGAAAGGGATGGAGGCAGCCGACAAGGTGATAGCCGTGAGCGAGCTTACAAGGAATATCGTGATAAACAAGTACGGCATCTCCCCTGACAAGGTGGTTGCGGTGCACAACGCCGTGGATTTCAGCGGCAGGGAGAACCTGCATGTGGAAAGGGGAGTCAAGGACAAGGTGGTGACCTTCCTCGGGCGTATCACTTTCCAGAAGGGGCCGGAATATTTCATCGAAGCTGCGGCAAAGGTCCTGAAGAGGTGCAACCATGTCAGGTTCGTGATGGCCGGAAGCGGCGATATGCTGAACAGATGTATCCGCCACGTCGCAAGGCTCGGCATCTCGGACAGGTTCCATTTTACAGGTTTCCTCCGCGGCGCGGATGTACAGAAGATGTTCGCCCTGTCGGACGTCTATGTCATGCCGTCGGTATCGGAACCTTTCGGCATCTCTCCTCTTGAAGCGATGCAGACCAACGTGCCGTCCATCATATCGAAGCAGTCCGGTGTGGCTGAAGTCCTGAAATACGCCATCAAGGTGGACTTCTGGGATGTGGATGCCATGGCTGACGCAATGTACGGTCTGCTGAACTATCCTGCCATGGCGGATATGGCGTCAAGGTGCGGACGTGACGAGGTGGATGCGCTCAAATGGAACAATGCCGCCTACAAGATCAAGAAAGTTTACGAGTCAGTAATTAACAAATAGTCTAAGCTTAAATATTTACGGAAATGAAAAAAAGTATCTGCCTGTATTTCCAGGTCCACCAGCCAAACAGATTGAGATTATACAGATTCTTCGATATCGGAAAGGATTCGCACTATTATGATGATTTTGCCAACAGGACAATCCTCAGGAGGGTCGCCCAGAGGTGTTATCTGCCTGCCAACGAACTTCTTCTGGAGCTCATAAAGAATTATAAGGGGCAGTTCAAGGTGGCTTTCTCCATATCCGGGTCCGTCATCGAGCAGTTTGACAGGTACGCTCCGGAGGTCATAGACAGCTTCCGCAGGCTTGCCGAGACCGGCTGTGTGGAATTCCTCGCCGAGACATACTATCATTCTCTGGCATCCCTGGCATCTCCGGCCGAGTTCATGCATCAGGTGATGAAGCATAAGGCCACGATAGAGCATTATTTCGGGGTGACTCCGAAGTCCTTCAGGAATACGGAGCTCGTATATTCCGATGAGATCGGATCCATGGTCTATGACATGGGATTCAAGACAATGCTTACGGAAGGCGCAAAGCATGTGCTGGGATGGAAGAGCCCGAACTATGTCTATTCCGGAGCCCTCGCCCCGAAGCTGAAGCTCCTGCTCAGGAACTATACGCTGAGCGATGACATTGCCTTCAGGTTCTCTGACAAGGGCTGGCAGGACTGGCCGCTTACGGGGGACAAGTTCCTCGGATGGATAAAGGCAGCCGCCCAGAATGACGAGATAGTGAACCTTTTCATGGACTACGAGACTTTCGGCGAGCACCAGAAGGCCCAGAGCGGCATATTCGAGTTCATGAGATATTTCCCTGAAGTGGTGATCAAGGACGGCAGTTTCGAGTTCGTCACTCCGGAGCAGGCCGCAAAGAAGCACAAGGCTGTGGCTCCGCTCGATGTTCCGGATCCTATATCCTGGGCAGACGAGGAAAGGGATGTCACCGCATGGCTCGGGAACGAGCTCCAGAGCGATGCGTTCCATAAGCTTTACAGTGTGGCGGAAAAGATCGCTCTCATAGACGAGAACGACCAGCTGTGGTCAGACTTCGGACATCTCCAGGAGAGCGACCACTTCTATTATATGTGTACGAAGTTCTTCTCGGACGGAGCGGTACATAAATATTTCAACCCTTATGATACTCCGTATGAGGCATTTATAAATTATATGAATGTTCTCAGCGATTTTATTTTGCGGGTAGATGATGCAATTTCCGTTTCTGATGCTAAATTTGCAGCCGAAAAGAAGGCGGTGCCGGCCAAGGCAGAGAAGACGGGGACTGCTAAAAAGACTGTGAAAAAGACAGTTGCGAAGAAGTCCGCGAAAACCGAGCCTGAAACTGCGGCCAAGAAACCGTCTGTGAGGAAAACGGTTAAAACAAAGAAATAGAATTAGATGGATAACGAATTGATCAGACCGGACTATCTTTTCGAGGTAAGCTGGGAGGTCTGCAATAAGGTAGGGGGTATATATACGGTGATAGCCACCAAGGCCCTCTACCTTAAAACGGAATTAAAGAGGCACCATATTCTGATCGGTCCCGACGTATGGATGAATACGGAAAGCAACCCGGACTTCATTGAAGATCCGGGGCTTTACCGGGACTGGAAGGCGCAGGCCGAGTCTGAAGGCCTGAGAATCAGGATCGGAAAATGGAACATTCCAGGGTCTCCGGTGGCTATTCTCGTGGATTTTAAGCAGTTTCTTACCAAAAAGTCGGAAATCCTTACGGAATACTGGCTTCATTTCGGCGTAGATTCGCTGACCGGAAACTGGGATTATGTGGAATCGGCCCTGTTCGGATATGCGTCCGGAAAGGTTATTGAAAGTTTCTACAAGTACAATCTTTCCCGGGCCGACAAGGTGGTGGCCCAGTTCCATGAATGGCTGACAGGTGCCGGATTGCTGTATGTGAAGCAGACAGGGTTGCCTATAGCTACGGTATTCACTACGCATGCCACTGTGGTGGGACGCTGCGTGGCAGGCAACAACCTGCCTCTCTATGATTCCATGAACCTGTACGATGGAGACGAGAAGGCCAGGGAATTCAATGTCATTGCGAGGCATTCCCTCGAGAAGCATTCGGCACAGAACGCCGACATCTTTACAACCGTGAGCGAGATCACTGCCGACGAGTGCAGGCAGTTCCTCGGCAGAAAGGTTGACATAGTGACCCCGAACGGCTTCGAGAACAGTTTCACGCCGTCGGAAGAAGATTACTCCATGGTGAGGTCCGCCGCACGGGACAAGCTTGTGCAGGTGGCTACCGCCATGTCGGGAGAGTCAGTCCCGGAAAATTCCATATTCATCGGCATAGGAGGCCGGTATGAATACAAGAACAAGGGAATAGATGTCTTCATCGATGCCCTGGACAAGCTGAACAGATCCGATTTCAAGGGCAAGAGCATCCAGGCCTTCATCATGATACCGTCCGGGCACAACGGACCGGACCGCGAGCTCGTGGCAAAACTCGCCGGAAAGGAGTCCGGCTATGTCACGAGGACCTCACATTACCTGATGAACAAGGAGTACGACATCATTTCCCGCAGACTCGATGAACTGAACTTCAACAATGCCATAGGTGACAAGGTGAAAGTCTACTTCATCCCGTCCTACCTGAACGGAAACGACGGTGTCTTCAACATGAAGTATTACGATCTCATAGTCGGGCTCGACCTTGCCCTTTTCCCTTCATATTACGAGCCGTGGGGCTATACCCCTCTCGAAAGCCTCGCTTTCAAGGTCCCTACCCTTACCACGACACTTGCCGGCTTCGGACTTTGGGTCCGGAAGCATTACCTGAAAGAGCATCCGGGCATTACTGTCCTGGAACGCAACGATTCGAATTACCCTGAAGTTGTGGACGGGGTCGTGGAGCGTGTGAAGGAGATCGCCGGACTCACAAAGGACGACAGGAAGAGATATATGGACAACGCCAGGGACGTCTCCGAGATAGCTCTCTGGGAAAACAACATAATCTACTACAAGCAGGCTTATTCCGAAGCCCTGAAAAAAGTAATAACAGAAAAGGGTGCATTCCCTAGATACAAGAACGATAAACCGATGCAGTACAAGAAAATAGATGTGAACAAGCCGTCGTGGAACAGTGTCCTGATCACAAGGCATCTGCCGGACGGGCTGAAGGACCTGGAGACTCTGTCCAGAAACCTGTGGTGGTGCTGGAACGAGTCCGCAAAGAACCTCTTCAGGAGGGTAGACCCGAAAGCATGGGAGGAGACAGGGGAGAACCCTATCGCCATGCTTGACAAGGTCAGCTACAAAAGATTCCAGGAACTCGAGAAGAATTCCGAATTCATGGGCGAGCTGAACCTGGTGATGACTGAATTCAATTCCTACATGGCCCAGAAAGCGGAGAGGAAGAATCCTTCGATAGCGTATTTCTGCATGGAGTACGGTCTGGATACTTCCCTGAAGATATATTCCGGCGGTCTCGGTATCCTTGCAGGAGATTACCTGAAAGAGACCAGCGACATGAACGTGAACCTCGTGGCTGTCGGTCTGCTTTACAGGTACGGATATTTCACCCAGATGCTTTCCTCCCAGGGGGACCAGGTCTCCAAATACGACGCGCAGGATTTCATGAAGATTCCGGCGACCCCTGTCAGGGATGCTGACGGGAACTGGATGACGGTCAGCGTTGCCTTCCCTGGAAGGAACCTCAACGCAAGGCTCTGGAGGGTGGATGTCGGAAGGACTGAACTCTACCTGATGGATACCGATTATGAGGAGAACCTGCCGGAAGACAGGTCGGTGACGCACCACCTCTACGGAGGCGACTGGGAGAACAGGCTCAAGCAGGAGCTTCTTCTCGGTGTCGGCGGTATCAGGGCTCTCAGAAAGCTCGGAATCGATACCCAGGTATACCACTGCAATGAAGGCCATGCAGCCTTCACCGGTCTGGAGAGGCTGCGCGAGTATATCCAGAACGACAACCTCGACTATCCTGAGGCACTCGAACTCGTGAGGGCGTCTTCGCTGTTCACGACCCATACTCCTGTCCCTGCCGGACACGACGCTTTCGACGAAGGCCTCCTCAGAAAATACATAGGCCATTATCCGCAGAGGCTCAAGATCGACTGGGAGACCATGATGGGGCTCGGCAAGATAAACGGCAGCGACGTGAACGAGAAGTTCTCGATGAGTATCCTCGCCGCCAACATCTCCCAGGAGGTTAACGGCGTATCCTGGCTCCACGGTCAGGTCAGCCGTGACATCTTCGCAAATATGTGGCCGGGCTACCTTCCGGAGGAACTTCATGTAAGCTATGTCACGAACGGAGTACATTATCCGACGTGGACAGCTCCGGAGTGGAAGGAAATCCATGCCAGGGTATTCGGGGAGGAATTCAAGACGCACCATTACGACAAGGCCTGCTTCGAGGGAATCTACAAGGTTTCTGACGCTGATATCTGGAACGTGCGTACTACCTTGAGGAAGAAGCTTATCGCCGACATCAAGGAAAGGCTTTCCGACCCTACCATGACGAACCACTACTCTCCTCGCCAGATCGTGACCATAAAGGATACCCTCAGGGATGACGTGCTTACCATAGGTTTTGCAAGGAGGTTCGCTACGTACAAGAGGGCGCACCTGCTTTTCCGTGACCTGGACAGGCTCAGCGAGATAGTCAACAATCCGTCCAGACCTGTGCAGTTCATCTTCGCCGGTAAGGCTCACCCTGCCGACAAGGCCGGACAGGATCTGATCAAGAGCATCGTGGACATCTCCAAGATGGAGCAGTTCATCGGAAAGATAGTCTTCGTTCCGAACTATGACATAACCCTCGCCAAGCTTCTCGTGCAGGGTGTCGACGTATGGATGAACAATCCTACACGACCTCTCGAAGCTTCCGGAACATCCGGCGAGAAAGCTGCCATGAACGGTGTGATGCATTTCTCGGTGCTTGACGGATGGTGGGTGGAAGGCTACAAGCCGGGTGCCGGCTGGGCTCTGCCTATGGAGAGGACCTATCAGGACCAGAACTATCAGGACGAACTCGATGCCGCTACCATATACACCATACTTGAAAACGACATCGCCCCTACGTTCTACAACATAAGCAGGTCGACGGGCCGCTCTACCGACTGGCTGGAGTATATCAAGAACACAATCGCCCAGGTAGCCTGCAACTTCACGACGAACAGGATGCTTACCGACTATATCAACCAGTACTATGACCCTCAGTCCAAGAGGTTCGAGTCCCTGCTCGCCGACGATTATGCGAAGGCGAGGGAGATTGCCGGGTGGAAGCGTCACCTCCGCAGGGAGTGGCAGAACGTGAGCCTTGTATCCATCGTCAAGCCGGACAGCTCGTACGAGGACGTATCCCTCGGCAAGGAGTTCAAGTCTGAAGTCGTACTCAACATAGGTGACCTCAAGCCTGAGGATATAGGAGTGGAACTTCTGTTCGCCACTACGGACAACAAAGGCAAGCTCCATATCAGTTCCATCTCAGAGTACACTCCGGTGGAGTGCAACGACGGCGTGGCCAGATACCAGGCTGTCATGACTCCGGAGATCGCCGGCCTCTATCAGGTTGCGGCGAGGATCTACGCCAGGAACGGGCTGCTGCCTCACAGGCAGGACTTCGAACTTGTAAGATGGTTGTAGCGACAGGATTCTTTGACGGTGTCCATATCGGACACCGTCTTGTCATAGGGCGGCTTGTAGAGACTGCCCGCAGCAAAGGGGATGAGAGTATGGTGGTGACATTCTGGCCTCATCCCCGTAATGTTTTACAGCAGGAGGCGAGGTCACTCAGGCTCCTGACTTCCATGCCGGAAAAGGAGTCCCTGCTGAAAGGTCTCGGTGTGGACAGGGTCGAAGTCATCCGTTTCACCAGGGAATTCGGTGCCCTTACGACAAGGGAATACCTGAAGGACTATCTGATGGACAGGTACGGGGCAGAGACAGTGGTTCTCGGGTATGACAACCGGATGGGAAGCGATGCCACGGATGCTGCCGGCGTGCGGGCCATTGCCGAGAGCCTCGGTCTGGAGACGGTCGTTACTGAAAAAGTGGTCTCCGAATCCGGACTCGATGTAAGTTCGACGAAGATACGTGCGGAGATCAGCCGGGGAAACGTCTCCGGGGCGGCGGATATGCTCGGCTATTGCTATTCCCTTTTCGGGGTAGTTGTCTCCGGCGAGAGGATAGGGAAGAGGGTGCTCGGTTTCCCGACCGCGAACATGGAACTTTACGAACCCCTTAAGCTGATACCAGCCAACGGGGTGTATTTCGTAAAGGTGAAGACCCTCGGGAGGAAATTCTACGGGATGTGCAATATCGGCAACCGCCCTACTGTCAGGGAAGGGAATTCCCGCACGATAGAGACCAATATCTTCGATTTTGACGAGGACATATACGGTCTTGACATCGAAGTGACTTTCCTCAGGAAAATCAGGGATGAGACAAGATTCTCGTCCTTTACGCAGCTGAAAGCCCAGCTTGCGAGAGACAGGTTTTACTGCAAATCAATGATTCGGTGATATGGATACGGGAACAATTCTGGCTATTCTGATTGTGGTGCTTTCACTTGCTTCATCGCTTGTGACCAGGCTTCTCAAGAATGCGGCAGGCCGCTCTTTGGAAAACGGCCCGGCCGCAGTTACGGATGAAGACTCCCCGGAGCCGTTGCAGCCTGCCGAGGCGCAGCGTCAGTCCGGGAGTGAAACTTCCTCAGCACCTGCGTGGAAGCCGGAGGTTGCTGCATACAACATCCCCGACGATCTTCTTGACGGCGGCTACAAATCCGTAAAGGATATCGTGAAAGAGAGGAAAAGCCGTGTTCCGGCTGCGCGGCAGGACAGTTCCGGAAGCAGACTTGTCATCGACAAGAAGAAACTTGTCATCTATTCCGAAATAATGAAGACAAAATTCTGATTCTGACCGGCCAGGCCCACCCTGTCACGGTTCCGCATCATATCGGATGCAGCGCACAGGTGCGGCAGAGGTACGGTTGGCGTAGTCCGTTGTAAGCTGCTGATTGTATGTGCCGGCATCCTGGATGGTGAAGCTTCCTCCGTTGAACAGGGAGTTCTGTATCAGCATTGACCTGCCCCGGTGGTCGTAGTATTCCTGGTCGTCCTGATTCTTGTTCACACGCGCGTCCTGGTAGTCGGCAAGATCTCCGACATAGAACCATACGTGAGTCTTGTCCGTACGGCCCCGGTCGTGACCCCGCCATCCCGTGTATGGGAAGAAGTTGTATGCATTCCCCATTGTGACAGTTATCCCCATTCCGTCACCGTCGTTTACAGTTTCATGATATCTTGCTCCCGGCATTGCTGCACGGCAGACGGAGAAAAGCACTTCCAATTCGTCATCAGGAACCCTGTATCCGTACGGGCACGGGTCATATATCGTCTTCATCGTGACTTTCCCGGAAGACGGGGAATATCCCCACAGCTGGTCAATCTGGCTGTACAGCCAGTCGTTCGGATAGCTTTCGCTTAGCTGGGTAGGACGGATTATGTCCAGGGGATGCTTTGCGCCGGTCTCGACGGTCGGGCTGGCTTCGAGATATTCGGATACGGAGGTTCTCCGTCCCTCGTCCATATAGTAGGGACTGTCGTAAAAAGAATAAAAACTTTATAAAAAATTGATTGCCAATGTAATATAAAATTTGTATCTTAGCTAAAGATAAAAAGAATACCTCCAATTGTCCTGGAAAAGCCAAATTTGGAGGTATCGCAAAAATTAATCTGCATGGCTAAGGTACAAAATTTCTCTGGAATATCAC
>CALVDQ010000017.1 GCA_944326325.1 uncultured Bacteroidales bacterium
CTCCGAAACGGAGCCGAAAATATAAAAAGATGAGTTCGATCGGAAAAATTACAGGGACAGTCTGCCGATTGACTCATGATGACGGAATTAAACGACAGTCCCTATATAGGACCTGCCGAAATATAACACGACCGGTCTGCAGTAACGTGAGACGGGGTGTCCAGAAACCGGTTTCTGGGCACCCCGTCTCACGTCACCTTCCTTCGTGATGATCTTCATGTTTTCCATTCCAGGATTCTTGACTATGGTGAAATCTTCCTTGCTGAACATTTCAGTCATGTCATACCTTGTCACCAGAGCCACCATCAAAGCGACGACAAGTATGCCTTCACATGAGGGGAACTCCCCGGCAGACTTCCCTTATACGGTTATCTTCCGGTAAGGCCCTTTTCCCGGATCACGGAAGAATATCGCGAAGAGGATTGCAACGACAAGGGCATATCCTGCAAAAATATACCATGCAGCGCTCCAGTCGGGCTCGGCTGCATTGTAGACGAAATGGTTCACCACGGCCTGGGCGGAAAGCGTGCCGACCGTAGCGCCGATACCGTTGGTCATCAGCATGAAAAGGCCCTGGGCGCTGGACTTGATGTCATCCGAGCTGCGCTGCTCGACATAGAGGGCACCGGAAATATTGAAGAAATCGAAAGCCACTCCGTAGACTATCATCGACAGGATGAACATCCATACGCCAGGCCCCGGATTCCCGACCCCGAAAAGGCCGAAGCGGAAGACCCACGCTATCATGGCGATAAGCATTACCCTCTTGATGCCGAATATCTTCATCGCGACCGGGATCAGGAGGATGCCGAGGGTCTCGGACATCTGGGATATGGAAATAAGCGCGTTTGCATTGCGTGCGCCCCACGTGTCGGCATATTCCGGCACCTCGGTAAAATGAGAGATGAACGGATTGGCAAAACCGTTTGTAATCTGGAGGGCCACTCCGAGCAGCATCGAGAATATGAAGAATGTTGCCATCCCTCTGTCTCTGAAAAGACGGAACGCCTTGGCACCGAGGGCATCAGCCAAACTCCGGGACTCGGACGACCTGTTTACCGGACATTCCGGAAGGGTAAAGCTATACAGGAAGACCGCGATGCCGGCTATGCCGGATACGAAAAACTGGTTATAGGTGTGCTGGAACTGCACCCCGTCGGCATCTGTCATGAAATTGACACAGAGCATGCTGCAGATGAACCCCACGGTCCCGAAGACCCTGATCGGAGGGAAGTCGCGGACAGTGTCGAAACCGTTCTTGACCAGCACCTTGAAGGCTACGGAATTTGACAAGGCTATCGTCGGCATATAGAAGGCCACGCTGAGTGCGTACAGCGGGAAAAGGATGCCGAATCTGACGTCTGTCCCGGAAGCCATGCCGTACCATCCGGCGGCTATCATCGCTGCGCCGGCTATCAGGTGGCAGAGCCCGAGGAGACGCTGCGCCGGTACGTATTTGTCAGCTATTATGCCGATTATCGCAGGCATGAAGATGGAGACAATGCCCTGCATGGCATAGAAAAGGCCGATCTTGTCAGCAAGTCCGACCGACACAAGGTAGCTGCCCATAGAGGTCAGGTACGCGCCCCATACCGCCCATTGTAGAAAATTCATCAGGATCAACCTGATACGTATCGCTTTATCCATAAATCAATAACTTAACTGTCGAAAGCATTAGTGTTATCCCTTCCCGGAAAAGCGAATATACGCAGAAGCCGAGAGCAAAGCAAATAAATTTGCTTTGCCGAGGCGCCACAGTATATGCAGCCGCCAGGCTGAATATACGCAGAAGCCGAGAGCAAAGCAAATAAAGTCCCGCAGGGACCGCACCGGGTAGGTGCGAAATCCCACTAATAGGGGGTGCAGGGGGTTTAGACCAGCCCGTCTTTCGCAGAAAGACGTATGAGGGTGAAACCCTCATTGCCGAGGCGCCACAGTATATGCAGCCGCCAGGCTGAATATCGCAGAAGCCGAGAGCAAAGCAAATTTTATTTACCCTTCCTCGTCTCTCCCAGAACCGTATCCGGCACAACCATCAGCCTGGAAATCTCATTGATCTCGAACCTTCCGTAAATGTCAAGGACAGTCGCAGACTTGCTGTCCGCGACAATCATAATGAAAGACGACTTGCCGGAAGGCTCATCCTTGAAATAGAACGCGCTGTAACAGCCCCCGTCCCTGACTTCCGAAACAAGTTCATAACTGTCCTTTTCGGCGACATCCCTTGCCGAAGTCTCCAGCTCCCGGCAAAACTTCGAGGTAGAAATGACACGTATGACATCCAGATTGTCAAGCAGTCCCTGAAGCTGTTCCGATCCCCCTTCCTTCATCATCCTGAGCATCCGGCTGCCGTAAGTCACGCTTGTATACCCGCTTTTACCGGAAAATCTTTCATACAGGCTGTCGATGCCGCGGTCCTGGGCTGCTGCGAGTCCGCAGGACACCATGACTGCAGCAAAAAGAAATATCGTACATACCGTCTTTTTCATTTTCATCACATTGACTTTTAGATACCCAGCCTGATTCCCACGGTAACGGTGCGGACATCCGACCCGGTCCCGCCTTCAAAAAGAGGAATGATGCCGCAATCGCAGAATATCCCCACCTTGTAGAACGTAAGGCTTCCGCCGGCAGTGACTTTCCACAAGGAAAAACCGGACAGTTCCTCTTTCACCTTGGGTTTCTTATATTTTGAATACGACTTCAACAGTATTTCCCCGGTGACATATCCGCTCAGGCAGACATTCTCCGCAAGACGGACCGAAAGCTTTACAGGGATACCGGCATACGTCGCCGTGAACTTGGATTTCTTCACAATTTGCTCGAGCTTCAAAGGCATCAGGCTGCCATTGTCATCCATAGTCAGGGTATAAGGGCGGGAAAAGGCATAGTTGTCGAAGGCCAGGCGTATCCCGGTCGAGAAAAGCAGACGCGCCCGCCTGTCCAGCGCCACTCTCACGGCAGCAAGGTCCCATCCTATGCGCACGCTTTTCCCGGTACTCAAGTCGAGAAAGTCATCTATCCCGGCCCAGGGACCATAGCAGGCTGGATTGTCAAGGATATTGAACCCTATATCCAGGGATGCAATACCGAAGGAAGTCGATACCCTTGCCGGGCTGCCTGATTTCCGGGAAGCCGGCTTCTGTACAGCCGCATCCTTGTTCCCGAGGGTTATCCCATACCCTGCCGCCTCTATCCGCAGCTCGCTTCCTGACGGGCGCAGATACGCCAGAGAATCCTCCTGGCCGGATGCCGCACATGTGAAGGCAAAGGCGAGGGCCAGTACAAATAACAGTTTGACAAAACAGGAATTATCCATATTTCCAATAAATTAGAGTTCAGTTTCTTTCCGGGGAGGCACATTCGCCGCTGTTGCAGGAATCCAGGAAAAAAGCCAGTTCCTCGGCTGACTTTACGGAGATTTCAAGTCTGGACAACATCTGGAAGCACTCCGTCTGGGCCATAGCCTTTTTCCTGTCAGTAATCGGCCGGCCCGAGGAATCATAACCATACACGGGCCTTGCTGCAAAGAACAATACGACAGCAGCTGCCGCCGCAGCAACCGCAGAAACGGAAACGGCAAGCATCTTCCGCCATCCGCTCCGCTCCGGCATCTTTTCCTGCGCCATTGCCCCGAAACCGCGGAAAAGCACGGCCAAGGCCTCATACTCACGAGGGACTTCGCCTTCAGGGAACGAGAGGAGAATTTCCTTCAGTTCCGTTTCCCCGGCTTCGTCCAGGGTACCATCCATATACCGTACGGACAGTTCCCCGAGCCGTTCCGCCGCATCTCCGGTTCTGTTTATTCCGGTTCCTGACATAACCCTTATCTTTTTATTATACCGTTGTCCATAATCTTCCCGCCACAGGATGTCCAGCGGGCATTCTCCTTCACAATTATCTCCCTCAATGCCTTCCTCGCCCTGGACAGGATCATCCTTGTCTGGTTTTCCCGTATCCCCAGGATGCCGGCTATCTCATCTGTCCCGAACCCCTCGATATCCTTGAGATGTATCACGGTCCGCTGCTTTTCCGGCAACCTGCCGATTGCCGTCCTGACCAGCTGCACATCTGTCCATTTTTCCGCCTCCGCAGTCTGGGCAATCTCCGGAAACCCTTCCCGGCTCACGCTCCTGCGGCTTCTCAGCCTGTCTATGCAGGAATTCCGCACCGACCTCATCGCGAAAGCCTCCGGATTCCGCACCTTTTCCAGAGACGCTCCCATCCGCCACAGCTTTCCGGCGACATCCTGCACTGCATCCATCGCCTCGTCCCGGTCTCCGAGAAGCGTCCTGGCATAGCGGTACATCCTGTCCCGGACAGGTTCCGAAAATATGTACAGTTCTTTCCGCATTGTTCTATTTCCTATGACGAATATAACACAATAAACGCAACCGGAAAATGCAGAATCACGCAAAATTCCGAATTTGCGGATAGTCTTTTTCTTATTATCTTTGTAGGTTTGAAATTCCCGACAGGGATGAACATCAGGTAAAATGAAATTTGTCAAGACAGCCACAGACCCCGGTTCCGGCGCAAGATGCGGAATCATCACCACCGACCACGGACAGATAGAGACACCTATCTTCATGCCTGTGGGGACGGTCGGCTCCGTAAAAGGAGTCTACCACAGGGACCTGAAAGAGGACATTAAGGCCGAAATCATCCTCGGCAACACCTACCATCTCTACCTCAGGCCCGGACTTGACATACTCAAAGCCGCAGGCGGACTCCACAAGTTCATTTCATGGGACCGTCCGATACTGACGGACAGCGGAGGATACCAGGTATTCTCTCTCTCCCCCATCAGGAAGCTCACTCCGGACGGATGCACCTTCTCGTCACACATCGACGGCTCAAGGCATACTTTCACTCCTGAAAACAATATAGACACCCAGAGAATCATCGGCGGGGACATCATAATGGCCCTTGACGAATGTACCCCGGGGGACGCGAGTTTCGAGTATGCCCGTAAATCGCTCGAACTCACCGAGTCATGGCTGCGCCGATGCATAAAGCGTTTCGACGAGACCGAGCCGCTGTACGGCTACTCCCAGACATTCTTCCCTATCGTACAGGGCTGCATATATCCGGAACTCAGGAAAAAGGCAGCCGAATCCGCCGCTTCCTACGACCGTGAAGGCTATGCCATAGGAGGACTTTCCGTAGGCGAGCCTACGGAAAAGATGTACGAGATGCTTGAAGTCGTCTGTCCCATACTTCCCGATGACCGGCCGAGATACCTGATGGGAGTCGGCACCCCTGCCAATATTCTCGAGGGAATAGCCCGGGGTGTGGATATGTTCGACTGCGTGATGCCGACCAGGAACGGAAGGAACGGGATGCTGTTCACTTGGAACGGCATAATGAACATGAGGAACCGTAAATGGGCCGACGATTTCTCCCCTCTTGATCCGGAAGGTTCGTCATTCGTCGACAGGACCTACAGCAAGGCATATCTCCGCCATCTTTTCGTTGCCGGAGAGATATTCGCGGGGCAGATTGCAAGCGAGCACAACCTTGCATTCTACCTTGATCTGGTCCGTGAAGCCCGCAGGCACATCAAGGCCGGAGACTTCAGACATTGGAAAGACGAGACCGTACGTAGAATCATGACAAGACTTTAGGAAATGAGACAGCTGGACCTGAAGCCGAGACTGCTCGACTTGTACATAATAAAGAAATTCATCTCGACGTTCTTCGTTGCCCTGATACTTATCATCGGCATCGTGATCATCTTCGACATAAGCGAGAAGATCGATGACTTCGTCAGCAAGGAAGCCCCGCTGAAAGCCATCGTATTCGACTATTACTTCAACTTTATCCCGTATTTCATGAACATGTTCAGCGCCCTGTTCGTGTTCATCACGGTGATATTCTTCACATCGAAGATGGCCGCCAACTCCGAGATCATCGCCATACTTTCCTGCGGTGTCAGCTTCCACAGGATGATGGTGCCGTACATAGTCTCGGCAACCCTCATAGCCATCTTTTCGCTGTGCCTCAACCTGTTCATAATCCCTAACTCCAACAAGGAACTCGTACAGTTCGAGAACAAATACCTGAAATCCAACACAGCCAACAACAACCGCAACATCCACTATCAGATATCCCCCGGGGAATTCGTCTATGTGGAATCCTTCAGTTCGTGGAACAACACGGCCTACAGGTTCACCCTGGAAAAGATAGAGAACAACCAGCTCGTCTCGAAACTTTCGGCCGAAACAGCCGTGTGGGACACCACATTCAGCGGCTGGAAACTGAAGAAGTATTTCATCAGGGACTACACCAACTCCCTCGAGGACAGGATACGGAGCGGCGCCCAGCTTGACACGGTGATCAATCTCACCGTGACAGACTTCTACATGAAAAAGAACACGATCGAATCCCTGAACTACAAGGAGCTCAACCAGCTCATCGAGACACAGAAGATGCGTGGCGACGCAAACATCAAGGATGCGCTCATCGAAAAGCACAAACGGTTCGCCATGCCGTTCTCGGCCTTCATCCTCACCATCATGGGGGTGGCGCTGTCATCGAAGAAACGGCGGGGAGGGATAGGCTGGAACATCGGCATTGGGATAGCGCTTAGCTTTTCCTACATATTGTTCCAGCGGTTCAGCGAGATGTTCGTATATACCGGTGTAATGTCGCCCGGATGGGCGTTGTGGACGCCGAACTTCCTTTATGCGGTCATTGCCGGGGTGCTCTACAAGATAGCGCCTAAATAACGTCAGGCTATACTTCCTGTACCGCCCCGAATTTTTCCGAAAGAAGATTACGGACAGCAGAGACTTTTTCGGCAAGAAGACCGTCAGAGACAGCCTCGCAGATAAAGCGAAGGTACGGCTCGGTATTCGAAGGGCGGATATTGAACCACCAGTCGGAGAACTCGACCCTGTAACCGTCGAAATCCATCATTGCCGTAGGCTTCTCCATATTCATGAAATAGTCCCTGACGGCATCCATTGCACCTTTCTTGTCCCCGACCTTGAAATTTATCTCTCCGGAATTACGGTATTTCGCGATACGGGATATAAGGCCGCTTACCGGTATGCCTTTCCTTTTCATTGCAGCCACGACATCAAGGATCAGAATTGACGCAAGCAACCCGCTGTCCGAATAGAAGAAGTCACGGAAATAGTAGTGTCCGGCCAGTTCGCCCCCGAAAACTCCGTCAATCTCCCTGAGTTTTCTCGCGGCAAAAGCCCTGCCTACCTTCCACGTAGCCATCTCCGCACCCATCGGCTCGAGGTATTCCCCGACGGCCTTGGAACTTCTTATGTCCTGCAGCACTATGCCTCTCTCTCCCCTGCCTTCAAGGAAATAATGCCCGAGTACGGCAATCATCAGATCCGGGGAAATGAAGTTCCCCTTCTCATCGACGAACATCACCCTGTCGGCATCCCCGTCGTAGATGACTCCGATGTCCGCCCCGGTCTTCCTGACAAGAGACTTCAATGCCTCTACATTGGCCGGAATCAGAGGATTCGGCTCGTGGTTCGGGAAATTCCCGTCCATAGTATCGAAAATATATGACGGGGCATCCCCGAAAATATCCTTTGCGAACAGCGTCGCCATACCGTTTGACAAGTCGAAAGCTATTTTAAGACCGCTGTACTCCTCCTTATACCCCATGAGGAACTCCAGGTACTCCTTGCGGATGTCCATCTTGCTGACTGTACCTTTTTCCGGAACCGGCTCACAGGGACGGCCTTCGTCTATCCAGGCCTTGATCTGTCCGAGACCGTTGTCAAGACCTACCGGAAGGGCATTCTCCATAGAGACCTTCATACCGTTGTAAACGGCAGGGTTATGCGAAGCCGTAATCTGTACGGAAGCCTTGAAACCATAGCGTGCCGTGCCGAAATACACCATAGGAGTGGTGCTCAGACCGAGGTCACAGACATCCGCCCCAGCATCGGTCAGCCCCGACACGAGAGCCTCGTGTATCTCCGGGGAAGACACTCTGCAGTCCCTGCCCACGAGCACCTTGCCGGCTCCGAGAAGCCCGGGGATGAAATAACCGACCTTATAGGCTGTCGTCTTGTCGAAATCCACATTGTAGATTCCCCTTATGTCATACGCGTGAAAAGCTCCCATATCCTCTATTATTTGAAAGTCAGTCTATCTTTGTCTTGTACCTCGCAGACACCTTGCCGTGCGAAATGCTGGCAAGCTTGCGCGCGATCATCTTCCTCCTGATCGGGGCCACCCTGTCCACGAACATCCTTCCGTCCAGATGGTCAAGCTCATGCTGCACCATACGGCAGGCAAACTTGTCGAACTCCTCGGTCACTTTCCGGAAATCCTCATCCAGATACTCCACGGTTATCCTGTCAGGACGCTTTACTTCAGCATATATCCCGGGCACGCTCAGACACCCTTCGGAATACTCGCACTGGCTCTCGCTCTCATGCGTCACCACCGGATTTATCATGACGCGCTGGAAATCCTTCAGATAAGGATATGTCTCCACAAGCTCCCGTCCGTCAACGATAAGAATCCTCAACGGCACTCCTACCTGAGGGGCGGCAAGTCCGCATCCGTCAGCGTAGGCCAGAGTCTCTTTCATGTCAGCAATCAATTGCCGGATTTCATCCTTCTTTTCCAGA
This sequence comes from uncultured Bacteroidales bacterium, assembly GCA_944326325.1. Taxonomy (GTDB): domain Bacteria; phylum Bacteroidota; class Bacteroidia; order Bacteroidales; family UBA932; genus Cryptobacteroides. The sequence continues at coordinate 8,616 of CALVDQ010000017.1, forward strand.
TCCGCTTCTGCAGCATGTTCGCGCAGTACGCCGGATCCATAAAGGAATATAGGTAATTTCATATTCTTCTTATACAGTTTAGCATTATTTCAAATATAAACTTCAGTCCGGTGCAGCGGCAATCCGCAGGAACGGATTCCGGCGCCGGAGCGGGACAGGGCCTAACGCCGCCGGTGCCTTCCGGAACCTGATGACAGGTTTTCAGGAACGGACTCCGGTATGGGGCCAGGGGCCTGTACCCCTGCCTTGCGGTCCATGTAGCTCTGCAAGATGATCGCCGCGCTGATCCTGTCCACCGAAGCCTTGTCCCGTCTGTCCTTCAGCTTCATTCCTCCATCGATCATGGCCCTGTGGGCAAGAACCGACGTGAAACGCTCATCCTCGGTCTCCACGGGAATTTCCGGGAAGTGCTTCCTCAGGGATTTTATGAAAGCGTCCACATCCCTGGCGGCCTCGGAAGGCGTACCGTCGGTATTCATGGGATATCCTACGACAAAAAGTACGACATTTTCTTTTTCCGCATAACTTTTAAGATAATCTATTATCTTTGCAGAATGTACTGTATCCAATGCGGACGCGAAAATCCCGAGCGGGTCGCTGACAGCGACGCCGACCCGTTTTCTGCCGTAATCTATACCTATCATCCTGTCCATATCGGGTACAAAGGTAAGATATTTTTATATGCAAAACAAAGCAAATAAAATCAGGAATTTCCGGCTGACGCTCGTGGATGACGAGACGCATAAACCCATACTGGTGACACGGTTCACAAGGACGACCTTCCTGATTTCCGCAGTCATGGCGGCTGCGGTACTGTGTCTCGTGTTCTATATGCTCGTGGCATTCACCCCGGTCAGGACACTGATCCCGGGCTATCCTGACGCCAGGGCCAAAAGGGCGGCCATCCAGAATGCAATAAAGATAGATTCCCTCGAAATGCTTGTCTCTCGGTGGGAGCTGTACTCGGAAAACTTCAGGCGCATTCTTGACGGTGAAGAACCCTTGAAGATAGACTCCCTTGTCCTGAAAATCGCCGGAGGGGAACGGGAGGAGCTTTCCGAACAGGAGATACGGGAACGTGACTCGATTCTGCGGATGAACGTCGCCGAAGAAGAACAGTTCAACCTGTCATTGGCGGAAGGGCGCAACCTCCACATCGAAGGCATGCACTTCTTCTGTCCGCTGAAAGGGGTCATATCCCAGGGGTATGACCCGGTGATACACCCTTTCATAGACATCACGGCCCCGGCGAACTCCATGGTTTTCGCCGTGCTCGACGGCTCTGTCATCTATTCCGGCTGGAGCGACGACTCCGGCTATACCATACAGATACAGCACGCGAACGATATCATATCGATATACAAGCATAACCAGAAACTGCTCAAGGCAGTCGGGGACAAAGTGACCGCAGGGGACCCGATAGCCGTCGTCGGCAACACCGGGACGCTCACCACGGGCGACCACCTCCATTTCGAACTGTGGTACAAGGGCGAAGCGGTCGACCCGGCCAGATACATTAATTTCTGACAATCCAATGGAAAAGAGACGGATAGCAATACTCGGCTCGACCGGTTCCATCGGCAGGCAGGCTCTCGATGTCATAAGACAGCACAGAGACCTCTTCGAAGTGGAACTGCTTACCGCGAACAATAGCAGCGCCCTCCTCATCGAGCAGGCCATCGAGTTCGAAGCCAACAGCGTAGTAATATGCAACGAGAAGAAATACAGTGAAGTGGCAGAGGCCCTGCAACCACACTACATCAAGGTATTCGCGGGGATGAAGTCTGTCTGCGACCTCGTGGCCGGCGAAGATATCGACATCGTTCTGACGGCCATGGTCGGATTCAGCGGACTTGAATCCACGGTCGCGGCCCTGAAGGCAGGGAAAATCATCGCCCTCGCGAACAAGGAGACGCTGGTGGCGGCCGGAAGCATCGTCACGGGGCTTGCCAGGAAGAACAACGCCCCGATACTTCCCGTGGACTCCGAACATTCTGCCATCTTCCAATGCCTGCAGGGATCTGCCGGGGCGAAAATCGCCAAGATCCACCTGACCGCTTCCGGAGGGCCGTTCCGGACCTGGGAAAAGGAAAGGATCGCCGCAGTGACCAAGGAAGCCGCACTGAAACACCCTCGCTGGAACATGGGAAGCAAGGTCACCATCGATTCCGCGACGATGATGAACAAGGGGCTCGAAGTCATCGAAGCCAAATGGCTTTTCGGAACTGCTCCGGAAGACATAAAAGTGGTGGTGCATCCGCAGTCCGTCATACATTCCATGGTAGAGTTCGAGGACGGTGCAGTCATAGCCCAGCTCGGACATCCGGACATGAGGGAACCCATACAGTACGCCCTCTCCTACCCGGACAGGCTGACGCTCGATAACAGGAAGCTGGATTTTGCCAAGCTCGGAGAGCTGACATTCTTTGCTCCGGATACAGAAAAGTTCCCGGCGCTCGCCCTCGCATACGAAGCCATCGGGAAAGGCGGGAATATGCCATGTGCCATGAACGCAGCGAATGAAGTGGCTGTAAAGGCTTTCCTGGAAGACAGGACAGGGTTCTATGACATTTGTGACATTATTGCAGAGACGATGGCTGGCGTGGATTTTGTTAAGGAGCCCGACCTTGACACGGTTTACATGACCCACGGCGAGGCATTGGCCAGAGCCGGAGAAATTCTTTTAAAACATTCCAGATAGAGATGATAGTCATTATAAAGATATTGCAGGTGATACTTGCCCTTTCCGTACTTATCCTGATACACGAATTCGGGCATTTCATATTTGCCAAGATGTTCAGGATAAGGGTGGAGAAATTCTACCTGTTCTTCGATGCAGGGTTCGCACTGTTCAGGTTCAAGCCCAGGAATTCGGACACGGAATACGGTATAGGATGGCTCCCGCTGGGTGGATATTGCAAGATATCCGGGATGGTGGACGAGTCCATGGACACGGAATCCCTGAAAAGCGAACCGAAGCCATGGGAATTCCGCAGCAAGCCCGCATGGCAAAGACTTCTTGTCATGTTTGGAGGAGTACTGTTCAACTTCATTTTCGCCATTATAGTATATATCGGCATCCTTGCCGGATGGGGGGAAAGCTACATAAGCAATGAGGACAACGAGATATATGTCAACGAACTGGCATACGAGATGGGATTCAGGAACGGTGACAGGATCCTCAGCTTCGACGACTACACCCCGGAAAGATTCGAGATGCTGCAGGCAGACATGGCCCGGCAGACGGCCAGAAAGGCTACGGTCCTCAGAGACGGGGATACGGTCGACATATACATAGACCAGAACATGATAGGAGAGGTCCTGAATTCCCCGGGAATGTTTGACCTGGCCATCCCGTTTGTCGTGGACACTGTCCCGGCCACTTCTCCTAATGCCGCGGCAGGCCTGATGAAAGGTGACAGGATAACGGCAATCAACGGGAAACCTATCGAATTCCTCCAGGATTCGAGAGCCCTGCTCGGGGACTATGAGGGTAAGGAAACGGACATTACCGTCGTACGGGACAGGGACACCCTCCGGATCCCCGTGCAGGTCGACACAAGCGGAAGGCTCGGGATATACGCCGCGATACCGGGGGTAAAGACAAAGACCTATTCCGTCATATCGGCGATCCCTGCCGGGATAAAGCATACTTTCTCCAACATCGGGGGCTACATCCAGGACCTGAAACTGGTATTCACGCCGAGCACCGAGGCATACAAGTCCGTCGGGAGCTTCATCGCCATGGGCCAGATATTCCCGGCCACCTGGGACTGGTACAGGTTCCTCAACATCCTCGCACTGCTTTCAATAATGCTCGGTGTCATGAACCTCATACCGATACCGGCACTGGACGGAGGGCATATCCTCTTTACGCTATACGAAATGATTACAGGCAGGAAGCCGAGCGACAAATTCCTCGCAGCGGCCCAGATGGTCGGTATGGTGATCCTGCTCGGCATCATGATCCTCGCATTCGGGAATGACATAGGGAGATTGATAAGGTAGAGGATTTTTTGTATATTGCGATATTGTATTGACAGGTAAACCGTTCTAAAAATTATTCTATATGAAAAAGTTCCATATGATGGCATTGCTCGCGGCGATATCGATGGCGGTAATATCGTGCGGAGGAAACGGAAAGAAACTGCTTCCAAATGTCAGCGGGAAGGCCGGAGAAGTAATAGTGGTGATAAACCAGGCCGAGTGGGAAGGCGAAGTGGGGGAAGAACTGCGCACACTCCTTGCAAGCGACTGTCCGTTTCTCCCGCAGAAAGAGCCGCTTTATACCCTTGTGAACATCACGCCGGCTGATTTCTCCAACATATTCCAGATCCACAGGAACCTGCTTCTTGTGGATATCAATCCTGCCATGGACTCTTCGAGGGTGGTGTTCCGCTCCGATGTATGGGCCAGCCCGCAATGCGTGATAAACGTGCTCGCGAAAGACAGCGATGCGGCGCTTTCCCTGCTCCGGAACGACGGCAGGAACATCCAGACAATGCTCGAGCAGGCGGAAAGGGACAGGATCATCACCAATTCAAAAAAATACGAAGAATCCTCGCTCAGACCGATCGTGTGCAAGTTTGCCGGCGGCTCGCCGTATTTTCCGGTAGGATACAAGCTCAAGAAGCAGACCGATGATTTCCTCTGGATAGCATACGATACGCAGATCCTGCAGGATGTCTTCGTATACAAGTTCCCTGCGACAGGCAAGGACGATTTCAGTCCTGAGAATCTTGTCGCAAAACGCAACGAGTTCCTGAAGAACAATGTCCCCGGAATGTTCGAGAACACCTACATGACCACGAGCAACATCACGATGCCTTCTGTAGAGTATCTTAAATACAAGGGGCTGGATTTCGCCGAGATGCGCGGGTTCTGGGAGGTCTACAACGATTATATGGGAGGTCCGTTCGTATCGCACGCCTTCTACAGTCAGGACGGAAAGGAAATAATTGTACTTGAAGGCTTTGTCTATGCCCCTAAATACGACAAGCGCAACTATCTCCGCGAAGTGGAATCCATACTGTATTCCTTCGAATGGAATAATTCCGGAAGAAAAGACTAAAAATATTTTGCATATAAAAAATAATTACATACCTTTGCACTCCCGAATAAAAAATCGGGAGTTCTTTTGAACGAAACTTGATGTTTGTTTTGCACGAGGGCAAGGCCCGCAAGTGATGAGGAAGGGAGTTTACTTCCGTAAATGACCGACCGACGATACGCAGCACAACGCAGCCATCGCGCAAAAGAAACGAAAACGGTGGGTTCGTATAACGGTTAGTACTCAAGATTTTCATTCTTGCAATAGGGGTTCGATTCCCCTACCCACTACGAAAATATAAAAAATAAAACAATGGCAAATCACGCATCAGCAGATAAGCGTAATCGTCAGAACGAAAGACGCAGATTGCATAACAGGTATTATGCAAAGACTACTAGGAACGCAATACGCGCCCTGAGAAACACTACTGACAAGGCAGCAGCCGAGGCAAATGCACCTAAGGTTTATTCGATGATCGACAAGCTCGCAAAGATCGGTGTAATCCACAAGAACAAGGCTGCCAACCTCAAAAGCGGTATAGCTGTTTATATCAACAAACTTTCATAAGTTTGGATCAGCCCTTAAAGGTTTTCAATAGCTGAAAAAGAAGCTGTCGTCGGCAGCTTCTTTTTCATAAAGAAAAAAGTTCTTACAACATTCGAAGTTTGTTTTGTGGGAGTCCAACGCCGAAATCGCACAAAAGAAACAACAGGAGTTCGAAGTTTGTTTTGCGTGAGTTCAAGGCGGACGACTGAGGAGGAAGGGAGTTTACTTCCGTAAATGACCGACCGAGGAGGAAGTCCAACGCCGAAATCGCACAAAAGAAACGAGAAATCGGGATGTAGCGCAGTTGGTAGCGCACTACGTTCGGGACGTAGGGGTCGGGCGTTCGAGTCGCCTCATCCCGACAAAGCCAGGCAAGAAGCTGGATTCCAGCATCAAGCCTGGCTTTTTTTATAAGGATAACCGGTCCGGAGGGACCATTCCGGTCCCTCCGAAAACCTCAGAAAGTGAATCTCGCCATCATCTGAATACGGTGATTAGTCACCCAATGAAGATTGTCCGTAGCGAGGCCGGTAGCCGAATCAAGATAATTTCCTGCACCGAAACTGATATAGTCACCATAGCGGGCACTGGTGATATTCCACTCCAGAGCAAGGGTGAACTTGCCGATATTGTATGCCACAGTAGGGACAAGTCTCCACATCTCGTTGAAATTGGAAGAACCGTTCTTGCTGAAATAGACATTTTCGGTGTTTACCTGGCCGCTTCCCGTATTGTCAATAAAGGATGCTGAATTCCCGTAAAGAGGGTTATTTGTCCCGAGATTCTTGATATAGCCGCCCATAAGCATCACCTGCCACTTCTTCCCATACGACACGGATGCCCAGGAAGAAGAAGCGTACAGAGGGACATATTCGCAGTGACCGTCATCGGCGACCGATGAGATTCCGTAACCGCTCATGAGATTCAGGTGCTCCCCTGCCTCGCTCAGCACGGTCTTGGCTTTTGCCTGGAAAAGCCCCTTCGTGTACTGAAGATAGACATAGGGACTCACCGTAGTGATCCTGTCGGAGACCTTGACCGTCACCATCGAGCTGTTCACTCCGGTCCTGCGAGGCTTGATACTGAGTATGTCGACACCTGCACGTGCCAGGAATCCGCCTGCTGTCTTGTAGGTAAGTCCCATATAGATCTCCGGAGTACAGCCATACTTTATATAATCCGCGGAAGGACCGGAAGGACCGGCAGACAGATACTGCATCTGCCACAGAGCGGCGGCCGAGATCACGAAATGTTTGCCGAGGGAGGCATCCATCATCACCAACGGCGTACGGCTGAACGGATTGAACGGAGCACCGGTCTCCAGGCTGAGCACATGAGGCTGGTCTGCGGCAAGCGGATGCCAGGCCTGACCTACTTTCAGGGCGACAGACGCGGTATTCGACTCCCCGAGTTCCAACCCGTCCCATCCTATCGTCATATAGGCCTGGCGTAGGCGAAGCTGGGCCGTACCGCTGCTGCCGGTAAGTCCCGCATAGAAATCCGTCTCCACCTTGCCTCCGAAAGATGTCCTGCCGATCCTGTACCCGGAAATATCCACACCGAGCCTGGTCGTCAGTGCAAGGAACCTGAAAGACGTCTGTTCATTGAGGTCCTGAGATCCGTCCTCGTTCATATTCACGTCCTTGGGAAGATAATAGAAGAGATCCCCCGTCCCGGCCACACTTTCCCTCGTATCGAAAGCGAAGAAATTCCTTATGAAACCATAGAACTGGAAATGATTCTCCAGTTCCCGGGCCACAGCCCCTTTTGTTTGCTGTCTCTCCTGCGCATAGGCGCCATTCACCGTCACCTGGGCCACAGCAAAGGCACACAGCAAGGCAATAGTCGTTTTTTTCATATACATACACGTTATCAGTCCAACGGACTTCCGGATTTCCAGCCTCTGTTATATCCCTATCAGAATAAGCGTGACATATCCGAGGATGTAACCGATAATCCCTATCAGTATCCCGATCTTGACCATATCCTTTGTCGTCACCAGCCCCGTCGAGTGAGCCAGGGCATTAGGAGGAGTGCTTATCGGGAACAGCATTGCAAGCGATGTGGAAAGGACCACTCCCACAAGCAATGTCCTCAGCCCGCCGACAGCAAGCAGGGAGTCCCCCATCCCGACACCGACGGCACAGATGATAGGTACGATAAGATTCGCAGCCGCGGTATTGGATATGAAGTTCGAGATGAAATATCCAATGAATCCGGACACAAGGACGACGGCAAGCGGCTTCCACGAAGCGAACGGGATAGAATTGACCAGATGCTCGGCAAGGCCTGTCTTCTGCAGGGCGAGCCCCAGGGCGAAACCGCCGGCGACCATCCAGAGCACGCTCCAGTTGATCTCCTTCAGGTCATCCTTCGTTATTATCCCGGTAACGCAGAACACCCCGACCGGAATCATTGCCACGACATTGGAATTGATGCCTGTAACCCTGTCCAGCATCCACAGAAGGATGGTGACGGCGAAAGTCACATAAACGACATAGGTCTGCCATGTTTTCTCGTGGGTATTCTCAATCCTGAGCTCTATTGTCTTCTGCTTGAACGGGAAGAACATAAGCAGCAGGCCCCATGAAATGAAAAGCATCACCAGAACGTAAGGGACCATCACCAGCATCCATTCACCGAAGCCGACGCCAAGATGAAGAGTGTCGTTCAGATACCCCAGCGCTATGGCGTTGGGCGGGGTGCCGATAGGTGTCCCGATGCCTCCAAGGTTGGCTGCGATAGGGATGGAAAGCGCAAGGGCTATCCTCCCCTTGCCGTCAGGAGGCAATGTCCTCAGCACGGGGGCAAGAAAAGTCAGCATCATCGCTGCCGTAGCCGTATTGCTCATGAACATGGAGAACAGCCCTATCACAAGCAGGAAGCCCAGGAGAACGAATTCCGACTTCTTGCCGAACGGCTTCAGGAGAGCCTTGGCAAGCTGTACGTCGAGCCCGACCTTCGTAGTGGCGATGGCAAGGATGAAACCGCCGAGGAAAAGCATGATCACCGGGTCCGCGAATGTCGCAAGAATAGACTTGTAGCTGACGAAAGTCCCCATTTCGGCAGCGTCATAGGATTCTTTCATGAACCATATACTGCTGTCGGATATCGTCAGGAGCATTATTACAATAGACAGAACGGATGTCGTCCAGGTCGGGATGACCTCGAACATCCACATCAAAGCCGTGAACACGAAGATCGCTATCGTCCTCTGTTCGACAACCGTAAGCCCTTCGATACCGTAGAACCCTGAAGGTACGAACCACAGTACGAGCGTCACGGCCAGAATCAACGGAAGCAGGACAACCTGCTTCACGTTGATTTTCCTGGATAAATGCCTAGCCCATGCCATACACCGACTATATCACACCCTGCTCAAGCATAGCTGTAGCTACTTTCATGAACCCGGCCACATTGGCTCCCTTGAGGTAATTTATATAACCGTCAGGCTGCCTTCCGTACTGAACGCAGGAATGATGGATGTCGGACATTATCTCATGCAGCTTCTTGTCCACCTCCTCGGCACTCCAGCTGATGTGCATGGCGTTCTGGGTCATCTCAAGTCCGGAAGTGGCAACTCCGCCTGCATTTACGGCCTTGCCCGGAGCGAACATTATCCTCGCCTTCTGGAATTCGGCGATAGCCTCAGGCGTACAGCCCATGTTGGATACTTCGGCGCAGCACCAGGTACCTCCGGCAATCAGTTCCTTTGCATCATCGCCATTGAGTTCGTTCTGGTATGCGCACGGCATGGCTATATCACATTTTATGCTCCAGGCCTTCTTTCCCGGGTAGAATGTGGCACTCGGGAACTTGTCGGCAAACGGCGCGACGACATCATTGTTCGAACTGCGGAGTTCGAGCATATAGGCGATCTTCTCGTCATTCATGCCCTCCGGATCGTAGATGGCACCGTCAGGACCAGAAATGGCAATGACGTGCGCACCGAGCTGGGTAGCCTTCTTGGCTGCGCCCCAGGCCACGTTGCCGAAACCGGAAATCGCCACCTTCTTGCCCTTTATGTCCTTGTCCTGGAGATGGAGCATATGCTGGACGAAATATACGGCGCCGAAGCCGGTGGCCTCAGGACGGATCAGGGACCCGCCGTATGTCAGGCCCTTTCCCGTGAGGACTCCCGTATGCTCGCGGGCCAGTTTCTTGTACATCCCGAAAAGATAGCCGATTTCGCGTCCGCCCACGCCCACGTCACCTGCAGGGACGTCGGTATCCGGACCTATATTCCTCCAGAGTTCCAGCATGAATGCCTGGCAGAAACGCATGATCTCCGCGTCCGACTTGCCCTTAGGGTTGAAATCCGAACCGCCTTTGCCGCCTCCCATCGGGAGGGTCGTAAGTGCATTCTTGAATATCTGCTCGAAACCGAGGAACTTCAGTATGGAAAGGTTTACCGAAGGATGGAAGCGCAGGCCTCCCTTGTAAGGCCCTATTGCAGCATTGAACTGTACCCGGTAGCCGGTGTTCGTCTGTATCTCACCGTTGTCGTCCACCCAGGTAACCTTGAATGTGAAGATGCGGTCCGGTTCGACAAGCCTCTCGATGATCCTGGCTTCCTCGAACTCCGGATGCCTGTTGTAGACATCCTCGATAGTCTCGAGAACCTCCTGCACTGCCTGCAGGTACTCCTTTTCGTTTGAATGCTTGACCTTCAGTCTGGCCATTATTTCTGATGTGTTCATAAAAAATGTGATTATAAAATATTAGCCCCCGGACAATCCAAGGGCCGTTATCATCACTTTACCTCCCAGACGGAGCCGCTCTTCAGGAGATCATCCACACAGCTTATGCGGGATTTCCCCGTGACTTCCTCCACCTGGGCCTGTACCGCCTCGTCGTACACTATATCCTTGACATCCCTGATGACGCCGAGGGCGACCGGGAAATCCGGATATTTCATGTCGGCAAGCATCGTATGGAGACCGATGTTGTCGGAATGGGCGTCGTGGGTCAGGATGTCGTCTTCAGTGATTCCGTCCTCCCCTATCGTAACGACCTTGAGCCTGAGTCCGTCGAGCATCAGCCCTTTGTTGCGGTCCTTGCCGAAAATCATCTTCTCGCCGTGACGGAGGACAATCGTCCTGTCTGCCCTGGTAGCCCTGTCAGATATTTCCTTGTGTGCCCCGTCGTTGAAGATCACGCAATTCGTGAGCATTTCCATCACGGAAGTCCCTTTGTGCAGGGCCGCAGCAAGCATGATCTCCTCATTGAGCTTCAGCTCGCTGTCAAGACTTCTTGCGAAGAAGGTACCCTTGGAGCCCAGGACAAGGCTGCCCGGATTGAACGGATGTTCGACCGTACCGTAAGGGGAGGTCTTGGTAACTGCCCCGAATTTCGAGGTCGGGGAATACTGTCCTTTTGTAAGTCCGTATATCCGGTTGTTGAACAGAATGATGTTCAGGTCCACATTTCTCCTTATAGCATGGATGAAATGGTTTCCTCCGATGGCCAGGGCGTCTCCGTCCCCGCACGCCTGCCAGACGACAAGACCGGGGTTCGCCACTTTCATGCCGGTAGCGATGGCCGTGGCCCGGCCGTGGATGCTGTGGAACCCGTAGGTATCCATATAGTACGGGAGTCTCGACGAACAGCCGATTCCCGATACCACCACGAAATCCTCTTTTTCGCAGCCGAGCTTCTCGCTTACCTCAGGCATGACGCGCTGCAATGCCGCCAGCACCGCATGGTCCCCGCATCCCGGACACCATCTCACTTCCTGGTCGCTCTTGAAATCCTGAAATGTATATTTTGCCATAATTATTGCCTCGTCAAATGTTCTACAATGCCTTTTCTATCGCTTCCACAATCTCCTGTACGAGGAAAGGCTGTCCCTGTACCTTGTTGCACTGGATATATTCATGTCCCGGGAAGCGGCTCCTGAGCCAGTCAGCGAACTGCCCGCCGTTCAATTCGCAGACAAGGATCCTGTCAAAGCCGGAGAGGATTTCCTCCGTATTGGACGGAAGAGGATTGATATAGTCGAAATGTACCTGGCTCACGTCCTTCCCGGCTTCCCGCACTTCATGTACGGCGGAAAGAATGTGTCCGTAGGTTCCGCCCCAGCCGATGACAAGGAGTTTTCCCTTTTCAGGACCGTCGACCTGGAGAAGAGGGATCATATCCGCTACCCTGGCCACTTTCTCCGCCCTGTTCCTGACCATGAGCTCGTGGTTGGCCGGATCCGAGGAAAGTACGCCCTGAGGGGATTTCTCCAGTCCTCCTACCCTGTGTTCGAATCCTTTCTGCCCCGGGAAGGCCCATTTGCGGACAAAAGTCTTTTCATCCCTGACGAAAGGCTTGAAAGGAATATCCTCCGGGCCTGCATACGGAGGGTTGATTTCAGGATAGTCCTTTACCGAAGGGATACGCCATGGCTCGGAACCGTTCCCGAGGAAACCTTCAGAGAGAAGGATCACCGGCATCATACGTTCCAACGCTATCTTGGAGGCCATGAAGGCTGCATCAAAGCAGTGGGCAGGCGAATGGGCCGCTACTATCACCATCGGGCATTCCCCGTTGCGCCCGTACAGGGCCTGGGAAAGGTCTGTCTGCTCCGTCTTGGTAGGGATACCTGTGGACGGACCGGCTCTCTGGACATCCACCACCACAAGAGGGAGCTCCGTCATCACCGCAAGGCCGAGGGCTTCCGATTTCAGGGAAAGGCCTGGTCCGGATGTAGTGGTCACGGCCAGATCCCCTGCATAAGCGGCCCCGATGGCCGTACATACGCCGGCTATCTCGTCCTCTGCCTGCACGGTCTTGGCACCCAGATATTTGTGTATTGCAAGTTCCTCAAGGATCCCGGTGGCGGGAGTGATAGGATACGACCCGCAGAAAAGCGGTCTTCCGGACTTTTCCGAGGCCGCGAGGAAACCCCATGCGATGGCCTGATTGCCGGTAATATTGCGGTAGAGGCCTTTCTTCATGTGCGCAGGCACGACAGTATAGGTGTTGGCTATGGCCTGTATGTTGGAGGCATAGTTGTATCCGTCGTTCAGCACCTTCTTGTTCGGGGCAATGAGTTCCGGATGCTTCCTGCCGAATTTCTTTTCGAGATAGTCGTATATATGCTCGACAGGGCGGCTGTATATGAACGACGCCATGCCGAGGACGAACATGTTCTTGCACTTGTGGACTGTCTTCATGTCCAGTCCGCTGTCTTTCAGACTTTCCGAGGTGAGAGTGGTTATCGGGGCGACTATGATTGTCCTGTCCTCGATCTTCAGTTCGGTCACAGGATCCATGGTCTTGAAACCTGCTTTCCTGATACCTTCTTCATCGAATGTGTCTTCATCGATCAACACCAGGGCAGTACGCTTCAGCCATTTCGCGTTGGATTTCAGTGCCGCCGGATTCATTGCCACGAGCATATCGCAGAAATCACCCGGTGTGGTGACGTGGCCCGATCCGAAATGCACCTGGAAACCCGAGACGCCTGAAACAGTACCGTGGGGAGCCCTGATTTCCGCCGGGAAATCCGGGAATGTCGACAGTTCGTTGCCGTAGACGGCGGACATATTGGCGAACAGCGAGCCTGTCAGCTGCATACCGTCCCCCGAGTCTCCGGCAAACCGAATCACAACATCTTCTACATCAATCACTTTGTGTTGCATTTCTTCTAAATTTTAGTTAAAATCTTCAGTCCGTTTTTACAAAGGATACAAATTTAGAAAAAATTTCCAATCCTGAACACCTTTCATAAACAGGGTAGCAACACACGGGAACAGTACGGGCAGGACGGGAGTCAAAGGATGGCCGTACCTGAAAGAATATGATGGGGAAGAGTGAAGATAAGGGATTCAGAAGTCTTCCGGCAGAAGTGCCACCACCATATCCATAAGATCATCGTTATCATATATTCCTCTCATGAGAATGGTTCCGTCAGGAGCGAAAAGGACAGCCTCATGCCCGCCGTACGGGATACCGTAGAGCGATGAAACCTTATCTTCCGTATCATAGATCAGCGGCCAGGATATTTCTTCAGGTATGTCCCTTCTGGACATCAGGACCCCGACAACCTCGAAGTACCGGTCTTCCTCCGGAAGGCCTTCATTCAGCATTTCATATAAATCCGGCAATGATACGCCTCCGTCTTCGGAATAAGGAGGACGGAGCATATCGGCGCGTTGCCTGAAATCCACAAGGACATACCTGCCCTTCCCGAGATAGTCAGACAAGGATACCGGTGTCCCGTCTTCACTTCCGTCAGGAAGAGTGAAATCCTTGAACATCATACCTTCGGAAGTCATATCCCTGTTTTCGAAACAGAGCCTTTCAGAAACCACATCGGGATGTTGCCGGACCAGATCGCCGGCATAAAGGTACATGGAGTCGAAGACTTCCCTGTCATGCGCCATTGACAGCATAGGCAATGTCCCGAGGATATTGTCCTTATTCTCGTTGAAGAATCTGGCATTAAGGCTGTGCATCTGGCTCCGGTACAATGAAGAGGTGCCGCCCGGGAAGGTTCCGGCATTGTTTGCCAGGATGGAGTCCCTTGCGGCACAGTACCATTCCAGCCTTTCGTTCAGCTGCGTCCCGTACCTGTCAAGGTCATACCCGGATGCCCTGACGACAAGGGAGCCTGGTTCTATGACGATTTCACCGCTCACCATATCCCCATACCTGCCCACTATGACAAGCATGCCGATTTCCGTGGTATCCGCTGGAATCTCCATGCCGAAAGACACCGTTCCTTCCACTGACGAGTCTCCGAAAATATCAGTGCTGTCTACCTGATCCCCGATGTAAAGATAAGCCGTGGCACCGTAATACACTGAATCCACGATACCTGTAATACTGCACCATTCATGATATGTCTCCGTTTCCGAGCCCCTGCCGCAGCAGGAAACAAGGAAGACCGCAGACAGGACCGGAAGAAGGAATTTTCTCATTGTATCGTATTTCAATTAACAGTCAGTTGTTCCGGAAGCATCGGCATGGAGATGTTTTCCTACAAAGATTTGTCTGCGGATGTACCGTACGATGCCGGGACAAACGGCGCCGCTTCAAGATAGTCAATGCTTTCCTTGATGCTGCGCAGTATATCGTCGTAGCTGTAGCGCTCCACTTCCACGACTATGTTCTCGACTCCTGCAACGTCGGCATTGTCGAAGATGGCGTCGAATCCGACCATACCGCTCTGTCCTATTTCACGGCTGTCCTTTATATGAAGGACCTTGAACCGTCCGGGATATTTCCTGAAATAGTCGACCGGACTCGCATCGCCGATGACTGTCCAGTATACATCCATCTCGAAAAAGACATAGTCCGGATCAGTATGCCGGAGCATATAGTCGAACATCACCTCCTTGCCTTCAACTTTCCGGAATTCGTGGGAATGGTTGTGGTAGCCGAACTTTATGCCGTTCTCCGCACACCTTCTTCCGACTTCGTTGAAATAGTCACAGTACGCCTGCAGTTCCTTAAGGGTGGACGGCACGCCAAGATAAGGCATAACAAGGTATTCCATCCCGGCTGCCTTGTGGGCCGCTATGCACTCGTCCCACCATTCCAATGATCCGGAAAAGTCACCGGAAGCGATCTCTTCCTTTGACAGGTATTTGTTACAGTGCGATGAAAGCACCTTCAATCCTGCCGCCTCGGCATCAGCCTTGAACTGCGCCGGGTCCGCGCCGTAGATTTTCCCGTCGGCATAGCTTGCCGCCTCTATCGCCGTATAACCCATTTTCGAGAGGGTATCCAAAAGCGGTCTGTAGTCGCCAGGGTTACTCCCGAACGCCCCGACCAGGCTGCGTACGGAATAAAGCTGCACGGCGATATCTTTCTTTACCGCCGTGCCGTTGTCAGAAGCCTGCGCGCAGGAAACCGCAAGGATTACCGCTGCGCAGGCCGATATTACTAAGCTGGTCTTCATTTCCATTTATCCTTAGAAGAACTGCAATGTCAGTCGAGGATCTTGACACGGATGTTGCGGAACCATACATCGTCACCATGATCCTGGAATCCTATGTATCCTTCATGGTTTTCGCCGCCGCAGTTGTTCAGGAGTTCGAAAGCGAGAGGCCATTTCTCCTGGCTGAACTTGCTGGCCTGGAGCATATCTGTCCACTGCTGGGTCCAAAGGTGGTATTCCACGACATTGGCGTCATTCTGCCCGTGCACGACAGTTCCCTTGTAGACCATTATCTTGCCCTTGTTCCATTCGCCGTACGGCTTGGCGTTCTGAGGCTTGGCCGGGATCATGTCGTAGAGGGAGGCAGACTGCCTGTTGCCGTCTATGCCGAGCTTTGCATCCGGATGGTTCTCGTTATCAAGTACCTGATACTCAGGACTTGAGATATAGATAGGCTCGACGATTGTCTTGCCGTCTTTCTCTGTTGTCACTTCCTGGGCGAGGTAGAGGACGCCTGAGTTTCCGCCCTTGGACACTTTCCACTCGAACTCGAATTCGAAATTCCTGAACTTGTGGGAGAAGATAAGATCCCCTCCGTCGCTTTCCTGGGCTTCACCGCCGCCTGAACCGTTGAACTTGATGGCACCGTCATCGACAACCCATCTTGACGGAACATTGTCCTTGCCGTATCCTCTCCATCCTTTCATCGTCTTGCCGTCGAAAATGACATAGTATCCGTCCTTGTCTACAGGGAACTCGGACAGGTCCACCTGAGGCTTGTCCATCAGGCTGTAGGCAGGAGTTGCCTTGGTCTCTGTCCCGGCGGCATCGTTTTCTGCCGCTTTCTTGCTGTTCTGGTTGCCGCATGATGCCATTGTCCCGACGAGGGCGAGACCGGCTGCATATACAAAAAACTGTTTCATAATGAACTATAAATTGTTATTAGTTGTAATCTGTCTGGAATTGCCGCTATGGTCTGTTTCGCAAGTGCCGCATCCGGAATCCTTATGCAGGCATCTCAGGCAGCGTGTAGCCGTTCTGGTACTCATGCTTTATGAGCTGCCTGGCGAATTCGTTGGCATCCACCGGCTCGGTCCAGGTCTTGTCGAACGTAGGATGCCCGTCCTTGATGTGGAACCCGTCCTTGATGACAGTACGGATCGTCGCGCCTTCCGGAATATTGGTGAACCTCATGTTCGGTCCGTCCCATTCGAGCTCCTGGTTCAGGCTCTGGAGCCTTACCGCAAGCACGCCCATAACGACCATCTCGTTGAACGGGCCGGCCTCGCTGAAATCCGACGCACTCGGGGTCCTGTACTCCGGATCCTCCTTGCAGGCGCGCACCCAGTCCATCTGATGGGAGAGGGTGATCTCGCGGAGGACATGAGGGACTTCAGGATTGCGTCCGGAAACGAGGTAAGGGTCCGCACCATAGCATCCGCAGATGAGGATGTCCTTGGTGCCGTAGAAGATCACTCCCCCGCCCTGGATGTTGAGGTCCTTCCCTGCAGGAAGACCCTCCGGACGGTTCGGCTTCAGGCCTCCGTCATACCAGGTGACTTCCACTTCAGGCATTGCCACCTTCGGCAGATTGTCCCTTGCAGGAAATACGAACTTTATCGTCTGTGCGTTAGGGGCGGACTCGTTCAGAAGAAGCGTAGAACTGCCCTGCACCCTGGTAGGATACCCGAGCTTAAGTCCCTTGAATACCGGATGGAGGATGTGACAGGCCATATCCCCGAGGGCTCCGGTACCGAAATCCCACCAGCCCCGGAAGTTCCACGGAGTGTAGATGGCATTATAAGGTCTCATCGGGGCCGGTCCTATGAATGATTCCCAGTTGAGGGTACTCGGGATACGGTCCTCCTTCTCCGGACGGGCGAGGCCCTGAGGCCAGATAGGCCTGTCGGTAAATGCTTCGACCTTTCTCACTTCTCCGATTTCGCCATTCCATATCCACTCGCAGATCTTCCTTACGCCTTCACCTGATGCGCCCTGGTTGCCCATCTGTGTCGCCACCTTGTGCTTTGCGGCAAGTTTCGTGAGGAGTCTCGATTCATAGACGGTATGAGTGAGGGGTTTTTCCACATATACGTGTTTTCCTGCAGCGATCGCCTGTGCGGCTATGACAGCGTGCGTATGGTCGGCAGTCGCCACCATTACGGCATCCGCCTCGTCGAGCATATCATCGAACATACGACGGTAGTCATTGTACTTCTTTGCTTTCGGATAGCGCTGGAAAACGTGGTCCGCATATTTCCAGTCTACATCGCAGAGACCGATGATCTCTTCGCTTTCAAGACCTCTGAGGACAGAAGCCCCCCGGCCTCCGATACCGACGCCGAGAATCTTGAGTTTTTCTGTCGAGGGTGCCGGGGCCGGAGCCGCCTTGGAACCTTTTCCGAAAACAAGATCAGGAACAACCGACATTCCGATCGCTGCTGCCGCACCTTGTTTCAGGAACGACCTTCTGGACATTTCTTTTGCCATTTGTAAAACGTTTTAATGGTTATTATTATGTTTAATACTGCCTGTTTCATTTTCCATCGCCAGCCATTGGCTGCCGTCATTTCTACGGAATCCTTGAGGACCTGTCTTTCAGAAGCCCGTACCCGTTACTCATGCGGCGTCTGCGTTCGCGTATCCGCTCAAGCGTGGCACTGTCACCTATGGACGGAAGGTCGTGGGAAAGGGCATCCTCTATGAATTTCCAGGCATACTCTGAAGCGATGGCTGAATCCCTGAACGTAGGAAGCCCGGGATCAGCCTTCCCGTCTCTGACGGATTTTGCGAATTTCCGGCACAGGACATCTATGTTCTTCCCTCCGAACGGCTTCTCAATCTTCTGCGTCGTGTTCACCCCACGGAGTTCTACCACCGCGGTCTTGAAATCGTGGGTCATCCTCGCTATCCCCTTCGTACCTATTATGTCTATATAGGAGTTGTGCGTCTGGTCCTTCGAGAGCTGTCCGTAGACAAATCCCTGGGTTATGTCGAACACGATCCCGTTCCGGAATGTACCGTGGCACTGCAGCCACCACGGATCCTTGTAGTCCCACATCCGTATCGCCTGGGCATGCCACGTACTGTATTCCGCCCCGGCATACCATCTGGCGATGTCGACATAGTGCATCCCGCAATCGTGGAAGGCGGGGCCTTCATATTCATGACCCTCGCCCGGAGCAAGTCCGGGGGTCATGTGACACACGCGGATGATCGCCGGCTCGCCGATCTCGCCGGAGGCTATAAAATCCCTGATGGTGTTGTGGTACCATGAATTCCTGAGATACAGATTCACCGTGGTGACGAGACCGGAACTTTCAGCAGCCTGCACTATATCCCATTCTTCCTGCAAGGTAGCCGCCAGCGGTTTTTCGGCTATGATATTCTTGCCGGCCGCAATGGCTTTCCCGATAAGTTCCTTACGTGAATCCGCAAGGGTGGAGAGCACTACGACATCGACATCCCTGTCGGAGAATATTTCATCGCAGTCAGATACTGTCTTTGCCGCAGGACACATCGCTGCCGCATAATCTCTGGATATATTGGAAATGTCACAAATATGGGTGACCTCCCATTCCTCATTGCCTTTCATCGCATCGAGGTAGAATTCACCCATCCTTCCGAAACCTATTATACCTACTTTAATCTTCTTTGCCATGTCTGCGCATTATCAAAGCACGAAACAATAGTGTTAGTTATTTTTATGAAAAATCATCTAAATGTAGGCAAATTTTTTCACATACGCATTGGAACCGGGGCAGAAAAGAAATCAAATTTTTTGTCATCCGGAAAATCATCATTATTTTCGCAGAAAAGAAACGGCTGTTTCGGAAACCGCCGTTTCGAAACAACATAAACGCATCGGAAGCTGGTGGGACCGCAAAGGTGAAAACGAAATCGATATCATAGCCGAAAACGAGATAGACAGGACTGCTGTATTTTTCGAGGTAAAACGGAAAAGCGGGAACATCGACCTGGAAATATTGCGAAGGAAAGCCGAGGCTTTTCTTCGTTCAACGGGAGAGTTCAATGGATATTCTATCTCTTACAAAGGATTGTCGATGGACGATATCTAATCTACCACCAGACCTGCTTGCCGTCCTCATACGTAAAAATACGCTCCTCCACACCTTTAGTATGATTATGAAGGACATAAAGGGCATTCGACGGACAGTTGCCATATTCCAGGAAAATGTCATTTTATAGTATGCAATTCAAAATTACATATTCAGGAACTAAAAAAATATCAATTTCTAAACTATTTCTATAAATTTTGATGCAGTATTTTATCGCATATGAAAATTCTGTAAATTTTGCTAAAGCAGCCGGATGCGATATACGCCGCACAAGCCATTTTTCAAGTAAAAAATATAAAAAAATATAATTTTCACCTTGAAAAACAGAGTGGAGCCGCTGCTTCTGCATCAAAACGCCAAACCGAAAATATTATATTCCAGTACCGGCAAGGACGATTCCGGATCGATGAACAGATAATAGTCATAGGCAGAGGATTTGTCCTGGAATTTTATCCTGTAGATTTCATACTCGGAACCGGCAAGCAAGGATGTGAGCCCACGCTCAGACCTCTCAGCAACTGTCTGGTGGAACTCCTCCGGGAGCCGTGAATATATCAATGAAGTTCCACCTTCAGAGCGGACAATATGCGGGACGTAGACCGGAACCTGGCTGTTGTGCCTTATATAGCTGCCTGTATCTGAGGTACGGCATTCATAAGCGTATTCAACAAGGCTTATATCTGAATACAGCGGTTTCTTTTCCGCACGCGCCGATAATGTTGAAAACAGGATAAGGCAGCATGTTGCCCATACGAAAAAAACTTTTTTCATCTGCGTGAAATGTTTTATTGTTATAATTATGCTTTTTTCAGTATGGCAAAGTTACCGCCCGGCATGTACAAAAAATAGTAAATTCTTGACTTTTTCTTTAAATTTTGATGCAAAAACAGCGGTCTGACATCATTTCCTGATGATCTGGGCCCCGTCGAAACGGTTGACCGATCCGCATACGGCTGAACCGGAATAACAGATGGTGCTGGCGTCCATCAGCGTTCCGGTTATGACCCCGTCGGAATGGAATCCGGCATAGCTCGCATCGGAAAGGGTGCAGGAGAAACTGCCGATTGTCAGCATCCGGTCCGGATCACCTGGCGCGGAGGAAAGGCTCGAGGCATCAGAAAGTACGGCATCGCACCTTTCGATACGTCCTGACATCATTGCGGAAGAAGCGTCCGAGAAATTGAGGGAAGACTCCTGGAAATCCACATCGGAAGCCCTGAATGAAGATGCGTCACGCAGGGTGAGTATGAATGAAGGGGAAGTGACTCTCCCGAACTCGAAGGATGACATATCCTGCGCCTCGAGCCTGAGCCTGGAAGACAGGCTTACATCACCGGCACACCTGAAAGATGACATGTCCGATATGCTTACCGACTCCACCGAGGCACTGTACGGGAGCCGTATACAAGTGTCGAAGTTTCCGGAGGAAAACCTGGCGTCTTCCTTATAGCCGATGACAAGGGAATTGTCAACGATGCGGACTTCTATATATGGCAGGACATTCGAATCGGAAGATATTTCCACCATATCGTATTCCGGAGACATCTCGACGGTCATGGCGCCACGGACAACGATACCGGAATAATTTCCGGTAACATTCTGGTATCGGGTCGCCGACACTCCGGCGAGCTGTATTTTAGAACATCCTGCAGAGAACAGGAGCGCAAGCAGCATTACTATAAAGTTACTTTTCATCTTCCGACAGAAATTACAGGCTAAAAGATGAGGAAACATGTGGAAATGTTGCAACATCATGATCCCGCCATCCCGGAGTCCCGTCTATGCGGGACCGGGCCGCCGTACGGCGCCTTACCGGGAGGAAACCAGGCCGAGCTTCTCAAGCAGGGCGGCCGGCTCGGGATCATGGCCCCTGAAATTCCTGTACAGGACGGCGACATCTTCGGAGCTGCCTTTGGACAGGATATTGTCTCTGAACGATGCTGCCACCTCCCTGCTGAAAATTCCCTTTTCCTTGAAAAGCGAGAATGCATCAGCCTCCAGGACCTCCGACCACTTGTATGAATAGTATCCTGCCGCATAGCCTCCGGCAAAGATATGGGAGAACGACGGCGAAAATGCCGTACCGGGCACCGGAGGCACTACGGAGAGCGGTTCCATCACCTTCTTCTCGAAATCCACCGTACTTTCGGCCGGAAGTTCCTTCAGGGTATGCCAGGCCATATCCATGATTCCGTACTGAAGCTGCCGCACCTGGAAATACCCGGCAAGATAGTTCTTCGAAGCGACAATCTTCTGTATAAGGGAATCCGGAATCACTTCCCCGGTCCTGTAATCCTTGGCGAAGGTGTCGAGGAATTCCGGTTCGAAAGCCCAGTTTTCCATAATCTGAGACGGGAGTTCAACAAAATCCCTCGGTACGGATGTACCGGTAAGCGAAGGATAGCGGCCTTCGGCGAGAATCCCGTGAAGGGAATGTCCAAACTCATGCAGAAGGGTGGTGAACTCTCCGTGGGTAAGAAGGGAAGGGTCCGTCTCCGTAGGTTTCGTAAAATTGGTGACAATGCTCACGAAAGGCCGTTCTTCCACTCCATTGCGGATGCACTGGCTTCGGAATTCCGTCATCCACGCCCCGCCGCGCTTGCTGGCCCTCGGGAAAAAGTCGGCATAGAAAAGCGCCTTATGGTTGCCGTCCGCGTCCCTGACATCGTAGACTTTCACATCGTTGTGATATACAGGCACATTGTCCATTTCGGTAAATGTCAGTCCGTAAAGCCTGTTTGCAAGATCGAATGCGGCAGCAATGCAGCTCTCCAGGCGGAAATAAGGCTTCAACTGCTCCTCGTTAAGGGCATACCTTGCCTCCCTGTATTTCTCTGACCAGTATGAAAAGTCCCAGGACTGAAGTTCGTCATCCTCGAAACCGTTTTCCCTGGCAAAGGCAAGGATGTCGGCAATATCCTTTTCCGCATACGGAAGGGACGGCTCCAGCAGTTCGTTCAGGAACGTCTCTACAGTCTCCGGAGTCTTGGCCATCTTTTCCTCCAGGGCGTACTCCGCATACGTCCCGTAGCCGAGAAGTTCTGACATCCTGATTCTCAGATCAACGATCTTCCTGACGATTCCGGTGTTGTCGAACTCCCCTCCGACAGCCCTCGTCATGTAGGCCGTATAGACCTCTTTCCTGAGTTCCCTGTCATCGCAGAACTTCATGAAAGGCCCGAAGCTCGGGTAATCAAGTGTTATGACCCAGCCGTCCAGCCCGCGTTCCTTTGCCGCAAGAGCCGCCATGTCCACGACATATCCCGGCAGACCGGCAAGATCCGTACTGTCGGTCAGGTGCAAGGTATAGGCATTCGTTGCGGCGAGGACATTCTTGCTGAACTGGAGAGTGGCAAGGGAAAGTTCCTCGGCATATTTGCTGTAGGTCTCCTTGTCCTTGTCCGGGAGATTGGCTCCGTTTCTGGTGAATGACCTGTAGGTATCTTCAAGAAGACGTTCCTGGTCACGTGCAAGACCGAGGGAATCCTTCTTCAGATACACAGCCTTGACCCTTTCGAACAGAGGCTTGTTCAGGGAGACGTACATGGAATACTCTGTCATGAGCGGAGACACTTCCTCGGCGATCGCCTGCATCTGATCGTCCGTATCGGCCTCCATCAGGTTGTAGAATATGGAGGAAACCCGGTCAAGGGTACGTCCGCTGTATTCCAGCGCCTCGATCGTGTTGCTGAAATCAGGTGCATCAGGATTCGCCACAATGGCGTCTATCTCAGCCTTGGCTTCTTCTATGGCCGCCTTGAATGCAGGCAGATAATGTTCATTCCTGATCTTGTCAAACTGCGGAGCCCCGTATGGACTGGAAGACTCCGTCAACAAAGGATTTTCCATATTGCAAGATATAATACATACAAGAGCCGCTGCGGCGGCGATAATCCGTGTTTTCATGCCGATTCCTGTTTTCTGAGGTTCCAGTGGAATCCTCCTGACCTGATTCCCAGCCGCCGCATATCCTGTCATCCGATCCTGCGCCGGACTGGTCCGCCGGCAAAGATAATAAGAAACCGGCAAGAAACGCAGTACGCCCCGTAAATTTTCCTGAAACTTTCCGTTGCCGTTACTGAAGGATTCCGCGGCTATTCTTCCGGCGGCACTTCCTCGAGGCTCACCTTCACAATGGAAATGACAATGTCCTTCACCACACAATATCTTATGTCATAGCACATGTACGTCTCCTCCGAAGCATTTCCGGAATACGACGTGAAGTATTCCCTGGAGAAGCCCATATTCACCATATCCGACATAGGGATGTTCCTCAGGGATGTCCTGCGCAGGGAGTCGAGGATAAAATAGTTCCGCTCAAGGGCCGAATGTATCCTCTGCCGGTAATGCCGGCTGTTGCCGGACCTGCGGTTATGGAACCTGTTCTTGCAGGCGTCACAGCAGAATTTCCTGTCGGAACGTCCGTACACTATCCTGTCTCCGCACTCCAGGCAGACAGAGTCTGATGTTTCCTTTTCCATAGATATGACTAACGGATAAAACGGCATCCCTGGCTTTCCATATTTCAGGATGCCGGGATTCCTTTCCAAAGATTGCAGAAGGATATGGAAAATGCAACAGCCTGTACGGATGTTTTTCTCTTTTGATGGAAAACGTTTCTTTTTCCAATGGAATTTTCTCTTTTTTCAAGGCCGGTCCCTGTCCGCGGTCCGCCCGATTCGCCGGAGCCGGATACGGTCGGTTCTCCGGACTGACTTTAAAAAAAGACAAAAGCTTATAAAAAGAGAAAATACGGCATGGGGACTGTTCCACATCACGTTTTTATTGCCTTACTTTGTCTCCGGCTGCAAAGTGCGCACATGGAGACAGCCTTGAAGAAACACTAAAAACAGGTTATTGTTATGGAACAGTTGAACAGAATCGAATTGAGAGGGAATGTCGGGAATGTACGGCTTTCGAATGTAGGGGAAAGCCTGGTGGCAAGATTCTCCCTGGCAACCAACTTCATGTACAAAGGGCGCGAAGGCGATGCGGTCATAGAGACGACCTGGCACAATATAGTGGCATGGAACGGGAAAGGGATGCCTGACCTGAAGAAAATAGAGAAAGGCAAGCCCCTGTACGTATGCGGACGCCTGAGGACGTCCAGATTCACAGGGAACGACGGCACCGAAAAGCAGGTCTATGAAGTCGTGGCCAGCAAGATAGTCTTCGATGACCCGTCACCGCTGCAGTGCGGGATATAGCGCGGTGTCTGCCGGTCCGGCCGCCGGACTAGCGTACCACGAATACGGTATAGTCCCCCACCTCAACCCCGTGGAGACCGGAAAGCCTTTCCTGCAGAAGAGGATTAGTCCCGATAAAGGAAGTCCGTACCATAAGCACCGTATCCGATATATCCGGGACAGAGGTATCCGTCACTTCACCGTCGAGGACAGCCACATCTTCCCCGAAGTAAACGTCCATGTTCTCTGCACGGCTTACGCCTATCGTCGCATAGCCTGAGACATGGCTTGCCTCTCCCAGTTCCCGGGCTACCGAAGCCATCTTCGCATAGCCGAGGCGGCTGTCAAGGTCCGGGACCAAGGGAGTGAGCGACAGGACTGCCGCCAGCAGGGACACTGCCAGGGATGTGGCCGCTCCGGTCCATGACTTTCCGGCAAAGAGGGAACGCAGCGCAAGGACAGAGCCTGCAAGCAGGACGGCTGCCGCTATAAGGGCATAAGGGGAGCGGACGGCTGCCGCTATGTCATCCGGCAAGGATGCAAGTTCAGGACGGTCTGCATACAGAGGGAAAGCGAATATGGCCAGAGCTGCAAGGATGAATACCGCCGAAGGCACGGCGAAAGAGAATTTCATCCATCCGTTACATCCGGTATTCTTCCCGGCCAGTACAGTATAGTACGCCATGAAAGGGACTACAGGAAGCAGATAGACGGAAAGCTTTGAACTGAACAGCGACAGCATCACGAAAGTCGTCACCGCACTCGTGAAGAACAGCCTGCCTGCATCAGTGACATACCCCTGTCTGCCTGACCTGGAGAACAGTGCGTAGACCATGGCGATGGAATAAGGTGCCGCCACATACCAGACCGCAGTCAGATAGTACCATACCGGTTTCTTGTGGTGGAAGGCGTCAATGGCCCTGTCGACGGTCTGATGGAACAGGAGGTTGTCCAGATATTCCTTTCCTCCTTCCATCCATACCGCAAGGAACCACAGGAAGCACAGGAGTGCAAGTATCAGCCATGTCCTGAACCCGAGGTATCTCCCGGCCGACCTTATCTTTCCGGAGAAGAGAAGGAAGAAGAATATCGACAGTACCGGCATAAGGAGACCCACCGGCCCTTTTGTAAACAGTGCCAGGAATATGTAGACAGGAAGCATGATGCCTTCAAGCCTTGTATTGCCTGTTTCCCTGTACATCTTGTAGAATGTGAAGAGGGAAAGGACAATGAACATGGTCATCAGCATATCCATCCTGAGGATCATGGAGGTGCCGAGATACATCAGGGAAGTGCCGAGCATGAGCGCGGCCGAAAACCGGCATCCCCAGGAGAATTTCAGTGAGGTCTGCCGCACGACAAGCATCAGCCATCGGTCCATCACCGCGATGGTCACCATGGCAGGTATGAAGGAAAAGAGACTGAGGACAAAAGTGTTGTGCGTCCCGAAAATCAGACGGGAAAGCATCAGGAGCCACAGATAAAGAGGCGGCTTGTCGGCGTATGGTTCCCCCTGGTTCGAAAAGGTGAATACATTGCCGTTTTCCAGAGCCTCGTCGGCGATACTGAGGTATCTGAGTTCGTTGGAAGGTGATATGTCCTTGAGCGCCATTGCCGGCAGGAGACATACCGCCATCAGTATGACGGCTGTGAATATCGGATGAGGTCTGGCGTTTATTTTCATGTCGTAGGCTTTTTAATCTTGTTTTGCAATCCTTTTTGCCCGGAAACCTATCACAAGGTTCCTCAGGTAGGCGACAAATCCGAAAGACTGTCCGAGGATCAGTACCGGATCGGACCTGAAAATACCGTATGCTATTATGGTGGAGGAACCCACAAGGCTGATTATCCAGAATCCCGCAGGCAGCACGGATTCTTTCCTCCTGACGGAATATACCCACTGGTACACGAAACGGAAAGTGAAGATGACCTGCCCGGCGGAGCCGAATATCAGAAGTCCCGGAGGCACATCCTCGTTGAATATGAACCTGTGGAGGAATTCTGTATTGTGCATCATCACGAAAAACGTCGCGACAAGCGGAGTCAGGATAAGGATGATCTTCAGCGGAAGGATGAATTTCTGCCAAAGGCCCTTCAGCTTCAGGTTCCAAAGATAGATGTAATATGAGATGAACTGCCCGAACAGGATGGCGAAATCGTCCCTCATCCACCCGTATATGAAGAAGAGGTACGAACCTGCCACGCTGAGCAGCCAGTATGAAGACGGAGACACGACTGACTTTGCCTTTTCGGACTTAATCCACTGGAGGATTGTCCTTGCCGAAAAGAAGATCTGCGCAAGGAAGCCTATCCCGTATATGAGGACCGCTGTTTTCATGCCGTCATTTATCCTCCAGATCGGTTGCAGTCACATTGTAGGATATGTAGCGGGATTTCATCCACCGGTAGGCGAAGCAGTCGGCAAAGGAAGACATCATCCTGTTCCAGATGCTGAACTTCGATACACCGGCCGTCCTTGGCTTGTGGCGTACGGGGACTTCCTTGTACCTGGCCCCGTCCTGGAGAAGCAGGAGCGCCGGGAAAAACCGGTGCATGCCGCTGAACATCGGGAAGGCTTTGGCGGCCTGCTCCCTGAACACTTTCAACGGACAGCCGGTATCGGTGGCTCCGTCTCCCGTCATCATGCGCCGGAAGGAGTTGGCGAACTTTGACTGGAACCTCTTGAAGAAACTGTCATTGCGCTTCACCCTGACCCCGACAGCCATATCATAGTCCCGCAGGTACGGCAGAAGCCTGTCAAAATCCTCCGGATCGGTCTGGAGGTCAGCATCGATATATCCGATATACCTGGAGCAGGCATAGTCGAAACCGGCTTTCAGGGCAGCGCTCAGCCCGCGGTTCTTCCCGAAAGAGATATAGAAGAAGGCCTCGTTGCGCGAGCATATCTCCTGCAATGCCGGAAGGCTTCCGTCAGACGAGCCGTCATCCACGAAGAGCACACACGTACTGCATACGCTTTTTTCCAGATAGGACGCCAGGCTTTTCTCCAGCCCGGGTATGTTGTCCACCTCATTGTACAGAGGCACTATGACCGTAAATCCATAATCCGCCGTTTTGTTCATCGCATCTACCGGTAAAAACAGATGATTCCGCAAATATATCACTTTTTCCCTACGTGGCAGCTCCCGAGATAGGTCTCGATATTAGACAGCACCTTGTCGCCCAGGCGGACGAATGACTGTGAAGTACGTCCAGACGAGACACCCATGCAGCGGACTTTCGGATGGGCGGCGATATTGTCCCCGCCGCAGGCCATCACTGTGTCACAGAAGCAGAGATTGTCCCCGTGGCCGAGCCATGAAAGGAACGGTTCTTCATCCCATGCCGGAGAAAGGCCCGTATTGAAAAGCAGTTTCCCGTTTCCGAACCTGTCGAATTCGGTGGAATGCAGCAGCACCGTATTCTTGTTAAGGCAGCAGAAAAGCACGTCGCTGTACTCCAGCAGGTCGTCCAAAGCCATGAACCTGTATCCTTTCTCCCGTGCCCAGTCCTTCTCGCTCCTGGCGAAATATCCTACTCCGGCACCGAAGAAAGCCATTGCATCCGCTATCATCCCACCGGACTTTCCGAGCCCGAGGAAACCTGTCTTCAGCCCGGTTATCTCTCTCGGCGCCCCGTACCACGCCGTCTGTCCGAATCCGTGCAGGCAGCGCACGAGTTCGCTAAGCACATATTCCACCACGCCTTCATCCCCATAGTCGCGGATACCGGTCACAGTGATCCCGTGATCCCTTGCGTAAAGTATGTCCACATTGGCGCTTTCCGGAGAATAAAGGGAGCAGCACATACCTATATATTCTATACCGGGACACCGTTCCATCACTCCGGAGGATATCCTCGAGGTATAGCTCAGGAGCACGGCATCGGCATCGCCGATACGTTTTGCAATATCGTCGTCATCCTGAGGTATGTCCTCATACATTACAAGCTCGGAAGTCATTGATTTCAACCTCTCTACAGCCTCCGGAAGAAGACCCGTGGGCTCTATTGCGACAGTTTTCCTAAATTTCTTCATGGATACAGCATATTTTGGGAAACCGCAAAAGTAGCAAAAAAAAGGCCTATATCCGAGGATATACGGAGAAATCGGATGAAAAGGAAAATAAATTTGAACAATTACAAATAAGCATTATCTTTGCGCCCTGGATTTAATGAGAGTATTTATGGAGATAAACGAAAAATTCATCGACGGCGCATGGAGCCGTAAAATCGACGTTTCTGATTTTGTCTACAGGAACATCACCCCTTACACCGGGGATGCTTCCTTCCTATGCGGACCTACAGAAAGAACAAAGAAGCTCTGGGGCAAATGTCTCGAAGCACTTGAAGAAGAAAGAAAGAACAACGGAGTGCGTTCCATTGACGCAAAAACCATATCTACCATAACATCCCACAAGGCCGGCTATATCGACAGGGAGAACGAGATCATCGTCGGACTACAGACTGACGAACTTCTCAAAAGGGCCATCAAGCCTTTCGGCGGATGGAGAGTAGTGGAAAGAGCCTGCAACCAGAACGGAGTCGAGCTCGACCCCAAGGTCAAGGAAATTTTCACACACTACCGCAAGAGCCACAACGACGGTGTGTTCGACGTATATACGGAAGAAATACTGAAGTTCAGGTCCCTTGGCTTCCTCACGGGTCTTCCGGACAATTATTCGAGAGGGCGTATCATAGGCGACTACAGGAGGCTCGCCCTCTACGGTGCCGACAGGCTCATAGAGGCAAAGAAGGACGACCTGCACCACCTGACGGGCCCTATGACAGAGGACCGGATCAGGCTGCGCGAGGAAGTTGCAGAGCAGATCAGGGCGCTCGGGGAGATCAAGATACTCGGAGAATACTACGGGCTCGAGCTCGGCAGGCCTGCGTACAACGCCCGTGAAGCCGTACAGTGGGTGTACATGGCATATCTTGCCGCTGTCAAGGAGCAGGACGGTGCCGCCATGTCCCTCGGAAGCGTATCGTCATTCCTCGACATATACATCGAATATGACCTTACCCACGGACTCATCACTGAATCGGAAGCCCAGGAGCTCATCGACCAGCTCGTAATGAAGCTCAGGATGGTGCGTCATCTCAGGATGCAGGCCTACAACGATATCTTCGCCGGAGACCCGACCTGGATCACGGAATCGATCGGCGGACGCTTCAACGACGGGAAGATCAAGGTCACCAAGACCTCCTTCCGTTTTCTCCAGACACTCTACAACCTCGGGCCGGCACCTGAGCCTAACATGACGGTGCTCTGGAGCCCTGAACTTCCGGAAGGATTCAAGGATTTCTGCGCCAAGGTATCGATAGACACAAGCTCGGTACAGTACGAGAACGACAACCTGATGAGGGAGACCCGCAAATGCGACGACTACGGTATAGCCTGCTGTGTCTCATACCAGGCCGTAGGCAAGGCCATCCAGTTCTTCGGAGCACGCGCAAACCTCGCCAAGGCGCTTCTTCTTGCCATCAACGGAGGCCGCTGCGAAAATACCGGCACCCTCATGGTGGAAGGGATAGAGCCGCTCAAGAGCGATGTTCTCGACTATGAAGAAGTCCTTGCAAACTACAAGAAAGTGCTGCACGAGGTGGCAAGGGTCTACAACGAGGCGATGAACATCATCCACTATATGCACGACAAATACGACTACGAGAGGTCGCAGATGGCGTTCATCGACACGAATCCGTCCATAAACCTCGCATACGGGGTGGCCGGAATGTCCATCGCGGCAGACTCTCTCTCGGCGATCAAGTTCGCAAAGGTAACGGCCCGCCGCAACGCCGACGGACTTACCGACGGATTCGACATCGAAGGCGAATATCCTTGCTTCGGGAACGATGACGACAGGGTGGACAACATTGCCAGGGAACTCATACACTACTTCAACGGGGAACTCTGCAAGCTGCCTATCTACAAGAACGCGCAGCCGACACTGTCCATCCTCACCATCACCTCAAACGTGATGTACGGAAAGAAGACAGGCGCCACCCCTGACGGTCGCGCCAAAGGAGTGGCCTTCGCTCCAGGAGCAAACCCTATGCACGGCCGCGACAGCCACGGGGCCATAGCATCCCTCAGTTCCGTTTCCAAACTCGACTACCACGACGCACTGGACGGAATCAGCAACACGTTCTCCATAGTGCCCAAGTCTCTCGGGCCTACCGATGAGGAGAAGGTCGAGAACCTGGTTACAATGATGGACGGGTATTTCAGCAAGGGTGCCCACCACCTGAACGTGAACGTTCTGAACAGGGAGATGCTCGAAGATGCAATGGAGCATCCGGAGAAGTATCCGCAGCTTACCATCAGGGTTTCAGGCTATGCCGTGAACTTCATCAAGCTCAGCCGCGAGCATCAGCTGGAGGTTATAGCCCGCACCTTCCACCAGAGTATGTAAACCAAGGGATATGCTTCTTAAAGTACATTCATACGAAAGTATGGGAACATTTGACGGGCCGGGACTCCGGCTCGTCGTGTTTCTGCAAGGCTGTCCGTTCAGATGTCTCTATTGCGCGAACCCGGACACCATATCTTTTGAAGGCGGCACCCCCACCGATCCGCAGGAGATACTGAAAATGGCAGTGAACCAGAAGCCGTTCTTCGGAAAGAAGGGCGGAGTGACTTTCTCAGGAGGAGAACCTTCCGCCCAGGCCGAAGCCCTCGTGCCGCTGGTAAAGGCCCTGCATGACAACGGCATCAACGTCTGCATCGACACCAACGGAGGCGTATGGAACAGCCATGTCGAAGAACTTTTCAGCATCGCCGACCTTATGCTTCTGGACGTAAAGCAGTTCAACCCTGAGAAACACGTCAGGCTCACGGGGCTTCCGAACACCAGAACCCTTTCCACTGCGGCATGGCTCGAGGAACACGGCAGGCCGTTCTGGCTCCGTTATGTCCTTGTCCCGGGAATCAGCGATGCTGAGGAGGACATAAGGGCTCTCGGGGAACACTTCAAGGGCTACGGCATGATCAAAAGGGTCGAGATCCTCCCCTACCACACGCTCGGGGCCGGGAAATACGAATCTCTCGGCTTGGAGTACAGCCTGAAAGATGTGCCGCTGAACACCGGCGAACAGCTCGGAAGGGCGAAAAAGCTTTTCGACGAATATTTTTCCTGCGCCGTACTTAACTGAGGGGCGTCTGAAATTTTTGTGAATATGGATTTTATGCACTATTTTTAAAATCTGTATATAAAACACTCACGGAAATGAAAAACGTCGCATTGGTCTTGTCTAGCGGTGGCCCGAGAGGATTCGCCTACATCGGAGCCATCGAAGAACTCGAATCAAGGGGATATAAGATCACATCAATCGCCGGCACCTCCATCGGGTCTCTTATCGGAGGCATGTACGCAGCAGGAAAGCTTCCTGAGGTGAAGGATTTCCTATTCTCCCTGAACGGCTGGAAAGTATTTGGACTCATGGACATATCCATAAGCCGCAACCACCTTGTAAAAGGAGACAAGATCATCGAGGCCCTGCAGGAGATAGTCCCTGATGTCAACATCGAGGATCTTCCCCTACCGTACAAGGCCATAGCCACGGACCTGCTTACCGGGGAAGAAGTCATTTTCGACAAGGGGGACCTTTTCTCTGCCGTAAGGGCATCGATATCCATCCCGTCGCTCTTCCGCCCCGTAAAGATGGGGATGCGGACCCTGATTGACGGAGGCATAGCCAACACAATGCCCCTCAACAGGGTCGACAGAAGCGGGGACGATATCATGATAGCCTTCAATGTCAACGATATAGATGTGGATGCCATCCGAAAGATCATCGTGGACGAGGCTGATGCGGCGGCTGAAAAGGAGCAGGCCCTCATGGAAAGGAAGGCCGAGAACAAGGCCGTCATAGATTCGGTACTCCACAACGATACGATGACAGTGTCGGAGAAAATCAGGCTTGCAGGTATGCACGGCCACAAGATCCTGCATGAATTCTTCTCCCGCGAAGATGAGCCGCAGAAGAACTTCGAACCGGAAGCCAACTATTTCACGATTCTTTCCAGAACCTTCGACCTGATGAACCACTGGAACACGGAACTGATGATGAAGCTGTGCCCTCCTGACGTTCTGGTCAACATGCCGTTCGACTCGTTCGGCGCCATATCCGACTATGCCCGTGCGGAAGAGATATGCGAGGTGGGACGAGGCCTTATGAAGGAAGCCCTCGACAAATATGAAAGGCGCGGCTGACACGCCGGACCTGTTTATTCCGAAAAATTGCTATTTTTGCAGGCTGATAAAATTTTTTATATGGAAAATATGGACTTGAACGAGCAGGAGCGTAACAGGCGCGAAGCTCTCACAAAATTACGGGATCTCGGCATCGACCCTTATCCTGCAGCGCTTTATCCTGTCAATGCCACTGCACGGAAAATAAAAGAAGAATACGACCCTGAAAAAGGGAACATGTCCGATACAGCCATTGCAGGAAGGATCATGTCGCGCAGGATAATGGGTGCGGCATCGTTCATCGAACTGCAGGACGAAACCGGCAGGATCCAGGTGTACATCAAAAGGGACGAGATCTGCCCCGGAGAAGACAAGACCATGTACAACACTGTCTTCAAGAAACTTCTCGACATAGGTGACATAATAGGGATCAAAGGGTTCGCCTTCATCACCCAGACCGGACAGCTTTCCGTACACGCCAAGGAGCTGACGCTGCTCAGCAAGTCACTCAGGGTACTTCCGATAGTCAAGGAGAAAGACGGGGAAGTGTATGACGCCTTCACTGATCCGGAACTTAAATACAGACAGAGATACGTCGACCTCATAGTGAACCCGTCCGTACGCGAAACTTTCGTGAAGAGAAGCATGATCATCGCCACTATGAGGGAATACTTCAACGCGGCAGGCTGTCTCGAAGTCGAGACACCGATACTCCAGTCGATTCCGGGAGGAGCGACGGCAAGGCCGTTCATAACGCATCACAACGCCCTTGACATCGACCTTTACCTTCGCATAGCCAACGAGCTTTACCTCAAGAGACTCATAGTAGGCGGATATTCAGGAGTGTATGAATTCGCGAAGGATTTCCGCAACGAAGGCATGGACAAGACCCACAATCCGGAATTCACCTGCATGGAAATATATGTGGCCTACAAGGACTATATGTGGATGATGGAATTCACGGAAAAGATGCTGGAGAAGATTGCCCTGAAGCTGCACGGCACCACCGTTGTGACCATCGGCGACAATCAGGTGGACTTCAAGGCGCCTTACCGCAGGATGCCTATCCTCGAATGCATCAGGGAATACGCCGGCGTGGATGTGGCCGGTATGAATGAAGATGAACTCCGGAAGGTATGCGAGAAGCTGGATGTACCTGTAACCAAGGAAATGGGTGAAGGCAAGCTGATAGATGCGATATTCGGGGAATATTGTGAAAAACACCTGACACAGCCGGTATTCATCACCGACTATCCGGTATCGATGTCCCCTCTCACCAAGAGACACAGAAGCAATCCGGACCTGACCGAGAGATTCGAACTCTTCGTATGCGGCAAGGAACTGGCAAATGCCTACAGCGAGCTCAACGACCCTATCGACCAGCTGGAGAGGTTCCAGGACCAGCTCCGGCAGCGCGAGCATGGAGACGACGAGGCCATGTACATTGACATGGACTTTGTCCGCGCCCTCGAATACGGTATGCCGCCGACCTCCGGAATGGGCATGGGTATCGACCGCCTTACCATGTTCATGACGAACTCCCCTACTATCCAGGATGTGCTCTTCTTCCCTCAGATGCGCCCTAAGATATGAAACGGCTGATAACCCTTATGCTTGCTGCGGCTGTCCTGGCAGGATGTACCGGCAAGGGAAATACTGTAGAGCTTCCTCTGACATGGAACGATGGATATGCCTCGCTTCCGCGTGGCTACGCACGCATCAGCAGTTACAGCAGGCAGGGTGAGGATTCGCCATGGGCACGTATCAGGCTCGAAATCTCCGCCTTGCCGCAGGGACTGTCGGAAATCCAGGTCGGAGACATTGATACAGACATTCTACAGACTGTATATCAGTCGCATTTATCCGGAGATATAACAGATGAGCGGTACGACCAGCTGAAAAAGTCCTGGGATGTCGAACTGGACTCGCTCGGGCTGTCGGCCGGACCGGTAAAGACCAGGATAGCCTGCGCCTGGGGCAAGGATGCCGAAGGTAAGATGAAAGTGGTCATAGACTCCGACAACGACCTTGATCTCAGTGACGAAATACCGTTCACGCCTCAGTACGGAAGAATGGTGTTCAGTTCCGATTCACTGGCCCTTGCAAGTTCCGTAAACGCCACTTTCGAAAAGGTCGAGAACGGCAGGACCGTGACAATGACGGCGCCTGTTTCGGTGGTGACATTCAACGGTTCCGACCCATCATACAATATTGCCAGCTACGCAACTGCGGAATATCGCGGACAGAAGCTCGGGGTGGTATCTTCTGACTTCCATGACTATGCTTTCATGAACCTGTCAGTGGCGGTCCTGCCTGCGGATGATACCGTGAAAGTCGGGAGGGAGGACTTGTTCAAGAAGAACGAATTCATGGAAATAGGCAACGAACTGCTCCAGATAAAAGGCGTGGACAAGAACAGGAATGTACTGATTCTCGAAAAGACCGGCAAGCCGAAGTCCGAACTGCTGTCGTCACAGACCGGCTACAGGGCTTTTCCGTTCGAGGGAGAGGAATTCTCCTCCAAAGACAGCATATCACTGGAAGATTTCAAAGGGAAATATGTCCTTCTGGACTTCTGGGCTACATGGTGCAAGCCATGCCTGGCGGAGATTCCGAATCTGAAAGAACTCTATGCCATGACGGACAGATCCGATTTCGAAATCATCGGCATTGTGGAGCACAGTCCTGCCGGAAGCATCACCGGGACCATCAGCAAGTTCGGTATCCCTTGGCCGCAGATCATGTCCGGAGACGACAACAGGATCGGCAGTGTTTACGGCATCTCGGGATATCCGTCGACATTCCTCCTGGACCGCGACGGGATAGTTGTCGCGAAAGATCTGAGAGACAGGAAACTGGAAGAAAAAATAAGACAACTCATGGCTATCCATGATGAGGACTGAGTCTGTCACATCGGCACAGAACCCGAAGATAAAGGAACTTCTCGCGCTTCAGGAAAAATCAAGACTGAGACGCGGGAAATGTCTGTTTGTAGCCGAAGGCAGGCGTGAGATCGGACATTGCATCGAAGCCGGCTTCAACATAAGGACACTGTTCATCTGCAGCGGGATAATCCCAGAAGACGAAGTTGAAGCGATACTGGAGAAAGGAGGCGCGGGAATAAGAGGAGAACAGCCGAACATCATCGATGTCCCGGCTGCACTATATGAAAAGATAGCGTTCAGGGGCAGTACTGAAGGAATCATCGCGGAAGTACACATGAAAGACCTGAGCCTCGGTGACATCAGGACGGGGGAAAACCCTCTCGTCGTTGTCCTCGAATCAGTGGAGAAGCCGGGCAATCTCGGGGCAGTGCTGCGCAGTGCAGATGCTGCAGGGGCTGACGCCGTGATCATCTGCGACCCGCTCACCGACATATACAATCCGAATCTTATCCGTGCAAGCATCGGGGCAGTGTTCACGGTACCAGTCGTGGCGACAGAATCGGAAATGGCCATCAGATGGCTGAAAGACAACCGCATACAGATACTGACCGCGCAGCTCCAGGACTCAAGGCAATATTACGACACCGACATGACCAGGGGGACTGCCATCGTACTCGGCACCGAATCTACCGGACTCACGGAAATATGGAGGAAGAACGCTGACGCCCACATCAGGATACCTATGCTCGGCAGATTGGACTCCCTGAACGTCTCGGTATCGGCAGCCGTCCTCCTGTATGAAGCCGTAAGGCAGCGCAACAGATAGAAAAGACAGATGCCAATGAAAAAATTCGGTCTCATAGGAAATCCAATCTCCGCCTCGAAAAGCCCGGCACTATTCAATGCCGGATATCACGGAAGATACAGCTATGACCTCATAGAAGAAGAGGAGTTCGGCAATGCATGGAAAAGATTCACCGCGGGATATGACGGAATAAACGTCACAGCCCCGTTCAAGCTCGATGCATTCGGCAAGGCGGACATTCTTTGCGGGCTGTGCGGAAAACTCGGGGCAGCCAACCTTATACTCAAGACAGACAAGGGAATAGCCGCATACAACACGGATTTCCCCGGAATCATACTTTCCCTTCTGGATGCGGCATATCCCGAAGGAGGACACGGTTTTTTCCTGCGATACGGGGAAGACTTCCGGAACGCATCCGGTATCTTCAGGGAATTTTTCGGGCACAAGCCCAAAGCGCTGGTTGCAGGATGCGGCGGGGCAGGCAGGGCGGCGGCAGCTGCGGCGGCGGCCACAGGATGCGAAACCGTACTTGTGAACAGGTCTTCGGACAAGGCACGGAAAATAGCGTCCGACATGACGGAATTCAATTTCACCATAGCCGGAACCGATGATTTTCCTGAACTTTTCTCCGCCTGCGACATCATAATCTACACCATTCCGGGACCGATTGCCGGAATTGACGGCATACAGCCGTGCACGGACAGGAAGATACTGCTTGAGGCCAATTACAAGGACCCCTCGTTCGACGCAGGGACACTCTGCAGGGCCGGAGAAAAATGCATATACGTTTCCGGCAGGAGATGGCTTCTCTACCAGGCGCTGACAGGATTCAGTATTTTTACCGGGGAAAACCCTGACTTTGCCGGAATGTGCAAGGTTATCTGAAAAATAATGTCTATCTTGCAAGGATGTTCTAAAACCGGAAATTATGTCTTTGAATAAAGTTATGCTCATCGGCAACGTAGGGAAGGACCCGGAAGTAAGATACCTGGAAGGAAACGGGAAAGTCGCCTCTTTCAGGCTTGCCACCAACGAATATTTCCGGGACAAGGAAGGACGGCAGAGGGAGTTTACCGAATGGCATGGCATCGTCACATGGAACGGGAATGCCGACTTCGTGGAAAAGTACGTGAAGAAAGGCTCGCTCCTCTACATAGAAGGGAAAATACGCACAAGATCGTGGACTGACAGGTCCGGGGCCCAGAAAACCTCGACAGACATATTCGCGGACAGCATACAGCTGCTCGGAAGGAATCCGGAAAACAGGGACAATACGGCGGGCCAGGATGCCGCAGGTCCTGCTGAAAGGAAACTGGAGAAGACCGATGCAGCCAGGTCAATGGATTTCTCCGGTCAGGATGACGGCCTGCCGTTCTGAGACAGGCGTCGGTCAGTGTAAATCAGGAAAGGAATTGAAATAAAAACAAATAATCAGTTATCATGAAATTAGATGTAGTTCTCGGGCTCCAGTGGGGAGATGAAGGCAAAGGCAAAATCGTTGACGTCCTTGCCGGAAACTATCCGATAGTAGCCAGGTTCCAGGGCGGCCCGAATGCCGGGCATTCGCTCCATTTCGAAGGTAAAAGCTTCGTACTCAGATCTATACCTTCTGGCATATTCAGAAAAGACGCAATAAACGTCATAGGAAACGGTGTCGTCCTGGATCCGATCACGTTCAGGAAGGAATGCGAGAACATCGAAGCCACCGGAGTGCCGGTCAAGGAGAGGATCGCGGTATCAAAGAAAGCCCATCTCATACTTCCTACACACAGGCTTCTCGATGCGGCGAACGAAGCGGCCATGGGCAAAGGGAAGATAGGCTCCACGCTCAAGGGCATCGGACCGACCTACACCGACAAGGTGAGCAGGAACGGTCTCAGGGTAGGCGACATCCTCGCCTCCGACTTCCAGGAGAGATACGGGAAACTGAAGGCAAGGCACGTAAGGACCCTGTCGCAGATGCAGTTCGACTGCAACCCTGATGCCGAGGAAGCGGAATTCTTCGCTGCAGTGGACTACCTCCGGCAGTTCAGACTCATCGACTGTGAATATTTTGTCAACAAAGAACTGGATGACAAGCCGATACTCGCGGAAGGGGCACAGGGTTCGATGCTCGACATAGATTACGGTTCCTATCCGTTCGTAACTTCCTCATCCACAGCCTGCGCCGGAGCATGTATCGGTCTCGGGGTGGCTCCGTCCAGGATAGGCCACGTCTACGGTATATTCAAGGCATACTGCACGAGAGTAGGAAGCGGCCCGTTCCCGACCGAACTTTTCGACGAGACCGGGGAAAAGCTCCGGAAGATAGGCAACGAGTTCGGGGCCGTTACAGGAAGACCGAGAAGATGCGGATGGCTCGATCTCGTGGCACTGAAATACGCCGTGATGATAAGCGGGGTCACCGACCTTATAATGATGAAATCCGACTGCCTGGACTCCTTCCCTGTCATCAAGGTCTGCACATCCTATAAAGTGAACGGACAGGAGACAAGCCAGGTGCCGTTCGACACATACGCAAGCATAGAGCCGGTCTACACCGAATTCAAGGGATGGAACGCCGACCTTACCGGCTGCCGCTCCGAGAGTGAGCTTCCGGAGGCATTCAGGAACTACATAGCTTTCATGGAGGATTACCTCGGGGTTCCTATCAAGATAATTTCACTCGGCCCTGACAGGGATGCCACAATCATGAGATAAGAGGGGAAAGAAGATGGAGAGATTCGGCAAACTGCTTAGAGACAGCAAGAAGACAAGATGGGGAATGCTGCTGATAATATCCTTCGTGATGTTTGCGGCATATATCGCATCGGACAATATCTTTTCCGTAGAGAAAACCCTGATGGATCCTTCGGCATACGGGGTGACACAGGTCGAGTACGACAATCTTGCAGGAGCATACTCGATTTTCAACGTCTATCTCCTCATGCTGATTTTCGGAGGACTGATTCTGGACAAGATGGGGATAAGGTTCACGGGCATTATGTCCTGCCTTCTCATGGTGGCCGGCATCGGTATGCTTACGGGCTCGCTTTTCGACCTCAGGAACGCGGTGCAGGCCGGAGAGACGACAGGATACATGAACTTTCTCGGAGCCAGGCTCAGGACACCGGTTTTCTGGGCTGTGATGGGAATCGGCGTATACGGAGCCGGAGCGGAGATTGCAGGCATCACGGCCACCAAAGCCATAGCCAAATGGTTCATAGGATATGAGATGGCCCTGGCAATGGGACTCCAGCTCGCCCTCGCCCGTCTGGGTACAGGCATCGCATACGGTGCGACGCCGGCCATCGTGAAAGCTGCCGGAGGAAACGTCGGGACAGCGGTCCTTATCGGTCTCGTACTGCTCTGCATCGGGCTTGTAGCCTTCCTGTTCTACTGCATATACGACAGGAAGCTGGACAGGCAGATCAGGGAAGCAGGAATCAAGGAGAACTCTTCCTCCCCTGAAGACGAATTCCACTTCAAGGATATCCTTCTGGTATTCAGGAACCCTGCATTCTGGATGATAGCCTTCCTGTGCCTCCTGTTCTATGCAGCGGTGAACCCGTTCCTGAAATACTCCACAGGAATGATGATAAGCAAATTCGGAGTCAGCGACACCCTCGCCGGACTCTTCCCTCTCATCCTCCCGATGGGATGCATAGTGCTCACTCCCCTGTTCGGACGCATCTACGACAAGAAAGGCCACGGTGCAGATCTGATGATCTTCGGAGCCTTCCTGATCACGGCCGTACACCTGCTTTTTTCGGCACCGTTCATTACAAGCAAATGGGTAGCGCTGATACTCATGGCTCTTCTTGGAGTCGGCTATGCGATGCTCCCGTCCGCAATGTGGCCGTCGATAGCCAAGATAATGCCTGCAAAACTCCTCGGTACGACCATGGCGTTGACATTCTACATACAGAATATCGGTTTCATCTTTGTTCCGAAGGCCATTGGAGCCATCAAGGAAGCTACGGATGACAACTACACTTATGTCATGCTGTTCTTCGCACTGCTCGGGGCTGTAGCGATACTGCTTGCATTCAGCGTAAGGGTCCTCGACCGCAATAAACACTACGGTCTGCAGGAACCTAACATAAAGGAACAGGAATGAGACTCCTCGACAATATTGACTCTCCGTCCGACATCCGGCATTTCAGCCTTGAGGAGCTGAAGCAGCTCTGCGCCGAGATAAGGGGATACATGATAGAATGCTGCGCGACCAACCCGGGACATCTCGGGTCCAGTCTCGGAGCCGTGGAACTCATAGTCGGGTTCCACTATGTCTATGACTCCCCTGCGGACAAGATAGTCTATGACGTCGGACATCAGGCCTATGCCCACAAGATACTGACGGGACGAAGGGAAATCTTCAAGAAAAACAGGAAGAAGGACGGGATAAGCGGCTTCACCAGGATGGAAGAAAGCATATATGACGCTTTCGGTGCGGGCCATTCCTCCACATCGATATCGGCAGCCCTCGGGCTCGCCACCGCGGCAATGCTAAAGGGACGGAAAGAAAAGGTCGTGGCCCTGATAGGGGACGGGGCCCTCACGGGAGGGCTTGCCTTCGAAGGGCTCAACAATGCAGGGAGCAGCAAGGCCGACCTCCTTGTCATTATCAACGACAACAACATTTCCATCGACAAGAACATCGGTGCCATACACGAACACCTGCTGAAACTTACCACCGACCCTACCTACAACAAGATAAAGACCCATATCTGGAACAAGATCGGTGAAGGCAAGTTCAGGAAAGCCATGCAGGAACTCGTGATAAGCGCTAAATCCCTGCTGGTAAAGAAGTCCGGAGGCGACCTCTTTGAGGCATTGGGATTCAGGTATTTCGGTCCGATAGACGGGAACGACATCGGACAGGTGGTGCATATCCTGAAAAAACTCAGGCAGCTGAACGGTCCTCTTATACTGCATACGATCACTACCAAAGGAAAGGGGTTCGCCCCAGCGGAAGAAGACCAGACAGCATGGCACGCCCCCGGAATGTTCGATCCGCACACCGGCAAGAGGATAATCCCTGCCGGACACAGGGAAAGCCGGTATCAGGATGTTTTCGGGGAGGTCCTTCTGGAGCTTGCAAGGAAAGACGACAGGATAGCAGGTGTGACGCCGGCCATGGCATCAGGGTGCGGGATGAACATCCTTGCCAAGGAAATGCCGGAGAAATTCTTTGATGTCGGCATAGAAGAAGAGCATGCCGTAACCTTCTCCGCAGGTCTCGCAGCCGCAGGTATGAAACCGTTCTGCAACATCTACTCCTCGTTCTCCCAGCGAGCCTACGACCAGATAATACATGACGCCGCACTGCAGAAGCTCGGCATAGTCCTGTGTTTCGACAGGAGCGGACTTGTCGGGGAAGACGGCGCTACCCATCACGGCAGTTTCGACATGGCGGCCTACCGCAGTATCCCGGGTATCACGATAGGCGCCCCGAGAAACGAAATCGAACTGA
Organism: uncultured Bacteroidales bacterium; assembly: GCA_944326325.1. Lineage (GTDB taxonomy): Bacteria > Bacteroidota > Bacteroidia > Bacteroidales > UBA932 > Cryptobacteroides. The sequence continues at coordinate 50,688 of CALVDQ010000017.1, forward strand.
AGGAGATGATGTACACGGCCAGCCGCCACGATGGAGGGCCATTCATTATCAGGTATCCGAGAGGTTACGGCGAGGGAGTGGAATGGAGAAAGGAGAATTTCAAGGAACTCACCCCCGGCAAGGCCGAGAAAATGCTGGACGGCACTGATGCGGCTGTGATATGTGCCGGTCCGGTGGCGAACAGGGCACTTGAAGCTGCGCTGCGTCTCCGTGAAGAGACGGGAAAAAATCCTGCAATATATAATATAAGGTATATAAAGCCTCTTGATGAAGACATGCTCGGGGAGGTTTCCGGAAATTTCAGACAGATAGTGACAGTGGAGGACGGATGCCTGAAAGGTGGACTTTACGGAGCTGTCTCGGAATACGTGGCCGGAAGAGGTCTCGGAATTACGGTCACCGGACTCGGCATACCGGACAGGTTTATCGGACAGGGAACCCAGAAAGAACTGCGGGCGGAATGCGGATATGATGCCGAAGGCATATACAGGGCCCTGAAATCGGCGGTCAGTTCCGCAGGAGGGTTGCAGATGGAATGGAATTCCTGCCTGCATTCCGAACCGGACCTGAGGGGATAGTTTTGCGGATTATCAAAAAAACGAAATAAAAGGAAGAAAAAACTAAAAAAGTTTTGGAAGAAAAGAATAATTGTCTATCTTTGCAGTCCCTTTCGAGTTCGACAAGGCAACGCCGATGTAGCTCAGTTGGCTAGAGCACGTGATTTGTAATCTCGGGGTCGTGGGTTCGACTCCCTCCATCGGCTCAAAAGTTCTTTGATCAGAGATTTTTGAAGTTTATTTCGGAGTGAGTCCGAGGCGGACGAGTGACGAGGAAAGTCATTGCCTTGCGGCAATGACTGACCGAGGATACGAAGTCCAACGAAGGAATCGCACGAAAGAAACGAAAAAACGGGAGAATACCAGAGTGGCCAAATGGGGCAGACTGTAAATCTGCTGGTTTATACCTTCGGTGGTTCGAATCCATCTTCTCCCACAATAGCCGAGAGCGAAGAAGACAAGCGAGGAGGAAGGGAGTTTACTTGCGTAAATGACCGACCGACGATGCGATGTCTGATGATGCTATCGCGGAATTTGAAAAATTTTGAAGTTTGTTTTTCGCGAGAGCGAAGAAGACAAGCGAGGAGGAAGGGAGTTTACTTGCGTAAATGACCGACCGACGAGGCGAAGTCTGATGA
>CALVDQ010000018.1 GCA_944326325.1 uncultured Bacteroidales bacterium
CCGAACCGAATGCGACCATGTCTGAAGTGGTACATTTGAAAACGCTACAGGGGGTACATTCAATGTGATATAGTCAGTTCATCGCTTCCCCGATTATCTCAATATCCCTTTCTACTGCCCGTCTTAAACACAGGTCATTGCAAAACTCATTGAAATGCTTGGGCTTGTCTCCGAAGAATGATTCTATTTCATTGATTGCATCAAGAATGTCGTGCAAATGCTTGTTTATATTCTCATCCATATATCAATCGCTTTGTAGAATCAACACTTTTTCGGAAATACGGATTTTTTATGGACTGTTCCTCTACCAAATCAACCTTTCTGCCGAACAAGTCCTGTAATGAGTACTTGAAATCGAAGTAATTGTCGAAATAATCCTCCACCTCGTCTTTCTTGAAATCCACGACCAAATCTATGTCACTGTCATCATTGAATCTGTCAGTCAGTACAGACCCGAAAACGAAAAGCCTGTTTACCTTGTACCGTTTGCACAAGGAAACTATGTTCTTGATATGATTGTCTATCAATTTCATCTTTTGCAAAGATAGTCTTTTTATCTATAAACAGATAATCTTCCAGCTCAATCTCATCAGAAATCAAATCAGAAGATTCTCTGTAAATCAAGACTGGATACCTGCCTACGCAGGCCTCTTCCAAAGCCATATTTTTAGACACATCAGGATACGAAAAAAGCACCTGCGGAAATCGCAAATGCTTAATCTTTAGTGAATTTTAAGGGTAGCGGGTCGCAGGATGTTTCAGTCGCCACTCCGTGCCTCCTTCTAATCCTGACTTGCTCAGCAGGGGGGCTATACAAGACAGACGGACTTCGTCCCTGCAGGCAACAAAAAACACCGCAGAGGAATCTGCAGTGTCGTTTTCTTGTAGCGGGTCGCAGGATTGAACTGCGGACCTCATGATTATGAATCATGCGCTGGAATTTAGGTTGCAGTAAATTACACTGTCAAAATCAGTGAGTTATGAAGCCTTGCTGCGACTGTACTATAACTTTGCTAACAGGTTTGCTAACATATTCACGCCAGCAGATACTGGGTTAAACATAAAGTAATATAATTGTAAATCAATAAATTGAGTAGTCTTAATCTCGTTGTTCTCTACTCATTCTCCCACCTACGCCATATTTTCCCGATTTTTCTGTTTATATACCCCTCACGGAATTACAGCGCCGATAAATGAGATAGTTTTTATTTTATACAAATCCAGTTGGTCTGCCTGCCTTTGTTATAGTACGCCCACCTGCTGAATTTCATTTTACCATACCAGCCATAGCCGTAATTCCCTGTATCAAGATTCACTGCCGTGTAGCATATCTTGGACAGTTCCTTTGCGAAATCCGATAAGGTCATAGGGGTGGCGGATTCGACTATCATCAATAAGCATCCATCCTTGCTTTCATTGCATAGTGCCCTGCGGATTCTCTTTCTGTTATCATCGTGCATCCTCTCTTTGCCGTTCTTCACAAGTACAGTCTGCTGGAATCCATTGTCAGAATGCCAACTGCCAGATATGATAATCCCCTTTGTAGGATGAAGCGATATTCTCTCCTTGCGTGAGGGTGTTCCGTAAATCTTTCCGTCTATCCTGTATTCCCCTTGTATCGTCCCGTCCTCATTCGTATAGGCTGCTGGTATCATCAACAGTGCATCCTTGTCATACTGGCTTGTAAATATCAAATCCTTGCCCTCCTTTATCGGAATTATTGCCAATGAATCATCATCAACCGATATGATACTGAACAAAAGAATCACCCCAGCTGATATTCCCAATATCCATAGAATCCACTTTGTCAGTCGTTTCATCTTCTGTCGCTCATTTAACTATCCTATAAAGGAATGACAAGTTTTTGTAAATCTTCCGTTATATACCCTTTGAAAATTCTGTCATTTGACATAAGTCAGCAGAAGTATCTGTTTCTTCTGGAGTTTATATACAATATCATTGAGGTAAATATGTTTCTTCATAAGTGCATTTACCCTTGTATCCTGTAAAAGCCGTTCCAATGAATATCCGAACTGACTGTAAAATTCTTTCAGACTGATTTCTCCTGTCCTGTACATTATTGCTGCTGTTTCCAGAGTGCAGGCATAACTGTCCAGCTGAAGCTCTGAAAGGTCTGCAATATTTCCGTATGATTCAAGTTTCCCTTGCAACTCCATTACCGTTTTCATCGTTCTTTGTGCCAGATACCGCTCATATCCGAAACTCAACAGTAGAATCAATGAGGTTATCAAGTCAAGGGTAAAACTCCACATAATAAATTTGGAGGACATTGTTACTGTCCAATCCAATCGCATATAGAGCATATATATAATCTCGACAGTCAGAGCAATTAAGAGTATTCCCAGCCCTGCTTGAATAATTTGTACTATTCTCTTTTTCATGACAACTTTTTTATCAATTCTCTTGTTTTCCCATTAAAAATCCTGTCATTCCGCTTATTTATCTATACCCTTTTTCTTATAAAGTAAACTGGATGACAAGATTTTGAAAAGTTTGTTTTATATACCCTTTGAAATTTTTGTCACTCTGTTATCAAGCCTATTCTTTTCATCTCAAAGAAGCATTTTTTCGTTGCCCTAATATCAGCCATTGCATCGTGTGCATCTTCAAATTCATATCCAAATAGTTTCTTATGAAGTTCCTGTAATTTTGGCCATTTATACTTATCTCCATAAGACAATCCGCTTGGAATGGCACAGTAATTTATACTCTTAAGCATCGTATCTATACTGGCTTTATTAGCAATACTATAATCCGATTTTATCCTCAACAATTCAGCCCCTACAACATTTATATCAAAAGATACATTATGACCGACAAGATATTTTGCCTGTTTTGACACCGAAATGAATTTATTTAGCACAGTACTCAAATCCGCACCTGTCTCGATAGCATAAATTGTCGTTATTTGATGAATTCTCGATGCAGCCTCTGGAATAATGAAACCGTCTGGTTTTACTATATCATTTCCTGTTTCTATATCATTTCCTTGTTGGTCGCATAAAATCCAACTTAATTGAACAAGTCTTGGCCAATTTTGCAAATCTGATATTGGTGCATCATAGTTTTGTGGTACCCCTGTCGTTTCTGTATCAAAGAACAGATATTGGTTGAATTGAAAATCTATATCTTTTTTTGTTATATGCAGATTTTCTATATCAGCGAGTCGATGAAAAGCATATTTTTTATTTTTTTTAAATATGACAACACCAGCATATTCATCCCACTCAATATAATCAAAGACATAATCTACAATTAAAGTATTATTCTTTAAATTTATTATACCATATTGATTATTGTGTTTTACTATCTTATAATGTTTATATGTTTCAGGAACTTCAAATTTCATATTACTTATTATTTTGCTGTTTCATCTTTTGTAAATACAATGAATAATCTGATAGCCATTTCATCGTACTCGTTTTATGACCTGCTGCTAGTCTCGCACTGTCAGCTGTAGTATATATACAATCAGTAAGAGAATGTCTAGCATTATCATAACACCCATAAAAGCCATTCTTTTCAATCAAAAAATATGAAGAATTCCAACCCTCATTCTCTACAATTATTTTATCATATATACACTCTGTTATAACATTATATATTCTGTTATAGCATCCGTAATACTTACCTCTCTTAAGTATATAATATATGCCACAATTAGATTTCTCCCATTCAATCTCGTCATATACAAAATCAAGAATAATTTTTCCATTATCATCCAACAATCCATATTTCCCTTTTAATTTTGATGGGCGCTCGTTTAGACTTAAATAATCATATATACATTTCGTCGTATCTACGCCATTATAAATTCCCCATAAATTATTCTTTTTTACAATAAATTTCCGTTTTTCTTTTTTAATCTTTTCATATACACATGGCACTATTTCATTGCCATATTTATCTATCGCGCCATGTTTATTATTAATTTTTACATCTCGATAATCACTCATTGTGTCATACTCACTCACATAATCATATATACAAGGCACCATTATCTCCCTACTAATAACATTTATAATCCCTAACTTACCGCCTTTGCACACTCTTGCTACAACACAATCAGAGACGTCCTCAATTTCGTGTATATAATCAAATTCAAAATCTGTTAATAATGTTAATGTTTTTCCATCTAGTATTGCCGATTTTTTATTTTTTTCAACTATTAAAAAGACCGAATCTTTTATGCATTGAATTCTATATTCGTCATAAAAAATCAAGTGCGAGTGAGGATAAGTATCAGATTGTGTATTAAAAACCTGTTTCCCGCAATATGAACAGAAGTTAGCATCGTTTGGAAGTTCTTTGCCACAATTTGTACAATACATATCTATGGTATAAATTAGGGTTTAACTTTATCACATATTTCTTTTACGAGACTTATATGAGATAATAGGAAACTTATCTGCTGTTTCTTTGTAAGTCCTTTGAATTGGTCTGATTTGAAAGTCAGTAATTGTAATGCTTCATTTCCTGTTACTCCTATGCAACTAAACAAAATAGATTTGTCAGATGTCATAAGAAAACATGAATCATCTGGATAAATATCATACTGATAAGCAATTTGACTTGCAATTTTAATCTGCGCCCATGCAGGGAGATTAATTCCATGTGCTTTTGCTAAATCCTCTAATTCTTGGCAGATTTCATCAAAAGAATTACAAGTGGACAGTGTTCCTAAATTATCTCTCACAATGTCCATTAAGATTTTCCACACAGTATGAGACGGATGTCCTTTCCATTTCGGCCTTTCAAGAAAACTCAATCTGCATTCTCCGCTTTGATATGCAGAAATCGCAGCATCCAATTTATCCATACTAATAAATGGCTCCACCCAACTCCAGAATGGAATCTATATAAAACAAAGAAAAGTGTGGAGTTTTTTTAGTTTATTCTACTGGAGGTTCTCGCATAACCTTTGCACAAATAAACAATACCCCACACCTGCCGTTATATATCAAGAACGATATATGACAACGCAAGTGATGAATGTATTTGCTTATCCTTGTGCTAATGTGAATTTGCGAGATTCCCAGTAAAGGATAAAAGCTAAAAACACTTTCATCTAATATGTCTGTCACCCATTTCTGGATAACGACACAAAGATAGAAAAGTTTTCCATTCATTGGGGTATTGTAGCAGCAAATTTCGACCTTATTTCGCTGAAAATCAAGATTGACACGCAATTTTGTTTTCAGTAATTTACGATTGTCTTATTCCTGTGACTTTTCAGCAGCGATTTCGGCCTTGATATACTCTGATTCAACTTTAATCAGCCAGTATTCGGAACATGTATTGAAATACTTGATTCCTGTAGAGAGCATAGCATATTCCACATCCCAGAATATGTCCCTCTTGCGTTTCTCCAGTTCAGCCAACTCTAACTTCAACTGTTCTCTCTGTCTGATACTTTCCCGTAATTTCATGTCATACTCTCTGATTTCTCTTGTTGGAACGAATGTGTCCCAGTTCATTTCCTTGCTCATAATCGGTATATTTAATGGGTTAATTGTTTGATTCCCTTGATTTTGGTTTCATTATATGTCACTGTCTCCAGTCCAATCATCCAGCAGAAAATCCGTCCATATCTTGAACTCTGTGATAGTTGTACTCTCTGCCAGATAATAGCAATACTTTGCCCTTGCCTCATAGTATTCGATACCTGCCTTGAATATCCGTTGCTTCATCTGGTGCTTCAAGTCCTGTCGCTGTTCCCTTGTAAGTTTGTCCAGTCTCCTTTGCAATCTGTCTCTCCTTTGGGCATTTACCTTTGCATCTTCGTAAAGACCATTTGCATAATCTGACGGCTCGAATCCGTTGAAACCTGTTTCTTCTTCCATTGCTCTTGTGTATTTAAGTGTTTATAGATAAACGAAATATCCAACTCAATCTCCATTTAATCTGGAAACTGAATTGGATATTCCTGCTAATGACAAAATCTTGAAAAGTCCTTTTTATATGCCCCTCAAAAATCTTGTCATACCGACATTTCCTCTGCTATCTTCTGAATTACCCAATCCATTGAGAGACCTTGACCCGAAGTCTGTCTGCCCCACCAGTAACAATCGTAAGCAGCAAGTATCACTTCTCCGTTGTTTTTCAGCATATCCGCCATAAACGGTGTGACAAGCCACCATTCGAGGACATCAGTATCTTCATCGAAATTCTCCAGTTCATCCCAGAGACATTCATCGTGTTTCATGAGTTCTTCTATGACGAGATTCTGGTTGTCGAGAATCAAGTCATTCACAATCTGCTGTGTTGTCATTGCATATAAACGAAAAATGCCGTCCCTTGTGAGAACGGCTGGTTAAACATAAGTGCTGACCGATATCCGGAGTGTCGGTCGTTTATCGAACGGTTTGCAAACTGCTGTTTCGTATGTGAGTAAGTCTTAATCCAATTATATCTAAAGTAGTACCTTGTCGGAGTACCCTGCACAGGTTGTCACTTGAAGTGGATTCTGTTTCCCCTTGAAGTATGCGTAGGGGGAGCTTTGAATAGATACTATGGGCGTATGCTTGACCTCCGTTGAATCTTAACTGGGAGTAGGTATAGTTAAAGGTGTGTTTCCAACTCTGTCCGATTGCTTATCTGGAATGAGTATCGGTATAGTTAAAGGTCAGTGTCTCCAAATCAATCGGGCATATTTAAGGCAGTCATCCGATTGAATATCCCTTAATGTCTTTTATCCGGAAAGTCAAGCCATTATAGCAGTGACAAAAATTTCAGAGGGGTTATATATGAGATTTTCAAAAATTTGTCACACCCGTATAAATGAAAAATCTTCCAATTCAATCTCGTCAGAAATCAAATTAGAAGATTCGTCAAAGTCAGACTGGATTACCTATGCAGGAACTCCGTTCTCGTAAAGATATTCCGGTGCAATGTCCGCTCCATTTGACCAGAAGATAGTATCTAACAGTCCGAACTGTATGAACTTCTCCTTGTCTTTCAGTTCCTCAAATGCCGGATATTTAAGGAGAGGGGACAAATCCACTTTCTTGCGTGTGCCGTCACTGAACTCGCACAGCAATGTGTAGTCCTTTATGTATTCGACATCTTTAACCGTTATCATATCCTATCTCTTTATTTTAGTTATCAATTCTCCATTTTGAGCCTTTTCCCAGAGTTCCTCCAACTCTTTCATATGCTCATCCATGAACTCGTTTATATCGCTTATATGCTTCGATTTCGCCTTTCCCTCTACAATCCTGTCTTTCAGAGTTATCGTGAAATCACATCCGCCTCCTTTTACATGGATATGCGGTGGATTGTGGTCAAAGGCGTATATGTAAATCAAAAGCCCTCGTATTACAAATATCGACCCCATAAGCACTGTGTTTTATGCAAATGTAGCAAATTTTCTCTTAATCAGTCAGTTCAGAGAATTATATCAGTAAGTTTATTTTGGAATACACATCTATTATATACCTGCTTGCTGTCTGCTGTCTATATAAACAGGTCTATTAAATGGAAATGCCAATCCGACTTTGAAAATTTCCAGAATCAAATTGGCAAATCCTGTCCTTTATATGGAAGCCTATCACTGTCCTTTATCTATACCTGTTATCTGTATCCATAAAAAACAGTCTGTATGCTATCATATTGGCTCTATGCAATTTAACATATTGATACTCAATGTGACATTTTTTCAAGGGGTATATAAAAAGTGGTTTTGAAATTTTTGTCACTCGTGTTTATTTTGTTCTTCTATTTTTTGTTGTTTATCCTTTTCAGTTAGTTCATCTATTTTGTCTATCAGAGTATAATAGAACTGCTGTATATCATCAACCCTCCAATTTGGGTCTGCTGCAATAAACGCTGTTATTGATTCCCTTGTGTCAATTTTAGTAAAAGTAACTCTCCTTCCGTCAAACATATAAGTCCCCGTATCTGGGTATATGTGTTTTACTATATAATTACCTCTTTGGTAGGTAGTTACATTACCTCTCTCATCAACAATCTGATATTGCGGCCAATAGTACTTATTGCCACTCATTGATTCATATGGAATGGTAGCTGTATTCTTATATGAATATACATACATTTCAACATCATCTGGATTGCTTATTTGACTTTTGACGGCATCCAGTGAATCTGCCATAATGAATTGCCCTTTTCTTGTAATGGCATAATACCTTTCATTGTCCATAATTACTTAATTTTAATGTTCATGTTTATAACTAAAATGACAAAATTTTTAAACCAGATTACAGAAACTGATTTCCAAAAATGTGTCATACATCATCTTATTGCTCCAGTTTTTTACCCAACAGCCACCCTCTTGCCTTGCCGTTGCGTTTTTCCGTGGCTTCGAAATACTGGCATATGTCCTGTCCTTGCGGATGCCTGTGAAGTTCAAGACCTGCATTATCGTAGATTTCTTTCAATTTTGACTTTATCTCGGAAGTCGTATACATAGTTTTCTCTGTAAAGGCATTATATACCGCTTTCTTGATTTCTTCCTTTGTGGTGTCTCTCCTGTACTTGAAATTGTTTACTGCTGTGGTTATATCGGAATCCACATAATTGAGTTCCTTCACCTTGGCATATCCGATTGTCGCAAAGGCTTCCATATAAAGAGGAAAGTCATGTTTAAGTTCATCGATATACTGGTTGAAATAAAGCCAATCCGTATATTCATCCGTATCAGTCATTCGCTTGTAACAGTCGAACAGATTTGCTATCCTTTCTGCCTTTGATATACTGGTGTCATTTAATATCTTCCTTTCTTCATCTGATATGATTGCATATTCTGATTCGGATGCCACTATAAATGCACCTGTCCTCTGGTATGCCTTGTATAGCGGTGCCGGATATTGGTATATCATCTTCAGGCGTTCATCCAGATATGCGTTGTTGTACCGGAAGTAGTTTATATCCCCATTGTCATTCACGAATCCCTGTTCATAATAATTAATCCTTGTCCTTGCCTGTTCAAGTGCCAGTTTTTCGCCTGTTGTTTCTGCATCCTTGCATAACTGGAGAAGTTTGAGATAACCTTGATGTTCCCCTTGCAGCCTTTCTTCGAGTATCTCTTTGCCTACATAGTCCAGATTGTTGCTTGTGTCTGTTATATGGATATACCTGCTGATACCGTTTCTGAATCTTCCCTTTATCTGTATGGCTTCTGTTTCGGGGTCAATAAGGGAGTATGGTGTCTTACCTTTGACGGTCTTGTGTACCTGTGAAATCATTATGACCACCGGTTTTTCGTCAAGGACTATATCTACTGCCGAATAGAATCTGCTTGTAAAGAAATTGTATCTGTTCAGTTTGTCCGTAATGGAATCATAGACATTATATCCGCTCTTTTTCAATTCCTTATAGGATTCCGTGCTGCAATATATGTTGGTCTTGTCAAGTATGCCGAGGTATTCTATGAAGTCCTTTATGCCCTTGACAGAATTGAAGAAGATACATTTCATAGGCTCTTCTCCTATTCTTTCAAGTGTCTTACGGAGCATAGCATTGACATTGTTAGTCGGTTTCAGTTCTATTATCTGCTTGTGGTCATACTCCGGTCTTATCTTGATTATCTTGAATCCCTGTGAAGTGAATCTCGGGTCGTTTACGACTATCGGAGTTGCTGATACCATTGCCTTGTCGGTGTACTGGAAGAAATCGTCTATCGGCAGTGCCATATTGGGTCGGTAATCTATATCCGATACCAGTTTCTCGCACTCGTCAAACAAAAGGAAATATCTGCTCTTGAAGTCCATGCAGACAGATTTAAGTGCTGCCGCCACTTTTTTGTAGCTGTCCGGAGTGGTCATTATCTTTATTCTCCCTTGCGTATTATTGACTTTTTCGGCAATGTCTTTCTGTTTTATCTTGTCCCCGAACACTCCGATTATTTGGCCATGTTGCTGCATCTTGCCTATTATTACCGGAACATTCGGCTCAATTATAATGGAATCACGGTCAGTATTGATTTCCAGATAAGTAGCACCTATACCGCATACCGTCTTGTCTATGATAGTGTTTGTTGGAATGCCCTCCGGAAATATGTCACTCAAGCGCTGTCCCTCCTTAACTGATACCTGCTCCGTTACAAGTTCCGTGTTGTTCAGTTCCGGTATGTCATTTGGCTCGCAGATAAATTTGAACGGCTCTGTCTGTTCAAGTTTTTGTTCCAGCGCTTCCATTGAGTATGGCAGAAACCCATAGTCTATGCTTCCATACGGATAGTTTGCCTTGAAATGGATTCCGGGGACCCCCTCCTGTTCTTCCTCATCACAGGTAAAATCATTCCTTTCAATTTCTCTCTTTATATGCCTGTATATGTAATCATCGCCAATATATCTGTTTGCTGGTACTTCTCCGTTTAACGGATATTTTGGGAAATCGGTATTGATTCCTGTATACAGATAACGAAGTATGAAATGTTCAATCTCTGGAAACATAGGAATAAAATGCCTGCTGTTATCTACCTTTATTCTTATGGCCGGAATAGTATCCCTGTTTTCCATTGTGCAGTTAATCGGTGCTCCGTCCAGTGTCATCTGTTTAAGGAAGCTGTAATGCTTCTCATTGTCTGACAGTCGAAGTTCATTCCTGTCCGTGACGACTTTTGCATTTGGCAAATATGGTAAATCTTCAAGTTTCATTTCTTTGTTGTTGTCTATTGTCTTGTAAAGATAGCAAAAAGGAATCTCCGTTTTATCTGGAAATCCCTTTTCTGCCGTGTGACAAGTTTTTCAAGGTGGTTATATGAAACGGTTTTCAAAATTTTGTCACTTCCGTTACATGCTTATCGAGGCTCTGTCGAGAACACATCCTTGATTTCCTGCGAGTAGACTATGCTTCCGTGGGGGAATGTCAGTTTGCGGTTCTGGAATGTCCTGCCGTTGGAGGTTCTGATGAAGTCCCTTACAGTCTGACAATATTCCAAATGGCGGTAAAGGTGGGATTGAAGCCAGTCTATGCCCTGTGTCATTCTCTGGTCTGGAGTGAAGTTGCCGACATCTACAAGACCGTCTCTGCCTTTTAACAGGAAACAGAGGATAAAGGCTTCTATCTCCTTGTTCAGGCATAGTTTGAAGTCCAGTTCAGTACATCCACCGTATCGAAGTCCTGTCCAGTAGTAGGCTTGTCCGCTCTGGTCTATTCTCGGAGTAAGGATAAGGGAGGTGTCGGGATAATTGGTTGCTGCTATCCGGATAATGTTGAGAAGTTTCTCTGTACTCATGCTTTTCAGTTCGAGCCTTTGATAAGGGATAAATGTTTGATTGATCATGATTTTGATTTTTAATTGGTTGTCAAGTGGATATAACAGAAAAGGACAGGATATTTCACCTGCCCTTTGTCGTTGAGTTGTGTTGAAATTTTGTTGGAGATTGGGTGGATATACAGTAGTCTTACAGCAGATTTTTCATTGCTTCGTCTATCTGTGAGTTCTCGAAACTGTCAAGATAGATTTGTGTGACTTTCTCTGAACTGTGACCGAGCGATTCGGATATGATTGCTGTGCTTACTCCAGACCTTTTCAGTACCGTTGCGTATGAATGTCTGGCAACATAGGTTGTGAGGTCTATTGGGATTCCGAGTTTTTCTCCGATTTTGTGGAGAGCCTTGTTTGTGGCTTTATTTGCTTTCCTCACTTTGTCCCTTATCTGTACGGCAGTCTTGTGGACTTTCCTGTCAAGAATCGGGAACACATAATCATTCGGTGTCGCATCTGGCTTACGGTATTTCCCGATAATATCAAGTGCCAGCGGCTGTAACTGGAACGATATGAGTTTTCCCGTTTTCTGCCTGTAATAGGATAACCGTCCCTCGAATATATCACAGTATCTAATCCTTGCCATATCGGTTAGGTTGATTCCGCATGACAGATAACTGAACAGGAACAAATCCCTACCCAACGAGAGGTATGGGCTATGATAGGTCGTGACGGTACGCAAGTCAAGTTCGATTATTCGCTTTATGTCCTCTTTGGATATTGCCCTTTTCATCGTCTGTTCGTGAAACTTGCTCACCTTGAAATCATCGAAAGGGTAGTATTCCCGTTTGACGAGTTTCTCGGAGATAGCCTTGTTATATAGCACACGCAATGAGCGGAATCGTATGCCGATAGTGTTCTCTTTCTTTCCAGAACGGATAAGGAACATTTCATACCCTTTCAGCCATTGCTGGTCTATGTGAGTGAACTGGAAGTCAAGATTGTCACAATAGAGAATCAGTGAAGATTTTAGTCCCTTGAAACTTTCCGCATATCCGAGCCTGTTTTCGTCCTTTAACTGCTGGATTAGATAGTCGAGATATTCTCCGAAGTTCATCTGCCTTACAGGATTCTCCACACGCTGCACGAGTGTTTCGAGGGTGTAGTCCTTCCCCTCTACCTTGAACTGTGTAATCTGTTCTCGGTACTGTTTGGACTTGCGCTCGATTACGGAGAGAATGGCTTCACGGTCGGGACAGTTTCGTTTCGGTGAGTTCTTCTTGAAGTCCCAGAATCGTTCTTCGACAGACAAGCCTAACGAAACATATTTGCGTTTGCCAGACTTTGTTAAACGGAGCATCAAAGGATAAGTGTTGTCCTTTTTCGGACGGTAATTTAAGCAAATCGCTTCAACAGAAGTAGTTAACATGATAATTTTGCTAACATATCTGCTAACATAAATCCGTCAGACCACCCTCCAAAGCCATACCTCCACCGCATTTTCAGAGACAACCAGACACGAAAAAAGCACCTGCAATTTATTGCAAGTGCTTCATTTTCAGTAAGATTATTTGTAGCGGGTCGCAGGATTGAACTGCGGACCTCATGATTATGAATCATGCGCTCTAACCAGCTGAGCTAACCCGCCGTAGCTTTGACAGCTTGAATGTTGTTGAGATAGAAGGACTCGAACCCTCACTGACAGAGCCAGAATCTGTAGTGCTACCATTACACCATATCTCAATGTCTCTCTCTTTATTTTTGGGACTGCAAAGGTACAAACGTTTTTTGAAAATGCAATAATTAAAGCGACTTATTTTCAAAAAAACTGAAATATGTGAAGATCCGGCAGGTTACTCCTCGTCTGGGAGAGACAGCAGCAGTGCAGAAGCGTAGACTTCGCATCCTTCTTCCCGCCCTACGAAACCAAGCCGTTCCGTCGTGGTCGCCTTTACGGATACTGATCCGGCCGGGACATTCATCAGTCCGGCGAGAGTTTCCCTCATGAGCGGGATGTACGGTGCAAGCTTCGGTCTTTGCAAAGCGATGGTGATATCCACGTTCCCTACTCTGTAACCGGCGGATGAGACCAGGCCCATTGTCCTGGAAAGCAAAACTTTGCTGTCGATTCCCCTGAATTCGTCCGAGGTGTCCGGAAAATGTTTCCCGATATCTCCCAGGGCGAGGGCTCCGAGCAGGGCGTCGCACAGGGCATGAATCGCTACATCTCCGTCAGAATGAGCAATGCACCCTTTCCTGCTTTCTATCCTGATCCCTCCGAGCCAAAGCGGCAGGCCGTCGGCCAATGCGTGTACGTCGTATCCGTTTCCGATCCGTATATCCATATCCCGTATTGATATCCATATTGTGGGCAAATATACGCAGAAGCCGAGAGCAATGCAAGTTTACTTGCATTGCCGAGGCGCTACAGTATATGTAGCCGTCAGGCTAAATATCGCAGAAGCCGAGCGCAGAGCAAATTTATTTGCAATTGCCGAAGCGCAACAGTATATTTGTAAGTTAATCCCCGGACCGGTACCGGCCGGCACGGGCTAAAGGTTTAATGTATGAAATTCAGTTTTGGATTTTTCGGCACGCAGGAACACCGGGTGTTCAACTACAGGCCAAGATACTATGATCCGGAGAAAGAGGCCCTGAAGCAGAAATTCGGGCATGTCGACGGAAGCCGGGAGAAGGAACCCTATGTGCCGGGAACATATATCACCGGCAGCTTCAGGAACGGGAATTACCAGAAGACCAAGAGGACCGGCAAGACACAGGCCATAATCGGCCTGGTCGGACTTGTGCTGTTTTTCATCATCCTGGTGCTTATCACCAAGTATTATTCCCTTTTGTGGTAGGCCGAACTCCGGCATGCGTCGCGGGACCGATGCCCCTCATTGCCCTGAAACGGATGACGTGGCCGCCGGACAGATGTTGTTTTTAAAGGAAAGAGATGGATATAAGGATCCTGCCGAGCAATATAGCGAACATGATAGCCGCCGGAGAAGTCGTCCAGCGGCCGGCTTCCGTTGTGAAGGAGCTTATGGAGAATGCGGTGGATGCCGGAGCTGACACAGTTTCGGTAACTGTACAGGATGCCGGGCGTACCCTTATACAGGTGACGGACAATGGCTGCGGAATGTCTCCGGATGAAGCCGTACTTTGTTTCGAACGTCATGCTACATCCAAGATTGCCTCGGTAGAGGATCTTTCGGCTATCCGGACATTCGGATTCCGGGGGGAAGCACTTGCATCCATTGCTGCCGTGGCGGAAGTCACGCTCAAGACCAGGAGGGAAGAAGACGAACTCGGGTGTGAAGCGGTTTTCGCTGATTCCCGGCAAGTTTCCGTACGCGAGATATCCGCCCCGAAAGGAGCCTGCTTTTCCGTCAGAAACCTTTTCTACAATGTGCCGGCACGCAGGAAATTCATCAAGTCGGACAACGTCGAGATGAAACACATTGTGACCGAATTCCTGCGCATCGCCCTTACCCGTCCGGACCTGAACCTCACGCTTGTTTCCAATGGCCGTGAAGTATATGTGCTGAAAAAGGCGAAGTCCTTGAAATTCAGGATACAGGACTTGCTCGGCAGTCCCGTGGTCAATTCCGTAGTGGATATATCCACCGAGACATCGGTGGTCAGGATCTCCGGATATGTCGGGAGACCGGATGCCGCCAGAAAGAATCAGGGGAACCAGTATTTCTTTGTAAACGGCCGTTATTTCCGCAGCCCGTATCTCCACAAGGCCGTAATGAACGCGTACAGCAACCTGCTCGCCGAAGGTGCTTCACCGGCATATTTCATTTATCTTGAGGCAGATCCCCACACGATGGATGTGAATATCAGCCCGACCAAGACGGAAGTCAAGTTCGAGGAGGATAACGTGATATTCCAGACCCTCTATGCGTGTATCAAGGAGGCACTTGGCAAGAGTTCCTTCGGCGATGCCATAGATTTCGACAGGGAAGGAGCTCCGGAGATACCCGTACTGAGCAGGAAATACCGTGAGTCTCATCCGGTTACGGACCTCGGGGTGGACTTCAATCCCGGATACAACCCTTTTGACCACGACGGTTTCCCGTCCGAGACATCTCCATATTCAAATACCTTGGGCTACCGGGAACAGGAAGATTTTCCGCAGGCTGTTCCCGTACAGGCTGATCCTGTTCAGAACGTGCAGCCGAGACCTCAGGACGGAGACGTGAGCGGTCATACCCGCAGCAGCTTTGCCGTAGACCGGCGGGATGACTATGGCAAGCTTTTCGAAGACAGGACCCTGCCTTCTACCCAGGCCATGGTCCTGAAAGGGAAATATATCCTGACTCCTGTCAAGTCCGGCGTAATGATAGTGAATATCAAGCGTGCCAGGGAAAGGATCCTGTATGAGGCCAACATGAAGTCGCTGGCAAGGAACGGAAAGGTCACCCAGGCTACCCTGTTCCCGGTCCAGGTCCGGATAGGGGTGGCGGATATGTATCTCTTTTCGGAGTACAGGGATATGCTTGAGATGCTCGGTTTCGACATAGAGCCTGCCGGAAATGATTCTGTGACGGTAAACGGGCTGCCTCAGGGTTTTTCAACCGGCAAGGAAGATGTGGAGAAGATGTTGCCGGAACTTATCATGGCGCTGTCAGATGACAGTATGTCGGCCGCTGACAGCATGCTGTCTTCCCTTGCAGGCCGCCTTGCATGGCTCGGGGCCGTCAATTCCGTTCCCGTGAGATCCCAGATAGAGGCGCAGCGGCTTATTGACGACCTGTTCGCCTGCGAAAATACGGAATTCACGGATTCCGGACACAGGATAGTCTCGGTACTGACAGAGGAAGAGATAGCAAGGATATTCGGATAAACGGATATATTCATTTTTAATAATAGTGAGACCGGATGCGGTCCCGTAAATTTCAGAAAAACATGAGCTATTATTCATACAACGGAGGATACGGAAGCGGCGGAGGCTTTTTCAGTTCCATACCGCCGGCCGTCAGGAATATTATCATCATAAATATCTTCATGATGATATTCACTGCCCTGGACGAGCAGTTCATGATAAAGACATTCGCCCTGTTCTACCCGGATTCGCCGTTCTTCAAGATATGGCAGCCGATAACGCACATGTTCATGCACGGCGGTTTCTGGCACCTGTTCTTCAATATGTACACCCTGTTCATCTTCGGGAGCGTCCTCGAACGCACATGGGGGACGAAAAAGTTCCTTGTGTTCTATTTCGTGACCGGTCTCGGTGCCGCGCTGATGCATACCGGGGTGCAGTTTATCCAGGCGCAGGCCTATATCTCCCAGATCGCCGAAAACTCACAGCAGGCCATGGCCGCCTACCAGTCCCTGAAACTGACGCCTACAGTGGGTGCGTCCGGTGCGATTTACGGCGTCCTGATGGGATATGCCATGCTTTACCCTGACTCTGTCCTTACCTTGCTTTTCCCGCCGGTGTCGCTGAAAGCCAAATGGTTCGTTATCATATTCGCGGTCATAGAACTGGTGACAGGGGTGTTCAGCATCGGCGGTGGCATCGCTCATTTCGCGCATCTCGGAGGACTCCTTTTCGGATGGCTCCTCATTCTTTACTGGAAGAAGAAAGGGCGTCTGTACTAGTCCGGCCGATGCTGGATGACAGGTCAGGATTGCCGGCAAACCGGAATTCGTCATGAGCAGAAGTCTTATCGGAGGAATAACCAACAGGGTTCTGATGCTGATTGCGGCAGCGCTTCTGGTCCTGTCGTATGTCTCTGCGTTTGTGAATCCTGCGCGGGCATGGTACCTGATGCTGCCCGGGCTGTTCTTTTTTCCGCTGGCTATGCTGAACCTCTTCCTGCTGCTCTGGGCTGTCATGCGTCGTTCCAGGGCCTTCCTTATACCGCTGGTCGCCCTGCTTCCTACGCTTTTCTTTGTCGGGAGATATTTCCGGACCGGCGGCGACCGGGACTTGAAGGGGGAAGATGAGGGTACCGTCCGGATCGTCTCCTACAATGTCGGCAGGTTCGCAAGCCTGAAGGACGGGAGCGGGAAGTCCCTCAGACGGGAATGCGAGGATTCCGTATATTCTTTTCTGAAAGGGACCGGTGCCGATATCATCTGTCTTCAGGAATATTATGCGGATGATGTGGAGACCCTGCGTTCCCGCCTGTCTTCCAGGTTCAACGGCTATGACTTTGACTTCTATGTCTATACCGGACGGTCCGGATGCTTCGGCAACGTGATCCTCAGCCGGTTCCCGATTCTCGGGCAGGGGGTGATAAAGTTCGAGCACAGTTCGAACCTTGCATTATATACCGACATAAGGGCCTACGGCAGGGAATTCAGGCTTTACAACTGTCATTTCGAAAGCTACAACATCTCGTTCCCGGGGATTGTCAAAGGGCTGATCGGCAGGAAGGACGGTATCCTGAAGGAAACGGAACGGAAAATGAGACATTCTCTCTCGCTACGGCCCAGACAGGTGGACAAGGTCCTGGAACATATTTCCGGATGCCGGTCCGGGACTATCCTCTGCGGCGATTTCAACGACAACCCGATGTCCTATACTTACCAGCGCCTTATACGCGGCCACCGGGACACGTTCTGCGAGGCCGGAAAAGGGTTCGGGGCGACATATTCGGTGCTGTGGCCGGTTTTGAGGATAGACTATGTATTCATTCCCAAGGAGTTCAGGGCTCTGACCCATGCTTCTCCACGGATAGGTCTTTCGGACCATTATCCTGTGATATCCGAAATAGACGTCATGCAGGAAGGCGGGGACGGGAAGGAAAAAGGACAAAACAGATGACAGGAAAAGGGAAACACATAATGGAAACAAAGGAAATCTACGAAAAGGCACTTGCCGTCCTGAATTCGGGCGGCCTGCTTCTTTATCCGACCGATACGGTGTGGGGAATAGGGTGCGACGCTACCGACCCTGATGCCGTAGCAAAGGTATATGCTTTGAAAAAACGTTCCGACAGCAAGTCTCTTGTCCTTCTTGCGAGCGATCTCGATATGGTCGCCAGGTATGTGAAGGAAATCCCGGAAATGGCTGTACAGCTTGTCGAGGTCAATGATAAGCCGATGACGATCATCTATCCAGGTGCCGTGGCTGCGCCTGCTCCGGCTGAAGGCGGAAAGGTGGAGAAAAACCGCGGGATGCTCGCCTTCAATACCGTTGCAGAGGACGGTTCTGTCGGAATAAGGATACCAATGATGGAATTCTGCAGGAATCTCGTGAAACGTTTCGGAAGGCCGATAGTTTCGACTTCAGCGAACATATCCGGAGAGCCTGCGCCGAAGGGATTCCGGGAGATTTCCTCTGTCATCAGGGACGGGGTGGATTATGTCGTGGATCCGGAACTCGAAAAAGGCGCTACAGGCCGGTCTTCCTCGATCATAAAGGTGGGACTTGACGCAACTGTCGAGATAATAAGGAAGTAGGAGCACCGTGCCGGAACGTTTCAGGATCATTTCAGCCCGGACATGGAATATACGGCAAAGACGGCTGCCAGTGCGGCTGTCTCTGTCCTGAGTCTCGACGGTCCGAGGTGTACGGGTATAAAGCCGCTGCCGATGGCAAGGGCTGCCTCTTCCCTGGAAAAATCGCCTTCCGGACCGATGAGGACTGATATGCCGTGACATCCGCAGGGACGCTCCCTGAGTGCCTCCGTAATGGAAATTCTCGGCCGGCTGCCGTCTTCGAAGCAGCAGGCTATCAGCTTCAGCCTGTCTTCCTGGTCCGCCAGGCTTCGGATGTATTCCCGTACGGCCATCGTATCTCCGACCCGGGGAATTTCGGCTTTCAGTGACTGTTTGGTGGCGGAAAGCAGTATTTTCCGCAGCCTGTCCGTCCTGAGGTCTTTCCTTTCCGAATGTTCCCCGATTACGGGAACAATGGAGTCCACTCCTATCTCGCAGGCTTTTTCCACGAACCATTCGTATCTGTCAATGTTCTTGGTCGGGCATACGGCCATTTCCAGCCGGTAGCTGTGGGCTCCCCACCGTTCCGTGACACCCAGTATCTCCGCTTCCGTCTCCCGAGCCGAACAGGAAACGATCCTGCACCGGAAAAGACTCCCTTTCCCGTCTATCACGGAAATTTCGTCCCCGTCTCTGTGTCTGAGCACCTTGATGCAGTGCCGCGACTCCTCTTCCCCGAGTCTGAGGAATCCGCCGTTTATGTTTTCCGAATAGAACAGTTCCATATCACGCCTGCTTTTGGGTAAACTACGGGCAAAGATAAGATGTTTTGCGCACCTTTCTTGAAAAATCTTGAAATGCTTCCTAACTTCGCCCCGTTATGTATATAGGATTACTTTCAGATACCCACGGACTCTTCGACAGTCCGTTCCGGGAATTTCTCGCCCCTGTCGACGAGATATGGCACGCAGGGGATTTCGGTGGTATCGCCGTTGCCGATGCCATAGCGGCATTCAAGCCCCTGAAGGGAGTCTACGGCAACTGTGACGGCTATGATGTCCGGCTCGCATATCCTCAGTACCAGCTTTTTTCCTGCGGAGGAATGAAGGTCCTGATGATACATATAGGAGGCTATCCCGGAAGATATGATCCCAGGGCAAGGGCACTTATAGATGAATTCAGACCGGATCTGTTCGTCTGCGGGCATTCCCATATCCTGAAGGTGGTAAACGACAGACGCCGCAATATGCTTGTCGTCAATCCCGGGGCAGCAGGCTGCCAGGGCTTTCATATTGTCCGCACAGCCCTGCGGTTCCGTATAGAGGACTCCGACATCAGGGACATGGAGGTTTTTGAACTCGACAGGGTCAGAAAGGAAACAGGAGAGGGAGCACTATGACCATTACGATGCCCATGACAATCTGCAACGGCAGACCTACCTTGATGTAGTCCATGAAGGTGTACTGTCCGGCCGGCATCACCAGGGCGTTGGGCGGAGTGGAAAACGGGGAAGCAAAGCACATGCTTGCCGCGACGGTCACTGCAAAGAGGAAAGGTACAGGGCTCGCTCCGAGCTGTATGGCGCTTTGCAGGGCGATAGGGGCCATGAGGACGGCTGTTACAGTGTTGCTGATGAACATGGTCATCAGAGAGGAGGTGAAATAGATGCCTGCGAGCAGGGCTACGGGGCCGAAATCCCCCAGAGAGTCCACGAGCGCCCCGGAGATATAGCCGGAAACCCCCGTCTTTTCAAGAGCGGTGGACATCGGGAGCATTGCCGCGAAAAGCACGATGGTTTCCCAGTTTATTGTCCTGTAGGCGGCTTCCACATTCCTGAAGCATCCGGTAAGCACCATCAGTATCCCGGCTATCATGACGGCTGTCACCGGAGCTACCGGTATGAAGTCGAATACCATCATCACGACCATGAGTACCATAATCACCGCTGCGACGGGAGCCTTGTAGTCAAGGGTGACTTTCGCCGCTTCCTCGAGGGGCTGCCCGAGCACTACCCATTCGTTGTCTTCCTTGCCCAGCCTTGCTATGTCCTGCCAGGATCCCTGGACAAGGAGGACATCTCCGCTATGCATCCTGGCGTCCCCGAGCTCGTGGAGGATGTATTCGTTTTTCCTCCGGATGCCGAGGACGTTCACATTGAACTTGTCCCTGAACCCGGCTTCCTTTATGGTCCTGTTTATGATGCCGGAGGAAGGCATGAGCACGATTTCAGCTATTCCTATGTCATAGAACGCAAGGGTGCCTCCCGCCCCTGAAGCCACCTCGGAAGTGTGTTCGTCGAGCATCTCCATCCGGTAGTCGGATGCAAACCTGCCGACATCTTCCGCACTGCCGTTCATATACAGCACATCCCCGTCGTTTATTACGGTGTCTGCGGCGGCCAGTTCCTGGGTCACGGTTTTCAGGAAACGGTGCTGGGCTGTCTCCCCGCGCCTGATTTCCAGGATGTTGATCCCGTATCTCCGGCGAAGGTCGAGTTCGAGGACAGTCTTTCCTGTGATGGATGACTTGCTGCAGACCCTTACCCTGAAAAGGTTGTCGGCGAGGCTGTATTCGTTGACCAGCTGGTTCAGGGACTTGCCTGTGGTGACCTTTTCCTTTTTCCTTTCCTTTTTTGAAAGGAATATCTTCGAGAGCGGGAGCAGAACGAGGATACCGGTGGCCAGGCAGATGAGTCCGACGGGCAGGAACGAGAAGAACGAAAGTTCCCCGTATCCGGCTCCTGTCAATGTGTCCTGGATAATCAGGTTGGGCGGAGTACCGATGAGGGTCATCATGCCGCCCATGCTGCTGGCAAAAGCTAACGGCATAAGCAGCCGGCCGGGACTCATGCCGGCGTTGTATGCCAGGCTCACTACGATGGGGAGGAGCAGGGCCACCGTGCCGGTGTTGCTGACGAACGCCCCTATGCCTCCGGTGACGAGCATCACGAGCAGGAAAAGTTTAAGCTCGCTTTTGCCTGCCAGCTTGAGGAGCCTGGAACTGATCATCTTGGCAAGTCCGGTCTGGAAAATCGCACCGCCTACGACGAAAAGTCCTATCATCATGATCACCACCTGGCTGGAAAAGCCGGCAAGGGCTTCTTCCGGAGTCAGTATCTGGAATATGAGCAGGCTCAGCAAGGCACACAGGGCCACAATGTCCGAGCGGAATTTTCCCGAGACAAAGAAGGCGGCGGATATGACAAGTATGATTATGGTTATAAGCATTGATACAGGATATTTGAAACGCGACCTTTACAAATTTACTCATAAAATGAAAATAAATAATCCCTATATTTGAAAAATTTTCAAAGGAATATGGCACAGAAGACTAAATCCGTATGGTTCTGCTCCTCATGCGGGAATGAGAGCCCCAAGTGGATGGGCCGGTGTCCGGCTTGCGGGGAGTGGAATACCATGGTCGAGGAAAAAGTGGCTGTACGCGGGCAATCGTCCCGCCGCCAGGAGGAATGTCAGGTGGGGAAAGCTTCCCGTCCGCTATCTCTTCCGGAGATAGATTCTTCGGAGGAAAGCCGGAGGTCTCTGCGCAGTGCGGAGATGGACAGGCTGCTGGGCGGGGGAATAGTAGAAGGGTCGCTGGTGCTGATAGCTGGCGAACCTGGTATCGGCAAGTCTACGCTTTCCCTGCAGATCCCTCTTCATTGCCAGGGCCTGAGCACTTTGTATGTGACAGGGGAGGAGAGTGCCAGGCAGGTGAAGCTGAGGGCTTCCAGGCTCGGAGGGGACGGTAGCGGCTGTCTGATTTTCAGCGAGACCCTGATGGAGAACATAATCCGGGAGGCTGGACGGATTATGCCGGATCTCATGATAGTCGATTCGATACAGACCGTATATACGCAGACGATGGAGTCCTCCCCGGGCTCGGTGTCCCAGATAAAGGAATGCGCCTCGATGCTTCTGAGACTGGCGAAGGAGACAGGAATTCCTGTCATTCTGATAGGCCATATCACGAAGGAAGGAAGTATCGCCGGTCCGAAGGTCCTGGAACATATCGTGGATGTGGTCCTGCAGTTCGAAGGGGACAACACAGGGGCCTACCGCCTTTTGCGGAGTATCAAGAACCGTTTCGGCTCCACTTCGGAAATGGCTGTGTTCGAAATGACCGGTTCAGGCCTCAGGGAAGTCAGCAATCCTTCGGAGATGCTTATCCCCATGCACGGACAGGGGCTGAGCGGGATAGCCGTTGGGGCGATGCTTGACGGAAGCCGTTCTTTCCTTATCGAGGTCCAGTCTCTGGTAAGTTCAGCGGCCTACGGCACTCCGCAGCGTTCCGCTACCGGCTTCGATGTCCGCAGGCTGAATATGCTTCTTGCTGTTCTGGAGAAACGGGCCGGTTTCAGACTCGGGGTGAAGGATGTGTTCCTGAACATGGCCGGAGGCCTGCGCGTCTCTGATCCGGCCTGTGACCTTGCCGTAATATGTGCCGTGCTTTCCTCCAGTTTCGATTTTGCCATTCCGTCGGAAACCTGTTTTGCCGGAGAAGTGGGGCTGAGCGGTGAAATACGGCCGGTGTCCCAGACCGAGCGGCGCATCGCCGAAGCTGCCAGGCTCGGATTCAGGACGGTATACCTGTCTTCTTTCGGGGTGCTCAATAATGTTCCGGACGGCATCCGCATTGTAAGGGTGCCGGATGTTCCGGCGCTTTGCCGGAGCCTGTTCAGGGAAAAGTAGCGTCATCTGCCGGACAGAAGGTAAAGCAGCCTGTCGATTATCCCCTGCATCCGGTATTGCGACAGCAGCGAATTGTTGATCATTATGGAAAAGACGGCAGGCTTTCCGCCACTCTCCGGATTGTCGGCATCGTGACGGGTCGGGAAAATATATCCGCTGAAACATTTCACCCCTGTCATCGATCCGCTTTTGAGGCGAATCCGTGAAGTCAGCTCCCTGTCATATCCTGCCATCACACCTTTCAGGGTCCCGTCGCTCCCGGGTGAAGGCAGGCTGTAGATGAAGCTCCCGAATTCCGGACTTTCTGTCATGGCTAGGAGAAACGAGCAGATGAAGGAGGGTGAGAGCAGATTATGCCGCGAAAGCCCGCTCCCGTCCCGGATGCAAACCTTCCCTGGGTCCAGCCCCATGTCTTCGAGCAGTTTCCTGACAGCCTGGGCTGACGGGGCATAGTCTCCGGAACCGCATATCTCTTTGCCTATGGTATGGTACAGGGTTTCGGCGTAGAGATTGTTGCTTTCATGGTTGGTTTCGAATGCTATCCTGAGCAGGTCCGCAGAACCGGTCTTCCCCAGGACGGTCAGGCTGTCGCGGCCGGCCGTCCCGTTTTCCGGGAGGAAATATCCGGTGTCGGCAGGGCCTCCGACGCACTCTATCCCGGCTTTCCCTATCCAGTCCGCGAAATATGATGCGCAGGTGTATGCAGGGAACTTGTTGCTGCATTCCAGCGTCTTTGCCGCCCTGTCTGAGGCGAAGGTCCCTCTCATTTCCCCGCATGGCCTCAGGTCCGACGTGTAGTAGTAGAGTCTGTCACCTGTCCCGGCCTCGCCTGTGGTGCAGTTGTACCTGTATTCCATCCAGGGGCAGACCGGGAAGCTTTCCCGTATTGCCACCTTGTCTCCCGTATGGTTTCCCGGTCTGACATCGAAGCTCTGTATGTTCTCGAAAAATGTCAGGCCGCTTATCCCGGTGCCGTAGTAGGTGCCGCAGTCATCCCACTGCCAGGTCTGTTCCTCGGGCATGTCCGTGTCGAAATACCTGTCGTCTCCGATAATATGCCCGCTGATTTTCCTTATCCCGGCATCTTCCAGCATTTCCGTCCACCGGCCGAACAGTTCCGGAAGTGTCGCTGCAATGCTGTCATCTGACGCGAGTGTCGGATCCCCTCCGCCTGTTATGTACAGGTCCCCGTGGAGAGTGCCTCCGCTGATTTCACCGGAATACGCTATTCCTGTCTCGTAGACATGGCTGCTCCCCAGGGCATCGAGGGCCAGTCCCGTGGTGACCAGTTTCATGTTGGATGCCGGGATGAGCAGGGTTGAGGGATTGAAGGCGGCGATGGTGTCCCCTTCCGGGCCGATGGCCAGAAGTCCGAGCACGGCACCTTCAAGATCTTCGTTTACTGTACTGTCTATATAGCTGGCTACAAGTTCTTTCTGCGTATGGTACACCTGTCCGGAAGCCATTGCAGGGAAGAACAGTGACAAAAAAAAGAAAATCATCGTATCCCCGGTTTGTTAGTAACGTCAAATTTACTATTTTTGTATGATTCATAGGAAATTTATCAGCACTATTTATATTATGGAAAACAAGAAATGTGTTCTGGTGTCCGGTGGCGCAGGCTACATCGGGAGCCATGTTACTGTAGAACTTATCGAGGCAGGCTACGATGTGGTCGTGGCAGACAATCTGTCAAACTGTGACCTTACCTGCTTCGAGGGTGTAAAGAAGATAACCGGAAGGGACGATATCCCTTTCGAACAGATCGACTGCTGTGACCAGAAGTCCGTGGACATGGTGTTCGGGAAATACAGGATTGACGCCGTAATCCACTTCGCAGCCTTCAAGGCTGTGGGCGAGTCAGTGGCGGAGCCTATCAAATATTACAAGAACAACCTCATGTCTTTCCTCAATATACTTGATGCTTCGAAGAACCACGGGGGATGCAATGTCCTTTTCTCGTCTTCTGCCACCGTCTATGGCGAGACGGACAAGCTTCCTGTCACGGAAGAGTCTCCACGCCAGCCGGCCACGAGTTCCTACGGTGCCACCAAACAGATCTGCGAGGATATCCTTGTGGATGTGGTGAGGGCTACCGGAGCATACGGCTGCGAAGTGAAGCCGGGAACCGGCAGCCTCGGTCCTGTCAAGGGAATAGCCTTGAGGTATTTCAACCCTATCGGCGCCCATCCTTCCGCATTGATCGGAGAACTCCCGCGCGGTGTCCCGAATAACCTGGTGCCTTACATCACTCAGACGGCTATCGGCAAACGTGAGTGCCTCAGCATCTTCGGAAATGATTATCCGACCCCGGACGGGACCTGCCTCAGGGACTATATCGACATCGTCGATCTGGCCAAGGCTCATGTTGCTGCCGTAGCCAGGATGCTTGACGGCAAGATGAAGAAAGACTACGAGATTTTCAACATCGGTACCGGACGTCCGGTTTCTGTGCTTGAACTCGTGACCAAGTTCGAGAAAGTCAACAACCTTAAACTGAACTACAGGTTCGCCCCGCGCCGTGCCGGAGATACTACGGCCATCTGGGCCGATACCTCCCTTGCCAACAGGGAACTCGGCTGGAAAGCCGGCAGGTCGCTGGAGGAAACCCTTGCCGCGGCCTGGAAATGGGAGTGTCATCTGGCCGGAAAGTGATGGTAATATAGAATAATGATAAAAAATGAAGGGGGGGGACCCAAAATTCTTTTTGGGTCCCCCCCCTTCATTTTCTGTCGTGCAGCCTGTCATCATGCCGGAAATTCCGTACTTTCAGACAAGCGGATTCCGGAGGAACCGTTACATTTCAACCAGTGCGAATGGATTGATAATCTGGGCCCCTTCCGCAGCGGTACATTCGTATTCGTAGACGACAGGACTGTCAGAAAACGGATCCTGAACCGATACCTGGAGTTTCACGCTGTTTTCAGTGAGCCCGGAGTATGTTATGGTATATGTCCCGAATTGTCCTGTCCCGGTAATCGTGCCGGAAGTGCTGTCGGTTTCCTTCGTCTCGGAGACTTCTATCTCGTCTGAAAACATGAAATCCGTATTTTCATCGTACGTAATATCCAGACCAAATGCTTCAATGTACATATCGAGCATCGCTTTGTTGCTTGGTGACATTGCCCCGTATGTGACGGTGGAGTTCTCCAGATCGATATCGTAGATAACTCTGCCGTCTTCTGTCCCTCCGAGACCATCACTGAGTGCCGCTGAAGCAACCCATTGTTTCTGGATCGAAGCCTGGACTTCAGTTTCCTCGGTCTGGTTCTCGTTACCGTTCTTTTCGCATCCGGTCAAGCTCAGGAGACCGGCGCAGGCGGCTGCAGCCGCCAGGATCATCAGATTCTTTTTCATGATAATAAAGATTAAAGTGTTGATGTTGATTGCCGTCTTTATTCGTAAGTATATTGTATCGTAACGGGATATGCGTTGAACGGGTCGGTATAGGAAGCCCCGGTCACGTAGCCTTCCCCGTCGTATTCATAGGAGACCTCTTTTCCGTCGAGACTTGTCGGAAGGTTTGCCGAAGCCCTGCCGGTAAGCCCCATGACCTGCGCCACCCGGAATATCTCGCATTCCGAGGCGATGACACTGATGGTGAAATCCACGGCGAACGGATTGTTGGCAAGCCCAGGATCGCCGTAGGTGCAGTCTATCCAGAATTCTCCAAGGGATATGTTCCCGTCGACCGTGTCCAGCCATATTGAACCGTTGCTCCCGTTGCTTTCGGCGTATGAGACATATCCTTCGCTGTCATATTCCCATCCGAAAGTGTAGTAGTCTTCCACTCCTCCCTGGGTCGTCTCGAAAGTGGACGATACCACACGGTCTCCGCTGACCCTGAGCCTGAAATCAGAATAGCCGTATTCATCCGACACGGGAGTGAAGCTGTAGTCGGTATATTCTCCGCCACTCCCTGTAGTTGCCTCCACGGTATATTCTTCAAATCCGGTAACCGTCCCTTCTTCCTGCTGCCATACCGGGTGGAGACTGTAGGCGTGTTCGTAGGAAGTCCCGGGAGCGATATTGTATGTTATCGCCGAAAGGCGTTTCTTCGAAGTGACGAAAAATGTCCTGCTTATGGTCATTTCCCCGTTGTCCTGTACAATCATGAGGCTCATCTTGCCGCGCGGAGTATCTTCCGGTACGGCAGCAGTGAGCGTGGTGCCGGAAACCTCGGTCTCGAGCGGTGTCCTCTGCCCGTTTCCGTCCGCCAGAACGAGGATTGCCGAACTGCCGAAACCTGTACCCTCTACAGTGAAGCTGCCTCCTGGCAGGCAATATCCAGGGACTCCGGTGACCGTTATATCTATGGAGCCGGCCGTAACGGTGATCTTTCCCAGCTCTGAACGGATGCCGTCCTGCTCGACGGCAATTGTGTATTCCCCGGTCGGGGCATAGAGAGTGAAGAATATGCCTGAAGCCGTGACGGTGACATTTTCCAGCAGTGTCTGCCCGCCGGAAGCATCCACAAGATAGAAGGCTGCATCGGGTGATATGCCGCTGCATATTATGATCACGTCATCTCCGGTACTGAAGATGTTGCCGGAAGGAAATCGGATTTCCGATCCGGACCCTCCCGGACCTTCTCCGCTGTCAGGCCCTTTCTCGCAGGATACGGCTGCGAGAAGCATGGCTGTGAATATTATGTAGAGTATCCTTTTCATTTCCTGTTTTATTGATAGTCCGGATCAGGGTGTCGGGTCAGATCCCTTCAAGTGCCGAGAGCACCTTTTCCGTGTCACCGGAAGACGGGCGGGTCATCCGGGAATTGATGAT
The DNA here is from genome assembly GCA_944326325.1 of uncultured Bacteroidales bacterium. Classification (GTDB taxonomy): domain Bacteria; phylum Bacteroidota; class Bacteroidia; order Bacteroidales; family UBA932; genus Cryptobacteroides. The sequence goes on from CALVDQ010000018.1 coordinate 28,069, forward strand.
GTTCCCCTCCTTGTCCAGAAGGATGAATCTCGGTATGCTCCTGATGCCGTATGCTGTGAGAAAATCGCTACTGTCTCCGAGGTAGAGCTGTACTCCGGACAATTCCCCGCTTCGTATCTTCTCTTCCCATTTCTGTCTGTCGGAGTCTATCGATAGCCCGAGGAAGGTAATCCCGCGGCCTTCAAACTTCTTTTCGAGCTCTTTCAGGTGAGGAAGCTCCCTCATGCACGGCTGGCACCATGTCGCCCATACGTCTATGTAGACATATTTTCCCCTGAAGTCTTCAAGGGTACGGACTTTCCCGTCAATACCGGAAGCCTCGAAGTCCGGGGACGGCTTTCCGGGCTTTTTCCTGTCCCACTTGTCGCACCTGGCCTCGAAACCGGCGACAAGCACGGAATCCGTTACATAGGTGCGGTAGATGTTGGCCATGTCCTCGGTGCCGTCAGTCCCGAAATTGTCGATGTACGGCACGGCAATATGATGCAGCAGGACCTGCCTTACCTTTTCATCCGAGCAGACGGTACTGATGTATTTCATTTCGGCCACGAGCTTGGGGTACAGACTGCCGGTCTCCCTTCCTTCCGGGTCGAGTATATGTGCGCTTTCAGTCATGAATTCCCGGTATTCGTCAATGTCGGCGTACATCGGGTCTTCCTTGAAATAGCTTCTTATCACATCATAATATGCCTCGTCAGGCCGGTATCCTGGATCCTGTGCGATGACCCTGTGCGCCATAGGGTACATCAGCAGCTGTATGCCGTAGGCGTATCTTATGCGTGCATCCTCCATCTTCCGGAAATTCCCGGTGCCTTTCAGGTCCCTGGCCTCCAGCAATACCGATGCATCTTCTGTCTTTGCTTTCAGCCTGGCCGCGAATTCATCGAAAGGAAGTCCGTAGTCCTGGTCAGGAAGGGCATTGAGGGTCATCGAATTGAGGTATTCCACTGCTGGAGCCTTCTTTCCTTCGAACCTGAATGTTCCGGCCATGTCGTTCCCATCGAAGGATATGGTGCCGGTATCTCCGTCTTCAGCGTATATGAGACGGCTTTCCGTACCGTAGAATATTTTCATGAAGGCTGCGTCCGTGTCCGTTATCGTGCAGGACGCGTGTCCGAGACTGTCGAGAGGAAGCTCGTGTATGTCGGTGTGGCATACCACGACGACAGTTCCCGACACCGGTGAGGTGACCTCGAAATCCAGCCTTATGCCGTCACTTTCCGTGCAGCCGGTGGCAAGGGGGAGCAATGCGATGGTTAACGCGGTAATGTATCCGATATTTTTCATAATATTAAAGATTTTCAATATATTCTTTCCTTATAGGTGGCATCGGTGATGGTGGCGAACCCGGTATAGGTCTCGGAAGGGACGGCACCCGAGAAATTCCCTTCGCTGTAGTAGCCCTCGTATATCCTCAACGTGCCTTCTCCTGCGGAAGTCTCGCTCCCGACTACAAGGTCGTAGCGCTTCAGACTGTTGGAAGAGTTCTGGTACAGGTTGAATTTCAGGCAGGTAATCGTCTCACCGGGCAATTCGAACTGCAGTTCGGACACGGCAGGGCTTTCCGAGAGGTCCACTCTGTATACTTTCCCTCCAACGGCATAGTACATATAGCTTCTCAGGGAACTGAAGGCATACAGGTTGGAATCAAGGGTTATATCCGTACAGGCCGAAATGTCCGCGTACAATGCCTTTCCAAGCACGTATGTACAGTCGGCATAGACGAGCATATCCCCGCACTGGATACCGTAGACATATCGTCTGTCCCCGTCCGAGAGGATGGTGTAGGTCACGCCCATGGAGGCGTTGCCCGGGTCGTAGCAGGTGTTCTCCATATAGACATAGCCGTATCCTTCCGGATAGTCGAAATGAACGGATTCCACCACACCCTCGGCACCTTCTTTCCCCGCTGTCTGTTCACGGGCAATCTCTCCCATGTCGTCCATTTCCTGCAGAGGCCTGTATCCGCCTATGTCATCGAGCAGAGGGCAATATGCCATGAATTTCCCGTTGTCGATATCGTACAGCAGGTATACGGCTGCATATATGCTGCCGGCCAGGACATTTGCTCCTATGACAGGGGCCACCCTGAAGCCTTCGTTCACTGCACTTCCGTACAGTCCGCTCACGCCAAGGACTTCACAGTAGTATGCGTCTGTCCCGCTTACAGCCACCTTTCCGACCCCTGAGCATACGATGGACCACGGCGTCAGGGCTATCCCTGCCCCCGACTCGTAGACGAGGGCATATTCTTCCGTCCATCCGAAAGAATCCTTCCCGAGCCTCGTGGCCCCGTCATCGGTAAGCAGATAGTACGGCGAGCTGTCATCGGTCATCCTGGAGAGCCATTGTATCTTCCGTGGGCCGTTGTATGCCGGCATGCCTTCTTCCCTTGCCTGTTCCAGGACATCCGTATAGGTCTCTCCGGTGATCTCCGAGATGAAGTCGAGCCTTGCCGCCCCTGCGTCGGAGCACAGGACCATCCAGCCTTCCGACATGGAGGAGTTCACCGTAAGGGTGGACCCGGTCCTCCATATAATGCCGCTGCTGTTTTCCTTCATGGTGTAGTACATGGAATAGGATCCTGGCGCGAGGGTGACTTCATAGCTGAGATCCCTGGTGGTGGCAAGGACGGTCTCTGCGTTGTCATTGTTGTTGTCGATCACCTTCCATTCGTAGGTGTAGCTGTCTTCCGGCATGCCGCCTTCTATCACGGGGACGATTTCCAGGGTCTGCATGGTGAGGATTTCGTAGTTTTCCCTGATACCGCTTATCCGGGGACCATCGAGTTCCGTATATTCATAGTTCCCGAGATCCGGTGCGCAGGATGCAAGGATGGCCGCGTAGACGAGGACAGGTACAACCGCAAATATGTCATTGGTATATTCTTTCATGTCACTGGAATTTTAGCGGAGCTCCTGTCTCCGGGTCAAGGATCCCTTCGTCGAAATCCTGTCCGGCATCCATCTTTGCCGTTTCGTCGCTGATGTAGCCGGTGATTTCCTCGAGTATGTACATCTGCCGCGGAAGGGTCATGACCGCAGCATCGTTGAAGTCGTCCGGATCGATGCCGAGGACCCTGCACACAAGTTCGAATTTGGCCTGGCTGAATTCTCCGAGAATCTCATCTTCCCATGCCGCCGGAGCCGTGGTGAACATATCCGAGAACAGGATACGGTAGGTCACTGTGGAGACCGTGTCCGCAGTCTGTTCCATCCTGTCCAGTGCAAGGGAGAAGAATTCGTTGGCATGCAGTTCCAGCTTCAGCTCCTTTCCGGCCGTCTCGAGCTCCCCGGTACGGAGCAGGGTGACTGTATAGTCGAACGAATATGCCCCGGCAGGGAGTACGGCCTCTTCCGGGAGAAGATAGTCGGTACCTTCCACGGCGTTGTCGGATGTGACCGAGATATCCACCCTCCTGTCATACCCGGCAGCCCTTCCCAGGAGCTGCACGGTAACGGGGATTTCCATTTTCGTTTCTCCGAGGGGTTCGTACACGAAAGTCACGTCCGTGCTGTCGAGAAGCACGTCTCCGGCACCGCGGTTGTTGAAGTATACGGCGTCAATGTCCCCGAAATTGTCTGGATGCCTTTCAACGCAGGCGGAAGCAAGGGATGCTACCGCAGCTATTGACAGGGCTAAGTATGTTATTCTTTTTTTCATATCCATCATCAGTTTTCTGTTTCGGACTGAGGCAGAGGGACCACGAAGATAGCGTCGCCCGCCTCCGGATTCTCGCTTGCGGAGGATGACGCCAGCACTCTCGTGAACATCCGTTTATACATGAAGAACAACTGTCCTTCACCGTAGAGTTCCCGGATGTATTCGTACTGGAGGAGATCCTGCGTCAGCCCGGAAAGCTGGGTCACCCCTCTGTTCGACCGGAGCCTGTTTACGTAGGAAAGCCCTCCGGATATGTCGGCGGACTGGCTTTCGGCCGCTATGAGATACATCTCCCCGAGCCTTATGAGCGGAACCATGGTGTTGCGTATGTCCCCTGTGTTCGCCATATCGGAGTATTTGTAGAAATAGCTGTTGCCTCCCGTGGTCCTCCAGTTCGCGAGGTACCTGTAGTCGTACAGGCTGCCGCCGGTGCTTACGCCTCCGAATATGCAGTCCGAGAAGAGCCCGTCATCCATCGTGAACACATAGTTCGGAAGCCTGCTCGGGTCGAAATAGCTGTCAAAGATGGTCTCACGCTGGCTGTCGCTGAGGGCGAAGATCACTTCCGAGGAAAAAATCCTGTCCGGGTCGTCCGGGGAACCGGTCACGAGGGAACGGTCCACGAACGGGAAGATGCCGTCGTCCCCGGCCTGTATGACTTCCTGTGCATATTTCAGGGCCTCCTGTCTGTCCCCTGTCCAGAGGTACACTCTCGCGAGAAGGGCACAGACGGCGAAATAGTTGAGTCTCAGGTTCCTGTAGTACAGGAAATTGTCTGAGGACCCTCCTGACGGCCCATCCATACCCGTACCTTCTGTTCTTACCGGATCCACGGAAAGGAGCACCCTTGCCTCGTTGAGGTCTTCGAGTATGAGGGCGGCGACTTCCGATGCCGGCTGCACTGCATGTGCCGTGCCGTCATACTCTTTGTAATACGGTATGGCGGACGCGTCAGGATTCCGAGAATAGACAGGACCGAAGATCCGGAGCATATCGAAATGCAGCATCGCCCGCAGCGCCAGGGCTTCTCCTTTTATGATATAGTAGTCATCCCCTGTGAATATCCCTTTCCTGGAATCGATTCCGGCCAGAAGGAGGTTACAGTCCAGTATCAGCTCGTATGCCTTGTTCCAGGTCTCGTTGAACCTTGTCCTCCAGTATTCCGTGTTGTATTCGTAGGAGGCAAGGTCGCTGTAGTCTCCCCATACGGACCCGTCGGTCCCCATTTCGTAGGCCCCGCCCATTATCTCTATCATCTCCACTGACAGCGCCCCGCCGTAGAGCATATCGTCGTTCAGGTCGATGTATATGCCGTTCAGCAGCTGTCTGAACCCGTCCGGAGTGGACATGAGGTCTTCTTCGGCGATTTCATCGTAAGGCTGGACGTCAAGCCATTTGCCGCATCCGGAGAATACGGCGGCGGCGAAAATGGCAGCCAGTATGTATGTTCTGTGTCTCATGCTTTTTCTGTCAGAATGTTAAACCGAGTGAAAACGATACCGTCCGGGCGAAAGGATAGTCCGTCCCCCTTTCCACGCGTACGGAAGACAGTCTGAAAAGGTCGCTCATGGTCACCTGTACGGACATTGCTCCGAGCTTCATCTTCCTGACTATCCTGTCCGGGAATTCGTACCCTATGAAGAAGGATTCGCCGGTGAAGGTGTTCTCGTCCATGACGAAACGTGAGGACTTGGATGTGGTCTGGACGAGGGAGATGCCCTTGAACCACGCTTCCCTGTTGCTTGTGGACCAGCGGTCATAGAGGGCGCGCCTGTCCTGGTTGTTGTAGACGTCCTCGGTCCCGATGTTTTCCACTTTCTCGAACAGGGAGGTGTTGAATACCTGGCCTCCGAGCTGGTAGCGGAAATAGCAGCCGAGGGAAAGTCCCTTGAAGTACAGTGTCGTCCCGAGTATTCCTTCTATCTTCGGTTCCGTGTCTCCGACCACCACTTCGTCATCGGCGTCGTATGTGAACGAATAGGCCCCGTCTTTCTTTATGAACAGTTCCTTTCCCGTGGCCGGGTCGATGCCGGCAGAACGGACGGCCCAGATGGCTGTGGGGCTTCCGCCGTCATAATACCTGGTGGTGCCTGAAAGGGAGGCCTTGCCCTCTTCGTTCAGTTCGCTGAAGGAATCCCCGATGTCGGCATATCGGGATCTTGAACTTGTGGCGTTGAGACTTATGTTCCAGTTTATTCCGTCGTAAGGCCTGTATACAGGGGATACTTTGAGTGTCGCTTCCCATCCGTGCGTTTTCTGCGCTCCTGCGTTCATGGCTATGCTGGTAACCCCCATGGAACCTTTGGTAGTAATGATGGCAAGCAGCGGGTCGGTATTCTTCCAGTAATAGTCGAAGGTTACGTTCACCCTGTCCTCCCAGAAGGTAATGTCGGTACCGATGTCGGTGTTGATGGTCTCCTGCCATCCGAGCCCGGGGTTACCCAGTTCGTTTAATGTCACTCCTGTCCCGAAGATGTTGCTCGAACTGTTGAACATATAGGTAGTGAAGGCCCTGTAGGACGAGAAGTTCTGGTTCCCGGGATTTCCTATCGACCCTCTGATCTTGAGCAGTGAGAAGAAGCTGTTGTCTTTCATGAAACCTTCCTTGTGGATGTTCCATCCGATACCGGCAGACCAGGTGTTCCTGAATCTGTTGTCCGTGCCGAAAAGTGATGTGCCGTCCAGCCTGTAGTTGAAGTCGAGCAGGTATCGGTCGGCGTAAGCGTAGCCTCCGTTGAGGTAGAAACTGGCAGCACGGCGGATGTCGAGACCGTAGCTCGGGGTATCTCCGTCAGGGTAGTTGTTGGCGAAAGAAGGGGCTCCGAACCTGTCATCCGTGAAACCGTTGGCCGAATACCCGAAGGATTCGGAATTATCATCGCTGAAATTGAAGCCTCCCACGGCATTGACCGAGTGTTTCCCGGCGATCAGTTTTCCGAACGTGACCGCAACATCCCCTTCATAGCTGAGGTCCTTGCCGATGGTATGGGTGTACAGCCCTTTCTCGGTATCCTCCATGTCATCGAATTGCGAATGGAGAGGGGAGAGGCGGGTTTGCGTGTCGTCGTCTGTCTTGGTGATGCCGAACTTGGCCCGGAATCTCAGGTAGTCCTGGATGAACCATTCGAAGATGAAATTGTTCGTGAACCCGAAACTTTCGGAGATGTCGTAATTGTTGAGCGAAGCGTTCCACAGGGGATTGCTCACAGGGTAGTCATCGGTGCCTTCCTCCGGATAGTAGAGATATTTGTCGATGCCGCCTTCGGAATTATATTTCCTGTAGTAAGGGTTGGCATCGGCATATTCCTGGAACGAAACTGCCGGATTTTCAGTGTCAAGGTAATTGATGGTCAGTTTGTTGCTGAACTGGAACTTGCCGGTGCGGTAGATCAGGTCGATGTTGCCTTCGAAGGTCTGCCTGCCGGAGCCTTTCATCACACCCTGCGTATTGCCGTAACTGAGCCCGATGCCGTATCTTATCTTCTCTTCGCCTCCTTCCGCATAGATGTTGTGCTTGTGGGTGAAACCGGTACGTATAGGCTCGCTCAGCCAGTAGGTATCCACGCCTTCAGCTATACTCTTCAGCCTTTCGTTGTAGAGGTTGTCGAGACGCAGCTGGTTGAAGTTGTCCCCGTTCCCGTCCGTGTAGACTCCGGCAAGACGCTCGAACTCGAGCTTTTCCCGGGAGTTCATGAGATTGTAGTCCGTCAGGTCGGCAAAGGATATGCTGAAGTCACCTTTGTAGGATACCTGCAGCCGGCCTCTGGCTGGGGCTTTCGTCTCGATGACCACTACTCCGTTGGCAGCCTTGGACCCGTAAATGGCTGTGGAGGCCGCGTCTTTGAGGATTGTCACTGAAGCTACCCTGTTCATGTTCAGGTTCATCACCGTTTCCAGCGTAGTTTCAAAGCCGTCGAGGATGAAAAGCGGCTGGTTGGGATCCGTGCCGTATTCCTCCCTGAGCCCGGCGACACTCGTCTTGCCTCGTATCTCAATGTCCGGCATGGTGTTCGGGTCCGAACCGAACTGGGTGTTCTCCATGATCTTGAAGGAAGGATCGAGGGTCCGGAGGCTCTGCAGTACGCTGGAGGTTCCTATCTGCTTCAGCTGGTCCCCCTTATAGGTGGCCGAGGCTCCGGTAAAACTTTCCTTCTTCCTTTCATACACTCCGGTGACTACCACATCGTCTATCTGCATGGCCGCCTGTACGAGGGTTATGGTGCGGAAGTCCCCGGCATTGTTTCCCGTAAACTCTGCCACCATGCTTTCATACCCTATGAAAGAGAAGGTGATCTCACATCCTCCTGCCGGCACAGGGAGGAAGAATCTGCCGTCCGCATCCGTGAACGTACCGTTCATTGTACCCTCGACGTAGACCGAGACGCCGGGTATCGGAGAGCCGTCCAGATCATCGAGCACCTGTCCTTCGATGACCGCGTTTTCCTTGTCCCTGCCGTCTGCGGCGCTCACGATTATGGTCTTGTCCTCAATCCTGCAGGTGAATCCGGTACCGGCAAGCACCTCATGCAGTATTTCTTCCAGAGAGGTGTCCTTGAAGTCGATGCTGACGACTTTGGTACATCCGGAGAGCTGGTTTGAGTCGTAAAAGAATTCGTAGCCTGTCTGCAGCCCGATTTCCCTCAAGGCTTCGGTTACGGACAGTTCCCGGAGGCTTATGCTGAAATCCTGTGCGGTTGCCGCGCATAGCGTGATACAGGAGAAGATAATGGTTATGATAAACTTTTTCATGGATTCGGTGTCAGTTTTCTGCCGGTTCACGGTCAGTCAAGATATATTTTTCCGTCCTTTATCTCGCACGTTATGCCGGAGGTCTCTTTCATCAGTCTTGTGATGAAGTCCACACCTTTGTCGTAGCTTATCCTTCCGGAGAAGGCGTATTCGGAAAGGTGTTCCCCCACGATGATCTCTATCCCGTACATTCTTGAAAGACGTCTGGCCAGGGAAGGGAGCTTCTCGTCTTCGAAAGTGATCATCCTCCCTCTCCAGTCTACGGATGCGGAGGTCTCCACAGGCTGGATCTCTGCCGAGCCGTCGCTTCTGTCCACGCTTATCTGCTGGTCAGGGACAAGTACCAGGTCACGGCCTGCCGCCTCCTGGCGGTAGGAGATTTTTCCGGAGACCAGTGTGGTGACGTTGCTCTCATTGTCCGGGTACGCGTCTACGTTGAAAGAGGTGCCGAGTACCCGGATGCTTTCCCCGTTCCCGAGCTCTACTATGAACGGCCTGTCCGGGTCCTTTACCACATCGAAGAAGGCTTCCCCCGACAGTCTTACAGTTCTTTCCTGACAGCCGTCGAACGAGGCCGGGTATTCTATGGAGGATTCGGAGTTGAGCCACACGGAAGTGCCGTCAGCCAGTTTCAGGCTGAACTGTTTTCCCGACGGGACATCAAGCCGGAGCATCCTTCCGCTGCTGTCATCGTCCATTTTCAGGGATACCTGCTCGTCAGATACCGAGACTCCCATGGATCTGAGCTTTGCGACGGGACTGTCTTCCCCGGATCCTTCATTCCGGAACCAGGCCGGAATGAATATCATGAAGAAAAGGGCGGCGGCAATGCCCGCTGCCGACAGTATCCCCGCCGTTTTCCGCCGTTTCTTCATGATCCTGTCACGGATGTCCCTCAAATCTTTTTCTTCCGGAGAAAAATCCGCAGGGGAATCCTGAAGTCCGGCCCAGATGCTGTCTAGGAGATCATTCTCGTTTTTCCTGATTTTCCGATCGTGTATTCCAGCCATATACATTAACGTCAGTCCGACGAATTGTTATATAAAATATATTCACCGAAACGGAAAATACTTATCGGATCTTGTGGATTTTTATCAGAATTTCTTCAGTTCGTCGCGCAGTCTCTTGCGAGCCTTGTACAGGATGGCTTCTACGGTGCGCACCGATATGGATAATTCGGAAGCTATGTCCATGCTTTTCATGTCTTCCCAGTAGCTCATCCGGAAGACTTTCCGGCTTTGTTCCGGCAGCCTGTCCACGGCAGGGATGAGACTTTCGATATCGCAGGCAGGACCTTCCTGCTCATGCTGGTGTACCGTCATGTCTTCCGGAGCAAGATATTCTTCGCGGATATGTCTGGCCGCTTCTTTCCTGAGAAGACGGAGGGAATTGTTGTGTACGGCGCGAAGCAGATAGTTCCGGATGGGTTTGTCCGGGTCAATCCGGCGCCTGTGCATCCATACGGACACGAACGTATCCTGCACGACTTCGTATGCGGAATCCCTGTCCCTGACTATCATTTCCGAATAATGCATAAGGAGCGGAGCATACCTTGTATAGACAGTCTCGAATGCCGCCCCGTCGCCTTTTCTGATAGAGGCGGCAAGTTCCCTGTCATCCGGTATTTTCGCTTGTGTTCCTGGCATTCCCTTGTGATTGAGACAGACAAAAATAGCAAATAATCATTTAAATCAAGAATCCTGCTGACTTTTTGCCGGAAGCGGACAGGGGCGCACGGTGTCCGGGGATCGGTACAGGATGTGAATGCTGCAGGAGGGTGGGTTCTAAATCAACTCCGGATTTAGAACCCACCCTCCTGCAACGCAGCCGCCTTCCAGGGGCTGCCTATTCTTCCGTCGAAATCACGGCACTCAGCTTCTCGCTCAGTGCGTCGAGCCTTTCGAGCATCTCCCGGCGAAGATTGTCATAGTATGCCTTCCTGGCTCCTTCTGCAGGGTGGTTTATCTTGTATTTCAGGTCGTTGTAGAGATCAACAGCCTCATCCACTATGGGAGAAACCTTCTCTGTCCCCTTTTTCGGATTCAGGGTGATGAAAAGGGAGCAGTCGTCGATGAATTCACCGATCAGATACTCGATGTCTTTTTTTATATCTCTGAGATTCATATTAAGGTTTGTTAAATGTTGATAACTTGTCCAAAGGATGGAAAGTGCAAATATAGTGAAAATATTCGTCATTTGTCCTTGTCACGGATCTCGGCCCGGCGGATTTTGCCGCTGATGGTCTTGGGAAGCTCCTCGACGAATTCGATCACACGGGGGTATTTGTACGGGGCTGTCACCCTCTTGACATGGTCCTGAAGCTCTTTCACCAGTTCGGGGCCGGCCTTCTTCCGGTACTCTTCAGCCAGGATAATGGTGGCCTTCACTACCTGCCCCCTGATTTCGTCAGGGACTCCGGTAATGGCGCATTCCACCACGGCGGGGTGTGTCATCAGAGCGCTTTCCACTTCGAAAGGCCCGATCCTGTAGCCGGAACTCTTTATCACGTCATCAGCCCGTCCTACAAACCAGTAGTACCCGTCTTCATCCCTCCATGCCACGTCTCCGGTGTAATAGACATCGTCATGCCAGGATTTGAGGGTCATCTCCGGATCCCGGTAATATTCCTTGAACAGGCCCACAGGCTTGCCCTTCCCGGTTCTTATCACTATCTGTCCCTGTTCTCCGTCTTCGGCCCGGCGTCCGTCAGGCTTGAGAAGGTCTATTTCATACTGTGGGTTCGGTACGCCCATGCTGCCTGGTTTCGGCTGCATCCATGGGAAGGTGCCGAGGGTGAGGGTCGTCTCCGTCTGGCCGAAACCTTCCATCAGGCTGATGCCTGTGATCCTCTTGAATGTTTCATAGACGGAATAGTTAAGCGCTTCTCCGGCCGTCGTACAGTATTCCAGGGACGAAAGGTCGTATTTGCTGATATCCTCCCTGATAAGGAAACGGTAGATGGTAGGAGGTGCGCAGAGAGAGGTTATCCTGTAGTCGTGTATTTTCTGCAGGATGTCGGCCGGGGTGAACTTTTCGTGGTCGTAGACGAAGATGTTGGCTCCGGCTATCATCTGGCCGTAGATCTTTCCCCAGGTAGCCTTCGCCCAGCCAGTGTCGGCTATCGTGAAGTGCAGGCTGTCCTTGTGGAGGTTGTGCCAGTAGCGGGCCGTGACGATATGCCCCAGCGGGTATGTGAAGTCGTGCGCTACCATCTTCGGTTCACCGGTGGTGCCGGAGGTGAAGTACATCAGCATGATGTCTGAGTTGGCGTTGACTGTTTCCGGCTTCTTGAACTCCGGTGCGTTGCCGATGCCTTTGTGGAAGTCCTCGAACCCTTCCGGATATTCAGGACCGGCGCTCACGATCTTTTCCAGGGTAGGGCATTCAGGGAGAGCGTCGGCTATGTGCCCCAGTATCACGCTCTCCCCGGCAGCCACTATCATCTTTATGCTTGCAGCCTCGCAGCGGTAGACTATGTCTTTCTTGGTGAGAAGGTGTGTGGCCGGGATGGCTACCGCCCCTATCTTGTGCAGCGCAATGACGGAGAACCAGAACTCGTAGCGCCGTTTGAGAATCAGCATGACCTTGTCTCCGCGCCCGATGCCCAGGCTCTGGAAATAGGCGGCCGTCATGTCTGTGTATTTCCGCAGGTCGCTGAAAGTGAACTGGATGCACTCTCCCTTGTCGTTGGTCCAAAGGAGCGCTTTCTTGTCCGGCTCCTCCTCTGCCCATGCATCCACGATGTCGTATCCGAAATTGAAGTTCTCCGGTATGTTGATCCTGAGATTCCTTATGAAATCCTCCTGGGAGGTGAATTCTGTCTGACTTAAAAATTTTTCAATCATTTTCCAATCGTTATTGCATTATCATGGCGAGAAACCTGGCCGGTTTGCCGTCCAGTGCCAGGAATCCGTGCGGCTTGGACGAGTCGAAGTACAGGCTGTCCCCCGGATTGAGTATCCATTCCTTCCCTTCGATATTGACAAGGAGCCGTCCCTCCATCACGAGGTGGAACTCCTGCCCTTCATGGGTGTTGTAGTGCATGACCGTTCCTGAAGGCTTGGGCTCGACGGTCACGATGAACGGGTCGGCTATCCTTCCTATGAATCCGGCTGCAAGCAGTTCGTACTTGTATTCCTTGGTCCTTTCCACCGAGATCCCCGTGCCTTTGCGGGTAAGGAAATAGGATTTCATCTTCGGCTCTTCTCCGAACATCAGTTCGTCCAGCGTGATGCCGTACCTGTGGGCGATTTTCTGCAGCAGGCTTACGGAGAGGTCCCTCTCGCCCGATTCGAGGGCCTTGTACTCATCCACGGTAATGCCGCATCCTCCGGCGACATCCTCCATATCGAGGTCAAGCGCGTCGCGCAATCCTTTCAGCCGTTCGGCAATCTGTCTTATCTGTTCGTCCATAGCGGTTGTTTTTATTCAAGTAGTTGCCGCGAAGCCGCAGCAAAAGACAAATTTAGAAACAGTTTTCGAGATGCAGTGAAAATTTTTGTCAAAAATTCTTCCGTCAGTCTTTCCGGTACGGCGGATACCGCTTATCTTACTGTCTCTGGGGAAAATATGCCGGACTTCCGATAATCCTTGCCAGGCCCGGGCTTCCTTCCTGTCCTATGATTCTCCTGGCCCTGACAAGGCTTCCCGAAATCTCGTGGAAATCCGGATCTCCGGGAATTAGCGAACTTATCCTCACATATCTTGAGGAATGGATGAATTTTCCCTCTCCGAGGTAGATGCCTACATGGGAGATGCGTCCTTTCCCGAAAAAAATCAGGTCACCGGTGCGCAGGTTTTCCGTTCTCCGGAGCATTTCCTTCCGGAAAAGAGGGTCATCAGCATATACCGCAGCCTTGTCGGCCGGGAACTTTACCGTGTCTGCGGACATTTCCACAGGCTGTCCGATTCCCGCCTGCTGCGAAGCGTTTCTCGGCAGCAGGACACCGTTGAGGAACCATACCATCCTGGTGAATCCGCTGCAGTCGGCTCCTTTTATTGATGTCCCTCCCCAGAGATAGGGAACACCGATAAAGTCCATTGCCGTGGCAATGATATTCTCCGGGGTCGCCTCCCGGCTTTCCGCCCATTCCCTGAATATGGCTACATCCCTTTTCCTTACATATCCCGTCTCTCCGGACGGCAGGGCGGCTTCCAGATATTTTCCCGCTCTTTTTTTCCTGAGCAGGAGGAGGTCTCCGGACACAATGTCGCATATTTTCCGGGATTTTCCGGAAGGTTTCTCAAGGACTTTGCTGTAGTCGGCGATGCATATCACCTTTTCTGCGGCAATGTATTTCGAGATTTCTTCCCGGGACATTTCATGCACTCCGAGGTCCACGCACCATGCCGTGTACGGATCCGGACTTCTGACTTTCCGCCAGTAGCCTTCTTCGTCAAGGATTTCCACCGGAGTCCCCATGAGCAGCTGGTTCCCGAGTTCGGCCGTGAAGTCGGGCTGTTCCCGCAGATAGTTGGCCGACAGGGTAGTGACCGCATACCTTACGGAGTCCTGTCTCTGTTCTTCGGCATTTCCCGGGCCGGTACGGGGAGCCGCGGTCACGACTCCGGCAGCGAGGGCCGAGCAGGCAAGGACAACGGCAGCGGCCGTTTTCTGTAACGTATTTTCCAATGTTCCTGTTTTTGCCTCCAAAAATAGCGTTTTTTCCCTATCTTTGCAGCCGATTTTAAAAGCTATGACATGGCAAAATATGCGGTAGTGACCGGAGCCAGCTCCGGATTGGGGAGATGTATAGCTCTGGAACTGGCTGGAAAACAGATAAATACTATTCTGACTGCTTTGCCTGGAGAAAATCTTGCGGAAGTGTGCGAAGCTTGCAGAAAGACCGGGACACTGAGTGAATATTTCGAGTTCGACATGACGGACAAGGCTGCCCTTGTCGCTTTTGCCGCGACTGTCAATTCCGGGTATGACGTCTTTGCCCTGGTGAACAATGCGGGGACAGGAGGAAGCCGCCGTTTCGGGGAGGTTCCCCTCAGTTATGTGGATACCATAGTCCAGCTGAACGTGGCGGCGACCGTCATCCTTACCCATGAACTGTTGCCGAACCTCAGAAGGAACGCGCAGTCCTTCATCCTCAATATATCTTCCATGGCAGGGATCATCCCGACCGGTTACAAGACGGTGTATCCGGCCTCAAAGGCTTTCATCAAGAACTTTTCCCTTGGCCTGAGGGAGGAGCTTAAGCCGGACGGCATTTCCGTCAGTTTCGCCGTGCTCGGTCCCATGCCGACCAAGCCGGAGATAATATCGCGCATCAACAGACAGGGTCTGATAGGGCGCTCCCTTTCGGTAGCCCCGGAAAAGGTTGCGAAAATATGTGTGCGGAAAATGTTCTCGAAGCGCAGGGCCATCGTGCCTGGAAAACTGAATGCGCTGTCTTTCCATCTGGTGAAGATAGTGCCGGAATATTTGAGGGGGATGCTGATGTCCAGGTCAGTCAGAAAACATGAACTGTAAGCGGAGGTGATGGAAGGACCGGTGCTCCGGGCGGAGTGTTTTTTATTATAATATAATAAGGTATGGAAAAATCAATTCTTGTTACCGGTGCCAACGGGATGCTGGCGACAAATATCATCGAGAAACTGGCTTCAGCCGGCTACAAGGTGACGGGAACGGTGAGAAAAGGCAGGGCATACAAGGGTGTGTCCTCGGACAATATCGAAATCGTGGAAGCCGATTTCAAGGATGCCGGCGAGATGGCTCCCCTCGTGGCGCGGTGCGATACGGTTTTCCATGTGGCTGCCATGACTTCGCAGTCCGAGAAGGACTATGAAGTCTTCAGGGCTGTGAATGTAAGGTCTACCGAGATGCTTCTCGAGCTTGCTGTAGCGAATTCCGTGAAGACTTTTGTCTATGTCAGTACGGCAAATACCATCGGCTTCGGTGCGGCGGAAGGCCGGGAGATGATGTACCCGTTCACCGAATCCCTCTATGCCAGGAGCAAGAAAGAGGCTGAGGATGCCGCCCTGTCCTATTCGGACAGGCTGAAGGTCGTGGTCGTGAACCCTACGTTCATGATCGGCAAGTACGGTTCGGAAAAGGGATCCAACAGGGTCTTCCGAATGGTCCGGAAGTCACCCGTACTTTTCTGCCCTTCCGGAGGAAAGAATGTAATAGATGTGCAGGAAGCCGCACGGGGCATGGTACTGGCCATGGAACGGGGAACGACAGGTTCCCAGTATCTTATCTGCGGCCGAAACTACACCTACAACGGCCTTTTCCGGAAAATCGCTTCAGGTTTCAATGTTCGCCGTATGTACATAAATCTGCCGGACTGGCTTCTGCGTCTCGCCGGGCACGCGGGTGATCTGATTGCCAGGTGCGGTATTTCCACCGAGGTTTCCTCGACCAACATGAACATCCTTCTTATAAAGAATTTCTATACTACGGACAAGGCAGCCCGTGAACTGGGCTTCCTGCCGCACGACCTTTTCGAGGAATAGAGGGGGTAGGGGTTATGAGGCCGGTTTTTCGAAGAAGAAAGAGGATTGAGGGGTGATACAAAGTTTCTTTGTATCACCCCTCAATCCTCCTGGCGGAGAGATCGGGATTCGAACCCGAGATACGATTTTGTCGTATACACGCTTTCCAGGCGTGCCTCTTAAGCCACTCGAGCATCTCTCCTGAACGAGCCGGGATTATTTCCCGAGCTCCATTATCACCTCCTTGTTCTCGTCGAGCAGAAGAAGCTTTTCTCCGTCTGCCTTGACTCTTACGGCCTTCCCCATCGCATCGAGGACAGACCTTTCGGTTTTCATGTTTTCTTCAGGGCCCGCCATCATGGTGGTAGCCATGTTTCCGAAGGATAAATCCTTGCCTTCGAGGGTATATGCCCCGTTCATTATGTTGCATCCGGTGTACCCGTGTACGCGGGATTCTTCGGTATTGAATTCCACAAACGGCTTTTCTTCACCAATGACGGTTACGTCTTCCCCATTGACCTTGAGGATGTTCCATTTCCCCGAAAGGTCAGGCTGGCTGCAACATGAAGCCAGCACGAGGACCGATGCCGCAAATGTAAGAATACGTTTCATAACATAAGGTATGTTAAAAAATCGGGCGCAAGATAGTAATTTTTTAGTTTATTTCAATATAATTTTCACATCAGATGTCAGGAAAAACTGCCGGAACAACACGAAACTGCTGGAAAACAGTGATAAAACTTGTCTTTTACGAATTTATGGGTTAATTTTAACCTCGGTCCCGTCCGGTACGGAGCGGATGGCGCCATGCCTGTCTCCGGAATGGCGTCTGACTTAAAGGGATTTTGGAAGCCGGCCCGGAAACCGGGTTTTCCCGCAGAACCTTGTCCCGGTGCGGTTTCATTTAATTTTAATGGATTATGTTCGGAAACAATATTTCAGGAAAGCCCCTGAAAGTGACGGTATGGCTCTCCTCGGTTATTTTCATTCTGTCGGCTGTCCTTTATTTCTTGCCGGTGGAGATTCCATGCAAGGTGTTTTTCCCTCTGGCTTCGGTGGCCGTCTTTTCCTTGTGGCTTTCGCCGGTCCCTGTCAGTATCGCCCTGATAGCTTCGGCCTGCGGAGACCTCATGGGGTCGGCCGGGAATTTCATGGCGCAGATGGAGTGTTTTGCCGTGGCCCACTTGTTTCTGTGCATATTCTTTATCAACAGACTCTTCCAGACCGGTAAGGCTTCGGCCAGAAGTTTCAGTGCCATCCTGACGGAAAAGCGGGTGGCATATCTGACCGTGACCGGTATTCTGGTCGGGGCAATCCTGCTTATGGCTATGGTCAGCATAGTCCCGGAGGTGCCTCGAGGAGCGTCGCGGGCGGGGGTGGCTTTCTATTCTATCGTGATTTCCCTGATGTTCTACACCGCCTTGCTGCAGAGGAGCATCTTCTATGCGGCGGGTGCGTTCCTTTTCGTGCTTTCCGACTTTATCCTGGCGTGGGACAGATTCGTCAGTCCCGTCCCGTACGGACATTATATCATAATGGTACCGTATTATCTGGCACAGTGGATGATTTATGTCCGCTCCACGAAATACCGGGTGGGCAAGAGCCTCCTGCTCGCACGCCTGTAGTTGATGACGGACGATCTATATATGCCCGCCCGTCCACTCTACGATATCTGACAGCACTTCCTCCGAGAACGTCCAGGTGATTCCGGGATATTCCGCCGGGTTTCCGGTCCTGCAGTGCTGGAAGAGATGGTTAAGCCCCTCATACTCCATGATTGCATTCCGCGGGTCTTTCCCCAGCATCTCTCTCAATACCGCAAGGTTGGTCCCTGCTATGACCTGGGTGTCGAGGCTTCCGATAGCCGTGAATACAGGGCAGGTTATCTCCTTTATGTATTTCCCCGGATCGATGGCTATGAAACTGTCGAACCACGGGTTTTCCGTGCTGAATACCGATTCAAGATTCTTCCTCATGTCTTCCGGAAGGGTGACCCCGTTCAGGATTTCAAGGGACATTATCAGCCTTGATACGTCCGGACTGACGTCGTCGTTCCCTGAAAGCTTGTATTCGTACATCTTGTCAAGGATCGTACAATAGTCGTCCGCGACAGCTTTCGGTATCCCGAGCATAGGGAATATCCTGCGGTTCTGCTCCACTATGATCTGCCTGCCGCTCACCGCCGGACCTGCGAGGCTTATGATGAAGTCGGTTTTGTGCATCCCTGCGAGCATGAACGCGATAAGGCCTCCTTCGCTGTGCCCCAGGACTCCGGTCTTTCCGAAGATACCGAGGCTTTCAAGATATTCCAGTCCTGCCTTTGCGTCTTCCATGTTGGAATAGACCGTGACGGATGTCCCGTCGCCGCCGGATGCGCCTGTCCCCCTGTCGTCATATCTCAGGGAAGCTATGCCGTTCTTCGCGAACCAGTCGGCTATGACGGCAAAGGGTTTGTGTCCGAAGATTTCCTCGTCCCTGTTCTGCTGTCCGCTTCCTGTCACCATCAGGACTACCGGTACATTCCCATTATCCTTTTCAGTATATCCTTCCGGCAGGGTCAGCGTCCCGGACAATGTCACGTCCCCGTTGCGGAAGGTCACTTCCTCTGTCTTGTAAGGGAACGGAGGGACAGGTGTCTGGGGCCGTTCCTGCACGGCTGTGCCCGGTTCCAGCACGAGAGGCAGCGATGCCCCTGCCTGGGTGAAGACGCCGTCTATCCGCACAGGCGTCCCGTTATCGTCCCTGGTGATTTTTCCCACGTAATGTGCACCTATGTCCGGGACCGAGACGGAGACCGAGTCTCCCGGATATTCCATCATTGTGGCTTCGAGTCCTTTCACCCCCTGGTCGGGACTGTCCAGGGTGCATCTGCCGCCGTTTTCTCCTTCCGGAAGATTGAATGTCAGGTTCAGGCTGAACACCCCGGTGTCTATCTTTCCTGTCCAGGGTCCGGCAGGACCGCCGTATCTGCCGGCCGTATCCGCCGTCACTGCCGCATTCTCCGTTTTTTGCCTCTCCGGTATCGGGGAAACCCGGGCTGCGGCAGGGAGCATGCCGGACAACAGGTATGCTGCCGCCAGGTATATGATCATCTTTTTCATCTTGCGTGGTGATTGTTTCAACCGGTAAAGATACAAATTCCGGGAAGTTTCCCGGCTTTCTCCCGGAAAACTTTTCCAGGAAACTTCCCGGAAATTTTCAAATCTGGATTTTATGAAGTAATTTCGGGGAGATTTTGCTTATTACAACTGGTTTTATGAAAAGGATTATGATCATGATCGCTCTTGCGGTCTCTGCATGCTCGGGCAGCGGGGTTACGGATTCCGGCCTTGAGCCCGGGAAATTCATTTCCGGTCAGGACGGGAAGGCTACTGCCCTCTATACTCTCAGGAATTCTGCCGGGATGGAGGTATGTATCACCAACTTCGGCGGAAGGATAGTTTCCGTGATGGTTCCGGACAGGGACGGGAATTTCCGCGACGTTGTGCTCGGTTTTGACAACATACATGACTACGAGACAGTCCCGAGCGATTTCGGGGCGGCTATAGGCAGGTATGCCAACAGGATCAACCAGGGGCGTATCGTCATCGACGGGGTGCAGTACCAGCTTCCTGTGAACAACTACGGTCATTGCCTTCATGGCGGCCCTCATGGCTGGCAATATAAGGTATATGACGTGGTGGAGTCCGGTCCGGACAGGCTGAAACTGCTGATGGACTCTCCGGACGGCGACGAGAACTTTCCCGGAAATGTCAAGGCCGAAGTCACATATACTCTTACGGAGGACAATGCCCTGAGGATAGATTATTCCGCCGTCACGGACAAGCCTACTGTAATTAATATGACGAACCACTCCTATTTCAACCTTTCAGGAGACCCGTCCCGTTCCGCCATGGACCATGAACTTTATATAAACGCCGGCAATTTCACACCTGTGGACTCCACGTTCATGACTACGGGTGAAATCCTTCCTGTAAGCGGAACGCCTATGGACTTCACTGTCCCTAAGGTAATATCCAGGGATATAGATTCTGCTTATGTACAGCTCCAGAACGGCAAGGGGTACGACCATAACTGGGTATTGGATACGGGCGGAGACCTTTCCAAGGTTGCAGCCTCACTGTATTGCCCGGAAAGCGGAATCCGTCTCGATGTCTATACGAACGAACCTGGTATCCAGGTATATACGGGAAATTTCCTCGACGGTACGGTCAAGGGCAAGCACGGGATCGTGTACGGACATCGTGCATCCGTATGCCTTGAGACACAGCATTATCCGGATTCCCCGAACAAGCCGGAATGGCCGTCGGTGGTGCTGAGACCCGGAGAAAAGTACGACAGTACCTGCATTTTCAGCTTTTCGGCCGAGTAGCGTAGCCAGACGGTTAGGCCGGGGAGTGAAGGAATCAGGAAGATGGGGATAATACCTGACAGATATCTTGCCGAAGTCACCGGGAAGGTGCGGCGTCATTTCAGAAAGAAGGAGAAAGGAGAAGCTCCGGCGGTCCAGATGAACGGATGGCTGGCCCTCAGTCCTCTCCTTCTTTTCCTGTGCGTGTATCTGGTCTCTTCCGTCATCGCCGCCGATTTCTATAAGGTTCCGATTGCCGCGGCCTTTCTGGTGGCTTCCGCGTATGCTCTGGTCATCACACGCGGTATCCCGTCCGAGCAGAAGATATCCGTGTTCTCGGACGGTGCCGGCAACAAGAATGTCCTGCTGATGATATGGATATTCGTCCTGGCCGGGGCCTTTGCCGGTACTGCGGAGGATATCGGGGCGATAGATGCCGCGGTCAACTTTACATTGGATATCCTGCCCGGCAAATTCATCTATGCCGGACTTTTCCTGGCATCCTGCTTCATATCCATGGCCATAGGAACGAGTGTGGGGACTATAGTGGCCCTTGTTCCAATGGCTTCCGGGATTGCTGACGGGGTCGGAATGGACGTGGCTTTCGTCACTGCCATTGTCGCCGGAGGGGCATTTTTCGGTGACAACCTCTCCTTCATTTCCGATACTACCATCGCTTCTACCAGGACCCAGGGCTGCCCGATGTCGGACAAGTTCAAGGTAAATGTCCGCATCGTTGCGCCTGCTGCAGTCATCGTGACTGTCATATACATACTTTACGGCCTGTCGTCCGGTGCCGTGGTGGAAGCCGGAGAGGTGAACGGCATCAAGCTGGTTCCTTATCTTCTTGTCATCGGCCTTGCACTGGCCGGTATAGATGTGGCTGCTGTGCTTGTTTTCGGGATACTCGCAAATGCTGTCATCGGGTTCGCCTGCGGCTCGTTCTCATGGGTGGGGTGGCTGGGATCGGTAGGGGAAGGTATCGGCTCTATGGGAGAACTTGTCATCGTCACAATGCTTGCCGGGGGCATGCTCGAGATCATCAGGTACAATGGCGGCCTTGATTTCATCATCTCGGGCCTTACAAGGCGTATCCGTGGCAGGCGTGGGGCGGAATTCAGTATCGCCGCCCTTGTCAGCATCGCCAATCTCTGTACGGCCAACAATACGATAGCCATCATCACCACAGGCCGCATCGCAAGGGACATCACTTCACGGTTCGGTCTCGACCCCCGGAAAACTGCCAGTATCCTCGACACGTTTTCGTGTCTTGTACAGGGCCTGATCCCGTATGGGGCTCAGATACTCATGGCTTCAGGTCTGTCCGGGGTCTCGGGGATCTCCATTATCGGCTATATGTACTATCCGTTTCTGATGGGAGTATGTGCTGTCCTGTCCATCTTGTTCAGGTTTCCGGGAAAATATTCAAGGTGACTGCCCGGGATTGGCCGGAGGGACGGCTACATATACTGTGGCGCCTCGGCATAGCAAATAAATTTGCTCTGCGCTCGGCTTCTGCGATATTTAGCCTGACGGCTACATATACTGTGGCGCCTCGGCATAGCAAATAAATTTGCTCTGCGCTCGGCTTCTGCGATATTTAGCCTG
>CALVDQ010000019.1 GCA_944326325.1 uncultured Bacteroidales bacterium
AGCGGAAAACGAGATTCGAACTCGCGACCCTCAGCTTGGGAAGCTGATGCTCTACCAACTGAGCTATTTCCGCATAATGTTTTCCCGAATGGGATTGCAAATATAGAAAAATTCTTTTAAAAAGTCAGAAACATTCTCAAAATTTTCAAAAAATCTGTCATGATTCTTTTCAGGATGTATTTTCCGGAATCAAAAACAGTTTATATATTTGCGCCGTTTCCGGGAAGCTCCGGCAGATCTGCATAATTGCAGCAGCCGGACAGCTACCGGTAGTTGGAATGCTGTAAAGCATGAGAAGTATAAAGGGCTACATATACGGGATAGTCACCTCGATGACGTTCGGGCTTATCCCTCTCTTTACATTACCGCTGATGCAGAAGGGAATGCAGTATGACTCGATATTGTTCTACAGGTTCCTGTTCGCAGCCGTCGCGCTTGGGGCAATGCTGAAAATAACGGGGCAGTCATACAGGATAGACAGACGGGACATCCCGGTGATAATCCTGCTCGGATGCTTCTATACGATGTCTTCAATGTTCCTTTTCTGGGGATATGACTTCATGGGGGCAGGGCTGGCTACGGCACTGCATTTTACATATCCGGTATTCGTGACCCTTTTCATGTTTTTTATTTTCAAGGAAAAGGCATCGTGGGTCACATGGATAGCGATATTCCTCGCGATATGCGGGGTAACCCTGCTTTCGGTAAAAGGGGGAGACCTGTCGATTGCTCCGGCTGGAATCGTGATCGTCCTGTTGTCTGCCGTGGGCTACGGCAGCTACATCACTGCCGCGAACAAGTCCAGGGTCAGCGGAATGAACGGGCGCAAACTGGCTTTTTACGTGTTTATCGTCAGTACGGTGCTCTTCGCCATAAAGGCTTCCTTTTCCGGAGGTCTGCAGAAGATACCGGACCTGCCAGCGGGAATAAACCTTGCTCTTCTCGCCGTTGTCCCTACCGTAATCTCGAACATCACCTTGCTGGTATCCGTACGCAACATCGGCGGTACCATGACATCTGTTCTAGGTGCGATGGAGCCTGTGACAGCCGTTGCCGTAGGTACACTGGTGTTCTCTGAAAGGTTCACTCTTCAGGACTTTGCCGGCGTGGTGGTAATCATAGCTGCAGTGACGCTGATCATATTGTCCGGCAGCATCAAGGAGACATTTTCAGGCCTGTTCAGAAGGTTCCGTCCCCGTCACGCATGATGTCTCCGCTTTCCGTAATGAAAATCCCCGGGGATTCTATGTCGGCTTCTGTCAGGCCTGCTATATGCCTTGCCGTTCTGTTCTCGTAATCATGTCTCGGACCCTTCCCCGGTATCTGGATGAATGAATGTATCTTCCCCTTTCTGAAGCTTCCGTCACGGGCTATCTTCACTTCGATGACCGGTGCATAGCCGTTCACTCCTGAGATATTCATCCCGTAAGGTGTACAGAAATTACCGAGGCTGTATGCTATGAACCTGTCCTTATACAGCTCTACTGCCCTTGTCACGTGAGGGCCATGGCCGAAGACAATGTCTGCCCCGAGGTCTATGCATAACCGGGCGAACTTCCTGAGGTTCCCTCTGTTCTCTCCGAGATAGGTCTCCGTACCGTAAGGGAGATGGGACATTCCGGCCCCTTCGGCCCCGCCGTGGAACGAGACTATGAGGATATCGCAGGAATCCTTCAGTTCACGGAGTATGTTCTCTACACAGGAAACTTCAGTGTGCCTGAGTGTGTGGGAGTTGTGTCCGAAAGCACAGAACCCGAACCGTGTACCGGCTATTCTCTTTACGGCGTACCTGCAGGATGGCAGCCCGGCATAACCGATACCTACGCTGTCAAGGACCGCCATGGTGGAGGCAAGGCCCTCCGCCCCGAAATCACGGGAGTGGTTGTTCGCTATGGACAGAAAGTCGAAGCCTGCTTCCGAGAGCCGTCCGGTATAGGATACCGGTGTCCTGAAAGCATAGCTCCGTCCCTCGACAACCTTCTTTGTGCTTTCACCTTCATCGCAGAGGACACCTTCAAGATTGCCGGCGGCCACGTCTGCGGAGGACAGGATTCCTGCACAATCCGAGAACAGCATAGCCCCGTCATGTTCCGGCAGCCTGATTTCAGGGAAGGTCGTTCCCATCATGATGTCTCCGACTACGGCGATATCATATCCGTTTCTGACCGGCATCGCGTCTTCCGGAAGAAGCTGAGGCCAGTCTATCTCCGTCTTTACGCTGTCTCTGTGCTCCAGCGGCCAGACGCATAGAAGTACCGGCAGTAAAAGTGAAAGGATCATTTGCATACCATTATGTCAAGGATCATGTTGTCTGTCGTCTGCATCCCTTTTGAACCTATTTCGCCGAGATTGCGGATTGTCTTTTCGATATCTTTCTCGATGATCCCTTCGCTTTCGGAGATACAGATGCCTTCCATTGCAAGGACCGCCGACTGGAGGGCGCTCGATACTCCTGATGCGACTTTCAGGGCACATCCGACCTTGGCTCCGTCACAGACCATTCCGGTTATGTTGCCTATCATGTTCTTGATGGCGGCGCATATCTGTACGTATGATCCGCCACGCAGATAGACAATGCCGCAGGCTGCCCCGGTGGAAGCTATCACGCATCCGCACAATGCCGACAGCTTGCCCAGATAGCCCTTGATGTGTATTGCTATGAGATGGCTCAGGACAAGGGCCCTGGCGAGTCTCTCGTCATCTACATCGTACTTCAGGCTGTAGGCTATGACGGGCATGGTCACGGTAATGCCCTGGTTCCCGCTTCCGGAATTGCTCATGGCAGGAAGTGTGCATCCTGCCATCCTCGCGTCGGACGCCGCTGCCGTCATGGCCATGGCGTAGCTCATGAAATCAGAACCGAAGACCTGCCTGTACTTCTCTGACATGATGGTGTGTCCGACCCTCATCCCGTAACTGGATTCCAGCCCTTCCCTGGCGAGAGCGAGATTCAGATCCCTGGATTCCAGGATGAAACTGATGTCCCCGTATGGCACATTGTCTGCAAAATCCAGGATTTCCTTTACGGTGAGATGATAATCGGCCGTGGTTCTGCCGGGCTCTTCTTCCCCGTTTCCGCTTGCGGTGCCCTTGTCGAGCACGTTGTTGTCATACCAGGTCTCGACTATGTTGTCGTGGTCGTCCTCGACCAGTGCCGATGCCTTGTGTCCGTCTTCCGTACCGACCGATGCCTTTACATAAAGCTTGTGCGGGGTGTCGGCAAGCCTTACGCTGACTTTCCCGTCCGCTACGATCTCTTTGGCCCGGGCAATGGCTGCCGTGTTAAGTTCATGCAGCACTTCAAGGCCGTATTCCGTCTTTCCGCACACGGCTCCCAGGGCCGAGGCAATGTGAAGCCCGACCATTCCCGTTCCGGGGATGCCTACCCCCATTCCGTTCTTGAGAATATTCCCGCTGACTTCCACGAGGATGTTGAAATCGGAGCGCATCCTCCACTCGTCGCTGCAGTCCCCGCATCTGTCATCCAGTATTTCTACGGCCTTTGCCACGGCCAGCGCGACGGCGATCGGTTCCGTACAGCCAAGGGCCGGTTTGACTTCTTTCTTTATCAGCCCGATTATTTCAGTTTCTCTTCTGTCCATATTTCCATATTCCTTTAATGTCAGCCAGACAATTCATGTCAGTCACAGGCGGGACCGTTATTCTTTAAAATAATCCAGACTTGTCCCTATTATCCTTAAAATCATCTTTTCATCTGTAATGACCTCTATCGGGAATCCGATGCTCACGACCTTACGGTTTCCGAAATCCGCGCATACCCCGGCTGAAACCTTCGTATCCTCATACCTGAGGAATGTCTTTCCTTCCGGTCCTGCCGGAGCAATGCCGTCCGGAGTCTCTACACTGTACAGTTTCGCATCCGGCCGGTTGTTGAACGAAAGGCTTGTCCCGGGGGCGAGTCCATCCAGTCTGTCCCGGCACGGTACAGCCACCACATTCCCTGTCCTGCCGGCATAGTTCGTAACAAACCTGTATCCGAGTACATCTTCCGCGAATTTAACCGAAGCCTCCCTGTCCAGGCTGTCTGCGGTCACCGGATATACCGAACTCCATATATCCGTCCCTATGTCGGCTCCTGACACGAGGATATCCCCGCCTTCCGAGGCGAATTTTTCAAGCGACAGCCTAAGTCTTTCGGGGAAGACTCTGTACCTGTCCGGAAGCGAGTCTGACACGGACTTTACTGTCACCTGTTTCCCGCAGATAAGATCCAGACACCATTTGCCGTTCCCTATCGTGGAATCAGAGCAGAAAGCTGCGGCGCTTGAGGAACAGAACGGATATCCGGCTTCCAGCAGGGCTTTCCCGTGAACTGACGGATAATCGAAGGTGTTCCCGGCTATGACGGTGCCTGAAAAGTCGTTGTACGAAGCCCCGAACCCGGGACAGTCATCGCTGATCCACGGCATATCCCTCCTGTGCTGGTACATCTCTCCGGTAAAGGCAATTTCCTTCATGTACGGGACTCCGCTGTCTGTCCGGTTGTCGAATCCTGCATATCCCGGAAAGTCGAACCATGTCGGGGCGGATACCCTGTTGAAATTGTTCACTACAATGATACAGCTGTCGAGAGGTGATCTGCGGCCTGGACAGTCTTCCGGCAGGGGAGTGCCTACGCTCAAGGTTTCTGACGGAAAACTCTTTCCTCCGGAATTGAAGGCTGTGATCCTGAAACTGTACAGATGGCCCGGGATGAAGTCCAGATCATGGAAAAGCCTTCCTCCGGAGTCTCCGGATGCTTCTATGATAACCCCGTTATCGAAGGCCCCGTCATCCATACGGGTCTGCAACAGGTATCCTTCAGCCTTGGCTGTCGGCTCTGTCCTGTCCTCGGTTTCCTCCCAGCTCAGCCTGATCCTGCCGTCATGGAAAGTGGCCGCAAAAGAGTTTACAGGCAGAGGCTGCACCGTATAGTTGCATCCGTACCTGTTGCTGAGATATTTCAGCATACCTTTATAGATCGCCCGCGAGACGGTGAACCTGAATGCAGGGTCAAGCCCGTATTTCATGTCGGCAAAATTCTGGTGGGAAAGGAGTTCGCACAGCATTGCCGGCGAGGCCGGGGTACGTGATTCCCTGTAACCCCTGTCCCAGAGATACCTCCTGTTCCATGACGGATCGAAACTCTCCCTTATGTCTCTGACTATCTGGCTCTGTACAAGGTTTGCAAATTCACGGCTTGTACTTCTGTCTTCTCCGGACGGCAGTCTTCTGCGGCCCTCTGACTTTAGGGTATAGATGGCCAGTGTCCCCACCGTAGAGTCGTTAGGGGTCGTACCGGCATCCGAGTGCAGCGCGAAGGTCAGGTCGACCGGAACTTTCAGCCCTTTTTCGTCAGGGTTGACAGAAGAACCTCCGCTGAGATATGCGGACCAGTCCCCGCGGCACATGAAGTCATCCTTGTAGTCATCTTCGGATTCATTGAGACTGAATACTGTAGAGTCTATGCCGGCCCATTGCAGCCAGTATCTCGCAGCTTCAGTGAACCTGGGCATCCCCGATGTTTCCGGTACGGAATGTCCGTCTCCGGCCACTTTCCTGGCTATGTTGCCGTAGCCGCCTCCTATCTTTACGGCATCGGCCGTGACCACGGCCTTTTTTCCGGCCCTCCGTACTTCAGGCACTATATTGTCGAGGGTGACGTATCCTTCCGTTCCTTTCCCGAACTCGAACGTTCCGAGGTATATCCATGTCCCTCCACCCATCTTCTGGTTTACCAGAAATTCGGTCCTGCCTCCGAGATGACGGACCGTGTAGTGGGCTGCTTCCGTACTGAGAGGAAGGGTCTTGTAGGAAACATAGACCGCGTATTCCCCACGTTCCGGTATGTCCGGTGTCCATATTATTTCCGACAGTCTGTCCGGGTCTTTGCCTCCGGCCACACACTCCGCCATGCGTGCGGTACCCATCCTGAACGGATTCTCGGTTCCCGTGTACGTCTTCAGGGCGTCAGCGAAACCTTCGCCGGCATCCTCCCATAGTCCGCTTTCATCGTATTGTCCGGCAAGCCTCATACGGCCGCGGCCTTCACTGGAAGGAACTCCGGCCCCGCCATCCTCGCGGCTTCTGAAATCCGGATCGTTGTCAATGATGATTTCGCAGGTCTGCAGATCCCTTTCCCTCGGCAGAAACACGTATGCTCCTGCATTCTCGAGCATCGGGACGAGGAACGGCAGTACATAGCTTTGTGTGTAGAGATCCTCTACAGTCTGGAACAGGCACGGTCTCTGCCATTCCCAGCGGGCTTCGGACTGTTCATAGTAGAGTCCGTGGCTCTGCCACAGGGCAATATGCCTTCCGTCCAGTCCTTCCGGACAGGAGAGGGCGTCTTTCCTTTCCACAATCTGCCTTACCGTTGCCGGTGCCTTGACCCTGTATGAATCCGTTGCCGGCTTGCCGTCGTAATGCAGTTCTCCGGTCACGAGATCCTCGATCTTCTCTCCCCGGCTGCTGATCTGTCCAAGGCTGTAGTTTCTGTATTTTTCTGGAAAGCGCTTCTTCAGTTCGTTGCGGAACCATCTGCTGTCCTGCAAGGTCCAGGGAAGGTCGCTGAGCGAGTTGCTGAAATAGAAGTCAAGATACCTGCCCCTTTTCATCACGGCTCTCAACTTGAGTTCGCCTCTGACGGATGTCCTTTCGTAGACAAGAGTGTCGAGACTCTTGCATACGGGTTCGAAGTCATCCCTGACCCTGTTTTGTGCCAGTCCCGTCTGCAATGTAAAGAATGCCAGACAGACGAGTATTATCCGAATCTTCATTTCCCAGCCTTTCTCCTTTTCCGTTTTATCATCTCGAATATCTGGAGGCAGATGACAGAAGCCGCCAGGCCGCAGCAGTCTGCGACAAGGTCAAAACCGTCACGGCTCCTGTAGCCTGTCCATCCCTGCACCAGTTCGGTCGCAGCCCCTACTGCCGCTCCTATGATGAATACAGCTATGCAGAACCGGGTCATTCCCGCCCCCGTGTTCCGCAGACCCGGAAATGCAAAATAGGATATCACGGGCAGGGGAAAGAACAGCAGGAAATGCACGGCCTTGTCGCTCATGGCCCCGAACCATCCCGTATTGAAATCAATGCTGCTCCTGAAATCCCAGAAGCAGCAGAAACATAATCCGATGATATATAATACCAGTATCGCCTTTACGATTCTACTTCGCATATTCTTCCACAATGTTCTTCATGGCTGCATACTGTGCTTCCATGCTCTGCAGCAGCCTGTACTGCGCGTGGGTCCTTACCAGGTTATGGCCGGGATATGCAGTCTTGTAGTACTTGTCTCCGTCGATGTAGTCCATGAGGAAGCGGAGCACCTGTTCGTAGGTGATGTATCTTGCCGAGAAGGCAAGGTTTTCAATCTCCGAGTCCGTTAGATTGCCTTTTCTCTGCGAGAGATATCCCTGTGTATATGCCTTGAACATATCGGGGGACATATTGACATTGTCCAGGTTCCTGTCGTCCTCCGCGCCGGTATTGGTATAGGAGCGGATGGCATCCCCGAAATCATTCAGGGAGGTGCTGCTCATGCAGGTGTCAAGGTCTATGACGCAGAGGACATCGCCTTTGTCGTCAAACAGTATATTGCTGATTTTCGTGTCGTTGTGCGTAACCCTTGTCGGAATGGTCCCGTTTTCCACCATACACCAGAAAGCCATCATTTCTTCACGGCGGCTGTCGATCCAGCCGATTTCCTCAGCCAGGTCCTTTACCCGTCCGGCGGCATCCCGGGCTATGGATTCGTCCCACTGGGAGAATCTCCATCTGATGTTATGGAAACCCTTGATAGTCTCGTTGAGCGGTGTGGTGAAGTCCGACAGCTGTGCCTGGAAACGGCCGATACCTTCCCCTCCCTTGTAGCATAGCAGGGGAGTGTCGGCTTTCTCATATGTTACGGACCCTTCTATGAACAGGCACATTGCCCAGTAATTGCCGTGCTCATCCTTATAGTAGAGATGGCCGGCAGGGTCTTCCTTTTCCATAGCTGTCATCGTTTCCGGCTTTCTGCACGTTACCGTAAGGACTTCCCTCAGAGGGTCTCCTCCGGCTTCGGTCACCTTCTTCCGGATGTGTGCGGTGACCAGTTCTATGTTCTTCATCATTCCGGGGACATCCGGGAATATCAGATGGTTCTTTCTCTGCAGGATGTATCTGGAGGCATCCCTGCCTTCTGTCTTTACGATGAAGGTGTCGTTAATGAAACCGGGGCCGAGCGGCTTGATTCCGGTGATGCTTCCCGTCGTCTCGAACTTCTGTGCTATGGCGAGCAATTCTTCTTGTGTGTAATTCATGGCGTCAGTGTTATTTTTGCAGTATGTGTTCAGAATACTAGCCGTCCGAAGAATTCCGGACGGTGGAAATCCGGGTGAGGCGTCTCTACCGGGTTCCAGCTGAGATAGTGCGGATGGGCAGAACCGTCTGCACATTTATAGAAGTTCGCCCTTACGGATTCCGGAAGGCGTTCCCCGTCTATGCCGATGAGACTGAAAGGTATGCAGATGGCCGTCCTCCACTGGAAGACCTCGTCGCTCATGTCGTATCGCTTCCTTTCCAGAGAGGTGTGCCGTATTATCCGGCCGAGTTCCTCTTCCCCGAAGTATCTGAAGTCGCTCCGGCTTTTTCTCTTGGATGCCAGCAGCGTGCCGATACAGTTCATCTCGAAGTTGTAATAGGTCCCGTCCGACGGGTCTGACACGAAGAATTCGCAGCAGCTGTCCTGCCATACGGGACCGTTGTCCTGCAGGGTTTCAGCCCTGAGGTCAAGTCCGCCGGTGCGGTAGAGGATGACAATGTGTGACGCGCTCCGTGCTATCGAAAAAGACGCGTCGGGAGCATAAGGGAATTCGTCAGGCCAGCATACGGTATCGACATACGCTTTTACTGCCTCCGCTTCCATCCTGAGTTCCAGGGACTTGAAATCCATTTTTTCAAGTCCTTCCATAAAAGGTATTTTCAACTGTCGCATATCTTTTTTCATATCTGACGCCAGTCCGTCGGACTGCCGGTATATATTTTCTGATTTTTTAAATCGGATAAGTCCGCTATCCTTTCCGGAAAATCAGGAAATCTCCCTTCGGGAATCTCTCATAAAATCTATATCGGTAAAATTTTAAACAGCTTCCAGCAAAAATAATCAAAAATCCGCATCGGCGCAAATGTTTTCCGGCAGACCGTTTACAGACAAATTCCAGTCTCTACAGGGCCTGCATGTCATTCAGCTTTTTATAGTAGCCGTTCAGCTTTATCAGTTCCTCGTGGGTTCCCCGTTCCACGATCTCGCCTTCGTGCATGACGCAGATCTCGTCCGAATTCTTTATCGTGGACAGCCTGTGGGCGATTGCTATGGTGGTCCTTGAGGTGGTCAGCCTGTCAAGCGCCTCCTGCACAAGCCGCTCCGATTCTGTGTCGAGCGCCGATGTGGCTTCGTCGAGTATGAGTATCGGCGGGTTCTTCAGTATAGCCCTGGCGATGCTGATACGCTGCCTCTGCCCTCCGGAGAGTTTGCTTCCGCGGTCACCGATGTTCGTCTCGTAGCCTTGTTCCTTTTCCATGATGAAGTCATGGGCATTGGCTATCTTGGCCGCTTCCACCACCTGTTCCATTGTAGCACCTTCCACGCCGAAGGCTATGTTGTTGAAAATCGTGTCGTTGAACAGGATGGCTTCCTGGTTCACATTCCCGATGAGACTCCTCAGGCTCTTGATTTTCAGGCTCTTGATATCGTGACCGTCTATCAGGATTTCTCCGGATGTCACGTCATGGTATCTCGGGACCAGGTCCACGAGCGTGGATTTTCCCGAGCCGGACTGTCCCACGATGGCAATCGTCTTCCCTTTCCTGATGGTGAGGTTTATGTTCTTCAGTACCTGCTTTCCGTCGGTGTAGGAGAAGCATACGTTTTTGAACTCGATCTTGTCATCGAAAGACTTTATGTCGTAGGCATCCTGGATTTCCTTGATGTTGTTTTCTGCCTTTAGTATCTTGTCCACCCTCTCCATCGACGCAAGCCCTTTAGGGATATTGTATCCGGCCCGTGCGAACTCTTTCAGCGGGTTGAGGACGCTGTAGAGGATCACCATATAGAATATGAATGTCGGTGCATCGATAGGGGAGGCTTCACTCAGTATCAGGGAGCCTCCGAACCAAAGCACGAACATGATCATCACGGTACCGAGGAATTCGCTTACAGGATGCGCAAGGGACTGGCGTATGGCAACTTTCTTCGTAGCAGTGCGCAGTTCGTTGCTGACAGCGGTGAACCTTGTCATCATCTTGTCTTCGGCAATGAATGCCTTGATTATCCTCAGCCCCCCGAGCGTCTCTTCAAGCTGGGACATGGTGTCACTCCATTTCCCTTGGGCTTCAAGGGATTCCGATTTCAGTTTCTTGCCAATCGCGCTTATTCCCCATGCCATGAGCGGGACCACCGCCAAAGTGAACAGGGTCAACTGCCAGCTTGTTGCAATGAGTGTCGCGAAATAGAATATTATGAGTATCGGGTTCTTTATGAGCATGTCAAGGGAACTTGTGATGGAATATTCCACCTCCCCGACGTCTCCGCTCATCCTTGCTATTATGTCGCCTTTCCTTTCCTGCGAGAAAAACCCGAGCGGGAGGTGCATCATCTTGTCGTAGACCAGAATCCTGATGTCGCGGACGATACCTGTCCTCAGAGGTACCATTATCGCTGACGACCCGAAATAGCACGATGTCTTCAGGGCGGTCATCACTCCAAGGAAAAGCCCGAGTATGAGAAGTGTTATCGAGCCTCCGAACCTTTCGATGAGCTGGGTCACGTAGAAGTAGGCGTTGTTCATGCCTATGTCTTTCATGCTCATGTCCGGTGTATCCCAAGGGATGAATTCGTAGACGTTGGTGTCCATCTTGAACAAAATCTGCAGTATGGGGATGATCAGGGTGAACGAGAAAATGTTGAATATGGCTGAAAAGATGTTCAGCACTACCGCCCCCGCCAGATATTTCTTGTATGGCGCCACAAAGCGCTTCATTACTTGCCAGAATTCTTTCATCTTATGTGTCGTATCGTGAGTATGACTTGCAAAGGTATATAAAAAATTGTTTTTTCATGTATCTTTGTCCCATGATAACACTTTAATGCCCTGATAACCCGATACCAGATGAAAATGATCCTCAGGAAAATACCGGCAGTCCTTCTCCTTCTCGTCCTTTCCACGGCCGTATACGCAGCGGAAACCCATGGAATGACGGTCCTTGAAAGAGAAGACAGGGGTTCCTATGACTGTCTTCTTGTGGAGTACGCCGTTCCAGGCAACGAAAAGGTCCGTTCCTTCCTGCTGCTTCCCCATGCCGCTTCGCGGGAGAATCCGTGCCCCGGCCTTGTGCTCCTTCACGATCACGGGGCCCGTTTCGATATCGGGAAGGAGAAGCTTGCGAGACCTCTGCCTTCAGCTCCGGAAAACATTCGGAAATCCTCCGGACAGTGGGTGAGGGCGAATTTCGATGGGGTATATTTTGCCGATTCCCTTGCTTCACTCGGGTATGCGGTCATCGTTCCGGATATGCTGTATTGGGGAGGACGCAGTTCAGAGCTTTGCCGCAGGTGGTCCCGTATGAAGTTCTGCGGCGGGGAAGGTGACCCTGACTCGGTCAGGACGGCCGTCTACGAGGGGCAGAGGGCTGTCTATGACAGTCTTATGGCGAACGGAACAGTCTGGGCGGAGAAGACCCTCGTGGAGGATGCCGCGGCTGCGGCCCTGCTGCGGGACCTGCCGTGTGTGTATAAGGACAGGATAGCTGCTCTGGGCTGGTCAATGGGAGCCCACAGGGCGTGGATGCTGGCAGGATTCTGCGACTTTATTGTCTCCGGCGTTTCGGTATCCTGGATGACCCTGAAGGAAACGGTCACCATGCCCTACAAGGCTTCCGATTTCGCGATGCTTGTCCCTGAATTGAGGGCGGAACATGATTTCCCGGATATAGCGCATCTGCTTGCACCCCGCCCGTACTGTTTCCTGAGCGGAAGGTCCGACCGGCTTTTCCCTGAACCCGTGGTCAGGGAGGCATTTTCCGTCATGCAGGAGATATATCGGGAAGAAGGGGTGGAAGGCCGTCTCGAAACCGTGTTCTTTGACGGGGGACACCATTGCGGGAAACCGGTGCAGAGGCTTGTTGTGGATTTTCTGGAAAAAACAGTACCTTTGCGTTGAAGTTTCACGAGTGCCATGGAGAGGAAAACGGTGTGGGATCCGCTTAGGAAAAAGCTTGTCGCCCTCACTCCTGAAGAGGAGGTGAGGCAATGGTTCATATCACAGCTGAACACGATGATGGCAGTCCCGATGCACATGATGATGAGCGAAGTGGGTTTCAGCCTTGCAGGCAAGAAGTTCAGGGCCGATATTGTGGTCTACGGAAGGGATACCTTCCCGGTGGCTGTGGTGGAGTGCAAGAGGCCGGATGTCGTGATCGACGGTTCCGTACTCGACCAGGCCGTCAGGTACAATATGGTACTTGGTGTCAGGTTCATTTTCATCACCAACGGGTGCAGGACCTGCATCTGCCGCCGCAGGCAGGACAGGGAGTCCCTGTCGTACGAGTTCGTGAGCGAGATCCCCTCATATTCGGAAATGATAAAAAGGTAGACAAGATGGCAGTAGTTCATGGTTTCCTGGACAACAGGATTTTCGAGGTCATCTCCGGTATCGCCGGAAAGATGGGTGTAAGGGCTTTTGTGATAGGTGGTTATGTGCGTGATTGTTTTCTGGGGAGAAAGAGTAAGGACATAGACATTGTGGTCGAAGGGAGCGGGATTGAACTAGCCGAAGCCGTGGGGGCTGCCGTTCACAGCAATGTTTCCGTGTTCAGGAACTTCGGGACGGCCATGCTGAAGTATAAGGGCACCGAGGTGGAATTCGTCGGGGCCAGGAAGGAGTCCTACAGACGGGATTCCAGGAAACCGATAGTCGAGAACGGGACTCTCGAGGATGACCAGCGCCGCAGGGACTTTACAATCAATGCCATGGCTTTCAGCCTGCAGAAAGAGGACTACGGTGCGCTTGTGGATCCTTTCGGAGGCATCAGGGATCTAGATGCCGGAATCATCAGGACACCTCTCGACCCGGATACGACATACAGCGACGACCCCCTGAGGATGATAAGGGCGATACGTTTCGCTACGAAACTGAGTGACGGGGAACGGCAGTTCCGGATAGTGCCGGAGTCTCTCGAATCCATCAGAAGGAACCGGGACCGGCTGGAGATACTCTCGAAGGAGAGGATTGCGGAGGAGCTGAACAAGATGCTCGTCTGCGGCCGTCCATCTCCGGGATTCCGCCTACTGGACGAGACCGGGCTGCTCGAGCTGATCCTTCCCCAGCTGTGCAGGCTGAAAGGGGCGGAGACGGTGGAAGGGCACGGCCACAAGGAGAATTTCTCCCATACCCTCGAGGTTCTGGATAATGTAGCCGCGGCAGAGATTGCCGCCATCGCCGCCGGAAGCCTGAAGGATTTCGAATTCGTGGACGGTGTGGAGACCGGAGTCGTCAGGACTGAGCCGAACCTGTGGCTCAGGTGGGCTGCTCTGCTACACGATATAGGCAAGCCGGCCACGAAAAGGTACGACAAGGAGACAGGATGGACTTTCCACGGGCATGAAGTCGTAGGTGCGAGGATGGTTCCGAAAATTTTCAAGTCCCTGAAGATGCCGCTCAACGAGAAGATGAAATATGTTGAGAAACTGGTGCTCCTGCACCTGAGACCGATAGCCCTGGTAACGGAGGAGGTGACCGATTCTGCCGTGAGGCGTCTCCTTTTCGAGGCGGGCAACGATATCGATGACCTGATGCTTCTTTGCAATGCCGACATTACGTCCAAGAATCCGCGGAAGGTGGAGAGACTGAAGCGGAATTTCGAAATTGTCAGGCGCAAGCTGGCCGAGGTGGAGGAAAAGGATGCCATCCGTAATTTCAGGAACCCTGTCACCGGAGAATATATCATGGAGCTCTACGGAATTCCTCCGTGCCGCCAGATAGGCGAACTGAAGGAGTTCGTGAAAAACGCCATCCTTGACGGGGTGATCGGCAACAACTTCGAGGAGGCGGAGGCGCTGATGCGTTCGAAGGCTTCTGAAATGGGACTTGTCCCGGTGAGGTGAATATGGAAAGCCGTCTCGTTTCAAGATATCTGGAGTATATATCCGCTGTCAGGAGATATTCCGTCAGGACCTGTGAAATATATACTGAATGTCTCAGGTCCTTCTGCGAGTTTGCCGATGCCGGTTCTGACGATGAACTCGCAGCTTCCCTCGTACCAGGTATGATAAGGGGGTATGAAGTGCAACTGCTCGGACGGAAGCTGAAGGCAAGGACAGTGAACCTCCATGTCTCGGTACTCAGCGGCTTCTGCCGTTTCCTTGTAAAGGAGGGGGTACTGAAGTCGAATCCGGTGAAGCTTGTCAGCCGTCCGAAGATTGAAAAGCGGCTGCCCGGTTTTTTCCGCGAGTCGGACATGGCCGCCTATTTCGCCAGGACGGAGATCTATGCTTCCGATATCCCTGATACAAAACCGGAGGACTATGTCCGCAGGCTGTCCAGGGCCGTGGTATCGACATTCTACAATACCGGGATAAGGCGTTCTGAACTTGTTGGGCTGAGACGCGGTGACATCGATTTCTCGAGGGAGGTCATGCGTGTCAGGGGCAAAGGTGACAAAATGCGAGAAATTCCGCTTCTGCATTCTTTTTGTAAAGAAATTTCGTTATATTTACAATCAGTTGATACGATGGTGGGTGGTGTATGGACACCCGGGTCACCTTTGTTCGTCACTGCGAAAGGACGGGCCGTCTATCCGGAGTATGTCGCGAGGATAGTGAAGCAGGAACTTGAAAGTGCCGGTGTCTTTTCCGGAAGGAAGTCACCCCACGTCCTGAGACACACTGTGGCGACGGAGCTTCTTTCCGACGGAGCTGACCTCAACTCTATAAAGGAGTTCCTGGGCCATTCGTCACTTGCCGCGACGCAGGTCTATACCCATAATTCCATCGGAAAACTGAAGAGTGTTTATGAATCCGCCCACCCAAGGGCTAAAAACGGAGGTAAAAATGGAGATTAGAGTACAATCCATCAAGTTCAACGCAGATCAGAAGTTGCTGGACTTTGTAGAAAAGAAGCTGTCCAAATTGCCTAGATTCTATGATGAGATCATCGGTGTGGAAGTCACCATGTCTCTGCTCCCGGAGCATGAGAACAAGAATGTCAAGGTACTGGTACAGATTCCCGGCAATGACGTAGTGGTCGAGAGGAACGCCAGGACATTCGAGGACGCTGTGGTGGATTGCCTGGATGTCCTGAAGGAGAAACTTGTAAGGGTAAAGGAGAAAAGAGCGAATTGACAGATAGAAAGATAGATTCAGTCAGGCGGTCCGGAAAACGGGCCGCCTTTTTTGTCCAGACCTCCGTGTTTCTTCAGGGATTCCCGATATGCATAAGCTCCATGAGCCTGGACACGATCTTTTCCTTTTCCCCGCTTCCTTTGGTGGACAGCCGGACAAGCGGTATCCCGTAGGTCTGCAGGATGTGGTCCTTCATCCTGTCCCTGCGGATCTGTTCTCCGGAGCAGTTGTGGTAGGAATACCCGTCTGTCTCGACGGCAAGGACCGGTTTCATGGAAACCGTGTTGGATAAAGGAAATCTATATGGGTACCCTCCCTGGATGCATATAGCGTTTCCTCTTCAGACATAAGGGAAGTATCCTTTATCAGATCCCTCAGTGGATACTCCCTTTTGATTTCCAGGCAAGAAAAGCGTATGTCGGAACTGATGATATCGCATATCAGCCCGTACGTCAGGTTCTCCGACGGATACCTTGAGATTTTGGGATGCTTCTCCAAATAGGCTGTCAGCTGTTCCGTATATTGCCTGTACAGAATGTCGAAGATCGAGGTTATTTTGCTGTCCGTTATGCTGCAGTTGTTGTATTCGATGTAGTCGAGAAGATCCGTTATGTTGCCCTGCCTCGTCTGTCTGTTTCCCGTGACTACAAGGCAGAATTTTTTCCGCGCCCTCGATACGGCCACGTTCAGCATGCTCGGGTCGTCGGCGAAAGACGAGATCCGGTTGTCGACCACACTCATGATTATGGCATCCTTTTCCCGCCCCTGATACATGTGGACGGTCGCGGAGTCTGTCCCGGGAAGCTGTTTCCGGAATTCATCGGCCTGACGGTTGTACGGGGTGACAATACCTATGCTGCCGAACTCCTTCAGGCCCGGCAGCACTTCCTCTTTCACGACATCTATCTCCCTCTGGTTATATCTGCCCGCCGCATGGTTCCCTTTTACTGTCCGGATTGCGGAAAGGACATCCTTTTCTCCCTTGTCTTCAGTCATTATCAGGAGATTTCCGCCGTAGAACTTCCGGCTGCAGAAGTTTATTATTCGCGGGTGGCATCGGTAGTGTTCGCGTAGAAGCGTCTGCGGAACATCTTTCACTATGGTGCATACGGATTTCAGGAAACTGTTGGAGGAGCAGTCGTATCCCTTGTCTACCCGGTACTTTCCTGTAATGGCGGCAAGACTGGCCCTGGTTTTTCCGGTTATGACGTTCGGAAGCTGCATGTCGTCCCCGACTATGACGGCGTTTCTGGCGCAGGACAGTGCCAGCGTGCCGGTCTCAACCGGAATCTGCGAGGATTCATCCATGATGATGTAGTCGTACGGTCTGTCGGTAAACTGACAGGTCGTTGCGGAGAATGTGGTGCTCAGTACCACCGGGTAGCGCCGGATGAATTCTTCTCCTTTACCCTTCATGTCGTCTATGCTCTGAAACCGGATATCAGGCAGGCTTCCGTATTTTTCCGACAGGAAGTCTTTGAACAATGTCATGGAATTGTCCGACAGGATTTCAAGCAGCCTGTCCGCATCGTACGAGGCCAGTCCCTTTTCTGCTGCGGCTATCTGTTTCTCTATTTCCCTGGACCTGTATCTGTAGAAGAGGGCCTGGAGTTTGGTGAACAGCGGATAAAGGTGGCCAGGAACATATCTTTCGTGTTCTATCCCGAGCCGGTATCTGCAGACTATCCTTATCATGAGCATCCGTATCCTGTCTGCAAGTTTCTTCAACAGTCCTGTATTGCCGTATTCCCTGTCTTCGGATATGAGCCGGCATTGTATCCACAGCCTTATGATATCGGATGAACTTGCCTTTCTCCTGCCGCCTTCCCCGTACGAACCTTTCTCCATGCTGAAATGCTTCCATTCCAGGGCCATGTCTTCCTGCTCTTGTTTCAGGCGGGCAAGTGAAGCCTGCAGCGAGAATACGGCATCGAGCTTCTGCAGGACGCTTTCCGTTTCCTTTTCCATCCTGCCGGTATCCCGGCGTCCGGATGTACGGGACAGTATGTCTTCCGGGACCGGCGGCTGGCACTTCAGGAAACTTTCCTTGTTGTCTTTTTTGCCGAGACCGGCAATGATGAAGTCCAGTCCGTACTTTTCCATCTTTTCCTTGACATTTGCCGTCGCGGAGTTGTTCCCGGATACGACCATTACAGTCTGTCCGTTCCTGACGATGTTCGCCACGATGTTGAGTATCGTCTGGGTCTTTCCTGTCCCCGGAGGTCCCTGAATCACGCTTATCTGGCGGCTGAATGCTGTCTCGACGGCTTTTTTCTGGCTGGCGTTGCATCCGAACGGGAATATCAGGTTCCCGTGGTCCAGCCTGGCGGCAGGGTGCTTGTCCGGATTGAGGTAGCAGGCTGCCGCTGTCCTCTCGTCAATGAACCGGAGGCTTCCATACATCTGTTCAAGTATTCCGGCTTCCTCATCGTTGTTCTTGCCGAGCGGGTTCAGCGTGGCTACTTCGCGCAGATAAGCGAAGACGTTTTCCGCAGTCCTGTCATCCAGGCATGACATTACGGTCTTTATCTGGTTCCCGTTGTATTCTGCCGTGTAGCCGTTCCCGGACGTAGTCCTCCCTTATGACGAGGGAGACTTCCCGGACGGGGATGCAGGTGGGGCAGTCCTTGCCGGAAGTGTCCGGATGCCTGACTATCGGACGCAGGTTGGCTCTCTGGGCCGCGGTAAGAAAGTCCGTGTGCAGTTCAGGGATGACGGTATAGCCTCCGTTCGTGTCTACGATGCGGACCAGGGTGTCGATGCTGCCGGCCTGGTATCCGGTACGGGTGTGCTGTCGGCTGTGGCAGAAACTGAAGACCTGGCTGCGCAGGCAGTGTCCTTCCTCCAGTATCCACAGACGGTCGGATACCAGCCTGTCGGAAGGGATCTCGTCCAGGCGGTACAGTTCGTCCGACGGAGAGATGTACGCTACGAATTTCTCATAATATAGGGGTATTATTGAAGACGCCGACATATCTTTGCAATGTGAAACAAATGAGTCATAGGCTGCTTTGATGCTGCCGGATACGCGGACAAGAAAAAACATACAGGAAACAATGAAACGTATATCAGCGCTAGTATTAATTGCCGGAGCCCTGCTCCTGTCGCCTGCCTTGCTGCCGGCGGACGGGAAGGATGGAGACTCCGGGAAAAACGGAAGGAAAATGGAAACAGGAACAGTACATCTTACAAAAACGGAATTTCTGGAGAAAGTGTATAATTACGAGGCAAGTCCTCAGGTATGGAAGTACGAGGGGACAAAGCCGGCCATCGTGGACTTCTATGCCACATGGTGCGGACCGTGCAAGGCCCTGGGCCCGGTGCTTGAGGAACTTGCGGAGGAATACGGGGACAAGCTTGTCATCTATAAGGTGGATGTAGACAAGGAACGCGAGCTTGCAGGGGCTTTCGGTATCCGCTCGGTGCCGACCCTCCTTTTCATCCCTCTCGGCGGCGATCCGTCGATGAGTCCGGGTGCACCGTCCAAGGCACAGCTCAAGGAGGTCATAGAGGGACATCTGCTGAAGTAGCCGGGACTGGCTGCGGTGTCAGGATACGGGCCGCGGGCGGGTGAAGATTCAATACCGAAGTGCAACAGTCAGTGGGCTGCGGGCGGGGCAAAAAAATTTGCTCCGCTCGCGGCTTCTTCGTAAATTTGATCACTATTGTTGATGACTATGGACCCTAAATTGTTGAACGCAGCCGTTGCTGCCGTATCTGTGCTGTCGCTATGTTCTTGCCGGCAGACCCCTGTCAGTATTGTCCCCCAGCCTGTCGTGGCAGAGGAAAACTGTTCTTCGTTCCGGCTTTCGCCTGACAGTCTCCTTGTATATTCGGGAGATGAGGCCCTGCTGGATCTTGCCGGCGTATGGGCGGAGACATTGGAAAAACATTATGCTCCCGGTACTGTCGGGCTTCCGGACGGGTTTACGAGGATAGTCTCCGATATCGTGCTCCCTGCAGTGCGCGTGACGGATGATCCGCGGAAAGCTGACGTCGTCTTGTCCATGGATCCTGCACTTGCGGAGGAGGAATATACTCTGGAAATCTCCAGGAGAGGCATCAACGTTACCGGAGGAACGGCCAGAGGCGTATGGTGGGGCATCCAGACCCTGGATCAGGTGCTCGTGCAGTCGGCTTCGGCCTCGTCAGGGAAGGCGAAGATCCGTGTCCGGGGACTTCATGTACAGGACAAGCCGCATTTCGCTTACCGGGGGGCTCATTTCGATCCGTGCCGTCATTTCTTTACAGTCGACGAGCTCAAGACATTCATCGATATGCTTGCCCTTCATAAACTGAATACCCTGCACTGGCACCTGACCGATGACCAGGGTTGGAGGCTTGAAATAGAGAAGTATCCGCTGCTTACGGAAGTGGGTGCGGTCCGCAAGGAGACAAAGATCGGCCTGTACTCGGACAAGGATGCCGGCTACGACGGGACACCTTACGGTGAAGGGTGCTATTATTCCAGGGATGACGTCAGGGAGGTTCTGGAGTATGCTTCCGACCGTCAGATTACCGTAATTCCGGAAATAGAGATGCCTGGCCATGCCGTGGCGGCCCTGTCAAGCTATCCGTGGCTGGGGTGTACGGGCGGTCCTTACGAAACCCGTACTACCTGGGGCATAAGCGAGGATGTGTTCTGTATAGGAAAGGAGACCACTTTCAGGTTTCTCAAGGATGTTCTGGATGAAGTCTGCGACCTGTTCCCGTCCGAGTATATCCACATCGGCGGTGACGAGTGCCCGTCGGTAAGGTGGGAGAACTGTCCTGCCTGCCAGAGACGGATGAAGGAAGAAGGCCTTCAGGACGAGCGTCAGCTCCAGGGCTATCTTCTCCATCGTATCGAGCAGTACCTCAATACCAAGGGGAAGAAGATCATAGGCTGGGACGAGATCCTGGAAGGCGGCATCTCCAGGACGGCGACAGTTATGTCCTGGAGAGGCCCGCAGGGCGGTATCGATGCTGCCCGTCAGGGAAATGACGTGATAATGACCCCGAATACCTATTTCTACCTCGACTATTACCAGACCGCAGACCCGGAAACCAACGGGGAGCCTTTGGGAATCGGCGGCTATGTCCCTCTTTCGAAATGCTATTCTTTCGACCCTTACGACCGGCTTGACGAAGATGAAAGGAAACATATAAAAGGCATACAGGCAAATACGTGGACGGAATATATAGCGACATTCAACCATATGCAGCATATGGACCTCCCGCGTTTCGCAGCCTTGTCGGAGGTGGCCTGGAGCGAGGACCGGTCAGATTATGCCGGATTCCTTGCCAGGGTGGAGGCCTCGATGAAACCGATGTATGAATATTCAGGCTACATATATGCACCTTACGCGTTCGAAGGCATAGAATAAATCCAAATACTTTTCTATCTTTGCATCCGGAATGGCAAAGGGTTTTGCAGAGACAGACGCGCAGTGCCGCGGGATAGTCGAAGATGTCCGCAAGGGCATCTTCCGTTCTGTCTATCTGCTTATGGGCGAGGAACCTTATTATCCCGAGACGGTCTGCAATGCGATAATGGAATATGCGCTGGATGACAGCGAAAGGGATTTCAACCAGACGGTATTCTACGGTACGGATACGGATGCGGACAAGGTGGTTACAGCCGCCATGCGTTACCCAGTCTTTGCCGCGCGGCAACTCGTGGTGGTCAAGGAAGCCCAGGCCATGAAGACAATCGATGCCCTGGCAAAATACTGCCTCAACCCGCTTCCCACCACAGTCCTGGTGCTTTACCTGCGCGGGGCTTCCCTCGACAAGCGCAAGGAACTTTACAAGAACATTAAGAAGAACGGAACTGTGGTCGAGTCAGCCCCCGTACGGGATTACGAGATGGGACGATGGATCACTTCATTCTACCTCGGCAAGGGACTTTCCATAACGCCGGATGCGGCGGCTCTCCTGGCGGAGTACGCGGGGACT
The DNA here is from genome assembly GCA_944326325.1 of uncultured Bacteroidales bacterium. Taxonomy (GTDB): domain Bacteria; phylum Bacteroidota; class Bacteroidia; order Bacteroidales; family UBA932; genus Cryptobacteroides. The sequence goes on from CALVDQ010000019.1 coordinate 21,320, forward strand.
GACCTGAACAAGATCGCCATCGAGACGGAAAAGATGCGCAAGAACCTGCCGGAAGGAAAGACAGCAATCACTGCCGAAGACATCGAGCGGAATGTCGGTATCAGCCGGCAGTACAGCATATTCGAACTGACCAGGGAACTGTCTTCGCGAAATGCGGCCAGGGCCCTGAAAATTGCTGCCTACATAGGAAACTCCCCTAAGTTCATGCTCCTGCTGGCCTCCGCACCCTTGTTCAACCATTTCTACAGGATATTGAAATATGAAGCCCTGATGATGAGGAATCCCAAGGCTTCCGCAACGGAGAAGGCATCCCTTCTCGGGGTAAACCCTTATTTCCTGAAAGAATATGATACCGCCGCGGCAAACTATCCTCCGGGAAAATGCCTTGCCGCAATATCCCTTATAAAGGAATACGACTTCAAGGGAAAAGGCGGGAATGCCGGTGAGGCGACCCAGCCTGAACTGCTCATGGAGCTTGTGTCCAAGATACTGAACATCTGATTTGGAATATAAAAATTTAAGGAAATGTCGATAATACAATGCAAGGATGTCTGTAAAACCTTCGGGGAGAAAACCGCACTCGACCATGTGTCGCTTGATATTCCGAAAGGCAATATCTTCGGCCTTCTCGGTCCGAACGGAGCAGGCAAGACCACTCTTATAAGGATAATCAACAGGATCACGATACCGAACGACGGTGTCATCCTTTTTGACGGCCGGCCGATAACCCAGGAAGACGTGAAGCGGATAGGCTACCTACCTGAAGAGAGAGGGCTCTACCGCAAAATGAAGGTGGGGGACCAGGCGATGTATTTCGCGAGGCTGAAAGGCATGTCTGTCAGGGATGCCGCGGCTGAACTGAAAAAATGGTTCGGGAAGTTCGGCATAGAAAGCTGGTGGGGAAAGAAGGTGGAGGAGCTGTCCAAGGGTATGGCCCAGAAAGTACAGTTCATCACTACGGTGGTACACAGGCCTTCACTGCTCATCCTTGACGAGCCTTTTTCCGGCTTCGATCCGGTGAATGCCCAGATCATCCGCGATGAGATACTCCGGCTCAAGGAAGAAGGGGCCACGATTGTCCTCTCCACCCATAATATGGAATCCGTGGAGGAACTTTGCGACAACATCGCCCTGATCAACAAGTCACATGTCGTGATAACGGGACGGGTAGGGGAGATCCGCCACAAGTACGGGCAGAACCATTTCGAACTGGTCTATACGGCCTCGTCTCCGGTAGTGTCTGTTCCCGGAAAATACCGCGTCCTTTCCGACAGCGACGATTCGGGCCGGCATACGGCTGTACTTGCCCTTGAGGACCTCTCGGATCGGACGGAGGTGCTGAAAAGCCTTGTGGATCTGCCTATTGTAATCAATTCATACAGGGAACTCGTCCCGAGGATGAACGACATTTTCATCAAATTAGTCACAGAGGAGGAATAAACCATGGATTTACGTACGATAAATGTCATCATATCAAGAGAATATCTGACAAGGGTAAAGAAGAAGTCTTTCCTGTTGACCACGTTTCTCGGGCCGATATTCTTTGCGGCGCTCTGTATCCTTCCGACCCTCATTATGCTCATAGCCGAGGACAAGGGCAGGAAGATAGGTGTCGTGGACGGTTCCGGCATTGTCATGCCATATATGGAGGACAGCGGACAGTACAGCTATGCCGACTATTCTTCCGAACCGGTGGATTCCATGAAAAACAGGTATTTTGACCTTGGGCTGGACGCTCTTGTGGTGATTTCCCCCGTTGACCGGGAAAATATGACCGTATCTGTCTCGGCTTACTCACACAAGCCCTTGAGTGTAGACATGAAAGAGGCGATAAGCCGGAATGTGAATACTGCCGTGGAGGACTACAGGCTTGCTTCCTACGATATCAAGGGGCTGAAGCAGATTCTTGAAGATGTCAAGGCGGATATACCGGTTGCCACCTATACCATGGATGACAGCGGACAGGAGACCATTACTTCCTCGGAAGTCTATATGATTGTGTCCCTGGTGCTGTCCATAATAATCTATATGTTCATCGCCATGTTTTCCGCAATGGTGATGCAGAGTGTCATCGAAGAGAAGTCCAGCAGGGTGGTGGAAGTCCTTATTTCATCCGTGAACTCGCTTGACCTGATGTTCGGAAAGATAATAGGAGTGGCAGCCGTGGCCCTGACACAGTTTTTCCTCTGGATTGTACTCACGGCGGTGCTTGTCATCGGTATAAGTTCATTCATCGGTATGGATTCCCTGGCCGCATCTGCCGGTATGCAGGGCGAGCAGATGACCATGATGGCCGAGGGGCTGGGTGTGGACCCGTCCATGATGGATCCTTCCGGTATGGCTTCCGGTCAGTTCGCGATACCTCAGGACAACGAACTCTCGGCGGTGATGTCGACCCTCGGCAGCCTGAACTACGGCGAGATATTGCTGAGTTTCATCGTTTATTTCGTGCTCGGATATCTTCTGTATGCCTCCCTGTTTGCCGCCATCGGTTCCGCCGTTGAAAACGAGGCTGATACCCAGCAGCTCCAGATGCCTGTCACAATCCCTTTGCTCATAGCTTTCTTCATAGCTTTCTATGCCTTCAAGGCACCCGACAGCCAGATAGTCTTCTGGGGCTCCATGATACCTTTCACATCCCCGATCGTGATGCTTGCCAGGATTCCTTTCGGCGTACCCGCCTGGGAACTTGCCCTCTCCATACTCCTGCTGGTCCTGACCTTTGTCGTCATGGCATACATTTCTGCTAAAATCTACAGGATCGGCATCCTGATGTACGGGAAGAAGACGACATTCAAGGATCTTTATAAATGGTTGAAACAATGACGGGAAAGACAGTTGTTATGGCTGCCCTCTGCCTCTGTATGGCAGCCGGATCCGGTACGGCGGCGTACGGACAGGCCGGAGGATGGAAATTCTCCTGGTCAAGGGACAGGATGGACGGTTCGAGGACGGGTTGCATATCCCCTTCGGCAGATGACGTGGAGGAGTCTGTCGGGACGGTGAAGGGGCGGACATATTATGCTCCGAACGGCCGGGTCTACAAGGGCGGTACCGTGGCGGATGTGGCTTCTGCCGTACTGAAGGCACAGCCGGTGATGGCTCCGGTCAAGAAGGTTATAGGCCATGCGCCTGTGGCTATGGTCAGGGAAGAACCCGAGTGCGCGCTTTCAGATATGTTCATTGATACCATAATGGCGGCAGTGGAAAGGAAGTCCGGAAAAAAGGTCCATGTCGGGATCGGGAATTTCGGAGGTATCCGTGTGGACCTGCCGGCAGGTGATATACTGCTTGACGACATGCTTTCCATGTTCCCTTTCAAGAACAGCATTGTCTATGTGGCGCTGAAAGGCAGTGACCTGCGGGCCATCCTTGAACAGATGGCGGCTACGAGGATCCAGGTGCTGGGAGGTGTCAGGATTGAGGTCTCCGGCGGGAAACTGGTTTCCGCCACAATCGGAGGCGAGCCTATAGATGATTCTGAAATCTACGGTGTGGCGACCATTTCTTTCCTGTTGGACGGCGGGGACAACCTGTATGTCGGAAGGAATGCCGTGGAGATATGCGATTACGATGATATCGATATCATCGATGTAATGCTGGATTACATCGAAGACGAAACGGAAGCCGGACGCGATATCGTATATTCGGCCGACGGGCGTGTGAAGGTGCTTGACTGTGCATTATAAGAGACAGCCGGGCGTGGATGACATGTCCGGCAGACGGAAAAATACTCAGGTACAATGAAGAAATTGATTTTGATAGCGGCGGTCCTCGGATTCTGCATTCCGACAGGAGCACAGGATCTCGTGATACTGCATACGAACGATACGCACAGCCATATCGATCCTGTGCGCTACGGGGAATATGCCGGGCTCGGAGGAGTGATCGAGCGTGCGGCGTATGTGGACAGTGTAAGGAATGCGATGGGGAAGGACCGGGTCCTGTTGGTGGATGCCGGAGATTTCAGCCAGGGCAGCTCCTATTTCACTCTGATGAAGGGGGATGTGGAGACAGCCTGTATGAATGCAATGAGGTACGATGTGGCGTGTCTGGGTAACCATGAATTCGACAACGGTCTCGATGAACTTGCCAGGAGGGTAGCTGACCTCGATTTCCCAGTTGTCTGTGCAAATTATGATTTCGGCCACAGGAAGCTTTCGAAACTTGTCCGGCCCTGGTGCATACTGCATCGCGGCGGATTCCGGATCGGGGTCATAGGACTCCTTACAGACCTTACGGTGGTCGTAGACAGGAAAATAGCAGACATGATGACATACCTTGATCCTGTGGAGACGGCTGTGAAATATGCCGATTTCCTGAAAAACCGTAAGAAGTGCGACATTGTGATCTGTCTCACGCATCTCGGTTATGAAGGCGAGTTTTTCACTGACCCTGAACTTGTGGCCGGACTTGAGAATGTCGATATGGTGATAGGGGGGCATTCGCATACTTTCCTTGAAAAGGCCGAGATGGTCAGGGACAGGACCGGAAAGGAAGTTCCGGTAGTTACTGACGGGTGTTGGGGACTTTACGTCGGAAAGATCACCATTGGAGAGTGACAGGAAAATACAAATAACTGCATAATGATCATGAAACTGAGACAGACCGTATGGAGCATTGCCGCAACTGTCGCGGTATGTTTCTCTTTTTTGTTTTCCGTTCAGGAGGCCGATGCCTATGAGGAACGGAATCTTATCCACAAGGCTTATGCAAAAGCCCTGCATGAATCCGGGGACACGACCCTGGTGAAGGCCGGAGGCGACTGGTTCCCTTATCCGGACTATGCAGACCGTGCCGGCTGGCAGAAAGTTTTTGCACAGGATGCCGGCCGGCTCATAACTCTCGGTGAAGGCTATCTCGGCTATGAGTGGAAGATAGTACCGGCTACGGCATACCTGGAATATGAGCGTAGCGGGAACCGGAAAATCATGGAGAATCCCATGGACGCCAACAGACGGGCGCTGAATACTCTGATCCTGGCGGAACTTGCTGAAGGGAAAGGCCGTTTCGTGGACCAGATTGCCGACGGTCTGTGGATGAGCTGCCAGATGACATCCTGGGTGCTGTCAGCGCATAATCCGCGCCAGTCGAGCCACAGGGCGCTTCCGGACCCGAGGGAATATATCATAGATCTCGGCTCTGCCGGTTACGGAGCAACGGTTGCCATCGCATACCATTTCTTCAAGGATGCACTTGCGGAACTGGATCCATCCATCAACTATTGTATTGAAGAGGCCGTAAAGGAAAGGATACTTGATCCGTTCATGGATCTTTCAGCCCCGGTAAGGAAAGCTAACTGGTGGATTGCCGACCAGTGGAAACCGGGGGAAATCATCAATAACTGGAATCCGTGGTGCAATTCCAATGTCCTGCTGTGCTACCTTCTTATGGAGAAGGACCAGGCAAGGCTCGATGCCGCTGTGCATCGTTCCGTGATTTCGGCCGACATGTTCCTGAATTTCGTAAAGAGCGACGGAGCCTGTGAGGAAGGTCCTTCCTATTGGGGGCATGCAGCCGGCAAGCTGTATGATTATCTGGAGATAATGTATGATGCCACCGGCGGGCGGGTCTCGCTGTTCGACAATGTGCAGATAAGGAAAATGGGGGAGTATATTTCCAGGTCCTACATAGGCGATTCCAAGGTCGTCAATTTCGCTGATGCCACTGCGTCCATGGTCCCGGACGTCTGCCTTACATACCGCTATGGCAAGTCCATGAACAGTGCCGAGATGGAGGATTTCGCCCTTTATCTTCTGTATGACGGGAAGAGCGGCAGGTTCCGTGCCCCGGCAGTGCCTCTTGGGAATGATACCTACAGGTCTCTCGAAGCGGCATCGGTCCTGGTCGAAATGACACGGAAGACGGAGGCCCTGAACGAGAAGGCCGCTTCTGTCCCGGTTGAAGAGATTCTTGACGGCCTGCGTTCGGCCGTACCGGCCGTATCGTGGTATCCCGAGACGGAATTCTGTTATTTCAGGGACGGAGACGGGAATTTCTTCGCTGCCAAGGGCGGTTTCAACAATGAGAGCCACAATCACAATGACGTAGGAACCTTTATCCTGTATTCCGGCAACCGCCCGGTACTGGTTGATGCCGGTGTAGGGACATATACGAAAAAGACATTCTCTTCCGAACGCTATACCATCTGGTCAATGCAGAGCGACTGGCACAGCCTTCCTGCAGTCAATGGCGTATCCCAGGCTTTCGGACAAGAGTACCGTTCTTCGGACGTGTCATGCAACCCTGAAAAGAGGGAGTTCAGTCTTGACATCGGGGGTGCATATCCGGAAGACGCATCCTGCCGCTCCTGGAAACGCAGCTACAGGCTGGATGACGGCCGTCTCGTGATAAGGGACAGCTTCCACCTCGGAGAGAGAAAAGCTGCAGATGTGGAGAATTTCATGGTTCTCGGAGAGGTTTATCTTCCTGGAGACCGCTATGTCTCCGGAGGAAAGGAAAAGACTGTCCCGACAGGCCGTGTGATGGTCATAGGGGACGGTACGGCTGCGGAGATTTCCTATCCAAGGTCCATGGAACCGTCTGTGTCGGTCAAGGAACTGGATGATCCTCGTCTGAGTAACGTATGGGGGCCGGTCCTGCGCCGGATATCCTTCACGTCTTCTCCAGATGCGCCTCTCTCCGGTGCCTATGAATTCAGGATCAGTCTGGAGTAGAGCCTGCGAAGAAAAAATAAAGGACGGGATCTGTGTGATAACGGGTCCCGTCCTTTTTTCTATAATATGTTGAGAGTCTGTTCCTTGATTTTTTCGAGCTCATCCTTCATCTTCACTACGATTTTCTGTATCTCGCTGTGGTTGGCCTTTGAACCGGTAGTATTGATCTCGCGTCCCATCTCCTGTGCGATGAAGCCGAGTTTCCGTCCCGGATATTCCTCGTTTTCTATTGTTTCCATGAAATACTTGCAGTGCTGGCGCAGCCTTACCTTTTCTTCGTTTATGTCAAGCTTTTCAAGGTAGTATATCATTTCCTGTTCCAGCCTGTTCTGGTCTGCTGAAGCCTCTATCTCGTTGATTCTTGAAGTGATCCTGTCTTTTATTGAAGCTGTCCTTTCTTTTTCGTACTGTTCTATAAGAGGTATGTATCCGAGGATGTTCCGGACCTTTGAAGTCACATCGGCATATAGTGACCGGCCTTCAGCTATCCTGTATTCGCAGATCCTTTCCAGCGCTTCTGCGATGCAGGCGCGGACCTGCTCCCAGTTGCCTTCGTTGATTATGTCCGCTTTCTTGTTCTGGTCGATCACGTCTGGAAACCTGATGACGGACCCGAGGATATGTGCCGCATCTGCATTCCCCGTACCGGGAAATTCCTTTTCTATCCTGCTGTTTATCTCCATTATCTGTCTGTAGTAGGCCATGACCAGGTCGCTGTTTATCTCTTTCGCAGTCTCTGCGCTGTTCGCCTCGTAGGTGACGAAGAAATCAATGTTCCCCCTCTGCAGTTTCTGCGCAATCATCTGGCGGACGGCGAGTTCCTTGTCTTTCGGAAGCAGCTGTGACTTTATGCTTATATCCGCGTTTTTACCGTTAAGCGACTTGATTTCTATTGTTATCTTCCCGGTTTCGATGGTGGTTTCGGCTTTTCCATAGCCGGTCATTGACTGTATCATGCTGTTTTTCAGTTTAAAAAAGCAAAGATACATATTCTTGACTTTCGCTGTGTAATTTTTCCTGATTTCATGAAAATTATGTTGAAAAATCACCAGTCTCATATTCTGGCCCTTGTCCAGACCACCAGCTTGTGCGGCTTGTCATCGATGTAGTTGCCGTATGCTGCGCCGTCCGCGGTCCGGTAGAAAAGTTCCGGCTGGGAACCGCCGGTGACATAGACAGCATCGATGAAACCGTATTCTATCAGGGCGTCGGCGAAACCGTACAGAGTTTCGGGGTTGGCTGTCTCAATGAAATATAGGTTTCCTTTCTCGTCCCTTGCATATGCGCATCGGGTCACCTTGCCTTTCAGGATGTACTGGCGCTCGCATCTGGTGCCTGCGCTTACTATGGCAAGTTGGCGGAAGAATGAACCTCTGTTTTTAAGGGTATATTTCCGGATACGGTCGCTGCGCGTTATGCCGATTTGGGCGTTTCCGTCCACAATTGCCATGAAACCTGCCCTCCATCTGCTTGAAGCGATGATTTTCCCGTCCTGGATGAAGTCTCCTATGTAGGCCCTTTCATTGTCCTTTATACGGTAGTCGGCACTTCTTGTCACGAGGAATATTCCCGGGTCGGACAGGTCTGGCACTGTATCCGCGAAATGGGCGTGCAGACCGTCTATCCTGTATATCTTGAGATCTACGCCCATTGCAGTCCCTGTACCGGACACGATTCCGGATTGTCCGGATACCTGCCGGGAAAGAAGGGCTATGATATCCCTGTCAGGACGGGATTTCGGGAACTGGGTGTTGTAGTATATGTGTTTGCCGAGGAAGAAGCCGGAAAGCAGGATAAGACAGATGCACATTGCAATTGCAGCTGCTTTCCATCGGCGGCTGTCGCTTTGCCTGCCGCCGTCTCCGGATTTTCCGTCCCTGACATTGCCGTTTCTGCAAGAATCCTCCTTGCCGCCATTTGCTTCTCCGCTGCCTGAGACATTGCCGGAAGACAATCCTTCCTCGGAGCCGGCACGGTCATCCTGCCCAAACCCTTGTCTCCATTCAGAACCTCCGATTATGGTCACTTCATCATCGTATATTTCGTTGTCTTTCATCTTATTCCGGTTTTATGCAGTCGTTCATATCCCTGCCTGGCTCATAAAGACAAGCTCTGTCTTCAACCTGTTCAACGCTTCCTGTGATGCATGCAGGGTCATCTGGGCAGGGTTGGCGGAATCGAACAGAATCAGTTCGCCCTGCACCGGGTTTATCCTGTAGATGAATGACAGGTTAATGATAAAACTGCGTCCCACGACTACAAAAGTCGGCTTTTCCGTCTTCATCTGCTCGTTTATGATAGCGATGAACTTCTGCCGGCTGAACCACAGCTGCTGCTTGAAGCCTCCGGTCAGGTGCATACGGCAATAATTCCCGTCGGCTTCGATATAGATGATGTCCGACGGGTGTACTTTCAGCAATTCCGTTCCGCTGTTCGGCAATATCAGGTCTTTCATAGTTGCAAATTTACATATAAGAATCCGTTTTGGGATTTTTAAGATCAAATTTATGATGTATCATCATTCCGTCATCGCACAGCCCCATTTCATCACAGCCGGACACCGTTTCGTAAAACACAGCCTCAAATGTTTTGTAATCAGTAATATATGATGCAATTTTGTCGGCAGATAACCATTATGTTAAAGAAAATCATGAAAAAAGAGACCCAAAAAAGCCTGTTTGTGAAAGGTGTGATAGTAGTCCTGACAGCCTGTCTTATGATGATTCCCATCCTGATGGTCAGGCTCGTCGTTGAAGACCGGGAGGATCTCTCCGAAAAGGTCAGGAAAGAAATCGCGGATTCCTGGGGCTACCGCCAAGTCCTCCATGCCCCTGCACTGAAGGTTCCGTACAAGGACAAGAGGACATATCCGGACGGAGGAATATATTACGAAGACAGCTTTTGTACCAACTATTCAGAGGTTGTCACGGTTGAAAGCGACGTATCCGTGGAGCTGCTTCACAGATCCATCTATGACATTCCGGTCTACCGCGCTGACATAAAGTTTTCCGGAACGGTCATTCCGGATGCGGAACTTGTGGAGAAGGCTCGGCGGTATGGCGGGTGCTGGCTCTATCTCGACCTTTCGGGTCTCAAGGGAATCGAGGGAGACCTGGATGTTGAAATAAACGGCAGCAGGCAAGGCTTCACCCCGTCCGGGACATCGTTGAGGACAAGGATTCCGGCAGAAAGCCTGCAGGAGAGTGTCCCTGTCGACTACTCCTTTTCAGTCAGGCTCAAAGGCAGCCAGAGCCTGAACTTCTCTCCGGATGCAGGATCTTTCCGGCTTTCAATGAAATCCGACTGGCATTCCCCGGGCTTCAACGGGGCGTATCTCCCGTCGGAACGCAATGTGAACGGAGAGGGCTTCGATGCAGTATGGAACATCTCTACCCTCGGTCTGATAGACGGAAGATATGAGTCCGATGTCTTCGGCGTAGACCTTGTCGTGCCCGTGTCGCAGTACCAGCAGACAGTCCGGGCGATGAAATATGCATTCCTTGTGATCATATTGGTGTTCATGGGCATATTCCTTGTCGAGCAGGTCTCCCGGAAGAGTGTAAGTATAGTCCAGTATGTCGTTACCGGACTGTCCCTCAGTCTGTTCTACCTCCTGTTGCTCTCGTTTACAGAATACGTCCAGTTCGGCTGGGCATACCTGGCGGCAGCCGTGCTGACAATCGTCGCCTTGTGCGTATATTTCCGCGCCATACTCCGTTCGGGGATCGCATACGCCTTTGCCGGTGTCGTGGCTGTCTTTTACGGGTTCATTTACATGCTCTTGAAACTTGAGACCGGAAGCCTGCTTGTGGGTAGTGTCGCGTTGTTCGCAATCCTTTGTGTGATAATGTATTTTACGAGAAACAGCAACAAACCGGAAATTAACGGCGAAGGCCTTTCATGATTTCCGTCGGGCATACCGGAAAAAATTGGAATCTGTTTTGAAAATTTATCATTATCTTCGCAGTCTGTTGTGAATAAACATATAGACACGATATGGAAGAAATGAAAAATGAGGCGGCAGAGCCTCGTAACCTTAACTTTCTCGAAGAAATCATAGAGTCGGACCTCGCGTCCGGGAAATGCGAAAGCATAATGACCCGTTTCCCGCCGGAGCCGAACGGCTATCTCCATATAGGACACGCGAAAAGCATTTGCCTGAACTTCGGGCTTGCTAAGAAATACGGTGGCAAGACCAACCTCCGCTTCGACGATACCAACCCTGTCAAGGAAGACACGGAATATGTCGACTCGATAAAGGATGACATAAGATGGCTCGGTTTCGAATGGGAGAACGAACGTTACGCCTCCGACTATTTCGACCAGCTGTACGAATGGGCCGAAGAGCTGATAAAGAAGGGACTGGCCTATGTGGATGATCAGACCCAGGAGGAGATCAGGGCAAACAGGGGTACGGTCCAGACCCCAGGTGTCGACAGCCCGTGGAGGAACCGTTCAGTGGAAGAGAACCTCAGGCTATTCCGCGAAATGAAGGCGGGGAAATATGCGGATGGAGAGAAGGTGCTCAGGGCGAAGATCGATATGGCCCATCCTAATATGCTCTTCCGTGATCCTCTTATGTACAGGATAATTCATGCGAACCACCATAGGACAGGAGATAAATGGTGCATATATCCTATGTACGATTATGCACATGGCCAGTGTGACAGCATAGAGCATATTACCCATTCCATCTGTACTCTGGAATTCGATGTGCACAGACCTCTTTACGACTGGTTCATCGAGAAGCTCGGGATATTCCCGTCGCATCAGTATGAGTTCGCGCGACTCAACCTTACCTATACGGTCATGAGCAAGAGGAAGCTGCTGGAACTTGTACGCAACCACTATGTAAGCGGATGGGACGATCCCCGTATGCCAACGATCTGCGGTATAAGAAGACGGGGATATACTCCTGAGGCCGTGAGGATGTTCGCGGAGAAAGTCGGTGTTGCCAAGCGTGAGCAGCTCATCGACCTGCAGCTGATGGAATGGTGCGTTCGCCAGGACCTGAACGAACGTTCCAACAGGTATATGGTGGTCCAGGATCCTGTGAAACTTGTCATCACGAACTGGGAACCTGGCAAGGTGGAGTGGTTTGATGCCCCTCTGAATCCTGCAAGTCCTGAAGGTCCGTTCCGCAAGGTGCCTTTTACCGGCGAGGTGCTGATAGAAAGGGCCGATTTCATGGAAGAGCCGCCTAAGAAATATTTCCGGCTCAAACCTGGCGGGGAGGTACGCCTGAAATATTCCTATATCGTCAAATGTGAAGAAGTCATCAAGGATGAGGCAGGCAATATAGTCGAAATCAGATGCACCTGTGACCATGCCTCGAAACCGGGGGCAGGGGAGTGGCGTTCAGTCAAGGGCACTATCCACTGGGTATCATCCGCCCATTGCAGGGAGGTCGAGCTCAGGATATATGACAAGCTCTTTACCGAGGCACAGATGGGAGCCATACCGGAAGGAAAGGACTACAAGGAGTATCTGAATCCGGACTCGCTGGTAGTTACGAAAGGATATGCCGAACCAGCCCTTCTCGAAGACAATTCAGGTATTGCCGTCCAGTTTGAGAGGACGGGGTACTTCTTCAAGGATCCGGATTCGACGGCGGAGCATTTTGTGTTCAACAAGACCGTGTCGCTGAAGGATTCCTTCAAGTTCGGTGCGTGACGCGGCGGATGGAGGCTACAGGGCAGGAATGACCGTCTCCATCCGCATTCCGCGGGAACCTTTGATCAGTATGGTGTTTCCTTTGACAGGGTGCTGTGTGAGGTAGGATGCAAGATCCTTCGAGGTTAGGAAGAACCCGGTGGCATGTCCATTCCCGTCTTTCAGAACCACAGAAGAGCATACCGTATCTCCATGGCCGGATGTCAATTCAGGTATCCTGCCGTCTGTCATGGCGGCTGCTTTCCAGAATTCTTTACCGACGAAGAATGCTGTGGCAATACCGAGGCTTTCCACCTTCCCGATGGCTTTCCTGTGCTCGGCAGCGGACTCACTCCCGAGCTCAAGCATATCGCCCAGCATGACGCACTTGTCTGCGGCGTTTATTCCTGCAAAATTGTCCAGGGCTGCTGCCATGCTGGTAGGATTGGCATTGTAGGCATCGATTATCAGGGTATTGTCCCCGGTGTCGAGCATCTGTGAGCGGCTGTTGGTCGGAATGTAATCGGCGATTGCCTTTGCCGCATCTGCATGGCTAATACCCATATATTCTCCTACGGCGATGGCCGCCATTACGTTGTCAGCGTTGTATGCCCCTATCATCCTGGTCTTTATGAGCAGGTTTTCATTTTTCAGGGCTATCCTGAGGAAAGGATGGCTGCTGTCGGTTTCAAGGATTTCGGCCCCCTGGAACCTGAGCCCGTAGGGAATTGTCTGCAGGTCCGGCCGTTCTTCCGCCATCTTGCAAAGTTCCTTGTTGTCGACGTTTATGAATGCCTTGTCAGCAGTCCTCTGCAGATAGTCGTACAGTTCGCCTTTCGCTTTTTTCACCCCTTCGAAACTGCCGAAACCCAGAAGATGAGCCTTGCCGACATTGGTTATGAGCCCGAAATTCGGCAGGCAGATCGATACGAGTTCGCGGATGTCTCCCGGATGGCTGGCTCCCATCTCTATTATGGCGATGTCCGAATCTGCGTTGATCTTAAGAAGGGAAAGGGGGACTCCGATGCTGTTGTTGAGGTTTCCTTCTGTCGCTGTCACATTGTAGCGTACCGACAGCACGGCTTTCATGAGTTCCTTGGTCGTGGTCTTTCCATTCGTTCCGGTCAGGCCTATGACCGGTATCGGTTTCCCGCCGACAAATGTCATCGAGCGGTGCCATCTCGCAAGTTCCTGCAGTGTCCTGAGGGTATTGTCTGACGGTATCAGGCGTCCGGCGAGGATCCTGCCGCTGCCATTGCCAGGGCATCCGGAGCCGGCTTTCCCGGCAATAGCCGAGTCTTTCGAGACTACTGCGTATGCCGCCCCGGCTTCAAGAGCCTTTTCTGCATATTCGTTCCCGTCGAAATTTTCCCCTTTGAGCGCGAAGAACAGTTCTCCGCCTTTTATCGTCCTGCTGTCTGTCGCGACTCCGCTGCAGGACTTGAAGATATCGTAGAGTTCCTTTATGTCCATATCTGTATCACTCTTGTGGTTATCTTTGCGACAGCCGTCGTAAAGACGCATTCCGGCCGTCTTTCAGCGTCCGGTACTTCCGAATCCGCCTTCTCCCCTGGCTGTCCCGTCCAGTACTTCAACCTCTTCCCATTCGATGTGTTCGTGCCGGGCCACTACCATCTGTGCTATACGTTCTCCAGGATTGACAGTGAACGGAGTGTCCGAAATGTTGACAAGGATAACCTTGATTTCTCCCCTGTAGTCAGCGTCAACCGTGCCGGGAGTGTTGAGGACTGTGATTCCGTGTTTCGCTGCAAGGCCGCTTCTTGGCCTTACCTGGGCTTCATATCCTTCCGGAAGAGCGATGGATATGCCGGTGGGGACAATTGCGCGTCCGAGCGGTCCGAGAACTACGGGCTCACTTATATCCGCCTTCAGGTCCATGCCTGCCGACATTTCTGTAGCGTATGACGGTGACGGATAGGATGATTTGTTGACTATTTTCACTTTCATGTTCAGAAGAAAGGGTTGAATGATTAAAAACACACAAAAATACGCAAAAAACTTGCACTTTGAAAGAAAATGTTTACCTTTGCAATCCGGTTCTGAAAAGAGTAGGAATCATTGAATCTTTGAAATATCGAAGTTTGTTTTAGCGAGTCCAACGCCGGAATCGAGAAAATGCAGACTTTTGAAGTTTATTTTTTGCGAGTCCAAGGCGGACAAGTGAGAAGGAAGGGAGTTTACTGGTGTAAATGACCGCCCGACGATACGCCGTCCAACGTCGGAATCGTGAAAAAGAAACGAAAAAACGGGGGTATAGCTCAGTTGGCTAGAGCATCTGCTTTGCAAGCAGAGGGTCGTCGGTTCGAATCCGTCTATCTCCACACATAAACGAGGGCGGGTCCGAAGTCAGACCCGCCTTTTTTATTTCTACTCCTGATGGAGTCCGGTTCCGAAATTCAATTCCCAAAGAGGTAAAATTCCTTTCTTAATCCCTTGGTGCAGAGTATAATAATTCGTCGAGCTGTCGTTAAGATATGTAGGAATTAACAAAATGCAAGGCATTGAGGATGATATTACCTGTCAGGTTCTCCTCCGGTCCTTACCGAAAGAATACCGTTCTCCAGCATATAACTGTGCCCGCAGCTGCATCTGAGATCCTGACCGAGCCTTTTCCCGCATTCGCAGACCCAGCCGATCTGCCTGGCAGGAACTCCGGCTACAAGGGCGAAGTCTTTCACATCCGACGTCACGACAGCCCCTGCAGCCACCATGGCAGACTTTCCTATGGTATGTCCGCAGACCACCGTGCAGTTCGCCCCGAGCGAAGCCCCTTCTTTCACGAGAGTGCGTACATATACCCCATGTACCGGAAAGTGAGCCCTCGGCGTAAGTACATTGGTAAACACGCAGGACGGGCCGCAGAAGACATTGTCCTCCAGTTCTACCCCTTCATAGACGGAAACATTGTTCTGTATCCTTACTCCGTTCCCGATACGGACGTTGGACGCGACGTTGACATTCTGGCCGAGCGAGCAGTTCCTTCCGATCACTGCATTGCCCTGGATATGGCAGAAATGCCAGATTTTCGTTCCTTCACCTATTTCTGCGCCATCGTCTATGTAGCTCGATTCGTGTACGAAGTATTTGTTTCCTTCCATACCTTGTCTAAAATTTAAATCTGTAATACCGCAGGTTTCCTGTCAAATGCCGAAGAAATCCCTGATCCCTCCGATTACGGTATCCTGGATCTCTCGGGTCAGTTCTGTGTGCATCGGGATTGACAGTACCGAATCTGCACATTCCTTCGAGTTGAGCAGACTTTCCGCCGCCCTTGCGATACCCTTGAACGCTTCCTGTTCCTGCAGCGGCAGGGGATAATATATCATTGAAGGTATGCCCCGGCCGGCAAGGAAACTTTTCAGCCCGTTCCTGAGCCCGTTCCTGACTTTAAGGGTATATTGGTGGTATACGTGCGTACTGTTTGGCAGCCGGCGGGGTATCCGGAAGAATTTTCCTGACGGGTCGGCTTCCGACAACTTCTCATCATAATAGGCGGCGGCCATTTGCCTTGCTCGCGAATACTCGTCCAGATGCCTGAGCTTCACGTCCAGGACAGCCGCCTGGATGGTATCCAGTCTGGAATTGCATCCTATTACCGAATGGTGGTATTTTTCCTTCTGTCCGTGATTGGCTATCATGGAGATTCTTTCCGCCAGGGCTTCATCCCTGCAGAATAAGGCCCCTCCGTCTCCGTAGCAGCCCAGGTTCTTTGAGGGGAAGAACGAGGTGCAACCGATCGTACCCATCGTCCCCGTCCTGGCCTTCCTCCCGTCGCTGAATGTATATTCTGCACCGAAAGCCTGGGCATTGTCTTCGATTACATACAATCCGTGCCCGGCAGCAAACCTGAGGATCGGCTCCATATCGCAGCTCTGTCCGAACAGATGGACCGGAATAATGGCTCTTGTCTTGGATGTCAAGGCTTTGCTGATGTTGTCAACTCCTGTGTTGAAAGTGTCCGGATCGATGTCCACCATTACCGGAACAAGGCCGAGGAGGGCGATAACTTCAGCAGAGGATACATATGTGAAAGCCGGCACTATAACCTCATCTCCCGGCTTCAGTCCGAGGGCCATCAGTGCAATCTGCAGGGCGTCCGTGCCGTTGGCGCAGGTTATTGAACTGATACCCCCGAGATATTTTCCTAGATTTTCCCGGAATGTCTTCACCGCAGGTCCGTTGATGAACGAAGACGTCCCGATGACATCCATGATTCCGGAATCAATCTCGTCCTTTATCTTCAGATACTGACCTTTAAGGTCGACCATGCTTATTTTGTTTTCCATATCAGTATTTTACGTCGTCCCAGCCGAACGGATGCCTGGCCAGAGGTTTCAAGGCTAGCGGATGATATTCTCCCGAAAGCCCTGCAGGTACGGCATTCCTTATGTCTTCGACAATCCGTATGCATCCGAGTGACTCGGAAATCCGGAAACCCTTGCCGCAGAGAATGTCTTCATAACTCCTGGTATGCAGTTCCGTGAAGCCTTTGCTGAATTCGAATTCGTCTCCGTCTATGTTGAGCGTCCTGTAGGTACGTTTTTCGCCTTGCACGGCATCCGGAGGCAGGCAGTCTCCGTTGATGCTGAGGAAATATTTGACCGAAGCCTTTTCCAGTTCCAGACGTCCGGCCACGCGGTCGAAGCTCGAGACATGGACGACATTTTCCTTTACCGGCCCGAAGATCCACTGGAGCATATCGTAGAAATGGACCCCGATATTGGTAGCTACACCGCCGCTCTTATGGTTGTCGCCTTTCCAGGAAGCATAATACCATTTCCCCCGAGAGGTGATGTATGTCAGTTCTATGTTGTATCTCTTGTCGGCCGGACCTTCTTCAACCTTCCTTTTCAGGGCCGCTATGCTGTCGTGCAGGCGCAGTTGGAGTATGTTGTATACGTGCTTTCCGGTTTCCTCCTCTATGCGCATGATCTCTTCTATCTCGTACGGATGGAGTGCAGCCGGCTTTTCACAGATGACATCCATACCGTTCTTCAGTCCGTACCGGCAGTACGGGGCGTGAGTATAGTTCGGTGTGCAGACTACAAGCCAGTCCACTTTGTTTTCCGTTCCCTTTGCACGGTCTATGAACGCCTCGAACTGTTCCTGTTCAGTAAAGAACTCGCAGTCCGGGAAGAAGCTGTCAAGTTTTCCGACACTGTCGAACCTGTCGTATGCTACCACAAGCCTGTTGCCTGTATCGGCAATGGCTTTAAGATGTCTCGGCGCAATGTATCCTGCAACACCTACTATCGCGAAATTTGCCATTGTAATCTGTTATAATAAAATTTCCATTCATGAACCGGATAATGCAGGGTGGCTCAGAAGCCGCCCGGGGACCTGTCCTGTCCCCTACAGCCGTCCGTCAACGATGTCACGCGGCATTATCCCTTTTACATCATATATGACATGGACTGGATTAAGCAGCGCTTCCATGTCAACCTCGTGCCTTCTGAACTGCCTGTGGGCCACAGCTACGATAGCAGCATCGAATTTCTCGTCAGGCAGGCTGTTGACAATGTCTATCCCGTACACGTCCTTTACCACCTGTACGCTTGCCCACGGGTCATAGACCGTCAGGTCGACATTGTATTCCTGCAGTGCCCTGTAGATGTCAATGATTTTCGTATTCCTGACATCGGGGCAGTTTTCCTTGAAGGTGAACCCCATTATTATCACCTTGGATTTCAGTACCTGTATGCCTTTCTTCAGCATCAGTTTGACGGCCTGGCTTGCCACGTATGCCCCCATTCCGTCGTTGATGCGGCGTCCGGCAAGTATTATCTCAGGATAATACCCGTGCCTCATTGCGCATTGGGCAAGGTAATACGGATCCACGGATATGCAGTGCCCGCCGACAAGTCCCGGGTTCATCTTTATGAAATTCCATTTGGTTGCGGCGGCATCAAGGACTTCCTGGGTGTCGATATCCATGAGGGAGAATATCTTTGAAAGTTCATTGACGAAAGCTATGTTGATGTCCCTCTGGCTGTTCTCTATCACCTTTGCCGCCTCTGCCACCTTGATGGAAGACGCCCTGTATGTCCCGTTTTCCAGGACGGAACCGTACACCATGTCGATTATCTCCGCGGCTTCCGGAGTAGAGCCGGATGTGATTTTAAGGATATTGGCAACCGTATGCTCCTTGTCTCCGGGGTTGACCCTTTCCGGAGAATACCCGGCGAAGAAGTCCCTGTTGAATTCCAGTCCGGATTCCTGTTCTATTCTCGGGATGCACTCCTCTTCCGTGACCCCTGGATATACGGTGGATTCGTAGACCACGATGTCTCCCTTTCCGATGACCCGGCCGACATCTTCGCTTGCCTTGTGGAGAGGGGAGAGGTCGGGATAATGGTTGATGTCCACAGGTGTGGGCACAGCCACGACGTAAAAGTTGCAGTCCCTGATGTCGCCGAGTTCCGACGTACATACAAGCCCGTGGACTGATATTGCTTCCTGCAGCAGTCTGTCATCCACTTCAAGCGTGGAGTCATGTCCTTCCATCAGGGATTCCACCCGGGCCTTGTTCATGTCATAGCCTATGGTGCGGAATCTTGTCGAGAACAGCCTGGCAAGCGGAAGTCCGACATATCCCAGGCCGATGACCCCGATTCTGATGTTGTCAATGATATTTCCAGGTTTCATCTTTTCAGTCGTTTTATTATTGCCCTTGCCGCAAATCCGGCAGCCAGTCCGAGGATTGTTCCGAAAATGACTCCCGTCACGACGTCTCCGATGTAATGTTTGCCGACAAAGACCCTGCTGATGCTCACCATTGATGCCCAGAAGAAAATCCATGCGGAATATCCTCTGTATTTCAGTCTCCTGTCATTCCTGAATGCCATGGATGAACTGACTGCAAAACCGAAAGAGTTCGATGCATGGCCGGAAAAGAAGCCGTACAGCCCGCCTTTGCCTTCAAGTATGCGCAACCCTTCCCCCACCATGAAACTGTCATGGCACGGCCTCAGCCTTGCTATCCCGTCCTTGAACAGGTTCGCTATCTGGTCGCAAAGAAGGAATGTCAGAGCGATGGAGGCTATTGCCACCAGGGCCTTTTTCCATCCGAGACGGATGAAAAGGAACACCGCAACGATGACGTACATCGGTATCCATACCGGGATACTTGAAAAGAACATCATGACGGGGTCGGTCACACTGCTGTGTATGCTGTTCAGCGACAGTGTGAGCTGTTGGTCCATTTCGTGTATCTGCTGCCAGGTCATCTCAGGATCTTTCTTCGTGTAGCACTTTCCACAGCAGGTCTTTCAACTGCTGGATATTTTCTCCTGTCAGCGATGAGAAGAATATGTGCGGAACATCTTCCGGAAGCAAAGCTTCCATCTCCGATTTCATCTTCCCGTCAAGCATATCGGATTTTGATATGGCGAGGATACGGTCCTTGACGAGCAGTTCAGGATTGTATTCCTTCAGTTCGCCCAGGAGGATTCCGTATTCCCTTGCAACATCTTCACTGTCGGCAGGGATCATGAAAAGCAGTATGGAATTCCTTTCGATGTGACGGAGGAATCTCAGCCCGATGCCCTTGCCGAGGTGTGCCCCTTCGATGATTCCGGGAATGTCGGCCATGACGAAGGACCGGTCGTCGTAATAGCGGACTATGCCGAGGTTGGGCTCGAGTGTGGTAAACGGATAGTCCGCAATTTTTGGCTTGGCGGCGGATACGGTTGACAGAAGAGTGGATTTTCCTGCATTGGGGAATCCTACAAGGCCGACATCGGCCAGGATCTTCAGTTCCAGGATGAACCAGCCTTCCGTTCCGGGTTCCCCGGGCTGGGCATAGCGCGGCGTCTGGTTCGTGGCAGACTTGAAGTTGTTGTTGCCAAGGCCTCCTCGGCCACCTTTCACAAGGATCCTTTCTTCCCCTGGTTCCATAAGTTCGAACAGGACTTCTCCCGTCTCTGCATCCTTCGCTACAGTGCCGACAGGAACGTCGAGATAAATGTCCTCGCCGTTCTTGCCTTTGCACAACTGTCCGCTGCCGGCTTCACCGTGCTCAGCTTTTATGTGTTTGCGGTATTTGAGATGTATCAAAGTCCAGAACTGCGGATTCGCCCTTAATATTATATGGCCTCCGCGCCCTCCGTCTCCTCCGTCAGGTCCTCCTTTCGGAATGTATTTCTCCCGCCTCAGGTGCATGGAGCCTGCGCCCCCGTTACCGGAGGCGCAGAATATTTTCACATAGTCTATAAAATTCGAATCCGCCATGTCCAGAATCTAAAACTTGTCCATAAGTGTGAAGATCTTGGTCCTGACATCTTCGATCGTACCTGTGCCGTCTATCTCGTTGTATTTTCCTTTCCCCTTGTAATATTCGACAAGCGGCTCTGTCTTGTCATGGTACGTCCTTATCCTGTTTTCGATGGTCGTATCATTGGCATCGTCAGCCCTGCCTTCGATGGCGGCCCTGTGCCTGATGCGCTCCTTGATCATCTCGTCAGGAATCATGATGGAAACCACCGATGTCACTTCATCGCCGCTTTTAGCGAGTATCATGTCGAGGGCTTCGGCCTGGGCCGTGGTCCTCGGAAAACCGTCGAGAAGGAACCCGGCGACGTCTTTTTCGGTGTTGAATACGGATTCTATCATGCCTTCCACAATTTCGTCAGGAACCAGC
Source organism: uncultured Bacteroidales bacterium (assembly GCA_944326325.1). Lineage (GTDB taxonomy): Bacteria > Bacteroidota > Bacteroidia > Bacteroidales > UBA932 > Cryptobacteroides. The sequence continues at coordinate 42,308 of CALVDQ010000019.1, forward strand.
GCTCCTGCGTCAATCAGGGATTTGGCCTTGAGTCCGAGCTCTGTGCCTTCGGCTATTTCCTTGCGGAGAAGTTCTCCGGTAGAGATGTGGCGGAGGCTGTATTTTTCCACCATTGATGTGGCCTGGGTGCCTTTGCCTGCCCCCGGAGGCCCGAAAAGGATAAAGTATTTCATTTCAGTACGTTTTTGTTTATCTTTTACTGACCGTCTTCCTGGTCAAGAACATAGATGTCTTTGAGGTTGCGCCCGATTTCGTTGTAGTCCAGACCGAAACCTACGATGAAATCGTTAGGTATCTCCATGGCGACGTAATCCAGGCTTATGTCTTTCCTGCAGGCGTCAGGTTTCAGGAGCATTGTGCAGACGTATGATTCCGCAGCGCCTTTGTCTGCGAGTATCTTCCGGAGTTCCACGATGGTGTTCCCCGAATCCACGATGTCTTCCACTATTATGACCCTCCTTCCGGTGATGTCGGCCGTGAGCCCCATCACCTGGCGGACTTTCCCTGTGCTTGCGGTGCCGCTGTAGGAGGAAAGCTTTGTCGAGACTATTTCGCAGTCGAATGTCAGCCTTTTCATCAGTTCGGCAGTGAAAAGTATCGATCCGTTCAGTACACATAACAGGACCGGGATGTCCTGGCAGCCGCTGAAATCGGCGTTGATCTTTTCCGCAACCTTGTCGATGGCCTTTTCGATGTCCTCGTACGGGATGAAGGTCTTGAAAGTTTTGTCAAACAGTCTGACGCGCCTCATAAATCATTTTTTTTATAACAGAATTGCAAAATTAGTAAAATACTCCGAAGCACCTTTAGAAACTGTTCTGAATTTTTCCGAAATATTGGAAAAAAGAGAAAAAGCTTTCAAAAAAAGAAAAACCTGTATGCTGACTGTGCCGGAACATAGGGAAAAACACATGATCCGGGCTATCTTTGTCAGTGCTGTCCGGGATACATGGGCGCGTCCGGGGCACCTGCCGAATTTTCCCATGCAGGCCGTATGGACCGGTGCAGGTAGAGAATAGAGAATGTAGGGTATCGAAAATGTGGTTATGGAAATCTTGAGGAGAGTGGCGGCGGCATTGGTCCTGTTATCTGTCGGGAATGCCTGTATGGAAGGACGTGACAGAGATACGGAATTCGTGAAAGCCGTGCTGGAACTTGCCGGGTGCACGGATGTGGAGGAGGTCGGGGAAGAGGAGATGGAACGATATGCGGATCTGTTTTCCTCACCTTTGCGGATAAACTATGCTTCTCGCAGCCGATTGATGGAAAGCGGGCTGTTTTCAGCCTATCAGGTAGCCGTGCTCCTGGATTACAGGGGCCTGTCAGGAGATGTACTTTCTCTTGAAGAACTGTCGTCCCTTGACGGTTTCGGCCATGATTTCGTCTCGGCCCTCGACTGCTTCATTTCGCTTGATTCCAATGCCGCGCCAGGACAGTCTTCCCTTTCTTCGGGGATTATGGAAAACAGGCTGACCGTCAAGTCCGGAATACGGAATACCGTTGACAGCATAGCCCCGCAGGGTACTTACTCCATGAAGTACAGACTGACTGCCGGGGAATCCTTCGAGGCAGGGGTTTCCTTGAGGAGTTCCTATCAGGAGCCTCATCTCCCTCCCGGGAAACTGTCTTTTTTCGTCGCGTATTACGGCAGGAAATATCCTGGAAAGATTGTGGCCGGCGACTATACCCTGCGCTTCGGCCAGGGACTGGCACTTTGGCCGGGCTTTTCCATGAACGGTCTGTCCTCGCCTGATTCCTTTTCCAGGAGACCTTCGGGGATTTCTCCATACAATTCCTATTCGGGGGAAGGTTCGTTCCGTGGGGTGGCTGCGGATTTCGGCAAGCGGAGATTCAATGTTTCGACCTTTGTCTCCGGTCTCGGGCTCCGGGAAATGATGGAGGGAGGGACGGATTTTTCAAGGGATATCCTTTATGGAGCGAACATCGGGTGGTATGGGTTGTTCGGCCAGGTCTCTGTCACCGGATATGCGGTGTCCGGATTGTCCAAAGGCATACGGAAAGACTTTCCGGCTGCAGTGTGTTCCGCCGATGCCGCTTTTTCGTTGCGAGGGACGGATGTTTTTTCCGAAGCGGCCTTCGATTTCATTGGCCGGGGGATTGCCGCCCTTGCCGGATTCCGGACAGCGCTTTCTGACGGACTTCAGCTGGCTGCAATGACGAGGTATTATCCGGCTTCCTATTCTTCGGAGTATTCCGGAGCGGCAAGCGGTGGAAGCGGATGCAGCAATGAGTACGGGGCTTCCCTGGCCTTGTCCCACAGTGACGGGAAGTGGATGGATATTGCGGGAAAGACTGGATTCGGATCTTCCGAGAAGCGTTTTAGGGGAACGTTTTCCGCAGATGCCGTTTTCTCTCCTGAACCGAGGTACGGGGTTGACACTTCTTCCGTCCAGGTAAAGCTGCTTATGGTGGAGAATATCAGGATTTCCCCGGCATTCGCCATGACTTTCCGGGTGTCGGAAAGGTACAGGACCTACGGCAGGCCTTTCCGCACCGATGTACGTCTGGACCTGAAGGCATCATTTGCAGTTTGGAGCTGCAATCTGAGGGTTAATGTCCTGCATTGCGAAAGCGTTTCCTTTCTTTCCTATCTGGAGGGAGGGTACAGGAATGACAGGCTTTCGCTTTGGTTCAGGACCGGTTTTTTCAGGGTTGATAACTGGAATGACCGTATTTATGCGTATGAAAGGGATGCTCCTGGCAATTTCAATTCTCCTGCCTACTATGGACGCGGATACTGGCTGGCCCTGACCTCAGGGACAAGGCTGGCAAGAGGTATAAGACTTTATTTCAGGGGTTTGTTCCAGGACTATCCGTGGCTGAGACCGGCAGAGAAGCATCGGAAACCGCCAAAGGTCGAGATGAAGCTGCAGCTTTCCGTTGATCTGGACTTCTTCCTTGGAAAGAAGAACCGTCATTGATTTTCTTTCTGATTTTTCCCGTTTATGAAACATTTTATCAGGATTGGCGTATATACTAAATGTAGATATAGCATCGGCAATGGGGCTGTTCTGGTTTTGACAGCGTATGACATTGGACGGTAAGCACGCCGGGCGTCGGAGGTTTGCCCGTAAATCTCAGCTTCCGAAAAATTAGTTGGCAACAACAATTATGCACTCGCTGCGTAGTCTACCAAGTAGTCTCGCTTAATCGCCGGCCGCCAAGGCTGCGGTCGCGACGGGTATCCCTCAGGACTTTAGGCCGGTTATGTCCTGAATCCGGGGTATCATCCAAACCGGATGCACGGGAGGACTCCTCTAAACCCCGCCAAGATTCCAGAGGATAAGTCCGGATTAGCCTGTCTTTCGGCAGATCCTGATCGAAAACCATAGAAAGAATAAGCGTGTAGAAAGCTGCCTGGTGCTGCGTTTGGACGGCGGTTCGAGTCCGCCCAGCTCCACACTCGGGGATGACCGGACGGCGATTCCTGTCATCCCCGATGCTTTTCGTGTATGTGAGTTCTTTTTTTGCAGGAAATTTCAAAAAAAATTTGCAAGGAATCAAATCTTGTGTATCTTTGCAATCCCAAACGAAAGGAAGGGAGCTTAGCTCAGTTGGTTCAGAGCGTCTGCCTTACAAGCAGAGGGTCGGGGGTTCGACTCCCTCAGCTCCCACCACCCGAAAGGGCAAAACAAAACAGAATCCTGAAGTCCGGCGACTTTGGGATTCCTTGTTTTTATAAGAGGACAAATGCAACGCTTCATTTCATTGGACATTTTTGGTCTTCCCGCAGTCCATGGTTATTCCGACTGTTTTTACCAGGTATAACGCATAGAAGACGAGAGCCCGGCAGGCAATGTCTTCCCGGAGCACATCTACGATATCTGCAACGGAAAGAAGATGGACACCTACAGACAGTACGGGAATTTCGAAAAATGTTCGCGTTGCGAGCTGCTGCGCTTTTGCCGGGGATGTCCCGCCGTCGCCTACGGATATACGCATGACTTCTACGCACCCGACGCGCAATGCTGGAAAGAAATAAAGTGATAAATCATGGATATGCTCGAATTGATGAAATACCGTCGGAGCATACGCCCCCGATGCCGGAGGAGGATAACGCAGCCGTTTTGTGGCCTGTCAGGACAAGGCGCTCAATGAAGCCATAGGCAAATTCAATGTAGCTTGCCTTGACCGCTCGAGGCTTGCGGGAGGTTTCGTGTCGAAAGAACAACCGTCGGTTATTGATGATCCGTCCATTCGTTCCGGCTTATATGGCGCTCCGACCGTTATCATGATTTTCGGACCGAAGAACTTTCTCTACTCAGTTACCGATGCTTTCTGGGCTGCCGAGAACATGGTGCTTGAAGCTACGGCACTCGGACTGTCGTCGTGCATTCTGGCACGGGGAGAGGATACATTCTCCACGCCAGAAGGCGAGACTATCCTGCGGATCTGGGCATACCCGACACGATGACAGCAAGGTGTTCCCGCCAGCCTTTCAAAAAAAATTCAAAAAAAATTCAAAAAAAATGACGACTCCAAGTGTTTCATTTCCAGTAATGGCTACTTATATGTAACTATGTGTATATCAGGTGCCTACTTGATGAAAATATTTTTTTGTCCCATATTTGCAGCAGAAAAGATACAAATACTCTTTTTGAAACTATTGTTAAATATCAAAATTCTGCAAGCATGAAAAATGTAGTATTGATCGGAGCAAGCGGATTCGTAGGTTCCGCAATCCTCAAAGAAGCCCATAACAGGGGGCATCGTGTGACAGCCGTAGTCCGCGACGGAGGGAAAATCCAGTCAGGCAATCCCGGCAATATGGGCCCTGGAGTGAGAACGGGGAAATACCGTCTGGGAAAGGACGACATGCTTTTTGATGAAAACGGCGAGAGCTTCATCTCGGTAGAGGACTATGCAGTCGCCATGATCGATGAACTCGAACAGGAAAACCATCACTGCGAACGCTTTACTGCAGCTTACTGATACGTTACAATCAATTATACAACCATTTTATATAACCATCAAGATAAAAGACGATGAAAAAGATTTTACTGACGCTGGCCGTTGCCGGCATGCCCCTGGGTGCCTCGGCATAGCAAATAAATTTGCTCTGCGCTCGGCTTCTCGCTATATTTGGCCACTTCGTGTCCACATATACTGTTGCGCCTCGGCAGAACAAATTTTATTTGTTCTGCTCTCGGCTTC
>CALVDQ010000020.1 GCA_944326325.1 uncultured Bacteroidales bacterium
TGCGGTCTCCTTATTCATACGATGGGTAAGGTGGCCATCGCTTTTTTATATCTTATTTTCAACTACTGATTCAAATAATTATCATATAGGTTTTACGAAAATTTGGTATCGGTTTTTATTTTTTTTCTAAATTTGCGCGTCCCTATTCTGCGATTCTGACGCCGGAAGGCAAATATGAATTTTTTGACGAACTATATTAACGACTTAACAACCTGTAACATTATGAATGTTATGAAGTTCTTTATGCTCATGGCCGCTGTGGCGACGGTTTTCCCGGCTATTGCGGCGGAAGAGCACTTTTCCGTTCCGGCGGAAACACTCCAATTGAACGACGATGATGTTCCACAGCCGAGGGATGGGCACATAATAGGAAAGGTGCTCGACCGCAACGGCGTCCCTCTTCCGGGTGTGGCTGTAATGGTCAAGGGGACAGACATCGGAACTTCCACCAATTCTGTCGGCAATTATGATCTGTATCTGAACGGACGCAAGTCCGGGACTATCGTTTTCTCCTGCCTCGGATATGCGGAGCAGGAAATCCCTTATTCCGGACAAATGCACATGAACGTCACCATGCAGGATGACAACGAACTCATAAACGAAGTCGTGGTGACGGGTTATGGAAATTATCACCGGAGCGAATATGTGGGTGCCGTAACGCAGATAAAGGCTGAAGATATCCTCATCCCCGGAGAAGCAACCATCGACCAGATGCTCCAGGGTGTGATTCCCGGCATGTCGGTGATCAACACTACGGGAAAAGTCGGAGGTACACCGAAAATCAGGATCAGGGGAACTTCCACGATACTCGGAAACCAGGAGCCTTTGTGGGTGGTGGACGGAGTCATCCAGACAAACCCGGTCCCGATTCCGAATGATGCAAGCCCTATTTCCGGTGACATGGAAGACCTTGCGCAGACTGCAGGTAACGCGATCTCCTGGCTCAACCCTGCCGACATCGAATCCATCACGGTCCTGAAAGACGCCGCATCCACGGCTATCTACGGTTCACAGGCAGCGAACGGAGTGATCGTGATCACCACGAAAAAAGCCACGGGGGTGGGAGGCCTTTCAGTCAATTATAGCGGCAATGTAAGTGTCGGCCAGAAACCCTCGTACGGTCTCTACGACATGATGAATTCCCAGGAATGGATGCTGTTCCAGCAGCAGATGTACGAGGACAGGAACCAGTACACGACTGCAATCCTTCCTATCGGTTACGGCGGACTGATACAGCGCCTTCAGAACAAGGAGATAACCATCCAGGAGTTCGAGCAGGAATTCCGCAAGATGGAGAACATGAATACCGACTGGTTCGACATCCTTTTCAGGACAGCGGTCAGCCATACCCATAATGTAAGTGTTTCGGCAGGCGGCGAAAAGGTGCAGAGCCGTTTCTCGATAGGCGTGAACGATACTGACGGTGACGCCAAGGGAAACGACCAGCTGCAGTTCACGGCCAGTTCCAACACCACCTACAGACCCAATACGAAACTGTCCATCGACCTGTCGATGAACGGCAGCTATCGCAAAGTCCACGATTTCGCCTATGACGTCGACCCGTACGACTATGCGATGAACACTACGAGGGCCATTCCCGTCTACAATGATGACGGCACGTATTTCTATCATGAAAAATTCGCGGACGCCAACAGCCACTCCATCCCGCAGAAAAATTCCTACTATTACAATATTCTCAACGAGATAGAGAATACCGGATCGGAAACCGTCACCCAGACGTTCCAGACCAACCTCAGCGTACGTTGGGATTTCCTTAAGAATTTCCAGTTCCAGGGAGACGTGAGCATGAGCCTGACTTCCATAAACATGAAGTCCTGGGCCACGGAATACTCGAACTACATCACGGCCATCAGGGGCTACGAATACGGTACGGTAAATCCTAATTCCGCAGAGGAACTCGCCAGCCCGCTTCCTTTCGGAGGCCTGCTGAATACCCAGAACAACAGTACCTTCAACTGGTCCGTACGTGCTGCCTTCGTGTACAACAATACATTCAAGGAAAAGCATCGTCTTACCATGAACCTCGGCTTCCAGATGACTTCGAACAAGGTTGACGGGTTCACCAACATGAGGTACGGATATCTCCGTTTCAGAGGTGAAACCTATGCCACTGTCCCTACTTCCATTACACCTGTATCAGGAGCCAATACAATGGAGACCACCCTGCACGAGGACATGAAGAACGGGTCCAGCGTTGTTAACACCATTTCCAACCAGCTCAGCGAATATTTCACTGCAGTCTACAGCTATGACGACAGGTATGTGGTGAACATGAATGCCCGTCTGGACGCTTCGAACAGGTTCGGACAGGATCAGAACAAGCGGTTCAACCCGACTTTCTCCCTGGGAGGAAAATGGAGGATCGGAGAAGAGCCGTTCATGGATTTCGCCCAGAACTGGTACGATATGTTTGACCTGTCGTTCTCGTACGGATGGAGGGGAAATGCCGTGACTGCGGTATCTCCGTATCTGATAGCCCAGGACGGAGGTCTCCACGACCTGTTCCATCAGTATTATCTGACGATACAGTCGCTTCCTTATCCGGATCTCGGATGGGAGAAGACCCGTGACTGGAATGCCGGAGTCTCCTTCTCCTTCTTCAAGGGAAGGCTGAGCGCGGACTTCAACTATTACGACAAGCGCTCTTCGGTACTTTCCTCCCATGATATTCCTGTAGAGTACGGTGATGTCAACGCCTATATCGACGGTTCCATAATGAAGAACAGGGGATATGAATTCATCATCAGCGCTACTCCGATACGTACCGAGAACTGGACATGGTCGCTTTCGTTCAATACGAGCCGGGAGCGCAATACGGTCGAGAACAACAACCGTATCAACTCTCCGGAAGACTATCTGAGCGGAGCTGCAATAGTACCGGGAGAGGCTTACGGAACTTTCTGGGCATACGATTTTGCGGGGCTTGACCACGAAACGGGCTATCCGACGTTCAACAATATGGATGAAGTCCCTGCCGATTTCAAAGACTACCTGGTGAAGGCCGGATGCACCCAGCCGGACATCTACGGCGGTATCAACACCTCGGTCAGGTACAAGAGTTTCCATCTTCGTGCCGCATTCGCCATCTCGCTCGGTGCCCAGGGCTGGCTGCCGTCTTTCTATGCCACCAGCGGAATGCCGAGACCGGAGGTCAACGTGCCTCGCTATATGTTCGACCGCTGGAGACAGCCTGGAGACGAACTTTATACTGACATTCCGGCCATCCCGGGAGGCAACATGAGCCAGAACAATCTGTATATGGATTTGTATTATGGGGATGACGGATCGTCCTACATAAACAGTTCCATCTATCAGATGTACAACCAGTCGACGGCAAGGATAGCCAGTACGGATTTCATCCGCTGCCGCTCCATTTCCCTGCAGTATGACCTTCCGAAAGAATTCATAAACAGGCTCGGAATAATAAATGCGTACGTCTCGGCCACTCTGACCAATCCGTTCGTCATTGCATTCGATGACAGATGGGAAGGCCGCGACCCGGAGACGATGTCCTGGCCTACGCGCCGTACTTTTTCCATTTCGTTGAACCTCAGTTTCTGATGATCTAAAGATGAAAAAAATGAAAAAGACAATATTCTATACAGTATCGGCAATTTCCGGAATCCTTCTTGCCGGCGGCTGCGGTTTCCTCAAGGAGGAGTCCCAGAGCGAAATGATCCCGCAGACGACGGAGGATTTTTCAGAGCTTCTCATCGGGTCCGGTTATCCGGACAATTCGGGCCCGGACATATCTTTCCTGTCATATCTGGATGATGACTGTGCCCAGATGCTGAATCTGATAAAGAAGATGTACGGGTGGAGCCAGGAGGACAATGCCTATGTGACGACTGTGTTTGAACCGGATGCGTATGCCGGCAATGAACAGACAGTCACCGTTTCCCCTTACTATCAGTGGCAGCCTGACATGTCGGATTTCAACGGATATCAGGAACGCATCAATGAAAACGCTTCTGAGACCGTCTACTATCAGTTCTATCAGAAAATAAAGGGATGCAACGCTGTCCTCGACCTTATTGACGAGGCCATCGGTACCGATGACCAGAGAGACAGGGTCAAGGCGGAAGCCCTGGCAGTACGCGCCCTGCTTTACTTCCAGCTGGTGAACATATACGGGGAGCCTTACAATTATAATAAGGAAGCCCTCGGCGTGCCATTGAAACTGGATTCCAACCTCAGCAATGAGCCTATCGCCAGGGCTACCGTCGCCGAGGTCTACGAGAACGTCCTTGTCCCGGATCTGCAGGAGGCTGCCAGACTGATGGACCCTCTTCCGTACATAGCGGGCAATTACAGGATCAACCAGCCTGCCATACATATCCTGCTGTCTCGGGTCTTCCTGTATATGGAAAGGTATCAGGAATGTATAGACGAGGTGGAAAAGGCAATGGACTACGGCATCAGGGTGATGAATCTGACTACCGAATTCAATCCGGCGGATGCTTCCGGGAGTGACTACAATCCGCTTGACTACACCAATCCTGAAGTGCTGTGGCTGTTCGGACCTTCTCCGAGGGTGGACAATGTCGGATACAAGCTTGCCATGCATGATGAATTCCAGGCATTGTGGGACAAGGAAAACGATATCCGGTACACCATGTTCAAACTTGGCAACGCGGATTTCGTCGCGGAAGGAACCGATTATGACAACAGTGACTACATCATCACCAAACCTTACGGTTCATTGCAGCTTTGCCAGAATATCCGGACTTCGGAGGCCGTCCTCAATGCGATGGAGGCAAATGCCCTCCTGGGCAACGAATCCGATGCGCTTGCAGCCCTCAACGACTTCCGTGCCACCAGGATAACCGGATATGTCGATGAGACTCTCGCCGGTGAAGACCTTCTCAATGCCATCAGGACGGAAAGACGCAAGGAACTATGCTACGAGGGCCACAGGTGGTTCGACCTGCGCAGGCAGGGTATGCCCGAAATCACTCATGTCTACAGGGCGGAACAGGGCGGCCAGTCCTATGTCTACACTTTGAGACATAACGACCCTATGTACACTATCCCTTTGCCGAACTGTCTTTTTGACCAGAACAGCGCCCTCATACAGAATGAAAGCCGGAACAGCGGTACACGTACCGGTGACCCTGTCATTGAATAATTAAAAGTGGAAAAGATGAAAATATTTAATATTATATATGGCATTACGGCAGCGTTTGTCTGCCTGACTGCGGCTTTTTCGATGTCATCCTGCAGCAAGGATGTTCCTATCGGCGACCCGGTAACTATCAACGCAGGATATGACCTTCCCCAGACCGGTGCCTCGGACGAGGACAATGCCAGGATAATGGATATTTACGAAAAATGGAGTTCGTACGTGCTTTATGACGTAGACTCAACGGATGTCTATTGGAAACAGATCGCCGGAACGGTTTCCAGCGGAGGTGTGGTATACCGTTTCGTGGAAGGGGATCCACAGTATGTCGGAGACATGCTCGACTATCTTGATGACATCTGGTGGCATTATTTTTCCGACGAGTTTCTCCAGAGCGGAGGAATACCTTTCAGGGTTTATCTTGTGGAAGAGTATTATTATTACAGGGATTGGGGCAGCAGCGGTGTCTCTCCGAACTATTATATGGACTATTATATGGTCGATGACAATGCCATAATCATTTCCGGCATGAGCCAGGTCGCATCCTATGATGAAGATACCAAAAGGACCAAAAAGAGAGCCCTTGTCAGTGAATTGTTCCAAAGCTGGATATCACGGGGTCTGCTTGGCACGCCTGAAGAATTCTATACCATATCCGATTACACCAATGAACCGGATGTGGAGATAGTCTACGATCCCGAGACCATGACGTCGGCGTTCCCTCCGGAGGACATAGAAGAATTGCGTACAAGGGGCTTTATCCCGAAATATGCAAATCCGTATTCCCCGTATAACGAACTTCTGACCTACTCCGGGCAGTGGACATCCGGATATTTTGATCCTAGTTCGAATGATTTCGATTATTACATATCCCAGATCTTCAATGCTACGGATGAGACTGTAGCGGAGTTCCTGAAATACGATGCCGTAGCGACAAAATGGAATATCATTCTGGATTACTACAAGGATAATTACGATATTGACTTAAGATTTATAGCTACCGAGTAAATTTTATAGACACAATGAAGAAAATTGCAGTATTGGCGTTGTCATTAGTCTGGGCTGTCTGCCCTCTTATGGCACAGAATGAAGAGAAATCGGAGGAAGAGAAACTTGCTGCAGACTATTTTTCGGCTCTTTACGGTGACAAGGACACCGTAAGGGCCGAATTTCTGAAGTCAGAGCTTCTCGAGAAGTATCCCAGGGGGGCTTTCGCCAGAAGGCTTTCTGCCGAATCCGTGAACGGTGCCGCGGATTCTGTGGAGTATATGGCAAGGTGTGATGCCTTCAGACGGGATTTCCCCATATCCGGATGGCTTGAGGCTCCGGACGGATCGGGCTTCGTCTATATGAATTTCTACCGCAGCTATTCCCAGTTCCTGTATCAGAAAGGGTTATGGGACAAATTGCGTCAGGTCCTGCCGGAAATGACATATTCGATGCTGGCTGACCTGTATTCGCACGGTCCGATGTTCCTTATCATGAAGGCACCCATAGATCCGAAAGAATACGTGGACATATCGGAAGACATCATCCGGAACATGTGGGAGAAAAAGGATTGCAATCCGGATATGTACGGCGGAGGCAAGATCATGCCTGCTGACGGTTCCATGGACTATTATCTTGCGGTCGAGACCGAAATACTGCAGAGAAGCGGCCGTCCTGCCGAAGCCGTAGAATGCATGGACAGGGCAGACGCTGCAGTCAGGTACAACCAGTACGCTGACGGAAATGAATCCTATATAAAGGCCCTGGAGGAACTCGGCAGACATGACGATGCCGTAACCGCACTGCTTGGGGCCACAGCCGTAGGAAGGCTCACGCCGGAACTGTTCTCGATGCTCAGGAATCATTACAATTCCCTTGATGAAAAGCCTGCCGGGACATTCGATGCCTATTATGAATCACTGAAAACCGAGACTGCCAGGGAAAATCTCAGGAATGACGTGATGGCCGGGATGGTCGACGTGCCTTACGAAAATTTCTCGCTGACAAGTATCGGAGGCAAAAAGGTGGAGTCTGCGGGGTTCGGGCCGGACGATATCGTTGTCCTGGATTTCTGGGCCACATGGTGCGCTCCATGCATCGCAGCCCTCGAAGGGATGCAGCTTGCCGTTGACAAATATGCGGATGACCGTAATGTGCATTTCTATTTCATCTGCACACAGGACGAACCCGACAGGAAAAGGGTCAGGAACGTGTGGAAAAGGGGAGGCTACCGCAATATGACCGTCCTGTTCGATGAAAACCGTGAAGGCAGCGAAGGTCATGACAAGGTGTACCGGAGCATTATCAAAGGCACATCCGGCATTCCTCAGAAGGCGGTACTTAAGGACGGAAGGATCCGATATATCGCCGAAGGCTACGGAGGAAGCCCGAGCGGTCTGATGGATGAAATCTCCGCTGTGATAGAGATACTCAAGGCAGAATAACGAAATACGACCGAACTGATGAAACCGAAAAGATACATCATGTCAGCCATAGGGTTGGCAACCGCAGTCTTCCTGCCTCTGAAAGCGCAGGACACGCCTGAAGAAAAACTGAACATGACCATGTACGCAATCATGAACATGTACGTGGACACGGTGGACAAGGCATCTTTCGTGAATGATGTGATAGCCAGGACAGTCAGCACCCTGGATCCGTTTTCCGCCTACCTGACTCCGGAGGAAGCCAGGGCGAACGAGGCGGCGCTGCTCGGACCTACGGCTTCGGGGGCGGATTCCGGCCCGGCATCCGGCAAAACGGTACAGACCGCATATATGGCCGATGCCAGGACAGGCTATATCCGGCTTACAATGTTTGCAGAGTCATCTCCCGAAGAGTTCAGACAGGCAGTCGGCAAGCTTGGAAAACAGGGGATGAAGAATCTGATCCTGGATATCCAGGGCAATCCCGGTGGGTTTATGGAGTCCGCCATTGCCATTGCTGACGAACTGCTCGGAGGCAACAGGACAATAGTCACGACTTCCGGGGCGCACATACCTACGGAGTCGGCCTGCACTCAAGTCGACGGATGTTTCGAGACGGGCCGCGTGGTCCTGCTCACTAACGGACAGACCATGTCGGCCGCCGAGATACTGGCCGGAGCATTGAGGGACTGGGACAGGGCTGTCATTGTGGGTTCCACGACTTTCGGCAAAGGACTGATACAGGAGACTCTGCCGTTCAAGGACGGGTCCGCATTGAGACTTACGGTCGCCAGATATCTTACGCCATGCGGCATGACCATACAGAAACCATACGAAGGGTACGGGAAGGTATTTGCGGATACGGCCGGGACATTCCGGTCCCTGACCAACGGAAGACTTCTGAAATCACGCGGAGGCATAGAAGCCGATGTGTATGTTCCACGCGATACCGTCTTCATGACACAATGGTACTACAATGTCTCCTTCAACGGCATGCAGAAGTCAGAGGTGTCCTCATATCTCCGGGAGAACGGGGATATGCTGAAGAAGAAATACCGGACTTCTGAGGCGTATTTCCGGAAATTCACCGACGAAGACGAAATGTTCAGGGAACTGACTGACAAGGCCGTGGCTTCCGGCCTGCCGTTCGACCGGGAAGAATGCGACAGAAGCGCATACGCCATAAAGACCCAGCTGAAAGCCCTGCTCGCGAGGGAACTCTATCCGGATGACCATGACATCTACTACCGGATCCTGAATACTGCGAATCCTGCCGTCGTCAAGGCTCTCGGACTGCTTTCCGGTGACGAATATGACGGAATACTCGGAATAAAATAAGGAAATGGTAAAGATTATTATGGATATTATGAAAAAAATCATGGTTGCGGCGATGTCTGCCGCACTTCTGGCCGTCGTTTCATGTTCAAGGACATTTTCGGTGACAGCCGACACCGGCTCCGGAGAATATGACGGAGTGAAAGTATATATGACAAGGCAATATCCTGCTGATGCCGGGAAGAATGTCATTCTGGACAGTACGGTAATCGAGAACGGCGTATATTCTTTCGTCCTGGAGGATGTCGGGGAACCTTGTCTGGTAACGTTCGAGCTTGAACCGAAAGTCAGGTCGGATCATTACACGGAATATTACGACCTTCTGCCGGCGGACTGCATAGCCAGCCCGGGAGATATCCGGATAAAATATACTCCGGACGGTATAACGGCAGGCGGAAACAGTATCAATGACGATTTCGAGAGACTGGTTTTGAAACCGCACAGGGAGGCCCATGCCAGGTCAATGGCTTACCGCGAACGGACATCCCTGTCCGATTCCATAGAAGTGTTCTACAGACAGGCCAGGCCTCAGTATATTGAGTTTGTCAGGAAATATGCCGGGACTCCTGCAGGTGCCGCCCTGTTCTACGGCCGCACGCCCGAATTCTATTCCGAGTCTTTGTTCGAGGAGATAAACGGAACCATGAAGCCGGAGTATGCACAGGCATGGAAAGAGAAGCAGGAAAGTATGCGCAGGAGCATGGAAGACACGGACAAGGCCAGAAAAGCCGTGGCAAAAGGGAAAGATTACATCGATTTCGGTTCCACGACCGATTCAGGACAACCTGTAAGGCTTTCGGATGCAGTCAGGCCGGGCAGGGTTCTTCTTGTGGATTTCTGGGCATCGTGGTGCAGGCCGTGCAGGGCTGAAATTCCTGCCATAAAGCAGCTTTACGAAAAATATCATGATGCCGGGCTGGACGTCATCAGTGTGTCATTGGATACCGGAGAGGCTGCATGGAAGAAAGCGATGGAGATGGAGCAGATGCCATGGCCGCAGTGGTCAGACCTGAAGGGTTTCAAGGGAGAAGCTGCCACGTCTTATGCAATTCAGGCCATCCCTTTCATTGTCCTGATAGGCCCTGACGGGAAAATCGCCTTGGTGAATATGCACGGTGAGACCCTTGAGAACGCGATAAAGGAACTTCTTTAGGGGGACCGGAAGCACGGAAAGCCGATGGAAGACAACGAGACCATTGTAAGGAAGGCCGGACCGGATGATGCGGAAAGTCTTGTAGCCATATATTCCCATTATGTGGAAAATACGGCGGTCTCATTCGAGTATGTCACCCCTTCCGTACAGGAGTTCAGGTCCAGGATAGAGAATACTGTCAGGAAATATCCGTATCTTGTCGTGGAAAGCGGCGGGAAAATCCGCGGCTACGCCTATGCCGGCCCCTTGGGTGTACGTGCCGCTTTTGCGTGGTCTTGCGAGGTTTCGATTTACATAGCCAGGGATGCAAGAAGATGCGGATACGGCAGGAAATTGTACGAAGCCCTGGAAAACGAATTGAGACAGATGGGAATACGGAATATGTTCGCAAGTATCGCATCCCCGGTTTCGGAAGATGATCCTTTTATTACCGGAGACAGTGAAATGTTCCACGGCAGGCTCGGATTCCGCAAATGCGGAGAATTCCATAAATGCGGTTTCAAGTTCGGGCATTGGTACAACCTGATCTGGATGGAAAAATCTGTCGGTCCGGTCCATACCCTGTCCGAATGACACTCCGGTCCGTGATTTTCATCTTTGTCCGGCTTTGTCCGGCGGTATTTTATTTGATTTTTAAATATTTATTCCGGATATTTGATGCCGCCATATTTTAATAACCGGAACAATGAAAAAGATTCTTTTTTATCTGATCGGAGCCGTGCTGCTTGTGTTTTCCGGCTGCGCCGGATCCGGAAACGGCTACAGGATAGTAGACAATACGATAGTCTTCGATGTCCCTGAACGTGCCGAAGGCCAGAAATCGGTGCTCGGACTGAGGACTGAGCCTCTGGATACTGTCAGGGTAGGATTCATCGGACTCGGTATGAGAGGACCGGGTGCAGTCAAACGGTTTACATACCTTGACGGGGTTGAAATCAAGGCATTGTGCGACCTCCTTCCTGACAGGGTAGCGACGGCACGGAAGATACTTGCGGACAGAGGGTGGCCGGAAGCGGCGGAATACAGCGGGGAAGACGGCTGGAAGGCTTTATGTGAAAGGAATGACATAGATCTGGTGTACATCTGTACCGGATGGCAGAAACACGTTGAAATGGCGGTATATGCGATGCGGCACGGAAAACACGTGGCCATAGAGGTGCCTGCAGCGACTTCCGTAAAGGAATGCTGGGAGCTTGTGGACGTGGCCGAGCAGACGCAGAGACACTGTATGATGCTGGAGAACTGTGTCTATGACTTTTTTGAAATGACTGTCCTTAACATGGCGCAGCAGGGTCTGTTCGGGGAGATTCTCCACGTCGAGGGCGGTTACATCCATAATCTCGACGAATTCTGGGACCGTTACCAGGGCAACTGGCGTCTTGCCTTCAACCAGGAGCATAAAGGGGATGTCTACGCCACGCACGGGCTCGGGCCTGCCTGCCAGGTGCTGGATATCCACAGAGGCGACAGGATGACAAGGCTTGTCTCGATGGAGACCGTATCGGTAAACGGGGCGGCAACAGCGAAGAAACTCATGGATGCCGGCACCTTCGCGAACGGGGACCATACCGTAACTATGATACAGACAGCCCGGGGGCGTTCTATCCTGTTGCAGCACAATGTCTATACCCCTCGGCCATACAGCAGGGAGTATCAGGTCACGGGAACAAAGGGTTTCGCCAACAAATATCCATCGGAAGGCTTTGCTTTCAGCGATACTGACCCGGAAAAATTCGGTCTTGCCGATCATGAGGACCTTTCGGGACACAGTTTCGTGTCGGAAGAGACAAGGAAAATGCTTATGGAGAAATACAGGCACCCGATAACCGCCGAAATCGAGGCCAAGGCCCGCGAGGTCGGAGGCCACGGAGGAATGGATTTCATCATGGACTACCGTCTGGTATACTGCCTGAGGAACGGCCTTCCGCTTGACCAGGATGTATATGATGCCGCGGAATGGTCCTGCATAGGCGATCTTTCCGCCGCATCTATTGAAAACGGGAATATGCCTGTGGAATTCCCTGACTTCACAAGAGGTGACTGGAACAAGACTGACGGATACAGGCATGCTGTCGCGCCTGTCCGTTGACCCTGTAACTCTGGCATATATCAGAAAATTATTTTATTTCCCCGAAAATTGTTATTTTTGCAAGGATGTGACGAAAAGGATTTGTCCAAACAAGGTTTTAATTTAATTTTATATGCAACAGAGTATTGATACTTACGATTTTTCAGGCAAGAAAGCCATCGTAAGGGTGGATTTCAATGTTCCGCTCAACGAAAAGTTCGAAATCACCGACGACACCAGGATCAGGGCCGCCATCCCTACACTGAAGAAGGTGCTTGAAAAGGGAGGTTCCCTTATTATAATGTCCCATCTCGGACGTCCTAAGGGAGTTACCGAGAAATTCTCGCTCAAGCACATTCTCGGCAGGGTGGAGGAACTTCTCGGAGTGCCTGTGAAGTTCGCTGACGACTGCATGGCCGCTGACGACAAGGTGGCAGCACTCAAGCCGGGTGAAGTGCTTGTCCTTGAGAACCTGCGTTTCTATGCTGAAGAGGAAGGAAAGCCGAGAGGCCTTGCCGAGGATGCTACCGACGAGGAGAAGAAGGCTGCAAAGGCTGCAGTGAAAGAGAGCCAGAAGAAGTTCGTGGAGAAGCTTGCTTCCTATGCAGACTGCTATATCAACGACGCTTTCGGTACAGCTCACCGTGCCCATGCCTCCACTGCGCTCATAGCCAAGTATTTCCCGAATGACAAGATGTTCGGCTACGTGATGGAAGGCGAGATCAAGGCGATCGACCGTGTACTCAAGACTCCGGAGCATCCTGTGACTGCCATCATCGGCGGTGCCAAGGTATCGTCAAAGATCGCTATCATCGAGCACCTTTTCGATGTAGTGGACAATATGATCATCGGCGGAGGAATGGTATATACTTTCATCAAGGCCCAGGGTGGCAAGATCGGAAATTCCCTTTGCGAGGATGACCAGCAGCAGCTTGCACTTGACACTATCAAGAAGGCTGAGGAAAAGGGTGTGAAACTTTATCTTTCAAAGGAAGTGGTCATCGCGGACGCGTTCTCAAACGACGCCAACACCAAGATATGCCGCAATGACGAGATTCCTGACAACTGGGAGGGCGTAGACGCCGCTCCGAGCACTCTCGCGGCATGGGAGGATGTCATCATGAAGTCAAAGACAATCCTCTGGAACGGACCTGTAGGCGTGTTCGAGATACCTGCATTCGCAAAGGGTACCAACAAGGTGGCCGAGATGCTTGCCAAAGCTACCGAGAACGGCGCGTTCACCCTTGTGGGAGGCGGTGACTCCGTGGCTGCAGTGACCCAGATGGGGTATGCCAAGAAGGTAAGTTACGTCTCTACGGGCGGCGGCGCCATGCTCGAGTACCTTGAAGGAAAGGAACTTCCTGGTATAGCCGCTATCCGCGAGTAATTCCCGCCGGATCTGCATGCAGGATATAATTTAAAGGGTGAGACGGAACCGTCTCACCCTTTCGATTTTATGTGCAGCCGATCGCTACAGCCTCTTTTTCAGTTCGTTCGCCTGGGCTTCATAACCCGGTTTGCCGAGAAGGGCGAACATATTCTTCTTGTAGGCCTCTACGCCCGGCTGGTTGAACGGATTGACGCCGAGGATGTAGGCGCTTATTCCGCAGGCTTTCTCGAAGAAATAGAACAGGGCGCCGAGATTGTACTCGTTGATCCTTTCTATGCTTACCGACAGCTGCGGTACTCCACCGTCTATATGGGCGAGTTTCGTGCCGAGTTCAGCCATGGCGTTGCAGTGTTCCAGCTGCTTGCCTGTCAGGAAATTGAGCCCGTCGAGGTTCTGCGGGTCGTTCACTATGGCCATGGAACGGTTGCTGCTTTCCACGGAAACCACGGTCTCCATGAGGATGCGCTCCCCGTCCTGGATATACTGGCCCATGGAGTGGAGGTCGGTGGTGAAGTTGACTGAAGCCGGGAAAATCCCTTTGCCGTCCTTGCCTTCCGACTCACCGTAAAGCTGTTTCCACCATTCTCCCAGGTATTGGAGCTTCGGATTGTAGGAGACGAGGATTTCGATTTTCTTTCCGGAATCGTAGAGAAGGTTCCTCATTGCGGCATACTGTATGGCAGGATTTTCTGCGGAGCGCACTGCCGAGGTCTCCTCCATCTCGGCCGCACCTTTGAGCATCATCCTGATGTCGAATCCGGCCAGCACGATAGGAAGGATGCCTACAGGTGTGAGTACGGAAAAACGTCCTCCCACATTGTCTTCAATGACGAATGTCCTGTAGCCTTCCTGTGTGGCAAGCGACTTCAGTGCGCCTTTGCGTGCATCGGTGACGGCTACTATCCTTTCTACAGCCTCTGCCTTGCCGTAGGTCTCCTCGATATAGTTCCTTATCTGCCTGAACGCTACCGCAGGCTCTGTTGTGGTGCCCGACTTGGATATCACCACTGCGGCGATGTTGCGTTCCTTCGCAAGGTCCATGAGTTCGCTCAGGTATTCTTCGGAAAGGTTCTGTCCGGCAAAGACGATCTCCATGGAATCCTTTGCGGAAGCAAGCTGTCTGGCAAACGAGTGGGAGAGAGCCTCAATTGCGCATTTCGCACCGAGGTACGACCCTCCGATACCTATGACAATCACCAGGTTCACACCTTTTTCTTTCCATGAGTCCCTTATGGCCTCACAATCGGTGATGAGGGATTCCGGCGTAGCGGTAGGCAGGTGTTTCCAGCCAAGGAAATCGTTGCCTGCGCCTGTCTCGCTTTCGAGTACGTCGAATGCGGCGAGCGCCTTTTCCACGTATTTCCTGTAATCTGCATCTTTGATGAAGGAGCTGCAGCCTCCTAAATTGACTTTAAGCATAATATTGTTGTTGGTTGTATTATTCTCTGTCCTTGAGGTCTTTCCGAACCTGTTCAACTCCACGAAGATACAAAAAATAGTTTCATCCGGTACATCTCCAGCCCCTTTTTCTCCGGCCGGGCATCCCGGTGCCGTTCTGCCTTCGCCTCAGAGCCGGCCTAAACCTGCACCCAGTGTATCCTTATCCCTTTCCGTTCCATTCCCCGGAACCAGGTCATCTGTCTTTTCGCGAACTGGTGTATGGCTATGGCCAGCAGTTTTTTCATCTCCCCGTAGTCCAGCACCCCGGTAAGGTACAGTGTCACAAACTTGTATTCAAGCCCGTAATAGATGAGGTCCTCAGCCTTCAGCCCGCTGCCAAGGAGTTTCCGCACCTCGTCCACCATGCCTTCTTCAAGCCGTGCTTCCAGCCTGCTGTCGATACGTCTGTTCCTCTCCTCCCTGCTTACGAGAGTCCCTATGTAATATGTGCTTTTCGGAAGGCTTTCCGTACGGTTTACGGGATGTTCCGCCTCGTAGACGGCTATCTCTATGGCCCTGATCAGCCGTTTCCTCGTGTCGTAGTCGGTCGAGTTGTGCGGCTTTTTCATGGAGGCGAGCCTGCGGACCAGCGTTCCGGTATCCTCCTTCTCGAGCACGGCCCTCAGTTCCGGGTCCGCCGGAACGTCCGGAAGGGAATAACCACGTGTCGCAGCCTCGATGTAAAGTCCTGATCCTCCGCAAAGTATAGGCACATTGCCTCTTTTCCGGACTTCTGTCCACGCTTTCTCGAAGTCGCGCTGGTACTCATATATATTATATTTGCTGCCTGCTTCCGCGATGTCAATCAGATGGTATGCCACGTCTCCATATTCGCGCAGGTCTTTCCCGGTGCCGATGTCCATCCCCCTGTAGACCTGTCTCGAATCCGCCGAAATGATCTCTCCACGGCTTCCTTCCGGAATAATGCCCTTGTCTGTCATTTCCTTGATTTTCATGGCTGTACGTACGGCATATCCGGTTTTCCCCGAAGCTGTCGGCCCGAGTATGCAGATAAGGTCATACCGACCGGCATAGTATTGCCGGACAATGTCTTCCATATCTATTTCTTCAACTTCCGGCAGCTCCGCCATCGGAGGCACACCCGGACCCGTATCCTTTTTCCTTCCCATCGTATGAAAATTTTCCCGAAATTAATTCTTAAAATCCATATCTGAAAATTTCAGGAAAATGTTTCTATATTTGCAGAATTTGAAAACCGAAAGAGTCATGCCGAAAGCCAGGAGCAAAGTGGAGATAAAGAACAGGCGCGCGTCGTTCGACTATGAGTTCATCGAGACGTACGTGGCCGGGATAGTGCTCACCGGTACCGAGATCAAGTCTATCCGGGCCGGGAAGGCTTCCCTTGTGGACGGTTTCTGCTATTTCAACAACGGCGAACTGTATGTAAAGAACATGAATGTCGCCGAATACCATTGGGGCAGCTGGGGGCGGCACGACCCGAGAAGGGACAGGAAGCTCCTCCTGAAGAGGAAGGAACTGGCGAAGCTGCAGAGGGCTGTCAAGGAGAAAGGCCTGACAATAGTGGCGGTGAAGCTTTTTGTCGCGGAGAACGGATATGCGAAACTGCTCATAGCTCTCGCGAGAGGAAAGAAAGAGTACGACAAACGACAGTCCATCAAGGAGAAAGACTTGAGGCGTGAGATGGAACGGTATTGAACCGGCAAGAAAATCTGTTGACAGCGGGCCTGGGGGACGGTTATGGAACGGCTTTTGCCGAAGGCCGCCGGGCTTCAGCTCAACTGACGTAAAATAAACTGCAAGCCGAGAGCAGAGGCAGAATTCATTCTGGCTATGCCGAGGCGCAGCGTTTATTGTATACGAAGTATAAAATAAAAGGTTAATATGGCAAAGAAAATTTCAACAATCGGGGTTCTGACATCCGGTGGCGATGCCCCAGGGATGAATGCGGCCATCAGGGCGGTGACCCGTGGCGCGATATACAACGGATGGAAGGTCAAAGGTATCTACAGAGGATATGAAGGACTTATCCACAACGAGATAAAGGATCTTACGACAGAGAGCGTCAGCAATACCATACAGCGGGGCGGAACTATTCTGAAGACTGCCAGGTCCGAAGAATTCATGACAGAGGAAGGAAGGGCCAAGGCGTATGAGAACCTTGTGGCCAACGGTATCGACGCCCTCATAGTCATCGGAGGCAACGGCTCCCTTTCAGGAGCCCAGATCCTTGCCCAGGAGCACGACATCCCGTGCATCGGCCTGCCAGGTACCATTGACAACGACCTCTACGGTACGGACTCCACCATCGGGTACGATACCGCCCTTAATACCATAGTGGAATGCGTGGACAAGATCAGGGATACGGCCACATCCCACGACAGGATATTCTTCGTCGAGGTCATGGGCCGGGATGCCGGCTTCCTCGCGCAGAACAGTGCCATTGCCGCAGGAGCGGAGGCGGCTATAATCCCTGAAGACCAGACCGACATCGACCAGCTCGAGCAGTTCATCAGCAGGGGAGTACGCAAGAGCAAGAACAGCAGCATCGTGATAGTTTCCGAGGCCTCGAAGGACGGGGTCGGCGGAGCCATGCACTATGCGGAAAGGGTGCGGAACGAATATCCGCAGTACGACGTGCGCGTTACCATCCTCGGCCATCTGCAGCGCGGGGGCAAGCCGAGCGCATTCGACCGCATACTCGCCAGCCGTCTCGGGGCTGCAAGCATAGAGGCCCTTCTCGAGGGCCAGAGGAACATCATGGTCGGTATCTCCAATGACCAGGTGGTATATGTGCCTTTCTCGAAGGCTGTCAAGAAGGACAAGCCGATCGACAAGGAACTCATAAACGTACTGAACGTGCTGTCCATCTGATACGGGACAATACCGGAGGACGGGATATCAAGGCCGGCAATCTGCCGTGTTACATTCGGGGAAAAGGGGCGGGTCAAAAGTCAGGCTCGCCCCTCTCTTTATCCGTACTCCTGATGGAGTCCGGTTCCAGATATTCAATTCTCAAAGAGGAAAATTTCCTTTCGGGCCATTCACCCTCACCCCTGAATCTTGCATCCTGACCCGTACAAGTCCCCACAAGTTCCCCGTACAAGTTTCCGTACAAGTTTCCTGACGGAAATTTGGAAAACTAGAATTTATTCCCTAAACTTGTAACCGTAATTTTTCCGGTTATCCCCAGGCATGGCCTAATGCCTACAGACCGGAGATTATAATCTTCTACAATCGCACATAATAATTAAAAGGACATAGACAGGGACGGGATATCTGAACCAGGGGTATGCTATGTCCCTGTACATTACTACCAAATTACCGGGACTGTAATCGTGGTTTGATACTGTATTTGGACGGTGGCCTCGTTACTGTCTTTGTCTTGCCTGCGTGCCAGGATTCAGGATAATGACATAATTAATAATATATTGTACTGATGAACAACGAACCTATTGTTAAAGTCGAGCACCTGTCGCACAGGTATAGTGTGCAGTGGGCGGTGCGGGACATAAACTTTGAAATCGACAGCACCGGGATTGTCGGGCTCCTCGGCTCCAACGGGGCGGGCAAGTCCACCATCATGAACATTATCTGCGGAGTCCTTTCCCAGACGGAAGGGAAGGTCCTGATTGCAGGGAACGATATACGGGAAAACCCTGTGGCGGCGAAACGCAATATCGGCTTCCTCCCGCAGAAACCGCCTCTCTACAACGACCTCACGGTAGACGAATACCTCCATTATGCAGCAAGGCTCCGGAAGATGGCCCCGGAAAGCATCCGGGAGGCGGTCGAGTCCGTCAAGGAAAAATGCGGGATCTCCCATTTCAGCAGGAGGCTGATAGGGAATCTTTCCGGGGGATACCAGCAGAGGGTAGGTATCGCGCAGGCCATAATCCACAACCCGCGCCTTGTGGTGATGGACGAGCCGACCAACGGGCTCGACCCGAACCAGACCCTGGAAGTCCGTTCCCTTATCGCGGAGATAGCTGCGGACAAGGCAGTTCTCATTTCCACTCACATCCTTCCTGAAGTCCAGGCGACCTGCGACCGTATAATGATGATTGAAAACGGTTCCATAGTCTTCAGCGGCACCATAGACGAGTTCGACAATTACATTGAGCCGGACTCGTTCACAATGACCTTGGGCCACGCCCCAGGAGAGGAGGAGATAATGAAGGTGGCGGGAGTCACCGACGTGAAGCTGATATCGGACCTCACCTCCACCTACCGGGTATGGTTCGACGGGGACAGGGAGACAATGGCCCGCATGGTGGAGGAGAGTGTGAAGAACGGCTGGAAACTGACCGGGATCCAGATAGAGAAGAGCTCCATGAACGAGGTCTTCGCCCAGCTCTCGGGCCACGGCAACCATCAATGAGGACCTGCCTATGAAAAAGAACCCAGTATTCTCGATAGCCTGCACCGAACTGAAGATGATATTCAGCACACCGGTGGCATGGCTGATGCTCATCGTCTTCTCGGTGATGTGCGGTCTCTTCTTCACTGATGTCTTCCGGATATATGTGGAAGGGCAGGAAGCCGGCTCGAGCCTTACTTTCGTCACCGAAGGCCTGTTCTGTTCCGATTATCTCGGACTTTTCCCGAAAGTCCAGGCATGGCTCTACCTCTTTATACCTCTGGTGTCCATGGGTATGTTGAGCAAGGACCTGGGCAGCGGCACGGTCAAGCTGCTGTATTCCTCCCCGGTCTCGGACACCGGCATAGTGCTCGGCAAGTTCCTGGCCATGGCAGGGTACTGCCTGGCAATGATGGCGGTGGTAGCCGTGTTCGCGGTCTTCGGTTGTGCCGCTATCCGGAATCCGGATGTCCCTCTGGTCCTTACGGGGATGGCAGGGCTCTTCCTTCTCTCATGTACATATTCCGCGATAGGGATTTTCATGTCTTCCCTGACAAGATACCAGGCTGTGGCGGCCCTTGCGACCTTTGCGGTGCTCGCCGGCCTCAATTATGTCAGGCTGCTGTGGCAGGACATCTCCTGGGTAAGGGATATCACTTGGTGGCTTTCCATAAGCGGACGCTGCGAGGAATTCATCAATGGACTGATCTGCAGTGAGGACGTGATATATTTCATCACAGTCTCCGCTCTGTTCCTGGCCTTGACAGTCCTCGGTATGTCCAACCGCAGGAAATCCCGTCCTGCAGCCATGAGGGCTGCGGGATATGCCGGGGTGGTGCTGTGTGCAGTAGCCGTCGGCTTCATTTCCTCGAATCCGCACCTGATGTGCTTTTATGACTCCACAGAGACGAAGAAACGGACTCTTACCCGGCCGAGCCAGGACGTGATGTCCCGGGTGAAGGGCCCGGTCGTGATGACTACGTACAGCAATATCCTCGACGAGGAAGGCTTCTATCTCGGGGTCCCGTCCCGCTACAACAGCGACAAGGAATACATCAGCCAGTACCTGAGGTTCAAGCCGGATATAAAGATACGCTACGAGTATTACTGGGCGGACTCCGGAAGCAAGTCAGTGAAGAGACGCTTCCCTGACCTCACGGACGCGGAGAGGGCCGAGAGGATAGCGGATGTGTACGAGATGAATATAGACAGGTTCCAGACACCTGAAGAAATTGCACGGAAGATTGACTTGAGCGGGGAAGGATACCGCCTTGTCCGCCAGATAAGGCTGAAGGACGGGAGCACTACCTTCCTGCGGGTGTTCGACGATTCCCAGCGTCTCCCGCAGGAGAAGGAGATAACCGCCGCCTTCAAGCGGCTGGTGGACGGGCCAGTGAAGGCCGGTGTGGTCACGGGGCACGGTGAAAGGGACATATACAGGGAGGCTGACCGGGACTACTACGCTTTCGCCACATCAAAATTTTTCCGCCATTCTCTCATAAACAACGGTTTTGACGTGGTGGAGGTGAACCCGGGAGAGGGTATTCCTGACGATCTCGGAATACTCATCATAGCGGACCCGCGTACTGCCTATACCGGGGAAGAACTGTCGGCCATAAGGGACTATATCCAGGCCGGAGGCAATATGCTGATAGCCGGGGAACCGGGCCGGGAAGGCGTGCTGAACAGCATAGTGGACGGGCTTGGGGTCCGCTTCGACGGGGCGCGGATAGCGGTTCCCGCAGGGGACTTCCGCCAGGACCTCGTGCTGGCCGGAGTGACGGACACTGCAGTTGAAACGATGCCATCGCTGGATATCCTTAAACGGCACGAATACAGGATAACGATGCCGGGTGCTACCGGTATAGAGGTCATCCCGCAGGAAGGGATCCGGGCGGATATCATGCTCGTCAGCGACCCTGAAGGGTGGAATGAACTGCAGACCACGGACTTCGAGAACGGGGAAGCGTCATGTGACTCCCTGTCCGGGGAAAGGCGCGGAAGCCGGAATCTCGGCGTATGCCTGCAGCGGGAGATGCCGCAGACAGGCAAGGTACAGAAAATACTGGTGCTCGGGGATGCGGACTGTTTCAGCAATGCCGAGCTCATGAGGGACCGTTATGCTGTACGGTCCGGCAATTTCAGCCTGCTGTATGAGGCCTTCCGGTGGCTGACCGACGGGAAATACCCTGTCGACACCTCCCGTAAAGGAGGAAGCGACACCGGCTTCGATATGGAAATCGGCAGCCTTCCGTTGACAAGGTGGTCGCTCGTGTTCATCATGCCGTTCGTCATGCTGGTGGTGTCGGCAGTAATAATAGCCCGGAGAAAATCAAGATAAGAAGAAATGAAGACTATATTCAACATAGCGAAAAACGAGCTCAGGCAGCTGTTCTATTCCCCGATAGCCTGGATTCTCATCGCCATATTCTACGTCCAGGCAGGGGTTGCCTTCTCCGAAGTGATAAGCATGCTGCTGCGCTACAGGTCCCTCGGGTTCGGGCTGGGAGCAGTGACCAGCCAGATATTCATGGATGCGTGGAGCGGCATCTATCCGTCGGTCCAGGGATGGCTTTTCCTTTATGTCCCGCTCCTCACCATGGGGATAATAAGCCGGGAGAAAGCCTCCGGGACAGACAAGCTGCTGCTTTCCTCCCCTGTGTCGGAATACCAGGTGGTGTACGGGAAGTTCCTTGCCATGGCAGTATGCGGCCTTGCCATGATGTCCTGCCTCATAATATTCATCATCCTGTGTTCGGTGACAGTCAAGGCTATAGACATAGGTCCGGTACTTTCCGGATTCCTCGGGCTTTATCTGCTCTTCCTTGCATATTCCGCGATAGGGATATTCATGTCCTCTGTCACGAGATACCAGATAATAGCCGCCGTAGGTACGATAGCCATCCTGTTCGGGATCAATTATATGCCTTCAGTGGGGCAGGGTATCCCGGTCATAAGGGAGATTACTTACTGGATAGCCGTGGCAGGGAGGGCTGACACGTTCATAATGGGCATGATATGTTCAGAGGACCTGATATACTTCCTTGCCGTCACCATATACTTCCTTACCCTGACGGTAATCCGCCTCAAGTCCGCGGCAAGGGACCGCGGCAGGTTGGGGAACGCTGTGCCGTGGGTAGTCTCGACTGTTGCCCTGTGCGCGGTAGGCTTCATAAGCTCAATGCCCGTGTTCAAGGTCTATGCGGACACCACGAGGATGAAGGACTGCACCCTGACGGAGGAGAGCCAGGCGGTAATGGAGAAGCTGGACGGCCCGCTCACCATAACCACGTATGTGAACCTGCTCGGCCCGGACCACTATTACGGGCTCCCGCGCAACTACACGCGTGATGTGGACCGTTTCGCATGGTACACCCGGTTCAAGCCGGAAATAAAGATGAAGTATGTCTATTACTGGCATGCTTCCGAAAGCTATCCCCTGGACAAGAACAAGAAGTTCAAGGGACTGGACGAGAAGGGAAAGGCAGAGAAAATGGCCGATATCGAGAGGGTCAGCCTGAAGAGGTTCCTCACGCCGGAGGAGATAGCCCCGATAGCCGCCAAGGTGGGTCTGGAGGATGAGGACTATGCTTTCGTGAGGACGATAGAACGGGCGGACGGGAGCATGTCCAAGCTCCGCCTGTACGATGACCAGAACAAGCATCCGGGCGAGCCGGAGATAACGGCGGCGATGAAGCGCCTTGTCACAGACGTCCCCGTGGTCGGGGTCCTTGCGGGGCACGGGGAAAGAAGCATATCCAACATAGGGGACAAGGGCTATTTCTCCTTTGCGGAAAGCAAGACATTCCGGCACGCCCTTATCAACCAGGGTTTTGACGTCCGAGAGGTAAGTATTGACGGAGGAGGTGTCCCGGAGGACATTTCCATCCTCATGATAGCCGACCCGAAGGAGCCGTTCCTGGAGAGCGAGATAAAGGCCCTGGAAAAGTATGTCTCCGGGGGCGGGAACCTGTTCGTGGCAGCGAAGTACTATAACAGGGACAGGCTTTCGCCTGTGATGGACATGCTCGGGCTGGAATTCCTGGACGGGGTGATTGTCCAGCAGAGCAGCATATATGCGCCGGACCTCTCGAGATGCGACATTTCGCCGGAAGCGGTCGGGGTATCGAAGGGATTCGGGCCGTACATAGCCCAGAAGAAGGAGGTGGCCGGTGTCGGGACCATGGCAATCCTCACGGATGGGGCCTCGGAGAAAGGCTTCAGTGTGACTCCTCTCGCCACGACCGACTCCCTTGTCACGGACACCACCAGGGTATGGAATGAACTGGAGTATTCCGGTTCCGTGGATGCGGTGCCGGTATTCAACCCGGAAAAGGGGGAAAGGCTGCTCGAGAAAGCTCCCGTGGCCGTGGCTATGGAAAGGACCGCAGGCGGGAAGAGACAGCGCGTAGTCGTGCTCGGGAACGCCGACATGATTGCGAACGGGGAGCTGCTGTTGTCCAGGTCTGGAGTGAATGCAGCCAACTATTGCCTCATAATGGAGCCGTCCAGGTACCTGAGCGAAGGCGAATTCCCGATTTTCGCCGAACGTCATGCCGGGCCTGACAATGAACTGAAGTATATCGGCAGGGGGGCAAGGAGGCCTGTCAAGTGGATATTCAATATCGTGCTGCCTCTTGCCGTGGTGCTGTGCGGTGCCATAGTGCTTGTAAGGAGAAAAAGCCGTTGACAATGGGTTTCATTACAGATAAACAGACGCTCGATGACCTGAACCTCCTCGGACGGTTCAGGAAGGATTCTGTCATTAACATATTCGACAGGACGAAGACGAGGCAGGGCCGGCGTATCCTGGAGGAAATGTTCCGGAATCCGCTTACGGATGCGGACGGGATAAGGGCCAGGAGCCGGGAGTTCCGGTATTATTCCGGGAAAGGTTTCACCCTTCCGGTAGACGAGTCCCTGACGGAGCCTGCCGAGCTTTACCTTGGCGCCAGTTCTTCCCGCAGTTTCCTGGCGGCAGCCCTGAAGATGGTCGCGCTGAAAGTGAGGGGAATGTTCGTCATGGACAAGGAGTACGACAGGATGCAGTCCGGTATGACGGCCCTGGCCGCGATAGTCTCCGGCACCGTCCCGTTGTGGGAGAGGCTCTCGGAGGAGGACAGCCCAGTGAAGGAGGATGCCGGGGCACTGTCCGGCATCTTCGGCGGGAAGGTGGCCGGGCTCATGTCGGCGGAAAAGGAAGGCGGGCACCGTTCCCTCCGGAAGGCGATAGCGCTGGACAGGCTTTTACGGGTCAGGCTCTATCCCCATGTGCGCAGGATGCTCGACCTTCTCTACCGGCTGGATGTCTTTTTCTCGGTAGCAGGTGTGGCGGAAGAGAAGGGTTTCTGCCTTGCCGGCATACATCCCGGCGAAGACAGCTTCCTCGAGATTGACGGGGTATGGCATCCTTCCCTGAAGAATGCGGTGCCGAACGACATCCGCATAGACAGCTCCTCCAACGTGTTCTTCCTGACAGGGGTCAATATGGCGGGGAAGTCCACTTTCATGAAGACAGTCTCCATCGCCCTGTATCTTGCCCAGATGGGTTTCCCGGTCCCGGCTTCAAGGATGGAGTTCACACCGGTGGAAGGCCTGTTCACGTCCATAAACGTTGCCGATGACATCGCCTCCGGGTACAGCCACTTCTATGCGGAAGTCCTGAGGGTGAAGCATCTGGCGGAGCAGGTCCGTTCGGGCAGGAGGCTCCTGCTCGTTTTCGACGAGCTGTTCAAGGGAACCAATGTCAAGGATGCACACGATGCGACCCTGGCGGTTACGGAGGCGTTCGCCAGGCACCGGGAATGCCTGTACGTCATATCCACGCATATAGTGGAGGCGGGACGGGAGCTTTCGGAACGTTGCGGCAACGTGACTTTCAGATATTTCCCTGCAAGCCTCGACGGGGACAGGCCGGTCTATCCCTACAGGCTGGAGGAAGGCATTTCCGACGACCGCTACGGGATGACGATAATAAGGCACGAGAAAATTCTCGACATAATACGGGGATACCGGGAAGAATCCCTGGAGGCGGAGCCCGGGGAGCAGGAGCCCCGCTGACTGTAAAGGAGGAGTGACAAGCCATGAGTTTTATAATTGACAAGCAGACACTTGACGATCTCGGCATATTCTCGCGCAACAGGGATGTGTCCGTATTCGGCATATACAATTCCGTCCATACGCGCGGCGGGGCGAGGATACTGGAGGAAATGTTCACCAACCCCCTCGACGACGTGGAGAAGATCCGTTCCCGCAGCGAGGTCATCGGCTTCTTCCGCGAGGCCGGCCTAGACTTCCCGTTCAAGGCCTCCTGGTTCGATGCCGCGGAGTTCTATCTCTCCGACCGGGACGTCCGGACCAGGGTCTCCGGGGAACAGGACCTCATGTACCAGAAGGTACGGCGTTTCCTCAAGACCGACACGGAATACCGGCAGATCCAGGGCGGCATAACGGCCCTTGTCACCATCTTACGGGCTTTGCGTCTTTTCCTGGACACCCTGGCCGGGAATATGCCCCCGGCAGTGATGGCGTCCTCCGCACCGGTGCTGGAGATACTCGGGTCCCCGGGATTTGCCCGCGTCATGGAAGGAGATGTGAAGAAGCTTACTGCCGAGGTGCAGGACACCGCTTCCCTGGATAACTTCTTCAGGTACACGAATGTAGCCGAAGTGGAGTCCGTCCTGGATTTCATATACAGGCTCGACGTGTACATGTCTGCCGCGAAGGTGGCCTCGGAAAGGGGGTTCGTAAAGGCCGAGGCCCTTCCTCCCGGGGAGAACGTGATGGATATAAGGGGCTTGAGGCATCCGGCCCTTTCCTCACCTGTGGCCAATGACATGACTGTCGGGGAGGACTGCAATGTCATCTTCCTCACCGGGGCCAACATGGCCGGGAAGTCCACCTTCATGAAGGCTTTCGGCATCGCCGTCTTCCTGGCCCATGTGGGCTTCCCTGTCCCGGCGGCCTCGATGCGCTTCTCGGTAAGGGACGGGATGTACACGACCATAAACCTTCCGGACAACCTGAACAGGGGCTACAGCCATTTCTACGCGGAGGTGAAGCGTCTGAAGAAGGTGGCATTGAGCCTGGGGACGTACAGGAACATGGTCGTAATTTTCGACGAGCTCTTCAGGGGGACCAACGTCAGGGATGCCTATGACGCGACCGTTGCCGTGACAGAAGCTTTTTCCGGCATCCGGCAGAGCATCTTCATCATATCCACCCACATCATCGAGGCAGGGGAGACACTCCGCAGCCGCTGCGGCAATATACGCTTCCTCTATCTCCCTACCAGGATGGAAGGGAACACTCCTGTCTATACCTACAGGCTGCAGGAAGGGATAACGGAAGACCGCCACGGGATGCTTATAATCAGGAACGAAGGGATTTTAGACATATTGAACTGACATGAAGGCAACGAAAACATTTCCACCACCCCTGTCCGGGGCACTGCTCGGGATTGCGGCAGCGGCCGCCCTCCTGGCATGCTGCATGCCTGCATCCGCCCAGGACACGAGGTCTTCCCGGGATTTTGTGGCCGGGATTGTGACGGACAGGGTAACGAAGGAACCGGTCTGCGGCGTGAGCGTGTATTTCGAAGGGTACGACTACGGGGAAATAACCGATGAGAACGGATACTACTCCATCAGGCGGCCGGAGGGTGGAGGGACAATGGTCTTCTCCTTCCTCGGGTACGAGACCAGGAGGATAGAGGTCCGCGACCACGTCAAGATGGATGTCACCATGGTGGAGGCGAAGGAGAGCCTCGACGACGTGATTGTCACCGGCTTCGCCCCTATAAGGAAGGAGGGCTTTTCCGGGAATACCACCAAAATCAAGAAAGATGAAATAATAAAGGCCAACCCGAACAACCTGATTTCCGCCATACAGACCTTCGACCCCTCCTTCAGGATAATGGAGAACATAGGCTCCGGGTCAAACCCGAACTCGATGCCCCAGGTGACGCTCAGGGGTATGACGAGCGTCTCTTCCGACATGCTCGACGCCTCCGACATCTCCAGGGAATCCCTTACGGGAAGCGCCAACATGCCTATCTTCATACTCGACGGTTTCGAGGTGGATGTGGAGAAAATCTACGACCTCGACCCTACAAGGATACACAGCGTGAATATCCTGAAGGACGCGGCAGCTACGGCACTGTACGGCTCCAGGGCTGCCAATGGTGTCATCGTGGTCGAGCTCCGGGCTCCGGAGGCCGGCAAGCTGCGGCTGCAGTACAACACTAACCTCTCGGTGGAGGTCCCTGACCTCACTTCCTACAATCTCATGAACGCCTCCGAGAAGCTTGAGACGGAGAGGCTTGCCGGACTGTACGACAGCAGTACGCCCTGGGTGGACCCCTATACGAACAGCTATTACGCAAGGCTGAACAATGTCCTGAACGGGGTCGACACCTACTGGCTGGCGCTCGGCCTGCGGACAGCCTTCAACCACCGGCATTCGGTCTATATCGATGGAGGTGAGAATGATGTGCGCTGGGGAGTGGAGCTTAACTATTCCAGGACCAACGGGGTCATGAAGGAGTCCATGCGTTCCGTGACAGGGGCCGGGTTCTATGTGGACTACAGGGTGGGACGTTTCCAGATAAAGAACAAGGTCACCTTTACCTTCGGCAGCAGTTCCGACGTGCCTTTCAACTCGTTCAGCGACTACTCCCACCTCCAGCCATACCTGCGGGTATATGACGCTGACGGAAATTTCCTGCGGAGGCTCGAGAGTTTCGGGGGATATTCCGGTTCCCTCGTGAACCCTCTCTATGAGATGACCCATTACCGGAGCTACGACGTGTCACGGTACAATGAGATTGTGGACAATCTCCTCTTCAACTGGGACATCACTAATCACCTGAGGATGAGGCTGCAGATGTCGGCAACAATCCGAAGGGAGACTTCGGACCTGTTCAAGGACCCGTCGTCGGCCTCCTACGGAAACGGGAACCTCGCCATGAACGGGGACAAGAGCACCTCGTCCGGCGATTCCCACATAATTGACGGTACCCTGCAGCTCATGTACAACAGGACACTGAAGAGCCACAACATAAACCTGAACCTGTCCACGAATGTGCGCATGACAGGCAGCAGCATGGAATATGCCGATTACCGCGGATTCCCGGGAGGTGACCTCACCTCCTCCAACTACGCTGCCGAGATAGTGGACAAGCCGACGGTGAACGACAGCAAGACCCACCTTGCCGGCTTCCTGCTCACGGGAAACTACATGTGGAGGAACATGGTTTTCGCCGACCTTACCGGACGTCTCGACGGCTCGTCAGAATTCGGTTCCGACAGGCGCTGGTCCATGTTCTGGGCGGCAGGGGCCGGTGTGAACCTGCATAACTGCGGCTTCATGAAGAGGCAGGACGTGGTCTCTACCCTGAAGATAAGGGGCTCGTACGGGCTTACCGGGAAGACCAACTTCTCGCAATATGCGGCCAGGAACCTCTACCAGCTCGAGACAGGCTCCTGGTTCCCTACCGGATACGGGGTCTTCCTTTCCCAGATGGGGAACCCGGACCTTAAATGGGAGAAGACCTACCAGCTGGACTACGGGGCCGAACTGGGCCTGTGGGAGGACAGGGTCTACATAAAGGCTTCCATGTACAACCAGAGGACGGTGGACCTTATCACGGACTTCGCCCTGCCTTCCTCCACCGGCTTCTCTTCATATAAAGAGAACATGGGTGTCGTGAGGAACGTGGGTACGGAGATCGATGTAAGGGTGAGGGTCTACCAGGACAAGGACTGGTATGTCAACGTCTTCGGCAATTTCGCGAGGAACAGGAACACCGTCGAGGAGATATCCGAGGCCATGGAGGCATACAACAAGAGGGTGGAGGAGATTTTCAGTGACTTCGACCCGGGCTCGACATCGGACAAGGCATATTCCAAGCCTTACCTGAAGTATTATGAGGGGGCTTCCATGACTGCCATCGCAGGAATGAAGTCCCTGGGCATAAGCCCGTCGAACGGAAAGGAAATATACCTGAAGCCGAACGGGGAAGTTACGGACGAATGGTCTGCCGAAGACTGGACCGTAATCGGTGATACGGCCCCGAAGGGACAGGGTTCCTTCGGCTTCACGGCCTCGTACAGGCAGTGGTCCCTCTTCACATCCTTCATGTACAGGTTCGGAGGGGATGCGTACAACAGCACCCTTGTGGACTACGTGGAGAATGTGGACCTGGCGTCGGAAAACGTGGACAGGAGGGTGCTTCTCGACAGATGGCAGAAGCCCGGGGATGTCACCACCATGAAGGACATCAGGGACAGGAACATAACGACCGGGGCCACTTCCCGTTTCGTGCAGAAGGACAACACCCTGCAGTTCAGTTCCGTCACCTTGAGCTATGACTTCAAGACCGCACTCCTGAAGAAGGCCCATATCTCGATGTGCCGCCTCTCCCTGGTTGCCAACGACATTTTCTACCTTTCCTCCATAAGGAGGGAGAGGGGGCTCGACTATCCTTTTGCCAGGACATTCAGTTTTTCTTTGAACATATCTTTTTAAGGAATGACGAACATGAAACGCCTCGCTGCAATATCTGCTTCTCTCCTGACGCTGGCTTCCTGCGGATGGCTGGACGTCTCTCCGGAGAACACCATAGATGAAAAGGAGCTTTTCTCCACGGGCTACGGTTTCCGGAATGCCCTGAACGGGATATACCTTGAACTGGGGAGTCCTGCGGTCTACGGGGAGAACCTCTCCTGGGGCTTTTTGAGCGCCGTCGCCCAGGAATACCTTGCGGACGGCTCCTCCATAGGGCAGAACACCCTCGCGGTGTGCCGGGACGCCTCCGGGTTCGTCTACAACTCCACGAATACCCAGCCTGTCATCGAGGAAATATGGCAGACACAGTATTCCATGATAGCCAACATCAACAAGATACTTGAGCATATCTACGACCTGGATGCAAGCGCCTTTACCTACGGGGAGGACGAGCGGGACATGATAAGGGGCGAGGCCCTGGCCTTGAGGGCCATGCTCCACTTCGACCTGCTCCGCCTGTTCGCCCCGTCCCCCGCAGCCTCACCTTCGGGGACATGGCTCCCGTACAGGGAAGAGTTCTCGCACGATGTCGGGGAAAAGCTGACAGTCCGCCAGTTCCTGGAAAAGGTGATAAGGGACATTACCGAGGCCGAGCCCCTGCTCCGGTCCATAGACACGGAATTCCATCCGGAAGCGATGTATGCCAGCATGATGTCGACCCCTACCGTCTCAATGAATGCGAGATACCGTTTCGACAGCAGCACTTTCATCGACGACACCGGGCAGTTTTTCTGGTTCCGTGGCTGGAGGCTCAACTATCTGGCCCTCCTCGGGCTGAAGGCGAGGGTCTGCATGTATGCCGGGCAGGAGTATCATTCCATAGCGAGGGCCGCGGCGATGGAACTGTACACGACCTATTACCAGGACCTCCAGTGGGTGGGCTTCACGCCGCAGGACGACATCACCTGCCAGATTGAGAGCCGGCATACGAAGATGACCGACGACGTCCTTTTCGGGGCATATTACCGCAACCTCGCCACGGATTTTGAGTCCATGATCTACGGGGCCGACAATAGTGTGAAACTGCCTCTGGCGAATATAGAAAGCCTGTTCGCAAGTGACAATACCGGGGTCTACGAGGACTGGCGGCTTGACTATGCCATAGCCCAGACAAACACTTCCGAGAAGGCCTGGTACACCCTGAAGTACAACTCCTCCTCCGAGGCTGTGGTTACTTCGGTGGAGAACCCGATGGTCCCGCTTGTACGGCTCAGCGAGGTAATGTACATCCTTGCCGAACTGTCGGCCGAGGAAGGCAATGTGGGGCAGGGAATAGAATATCTTGAGACGGTCCGCAGGGCCAGAGGCGCACAGCGTTCCCTGTCGACTACTGTCTCCACAGCGGAGCAGCTTATGGAAGAAATAATCCTTGATGCACGGAAGGACTTCCTGTGCGAGGGGAATATGTTCTATATGTACAAGCGCCTGAATATCCGGGAGGTCCCGTCCGCTTCCGAAAGCGGGGCGGTGAAGGACATGACGGCTGGGTATGTATTGCCGGTACCGGCAAGTGAAAGCCCGTTTTAACCGATGAAGCAGATGAAATACAAAGCATGTCTGGCCTGCCTTATGGCAGCAATTTCCTCCATTTCATGCAAGGAGGACACGTTGGAAGTCTACCACGGGGACAATTATGTGCACTTCACCCCGGGGACGGACGGCTCCGTCAAGGCGGAATACAATTTCGCTACCGGAGGTACGACAGCCGAGACCGAGGTCTCCGTCCCGGTGGAGATGAGGATATGGGGCTATCTTCCCGAATCCGACTTCATCTGCCGTATGGAGGCGGACGAGGAAGGGACTACGGCCCTGGAGGGGGATTTCGTGCTGCCCGGACAGGCCGTCTTCCGGAAAGGGCTGGCCGTGGACACATTGTGGGTCACCGTGAGGCGCCGCCAGGAGCTGCTCGCCACGGACTACACCCTGACTGTCGCCCTGACCGGGGCGGACGGGCACGTCGCTGCCCCTTCCGGATACCTGAAGGCCGTGATCTCCGTGAAGGACCGGCTCACCGGGACAGCCCCAGCGTGGTGGAACACGACACGGGCCCTCGGGGACTATTCCGACATGAAGTTCAGGGTATTCAACATTTATCTCGGGCGGTACCTCGATTCCCTGGCGGACTACACAACGATTACCTTCGAGGAGGAGGTGGCCAGGTTCAAGGCATGGTGGGCGGACCAGTGGGCTTCCGGCAATTACCGCTATTACGCTGAAGACGGCACCACGCCTCTGTATGAGACTATACCTGACTGATTTGAAAGGAGGATGACTATGAAGAAAAGGACAGCGATACTTCTCGCTTTTGCGGCCGTCGTGCTGGCGGCCTGCATCGAGGACAAGAGCCGGTACGACTACAGGCAGACCAACGAGGTTACCTTCCTGTCCGTGCCTGAAGGCTTCTCGTCCACTTTCGGGGAGGAGGCGGAATATGTCGCCCCGATAGAGTTTTCCGAACCTTTCGCAAACGAGGAGGACATCGACAAGGTGTTCGAGATCCAGTGGTTCATAGGCGAGGAGCTGGTCGCCACGGGATACAGGATACGCTACACATTCTCCGATGTCGGAGGGTTCTCTCTCGTGCTGAAGGTTGTCAACAGGGAAACCGGGGAGACATATATCAGCGATGGCTATTCCATGGAATCCAAGAGTTCGATAGGATGCGGGTGGATGATTCTTACGGAAAAGGACGGAGGGGAGTCCAGCCTGTCCTTCATCTCCCCTTCCACCCTGTCCCCGATGTACCGGCTGGAGGAGATGATGCTGCCGGAGGACGAGTCTCTCGGCACCGGACCGAAACGTCTTTTCTATTATTATGTGTTGGGGTCTATCCCGAACAACTATGTGTCAGGGCTCCCGAAGATAATCCTCAACCAGGACAGCGGCACCGTGACACTCGACGGCTCGAACCTGATGAAGGACCGCTGGATGAGGGATGAGTTCCAGTCCGGTGCCGAGCCGGAGGCGGACTTCTCCATGAGCGGCTTTGCCTGGAAACGCTCCTATTACCTGATATGTACGGAGTCCGGAAATGTCTACATGAGATGCATGGACAGGACCTATGAGTCCATCCCGTACTACGGGACATATTCTTCAATGCCGTTCGATTTCACAGGCGGAGCTCATATCAGTTATTTCCAGGGGTTCCAGAATGTGTCCTACTGGGCCGCGGACGAGGATGTCGCACTGATGTACGACGACCTCAACGGCAGGTTCCTCTGCTTTGTCCCCGGGGGATACGGGGACGACTACGAGTCCTATTCCCCGAAGGTGGTGTATCTGGGCAACTATGACAAGGACCTGGTCCTCGGGGCCGGCGTCCCGAGGGTGGATGCCATGGGGACAGGGACGAGGTGCATAGCGGCCGGGGCTTACGAGAAAGTGTATGTGGACCCTGAAATGGGAGGCCTTGAGTTCTACCCGTCGTATCTTGCCCTTGTGGACCTGGGAGGAGCCGCGGATTACCGCCTGCTCAGCTTCACCGTGAGGCCCCTGGGGGCGGAGAACCATGTCATCACGGAGTCGTCCATCTCCATGTTTTCGGGCGGGAGCCTGCTGACCGGGGAAAGCATTGTCCGGATGTCCTCGAATTTCGAGAAGAAGCCGTTTTTCTATTTTACGGACGGGGACAGGAACCTTTATGTCTACAGTGTCGCCTCCGGGACGCACAGGCTTGCATATACAGCCTCTTCTGCAATCATATCCATATCCCCGAGCCCTATAGTCAGCGAGTTCAGCGGCTACGGCGGGAACAGCGAGAGCTTCAACCACAGGATAGCCGTGGGCCAGGAAGACGGGAGCGTGAGCATACTCGATGTATCCGATTCCAGGCTGGTACAGCTTTTCGAGGGCTTGTCCCCGACCCTCGAGATAAAGACAATCTCCGGATTCGGGGAGATAAAGGATATGGTCTGGGCTACAAACTACCAGGGAGAGTATTGAAACGGAATATCGGCCGGAAGGCTTTTTGTTTAACTTAATAAATTAAAGACATGAAAAAAACTCTGAAATTTCTGTTGACGGCATTCGTGGCGGTCATAGCCGCAGGATGCAAGGAAGATGAAGGACCTGTGGATTACCCTGTTACAGGCAATCTCAACATCTCCGGGAGGTATGTTACCTACCTTCACGGATCCCAGGGATGGGTCAAGGAAGACCAGATAGGCGTCTTCGTGACCTCCGACGGGATCGAGCAGGCGAACCTTCTTTACGAGCCGTCGGAAATATGCCCGGCTACGCCTAATGAATGGGTGGAAGGGTATTATTCTTATGAAAAGGAAAACTACAAGGACGGGGATATCCTCTTAAATCCAGTGGGGGGAGCCGCTGCAGGTTTCAAGCAGGGTGAGCACTGCGTATATGCCTACACCCCTTATGCGGAGGGGAACACCACCTACTCCGCCGTCAGGCTCCCTTCCCTTGCGAGCCAGGAATATATACCGATAGACGGGCTGATATACTTCAAGAGGGAGTATAATTTCGCCTATGCCAGGCTGTCGGCCCCTGTGTCGGAATATACCTCCGCCACCCTTTCCCTCGGGGACTTCACATCCGCGTTCGTCCAGATGACCATCCCGTCCCCGGCTTTCCCTGATGCTCTGGAAGGGAAGACTGTCACCAAATTAGTAGTGTCCGCGGACAAGGACATAGCCACCTCGGACGCTGTCATCAATCTCGCGACAGGAGAGATAAGCGGGACGATGAGCAAGTCGATAGAGCTGGATTTCGGTGACGGGCTTGCGCTTGCGTCCGGATATTTCGGGCTCACTATGGAGACGCTGTACATTGTGATGTGCATTGATTTCGACGAGGCGCTGGAGACTACCTTCTCCTTCACCTATACGATAGACGGGCAGGACTACACTATTACCGGAACCCCGAGTGCGACCATGTCTTCGGACGGGAATATCAACATGTACGGCGCGCTTTCTTTCCCTGAAGAATAGGGGCGGACAGTTTCTAAAACCCTCTTTTTCAGGAATATTTTGCCGATTTGAAAAATATTGCTATCTTTGCGACCCCTATTTGTGTAGGGATCGCAGTTTTTTAGTATTAACCATTTAAAGATCAAGACAGTGGACACACAGAGTTACAAAACAGTATCGCTCAAGGCTGGCGATATCAAGAAAGAGTGGGTTCTCATTGATGCCACCGACCTGGTGCTCGGACGTCTTGCTTCCCGTGTAGCCCTTATCCTCCGTGGTAAGAACAAACCGAGCTACACCCCTAACCTTGACTGCGGGGACAATGTGATCATTGTCAACGCCGACAAGATCAGGCTTACCGGAAATAAGATGACCGACAAGGTGTACGTCCGTCATACAGGCT
Organism: uncultured Bacteroidales bacterium; assembly: GCA_944326325.1. Taxonomy (GTDB): domain Bacteria; phylum Bacteroidota; class Bacteroidia; order Bacteroidales; family UBA932; genus Cryptobacteroides. The sequence goes on from CALVDQ010000020.1 coordinate 35,174, forward strand.
ATCCTGGAGGACAGCGTTTCACCACACCGAAAGAGGTTCTCAAGAAGAAACCTACAGAGCTTGTAAGGATGGCAGTCAAAGGTATGCTGCCTAAAAACCGCCTTGGTGCAAAGCTTATCAACAACCTGTACCTTTATCAGGGCAGTGAGCATCCGCATCAGGCACAGCAACCGAAAACAATCAAGTTAAACGAAATTTAGTCAAAGGATGAAAGTAGTAAACGCCCTTGGAAGACGTAAATCGGCAGTCGCTCGTGTTTATGTCAGTGCCGGGAAAGGCAACATCACGGTCAATGGTCGTGAAATTGACAATTATTTCCAGGAAGACTCGCTTCGCTATATTGTGAACCAGCCTTTCGAAGTTACCGGTACTGCAGGACAGTTTGACGTGAAGGTGAATGTCGACGGAGGCGGGATCAAAGGTCAGGCAGAAGCTATCAGGCTCGGTATCGCCCGCGCACTTTGCGAGGTCGACAGGGAGGCTTACCGCTCTGCATTGAAATCCGCAGGATTTCTCACCCGCGATGCACGTGAAGTCGAGAGAAAGAAACCTGGTCAGCCTGGTGCACGTAGGCGCTTCCAGTTCAGCAAACGTTAATGTTTGCCTGACGGTTTACAGGATAATTGCGGTCCGGTTTGAAAATCAGGGGACCTTTTGCGGATGTGAATCCGCCTGAGCTGCCCCGGATTTGTCGAGACTGCGTAAAATTCAGGAGACCGGCAGCCGCCGTTACTCCGGATTGATGTGAAAGAGCCCTCAGGCGGACATGGCCTGGCGGGAGAATTACAAACAAGTAAAACTTATAGAAAATGCCAAGAACAAATTTCCAGGAACTGCTTGATGCAGGTGTTCATTTCGGACATTTGGCGAGGAAGTGGAACCCTAAGATGGCCCCTTATATTTTTGACCAGAAGAACGGGATCCACATTATCGACCTGCATAAAAGTATCGTAAAGATAGATGAGGCTGCAAATGTAATGAAACAACTTGCGCGCTCCGGCCGCAAGATCCTGTTTGTAGCCACAAAGAAACAGGCAAAGGATATCGTGGCCGAGAAGGCTGCATCCGTGAATATGCCTTTCGTGACAGAGAGATGGCCGGGCGGAATGCTTACGAATTTCCCTACCATCCGTAAGGCTGTCAAGAAGATGAATACCATTGACAAGATGATTGAAGATGGTACTTTCGACACCCTCGCAAAGCGTGAGCGTCTCCAGGTGACCCGCCAGAGGGCCAAGCTGGAGAAGAACCTCGGTTCGATCAAGGACCTGAGCAGACTCCCGTCCGCACTGTTCGTGGTGGATGTGCAGAAAGAGATGAACGCGGTGAAGGAGGCAAATCGTCTTAATATCCCGGTTATCGCTATGGTTGATACTTGCTGCGATCCTACTCTTGTTGATTATGTGATCCCGGCCAATGACGATGCCGCCAAATCCATCTCCTACATTGTCGACGTGCTCTGCCAGGCTGTTTCCGAAGGCCTGAACGAGAGAAAGCTTGAGAAAGAGAAGGAAGTTCCGGAGCAGAATGACTCACAGTCTCCTGCAGGAAAGAAACTCCGTTCCCGCAAGTCCAGGGGTGAGGACGCCGAGGCTGCCGCTTCTGAAGAGGTGCCTGCAGCTGAAGCTCCTGCCGAGGCAGCCGCTGCCGGGACTCCGGCCGTGACTGAAGCCAAGGCTGAATAAGGTACTAACACATTCAAAATTCTTGAGAATTATGGAAATCAAAGCTTCCGACGTAGCTAAATTACGTCAAATGACCGGTGCAGGCATGATGGACTGCAAGAAGGCTCTTGTAGAGGCCGGCGGCGATTATGCCCGTGCACAGGAAATAATCCGCGAGAAAGGCAAGCTCGTGGCAGCCAAGAGGGCTGACAGGGAGACTTCCGAAGGTGCCGCCATCGCCAAGGTGGATGGAAACAGGGCTATCCTCGTGGCTCTCGGATGCGAGACTGACTTCGTTGCCAAGAACGAGGAGTTCCAGACTCTCGCCAATGCCATAGCGGATGCTGCCCTTGCACAGTTCCCTGCAGATGCCGAGGCTCTCAAGGCCTGCACCCTTGCAGACGGGAGAACTGTAGAGGCCGCTGTTACCGAGCAGACCGGAAAGACAGGTGAGAAGCACTCGATCGCTTACTATGCCAGCCTCGAGGCTCCTTACATATCTTCGTACATCCACAAGATAAACGGCAAACTCGCAGCCCTTGTCGCTTTCAACAAGGAAGTTCCTGCCGAGGCCGGAAAGGGAATCGCCATGCAGGTGGCATCCATGAATCCTGTGGCAGTCAACAAGGAGTCGGTACCTCAGAGTGTCATCGACAATGAACTTGCAGTGGCTGTCGAGAAGACAAAGGAAGAGCTCGTAAAGAAGGCTGTCAACTCAGCTCTTGAAAAAGCCGGTATCAACCCTGCCCATGTGGACAGCGAGGACCATATCGCTTCCAACACGGCGAAGGGCTGGCTTACTCCGGAGCAGGCCGACCAGGCACGTGAGATCATCAAGACTGTTTCTGCGGAGAAATCTGCAAATCTCCCGGATGCCATGATCAAGAACATCGCAAACGGCCGTCTCAACAAGTTCTTCAAGGAGAATACCCTCGAGGAGCAGGAGTACCAGATGGGCGACGGCAAGATTTCCGTAAAGGACTATCTTGCCGGCGTGGACAAGGACGCGAAGATTGTAGCATTCAAGAGATTTTCGCTGAACGACTAAGGAAATATCCTGAAAAATATTTGGAAGGGGCTGTGCCAAAATAAATGCTTTGATACAGCCCCTTTTAATTGATTGCGCACACTCAGGAACAGAACTCCCATTTCGCAGTGGGAGAGCCTTTTGGGCGGACAATTCGTAAGGATTCACAGGTCCTATCTCGTCCGTCGTGATGCGGTAAAGGAAGTCATGCCGGACAGTGTTTCCGTAAAAAGCGGGGCGGTGCTTCCGGTTTCAAGAGGATATAAGGACAGAGCTGTCGCTCTGCTTTCGTCCAATCCCCGCTGATCTGTATGTGCTGGATCCTGCTCTTGCCGGGGAAAGATCCAGTCTTCCGATGTAAATTTCCAAGCCGGTTTTTTCATATCCGGAATTTCTTTGAAGACGGAAAGATAATGGAATCCGTTTAAAATTTTTCAAAATTGATTTCTCGTGGGGAGAGTTTTTTCCCTTTTGTACACAAGAATTCCCGATTTGTCTTCACATCGGACGGAGCCCTCGGTGAGGAGGCGAACATCACCATCAGGGGAAACAACTCCCTGACGCAGAGCTCGGCCCCTCTCTACATCATCGACGGATTCCCTTCGGAGAGCTCCATGGCCACGTCCATGAACTCTGCGGACATCGAGAGCATCGACATCCTTAAAGACGCCTCGGCGACAGCGATATACGGTGCTCCTTCACAGGAAGTCTACGACCTTGTGGTGGAGATCCGCGAAAGGACCGGTGTCGGGACGCTACCGTTCAGCGAGTACTCCTCGCAGGAAAGTTTCCGCCAGTTCGTCCGGGACTAGGACAATCCGGAGACATCCCTGACGGAAAGGTCTGTATCCATCGATGTGACTGACGCTCTTGAGAATTTCGCCATAGCGTTTTCTCTGGGACCATGAAGGTGTCGATGTCGCGACCACGACCCAGAGACATTATTATGTCAACGGGGATGTTACCATTGTCGCAGAGGATTACGGGACGATAAGCACCGACCTTGGAGAGTTCTCCTGGACGACAGTGATGATGAACGAAGAGATAGAGGACCTTTATCATAAGAACGACGGCAATGGGTCCATCGTACTGAACAGCAACCAGGATATCTATTTCAACGGGTGTGCCGCAGGAGCTCTTACGTATGCATTGAAAGGATGGTGCGTCTCATCCCCTGTTTCATGGTGATTCTGGTCCATTGTATCGAACCTTTTTACCTTGGAGGCGAGGGACGCTGATAAAGGATGTGTCCGATGCTGTATGGTGTACTGTCCTGGATTCCGCACTCAGGGCTGCAGTCCCGCTTTTCGTCATTGCTTCGAGCTATCTCCTGTTCCCGTTGAAGTATGATACGGCGACATTTTTCAGAAAACGTTTTGTCCGGGTGTGTATCCCGCTTGTGATATGGTCATTGCTCTATGCCCTTATACCATACTACGGCTCTGCGGAAGGGTTTGACAGAGACGCGAACCTTGGACGCCTGCTTCTGAACTTCAATCCTCATTCCGGTCACCTGTGGTTCATCTATATGTTGCTGGGCGTGTATCTTGCGATGCCGCTCCTCTCCCCGTGGGCAGAGAAGGTCTCCAAAAAGGGTGAGGAACTTTTTCTCGGGATCTGGGCATTTACGACGCTTATACCGTTCTTGCGGCAGGCTGCGGCAGCCGTGACCGGGTCTCCGGAACTGTGGGGAGAAGCCAACTGGAACGAATACGGTATTTTCCAGTATGTAAGCGGCTTTATCGGATACATGGTTCTGGGACACTACTTCAGGAAATATGTCCCTGAGATGTCCTGGAAGAAGACCCTTGCCGTTGCGGTCCCGTTGTGGATCGGCGGGTATGCCCTGACTGCGGGATGGTTCTGGATGACGATGCCGCGGGATTTTCCTGTGGAAGGCCCTGTAAGTATCGCGGTAAAGATGGAAACTTCATGGCAGTTCTGTTCGACAGGCGTGGCGATGACTTCCGTCGCCTATTTCATGCTCATCCGCAAACTGACCTGCTCCGGCAGCTTCTATCGCAAGGCCGTGCTTCCTGGGGCCGGAATCAGTTATGGCGTGTACCTGATGCATATGTTTGTCCTTGTCTTTTTCCACCAGACCGTTACTGCCTGGGGCCTCGGTACGCCTCTTCATATTTTCGTTACGGCTGTCCTTACTTTCTTCTCCTGCTTCATCCTGGCCCGTGTCCTTTCATTGGTCCCAGGCAGCAGATACCTGCTTGGCTGACACGGTGAAATAATACCTCCTACATCATTTGTATGTACATTGTATGCAAATTTTAATTATACACACAATGTACAAATATTCAAAGAACGGAGTCTCTGTGTTCGTCGTGCTTGACAGGCGCAGGGTAAAGAAATCGGGCCTTTACCCGGTGAAGGTGGAAGTAGTGTTCCACAGAAAACAGAAGTATTATCGTACAGGACAGGATCTGTCTGAAACAGAATGGAAACGCTTTCCCAGAACGTTGAGTCCTGGCGCGGTTGCGGACATAGAGGACCGTTTCTACCAGGTCCGGACTGAGGTGGAGACACTGATACGCAACGGGAACTTTTCTTTCCAGGCCCTTGACCGCATCCTCGGGGATGCCACAGGCAGGACCACTGTCAACGCCTTGCTGGAGAACATGATGAACAGTCTGAAGTCCGAGGGTCGGGTGAATTCGTTCTACAGGTGCCGGTCTGCTCTGAAAAGTCTCGAGAAGTTTGCCGGAGGGGATATCCAGCTTGCCGACATATCTCCTCAATGGCTTAAAGAGTGCGAGAAATTCTGGAAAAAGGAAGGAAAGAGCCAGACAACGATAAGCATATATATGAAAACCCTGAAAAGCGTAATCAACCAGGCTCTCAGGGACGGGCTCATGAAGCGACAGGCATCTCCGTACGGCAGGGGCCGGTATGTCATACCTTCCGGAACGGGCCGTAAACTGGCCTTGTCGAAATACGACATACGGAAGATCATTGCATACAGGGGAAAGCCGAGACTCGAGGAGGCCAGGGATCTATGGCTGTTCTCCTATCTCTGCAACGGTATCAATTTCAGGGATATGCTCTATCTCAAATACAAGAATGTCGTTGGGGACGAAATATGGTTCATAAGGACAAAGACCAGCCGTTCGACCGCCGGCTCAAAGTATATCAAGGCTATTTTCACCCCGGAGATGCGTCAGATTGTGGAAAAGTGGGGCAACAGGAATGACGGCAATCCGGAGACTTACCTTTTCCGGTATGCCGGTGTCTGTGATGACGTTTTCGCGACCGCTAATGTTGTCCGTAAGGTGATAGCCAGGTGCAACAGGGCCCTGGCGAAAATTTCTGCCGAAACCGGAGTGCCGAGATTCACTACCTACAGCGCAAGGCATTCGTTCGCGACCGTCCTTAAATGGTCCGGGGCCGACCTGTCCTTCATTTCGGAAAGCCTCGGACATTCCAGTCTGGCCATGACCGAAAACTATCTTGCCGGTGCCGGTCATGATGAAAGGGTCCGCAGTTCCAAGATGCTTACCGAGCTCGGGAAAAACCGTATGTGAACCGTATGCAAGGCCCTTCGAGGCAATTTTCCAGCATCTTGATTGCTGCTGCTTACTGCTTGTGTGTCAATGGGTAATGAAGATCGTTGAGATAAAGGGGATTGTGTGAGTTATTACACAATGTGACAACGGTGCCTACCGGCTTTCCCGTCTTCCCGCAGCCAATTTCCCGCCAAAATAAAACCGATAATTTCCGGCAATTACCGAAGATATTCATCACAGGTCACTTTTTCTTCACACACTATTTACTTTATAATATGCCGGTTCCCCGTCGACCTGTTTTTCCTTTTTTCGTCTAAATTATTTTGATAATTGTTGGTTTTGATAAAAAAAGAATGTACATTTGTGCGTGTTTTGGCTTTATGCCAGAACAGCAACAGTGTTGCAATTATCAATTTTTATATTATAACATTGTGTAACAAACAAATTGTAGTTATGAAAAAAAATTTCAGAATTGTGATGGCGCTTGCACTGACGTGCGGGGCGTTATCCTTTACTGGCTGTACTGACTACGAGGACGACATCAATTCTCTCGGCGACAGGGTGACCGCCGTAGAGAATGCTCTCTCGGAGCTTCAGTCGAAAATCGATGGCGGTGCAGTCATTACAAATGTAGCCCAGACCGCAGATGGTGTTACCATCACGCTGAGCGACGGGCAGACCTATAACATCACCAATGGTAAAGACGGAGCGGCCGGGGAACCGGGTTCAGTAGTGACTATCGGTGAGAACGGTAACTGGTTCATTGATGGAGTTGACACCGGAAACCCGTCAAAAGGTGACAAGGGTGACACCGGAGCCACAGGACCGGAAGGTCCGGCAGGTCCGGCAGGAGACGATGCTCCTACAGTTTACTACAAACCGAATATGGAGACGGGCTGCTGGGACAAGGTAACTGTCGATCCGGAGACTGGTAAAGAGACAGTTGAAGCCACGACAGACAGCTGGAAAGCTGCAGGCATCACCGCTGTGTGGGATACAGAATCTGGAAAACTTACCATAACCGGAGTTGAAGGCGCTGAGAACGGCACTATCGAGATCTGGCTTTATCCGGGCAGACTTTCTTCGATCACACTCATCCCTGAGGTATATCTCGACGGAGTTCCGGCTATCCAGCTCAACTCATATTCTTATATGCCTCAGACTGTGACTTCCAATGCCACTACCGAGACTGTAGCAAACAAGAGCGGTGCAACTACGCAGACTACTGCAGCTGCAAGCAAGACAGTCCGCTATCACGTATCTCCTTCTACAGTGACAAAGTCTGACATCGGTGACCCGACATACCTTATCGAGTCCGCCCTGATGCTTACTACCAGGTCAGGCAACGAACCTGTCATCAATGTCGTAGGTTATGATATCGACAACGCTAAAAAGGAACTGCTCGTTACCATAAAGAAGGCAGCCGGTGTTAATCTTTCTGAAAACCCTAAGGGTGATGACTATATATACACTGCTGCTCTCGAAGTTCCGGTAACACGTCTCTACAACGGTGAAGATCCGTTCTCCGTATATTCAGAGTATTCAGCTCTCGTTGAATCTTCAGTAGAGCCTCAGATCGCCGCACTCATAGATGAAAGCAAGGATCAGGACGAATACGCCTGCGAAAAAGATGCTCACAGTCATTTCTACCCTGAATATGACGATGTAGCTGTCGCTACCGTCGCTGTGAACGCCTATGCAGACTTTGACAAGCCGTTTGATCTTCTTTCCATGGTGACAGGATGCTACACTGATGAAAAGGGTGCTGTACACGAGATTACAAAGGCAACTCTCGAAGAGGCCGGCCTCGAGTTCGAGTTCGCTGTCCCTGCAAAGCCTTTCGCTACCGGTGACAACGATACTGACCAGCAGAAATTCGCCCGCGTTGACGGTACCGACCTTATCGCTGTTACTCCTGAAGGACTTACCGGCAACAGGGCTACCATCGGCAAGACCCCTGTCGTAAGGGCTGAACTTATCGATGTAAACAATGACAACGCTATTGTTGACGTAGTCTACTTCAAGATACAGTGGAGCGAAGAAGCTCTCGTACCAGAGGACGAGGATCTCGGAAACATTGCTACATTCGAGTATGACCTCAGCTGCGCTGACTTCGAGGACGGCATCGATTGGGAGACCATGGTCAACGATATCCTTGCCAAGGTTAACAACGGCAACGGTCTTTCATACGAGGAATTCGTAGCAAGGTATCAGGCTGCTGATGTAACTGCCACTTATACTGCCGCATCCAACTCAGCCCTTGTGGGTGACGATGCTACTGTAGTCGCATCTTGGGACAACGCAGGAAGCTACGAGCCGAATGCTGCCGCATTCACTTGGACAATGACTCCGGCAGAAATCGGTGATCTGCTCAAGGATGCTGCTGTAGAAGACCTTACCAAAGGTGCCGAAATCGGCTCATACACTGTCAACATCGAACTCGACAGCTCCGTACCTGGAGAAGGTTCGCTGAACTTCCAGTTCACACTGAGCGTGAAGTGCCCTGAACTTCCGAAAATCGAAGACTATGCACCTGGTTACTGGGATACGGAAGGTGAACTTCTGAGGGTATATCCTCTCCAGATTACTGACAAGTACTGGGATGGACAGACTATGGGTAACTACACTGTCGAATACAACTATCCGTTCATGGAGCAGTTCGAGGATGTAAACAATGATGGTATATTCCTTACCAACATTGCTCCTACAACCGCTCATCCGGCAGCAGAATGGGGTTGCCGCAGGTGGGATGTACAGTACTCTGACACTCAGAAGTATCTCCCTGCCGGTTATGCACCTCAGTTCCCTGTAGGAGACCTCTATGCAGGTACTAACGACGGCGCCGGATACCACATCTTCAACGGAAATGAAGATGCCGCACATATCTGGTGGACCAACGCAGAAGGCGACCTCCTCAATACTCCGGAGAACTGGTACGAGGCTGCGGACATAACTAAGATAGAGCTCCGTCTCCCTCTCACCGAATCTGCAAAACAGATTCTGAACGAGAACAGGACCACAAGCGTAGCAAATGCTGACTTCGCTGCCGGCAACCTCAAGACCGCTGCTATCGACATCTGGGCACGCATCAACGCTTACAACGTATGCAAAGTCAAGACTGTCAATGTATGGTTCGTCAACCCTCTGACTATTGACGCCGTTGTTGAAGGTGAATTCACTGATGCAATCTATGGCGGAAGCAAGGTAAGCGTTGAAGATGCATTTGACAGCGTATCCGACTTCCTCGGCAACAAGGTGAATGTATACACCGGTGGTTCAGGTGCGCCTGAAGACCTCAGGAAGTACTATGATGTCAAGACTCCGGAATGGCATGTTGAAGATGCTCTTATCAGCATCAACAAGAACACCAACGACATTGACAATACTCTGGATCCTAACAAACCTGCTGATCTTGCCAAGATGTCTCTCCTCACGGATAGATTCACTCAGGTTTCACTCAGGGAAGAAGGTTCCGACCTCGTATTCTACAATGAAGGCGGTGCAGCTGTAACTGAAGTAATGTACATCTGGGTTCCTGTATCGGTAGAGCACAAGTGGGGTGTTTGGGAGTACTATGCTCCAATCAAACTTAACCCTAATCCTAACACTGCAGGAGAATAGGTCACATTTCAAAAGATGAAATACTAATGATTGAGGGGAGAGGTTATTTCTCCCCTCTTTTTTAAATTTACAGGATATGAAAAGATTATTAAAGACAGCTGTGATGGCTTCAGTCCTGTTCATGACAGCCGGCATATTCCAGGTTGTCGCGCAGGACAGCGGCAAGACGGACGAATTCCACGGCCACTGGTTCATCCAGGTCCAGGGAGGTATAGGCCAGACGGTAGGCGAGACCTCGTTCGGCTCGCTGATATCTCCGGCGGCGTCGTTCAACTTCGGCTACCGTTTCACTCCGGTATGGGGACTGCGGGCAGGCATCGGCGGCTGGCAGGGGAAGGGAGCGATCCTGGCCCCGGCGGAAGTCTACCGTTACAACTACCTGCAGGGGAATGTCGACGTAACGGTCGACATCTGCAGCATCTTCGCGGGATACCGTCAGAGCAGGGCTTTGAGTCCGTACCTGTTTGCTGGCGTCGGGCTGAACGGCGGGTTCAACAACAGTGAGGCGCAGGCCCTGTCGGGACAGTTTCCTTCGGACAACCTGCTGTGGGACGGGAGCCTGATATCCCCGGCCGGCAGATTCGGAGTGGGGACAGGTATCCGGATCACGGATGCGGTCCAGTTCAACATCGAGGTTAACGGGAACTTCCTGAGCGACCGGTTCAACTCGAAACGAGGGAGCGCTGTAGACTGGCAGCTTGGAGCCGTAGCCGGTTTCACGTTCAACATCGGGTTGAAGAAGCACAAGGCGGTCCGACAGAGCGCCCCGGCACCTGTGCCAGCCCCGGTACCGGAGGAGAAACCAGCACCGGCACCGACCCCTGCACCGGAACCGGAGCCTGAGCCGGCACCGGTACCTGTAACTGAAGAGGCGGCGCCGTCCGCCCCTGTCTTCGAGGCTCAGAAGCGCGACATCTTCTTCAGGATCGGCAGGTACGAGCTGAGGGATCAGGAGACGGGCAAGCTTGAGGAGCTGGCCACGATGGCGAAGGATAATCCTGAGACGAAGATACAGGTCACCGGCTATGCGGACCCTCAGACGGGCACTGCAGAGCGGAACATGTACCTGTCTCAGAAGCGTGCTGAGGCCGTGGCATCCTGGCTTGAGGACAACGGCGTGTCGGCTGACAGGATAACTGTGGAGTACAGGGGTTCTGAAGAGAGCCCGTACGGCACTCCGGAGGAGAACCGCGTGGCTGTCTGCGTGATAAAGT
>CALVDQ010000021.1 GCA_944326325.1 uncultured Bacteroidales bacterium
AAAGGCTTAGCAACGATTATCAACGATACTTGAGCAACAAAAAAGGCGCCCGTAAAGAGCGCCATATTAATCGATTACAATCAATTTAACTATTTGATAATCAAGTATTTACTTACCGATGCAAAACCTTCCGAAAATCGTCCCGAGGACTTCATCCGTGGAAATCTCCCCGACAATCGCCCCGAGATGGTACAGGGCTTCACGGATATCCTGGGCGACAAGGTCCGTTGGCACTCCGTCAGACAATCCCGAACGGACACGGGTGAGGGCGGATGAGGCATTGGTCAAAGCCTCGATATGACGGATATTCGTGACCACGACCCCGTCGGGACTGGCGGAATACTCTGCGCAAAGTCCGGAAATGACAGACTTCAGGACGTCAATCCCCTCCCCTTTCCGGGCAGATACATATACCAGGCCGCAATCTTTTAACCCCCGCATTTTAGACTGTTTATCAATAAATAAAACAATAGAGTTAATTAAGGAAACATATTTGTTACCAATTTTAGGACGGCCGGATTCCACCGAAATTCCAGGCACGGGAGCACCTCCGCGCTGCCTTGCAGCCAGGGCATCATGTACAGCACTGCTCTCCCCTTCTCCGGACAAGGCACCGTCGCCGGACTCCACATCATCCCCGAGAACATCAATCTTGTTCAGGACAAACACAACTTTCTGCCTGGCCGGATCCAGCCTGTCCAGGACATCGGACATCACCCTGGACAGATATGTCTCCAAAACAGCCTCCCTGTCATCCCCTGACGCAGCATACAAGGAAGCCGCCTTCCCGAGGTCAATCATAGCCAGCACGACAACGGCCTCCTCAAGCTTGCGGAAAGTCCGCTCTATACCTATCATCTCCACAGACTCGTCAGTCTTGCGTATCCCGGCAGTGTCAATGAAACGGAAGAGCAACCCACCCATATTCAAGGTCTCCTCTATGGTATCCCTCGTCGTGCCGTGCACATCCGAGACAATGGCCCGGTCTTCACCAAGAAGCGCATTCAGCAAGGTACTTTTCCCGGTATTGGTCGCCCCTGCGATAGCCACAGGAATACCGTTCTTTATCGCATTTCCGAGACGGAAGGACGACACCAGGCCACCGATATGCGCAACCACCTCGTCCACAAGCTTCAAAAGCTCCGACCTGTCGGCAAACTCCACCTCCTCCTCGCTGAAGTCCAGCTCCAGCTCCATAAGAGAGACTATGTTGAGAAGCTGGTCCCGCATCCTCCGCAATTCTTTCGAGAAACCACCCTTCAGCTGCGTAAGCGCCACACGGTGGGCTGAAGCACTCTCTGCTGCAATGAGATCGGCGACAGCTTCCGCCTGGGCAAGGTCCATCTTCCCGTTGAGAAACGCCCTGCGGGTAAACTCCCCCGGTGCCGCGGCCCTGATGCCGTGCTCGGCCAGGAGCAGCAAGATATTGTCAACGATATATCTGGATGCATGACAGGAAATCTCCGCCGAATCCTCTCCCGTATATGAATGCGGGGCCCGGAAGACTGTCACAACCACGTCATCGAGCAAGGAACCATCACCCGCATAGATATGCCCGAACCTTGCCGAATACCCCGGAGCAGACGCTATGTCACGTCCTTCGGAGCAACGGACAACTGAAGAAACGGCATGGAGAGCCTCCGGTCCGCTGACCCTTATTACAGAAATAGCCCCGGTCCCGGGAACGGTAGCCGGAGCACATATGGTATCCTCGTTCAACAAATACATACTCAACAAACTTAAATGTCCATGACCTGCAGGATGGCCCGCGCAGGCAAAATCAGCAACAGTCCGGCAAAAGTAATAATTAATGACGACAATCCGTACGAACCTCTTCCCGTAATATTCATTGACCGCCAAAGTACCCCTTTCCTGCCATTCCGGTGAAGGGCAAGACCGAATGTCCGCACGGCACCCCGAACTGGAAAGGGACGCGAATCGGCCTGGGAGCAAGACAAACGGCCAGAAGACTCCGGCCTCATCCAAAGTTTCCGGTATATTCGGGACAGTTACGTAAGCCCCCTGCATTCCAGGGCACCGGGCCACTGCTGCCGATACTGTCCTCCACATAGTCAGCAAATCCGCAAAAATTGCTAAATTTACAGCCTCAACACATACCAAGGAATATGCACATAGGAGTAGCAGGAAACATAGGAAGCGGAAAAACCACACTCACGAGAATGCTGGCGGACCATTACGGATGGACGCCGAAGTATGAGGCCGTGACATACAATCCATATCTCGAGGACTATTACAAGGATATACCGAGATGGTCCTTCAACCTGGAAATATACTTCCTAACCCAAAGATTCAGGGACATACTGGAAATATCCAGTTCGGAAGATGTAGTAATCCAGGACAGGACAATCCTCGAAGGAGTGCAGATCTTCGTGGCCAACAACTACGAGATGGGCAACCTCACTGAACGCGACTACAAGACATATATGGACCTTTTCAACCTGATGATGTCCCTCGTCAAGGCCCCGGACCTGCTCATTTACCTCAAGTCCTCCATCCCGCACCTCGTTGCCCGGATCCAGAAGCGAGGGAGGGACTACGAGAAATCCATCAGCCTGGAATACCTTGCCGGACTGAACGAGAAATACGAGAAATGGATTGCCGGCTACAAGGGACAGGTACTCACCATCGATGTAGACAACCTCGACTTCGAGAACAACCCCGAAGACTTCTCATCCATCACCGACAACATAGATGCACGCCTTTACGGACTTTTCACGACGCCGGAACTTAATAACATCAGGCAGCCATAACATTACAGGCCATGGAAATCCAAGAGTTCAACAAGCAATACGAAATCGTAATCAGGGAAACCGGGGAGAGCTTCAGCCTCCTGGGCGACTTTCTTGAAGACGGGGAAACCCTGCTGCGGAAAAAGATCGGATGCGGGGAGCTTGCCGAAGCCGCGGAAATATTCCGCAAACTCGGGACAGTCAAAGAGATATTCAGCAAATATTATGAATTCGACGGGGATGCCCTGTCCGAAGACAACACCCTGAAGGAAATCTTCGCTCCGGACACCGACCTCTCATTCGACCTCCCGCTCACGCAGGAAAAACTGAAAAATCTTTCGGTCATATTCGGAAAATTCCCGCAATCCGCCACAGGGTTCCGTCTTGCCGGCCTGCTCGTGAAAGCCGGGATAGATGCTGAAAATCACGGGGACACCACTTCCGCCGAAAAGATGTACCTGAAAGCGGTGGAGATATACAAGGACACCTATGACGACGAGTTCGAGACCCCTCCGGCCATCCTCTCCCCTCTCTGGAACCTCGTCCTGTTTTATGAAGAATCCGGACACCCGGACAAGGCCGCAGAATATGCGGATGAAGGAATAGCATACTGCACGGACTTCGCCAGACTCGAAGACGTGTTCAACGGCAGACTTGCTGAGTTCCTCAGCCTGAAGGAGCGGGTTACCGGAAAATAAACCGGGACTCCCCGGGAACGGCTCAATCCACGGATACGGAAATGAAGACAATATACGCATACATAACCATTGCCGCACTGACGGTCCTCTCCGCAGGATGCGGAGTCTCCAGGCAGCAGGCATCGTCTGCATCCGGGCGTGATGCCGGTCCTTTCATAACCAGGACATACGAGGGCCGTCTGCAGTGCAGTCCCGGCCAGGAGAAAGTATGCAGGCTTACCGTCAGGCATCGCCTGCACAGCGGGGACGGCACATTCAACCTCATCCTGAAGAATGAAAAGGAGAAGACGGAAAGATATTCAGGCAGACGGTTCACCTTGCGGGGGACAGAACAGGACAACGATGCCACGGTATGGCATTGCGTCAGCAGTCAGGACGGCAGGACCTTCGACTTTCTCGTCGGAACCGACTCCACCCTCGTCATTGCAGGAGATGCCTCCCGGGAAGTATTTTCCGTATGCCGGGGCACACTTAAACTGGCACGAGACCGATGAATTCCAGTCTATTGAAGACATCCGGCTGCAGCCGGGAAGCTGAACAAGTGAACGGAATCAGTCGGAACGGCACCGAAATGACAAGATAAAACACATCGAAATGGCAGACAATTATCTCGAGAGCAAATACGAAAGCTACCAGAAAAGGAAAGAAGCCGAAAAGCAGGCAAAATGCCGCATCTGGAAGAAAAGGCTCGACGAATACCGGAAAAGGACCGAAGCCGGACAGGATCCAGGCAAGGAGAGTACGGAAGATAAGCGTAAGGACACGGAGAAAAACCAGGAGGACACGATATGAAGACAACGCTATTACTGACCGTGCTCCTATCCACACTGCTCTCGACAGGCATCGCCGCCTCGGCCCAGCACAACAGTATCTATCGCAGTGGAGCGGACCTCTTCTCCGGGAGTACAAGACTTACGTCAGGTCAGGTATACGAGCTGATGTCCGGAATTGACGGGGTCACCTTCGGGAAGTGGGAAAAGACACGTTCAGGCTTCAGGACCGGAAAATGGCTGCTCATAGGCTCCGGAATAATTGCCGGAGCCGGACTCGTCACCCTCGGCATAGGTGCCGCCGGAATGATGCTGGAAGGTGTTGCCATAGGGATAGGAAGCGTATTCTTCGCGCCTGTAACAGCCTTAACCGGGGAAGTCCCGGACCTTGGTCCGTCAGGAAAGTTCACGGCTGCGGCAACCGCCGGACTCTGCATCACAGGTGCAGGCATACTCGGGCTTGCGGCCGGCACAGCAGTCTTCTGCATCTACAGGAACCGTATGGACACAATAGTCTCCAGATGCAACAAGGCCAGTCTGTCATTCGGGGTACAGGAGCACGGAGCCGGAATCTCGCTCGTATTCTGAGTCCAAGCTCAAGCCTCCGTCCTATCTGGCTACAGGAAAATGGCAGGTTCTTTCCTCTCGCTGAAATCCCGGTACAGGATTGCGGCAAACGGAGAATCGAACACCAGCGCCCCTGCAGGACAGTTCTTTACACAGGCACAGCATTTTGTACAGGAGACACTGTCCGCCACAGCCTTTCCGGAAGACAGGGATATGGCCTTCACAGGGCAAACAGAGGCACAGATCCCGCATCCAAGACACCGGCTGTCATCACACACCGGAGCCTGCGGGACATGCGTACCTTTGATCTTGTACGGCCGGTTCCCGGGAACGGCAAGTCTCCCGTCCGGCATCTTGCCTGCCAGAAGCTTCCCTGCCGCAGCCGCACCGAAATCCTTTGCCTTAGCCAAGTCTCGCCCGTCAGGACGTCCCTCAGCAATCGGCATCCACGGTCTGCTGTAGGAATGTTCACCGATGAAAGCCGCTGCAGCTGCCACTCTGAACCCGCAAGTCTCCAGCAAATCCTGAAGCTCCGCAAGAGCATCTTCATAATCCCTGTTTCCGTAAAGGACGACAGCGACTGCGGCCGAATTCAAGGCTCTGATTCCCGAAAGCCGTTCGACAGCAGTCTCCGCCACCCTGCCACCATATACCGGAGCAGCTATGACAGCAACGGAATCCCGGATACAGACCGGCCCGTCCGGAACCCCGTGCGTCAGGTCAAGATATCTCACACCGGCACACCTGCCCTCTCCGAATCCCGTCTCCAGCCCCTCCGCTACAACTTTCGCGACTTTTTCTGAAGTCTCTGTAGGGGAATAATATACAGCATCTACAAAAAACCTGTCCATAAAAACCTTAAATGATATTCCAGAAAACAGTCCCCAAAATTAGAAAAGATTTCCATACCGCCGAATATGCCTGGCCATTCAGTTTTTAATTTAGTTTTCAACCGGCAGCCGCTTCGGGGCCGTATCTCCGGAGTACGGCAAGAAAAATTTTTTGGAAAATTTTACAATATTTAAAATTTCAGCCACCGCTTTTCAATCCGCTTTCAATTTATAAGCATTTTTCATCCCGGGCAGAAATCGGGAAAGCAATCATGGCAGTTAAAGTCACGATTCGTTTTCCGGAGCGACCGCTCCATAGTGTTATGGCTCTTGCATTTATGGATTTGATTTGCTTATTTTGTAAGAAAGCGGATTCGCCTGACCGGCGTTATATAATGGAAATCAACGATAAATCATAAAAGTTATGGAACATTTTGCACAGAAGTATGTAGACGAATTCATGGCAGGACTCATAGCCAGGAATCCGGGAGAAAAAGAGTTTCACCAGGCCGTAAGGGAAGTGGTTGAGAGCCTTGCGCCTTACATTGTGGAACATCCTTATCTTATGGACATGAAAATCCTGGAGCGTATCGCCGAACCTGAACGCGTGGTCATGTTCAGGGTGCCGTGGATCAACGATGAAGGTGAAGTAGAGATCAACCGCGGCTACAGGGTGCAGATGAACAGCGCCATCGGGCCGTACAAGGGAGGAATCCGCTTCCATCCGAGCGTAAACCTGAGCATCATGAAGTTCCTCGCATTCGAGCAGACATTCAAGAACAGCCTGACCACCCTCCCTATGGGAGGAGCAAAAGGAGGCTCTGACTTCAATCCCAAAGGCAAATCCGACAATGAAGTCATGAGATTCTGCCAAAGCTTCATGACAGAACTTCAAAGGCATATCGGACAGGATACTGACGTGCCCGCCGGAGACATCGGAGTCGGCGGACGTGAAGTCGGTTTCATGTTCGGACAGTACAAACGCCTGCGCAACGAATTCACCGGCACCTTGACAGGAAAAGGACTGAACTGGGGCGGGAGCCCGCTGCGTCCGGAAGCGACAGGCTATGGCACCTGCTATTTTGCCTCAGCCATGCTTGCAACAAAAGGAGACAGCTTCAACGGCAAGACGGTCTGCATTTCCGGCTCCGGAAACGTGGCACAGTATGCAGCTGAAAAGGCACTCCAGCTCGGAGCAAAGGTCGTGACACTCTCCGATTCCAACGGATACATCTACGACCCTGACGGAATCGACAGGGAAAAGCTCGACTATGTCATGGAGCTCAAGAATGTCATCAGAGGCCGCATCAGGGAATATGTAAAGCAGTACCCGGGTGCACAATATTACGAAAACGCACGGCCATGGGGCGTGAAATGCGACATAGCCCTTCCTTGCGCCACCCAGAACGAACTGAACGGTGAGGAAGCAAAGACTCTGGTTGCTAACGGATGCATCTGCGTTGCAGAAGGGGCAAACATGCCTTCTACTCCGGAAGCCATCGAAGTGTTCCAGAAAGCCAGGATACTTTATGCCCCAGGCAAGGCATCCAATGCCGGCGGTGTCGCGACTTCCGGACTCGAAATGACCCAGAACTCCATGAGACTGAAGTGGACTCCTGAAGAAGTTGACGAAAGGCTCCACAGGATCATGGAAGACATACACCAGGCCTGCCTGAAATACGGCACGGAAGAAGACGGATATGTAAACTATGTCAAAGGGGCCAATATCGCAGGATTCATCAAGGTCGCCGACGCAATGATGGCACAGGGCGTAATCTGACAGGCATGATTCGACACAACCGGAGTGTCCGCTGAAACGGGACATCCGCATATCCAGGGAAATGAGGGCGGGTCAAAAATCTGACTCGCCCTCATTATATCTGTACTCATGATGGAGTCCGGTTCCGAATATTCAATTCCCTAAGATGAAAAAATCCTTTCGGGCCACCCTCTTTCTTTATTGCGACAACCCATTGACCTGAAAAAAAACTGACGGACGGAGGTTACATTCCGTTTCTTTTTTTCTAATTTTACACGTCAGTATACGGATACAGGAAGTAGAGTATGGGAATATACATAGTCCATTTCAGGAATAAAATCCACGATTTCCACTCATGGGGCGCAGCGGCACTGATTTAGCCGTTGCCTTTCTTTGCCGTACAACCGTAATTATCCGACAACCGTATGATAAGATGAATCCGGTGGAATTTGTCCTGATGAATTTCATCGGGAAATTACTACCGTTGGGACTATATGCACCTGTTCATCTGCGGCATCATGACGGTCGATCTGCTGATATTGGCCGTATGCCTGTTTGCCTGTTGGTGGATGCACGTCAGACGTTTCAGCTACCTGCGGCTGATTATCGTCGGAACAGGCGGAATCATTTGCTATTTGGCTTGCTGCTATTTTCTGATTTCATCTGACATCCATATCACACAGTTTCATCTGCCGGTATTCTGCCGCAGTTTCGCATACGCCGTACTGAGTGCAGCCTTCATGACCTGCCTGGAAGAGATTATGAGTTTCCGGCATTTCTTCCAGGCGTTGTCCGTATTCAATATGCTGCATATGGTCATAGGCGGCGTGGCCGGGGCGGCAATCTATTCCAGAGGCCTGGCTTATTGTATCCAAGATAACATAGCACGCTACGGGCAGGCCATAAACAACGTGGACGCAGGAAACTGAAACAAATACCTGCCTGGCAGAAAATCAGGAATCTGATGACATGAAAGGCACTTTCGCAGACCAGTCAGCAGTATTTCCGTTTTTTTCACAGGATTTTTACGGAAAATTCAAAAGTGTTTCTTAAATTTGATTTCCAGGTACACATTCCGGTCCTTGAACATACTCCGGAGTTTAATACAAATTAAAAGAAATATTTGATGAAACTATCAATCCTCATTACTTCATTTGCGCTTGCCGCATTGCCGCTCACGGCACAGACTCCGATTTATCTCGACAGCTCGGCCGACATCGAAGACCGCATCGAAGATGTGATGAAAAGGCTCAGCACCGAAGAAAAAATAGCCATGATCCACGCGCAGTCCAAATTCAGTTCACCGGGAGTAAAACGTCTCGGAATCCCGGACATCTGGACTTCGGACGGACCGCACGGCATCAGGCCGGAAGTACTCTGGGATGAATGGAAGCAGGCTGGCTGGACCAACGACTCCTGCGTAGCTTTCCCGGCACTGACCTGCCTTGCCGCAACATGGAACGAAGAAATGTCGCACCTCTACGGGAAAAGCATAGGGGAAGAAGCAAGATACAGGAACAAATCCATTCTCCTCGGTCCGGGCGTGAACATTTACAGAACGCCTCTCAACGGAAGGAATTTCGAATATATGGGAGAAGACCCGTATCTTGCATCCAGGATGGTAGTGCCTTATATAAAAGGAGTGCAGGAAAACGGGGTGGCCGCATGCGTCAAACACTACGCTCTCAACAACAACGAGATAAACCGCCACACCACAAATGTCATAGTCGACGACAGGACACTCTACGAGATTTACCTTCCTGCCTTCAAGGCAGCCGTACAGGAAGGAGGCGCCTGGAGCATCATGGGTTCCTATAATCTGTACAGGAACCAGCACGGATGTCATAATGAATATCTCCTCAACGATATCCTCAAGGGCGAATGGGGATTTGACGGAGTGGTAGTCTCGGACTGGGGCGGCACGCACGATACGGATGAGGCTATCTTCAACGGTCTGGACCTCGAGTTCGGTACACATACAAACGGACTCAGCAGCGGAGCCAGGAACGCCTACGACAGCTATTATCTCGCCACGCCGTATCTCGAGAAGATAAATTCCGGGGAAGCGGGTACCGAAGAACTGGATGACAAGGTAAGAAGGATACTCAGGCTTGCATTCCGCACCGTAATGAGAACTGACCGGCCGTTCGGAAGCATGCTTTCCGAGGCCCACTACGCTGCGGCGAGAGAAATAGGGAACGAAGGTATCGTACTCCTGAAGAACGAAGGCGGCATCCTGCCGATAAGGCCGGAAAAGGGAGACAGGATACTTGTAGTAGGTGAAAACGCCATAAAGATGATGACTGTCGGCGGCGGAAGCTCTTCCCTGAAGGTACAGCACGAAATATCCCCTCTCCAGGGCATAAGGGAAGCATTCGGGGAGACCGCTGAAGTGGATTACGTCCGCGGCTACGTCGGAGACACTTCCGATTCGTTTGACGGGGTGGTCACAGGACAGGACCTGAAAGACGGAAGGAGCGCTGACGAACTGCTCGAGGAAGCTGTCAGGGAAGCCCGGAACTCAGATTACGTGATTTTCGTGGGCGGACTCAACAAATCCCCTCACCAGGACTGCGAAAACACGGACAGGGAAGGTCTCGGACTGCCATACGGTCAGGACAGAGTGATAGAAGCGCTTGCGGCCGTAAGCAGCCGGTTTGCTGTCATCAACATCTCAGGCAATGCCGTAGCCATGCCGTGGGTCGACAAAGTGCCGGCAATAGTCCAGGGATGGTATCTCGGTTCGGAAACAGGACATTCCATTGCGGACATCCTCTCCGGTAAGGCCAACCCGTCCGGCAAGCTGCCGTTCACCTTCCCTGTCACCCTCGGGGACTCCCCTGCCCATGCTGTCGGGGATTATCCAGGTACCAGGAACGGAGACGTATGGGATATGGAATACAAGGAAGGTATTCTCGTCGGATACAGATGGTTCGACACCAAAGACATAAAGCCGCTCTTCGCATTCGGTCACGGGCTCAGCTATACGGATTTCACGTACGGCAAGGCCGCTGCCGACAGCAGGAAGATTTCCGGAGATGATACGCTGACAGTAAGTGTGGAAGTCCGTAACACCGGAAAGGTCACCGGAAAGGAAGTGGTGCAGCTTTATATCTCGGATCTGAAATCGGGCCTGCCCCGCCCGGAGAAAGAACTGAAAGGCTTCAGGAAAGTGGAACTCGCACCCGGAGAAGCCAGGACAGTTACCTTCACCATCAGCAAGGATGACCTGAGCTTCTTTGATGCAGAAAAGCACGGATGGGTTGCCGAGCCTGGCAGATTCAAGGCACTTATAGGCTCAGCATCAGACGACATACGTACGGAAGTTGCCTTTGAACTGGAATAACAAGTACCTTGCTGATATGAAAAAGAGAAAAGTCATCACAATCACTGTTCTGGCGGCTGCAGCCGTCCTCGCATTCCTGATTTTCTTCAAGTTCTACTTCGTGTTCGGGGAAGGCGTTAAGGCCGGTGAACTGAATTTCGTAGTCTACAAGGGCTACATTTTCAAGACATACGAGGGAAAGGTCATCCAGTCTGGATTCAATTCAAAGTCAAAGAACTCCACTTCCGTGGTGCAGTCGTATGAGTTCGAGTTTTCCATTACAGACCCGGACATAGCCGACTCCCTCATGAGGTGCGGAGGAAAGACAGTAGAACTGCACTATAAGGAGTATCTCGGGAAACTCCCGTGGAGAGGACAGCAGAAATATGTCGTGGACAGTATAATAGCCGTCAGATAACATGACAGAGAAAGAGAAGATGCTTGCCGGGATGCCGTACAACGCTACGGACCCGGCTCTTGGAAAAGAGCTTGCAAGAGGGAGGGAACTCTCGTTCGAGTACAACAGGATACATCCATCCGATACGGAGGCCCGGGACTCTCTCCTTGGAAGACTTCTCGGCAGGAAGGGCCGGAACTGCACCATAATACAGCCCTTCTATTGCGACTATGGTACAAATATAGAGGTAGGGGACAACTTTTTTGCAAACTACTGCTTCACTGTACTGGACGAGGCCAAGGTCAGGATAGGTGACAATGTCTTCATCGCCCCGAATGTCAGCATATACACGGCCGGTCACCCGCTGGATCCCGAAGAAAGGAACAGGTTCACCGAATATGCCAGGCCGGTTACCATCGGAAACAACGTATGGATATGCGGGAATGTCACGATCATTCCCGGGGTAACTATCGGGAACAATGTGACAATCGCGGCAGGAAGCGTTGTCATAAGGGATATCCCGCCGGACTGCGTGGCAGCAGGAAACCCGTGTAAAGTCGTCAGAAAACTGGATTTTAATCGGGACAGGGAGAAAAAAGAAACTGAAAACGAAAAATATTAGAAATTTTTCTCAAAAATATTTGGAGATATCAAAAAAAGCTGTACCTTTGCACCCGAGTTGATCGAAAGGTTAATCCAAAACCTTCACAGCTTATTGGTTATTAGTTTTAGTGTTATTAATTATGTGGTTAGTATGAGGGTCCGCACGTGAGGTGCCGACACTCATTTTTTTACATCTATATCATCCGAATCTGAAGGGGTAATGGATCACCAGCAAAAAGGGATAATGTAGACAAAACAAATCCTGAAGAAAAATTTTCAATGAAGATTCAGACATTAAAAAGAAGAAGGACGACCATGCAGTCATCCTTCTTCTTTTCACTTCAGCAGAGTCCTTACGGAGCATCCCGCCTGATTCTCCACATCTTGAGGTGCCAAGCAGAATCGAACTGCTGTACATGGTTTTGCAGACCATTGCCTAACCACTCGGCCATAGCACCTTTTCAAACTTTCAGTAAACCTTTTCTAAAGGACTGCAAATATAGTCCTTTTTCCTGAGAATCCAAAATTTTTCAACCGGAGATGCACCAAATGCTATTCGACATATAGCAGAAGTCCCTTCAGGTACTCCCCTTCCGGATGATAGATGTTCACTGCGTGGTCCGCCGGCTGGTTCAGCCTGTCAAGAATCCTCACGCTTCTGCCGGTCTGGGCTGCAGCAGAGAAGACCGTAAGGGCGAAAGTCTCCTTGTCCACCACCTGGGAACAACTGAAAGTGAAGACAAGACCTCCGTGCGCAACCTTTGAAATGGCGGCAGCATTAAGCCTCTGATATGCCCTGAGGGCATTCCGCAAGGCTCCCCTGTGTTTCGCGAAAGCAGGCGGGTCCACTATCATCAGGTCATACTCCCCTTCCCGCACGGACTTCAGATAATCTATGGCATCGCAACAAAGGCCATTGTGACGGGAAGCGTCAAAGCCGTTCAGAAGAATATTTCTCCCGACGAGATCCATAGCTTTCCTGGAACTGTCTACCGAGCATACGGATTCCGCACCTCCGGCCAGGGCATATACCGAAAAACCGCCGGTATAGCAAAACAGGTTAAGCACCTTCCTTCCCCGGGAATATCTCTCCACCAGAGCCCGGTTCTCTCTCTGGTCAAGGAAAAAACCGGTCTTCTGTCCGGATGTCCAGTCCACGATGAACCTGTGACCGTTCTCCGAGACAGTCCTGGAATCGTCATTGAAATCCGGTCTTCTGTAAAGGTAACCGTCCACAAGGTCAAGCCCCGCCTTGAAAGGGGCCGTAGCGGAACTTTTGTCATATACTGCCGCCAATGAATCCCCGAAGACTGCCTGCAGGGCTTCCGAAATCTGTTTCCTGGCACGGAACATCCCGGCTGAATGGGCCTGCATGACACAGACCCCTCCATAACAGTCCACAATCAGTCCCGGAAGATTGTCGCCTTCCCCATGCACCAGCCTGTAGCAGTCGGTCCGCACGGATCCACCGCTTCCGCAGGCCTCCGGTTCCGCTCCGCAAACAGCCAGGCCCGCAGCCTTGCGCACGTCCAGGGCTCGGGAAATCATGTCCACCCAGAAATCCGGTTTCAGGACATCGGAATCGAAACTCAGTATCCTGACCGCAATTGAACCTATCTGCCAATGTCCGCAGGCAAGCAGAGTCCCGTCGCAGGAACATACCGCCACCACGTCACCTTCCGCAGGATTTCCCTGCACCTCTGCAACTGCCCCGGAAAACACCCAGGGATGGAACCTCAGGACAGATTCCTCCCTGCCCCTTTTAAGAATCACTTTTTTCATATCGAAGAGGAAACAGTCTTTTCCGATTTCATTAGCTTCAGATACATCTCCCTGCACACCCACGCATCCGTCGCGGCGTACCTTATCTGGGATTCGGACAGTGTCTCCGCTTCCCAGTTTGATAGCTGCTGTGTCTTGGAAATCCTGAACCCGAGGATAATGGCGGTCATCTTCTTCACGCTCTTGTCCTTTATCCCATAATCGCCTACTATCCTCTGCAGGTCCACAAAAGACTGCGCATTGAAATCCCTGTATCTCTGCAGGCCGCGGATATCATCGGTGACCGCGGCTCCCACCTTCACTATCTTTTCATTGGATAGCAGATTGCACAGTCTTCTGTGCATCCCTATCCTGTTTATCCTGAACAGGAAAGCCCTCTCCGGTCCGGACAACTGGAGGAGAGCCACCCCGTAGCGCGGCTGGTCCTGGGAGAAGCACGGGCGGGTCTCGGTATCGAAGCCAAGGATCTTCTGGGACCTCAGATAGTTCACTGCCCGGTTGAACTCCGCCCCTACCGTATCTATGACATCGACACTACCTGTAAAGCCCGCATATTCAAGGCTTTGCAATTCTTCAGGAGATATGCTGCTAATATACATATACCAGTCTTTTATATGTTTCAGGTGCCAGGGCTTCCAGCCTTTCCAATGTTACGGCACTGAAGCAACTCTGGCTTACAGGCGTAAAACAGAAAGTCTCTATGTCGGAATCCTGCGCCCTGTCGTACTTGAAATCGTCCAGGAGCATACCGTCGCTGTCAAGCGACCTTGCCTGGACATCGGAAGAAGTGACGGTCATGTAGCCGTAAACCTGTGGAGGTGCAATCAGATGGGTGAACCTGTCATTCTTCCTCATCCAGCGGTAACTGTCGGCCGTAATGCATTCCGCCGGGCTGACGAACCTGAACCCCGGGGCCATCACGGAACGATATCTCACATCCTCCGGAGCATCGGACACCATGATGCTGTCCACAACGGCATTGAGGGAATTCACCATACCTGCCTTCTCCAGGTCATCGACTATCACTCCCGACAGAGGAGTATCATACTCGGCATCGATATAGGACGAAAGGAATGCGGTCACTGTCTCCTCCGGAGTCTCCCCTTCCTCCGACGAGAGACACACTATCTCGGAAGTCTTCGCCCAGTCCCTGTATTCCGGGGACTGTTTGTCGGAATATGTTTCGCGGATACCGCTGAAAACCGTACCGTAGACCCCTGATGAAATGATGTCCCGGGATGCCCATACCCCTATGTTCGATGCCTGTACGGCTTTAGAGAAAAGGCTGGCGACCGAAGAATTTACAGTATTGAGGACACCGGTGTTCCTGGCAGATGCCGATACAAGGTATACTATGTCCATATAGCCGAATCCGGCCAGTATCGTCGAAGACAGTATGACAAGCTTCGCGGAAGGTTTCGATGCTGAAAAAGAGCGGTCGAACACGCTGGAAGAGCATCTGTCCGAAACGGCGGTCAGAAATCCCTTTACCGCAACCTCCCTGATATAGTCCTCGTTCATCCGGTCGAAATATCCCTGATACGGTGCATTTACCATATCGAATATCGGGGTAACGGTCTCCCCGGCAAAATCGGCCAGGCCGTCATGACACAGCTTTCCGTCAATATTGTCGAACATATCCGCGGTAAGCAGGCTCTCCGTAAGTACGGCAGTTTCCGGAAAACCGCCGAAAACGGCTATGGATCCTCCATCGGCAGCCTCCGGAGAACAGAACAGGGCCTTGTGCCATACGGACGACGTGTCGGAAACGGCAGTCCCGGCCAATGCTGCAGGGACAAAAACATCCGACTGATCCCTGCTGCAGGCGGCAAAAAAAAGCAAAGCCGGAAGCGCAGCCTTGATATATATTCCAAGTTTCAACATTTTTCCCAATTAACCGGACAAAGGTAAACAATTCTCCGAATATATAAGAATAAATGAAAACAAAAGGAGGTACATGAATTTTTATCCTGAAATCCGTGACAATTCCCGGTATATGGAAAAATCAGGAAAGTTTCCAAAACAGTTTGTCAGAAAAAATTCCTACATTTGTATGATTTTGAATTGGAAATTTTTAATTAAACGGAATCATCATGGCAAGTATTTCATTGAAAGCCCAGCAAATGCCTGCTTCTGCCATCAGGAAACTGGTGCCGCTCTCCGATGCGGCCAAGAAGCAAGGCGTGAAAGTCTATCATCTGAACATAGGCCAGCCGGACATAAAGTCTCCGGACTGCGCCCTGGAAGCTGTAAGGAACCTCAGGCTGAAAAACGTATCCTATACCAACTCCGCAGGACTCATGGAACTTCGTGAAGGGCTTGTCAACAAATATTATAAAGGTATCGGCATAGACATAGAGGTCCCGGAACTTATAGTGACGGTTGCCGGGAGCGAAGGCGTGAACATGGCCCTGGAAATAGCCTGCAACGAAGGCGACGAAGTGCTCGTCCTGGAGCCTTTCTACACGAACTACAACACTTTCGCGTTCATGAACGGCATAACCCTGAAAGTCATACCTACGGATATCCGGAAAGGTTTCCAGGTACCTGACATAGAGGAATTCGAGAAAGCCATCACTGACAGGACCAAAGCCATACTGGTCTGCAACCCGGGAAACCCGTGCGGAACCCTCTATTCAAAGGAAAACATGCTGGCCCTGGGCGAAGTGGCACGCAAGCATGACCTTTTCCTGATTTCCGACGAGGTATACAGGGAATTCACATATTCCGACGAACCTCATTTCTCGGCAATGAACATACCGGATCTCGGACAGAACGTGATTCTCGTAGACTCCGTATCCAAGAGATACAATCTCTGCGGCGTACGTATCGGATGCATTGTCTCGCACAACAAGGATGTCATGACAGCTGCAATGAAATACGCACAGGCGCGGCTCTGTCCTCCGGTGCTTGGCCAGTATGCTGCAATAGGGGCCCTCGATACCCCGAAAGAGTATTTCACGGAAGTACGTGAAGAATATATCCGCAGGAGAGACTACATGATAGACAGGCTGAACAGCATCAAGGGCGTGTTCACACCGAAGCCTATGGGAGCATTCTATACCATAGCCGAGCTTCCTGTGGATGATACGGAAAAATTCGCCAGATGGATGCTCGAGACATTCAGGCTGAACAACGAGACCACGATGGTCACCCCTGCCGCTTCGTTCTACAAGACGCCAGGGAAAGGGCTTAACCACGCCCGCATATCCTATGTGCTTGAAGTGCCGGAAATGGTCAAGGCTCTGGACTGCCTCGAAAAAGGTCTGGAGCAGTATCCTGGCCGTATTATGGAGTAAATTCCACCTTGAAATACCGCCCGACAGGCCTTATATCCGGGCCTGCGGGCAAATTCATGGTTTTGTCGGCACAAAAGAGGAATTCGTCAATTTCATAATCCTGGATATCTGCCCGTGGACTATATTCGTGTGCGTTTAAAGAAACGGACATGAATGACAAAGTAAAACGGACTTTTCTTCCTGCTGTGCTGGCCCTGTCGGTCTCGGCTGTCTCCGCTGCACAGCAGCATCCTGAAGACTCCCTGCCGGCAATCAACAGGCCCTTCCAGGACTCGGGCACAACAGTAAGCGGCACTGAAATCATAAGTTCGGATGCAGGTACGAGCTACACCGGAAACTACGGTCTCGATGCCAGCTGGACTCTCTACAACGGAGGAGAAAACCGTAAGAACATCCGGCTTCAGGAACTTGAATGCGAAATATCCCGACTGGACACAGAAGAAACTGTAAAGACAGTCGAAGAGGAAATCATCCAGCTCTATATCCAGATACTGTACTCATCCGAAGCCGTCGCAATCTGCAGGAATACCCTGGATGTAAGTCTGGCACAGGTGGAAAGAGGAAAGGAGCTCTATGAGGAAGGAACCCTTTCAAAAGCGGACCTGTCGCAGCTGCAGGCCCAGGCGAGCAGCGACAGATACAACCTCGTCTCATCGGAAACGACACTGCAGGACTACAGGCTGCAGCTGAAACAGATGCTGGAGCTTGACGGGGACGTGCTTATGGAACTCGCCATGCCGGAAATCCCGGACGAAGCCGTCCTGTCCATCATCCCGGACAAGGCATCGGTCTATGCATCGGCCCTGGAATCCCGACCGGAAGTCCTGTCAGGGAAACTGGACGTCGACGCTGCGGAACTCAACATTGCCATCTCCAAAGCAGGCTATCTGCTGAAGCCGGTTTCCTATCCCGAATTCCTGCAGGCAGTGGAGAAGGCCTCCAAATGGTTCTCCAGGCGGGAAGCCAGGCAGGACAGTATCTTCGTTAAAAGCGATTACAGGCTGGTGCAGATAAAGTTCAGTGACATCCTGTATATCGAAGGCCTCAGGGACTACCTGAAAATACATCTGGCCCATGAGACCTCTCCGGTGCTCACACTGATGAGCATGAAGTCGATGGAAGCCGGATTGCCTTCGGATAAATTCATAAGGGTCCACAAATCATTTATAATCAACAAGACATGGATAGAGGCGGTGGACAGGGGGAGGATTGTCATTGGCAAGACTTCCATTCCGGTAGGCGATAACTACAAGGCAAACTTCCAGAAATCCATAGGCATAGACGGCTGAGGCATGGCTGCATAAAGATTTTTGCAAAATTCAAGACGGTTTTCCCGGAAAATGTTATTTTTGCTGTCCTTTACAAGAGTCACAGCAATATGAAGTCATTTTCAAGAACCGGTATGGCGATTTGTATCGCATTCATGTCCGCAGCGGCTTTACAGGCCCGGGACAGTACCGGGACGGTTTCGGTGTGGACACTGGAAGACTGTATAGGATATGCCCTGCAGAACAACATCACCATACGGCAGAGCCGGCTGAACACGGAAAGCGCTGCAGTCGACATCAAGACAGCAAAGGCAGCGATGTTCCCCGACCTGTCCTTTTCTACATCCCAAAGTGTAATAAACAGGCCGTATCAGGAAAACAGCACGACAGTCAGCGGCACGGAACTGCTCCTGAGCAACAGCAGCACGAGCTACAGCGGAAGCTACGGCCTGAATGCCCAGTGGACAGTATTCAGCGGCGGACGGCTCCGCAAGACCGTAAAGCAGGACGAACTGGCACACCGCCAGTCCATGCTCGAGGAGCAGACACAGTCAAACAGCATTGTGGAAGCCATTGCCAGCACCTATATACAGATACTTTATGCAAGTGAATCCGTCAATGTAAACAGGAACACGCTCGAAGTGAGCATTGCGCAGATGGAAAGAGGCAAAGAGCTGCTTGACGCAGGCAGTCTCTCCACCGCCGACTATGCCCAGCTTGAAGCGCAGGTCAGCAACGACCGGTACCAGCTTGTCGTCTCCAGGAACAGCCTTGCGGATTACAAGCTGCAACTGAAACAGCTCCTGGAACTGGAACCGGGGACCGAGATGGAAATTGCAGTGGACAGCCTTCCGGACGCAGCTGCAATCTCCCCGCTTCCTGACAAGATGTCTGTTTATGAAGCGGCCCTGGATACCCGTCCCGAGATACTCGCTGCCGAACTTGCAGTGGAATCGTCGGAAATGGGCATACGCATATCCCGCTCCGGCTACTACCCGTCCGTCATACTGTCCGCCGGCATAGGTACCAACCATACCAGCGGCACTGATTTTACATTTGCCGAACAGATCAGGAACGGATGGAACAATTCGGCCGGGCTGACCATCAGCGTACCTATCTTCAACAACCGGCAGACAAAGAGCGCAGTACAGAAAGCCAGACTGCAGCACCAATACAGCCAGCTGGACCTGACGGCGGCACAGAAAGACCTCTACAAGACTATCGAAGGCATTTGGCTGGACGCCTACAGCGCCCAGCAGCAGTTCATTGCCGCACAGGACAACGTCAGAAGTTCCGGCATCAGCTATTCCCTCGTCAGCGAACAGTTCGGGCTCGGCATGAAGAACACCGTCGAGCTTCTGACGGAAAAGAACAATTACCTGAGCGCTCGCCAGCAGTTGCTCCAGGCCAAATATATGTCGATACTGAATTCCCGTCTGCTCGATTTCTATGCCGAAGGCATCGTTTCCCTCGAGCAATATCTCGGCAGTACCCAGGAACAGGAGAGAAAATAACAAAGTAAAGATACAATGAAAAGCAAGACAAAAAAGACGGTCGTCATATCAGTTTGCGTAGCAGCCGCAGTTGTCCTTGTCCTCTTCTTTGCCGGAAAAGGCGGGAGACAGAAGGAGATACTCTACGGTACAGCCGTGGCCGGTAAAGGGGACGTGGCCATATATGTCACGGCCACAGGTACCATCGAGCCTGTGACGGAAGTCGAGGTAGGTACGCAGGTTTCCGGCATCATCGACAAGCTGTATGCCGACTACAACTCGATTGTAAAGGAAGGCCAGCTGATTGCCGAAATGGACAAGGTGACGCTTGAAAGCGACCTGGCTTCTGCCAAGGCCACCTACGAAGGGAGCGAAGCAGAATACGTCTACCAGAAAAAGAATTATGAAAGGAACGTCAAGCTGCACGGGAAAGGCCTGGTCAGTGACACCGACTTCGAACTGGCGGAATACAACTACAGGATGGCGGAAAGTGCCTACAACAGCAGCAAGGCAGCTCTGGACAAGGCCGAAAGGAACCTGGGCTATGCCACAATCACTTCCCCCATCGACGGTGTAGTCATCGACAAGGCTGTGGAAGAAGGACAGACAGTAGCCGCCGGTTTCGAAACGCCGACCTTGTTCACAATAGCTGCCGACCTCACCAAGATGCAGGTTGTCGCCGATGTAGATGAAGCCGATATCGGAGGAGTGGCGGACGGTCAGAGGGTGACTTTTACCGTAGACGCTTTCCCTGACGACATATTCGAAGGAAGGGTGGAGCAGATCCGGCTGGGGAGTTCCGGCTCGAGTTCCACGGTCACGTCCTCCACTAACGAAAGCGTGGTGACATACGAAGTGGTGATTTCCGCCGATAACCCTGATCTCAAACTGAAACCGAGGCTGACGGCCAACATCAACATCTACACGAACGAAAGGCACGGGGTACTCTCCGTACCGTCGAAGGCACTGCGTTTCTCTCCGGTCGGTCCGCTGCTTGAGAAGGGGGCAGTTGTAAATGACTGCGACTCTGCCGACAAGGTATGGACCAGGTCGGGGAACGTGTTCACGGCACATCCGGTGACAGTTGGCCTGAATGACGGGATAAATGCAGAAATTACCGGAGGTATCGGTGAAGGCACTGAGGTGGTCGTTGACGCCAGACTGTCAGGGGACGATAGTGCAGACGGCCGGAAAGGAGCATCCTTCATGCCTGGACCGCCAAGATAACAAGCAGCCATGGGAAACAAGGTCATAGAACTGCAGGACATCCGCAGGGACTTCATCGTAGGGGACGAGACTGTCCACGCCCTGCGCGGGGTGTCATTCACCATTACGGAAGGGGAATTCGTCACCATCATGGGGACGTCCGGATCCGGGAAATCCACATTGCTCAATATCCTCGGATGCCTCGATACCCCTACCTCCGGGGAATACCTCCTCGACGGAATCCCGGTCAGGAGCATGAGTAAGTCGCAGAGGGCGACGCTGCGGAACAGAAAGATCGGCTTCGTATTCCAGAACTACAACCTTCTTGCAAAGACCACTGCTACGGAAAACGTGGAACTCCCTCTGATGTACAATCCGGAAATCAGTTCTGCCGAAAGGCGCCGCCGGGCGGAAGAGGCCCTGGACGCCGTAGGACTCGGGGACAGGAAGGAACACAAGTCAAACCAGATGTCCGGAGGGCAGATGCAGAGGGTCGCCATCGCGAGGGCCCTTGTCAACAACCCTGCGGTCATCCTTGCGGACGAAGCCACCGGAAATCTCGACACGAGGACATCCTACGAGATACTTATGCTCTTCCAGAAACTCCACAGCGAGGGCAGGACCATTATTTTCGTAACACACAACCCTGACATTGCGAACTACAGCAGCCGCAACATCAGGCTCAGGGACGGCCACATCATAGAA
Source organism: uncultured Bacteroidales bacterium (assembly GCA_944326325.1). Taxonomy (GTDB): domain Bacteria; phylum Bacteroidota; class Bacteroidia; order Bacteroidales; family UBA932; genus Cryptobacteroides. Next base: position 21,453 of record CALVDQ010000021.1, read on the forward strand.
GACGCCAGGAACAGCAGCATCAGGTCCGCGGAGGAGACCTACAGGTCGCTTCCGAAAGACGAGGACAACTGACCTGCAATGCCGTGGATGGCAGGGAATCAGAAGACAACAGGAAATGAATTATACGAATTTATTCAGGATAGCATTAAAGGCGCTGGCCAACAACAAGATGAGGGCATTTCTGACGATGCTCGGCATCATTATCGGCGTCGGTTCCGTCATCACCATGATAGCCTTGGGCCAGGGTACCCAGAAAAGCATTCAGGCGGAGATTTCGGGAATGGGCTCCAATATCATCATGGTACATCCTGGCGGTGACCGCAGGGGCGGTGTCAGGCTCGACCCTTCCGAGATGCAGACCCTGAAGATAAAGAACTACGAAACTCTCCGGAGCGAATGCATGTACCTTGCCGCTGTCAGTCCGTACGTCACGGCCTCCGGACAGCTCGTCTGCGGGAACAACAACTACCCGTCCTCCGTCACCGGCGCCGGCACCGAATATATCTCAATCCGCCAGCTCGCAGTGGAAGACGGGGCCATGTTCACCGAAGCTGACATCAAGACATCCGCCAAGGTCTGCGTCATAGGCAAGACCATTGTGGACAACCTCTTCCCTGACGGAGGCGACCCCATAGGGAAGATCATAAGGTTCAACCAGGTTCCCCTCAAGGTAATCGGAGTGCTGGAATCCAAAGGCTACAACTCCATGGGAATGGATCAGGACGATATCGTCCTGGCACCTTACACCACTGTCATGAAAAGAATGCTGGCCATTACGCATTTCAACGGGATTTTCGCATCTGCCCTGTCCGAAGACATGACAGACTATGCCACTGCGGAAATAAGGACAATCCTGAGAAGGGAACACCGGCTGAAAGACTCGGACAGCGATGACTTTACAATACGCACCCAGCAGGAGCTGAGTGAAATGCTTAATACGACCACGAACCTGCTCACAACCCTGCTGGCCTGCATTGCCGGGATTTCACTTCTTGTCGGAGGCATCGGAATCATGAACATAATGTATGTTTCCATAACCGAGAGGACGCGAGAAATAGGCCTGAGGATGTCGGTCGGGGCCAGAGGTGTGGACATCCTTGTCCAGTTCCTGATCGAAGCCGTCCTGATAAGCGTAACCGGGGGCATCATCGGTATCCTGTTGGGCTGTACGGCCTGCATTGCCGTAAAATTCCTGGCCCACTGGCCTGTCTACATCCAGATATGGAGTGTCATCCTGTCCTTCGCGGTATGTACCGTCACCGGCATTTTCTTCGGATGGTATCCGGCCAGAAAGGCCGCCGATCTCGACCCGATAGATGCCCTGAGATATGAATAGGACGTCTAATCCCCTTCTTTGAGGACCTCGATGATTTTCGGAAGGAGCATGGACACCACAAACTCCTCTTCCATGAAATGTGTCCCGGGATAGAAAGCGAGGTTATCCCCGAAATACCTGCGGTAGGTTCGGACACTGACTATTCCGGATCTTCGGTAATGGTCTCCGGTGCCGAAAAAAGCAAAAAATCCGTCCCGTCCGCCCTCTGCCGGACTGTTGGCAAGGGCAGCGCGGCGCAAGGCACCGTATTTCCGCATCGTACTGAAAGTGAAATGAAGTTTCTGCCGGTCTCCTTCCCGTGGCCGGTATATGCGGTCGAGAAGTGGCGTCACCCCCGGGAGCAAGGCCATGAAGGACAGCCGGCCGAGGTATAGCGGAGCATTCAGTGCAGGAGAAACGAGTATGTGAGGTACACCCTTGATCCTTATGGCATTGAGGGCCCCCAAAGACTCCCCCACTACCAGGGCGGGCTTCAGTTCCGCCACCCAGGAGGAAATCTCCTCCCATGCCTTTTCCGGGTCAAAGCTGTATGTACGGACCACAACCCCGCGGATGTGGTCACCAAGTATGGAAGGGATGCGGCTGTCCCCTCCGCCTCCCATTCCGTGTATATACAATATCACCTTTTCCATAGCACGCATACGGTCCGTAAATTTACTCTTTTTTTACATAAAATTGATTTCTTCTTAGTATCTTTGTATGATTTTGCTCCGGACGGGGCGGGAATACAAATCTCAAATTTTTTAAAGTGCAATGATGAAATTTTTATTGACTGCGGCGTTGGCTCTGACTGTGGTGTCGGGCTTTGCGCAAGAGAAAAAAGATTCGACGAAGAAAAATCCAGAGTATGAATTTACCGTAATCAAGGAAAACCCGATAACATCCATCAAGGACCAGTACCGCTCAGGTACCTGCTGGTGCTTCTCGTCCCTGTCATTCATCGAGTCCGAAGTAATGAAGGAAAAAGGCATCGACAGTCTTGACCTGTCGGAAATGTTCGTGGTCTCCAAGTCATACCATGACAGGGGGATCAAATACGTCCGTCTCGACGGCCATCTGAACTTCGGGGCAGGCAGTTCGTTCGGCGATGTGCTCCACGTAATCAAGGACTATGGCATCGTGCCGCAGGATGCAATGCCAGGACTTAACTACGGTACGGAAAAACCGGAACATTCCGAGATGGACGCAGCTCTCAAGGGATACGTCGACGCTATTGCTCAGAATCCCAACAGGACACTTACGACGGCATGGGTAAACGGACTGGACGGGATCCTCTCGGCATATCTCGGGGAAATTCCTGAAGAATTCGAAGTCGACGGAGTGAAATACACGCCTGAGAGCTACAGGGACTATCTCGGCATCGATCCTGACGACTATGTTTCCCTCACCTCCTTTACCCACCATCCTTTCTACTCTTCATTCATCATCGAAGTATGCGACAACTGGAGATGGGACGCTTCCTACAACCTCCCGCTTGACGAACTCATGGAAGTGATGTACAACGCCATAGAGAACGGCTTCACCATAGCCTGGGGTACGGATGTCAGCGAGACCGGTTTCACCAGGACCGGCGTAGCCACTGTCCCTGACGTGGACAAAAAGCCGGGAGCAGGCTCCGACCAGGAAAGATGGATCGGCAAGGCCGAAGAAAAAAAGGCTGACAACGCCGTGGCTGCACCTTCAGAAAAAGTCATTACCCAGGAGATGAGGCAGGACGGATACGACAGGAAGACGACGACCGATGACCACGGGATGCAGATTTACGGTATCGCTCAGGACCAGAACGGGACCAATTTCTTCATGGTGAAGAACTCATGGGGTGACGCCGGCAACTACAATGGGATATGGTACGCTTCCGATGCTTTCGTAAGGTGCAAGACCCTGAACATTGTCGTGAACAAGAACGCCATTCCTAAGGATATCAGGAAGAAACTCGGAATAAAATAGCCGGTCCGCGATGAAAATCGTCAAGCATATTCCGAATACGATCACATCTATGAACCTGCTCTGCGGGACCATAGGTGTGATCTGTGCTTTGGACGGCAGGCTCGGCATCGCTTTCCTGTTCATGCTCGGGGCTGCACTGTGTGACTTCTGCGACGGACTGTGCGCGAGGATGCTGAACGCATATTCGGATGTAGGGAAAGAGCTTGATTCGCTTGCAGATCTCGTAAGTTTCGGTGTACTTCCGGCCATGATGTTCCGCGAAACGGTCCTGCTTGCCGGAGTGACCGGAATCATAAGCTACGTTCCGCTCCTGCTTGTTGTCTTTTCGGCCCTGAGACTTGCAAAGTTCAATATAGACGAGACCCAGGCCGAGAATTTCCGCGGACTTGCCACCCCTGCTTCGGCAATGCTCACAGGATCGTTCTCCTATTACGTATTCAGCAGTCCGGACAGCATGATGACAGGATGGCCGGGCAGCCCGGCATTCATCATACTTTCAACCGCGGCATTGTCCGCCCTGATGGTAAGCCGGATTCCCATGTTCTCGATGAAATTCAAAAAGGGAGTAAAAACGGAATCGCCGCTGTACCGCATGAGAATCACCTTCATCGGGATTTTCTGCGTATGCGTCGTACTGGTCGCCCTCCTCGGGCTGAACTGGTCGATGATAATACTTCTGACCTTCCTCATCTACGTGATCATGAATGTAATAAACGCCCTGTTCTCCAGATAGGATGGGCAAAAAGACAAAAAAAGTTGCGGCATCGGTGGTGCCGCAACTTTTTTTGTACTGAAGATCCGACTGCTAATAATTCTCGGAGTGGATCTTGAAATAGCTCTTCGGATGCTTGCATACCGGACACATCTCCGGAGCTTTCTTGCCGATGACGATATGGCCGCAGTTGGAGCACTCCCATACCATATCCTGGTCCTTTGAGAACACGAGACCGTCCTTCACGTTCGCAAGAAGCTTGCGGTAGCGTTCCTCATGCATTTTCTCTATGGCTGCAACCTTTTCGAAAAGCACCGCTATCTCGGTGAATCCCTCTTCGCGTGCCTCTTTGGCAAAGCCGGCATACATATCGGTCCACTCGTAGTTCTCGCCCTCTGCGGCATCAAGAAGATTTACGTCTGTGGAAGGGATATCCCCGTCATGAAGCAGCTTGAACCATATCTTGGCGTGCTCCTTCTCATTGTTTGCAGTCTCCTCGAAGATGGATGCTATCTGTACGTATCCGTCCTTCTTGGCTTTTGAAGCATAGTAGGTGTATTTGTTCCTTGCCTGGGATTCTCCGGCAAAAGCAGCCTGAAGATTAGCTTCAGTCTTTGTCCCTTTTAGATCCTTCATGATTTTTTAATTTAGAATAATTAAAATTTAAATTTCCTTTTACAAAGGTAGCCATTTTAATCGTAAATCCAACCTTTCGAAGCGAATTTTATCGGCGTCGCCGGAGAAGGAATCCGGCTACCTGAGCTTGTTCAGTTCAAAATGCCGTCTGACACGGAGAAAATACCAGAAAACACCTGCAGCATTGACGGCAAGGGCCGCCCAGAAAGCCGTATGATAGCCGAAATGTTCGGACAGCACGCCTCCGGCAAGTACCCCGAGACCGAGCCCTGCATCCCAGGATGTCAGTATGGACGAATTCGCCGTACCTCTCTGGCTGTTCTCTGCCAGATTTATGAACATATTCTGAAAGGCAGGATACATATGTCCGTTGCCCAGCCCGATGACGAATGCCGATGCATAATATCCTACAGGATTGTTCACTGCCGCGAAAACCAGATAGCCAAGCATGGATGTCACGCATCCGGTCGAAGCGTTGTAGCTGACCCTGTTTTCCCTCAGAGCCTTTGCCCCGGTCAGTCTTGAGACAATAAGGCCCACTGCAAAAAGACTGAAGAATATTCCTGTCCCTCCGGTTATCCCGAGCTCCTCCTTTCCGTATATTGCTACATACGTAGACACGACACCGTAGCTGAACGAGAATCCGAGCATCGACAGAGCCTCCCGCCAGCCTTTAAGCAGGAAGAAGCGGTCGAGTGAAATAACCTTCTTCTCCGGTCTGAACTCCCTCGCCGGGAGCTTTATCGTGGCATCGAGCAGGAGTCCTGCAAGGGAGAACACGGTAGATATCCAGAACAACGCATGGAAATCCCCCTGGAAAGCCTGGAGCATATATATTGCCAGCACAGGGCCCAGTGCCGTCGCAAGATTGTTGCTCAGTCCGTAATATCCGATTCCCTCCCCTCTTCTGGACGATGGCAATACGTCTATGGCCACGGTGCTGGCCGCTACCGTGGTTGAACCGAAAGGAGCCCCGTGCAATGTCCTGAATATGGTGAACATGGTCAGTGACCCAGCAACAATGTAGCCGAAAAATATGAGGAAAAAGAAGAAGTTGCATATTACAAGCACCGTCTTGCGGGGATAATTATCCACGATATAACCGCTGAACGGCCTTATAATAAGGGCCATAAGGGTATAGCCGGCAAGAGCCATACCTATTGTATCATTAGTTGCCCCGAATTCCTCGCTCAGATAGAGAGGCAGGAGCGGCACTATGAGCGTAAACGAGAAATTAAGAAGGAAATTCCCCGTCCATACCTTCAGATAATTGCTGTTCCAGAGTTTTTCTGCCATAGCTCATGTTCTTCCCGGAAAAACCAAATAGCAGGACCCCTCGGGGAAGCCCTGCTATATATACCTGAATGGAAGGGCCGTTGGAGGCCCGTAATCCTTCAGTGGGATTATTTCATGATGACGCGGGCCATCTCGCAGACTTTGTTCGAGTAACCCCACTCGTTGTCATACCAGGAAACCACTTTCACGAAAGTAGGGTCAAGCTGGATACCGGCCTTCACATCGAAGATGGAAGTGTGGGAATCACCGCGGAAGTCAGTAGATACGACAGCCTCGTCAGTGTATCCGAGCACGCCTTTGAGCTCGCCCTCGGAAGCCTTCTTCATGGCAGCGCAGATCTCCTCGTAAGTAGCCGGTTTCTCAAGCTCTACGGTAAGGTCTACAACAGATACGTCGGAAGTAGGGACACGCATTGACATACCTGTCAGCTTGCCGTTCAGTTCAGGAAGCACCTTGCCGACTGCCTTTGCTGCACCGGTAGATGAAGGAATGATGTTCTCGAGGATACCGCGGCCGCCTCTCCAGTCTTTCTTGGAAGGACCGTCTACAGTCTTCTGGGTTGCTGTAGCAGCGTGTACAGTAGTCATGAGACCTCTCTTGATACCGAAAGTATCGTGGAGAACCTTGGAAATAGGAGCGAGACAGTTGGTCGTGCAGGATGCGTTCGAAATGATAGGCTGGCCTGCGTATGTCTTGTCGTTGACACCGTATACGAACATAGGTGTAGCGTCCTTTGAAGGTGCGGACATGATGACCTTCTTGGCACCTGCCTTGATGTGTGCGGAAGCAAGTTCCTCGGTAAGGAAGAATCCGGTGGACTCTACGACAACGTCTACTCCGAGGGCACCCCAGGTGATGTTTGAAGGATCCTTCTCGGCGAAGATCTGGATCTTGTTGCCGTCTACGATCATGTAGTTGCCTTCAACCTTGACATCGTGGTTGAAATGACCGTGAACCGAGTCATATTTGAGCATGTAAGCAAGATAATCAGCATCAAGGAGGTCATTGATACCTACAACCTGGATGTCATTCGAGAAATTCTCGACAGCTGCGCGGAATACCATACGGCCGATACGACCAAATCCGTTAATACCTAATTTAATCATTTCTTTATTGTTTTAAAGTAACACTTTTCCTTTGAAAATCTTTGCAAAATTAAGAAAAAATATGAATAATCATAGAAAGTTCGGGAAAAATTCAATCGTAATCCATATATTTGCGGAAAACAAGGTCATTTTAGAATTATTTTTCCCCGAAATATGGACATACTACTGACAAACGACGACGGCTACAGGGCGAAAGGGCTGAAGGTCCTGGCAGGAATAATGAGGCAGTTCGGCAATGTCACGGTCATCGCCCCGAAGATTCACCAGTCCGGGATGTCGATGGCGGTCTCGATGAACCGCAGATCCCTGGCATACAGGATGACAGGAAAGGAAGACGGAGTTTCGTGGTCCTACCTCGACGCGACTCCGGCCAGCTGTGTGAAATTCGCGCTGAACACCGTCTTTCTTGAAAAGGCTCCGGATGTGGTCGTCTCCGGGATAAACCACGGATCAAACGCGGCTGCCGCTGCCTGTTATTCCGGTACACTGGGAGCGGTGGCTGAAGCTGCTCTCAACGGAATTCCGGGGATAGGTGTCTCCATGGACACCTTCGACCCGGACGCCGACTTCTCTGCGGTAGCGGAATACTTCCCGGAGATCTTCAGGAAACTCATGTCCGACCTTCCGGAAAGATACGGCATATACTACAATGTAAATTTCCCCGGGATTTTCTGCGGCAGGATAAAGGGAGTGAAAGCCGCTACCCAGGGTATGGGCAGATGGGTAAAGGAATTCCTCCCCTGGACAGAAGAAAACGCCCGCAAGCTCGGGATCCCGTCCGAGGATTTCACGTCGGCGGCAGCCGCTGCAGGAGAAGGAGAAACGCTTTACGTGATGACCGGTGAATTCACCGATGATTCCAGGAATCCGGATAGCGCCGACCACCGGTACAACAAGGACGGATACATAACCGTGACGCCCCACAGGATCGACTGCACAGACTACGGCGAATACACGAGACTTATTCAGTCCGGTATCGGAGCCACATTCTGAGGCAAGGCAAGAAATCATTTACATACAGATAATAAAACACAAAAGTTTTAGCTAATAACTTTTTTGTTACATCATGAAATACTATATTATAGCAGGAGAAGCGTCGGGAGACCTGCATGGATCGAACCTGATGAAAGGCATCTATGCGGAAGACCGTTCCGCGGATATCCGTTTCTGGGGAGGTGACCTGATGTCCGAAGTCTATTCCGGACACGGACACCAGCCGGAAAACGATGGCGGAACTTGCGGCGGCGGCCTGGTCCGACACTACAGGGACGGTGCTATAATGGGTTTCTGGGAAGTCCTCACCCATGCCGGAAAACTCCTCGGCAACGTCCGTTTCTGCAAGCAGGACATTCGCTCCTGGCATCCGGATGTCGTCATCCTCATTGATTACCCGGGTTTCAACTTCCGCATAGCTGAATTCGCGCACAAGGAAGGCCTGAAGACCTTCTACTATATTGCCCCCAAAGTGTGGGCTTCGAGGGAAGGACGGATACGCAAACTGAAGGCATACGTCGACAGGCTGTACATTGTCTTTCCTTTCGAAATACCGTATTTCAAGGACAAAGGGGTGAAGGCCGAATATCTCGGGAACCCGCTTGTAGACTCCATAGACGGTTCGAAGGCAATGAACGAGACCAGGCAGGAATTTCTGGAAAGGACCGGACTGGAAGACAGGCCGATCATTGCCCTGCTCGCCGGTTCACGCAAGGGCGAGATCGGTACCATGATGCCGGTACTCACGGAATTTGCCGCCAGGATAAAAGCCCTGCCAGAATACAGTGACTACCAGTTTGTCCTCGCCGGGGCTCCGGCCAGAACCATGGAAGACTATTCGGGCTACATCTCCAAAGCGGACAGGAAATACGGAAAGACGGGGATAAGGGTGATATTCGGAGAAACACAGTCTATAGTCAGGCATTCCGAAGCAGCCGTCGTCAACTCCGGCACCGCGTCTCTGGAGACCGTCCTGCTCGGCACCCCGCAGGTGGTAGGCTATATATGCAACAGGCTGACTTACCTTATAGCAAAGCATATAGTCAAGATAAGATACATCAGTCTCGGCAACCTCATAGTGGACAGACCTGCATTCAGGGAACTTATCCAGGACGAATGCAACGCGGCAAACCTCGTGGCAGAAGTCCGCGCACTCATAGAAGACAGGGAATACCGTTCGAAAATGCTCGGGGAATATTCCGCTATCCGTGAAGCTCTCGGAGGAAGCGGGGCATCACGGGCCGTAGCCGCCTCAATGATAAAGGCCCTGCACTGATCAGGACCTTTCCTTGATTATACCGAGCCGGTAGGCCTGCAGAAGTTTCTTCAGGTCCTCTATCTGGACCATCAGTTCGCGGCCCTTGTCCGTATCCTTGACCATCATCCTCTGGCTGCTCAGTTCCACAAGCTGGGTCGTGGATTTGATGTCCTGTCCCTCCTCTATAGCCTTCTGTGTCGAGGAGAAGGGTTCATGCTGCACGAGCTGGAATCCCCGGGAATGATACACAAGAGTATAGCCGGCTATGCCGGTCTCCGGATGGTAGGCCTTGGAAAAGCCGCCGTCGATAACCATCAGCTTTCCTCCGGCACGTACCGGCTTCTCTCCCTGGGCGGCCTTTACCGGGACATGGCCGTTTATTATATGGCGGTGCTCCCCCGTTACCCCGAATTCGTCAAGTATCCTGTCACAGACAGCCTCATCATTGCGCAGAGTATAATAGGCGCCCTTCTCTTCCTTGTGCAATTCCTTGTCGGTCAGAAAATAACGTTCGAAAGTGGCCATCTTGCTCTTGTCGAAGGCAGGAGAATCCTTTCCACACCACAGATACCATATATAGTCCACCGCGAAACTCTTCTCCGGATCGAGATGATCTGAAAAATATGCAATCCTCACCAGCTGTCCGACCCTGTCCAGCAAGGCTTTTCCCTTGTATTTCCTGCCGAGTACGGTTACTTCCTTAAAAGATCCGTCAGGGTTCATGGGCAATGATGCATGGAAGAGCAGGTTCGAGTTGCAGATATTGTACATACAGCCATACCTGAAGATGCATTTGATATGTTTCCGGAGCTTTTCGCTGCGTATGAAAGAATCATGCAGCTTGTCCACGACCTCCCGTTCTTCCGGAGTGAGACGGTAAGGGTCGGACGGATCAAGGGTCGGGAAGAAGCAGTCCTTCATCCCGTATTCTTTCCCGTCCAGGACAAATACCTTCCTGTCCGGATCAATATGCTCCAAGAGCTGTCTGTCATCCATCCCGAATTCAGGACGCCTTGAAATTATCTCCGCTTCGAGTTTGAACTGAATGATGCTTATGGCCTTGTGCATCTGTGCAAGACGGCGTTTTGTCTTCTCGTCTATCTTCAGGGTCTCATCCTCTATCCTCGGCCCGAAGGAGGTACACGGATCTCCGGAATATGTCTCCATCGCGAAAGTTGCCAGCGGCAGAAGGTTGATTCCGTAGCCGTCTTCAAGGACGGAATGGTTCGCATAACGCATCGCAAGTCTCAGGACATTGGCAATGCAGGCATCATTGCCGGCAGCAGCTCCCATCCACAGAATGTCATGGTTGCCCCACTGTATGTCAAAATGGTGATAACCGCACAATGTATCAAGTATGATATGAGGTCCGGGACCCCGGTCAAATATATCCCCGAGTATATGCAGGGAGTCGATGGTAAGCCTCTGAATCAGGTTGCACATCGCTATAATGAACTCGTCCGCACGGCAGATGTCAATGATGGTGCTGATAATGACGTTAATATAGGCCTGCTTGTTAGGGTCGGCACTGCTCTCGTGAAGGAGTTCCTGGATAATATAGGAGAATTCCTCAGGCAGGGCCTTGCGGACCTTCGACCTCGTATACTTGGAAGACACATTCTGGCAGACCTTCACCAGCCGGTTCAGGGTGACGCTGTACCACGGATTGATATCCGGCACGGATTCCTTTATCAGCTGCAGTTTCTGCTCCGGATAATAGATCAGGGTGCAGAGTTCCTTTTTTTCGCTCTCGTACAGGGAGTTTCCGAAAATCTCGTTGACCTTGCGCTTTATCGCTCCGGAGGCATTCCTGAGCACATGTTCAAAAGCTTCGTTCTCTCCGTGCAGATCGGCAAGGAAATGTTCGGTACCTTTAGGAAGGTTCAGGATGGCTTCAAGATTAATTATCTCGGTACTCGCAGCCGCTATTGTCGGAAAATTCAGTGACAGGAGTTCCAGATACTTGATATTGCTCCGGATATCTTCTTCTTTTATAATGTTTTCCGCATCCATGATATGTGGTCGTATATTCATGTCAATAATTGCGTTCTCCGAAAATAAGAGTACCTATCCTAACGATGTCCGCCCCCATCTCAACTGCAATCCTGTAGTCATGGGTCATACCGAAAGACAGGATGCCGAAATCCTCCGGAAGCCCCGGATAATCCGACAGGCTGGAACGGATTTCATCCCTGAGCGAGACAAGCTGCGAGAAGTCTCTGCGTACAACAGTCTCATCGTCCGTAAAAGTAGCCATTCCCATGAGTCCGGATATCCTGACACCGGCATAGTCCGAGGCATTCCCGGCGACTGTCAGTATCTCCTCCCTGGAAAACCCCTGCTTGGTGGTTTCGGATGCGATATGCATCTCGAGAAGGACCTCCGTAATCTTCCCGTTTGCCCGTCCCCACCTGTCTATCGCCTCCAGCAGATGTACGGAATCGACTGACTCCACCATGGCCGTATAGGGAAGGACCAGCTTCAGCTTGTTGGTCTGCAGATGCCCGATGAAGTGCCATGAGATATCCCCGGGCAAGGCCACAGCCTTGGCATGGAATTCCTGAGGCCTGCTTTCACCGAAGACCCTCTGTCCCGCATCATAAGCTTCCATCACGGCTTCGGCCGGATGGAATTTGGAAACTGCCACCAATTTTACATTTGATGGCAGTTCCTCTTTCAATCTGTTTATCGCTGTCGCAATAGTACCCATTGTATTTATCTTCTTCTCTTCTGCTGCTCCTTCAAGGCCTGCTGCTGCATCTTCTGGGCTTCCTCCAGCCGCTGCTGCCACTTGGATTTCGGCAGAGGCTTGTTTGCCGAGGCCGCCAGCTGGGCATGTATCTTCTTCTCGTCTATGAGGAAACGTCTCACAAACCAGGTCTGGAACATGGTTATAAGGTTCGAAAGCAGATAGTAGTAGCTGAGTCCGCTCGAAAGGTTGTTGCAGATGAAAAGCATCATCAGAGGCATAAGCCATACGCTCATGAACTTCATGCCGGCCATGCTCGGATCGTTCGACATCTGGCTTGAGGTCATCTTCGAATAAAGGAACATCGAGACGGCCATGAGCAGAGCGAACAGGGAGACATGGTCTCCGTATAACGGAATGCTGAACGGCAGGTCCAGGATGGAATCGTAGGCACTCAGGTCATCCGCCCACAGGAACCTCTGCTGGCGAAGCTCTATAGATGCAGGGAAGAAACGGAACATCGCATACAGCACAGGCAGCTGGAGCAACATCGGCAGACATCCTCCCATAGGACTTATACCCGCCCTCTGGTACAGTGCCATCATGGCCTGCTGCTTCTTCAGCGCATCTTCCTGCTTTGGATATTTCTCGTTCAGCTTGTCAATTTCAGGCTTGATGACGTTCATCTTGGCCGACGACTTGTAGGACTTCAGTGTCAGAGGCGATATGACAAGCTTGATGAGGATGGTCATAATCAGGATTATGATACCGTAATTATGGATGAACTTGCCCAGGAAGTTGAACGTCGGTATGATCACTCCCCGGCTTATCAGACCTATGACACTTCCGCCGAGAGGGATTATCTTTTCATAATGCTGGTCATACGACTTCAGGGTCCTGTAGTGGTTAGGCCCGAAATAGAAGTCGAACGGAACGGTCACATTCTGCCCGTGCTCCAGTTCAGACTGGAGTCTGGCGTTGCACATCATGAGATTCCGGTCCGGATCCTTCTCGTCGTAGAACTTTATGCTGAAATCAGCGGAAGCGAACTCGTTCCCGGCAGTCATCATTGCCGAGAAGAACTGCTGCTGGAATGCGAACCACTTCACCCTGGAGACAATGCTCTCGCTGGCATTGCGTCCGCCCCGGCCTATCTGCTCCGGCTTCTTCTCGCCCGAAAAATAATAGTCAAGCTTCGAATACTGCTTCTCGTTGCTGTAGCCTTTTTCCAGCCTCGGGATTATAAGGTTCCAGTCAATGTCGAAACTGTTTACCTTGCGCGGGACAAGCTCTTCCATCCCCACGAAAGAAAGTTCGTTCCTGACCATATAGCTGTCGGCGGGAAGGATGTACTTCTGCTCGAGATAGCCGCCGTTGTAGAACGGAAGGCGCATCACGACCGATGTGTCGGTCTTTTCGGCGACATCGAAGACCATATCCCTGGTGTTGATGTTCTCTCCGGCAAAGACCGATATGTTGAAATCACTGTAGCCCGGTTTCAGCAGATAAAGGTCGGTGCTGTCATACATCCTGTACTCATCCAGTTTCGCGGTGTACGGCTGTGCACCTTTTGTCGTGAATACCAGTTCCAGTTTTCCGTTGCCCAGGGTCACGAACTCCTCCGATGCAGTATAACGGCTGTTCAGGAGGGAATCCCTGTATTTCCGCGGCACAGCCTCAACTGTTTCTGCACCGGACGCAAGACTGTCCCTGAATGCCGCTGCTGCCAGCGAATCCCTTGCAATGGCTGCCTGCTGTTCCACACGTGCCACAGAATCCAGCTGTGCCTGATACTCTCTCTGCTTCTTGTACTGGTTGGACTGATACCAGGTAAACCCGAAGAAAATTACCCCTATCAGTATAAATCCGACAATAGAATTCTTATCCATCTTCTCCTTTTCTTTCTCTTATTCTGCATCAGTGGCACTGTCGATAGCCCTGATCTGTTCCTCCAGCTCTTTCAACTCCTTCTTGGCCTGCTCGATTCTCTCCCTCATCTGCATGATAAGAGGTTCAGAATTCTTGGACATGGCGAAAAAGCCTATGTTATTTTCGTATGTAGTTATATCCTGCTCCTTCTTGAGGTATTTCTGCACAAGACGCTCCTTCTCGCTCTTCGGCGCCTTGACATAACGGCTCTTGCGTGCCTTTGAGGCAAGGTCCCCGAACTTGCTCTGAAGGGCATCCTTGTACCTGGCGGCGATATTGTCCTTCTCCTTGAAAGGCACGAAACCTATTTCCTGCCACCGCTGCATGAAACCATTCATGGCCTCTATGTCGGTGTCTTCATCGGAAGAGAGCACGTATGCCTCTATCTCCTCTATAAGATGCTGCTTGGCCTTGAGATTGCCGTAGAAGTCATTCTCCGGCTTGACGTTCTTGTCCCTCTCGTTGAAGAAGGCGTCGCAGGCTGCACGGAATCTCTTCCAGAGCTGCTCGGACTTCTTGCGCGGCACAGCCCCGATCTCCTTCCACTGCTTCTGCAGGTTAATGAGCTGGTTTGCGGTCTTCTTCCAGTCAGTACTGTCCTTAAGGGCCTCCGCCGCCTCGCACAAGGCGATTTTCTTCTCTAGATTGGCATTGATGTTCTCCTTGTATCCGGCATAGAACTCACGTTTCTTCCCGAAGAACTTGTCGCAGGCGGCGCGGAAGCGGTCGTAGATCTTCTGGTTCTCCTTCTTGGATGCGAAACCAATGGTCTTCCACTGCTTCTGGATATCCTCTATCTCCTTTGACAGGGTGTTCCACTCAGGGGCCGGGATATTCTCCCGAGAGGCGATTTCCTCCACCTGTTCGCATAACCTGGTCTTGGCAGCAAGGTTTTCGGCATGCTGCTCCTTCAGACCTTCGAAATAAGCCTGGTATTTCTTGTTGATCACGGCTGTGGCAGCCTTGAAACGGTCCCATATCTGCTCCCTGAACTCCTTGGCGACAGGGCCGAACTCCTTCCACTGTTCATGCAGCTTCTGCAGCTCCCTGAAAGACTCCACCACATTCTCGCTCTCTGCCAGTTTCTCGGCCTGTTCACAGAAGCCGGTCTTCACCTCGAGGTTCTTCTTGAAGTCGAGGTCCCGCAGTTCACGGTTTATCTTCACCATATCGTAGAACTGCTCCACATACAACTGGTATGTATCGTTCAGATTCCTGAAGCTCTGGACGGGTACGGGTCCGATGGCGCGCCACCTGTTCTGTATCTCACGGAATTCCGGGAAGGTCCTGTTCACATCCTCCTGTTTCTCTATGAGGGCCTTGAGATCCCTAATCACCGCTTCCTTCTGCTCAAGATTGTGCTCCCTCTCCTTCTCCTGCTGACGGTTATACTCGGCCCGCTCTTTCCTGTAGGCATTGTACAGGGCCTTGAATCCTCTCTCTATTTCTGCGAAAGGATTCTCCGACACCGTCCCGTTGTCAGGTTCTTCATGTCCGGTCTCCTGCACGGTGGCTGCCGCTGCGTCTTCACCTGTCTCTCCGGCCAATGTTTCCGTCCCTGCCGCCCCGTCTCCGGGCTCAGCCGCATCCGCCTCGTCCTGAGGCTCAGCGATTCCGGGCTCTTCTATGCCGGCGGCCGCCTTCTCTTTAGCAAGGTTCTTGTAGAAAGCGGACTTTATGGCCTCGGCCTCCTTGTTCATCTTCATCCTTTCAGGATTCCTGGCAAGGTCCATGAACATATCGGCAAGTTCGGCCAGACTCTTCTCGGAGTAGTTTATTTGAGTATTTTCATCGTTCTCAGGTACTTCCGTCGCAACATCCAATACTTCCGGATTCTTTTCTTCACTCATGGTATAAAAGGAGTTTAATTTTCAAACTGCAAATATATCAAATTTTATTTGTTAATTTTGCAAAAGTTGAAAACTGTTTTACTCCAAAATGTCGTGCAGGTCCTGCAGGACAGTCAATGAATACACGGATTATATGAGAATAGACATTATAACGGTAATACCGGAACTGCTTGAAAGCCCTCTCGGGCACTCGATTGTCGGACGGGCGATAAAAAAAGGAATAGTGGAGATCCACGTGCACAATCTTCGAAAATACGGAAAAGGCCCGCGTCTGCAGGTAGATGACTACAGCTACGGAGGCGATGCCGGAATGGTGCTCATGGTAGAGCCTGTCTACAGGATGATAGAGGAGCTTAAAGGCGAGCGTGACTATGATGAAATCATCTATATGTCGCCGGACGGGGAGCGTTTCGACCAGAACATGGCGAACGAGCTCTCCCTGAAGGAAAACATCATGATACTCTGCGGACATTATAAAGGAGTCGACCACAGGATTCGGGAACACCTCGTGACGCGCGAGATCACTGTTGGCGACTATGTCCTCAGCGGAGGGGAGCTTCCGGCCGCCATTATTTCGGACGCCATAGTAAGACTGCTTCCCGGAGCCATCACCGACGAGACATCGGCTCTCAGCGACTGCTACCAGGACGGGATGCTGTCAGCCCCTATCTACACCAGACCTGCAGAATTCAACGGCTGGAAAGTCCCTGACGTGCTGCTCAGCGGAAATCCGAAACTCATAAGGGAATGGCAGGACGAGCAGGCCATCGCAAGGACGCGGCAGCTCAGGCCAGGACTGCTGGAAGACTGACAGGTCCGCCCCGTACCGCGACATGTCTCCCTGAAGGAGACCGCCAATCCTTTTCCGGGTGCGGTCCCTGCGGGACTTGTTAGGGCTTTTGGCTCGACCCTCGTCATCAATAAAATAATGTTCCGATTTTAGAAAAATTATTTGCAAAACTGAAAATTATCCTTACATTTGTGTATTGTTCATAAGGATTCAATGACTTTTTCATTAAAATCTTTAAACATTTTAAGGCATGAGCCTTTAAATTTATAAGCTGTAAAAATACTAACCACTGATTACAGCCTTGTACAGGCTTGGAAAATTACACTATTGACTAACCAAAAAAGTAAGCCTGCAGTGATGCAGGCTTATTTTTTCTCGACCAGACGTATTTCAAAAAGCAGAGGCCAGTTTTTCCCGGTAAGATATATCTTTCCGGAAGTGTCGTCGTATGCTATTCCGTTCAGCACATCCGTATCCGCAGTCCTCAGGTCCGGGTCCAGAAGCCCGGAACAGTCAATGACGGATTCCACGATACCGGTAGCCGGATCTATGACCACGACCATATTGGTCGTATAGACATTGGCCCATATTTTCCCGTCGATATATTCCAGTTCGTTAAGGTAGTTCAGCGCCTTGCCGTGAAGCTTCACGTTCAGGGTCCTTGTCACCTTCATGTCCGGAGACAGATAATACAGCCGCGAGGAACCGTCGCTCGCTATCAGCGATTTCCCGTCCGTTGTCAGCCCCCATCCCTGACGCGGATAGGAAAGTGTAGACCTGTAGGTCAGGGAGGCGAAGTCGTAGACAAAGGCCACCCGGCTCGTCCATGTCAGGATATAGAGGTTGTTCCCGAGTACCGTAGAGCCCTCCACGAAATATTTCTCGTCGAAATCAAGACGACGTTGCGCCTTTCCCGTCTCCAGATCGACCTTGCGGAAAGTCGAGTTCCCGTTCTGGCCCGTACTCTCATACATCTGCCCGTTCTCAAAGAACAGTCCCTGGGTATAGGATGTCACATCGTGGGGATACTGTTTCACAGCCTCGGCACGGTACTGCCTGACCTGCGCCACTGCAGCCGTACAGGCCAGCAGCAGCAGTATCGCCACAAAAAGTATGTATGCAGGCCTGGACATCTCTATGCCTCCGGAGACACCTCTTCAGAAGCCGACCTGTGCGCATCACGGTACTCCATGGCGGCTTTTACAAATGCGACGAAAATCGGTTGCGGATGTTCCGGCGTACTTTTCAGTTCAGGATGGAACTGCACCCCGATGAAAAACGGATGCTCAGGTATCTCCACAATCTCCACAAGTCCGGTTTCCGGATTCTTGCCAGTCGCCTTCATCCCGGCAGACTCGACCATGTCAAGGTAGTCATTGTTGAACTCATACCTGTGCCTGTGCCTCTCGGAAATGAGCTCCTTCCCGTATATCCTGTATGCAAGGGAATCCTTGTCAAGCTTGCAGTCGTAGGCGCCGAGCCTCATCGTCCCGCCCTTTATGGTGGTGCTCTTCTGGTCTTCCATGAGGTCAATGACCGGATATTTCGTAGCCGGGTTCACTTCGGTGGACACGGCTTCCTTCAGCCCTATCACATCGCGGACAAATTCGACTACGCACATCTGCATCCCGAGACATATCCCGAAGAACGGGACATTGTGCTCGCGGGCATATTTCACAGCCAGGATCTTGCCTTCAAGTCCCCTCTCCCCGAAACCTGGCGCCACAAGTATGCCGTCCATCCGGGCAAGCTTCTCATCCACATTCGACGGATCTATGAACTCGCTGTGGATACTGTGGACCCTCACCTTGCACTCATTGGCGGCACCCGCATGTACGAATGACTCCAGTATGGACTTGTAGGCATCCTGCAACTCCACATATTTTCCGACAAGGGCGATGTCCACCTCAGACTTCGGATGGAAGAGCTTCTCGAGGAACTGTTTCCACTTGCCGAGATCCGGTTCCGGCAACCCCTTGAGGCCGAAGTGGTCGAGCACCAGCTGGTCAAGCTTTTCGGCCTGCATGTTAAGAGGTACGGAATATATGGACGGGGCGTCGATCGACTCTATTACATGGCCGGGCTTCACGTTGCAGAACAGAGCCACCTTTTTCCTGAGTTCGGGAGTAAGCTTATGCTCTGTGCGGCAGACGATGATGTCAGGCTGCACCCCGCTCTGCTGCAGCATCTGCACCGAATGCTGGGTAGGTTTGGTCTTCAGTTCCTTGGCAGCGCTCAGGTACGGGACCAAAGTCAGATGTATGGTCACGCAGTCCTCTTCCGGAAGCTCCCACTGGAGCTGGCGGACAGCCTCCACGAAAGGCTGGGACTCCATATCGCCCACGGTACCGCCGATCTCCGTGATGATGATGTCATATTTTCCGGTCTTGCCGAGCAGCAGCATCCTCCGCTTGATCTCGTCAGTAATATGCGGGACTATCTGTACCGTCTTTCCCAAATATGCGCCTTCCCTTTCCTTGTTGATCACGGTGTTGTAGATCTTCCCGGTCGTCACGTTGTTTGCCTTGGAAGTGTGGACCCCCAGGAAACGTTCGTAGTGCCCGAGGTCGAGGTCTGTCTCGGCCCCGTCGTCAGTAACATAGCACTCTCCGTGCTCATACGGATTCAGGGTACCCGGGTCAACGTTTATATAAGGGTCGAATTTCTGTATCGTCACCCTCAGCCCCCTTGCCTGGAGCAGTTTTGCCAGCGATGCCGAAATGATACCTTTACCCAGGGACGAAGCGACTCCACCTGAAACGAATACATATTTAGGATTCATAAAATGTGTTTTAGACGTTACAGGGGTGCAAAATTAATCAAAATTTCCTATTTGAAAAAATGTTTCTAACTTTGAAGGCTGATTCTAATTAATAACAGAGATGCAGACCTATTATATACTTATGGCGGGTATGTTTGTCCTGGCAATCGTCGTGTTCATAGCCCTTTTCTTCCTCAAGGCGGGGTATGGCTATCTTTCCACGTCGAACTGGGGCCCGAAAATAAACAACAAGATTGCCTGGGTCATAATGGAGTCTCCGGCATTCGTCTTCCTTCTGCTGTATGTCATTGACTATCTGCATTCGGGGACAGATACCGGAAACGACAGGACCGTACTGCTCATAATGGCGGGCTTCTTTCTGGCCCATTATTTCCAGAGGGCTTTCATATTTCCTCTGCTCATGAGGGGGAAAGGGGAAATGCCGATTGTCATAATGGCTATGGGTATGGTTTTCAACGGACTGAATTCATACTTCATAGGCGGATGGCTGTTCGAATACGCCCCTGCCGGAAAATACACCGCAGAATGGCTCGCATCCCCTCAGTTCATCATCGGTGGCCTCATATTCCTGACCGGCATGCTGATAAACCTGGATTCGGACCATGTCATAAGGCATCTCCGCAAACCTGGAGACACCAGGCACTACATACCTAAGAAAGGGCTGTACAAATACGTGACATCAGCCAATTACTTCGGAGAGCTGACGGAATGGGTAGGCTATGCCATACTCACATGGTCCCCTGCCGGCCTGCTGTTTGCGGTATGGACTTTCGCGAACCTTGCCCCGAGATCAAAGTCCCTGACAGAAAAATACGAGCAGGAGTTCGGGGACGAGTACAGAGAGCTGAAGAAAAAGAACCTGATACCTTTTATATGGTAATGACCGGAAAAGACCAGT
This sequence comes from uncultured Bacteroidales bacterium, assembly GCA_944326325.1. GTDB lineage: Bacteria > Bacteroidota > Bacteroidia > Bacteroidales > UBA932 > Cryptobacteroides. The sequence continues at coordinate 41,675 of CALVDQ010000021.1, forward strand.
ACAGAAATCAGATTATTTCGTCATACTGACATCAGGATTATTATGAGCAATTTATTTACGCCGATAAAGATAGGGCCTCTGGAACTCCGCAACAGGACCATAAGGTCGGCCGCATTCGAGGGGATGTGCGAAAACAATTCCCCGTCACAGTCATTGTTCGACTACCACACGGCCGTAGCCAGGGGCGGCATCGGAATGACAACAATAGCATACGCTGCAGTATGCCGGAGCGGTCTGTCTTTCGAAAGACAGCTCTGGATGAGGGAGGAAATCGTGCCTGAACTGAAGAAGCTTACAGACGCCATCCACAAGGAAGGGGCAAAAGCATCCATACAGCTCGGACATTGCGGCAATATGTCGCACAGGCGCATCTGCGGATGCCGGCCATACGGGGCAAGCCCAGGATTCAACCTGTACTCCCCTACTTTCGTACACGGGATGACCCTGGCAGAGATTGACCAGGTCGTAGAAGCTTACGGCAAGGCCGTAGAGCTGAGCATAAAGGCAGGTTTCGATGCAGTGGAGATACATGCAGGGCACGGATACCTCATTTCGCAGTTTCTTTCCCCGTACACGAACCACAGGAAAGACGAATACGGTGGCTCCCTGGACAACAGGATGCGGTTCATGCGGCGCTGCATGAAGGCAGTGACGGATGCAGGGAAAGGCAAGGTAGCCATTTTCGTAAAAATGAATACCCGTGACGGATTCAAGGGCGGAATGGAGGTTGACGAGTGCATTGAAGTGGCCAAAGAACTGCAGAGATGCGGGGCGGACGCCCTGGTGCTTTCCGGAGGATTCGTAAGCAGGGCGCCGATGTATGTCATGAGAGGACAGTTTCCTGTAAAGGCGATAGCCCATTATATGCCTATGAGCCAGTGGTGGCTAAAGTTAGGAGTCCGGCTCGGAGGCAGGATCGTGTCACCGACAGTGCCTTTCAAAAAACTGTTTTTCATGGAAGATGCCCTGAAATTCAGGAAAGCACTTCCTGATATGCCTTTGGTCTATGTCGGAGGCGTAACTTCAAGGCAGGATGCCGACAAGGTTATAGATAGCGGATTCCAGATGCTGCAGATGGGGCGTGCGGTCCTGGAGGATACGGATTTCGTGAACAAGATGAAGGCCGACGAAGGACACTGCAGCGGATGCGAGCACACCAACTTCTGCATCGGAAGGATGTATTCTCTCGAAATGGCCTGCCACAAGGTCTGCAAGGACATCACCCCGGCCCTTGAGAGGGATGTACAGAAGACAATACGCCGGAATGACAGGATGGAACGGCGTCTCGGATACAAATAACATAAAAGGCGGGACGATCTGCCGCTATTGCGAAAAAATAGAGGAAAGTCCGGACAGCACAGGGCACCCCGCTGCGGAAAGCGCAGACAGGAGCAATCTTGCGGATACCGTAACAGAAAACAACCGCACCCTCGTGGTGCAAGGGTGAAAACGCGAGGCAAGAGCTCACGACGGAGTATGGCGACATGCTCCGGGTACGGTCCCGGGGGCTGCA
>CALVDQ010000022.1 GCA_944326325.1 uncultured Bacteroidales bacterium
AAAACCCCATAAATCATTAACTTTCAATCATATTTCCGTGATTTGCTCAGTATCTCACTTTTTTGTATTATCTTTGCTCCCCAAAGAAGACAACCCTTTGTTATGGAAAATCCCGTTTCTTCCAGAATACTATGGAACAAGGCAGCCCAGAACGGACTTCTTCTGGGACTGTTCACCGCGGCCTGCAGGATAGTGTCCCAGGCGATATCGGCTACGGAGACCGCTACGGCAGGGACGGCCGTCCTAAATGGAATCGTATGGCTCATACAGTTCGGAGGCTGCCTGTGGCTGATGAAATTCTTCATGGAAAGACTTGCCGGAAGCTGCAAGGGAGTCACGAACAGAATCACGGCAAGATACGGACGGATGCTCGCACTGACATCGGGCCTTGTATTCTCGGCCGCGATGTTCTTCGATGTCTCCTTCATTTCCCCGGAGACCGTCTCCAGGCAGATGGACCTCTACTACCAGATGTACGGGTCCATGCTGGACGAGAACAGCCGGACAATGCTCCGGAAAATCGAAGACTATTATCCGCAGATAATGTTCTTCTCAACGCTCATCTACAGCTTCGTCTACGGGGTGGTGCTTTCGGCCATACTGTCCGTGTCCATTCCCCGCAAGGACCCGTTTTCATCATTCATGGACAGAAAAGGAGAATAAGCGATGGATAACAACCGGTACACCAAAGACCTGTCGATAGTGGTCTCTCTCTACAATGAAGCGGAGTCACTGGCCGAGCTTTCGGCCTGGATAAGAAAAGTCATGGACAAGGAAGGCTACGACTACGAGGTCATCATGGTCGATGACGGCAGCCGGGACGGTTCATGGGAGAAGATACTTGAACTGGCGGCAGCCGACAGCCACATAAGAGGAATTTCCTTCAGGAGGAACTACGGAAAGTCAGCCGCCCTTTACTGCGGTTTCGAGGCTGCTTCCGGACGTGTGGTGGTGACGATGGACGCCGACCTCCAGGATTCTCCGGAAGAAATCCCGGAAATGTACCGTATGATCGTGAAGGACGGCTATGACATCGTGTCGGGATGGAAGCAGCACAGGCAGGACAACAAACTGACCAAGAACCTGCCTTCCAAACTGTACAACGCCGTGGCGAGGATGATCACGGGGCTCAGGCTGCACGATATGAACTGCGGGCTCAAGGCCTACCGGAACGAGGTGGTGAAAAGCATCGAAGTGTACGGGGAGATGCACCGCTACATACCCTATCTCGCAAAAAACGCAGGTTTCGACAAGATCACGGAAAAGCCCGTGCATCACCAGAAAAGGAAATACGGAAAAAGCAAATTCGGCATGAACCGCTTCATCAACGGCTTTCTGGACCTGCTCTCGCTGTGGTTCCTGAGCACTTTCGGAAAGAAGCCGATGCATTTCTTCGGACTTACCGGGACGCTGACATTCCTTGCCGGAGGAATCATTGCAGTATGGCTCATTATATCGAAACTCGTGGCCCAGACCCACGGACTCAAGTTCCGCCAGGTCACGGACCAGCCGCTGTTCTATCTGGCCCTGGTGGCACTTATTGTCGGGATCCAGCTTTTTCTCTCCGGCTTCATCGCCGAAATGATCTCCCGCAGCAGCCAGGACCGGAACAGATACAACATCAGGGAACGCTTCTAGGACGGCTGCCTGCAGGACAGGGACCGGACCCGTCGGCGGCCTTTACCTGCGCATCCGGGACAGAAACTCGTCTCCAAGCGCGGATTTGACGCGGATATGCTCCAGGACAGCCTGGACAAAGGTGTTGGAATCGAAAAAGCCTCCGCGTACCTCCTCGAAATCCCGGCTTTTCGTATCTTCGTCACCGTCAGCGCCGAAACCTGTCATGGCCGACAGGGAGAACTCCTTGCGGGCATCCTCATAGACCATCTCGTCGAGCGTCACGACCGATTTCTTCCATTTCCCGACAATGGCGATGATGTCATCCACGGTCATGGTTTCCGGATCAAGGCCGTAATACTCCATGATCCTGTCGTATGCCCATGTCCATTCGTAGGTATAGTATTCCGAATGCATGGCGACCAGGCGGGAGTTCATCTCCGACACATCCGTCAGAAGACCGTTCTCGATGTCTGACATCAAAGCCTCCACTTCGGACTTGGGAGCGATCAGACCGGCGATGTCCACCCATTGACCCCGGCCGACCGGAGTGTCGGGACGCATACGTTCGCGGATTGCCTCTATATTGCCGTCAGGCACCGTTTCAAGCCTTTTAATCAGCGAATTGCCGAGAAACTTGTTGATCGCGAGATCATAGAAGACAAGTCCCTTGCGGAGCGAGGTGTTCTTTATCTTCGCACTCTGGTAGGAATAGGTCTCAGATGTCTCTCCCGAGACCTTCATCAGGTCGAGGAGGATACGGCGACCGTTCAGCATCTTCTGTATCGTATACGGGCTCAGCAGATTGTAATTTATGCAGTCCAATCTGTCCGGGTCGGTGCGCTTGTCCCGTTTCGGCCATTTCTGGGCATCCCTTATTGTACCCACGCTGCGCAGATTCACGCCAGGGAAGATGTATGATGTATTCTGCTGCTCGATAAGGTAGGAGAACGGCAGATCCGAAGTGTCCTGGTGCGAGACGTGCCGTCCCATTACGAGGGAAAAAGCCCCGACCTTGGCCGGCCACAGCAGGTAGGAATCCGAAGCGGTCTTGGCCCCTCTTTCCATAATTCCCTGATGGATAGGTCCCAGTTTGTACATGTGGTTGCTCTGGTTGGAACCGGAGCCGGCGTTCATGAAGGAAAACATGCCGGCGATGAGCAGGGTCGACTTGTGGTGAGTGACAGTGAAGGGTCCCGCGAAGATGGCGCAAGCCTCGCCGTTTTCCCCGTGACAATTGCTGAAAAACAGGGAATCGGAAGCTGAATACGTGTGGCCGATATGGCAGGACTGGCCTATGAAGCAGCGGGATATGGTGGAACGGTCCTCCACGGAAGCACCGCTGCAGATAATGAAGTCATCCCCGATGACCCCGACTCCGACATGGACGGGAGCGTGGCGGTTGCTGTTGATGCTGCCGTTCTTCAGGCGGGATGTCCCCTCTATCTTGCAGTATTCCCCGATATTCACGTTCTTGATATAGCCCGCATCCACTATCGTGACGTGGGAGGCTATCCTTCCTGTGTCCGATTTCACGGATTCCACATACCTTCCTATCATTTTCCTCATGGCCGAAACCAGTCCCGGACGATGCCGGTACAGCGCCATTATGTAGGCCTGGTGGGCAGACAGGCGGTCGTGTATCATGACCTCGCGGCCGCCGGTCTCGTTGAGCACCGAAACTTCCACACCGTTGCCGAAACTGCTGGGGCCGTCGGTAAGAATGATGTCCACATTCTCGATGAAGGTCCCCTGCCCGATTTCGTAGTTCGCGATGTAGTTCTTCACATTCTCTATGCAGCAGTCGTCCCCGACGGTAACGTTATGCAGGGTCGTATGGTAAAGGCCGGAATGCTTTCTGATGCCTCCCGCCATCTCGAATACCTTGCCGAACTTTCCGAGTCTGACCCTGCCGGAAAATCTGGTATGGCATATATGCTCAGTTGAAAAACCGTCAGTCACTTCCACCTGACGCCAGTCCTCCGCCGTACACATCTGGGACTGGAGACGGGATATCTCGTCTTCTGTAAGTCTTCTGTATTCAGTCATACTGTCGTAAAATATTATCTACAAGGTCCCTGACCTCGTCATATTCATACCCCCTGCCCAAAGCGAACCTCAGCAGCTTGAATTTGCGGTAAGGATCTCCGTTCAACGCAACAGCCTTGGTTTCCAGAGCCTTGACCAGCTTTTCCATTCCCGGATTACCTCCGATTCCGTCCAACGCGGCAGCAATATCTTCCCTGACAATGCCTTTGGCGGCGAGACTGTGCCTTATCTTCACCTTTCCCCAACCGGAAATCAAGGATTTGTCTCTGGCAAACGCCGCGGCATAACGGGCGTCGTCTATGTATTTGTCTGCTTTAAGGGAACGGACTATTCCGTCCACACTGTCCGGGGACAACTGTTCCCGGGACAGTTTCTTTCTTATGTCCGTCTCGCAATATTCCCGTTTCGCGCACTGCGCCCTCATCTTTTCCAGGGCCTCTTTCTCCTGTTCTTCCATAAATTTAAAATATCATTGTCAGAAATAATACCCGATATTTATATAGAAACCGGGCATCTTCGTCAGGCTCGACCAGTGCACATTGGCAGATACGGGGCCGAAAACGGCGTCGAATGAATACTCCACGCCCGCACCGAAATACCCGAGGCCTTTCGTGTAGGCAGAGAAGTCGTCGCAGTCTCTCGCATAGTTGAGTATGCCGGTGACATAATGGTTTCTGGCAACCCGGAAGCGGAAGTCGGTCCTGAAGACAGTCAGGATATTGCGCATCACGGAGATGTCGTTGATGCCGATGAACGGCAGCTGCTGGTCCACATAGCGTCCCGGGATGGTCCCGCCCATAGCGTTTATATATGGCAGCGGGACATCGTTCCCGAAAAGGAAGCGGAAACCGGCCGACGGGATGAACGAGAATACATCACCTCCAGGCACGACCACCTTTGCATCCCCCTGCAGAGCATGGAAATTGTTGAATCTGTGCGGGAATCCTGCGAAAGTCCAGCCGTAGTACAGCCCGGCGGAGTAACCTTCCGAAGGAAAATACCCGTCATCGAACGAGTCGGTCCGCGCCTTCAGGAAAAGCGACAGATAATCGTTGTCGAGCTGGTTCAGGTCGTAGTCTCCGGGGATGATTCCGGAAGAAAGTATGGAGCGGACGTTGAAATAGTCGTTCCTTATCCCTACGTTCAGGTCGAACATCGACCACTTCAGATTGGAGAGGTAGAACTCTTCCCTGACATTGAGGTAGCTGAGGTTGAATTTTGCGGCGGCAAGATCGAGGAAGCTCAGGAAGCTCATGTCAGTCCAGCGCACCGAGGCTGTGGCGTTCAGGGTCGGAGTCCGCGGGGCGTCGTATGAATAATGGAACTGGAAATACGGGTTTACGCTTATCTTTCCCGTAAAATCGAATCTCGACCCCTGGAGTCTGTGGGCATTCAGCCCTATATTCACCAGCAGGGACACCAGTTCCTCGGAATCGAGCCTTACCCCGAGGCCGAACTGGTGGACAGGTCCCGGCTTGCAGTTGATCACCAGATTGAACGGCTCGCCGGTCCCTTCCATTTCGTAGGTCACATAATCGAAGCACTGTGTACCGAAGATGTCCGCGACGATATGTTCCACATCCTGCCGGCTTACCATGTCTCCCGGAACGAGGTCGATCTTCTTCATCAGGACGGCCTTCTCCTTTTCACTGACTCCCCTGATATCCACTCCGGAAATAGCCACGGGCCTGACATTGATGTCTATCGCCTTCCGGTTGTGCAGTACCAGCGTATCAGGACCGACCCTGGCCTTGATGGAAAGCAGCCGGGCCTCGTTCTTATAGGCTGCCACATAACCCTCATGGATGATCTTGCCGATGCTTTCCTTGTCGAAACTCATCATGTCGTATTCCGGAAGATGCGGATGTATGTTAATGTCCGACAATGTCTTGTTGTAGTCATATACCGAGCGGCCGAGCATGTCTATCCCCTGGCTTATGATGTCCCCGATATTGTTGATCTCGTCATACTGCCTGTAGTCGGAAGATACTTCGACACCGATCACGATGTCGGCCCCGAGTTCACGTGCGAGCCCGGTCGGGAAATTGTCCCTCATCCCGCCGTCCACCAACACCATGCCGTCCACCTTCACCGGGGCGAAAACTCCGGGTATGGACATGGTGGAACGCATCGCCGTCGAGAAACTGCCGCTGTACCAGTATTTTGCCGTACCGCTCACGAGCTCTGTCGCCGCGCAGAAAAACGGGATCGGCAGATCTGTGAAACTGAGGCTGTCCTGATAGCCTACAGACAGGCCGTTGATAAGGTTATGGACATTCTGTCCGAAGATATATCCAGCCGGAAGGCTTCCCAGAATATTGTTTTTCAGAAGATTACGTGATTTTCGGGAATCCGCGCCCAATTGGATGAGCTCCTCGTGCCTCTTCGTATCGACATATTTCATCTCGTCCTCAAGGCGTGACTTGTAGTATTCCGTATCATAAAAGAAAGGTATCGACAGCAGGTACTTCTCCTTGTATTTCGACTCCGAGTAGGAAATATATTCCCTCGGTATGGCATCGCTCATGACGGCCGCCCAGTCGACAGTCCTGATTATGGAGTCGATCTGTCCGGCGGAGTAGCCGAGGGCGTAGATACCGCCTATGAGGCCGCCCATGCTGGTGCCGAGGACCATGTCGACAGGCATCCCTATGGATTCGAGATACTTCATGACCCCGATATGCGCCGCGCCCTTCGCCCCTCCGCCGCTCAGGACAAGCGCGACAGTAGGCCTTGTCTTCCGTATTCCGGCCATCCTGGCGCGGATCCGCCCGATAGTGACGGAATCATCGGCGGAAAGACGGTAGGAAGGAGGCGTCAATGTCCCGGTCCGCGGAGCGTCCGGATCCCCGGAAGCGGCCGCAGAAGTCTCCGCCGCGGACGATGACAATGCCGCTGCCAGGAATATCGCTGCTATGAAAGATAAAGTCTTCATGATATCAGATGACGGACTTTCCGGCGAGCATCCCGCAGGCGGCAAGTATGTCTTCTCCCCGGGAGGCACGTATGGTGGCCACGATTCCGGCAGAGTTCAGTCTCTCCTGGAAACGCCGCATCACCGCATCGGGAGAACACCCGTACGGGAAATCCGGAATCCTGTGGAAACGGATGAGGTTCACCCTGCATTCCAGCCCTTTCAGGAGACGGGCGAGGGCATCCGCATGGCGTATGGAATCGTTGAACCCGGAAAACATGGTATACTCGAAACTCACCCTGCGCTGTCCGGAAAAGTCGTATTGCCTTATCAGGTCCAGGACATCGGTGATATGGAAAGCCTTCTCGACCGGCATTATGGAAAGCCGCTCCTCTGGGAAAGGATCGTGGAGACTTACGGCAAGGTGGCACCGGCTCTCGTCAAGGAACCTTTTCAGGAACGGCATCACGCCGATAGTGGAGACAGTGATACGCTTCGGGCTCCATGCAAAGCCCCAGTCTGAAGTGAGGACCGCTATGGCTCGCATGACCTCGGCATAATTGTCCAGAGGTTCCCCCATACCCATGAACACAGCATTGGTCAGGCTGTCGGACTCGTCTATCGCAATGAACTGGGAAAGTATGTCGGCAGCGGAAAGATGTCCGTGGAAACCCTGCCGTCCGGTCATGCAGAACCTGCACCCCATCCTGCATCCTGACTGGGAGGATACGCAGACGGTGGCGCGGTCGCCGTCCGGTATCATCACGGCCTCCACAGCCCTGGAGGAGGCGGCCGGAGAGGCGGAGTCTGCCGCAGGCGGGATGAAAAGATATTTCCTGGTCCCGTCCGAAGATGTGACGGCTCCGGAATATCCGGTAACCCCCACCTCGTATTTTTCGGACAGGCGTTCCCTGCCGGCCTTGGATATGTCGGTCATCAGGTCTATGGAACGGACCTTTCGCACATACATCCAGCGGGCTATCTGCTTAGCCGTGAATGCAGGAAGTCCTTCGGTCGCCACTATTTCCCTGAGTTCATCGGGGGTCTTCCCGAGCAGTCTTGTCTTCATAAGCGTACCATTATACTGACCTGCAAATTTATAAACTTTTTCTTATGAAATCCACTTGCTTTGCAGGTGCTTTTAATTATCTTTGCAGGTTACTAAATTCACACATTTATGGCTAAAGAAGTAGAAAAGGAAAATGCCGACGTGAACGCCGCCAAGCTGAAAGCTCTGCAGGCCACGCTCGACAAGATTGAGAAAGATTTCGGGAAAGGGACAATTATGACGTTGGGGGATCAGCCTAAATGGGAAGTTTCCGTGATTCCGAGCGGCTCCATCGCGCTTGACCACGCACTGGGAATCGGCGGGTATCCGAGAGGCCGCGTCATAGAAATTTTCGGGCCGGAATCCAGCGGCAAGACGACACTTGCCATCCATGCCATAGCACAGGCTCAGAAGCAGGGCGGAATAGCCGCCATCATCGATGCCGAGCACGCATTCGACAGGACATACGCCAAGAATCTCGGCGTCAACCTCGAGACTCTCCTCATTTCACAGCCTGACAACGGGGAACAGGCCCTTGAAATCGCGGACAACCTGATCCGTTCCGGTGCTATCGACATCATCGTCATAGACTCGGTGGCTGCACTGACACCCAAGGCCGAGATCGAAGGCGAGATGGGAGACTCCAAGATGGGGCTCCAGGCCAGGCTCATGAGCCAGGCCCTGAGAAAACTCACCGCCAACATAAGCAAGACCAACACCTGCTGCATCTTCATCAACCAGCTCAGGGACAAGATCGGTGTGATGTTCGGGAATCCCGAGACCACCACAGGCGGAAACGCGCTCAAGTTCTATGCATCCGTCCGCGTGGATGTCAGGAGGACTACCCAGATCAAGGACGGGGAGGAAGCGCTCGGCAACAGGACAAGGGTGAAAATCGTAAAGAACAAGATGGCCCCTCCTTTCAAGAAGGCCGAATTCGACATTGTCTTCGGGGAAGGCATCTCACACATAGGGGAAATCATAGACCTCGGGGTGGAATTCAACATCATCAGGAAAAGCGGTTCATGGTTCAGCTATAACGACACCAAGCTCGCCCAGGGGCGGGAAGCCGTGAAACAGCTCCTGACCGACAATGTGGAGCTGTGCGATGAAATCGAGGCCAAGATAAGGGAAGCCATGGCTAATATGAAAGACTGATTATGGAAACTGTATTAAGCGGAATACGCTCCACCGGGCATCTTCATCTCGGGAACTACTTCGGAGCACTGAGAAATTTTGTAAGGATCCAGGACGAATATAACTGCTTCTTCTTCATAGCTGACCTGCATTCGCTCACCACGCATCCTCACCCTGACGATTTCCACGCAAGCGTGAAAATCATACTTTCGGAATACCTTGCCGCAGGGCTCGACCCGGAGAAGTCGGCAATCTACATACAGAGCGACGTACCGGAGATATGCGAACTGTACGTTCTCCTGAACATGCTGGCCTATACCGGAGAACTTGAGCGCACGGTAACCTTCAAGGAGAAGGTGCGCCAGAATCCGGACAACGTGAACGCCGGCCTCCTGACCTATCCCGTCCTCATGGCTTCCGACATCCTCGTCCACAGGGCGCAATGGGTGCCGGTCGGCAAGGACCAGGAACAGCATCTAGAGATGGCCAGGGTCTATGCCCGCAGGTTCAACGGCATGTATGGGGAGGAGGTCTTCCCCGAACCGCAGAACCTCGTGTTCAAGGGCGGGGCGATGAAGGTCCCGGGACTGGACGGCAGCGGAAAGATGGGCAAGAGCAACGGCAACGGAATCTATCTCTACGACGACGAGAAAACCATCACGAAGAAAGTAATGAAAGCCGTGACTGATTCAGGCCCTACGGAACCGGATTCCCCGATGCCGGAGGTCATAGCCAATCTCTTCACACTGCTCAAGCTTGTCTCGACACAGGACACCGTGGACTATTTCACGGAGAAGTGGAACGACTGCAGCATCCGTTACGGAGACCTGAAGAAACAGCTCGCGGCGGATATTTGCAAGATGACCCTTCCAATAAAGGAGAAAATCGACGCCATCTACAACGATGACGCATACCTGTCCAAAGTAGTGGCTTCCGGCCGTGAGCGGGCCCGTGCAAGCGCTTCGGCGACGATGAAGCTGGTCAGGAAGGCGGTCGGATTCAAGGCGTTCTGACACGGGACAGATGACATCAGGAACGGGAATATCGGAAACTGCAGAAAGACAGAAGGAATTTTTCAGGACCGGACAGACCCTTGACGCCGGATACAGGAAGACGCTTCTTGTCCGGCTGAGGGAAACTGTGCTCGATATGGAGGACGATATCGCCGCGGCATTGGAGGAAGACCTCGGGAAAAGCCGTACGGAAGCCTACATGACGGAAATCGGAATGACGCTCTCCGAGATCGGATGCGCACTGAAGAATGTCGGGAGATGGAGCAGGCCACGCAGGGCCCGCACTCCTGCGGCACAGTTCCCGGCAAAAAGCTACATCATTCCGGAACCCTACGGCAATGTCCTGATAATGAGTCCGTGGAACTATCCTTTCCTGCTGTGTCTCTCCCCTCTTGCAAGTGCAATCGCTGCAGGCAACACCGTGACACTCAAGCCGAGCGCCTACGCTCCGGCCTCATCTTCCGTCATCAGGAAAATCGTGACGCAGGCCCTTCCCGCCGGGGCGGCCTGTGTCATCGAAGAAGGGCGGGAAGTGAATGCGGACCTGCTGGAACAGAGATTCGACTACATCTTCTTTACCGGCAGCAAGGCTGTCGGCCGGCTTGTCATGGAAAAGGCGGCTGTGCATCTGACGCCCGTCACCCTGGAACTCGGAGGGAAAAGCCCCGTCATAGTGGATGCGACTGCCGACCTGAAAGTGGCGGCAGACAGGATTGTCTTCGGAAAATACCTCAACTGCGGACAGACATGCGTAGCTCCGGACTACATTATTGCGGATGAACGCATCCGGGACAGGTTCATTGAAGCCTGCCGGGAGTCGGCGGAAAGGATGTTCGGCAAAGACCCTCTCCGGAATCCGGGCTACGGCAAGATAGTCAACAGGAAACATTTCGAGAGACTCTGCCGCGTACTTGACGAAGTGCGCGGAAACTGCATCTACGGAGGGTCCGCAGACGGGACCGCACTGAAGATATCCCCGTCCATAATCCGTCTCGGGGACATCTCCGACCCGCTTGCAGACAGTCCTGAAATAATGCAGGATGAGATTTTCGGGCCTCTGATGCCTGTCCTGACATACCGGGACATGGAAGACGCGGTCCGGTACATCGACAGGCATCCCCGACCTCTGGCAGCCTACATCTTCACCAGGGACAGGAAAACGAAGAAAAGGCTTCTGCAGACCCTGCATTTCGGCGGAGGCTGCGTGAACGACACCATAATACACCTTGCCTCCGACCGTATCCCTTTCGGAGGAGTCGGGGAAAGCGGCATGGGCCGATACCACGGGAAATACGGGTTCGACACCTTCACCCACCTGAAAAGCATTGTAGACAAACCGTTCCGGCCCGACCTCCCTATGCGTTACCAGCCCTATTCCGCCTTGAAGGAAAGGCTTATCCGCCTGTTCCTGAAATGACGCCCGGAATATCTCCCGCACGGAAGGGCAAAGGTCCGGCTATGGTGCGGCTATGACACAGCGTTCCAGTTTGCGGGCCATCTCCGGCTTCAACACACCGGCTTCCTCAAGACCCGCTACAGTCCACTGCGACACGGGATTGTTCTCACGGTAGATGACGATCCCCCTTGCCGCGTATGAACCGATATACGGATGCAGCTTCAGGGAATCGGCCGGGAGGGTCCAGAGCCGGTAAGGCCGGACATTCCCCGGATCGACGGTGACCAGGTCGGAAAGGGCGTCGTATTTCTCCTTGTCGAACCGGTATATGTCCATCAGCTGCTCCGTGAAGGAATAGGAGCCTCCAAGCCTCTCCCGGAACTCCAGCATCCTTGAAGCGAAATACCCTCCTATTCCCGGAAGAGAATCGAATGCGGCGGAGTCCGCCAGGTTCAGGTCGATGAGCGGGATGTCGATATACGGTTCGAGCCTGCGGTAGACCGAATCCGCCACAACGAAAGATTTCGCGAAATCGGACTTCCGTCTGAACCGTCCTCCCTTTTTCCGGTAATTATCGATGGCATTGGCCTGTCTTTCCGAGAACCCGAGGCGCACCAGGTCGGCGACAGGAACCGTATTGGGGTTGAATCTGAAACTTTCCACAGAAACCGGCGCGGATTTTTCCCTTACGGACCTTACTTCCGGACTATGGCCGGATTCTTTCCTGATGACATAGGACGGTCTGCCCCTGACCGGTTTTTCGCAGGACCCGAGACTTTCCTCCGACACTGACTTCAGGATAGTTCCGGCAAGGGCCTTGTCGATTACGAATACCGTATCCGGGGAGTCCCTGTTCCCCAGAATTTTCAGGACGGAAGCCTTGTGTATGAACAGCGCCGCCTGATAGCCGATGATAAGGAATACAAAGGCGGCGATCCCTGCCGCCAAAGATGACTTCAATCCCCGCTTTCCGTCTCTTCCCCGTCTGTCTCTTTCCATCTGTCCTTCTCCTTCACTTTCCCCCTTACGGGAGCCCCCTCCACAATTATTACTATCTCGCCCTTAGGCTCGTGAGCGGAATACCATTGAACCACGTCCTTCAACGGCCCCCGCCTGTGTTCTTCGAATTTCTTGGAGATCTCCCTTGCCACGGAACAGCCCCGGTCTTCCCCGAAGTATTCCATGAACTGCTGCAATGTCCTTACAAGACGGTACGGCGATTCATAGAAAACCATGGTCCTGTGCTCCGAAGCCAGTTCCGAGAGCCTGGTCATCCTGCCTTTCTTCACAGGAAGGAAGCCCTCGAAACAGAACCTGTCGCAAGGATAGCCTGAACTCACCAGGGCCGGTACGAAAGCCGTCGCCCCAGGCAAGGTCTCCACCTCTATGCCCTCCTCCACGCAGGTCCTGACAAGCAGGAAACCAGGGTCGGAAATACCCGGTGTCCCGGCATCGCTTATCAGGGCCACGTCCATGCCCGCAAGTATCCTTTCCCTGATGACGGATACGGTCCTGTGCTCGTTGAACTTGTGGTGCGACTCCAGACGGCCCCGGATATCGTAATGTTTCAGCAGCACGGAACTCGTGCGGGTATCCTCCGCCAGGATAAGGTCAGCGGATTTAAGGACATTCACGGCCCGGAAGGTCATATCCTCGAGATTTCCGACAGGTGTCGGCACTATATAAAGTTTCCCCATCTTCTAATGCAATGTATGTCCGGCGGGAACGGAAGCTGTGGATAAGTTTTTCAACATAGTTTCCGGGATTTGTCTAAATTTGCACCGCCGGACTACAAATTTAAGGAAATGTTTTCAGAATGCGTAAAAAAAGCAGGCTCGATAGAGGTAATCTGCGGATCGATGTTTTCAGGAAAGACGGAAGAACTTATCAGACGGCTTAAAAGGGCACAGTTCGCAAACCAGAAGGTGGAGATCTACAAGCCGGCCATAGATGTCAGGTACTCTGACGACCAGGTCGTGTCCCATGATTTCCACAGCATCCCGTCCACACCGATAGACACTCCGGCAAGTATGCTCCTGCTTTCAAGCGACGTGGATGTCGTAGGGATAGACGAGGCGCAGTTCTTCGATGACACTATCGTGGAAGTGGCGCAGACTCTTGCGAACAGGGGTATCAGGGTCATTATCGCGGGGCTTGATACGGATTTCGCCGGGAAACCGTTCGGCCCGATGCCGGCCCTGATGGCCGTGGCCGAGGATGTGCAGAAAGTACACGCCATCTGCGTCAAGTGCGGAAGTCCGGCGAACAATTCGCACAGGCTTTCAGCCGATCCGGGGCTGGTAGTGCTTGGAGAAAAGGACGTCTACGAGCCGCTGTGCCGCCACTGCTACAATGCTGCGGTGCGCGAAAACGGCTGAGCCCTGTCATTTCCGGCGGGGATGGTTCTTCAGGATATTCGACTGCCAGGTGCGGCGGTCTATGTGTGTATAGATTTCCGTAGTCAGGATACTTTCGTGGCCGAGCATCTCCTGGACAGCCCTCAGATCGGCGCCGTTTGCAATCAGATGCGTGGCGAAAGAATGCCGCAGCGAATGCGGTGATATGTCCTTGTCTATGCCGGCGGCCATGGCGCTGTATCTGACAAGGTTGAAAGCAGAGACGCGGGACAGCCTTCCTCCCCTGGCGTTGAGGAAGACGATGTCGGAATCTTTCGTATCCGCAGGCTGCGGACGGACCTGCAGGTATGCCCGAAGGGCGGACACAGCCATATCGCCGAGCGGGACCAGCCTCTGTTTGTCGCCTTTCCCGATTATCCTCACGAAACCTTCTTCAGGATATATTTCCGATATCTTCAGCCCCACAGCCTCGGAGACCCGCAGGCCGCAGCCGTACATCACCTCAAGCAGGGCCCTGTCTCTCAGGCCCTTCCAGTCCGACGTATCCACAGAGGATATCATCCTGTCTATCTCTTCCGCAGACAAGACGTCGGGCAGCGTCCTGCCGAGCTTGGGAGCGTCCACCTTGTCGCAAGGATTGTCCTTTATGTATTCCTCGAGTATCAGGTAATTGAAAAAAGAACGCAGGGCGCTCAATGTGCGCGCCTGCGTTCTTTTCGCCATCGTCCTGGCTGCAAAATATGACACTATGTCGTCAGGAGTGATCTCTTCCGGAGCCTTGGCCACGTATTCGAGGAAAAGGGAGACGTCGGACAGGTATGAAGATACCGTATTGGACGACATCGCCCTTTCTATTTCAAGATAGGAGCCGTACTCCCGGACCATCTGTCCTGCATCAGTCATCGCGGCAACAGGTATGGAAAGACAGCCCCGGTCTAAAGCGTGGCGTATTTTTCCCCGTACTCCATCATCTGCCCAAGGTAGTCGTCAGTGTAGCGGACACTGTAATCCACGATCTTTCCGTCCTTCTCGACAGGAACGATCTCCGGATTCACGAAACCGCCGTATGGCTTGAGGTTCAGGGCCTCATACCTTTCCTTCACCTCCTTGTGCAGTTCAGGGTCGATATTTACCGCATATTTCTCGACAAGGGCCTTTCCGGCAGCATAGTCGCCCTCGGACTTGATCCTCTGCACCTCGGCAAGGAGTTTCCCGAAGAGTCCGCGCAAAGCCTCGTAGTCGTTCACCACGAAATATGTCTTGCCGTCACGCACCTTCTTCTCTATGACATTGTCTTCCAGACCGGCCTCGTAGCACCACTCCGCAATCAGCTTGCGGTTCTGCATATGCGCCTCGGTATTCTTCCTGCCGAGCTCCACACGGGTGAACTGGACCATAAGGCCGTTCCTTATATAATTGGAGTACTGCGGCTTGTAGGCTTCCATGTCAGGAAGGATGCCGAGCTCTACCATTTTAGGGTCAGCAATATAATAGAGACCGAAAAGGTCGGCACGCGTCTCCTCGAGAGTAGAGCTGTACTCGCCCAGCGCATTAGGGGAGGTGCCGGGAAGGAGCTGTCCGGAACCGTGGCCGAGACATTCGTGCAGGTCGGTGTGTATCTCGTCCGTGACAGAGAGGTATTTCCTGGCTGCCGCCACTTCCTCTTCGGACCAGGCGAATTCCTTCAGGGTGCTGTTCGGAGATTCCTGGGCAGCAAGGTCGTAGGCGTGTGTGATGTTGGCTATGGTGACCGACTTGGAACCATGGTCACGCCTTATCCAGTCTGCATTCGGGAGATTGATGCCTATCGGCGTGGAAGGATAGCAGTCCCCCGCCAGCGTCGTGGCGTCTATGACCTTTGCCGAAATACCTTTGACCACAGGTTTCTTGAAACGGCTGTCTACAGGGGAGTTGTCCTCGAACCACTGTGCATTCTCGCTGATTGTCACGGTACGCTGCGAAGCCTCATGATCCTTTATGTTCACAAGGCCTTCCCAGGTAGCCTTCCTCCCGAGAGGATCGTTGTAGTCCTCCACGAAACCGTTCACGAAATCCACCGTGCCAAGAGTATCCTTGAGCCACTCGATATTGTATTTGTCCCAGAGCTTCAGGTCTCCTGTCCTGTAATATTCTATAAGGGTGGAAATATATTCCTTCTGAATATCGTTCTCAGCCACTGCCTGCGCCTTGAGAAGCTCTGCCACGATCTTCTCCAGAGCAGGACCGTAAAGACCGCCAATCCTGTAGACCTCTTCCCTTATGACTCCGTCCGGACCTTTCACCACCTTGCTGTTCAATCCGTAGGAAACAGGCTCCGGATCGTCCGGATCGATCATGCCGGCATAGAATTTCTCCACTTCCTCACGGGTGACATTGTCATAGAAATTCACGGCCGAAGCGGCCACTATGTCAGACGAAGCGTCCGTGGATTTCCGCTGCGGGAATACCTCGGGATTGTAGATCACGTCCAGAAGATAGTCGGCGCTGTCCTCAAGGCCCGCGGAAACGAGCAGTGTCCTGAAATACTCCTGAGGACATCCCGGGAAGAACTTGTCCTCGGCATAATGATGATGTATGCCGTTACTGAAGAAAACCCGTTTTGCATAGACCAGGAAATCCTGGAAGTCCTTGCATTCCCTGTCCCCGTCATAACCTGCTATTATCTTCTCAAGAGCCTTCCTGACAGGAAGGTTGGCCTCGCAGTTCTGCACCCAGATGATATCGCGGCCATACTTGGCTGCCTCCCCAAGATGATATACGTATTCCTTCTGTTTGAGAGTCAGACTGTCCCAACCCGGTATCCGATACCGCATGATCTTAAGGTCAGCGAACTCGTCTATCAGATACCTGAAATCCCCGTCAGCCTTCTGTCCGGGATTCACGCAGGAGGCCAGCACGGCGGCCGTTCCGAATGAAGCGATCATTTTTCCGATTTTTATCATATCCAAACTGTTTTTGACTGCCTGCAAAAGTACGAAAATATTTTTTACCTTTGTCTGATCATGAGACACCGACTATATCATTTATCCGCAGCCATTCTGCTCATGTCCGCCGCGTTCCAGTCCTGCAGCGACGGGCTGGAAATGCCGTACGACAATCCGAGACAGGGGTATAACAGGCTTGACAATATCCCGTCCCGCACCCCTTCCGAAAACACGGCCAGGACGATGATCCTCTATTCGGCCGGGTACAACAGCCTTTCATCGGCTCTGAAGGATGATATAGATGACATCTGCGGGAACTATCTGCCTGACGGCTATTCCTACAGCGACAACCTCCTCGTGTTCGCACATCACTCGGTATCCGATTCGGACTACAGTGAAGAGACCTGCCCCTGCCTGATAGAGATATACCGGGATCGGGAAGGCAATACGGTCAGGGATACCGTACGCACCTGGCCGGCCGGGACGCGGGCCGTAGACGAGGATGCGGCAACCCTGAAGGAAGTGCTCACATACATAAAGGACAACTACCCGTCGAAGGAATACGGCATGGTATTCTCCTCCCACGCCACGGGATGGCTGCCGCCGGGATACCCGCTGAGCAGGAGTATCGGGCAGGACGCCGGGACGCTTGTCGAGATTGACGCCAAGACTTTTGCGGCAGCGATTCCGATGAAACTGGAATACCTGATATTTGACGCCTGCCTTGTAGGAGGCATAGAAGTGGCCTACGAATTCAAGGATGTATGCGAACACCTCGTGTTCTCCCAGGAAGAGATCCTTGCCGACGGACTGGACTACAACAACATAGTCTACAGGCTCCTCGGGACGGATTCATCGGATATCACCGGTGTGGCCGAAGATTTCTACAACCATTACAATGCCTTGTCCGGCTCCTACAGGTCCGCCACTGTTTCGGCGATATCATGTGAGGGGCTCGGAAATCTTGCCGCAGTATGCTCCGGCATATTCAGCAGCCATCGGGACGGGCTTTCGGAAATCGACGCTTCTGCCGTCCAGCCCATGAGCCACCGGAGCACCTGCCTGTTCTATGACTTCCGCGACATCCTCTCACAGCTGGATCTCTCCGAAAGCGAAGCGGACACAGTTGACGAGGCTCTCGGGGAATGCATACTCTACAAGGCACATACTGACAGATTCTTCTCCATGGAGATAAATACATTCTCCGGACTGAGCATGTATCTTCCAAACGCGGTAAGCGGCAGCACCAGGGAATACCTGGACGAATACTACCGCGGGTTCCAGTGGAACACGGACAGCGGATACATACAGTAAAGACGGTGTCAGCGAACGATTCCGTAAAAACTTGGGGCAACTTCAGAAAAAATGCTTATCTTTGCAGCCCCTAAAAGCCGGAGGGCTTTTGGTGCAATGGGGTCCGGAAACGGACTGAGTAACACATTTTCAAAATTTAAAAAGATGAAACACATTGAATTGAAAGGCGTTATCCGTGAAGTCGGAAACAAGGCCACTGTAAAAGCCATCCGCAAGGAAGGACTCGTACCTTGCAACATCTATGGCTCAGGTATCGAGAACGTTCTTTTCACCGTAACGGCAAAGGACCTCAAGGCCCTCACCCACACACCTAACTCCTACATAGTAGACCTCGAGCTCAGCGACGGGAAGAAATTCCTTGCTGTCCTCCACGAAGTCCAGTGGCATCCTGTCACTGACGAGGCTCTCCACGTGGATTTCCTCGCCATCACTGACAGCAAGCCGGTCACCATCGATGTACCGGTAGTCATCACGGGACACTCCGAGGGTGTGAAACTCGGCGGCAAGCTGCTCGTTTCCTCCCGCAAACTCCGTATCAGCGCTCTTCTCGCCGATCTTCCGGACAACCTTGAGGTAGATATCACGAACCTGATGATTGGCAAGCAGATTGTAGCCGGGGACCTTCACTACGACAAGATCAGCATCGTGTCGCCTAAGGCCACTATCATCTGCTCTGTCAGGGCTACCCGTGCCACAGCACAGGCTCAGAACGCTTAACAAGGATACAGGCCATGGACAGCTTTCTGGTAGCAGGGTTGGGCAACATAGGTGCCGAATATGCATACACCAGACACAACATGGGATTTATGGTATTGGATGCCTGGGCAAAGGCATCCAATACTGTTTTCCGTACCGGACGATACGGAAGCATAGCTGAAACCACCTTCAAGGGCCGCCGTTTCATCCTGCTGAAACCGTCAACCTACATGAACCTCAGCGGCAAGGCGGTACGTTACTGGATGAACGAACTGGATCTCCCACTGTCAAACCTCATAGTCATTTCCGATGACCTGAACCTGCCTTTCGGGACCCTCAGGATGCGCAAGAACGGAAGCGCGGGAGGGCACAACGGCCTTGCGAACATAACCGAACTGCTCGGCAGCCAGGACTATGCCAGGATAAGGGTCGGAATAGGCAACAACTTCAGCCGCGGAGGCCAGGTAGGTTTCGTGCTCGGCGAGCTGGACAAAGACGAACTGGAAGAAATGCCGGAAATATGCGAAAGGGTCATCGCCGGGATAAAGGCTTTCGCCACAGCAGGGCCTGACCGGGCCATGAATTCCGTCAACACGAAACCGAAGAAAGCTTCAGCGGTAGATACGCCGAAGGACGGCGAGGCACCAGCGCCTGACACAGTAAAGCCGCATCCAGAGGGCTGAAAGGAATCTCCAGGACCAGGAGCTGCAGGACCATTCCTTCATCGACGGGGTCAGCCTTTTCAAGGCAACACCGGCTATCTCACATGGTACAGCGGTTTCCCGTCCCCGGACATTCCCGTCCCCCACGGTCCTGTAGACCGTAGTTCCTCCGGGATCCGTCTCCACACCGTAAATCCTGTGCATGACATACTTCCCGCGATAGCGGAACAGTATGACTTCCCCCTTACGCAATTCCCTGCCGTCATATCCGGCCATGCACACCCGGTCTTTACCGTTCCTGAAAAAAGGATACATACTGTAGCCTTTCACGATGAAGGTCACTGTCTTTCCTTCGGCAAGGCTCTCCGACACATGGCTGAAAAAGATGTCGTTCGGAAGCACCAGAGTCCCGGATCCGTTATTCCCCATGGCAGAACACAGTCTTGAAGGTAAGTTCCGCCGCCTCCGTATCAGGCAGGCACTCAAGATGATAGACAGGCACAGCAGATACCGTATCCGAAACGAATCCGCATACCATATCCGAGGTATCCTCGACATAACAGAAAGCAGGAGGGGCGGAAGGCAGGAGGGCTCCTATAGCCAGCAGAGGTGACAGCCTGGCAATCCTGTTGTATGGAGCCTGGCTCAACCTCACCAGGGCCTTCAGAGGATAGCACTCCTGCCTGTAGCAAGGCGTCTTTCCGCTCCATGGAGACCCGTAGACCATGATCTTCCCGTCATCGTGCACCCTTACAAAGGGACTGTCGTCATTGAGCAGGAACATTTCAGGATAACGTTCCCTGAGCAGCCTTGTATGCGTACTCTTCCCTGTCCCCGACTCTCCGAGAAACATCGCCGCCGCACCGCCGAAGACATTCACGGAACTGTGCACCGCAGCACATTTCCTTGGAATACACAGCATGTTCAGAGCCATCCAGAGCCCGAACCTCGACATGGACGGAGAATAATTTCCGGACGTACACCTGAGACGGTCCTCCCCCGGTCTCCAGTACAGGACCAGGACGGATGCACCGTCCGGAGACAGCATATCGAAATAAACCATGCCTCCGGCCTGCCCGTACGAACATCCGATACCTTCGAAACTTATCTCATAGCATTGCCGCCGTCCGCGGTATGCGTCCGACTGCAGCACAGCAGACTCGTCAAGATCCGCGACAATATGGAAATCCGGCTCCCTTTCCGTAAGGAAATCCTTGAAAGCCCCCGATCTTGCGATAAAAGACAGGAACGAGGCGCCTGTTACCGAAAAGGAAAAGTCCGCTACCGAAATTCTGCATTCTTCCATAACCCAATCATTATAATCCCGAGCCCGGCATCCCGGGCAATACAACCGTCATTCCACATGATTCCCTGGCATATTGTCCAGGTCTATTATCCTCCTGCATGAATCCAGGGTCTCCTGCCTGTGGGCGATAACGATGACCGTAAGGGCAGGATTCTCTCCGGCAAGTTCGGATATGAAACCGTTTATCTCCGTCTCCGTTCCCGTGTCCACAGAAGAAGTGGCTTCATCCAGGAAAAGGACGGAAGCCCCCTTGTACAGGGCTCTTGCGATACCGATACGCTGTCTCTGCCCGCCGGAAACGGAATTTCCGGCTTCGGCAAGCTTCGTATCCATCCCCTGCGGCAAGGAAGAAACCCACTCCCATAGCCCGGTCCTGCGGAAAATATGCTCTATCCTGTTCCTGTCTGCCTCTGAAGGTTCCTCCCCGAAAGCGACATTCTCCACAAAGGTCCCGTTCACAAGGAACACGTCCTGAGGGACATATCCAATCATGGCCTGCCATGCCCGGACATTGTCAGGTCCTATCCTGACATCATCCACATACAGACCGCCCTGCTCAGGAGTGTAGAACCCCATGAGAAGATTGAACAACGTAGTCTTCCCGACCCCCGAACGGCCCCTGATGCCGACATACTCCCCTTTCTTCACCGTCAGGTCCAGATTCCTGAAAAGGAATCCGTCCTGTTCCCCGTACCGGAAAGAAACATTGCGCAGGGAGATTTCCCTGGAAAAAACCGGTTTGGCGCAACTGTCCGTATCCATGTTCCACGGTGTCCCGTCATCCGAGAGTATCTCCCTGAGCATATCCACGCTGTATTCAGAAGCCTGCATAGACTGCCAGCCTGCTACAATGCTTCTTACTGAAGGCAGGATCTTCATTGCCGAAAGCGCAAAGATACCGAATGTCATGGACAGACCCCACGAAGACGACATGGAAAGCATCATGAGGATGATTATGGACAGCATCACGGTAATTTCCATGAAACCCGAGGATGCGGCGGAATATGATTCCGTCTGCAGGCGGACGTCCCGGACCTTGAGAAGACTGGAGCGGAAAGCGGACATCTGCCTGTCGACCGCACCGTTTATATAATACTCCGGGTATCCTCTCAACAGTTCTGCAACCGACCTGGCCTGGCCGCGCCTCGCCTGGTTTTCCGCAAGGCCCAGCTTTTTCATCCTCTTCCTGACATAAAATGAATAGAAGAACATGAAAGGTCCTATGACCAGGAGCAGGGCAAGTGTAGGAAGCGGCTCGTAAACGAAGAGCGCAGCAAGAATTATGAGCAAAAGAAGCGCGGACGACATGATATTCAGGAAAGACAGCAATATCCCCGAAGTGAAAGTCATCGTCACGGCATTGACCTTGTTTGCAAGATCGAAGCTGTCCGACTGACGGATGAAAAGCAGCCCCCTGTCCAGGAACTTCCTCAGCACGGAATCAGCAAGGCAGGTATAAAGGGAAAACACATAGCCGCTGCGATACCTGGACAAAAGGATGACCAGGAGACTTTTAACGAGGATAAATGCCATGGCCGCCCCGGCTACAGGAAGGACAGACCCCACGGTGCCATCCTTTTCAAGTACCTGTGCAAGTACAGGAATGAAGACGACAACTCCCGCGAAATCCAGGATTGCCCTCAGGAACAAGGAAACCGAGACAAGGATGCCTCTCTTCCTGAATGATTCCGGAATCAGGGAGTATATTTCCTTGAAATTCACTGTTCAGCAAGGAGTTTGCATTCTTTCAGCTTTCCACACCAGGCTTCGGCATCATGCGCAGCAAGATCTTCGCTGATCCCGTATTTTTCCACCAGCGCCGCCGAGACATCCTCCGGAGTGAATTCCCGCCCGGACATAATGTTCCATAGATAAAGGGAAGACTCGTTCAGGGAAATGATCTTCGTCATGTCCTCCCCGTTCCTCCCCTGGATGATCACCACGTGCTGTCCGGCCATCTCGCGGACCTTGTATTTGTCTGATATTCTCATAGTCAATTGAATCTGGATTCCGGTTGAATGACAAAGATAGTGATAAAAGCCGAAATCGGGAATAATTTGCTAATTTTGACGGACTGTGGAAATTGACAAAATAATTTGTGGTCATGAAATTGATAACACGCATTGAATACCGCACATCCTGGGGACAGGAGCTCTTCATGAGGAGCGGAGACAAACTTTTCCGTATGGAATACGCCCCCGGGGACATCTGGGTCGCTACCGTTGACCGGCTGAAAGAGGGGCAGACATTTGAATACCGCTACGAACTCCATCAGGGCGGGTTCTGCATCAGGACAGAATGGAATTCGCACAAAATCACATTGACCGGACGCAGCCGGATGGATGTAAGGGATTTCTGGTCCGATATCCCGGACGGTCTCCCTCTGCATTCCGCTCCTTTCAGGAACGGGGTGTTCAAGAAGGAGCCCGGAAAGGTCTGGAAAGCGGCCGGAACTGCCGTGCCGGTGTTCTCCCTGAGGTCTGAAAAGAGTTTCGGGGTCGGGGAATTCAATGACCTGAAGGCTCTTGTGGACTGGGCTGCACTGACAGGACAGAAGGTACTGCAGCTGCTGCCGGTGAACGATACCACAATGACGTGGACCTGGGAGGATTCCTATCCCTACAATGCCAATTCGAGTTTTGCCCTGCATCCGCAGTTCATCCATCTGCCGGATACCGGAGTGGAGGAGGATGAGGAATATGTGAGACTGAGAAATGAGCTCAATGCGTTGCCGGAAGTGGATTATGAAAGGGTCAACAATGAGAAGCGGAGGCTTTTGGGCAAGGCTTTCGCCAGGACCGGGCGGCGTGTGACGGCAACGAAGGCGTACAGGAAGTTCGTTGAGGAAAATGCTTCATGGCTGCTGCCTTATGCCGCATTCTGCACATTGAGGGATGAATACGGGACGGCTGACTTTACCCGGTGGAAAGCCACGAAAGACAAGGCCGCTGTCAAGGCAGGAGCGGCTTCGGATGCCGGCTTGTCTGCATATGACAGCGCTTCTGTTGAAAAATATATTGCGGAGCACCGGAAAGAAATTGATTTCCACTGTTTTGTCCAGTATCATCTGCATTGCCAGCTGGTCGAAGCCAGAAACTATGCCCATTCGAAGGGAATCATCTTCAAGGGGGATCTGCCGATAGGCGTGAGCCGCACCAGTGCTGACGCATGGGTGAACAGGAGGCTTTTCCATCTTGATTCACAGGCCGGTGCACCGCCTGACGCATTTTCGACGGAAGGACAGAACTGGGGATTTCCGACCTACAATTGGGAGGAGATGTCCAAGGACGGATATTCCTGGTGGAAAGGCCGTCTGGAGAAGATGTCGCAATATTTCGACGCATTCAGGATAGACCATATTCTCGGTTTTTTCCGCATTTGGGAAATACCTGTGTCGGCCGTACACGGGCTGCTCGGGCATTTCAATCCGGCCATGCCGTATTCTTCGGAAGAATTGGCACGGCTCGGCTTTGACATGTCTTCCGGAAGATATTCGGAACCGTATATGGATGACACCCTTATCGACAGAGTATTCGGCTGCCTTGCGGACAAGGTGCGCGACAGATGCATGAAGGACGGCAGGCTAAAACCGGAATATTCCACGCAAAGGAAAGTGCTCGGGAAATTCCCGGAGAAAGGCGGAGAGCAGGCAGCCTTGAGGGAAGGGCTCATGCATATTATTGACAATGTGCTCTTTGTGGAGGATCCGCGCAGGAAAGGGATGTGGCATCCGCGCATTGCCGCCCAATACACATACAGCTACAGTCTCCTCGACGAGCACCGCCGCCATACGTTCGACAGGCTCTATGATGATTTCTTCTATCACAGGCACAATGCCTTCTGGAAGGAGTCTGCCATGAGGAAACTGCCGTCCCTGCTTTCCGCTACCGGAATGCTTGCCTGCGGAGAAGACCTGGGCATGATTCCGGACTGCGTACCTGACGTGATGAACGAATATCAGATACTCTCCCTGGAAATACAGCGTATGCCGAAGAATCCGCAGGAGACATTTGCCGATCCGGCGCATTATCCTTACCGTTCGGTCTGCACTACTTCAACCCATGACATGAATCCGATAAGGGCATGGTGGGAAGAGGACCGTTCCGTGACCGCCCGTTTCTGGCACGAAGTCCTCGGAGGCCGGGGAGACGCGCCGTGTTCCTGCGAACCGTGGATCTGCCGGCGCATAGTGGAGATGCACCTTGCCTCCCCTTCCATACTGGCAGTCCTGCCTCTTCAGGACTGGCTTGCAACCGACGGTTCCCTGCGGATTGAAGACCCGTCAAAGGAAAGGATCAACATCCCGGCCATCCCGCGGCACTACTGGCGTTACCGCATGCACCTGACCCTTGAATACCTCATCAGCCGGTCCGATTTCAACTCCTCCCTCCGGGAAATGATTTCCGCTTCCGGAAGATAGGGACTGTCGGCCTTCGAGCCGGCGGAGAGGAACCTTTACCTTCTGGAAATCCTTGATTTTACAACAAAATACATTTAAGGAACATTTTTATGGCAATGGTTTTTGACCCGGGCACCGTCGGGGATGCCGGAAAGCGGCTGGACCGTATCGAGCCTCTTTCGTGGTGGACCGGGATGAAGACCCCTCTGCAGCTTCTGGTCAGAGGCGACGGCATTTCCCTTTATGATATCCGCATCGAGGGCGGAAAGGGTGTCCTGGTGAAAGCTGTCCACAAGGCCGACAGCCCGAATTATTGTTTCGTGGATGTCGCTGTCGCGGAAGACGCGGCCCCGGGCACATACTGGCTCGTGTTCGACAAGGATGGTGAATCGTTCAAATATCCTTATGAAATAGCCGCCCGCACAGGCACTGACGGAAAACCTGTCCCGGCAGGACAGCTGGCCGGACTGCATGATTTCACCAGCAGGCTCTTCCAGTGGAGGAAGGGCAAGAAGGTCATCCATGACGGCAAGACCATGCATTTCCTCTCGAGGGACAACACTTACGGCTACTTCCGTTATGACGATACCGATGCCGTGTTTGTCTTCATCAATAATTCCCGCGGCAAGAAGCATGTTCCGTGGTCGCATTATTCCGAGATAGCCGCCGGCCTGCATGACGGCCGGAATGTACTCACAGGCGAGGCCGTTGAGGTTTCCGATTCGACCTGTGTCGGGCCGCGCCAGGTGCTTGTTGTGGAATATAAGAGATAAGAACGGAAGTCAGAGCCGGTAAAAGGAAAACTCGGTTTCCAGCTTCTCCTGAAGTTGTCCGTATTCCTCCAGGGAAAGCTGACGGCTTCCATGATAACGGGAGGATACATCCATAATGACACCGGAAGTATTCCGGCTTCCGTACTCTTTCCATCCGTTGCCGGCCGTTGCCGCAGATGGCGTTGGAGCAGGGCTCGGATACCAGCCTTCATCGGCTATGTGCCCGCCCATCCGGCAGTCGGCATAAGTTACATTATCATATTCGGAAGCATTCCCTCCGGACCTCGCCAGATATACGGAACCGTCGGCCACCCCGCTTTCGGCCGTAAGCCTGCAGCCCAGGAAGACAAAGCCCAGGTCTCCGCTCCCGCATCTTGCCTGCACGATATAGCCCCTGCCGCTTGCACAGGAACGGATCTCGCAGTCTGAAAAAAGTGCGGCCTCGGGATAGCCCCAAATGAAGTCCACGTCCCCGGTCACTGTGCAGCCGTCGAAAACGCTTTTCCCTTTCAGTTCTATGGTATCCTGCTCGCTCGTAAAGATGCAGTCCACAGCCACGAGCCTGCCATTGTCGCAATTGAAGTATATCGTCTCGGCCTGACTGCCATCCCCGTGGGTGTTTTCAAGCGTCAGCCCTTCGAGCCGGAGCATATCGCAGTTTTCGACAAGGACTACGGATCGGCCTCCGGTACGGCCTACAGGCTCGCCGTATTCCGGGACGGACTGCACTCCGGAGCCAACGCCGTTAATATAGTCATTGCAGTTGTCGAACCTTATTATCGTACTTTCCGGAGACTCTCCCCTGATTGTAAGGTTGTCCTTGTTCCTGATATAGAGTTGTTCTTCATAGGTTCCGGCGGTGACCGATATGGTCATGTCCCGGCTCTGTCCGCAGCTGTTCGCGAAATTTACGGCACCCTGCACAGTCATGAAGTCACAGTCCCGGCTGCCCACGGTGACTTCTCCGTCCTTTTCAGGCTGCGGCATCACCGTAAAGGTCCATTCACCGGCGGAAATTCCTCCGAACCCGTCAGCCACGACGGCTCCCTCCTCTATGACGACACTGTATTCTTTACCGTAATCAAGTTTTCCGGAATGGAGGCGGATGGTCACGGTATTTCCGGAAACAACGGCAGGATCATAGTAGACTATACGATAGTATCCTGAAGCGGAGGAGCCGATGGCATCCATTGCCGTATTGAAGACAGTGGACGAAGTCATCCCGGGCTTTCCGGAAGCCACGTCGGCCATATCTATTTCGTCCGCAATCCGGCCGTCGCCGTCCAGTATGAATATACTTCCCTGTGTCCCCAGTTCCGGAGCGGACTCAAAATCTATGGTAAGATAGGAATCGACGCAGGCGTTCACTCCTGAAGGGTAGGCCGTGTAGGCATCGGTAACCATCTCCACCGGTCTTTCCATATCCGGGGTCTCCGGCTCCGGTACGTCACTTCCAGTCCCGTCACATGAACACGCCAATGCCATTGCAGCCGCTGCGAATGCAGTTGATTTCAATAAAAGATCTGTGTACATAATATATGCGGTAGATTGTTTCCGTAAATTTAGATACGGAATGACTGACCGGCTTGGACAAATTGACGAATTTCGTGGACTATTTCAGCCATTTTTTCCGATAAAGACGGACAAGGAAGATGAACCCCCTGAAACACAGCTCTATACACATGGCAATCCAGACTCCTTCGAGCCCGAGTCCGGGGGCGAGGACAGCAGCCAGAGTAAGCCTTACTGCCCAAATGCTCCCGAGATTCATGATACTTGGCACAAGGGTATCCCCGACTCCGACAAACACTCCGTACACTACTATCGAAGCGGCATACATAGGTTCGGCGAAAGCCTCTATCCTGAGGACCTTCGCACCCAGTTCCTGTACAGCCGCATCCGGTGTCATTATCCCCATCATGAGCGGTGCCGCCACATACATGACAATTCCCATGACCGTCATTACGGCTATGCCCATGAGCACGGATATGTGGGCGAACCTCCATGTAAGGTCTTTCCTGCGCGCCCCGATACTCTGCCCCACCAGAGTCGTCGCCGCATTGGAGACACCGTGTCCCGGCATATAGCAGAGACTTTCAGCCGTGATGGCAAAAGAATTGGCCGCAATGGCTATGGTACCGAGCGGGGCCACGATAACTGTGGACATGATCTGAGCGCCGCACATTATCACCCTCTCGCAGCCCATAGGCAGGGCTATTCCCAAAGCGTTCATGAAACATTGCCTTGTGGGCCTGAAACTTCCCTTCTCATGTGCAATGGCCAGTTCCGGAGACTTGAAACAGAGGGAACGGAGAAGCAGTACGGCAATGACAACGGAAGCGAAGGCCGTTCCCAGGGCAGCTCCCGTAACACCCAGTCCGGCACCCGGAAGACAGATCTCCATTCCGATGAAATCCACCGTACGGGAAGGGAATATCAGGAAAAAGTTGAATACCACATCCAGCAGGCACATGAGTATATTGAGCATACTCGGAGTGTACATATTCCCGCTGCTGCGGAGCATTCCGCTGGCAAGCATATTGAGCTGCAAGGCCGGCAGGGACAACATGAATATCAGGAAATACATCGAGGCATCGTGCCGGATGGCAGCCTCTCCCCCAAGCCAGCGAGGAAGAGGCCCGCTCACCGCACAACCTATGGCAGACACTGCCAGACTGAATATCAGTACCATTACAATGGACTGACGCAGCACACTCCGTGCATTTACCGTATCCTTTGAGCCAAGGAGATGGGACACCTGCACATAAAATCCTGTGGCACAAGCCACTGAAATGCCGGCAAACAGCCATGTGGTGGTAGACACGAGCCCGATGGAGGCCGAAGCTTCTGCACCGAGACTCCCCACCATTGAAGCATCGATGAACTGCATCAGGATGGATGATATCTGTGATATGATGGCCGGGATACTGAGCTGAACCGTCAGTTTGAGCTGCTGGCCCAATGTCATGGGCTGCCCGTCCTGTACCAGTTTCAGAAGTCCGTTCCTTCCATCCTTTTTCTGCATATATCAATTATTTTGGCTCACGAGCGGCAAAGATAATGATATTATTTTGTCCGGACTGTACCTTTTTTACCGAAATTCCGGAGCCGCAGGCTGTTCGTCACCACGCTTACGCTGCTGAACGCCATTGCCGCCCCGGCTATCATCGGATTAAGAAGGAATCCGAAAACAGGATAAAGGGCGCCTGCAGCAATCGGTACACCTATTATATTATAGATGAAAGCCCAGAACAGATTCTGCCTGACGACACGGACTGTCTTGCCGGAAAGGTCCAGAGCTTCGGATATTTTCCGGAGATCAGAAGATATCACGGTCATCTGAGCCACATCCATCGCAATGTCGCTTCCGCTGCCCATCGCAATGCTCAGATCAGCCTGAGCGAGTGCCGCGCTGTCATTGATCCCGTCCCCGACCATAGCAACAGTCCTGCCATCCTTCTGCAGCTCCTTGACAAAAAACGCCTTGTCCTGTGGAAGAATTCCAGCGCGGTACCTGTCGATGCCGACTTTTGAAGCTACGGCGGCTGCAGTAGCCTCATTGTCACCGGTAAGCATGAAAACCTCCAGGCCCCTTTTCTTCAAAGAAGCGACTGCTTCGGCAGCATTTTCCTTGATCCTGTCAGTGACTGCAGCAATGGCTTCAGCCTTCCCGTTCCCTGCGAACCATATTACCGTATGGGCATTGGCAGCCAGGTCCGCAGCCGCTTCAGCCAATGTTTCGGGAAGAAGTATATCGTTATCATCCATGAATCTCCTGTTCCCGGCAAGATAAACGGCGCCATCCGACTTTCCTTTCACACCGGTGCCTGTCACGTTCTCGAAATCATCGATTCCGATTTCTGACGCACCGTCCAGATACCTTGTGACGGCCTCGGCAAGAGGGTGGGACGAAAGCCGTTCGAGACTGTACAGGATATCCCGCAACTTTCCCTGCCTTTCCGGACAGGTCCGGCCGTCAGCCTCCTCAGCCCATACCATCCGAACAACCTCAGGCCTGCCTTCCGTCACCGTACCGGTCTTGTCCAAAACCACTGTATCCGTTTTCCTGGCAATTTCAATGCTTTCAGCGTCCTTTATCAGGATTCCCTGCTCGGCAGCCCGGCCTATCCCCACCATTATGGCTGTAGGAGTGGCCAGGCCCAAGGCACACGGACAGGCAATGACCAATACTGTAACCATGGCCAATATGCCGTGCGTAAGTCCGTCTGCCGGATCAAAGATGGTCCAAAGCACAAAAGAAAGCAGAGCTATTCCCATTATCACCGGCACGAACACGGCCGCTATTCTGTCCACAAGCTTCTGCACCGGCGCCTTGCTTCCCTGTGCGTCCTGGACCATGGTTATTATCCTGGACAGCATCGTATCCTTGCCTACGCTGTCTGCCCGGAACCTGAAACTTCCTTTCCCGTTCATGGTCCCGGCGAAAACCTTCGAATCCTCCTGCTTCAGAACAGGTACCGGTTCGCCACTGAGCATACTTTCATCCACATATGAAGAACCCCAGGTCACTGTTCCGTCGACAGCCACCCTTTCCCCCGGCTTGACCAGGACAATGTCTCCCGGACGGACATCTGATACAGGCACTTCCCTGTATTTCCCTTCTTCCCCGGGAACGGCAATGGTTACAGTGCGTGGCTGGAGTCCCATAAGCTTTCTGATGGAATCCGAGGTCTTTCCCTTTGCCCTCTCTTCCAGAAGACGCCCGAGAAGGATAAAAGCGATGATCACGGCTGAAGCCTCGAAATATACGTGAGGTTCAATGCCGCGTTCCAGCCAGAAACCTGGGAACAGGACATTGGTCACACTGAAAAGATATGATATGCCGGTACTGCAGGCCACGAGGGTATCCATATTGGCCGTACGGTGCTTCAGCTGTTTCCAGGCATTCACGAAAAAGCCGCGTCCCAGCCAAAACACTACCGGTGTGGCGAGTATCCACATTATCACCTCAGCATAGGGCATATCCATGAAGAACATCCCGATAACGAATATCGGAAACGAGAGCATCACCGACCAGACGGTCCTTCGCTTCAAGGCAAGATATTTTTTCCGCCGGTCGTCTTCCGCATCTTCAGCAGCTTCTTCAGAACTATCGATGACAAGGTCATAACCGGCATCCCTGACGGCTTTCTGCAGCGCATCCGGACTGCTCTGTCCTGAAAGATATTCGACATGTGCCATACCTGATGCGAAGTTTACCGCAGCTTTCTGTACGCCCGGCTGGCTGTTCAACGTCTTTTCCACCCTGGCCGCGCATCCGGCGCAGCCCATTCCGCATACCGGGAAATTTCCCGTGATTACCTTGTTTTTTCCCATAATTGACATCAGTTTTACGGAGAATGAATCCTGCTCCCCGACATTATATTGTTACGGCAGCAAAATTAGGTACGCACGGCCGGATCAGTGTTACGGAATTCCGGATATTATTTATAAGATTTCATCTTCACACCTTGTCGAGGGGCTTTCTCATGCCTCTCTTGCCTTTTCTGAAATAGCTGGGCGTCAGTCCCGTGACAGACTTGAACTGTGCACTCAGATAGGCGGCACTGGAATAGCCCAGAAGGTCGGCGATCTCATTGAGACTCAGTTCACCGTATGCAAGAAATTCCTTGGCCCTTTCTATCTTCTGCGCAATGAAATATTTTTCTATTGTAGTGCCTGAGACTTCGGAAAAAAGCTTGCTCAGATAACCGTAGTCCCGGTTCAGTTTAGAGGACAGATAATCTGAAAGGTTGGTCCTGATGCCTTCTCCGCTGTAATGGACGAGCCTGATCACCTCTGAGCGGATCTGTTCGATAAGGCGGGATTTCCTGTCATCAATGAGCTCGAACCCTATCTTCTCCAGTTCTGCCGCAATACGTCCTTTCATTTCAGGCGTGATATCTTCTTCGATGGAGGCCGAGCCAAGGTCGATGGAAACAGGATGCAGCCCGAGCCTTTCCAGCAGGTCTTCCACGGCCATGACACATCGCCTGCATACCATGTTTTTGATATACAGTATGTTATCTTGTCTTTTTCTGTTTTCCTCCATTCTTTTCCCGGATTTTCACGGCAGCTAAGTTATATTTTTTTTAAACGTAATGGCTTGTTTTTTCGGTTTTTATTGTATATCTTGCGCAAAGTTTTGACGCTTAATGTTTAACAGATAATTAATTTACTAAAATGAAAGAGCTTGTAGATCAGATCAAGGCAGAGTATGAGGCGTTTGCAGCAAATGCTGATGCTCAGGTAGAGAAAGGCAATAAAGCAGCAGGAGCCCGTGCCCGTAAGGCAGCTTTGAACATCATGAAAATGATGAAGGAATTTAGAAAAGTCTCTGTAGAGAGTTCTAAATAAACATCCCGAAAGAGAACAAGAAAGGGGTTGTCCCGGTTTACCGGTGCAGCCCCTTTCTTGTTCTCCGTCCGAAGCATCAATGATACGGAATCGCCCTTGCAGTGCGCTCTGTGAGGGGTATGGACATAAAAGAAAAGGACACCTCGAATGAAGTGTCCTGCTTGGTAGCGGGGGAAGGACTCGAACCTCCGGCCTCCGGGTTATGAGCCCGACGAGCTACCAACTGCTCTACCCCGCGATATTGGATTGCAAATATATGAACATTTTTTTTAATACAAAAATATTTTTAATTTTTTTTGCTTTTTACATGAATTTTCATCACTGACAGTTGTCGCCGGCCGCAGCGTGCTTTCCAGGAGCAGCGATCATGAAAACAATAGCCGCCATCGTCAGTACAATCCCCACCACGACATTCACCGTAATACTTTCCCCGAATGCCATAGCCCCGACCAGAATTGCAGTCACGGGCTCGAAGACACCGAGTACGGACGCCTTGGTGGCACCTATGATACGGGTAGCCATGGCCAGAGTAGCTGTAGAAACGATTGTCGGCAGCACCGCGAGCCCGGCAAGATTCGCCCAGGAAGAAACATCGTGGAGTCCTGATGTCAACGGGACATGCTGGACAAGCGCGTAAAGCGAATAAAGTACAACCCCTGTCAGCAAAGCATAAAAAGTCAACAATGTGTTTGAAATCAGGTGCACAGACTTGCTGCGGTTGATGACCACGATGAACATGGCGTATGACAAGGCGGAAACAAAAGACAAGGCAAGGCCTTTCCACTGCAGGACCTGAGCACCGTCAGAACGGCTCAGGAAAAGCACACCGACAAAAGTAGCGATTATTGCGACCCATACCTGCCATGTCGGATATACCTTGAGAAACATCATAATCAGGGCTACCAGGACAGGGTACAGAAACACTATTGTCGTAGCAATGCCGGACGGAATATAGTTATACGCCTCAAAAAGGGCGAAACTGCTCAGGGAAAACAACAGGCCAAGTATCAGGAGCCTCCTTATCTGGTGGCCGGACACCCTGAAACTCTCCCGTCTGAACGCCATCCAGCCGCCAAGGATGACCACTGCAAGAAAATACCTGAAAAACAGGATGGAATCCACAGAAACCCCTTGTTTCATCAAGGGAACCGCAAATAAAGGATTCAGTCCGTATGTCACTCCCGTGACAATCCCGGCGGCATACCCCAACATTGTACCTGTATATCTGCCGGCTTTCCGATTGAAATTCATCGTCATATAAAACCTGGACCGCCAATCCGGAGCAGATGATGTCCCGGAATATGCTAAGCCTCCCCTCCTATATGTTTTATTATCCGTTCCACATCGTCCCTGGTAATGCTGACCTGCTCGCCTGTCTCCAGATTCTTTATATTCACAAGGTTCTGGGACATCTCGTCCGCACCCGTAATGGACATGAACCGTATGCCCTTTCTGGAGGCATAGTCAAACTGCTTTTTCAGTTTGGCAGGTTCTGCGAAGATCTCGCAGGCGATACCGGCCTCCCTCAATGCCCTGGCCACAGGCAGGATGTATTTCATCTCCTTATCACCCATATTAGCGAAAAGAAGATCCGTTGAGGATGTGACGGCCTCCGGGAACTTGCCAAGGCCCCTGAGCACATCGTAAATCCTGTCGGCACCGAAGGATATTCCCACCCCTGACATATCGGGAAGGCCGAAAATGCCGGTAAGGTTGTCATAACGTCCGCCTCCGCAGATGCTGCCTATCTGGTAGTCCTTCGCCTTCACCTCGAATATCGCTCCCGTATAGTAATTGAGCCCGCGTGCAAGGGAAAGGTCCATTTCCGCTTCCTGGGAAATGCCGGCCGCCTCTATGAGCCCGAAAAGCTCCTGCAGCTCGTCCAGCCCCTTCAGCCCGGTCTCGGAAACCAGACCGGAAGCCGACTTACCGGACATCATTTCCCTCATTGCACCGATCTTGCTGTCTGTGGAACCCTTGAGCAGCAGTACAGGCTCTATGACGGCTATGGCCTCGTCACCCAAACCTTTTTCCCTCATCTCAGCCTCAACTGCATCCAGACCTATCTTGTCTATCTTGTCTATTGCCACCGTTATGTCGACCACCTTGTCCGGGAATTCGGCGATTTCGGCGAGTCCGGCAAGGACTTTCCTGTTGTTTATCTTGACGGTGACAGCTACATCGAACAGAGTGAAGACTCTGTCAACAATCTGCACCAGTTCCAGTTCGTTGAGCAGGGACCTTGAGCCTATGACATCCGCATCGCACTGGTAGAATTCCCTGTAACGGCCTTTCTGAGGGCGGTCAGCCCTCCATACCGGCTGTATCTGATATCTCTTGAACGGGAAAGACAGCTCGTTCTGATGCTGTACGACAAAACGTGCGAACGGGACAGTCAGGTCATATCTCAGACCTTTTTCACATACCTTCAGCGACAGGGCCTTGCTGTTCATCCCTCCGTCTTCCTGCCTGTACATGGAGAAGTCCACTCCGGCAAAGGCATCCCCCGAGTTCAGGATACGGAAAAGCAGCTTGTCTCCCTCTTCGCCGTACTTGCCCAGAAGTGTACCGAGATTCTCCATTGCCGGAGTCTCTATCGGCATATATCCGTATGTCCTGAATACGGACTTAATGGTGTCGAATATGTAGTTTCTCCCGGCCATCTCTGCCGGGCCGAAATCCCTTGTTCCTTTAGGAATCGACGGTTTCTGTGCCATAACTGTTTGATTGATATTCTTTCCGGCAGGACTCCCATTGTCTGGAGCCGCCTTGACCGAGGTGCAAAGATAGCAAATCGGAAAGAAATAACAACATCACATCCCTTTATAATGCACCGGCGGCGTGCCGGAAGCGGACAACCCGCCACGACACACCGCCGTCAGAAATAAGTCCGGAAGCCAGGCTTCCGTCTATGAAAACAAGACAAACGACGAGAGAACAAGAGCCACTACAAGGAAAGCTCCGACTCTTTTAAGTATTTCCACGACCAACTCTCTCATAACGTTTTCCAAATTATTAATCAAACACTGCCCTTTAGATGCAGCCTTTATGGAAAACGTTGCAGCCGGTGTCACTTTATTCCATACTTCTTCAGTATTTTCAGGACAGGCTTCTCTATTGTCCTGGCCCATCTCGCATAGCCCATGTCCGAAGGATGCACCCCGTCCACCGAAGTCTCATGGTCATGACCTGTGAGGGTGTCCGGCTGTATGAAATAGACATTGCCGTACTTCTTCACTGCCTGCGCCATCATCTTGGCCGCCATATCCATCTTGTCCTGCTCGTACCTGTCGTTCTTCAGGCTGAAATTACGGTTTTCCCTGTAGACAGTAGCGATGAAGATCAGCGGTATGTCCGGATGGGCCTTTACCATCCTCTCGATGAAGGGCAGGGTCCTCTCCTCTATCAGCGCTGCGTTCGGATTGGAGAAGCAGTCGAAAATGATGGCGTCCACATCGGCGTCCTCAAGCACGGCGGCGAACTGCGGCTGCATCTTGCAGTTCCCACCGAAACCGAGGTTCAGCAGCTGTATCCCGGTATTCCGGACAAACTGCATAGGGTAGGACATTCCCGGGCGGCTGATGCAAGCGCCCTGGGTATAGCTCGACCCGTATATCGCAACCCTGTGACGGAACGGGGATTCCATAGCCTCTATCTCCGCACCGCCGTCGACCCCGATTTTAACCGAGTTCATCTCGCTGTACATCGGAAGATGCAGCATGCACTCTTTCATGCTTCCGTCCATATCTCTTACAAGGGTGACGGCCTTCCCGTCATTCACCCCGCGGCCGACACCGGATCCTGCGAAAAGCCATTTCCCGTCTTTACGGATATACAGATCGAAACCGAGCTGCGCCAGGTCCGGGGCTGTAAGGCTACGTCTCGCCTCGGCATATTCCGGAAGCACAGTGATACAGGTGGAATTGGTCCTGAACAGTACGGCAAGGCCGGAAGCGCACCTCGCCTGGAAATTTTCTCCTTCAGAGAATCCAGTGTACCTGCAGGTGTCTATCCTGTGGTACGGGTTCGGGGTGGCCATAACCTTGCCTGTCAAAGTCATGTCCGAGGCCTCCACATACCTGCAGGCCTCCTGCCCTTCCACCATAACCGTTGCAAAGGCTGCGAATAAAAAAGATAAAATCAACCGTTTCATAATAAATTCCTTTTGGAACACCTTTCTTTCTTATAAAGATTGCCTCCCTACTTGCCGTAACCGTAAAGGAAGCTGGACAGCCATCCTGTCACGAAGCATGAAACCAGGCCGATAAAGCCGTAAAGGACGACCGACACATGGGAGTAGCCGTTGCACAGGAGCAGGACCACGATACTGCAGGCGAACCCTGTCAGGGCACTGCGGGTACCAATCCTCTTCGTGAAAATACCCATCATGAACAGCCCTCCCAGACCGCTTGTCAGGAGCCCGAGGAAAAAGTTGAACTGGTCCCACAGGGAAGCTATGTCGAACGTAGCCAGCAGGACTGCCATGACGATACCGAAAGTACCTATCGCAATCCCGGTCCAGCGGGCGAACCTCATCTTCCCCTTGTCCGTTGCATTCTTCTTGAGCTTGGCATAGAAATCTTCAGTCATGACCGTGGACGTGGAATTTATATTCGCGGAAAGAGTGGACATCGCAGCCGCGAATATCGCCGCTATCAGCAG
The DNA here is from genome assembly GCA_944326325.1 of uncultured Bacteroidales bacterium. Lineage (GTDB taxonomy): Bacteria > Bacteroidota > Bacteroidia > Bacteroidales > UBA932 > Cryptobacteroides. The sequence goes on from CALVDQ010000022.1 coordinate 36,625, forward strand.
TCCGGCTATTCCCACAGGGAGACCGCACATTATATAATGCGGAAATATGGAGTCGGTGTTGGACATGCCGATATTCAGCATTTCAGGGTTCTGCCTGAAGAACACGAAGAGCCCGGTACCTATGGAAAAGAAGATCAGGGCGATAGGCACACTCAATATGCCGTTGAGCCACAGCCCCTTCTTTGTCCCGGCAGTATCCTTCACGGTAATATACCTCTGGACAACTGACTGGTCGCTGGTATAAGTGAGGAGTTGGTTGGCGATACCGCCCAGGAGGGTCACCCAGAACACTGGTTTGGTCCAGTCGAACGAGAAGTCCAGGATATTGAACTTATGTTCGTCGATAGCGACCTCCATAACAGTACCGAGGCCGCCGTCCACACCGGAGAACAGCCAGACGAGAGATATGATTGCTCCACCGACAAGGATTATCCCTTGTATTACATCTCCCCATATCACAGCCTCGATACCGCCCATCGTGCAGTAGGCCAGGGTGACAATACCCATGAGCAGGATACACAGATAGACATCGAGCCCGGTCACGGCATTCAGGGCAAGGGACGGCAGGAAAAGGACTATGGCCACCCTGGCGAACATGAACAGGCAGAAGAAAAGGGAGGCCAGATACCTTACAGGGGCGCTGAACCTCTGCTCGAGATACTCATACGCAGAAGCGACATTCAGTTTCCTGAAGAAAGGAAGGTAGAAATGTATCACTATTGGCACGATGATGAGTATCCCCATATTGAATATGAACATGCCCCAGTCCGCCATATAAGCCTTCGCCGGTATGGAAAGGAAGGTGATGGCGCTAAGCGCAGTGGCGAAAATGCTTATTCCTGCAGCCCACCACGGGATCTTGCTGCCGCCCTTGAAGAACTGGTCCGTAGTCTTCGCCTTGCGTGAGAAATAGAAGCCCACCCCCATCATCCCAAGAAGATACAGGATTATCACGGCATAGTTTATCCATCCGAACCTGACCTCGTCCGTTATGCTCAACTCCAGGATATCACCGCTCCTGACCCCGGGACGGATCTCCCCTGACGGGATAATGATATCGTCCCCCATGAGTACGGCTGTGGTCACCGCCGGCAGCGGGAAGCCGGCCTCCCCTGCCTGTATCCAAGTGTCAGTTATAGTATGGTATGCAAAGATCCTGTTGCAGAATCCCTGATGCGACACAAAGGCATCCGTCAGTTCCGACTTCAGGCTGTCACGGACAGCCGTGTCACCACAGGCGGCTATCTGCCTGGAGAGGCTGTCCCTGAACAGGAAGCCGCCTCCGTCATCCCCGCCTATCACGACTATGTGGGCCGAACCGTAAGGGACAGCACAGGAGTACATCAGAGGCGTTTCCTTGCCGTCTATCATGATATCGGTCCTGCGGCTCCACCTGTCATGGACAGGCAGGTACTCCCATACGGACGAAGACAGGTAGAGTCCCTCGCCGTCACGGCCGCGTCCACCTATGAGATAAAACGCATCTTCCCTCCCGTTGTGCTGATACACGAACGGGCATCCTTCAGAAAGAGGCCTGTCAGGACACGGGGCTGCAGTATGCCATTTCCCGGAGGAGATGGAATACCTGAAGAGGGCGTTACTTCCACCCATTGTACCGTGCACATATACAACAGTCTTATACAAGACGGCGGAAGCTGGTATGAAGCCGTCAGGAAGCACAGAGACAGAATCCACCTGGAGGGTATTCCCTGAATATCTCACCGTATAGACGACATTGTTCGTCCCGTTAGCGTTGCTTCCGCCGAAGCAGTAGAGAGCCTTGCCGTCAGAGACCGCACATCCTCCGGCAAGAGGCACCGGCAGTTTAGTCCCTGACTTCTCGCTTTCCCAGCCTGACTCCCCTCCCGTAAGGACATATATGTCATCGTAATAAACCTTCTCCCCGTCCTGCCATGGCTTCAGGCCCGGGAAATCCGAGCCGCCGGCAACTATCAGCCTGTTGTCCACGGCACCGACGAATGCCCCGGCAGTCCCGGTATGCCCCGATGGAGGAAGAGGCATGGAACCGATCTTCTCTACCCTGCAGTCCGTGGCGGCACCGAGCGGCAAGGCCACGGCAAGCAAGCCTGCCGCAAGTACGGCAGACACTTTTCCTTGAATGAATTTCATCTTTTTCTGGCTATTAGTAAATAACTGACAATATTATGATGTCACTTGTTGTTGAATGTCTTCTCGAGTATGGACTCCATATTGTCGAACTGCGTCTTCAGGTGCAGCCTCATCCCCATCCTGAACGCGTCAGGAGTACTCGTCCGCAGGATATTGTACAGGCTGACATGAGAGACAAGGGTCCTGGAGTGATAGTCCGTCCTTATTTTAGGATAATATAAGGTGAAAAGATGCCGGAGGATATACTGGAAGTCGATGAGGCTCTTGTTCCCGGTCATCTCGAACAACTTGGAATGGAAACGGACATCCACATCCGTGAGTTTCTTGGCGATTGCATAGCGCTGGTCCATGTCATCCGCTGTCGCCATCTCATTGCTCAAGGACACCTCCTCCGCCACTATCCTGTCAAGTTCCTCCATCTGCGCATCCGTCCTGTTCATATATATGAAATCCGCCATACCTATTTCCAGCATCAGCCTCAGCTGGTAGAGGTCGCGCAACGTATCCTTGTCGAGCAGGCCGGAAGCCACTATCGACTTCAGCACACCGAAGACTTCCGGGACAACGACAACCGTCCCCTTCTTCCTCTTGGTCTCGATGATGCCCACGGCCCTCAGGCGGCTGAGGGCCTCCCTCACAACAACGCGGCTGACACCGAGAAGTTCAACGAATTCCTGCTCCTTCGGAAGCCTTGACGAATTCCCGTTCTGGGATATGTACTTCAGGATATCCCTTTGCGTCTGTTCGACCAATGTTACGTCCTCTTTCATATTATATATACTGTTCTTCCTTTGCAAACTTAATCATAATAATAAATAATACAAAATTATTTTGATAAATAATACCTGA
>CALVDQ010000023.1 GCA_944326325.1 uncultured Bacteroidales bacterium
GGGGTCGAACCGGCACATCCTTTCGGACATTGGTGTTTGAGACCAACGCGTCTACCGATTCCGCCATCCGGGCTTGCTTGTTCGGCAGAGGGCGGCAGCCCTGCTGGTAAAATGAACTGCAAATGTATTGCAAATTAGGATAAAATGCAAGTGCGGGAAATGGAAATTTCAAATGGTTATTTCAAAACGGTTTCCTATATTTGCAGATCTGCCGGAGATAAAATCCTGCGGTAAAGGGATAAACAAATGGCTATGAATGTTACCAGACTCATTATCACGGTTTTTGTCTGTCTTCTGTTTCATGTTGCCGTGAACGGACAGGACAGGATCTATTTCAACGATTCGGCACCGGTTGATGCTCTCATTGAAGAAATCGGAGACGACTATGTGCTCTACAAGACATGGGACAATCAGGAAGGGCCTGACTACAGGATATCGCTTTCCAGGGTAGAACGGATTGTCTACAGAAACGGCAAGGAGCAGGTATTCGGAGAAAACGGATTTCCGGGAACACTGGCAGCTCCCGGCATACCGGTAGTCCCAGGACAGCTGGTATACAGACATGGACGGTATTACAGAGGACTGTCCGTAGTGACACCGGAACAGATAAGGGACTACATTGGATACAAGAACTACGGAAGTGTCTACCTTAAAGCCAGGAGACAGTATCTGGCCGGCAGTTACCTTACATACTTCGGGGCAGGACTGCTTCTTTTCGGAGTGATCGCCGTCGTTGCCGATGCATCTGCGCCCTCCATGTCCGGAGACTTCGGGAACGACTCTTTCATGACAGGGACCGGAACCGTATGCGGAATACTCGGAGCCGCCGGCCTTGCATCCGGCATACCCCTGATGGTTAAAGGGAACCGGCAGCTCGATGCGATAGCGGATGACTATAATTCAAGACATGGTTACGGAATGAAGGGCAATGGACGCAGAATGTCCCTTACCCTCGGCCCTTGCCATAGCGGCGGGACAGGCCTGGCATTCAACTTCTGACCGGGACTGACTCGCGGCGTGTCCGACATGAAGCCGGAAAATTCCAGAAGATTTCTGTTGACAATTCCGGAAACAGTTTCTAAATTTGCGCCCGCATATCTTCAGGGCAGGGTGAAATCCCCGACCGGCGGTAAAGTCCGCGAGCTGGCGATATGGGAGGGACTGAGGATATCCCCTGACTCCCCTTCTTATCGGAAGCTGAACCGTTGCAACTACGGTACCGACAGTATAGTCTGGATGGAAGAAGATAGATTGCAATGCGCTGCAGCACGCAAGTTCACACCGGAAGCGCGCCCGGACTGCCGCAACTGCATTGCGACTTATTGACTTATCATAGTAAAACGCCTTGGATTGTATGCTGAAAGTAACAATTTAAGGTTTTTTTGTATGAAAAAGTCATTACTTCTCAGACTGCAATTCACTTTTGCAATCTTCCTGGCCGTATCCGCGGCCGGCAGTTCATCCGCACACGGCAAATGTTCCGGAAACCCGTTCCAGGCATCATACGATGTCCCGAACGCGGGAAGGGCGTCAGCCACGGACGCAGAGTCACCTGCAGCCGCCGACTCCATCTGGATATACGGTGATTCTCTGACCCTCCAGGAAGCTACCGTCGTCTCCCACTTCCGCAACAGCAACAGCTCTCCACTCAGACTCAGCACAATCAGCCATGACAAAATCGCAAGCAGGGCCACAGCACGCACCTATCCGGAGCTCATCAAGTACATTCCCGGCATATATGCCACCTCGGAATCAGGCAGCTACGGTGATGCCCGCATCAACATACGCGGATTCAGGCAGGAGAACATCTCTGTCCTGCTGAACGGCATTCCCATCTCAGGACTAACTTCCGGCAGCATGTTCTGGAACAACTGGATGGGACTTGCAGACGCAACGTATGCCATCCAGGTACAGAAAGGAGTAGGCGGTTCTATGCTTTCCGACAACTCTGTCGGCGGCACGATAAACATCATCACAGCCTCCACTTCCGACCGGTTCAGGACAAGCGGAGGCGCACACGTCACTGACTACGGTACAGGAAAGGGCTACCTCAGTATCGACACCGGAGAACTGGGGCGGGGTTGGAGTGCAAGCCTCCTCGCATCGTATGTCGGAGGGAGCGGCTACGTCGACAGGACAAACGTGGACTCATGGTCCTACATGCTCAACGTCAGCAAACGTATTGGAAAACGCAACACCCTGCTGTTCACAGCGCTCGGCTCCCCTGAACGCCACGAGCAGCGTTCCACCAAGCTCAGCCTCGAAGAAGTACGTACATACGGCCTCAAATACAACAAGAACTGGGGCTACCGCGACGGAAAGGCATACAATCTCAACAAGAACAATTACTTCAAGCCTTACTTCACCCTTCAGCACATATATTCAGGCGAACGCCTTACGATGAACAACTCCGTCTACCTCGCCATAGGCAACGGTGGAGGCAGGTGGTCGGAATCAAAGGGACAGCCGATAAGTTCATACCGTACTGCAGACGGGCTTGTGGACTGGGAAGCCGCCATGGCTGCCAATTCAGCCAGTACAGGACTCCCGTCCGCAGGTGCCACGGAAGAACAGGCCAGGGCAGGCAGTGCCGTCAATATCCTCAGTGACTATCTCGCCGGGCACACCCAGGCCGGAGCAGTGGTATCCGGGACCTGCCGTTTCAGCGAAAACTGGAAACTCGAGGCCGGAGCCCACTACCAGTATTATTCCACATGGGAAAATGAAAGGATAACCGACCTCCTCGGAGGGGCCTACTGGTATGAAGACTATGAAAACAACTCCATTGCCGGACTCGCAGGCAGGAATCCGGTAAAACAGGTAGGGGACTATGTCCGCACTGACAACGGCAAAGTCACCCACCATGCCACCCTCTATGCCTCAGGCAACTGGAAGAGCGAGAAATGGGACATACGCCTCGGAGCCTCGGTGTTCGCGGCATGGACCAGACGGTGGGACAAATACAACTATACCGGGGATGACATCTGGAGCAAGACAGCCTCCGGGACAGGATTCAGCACCAAGGGAGGAATACTGTTCAAACCCGCCAGAAGCCATTTCATCTATCTCAACGGCGGAATCTACAGCAGGCTCCCGTATCCAGGGACCTATTTCGCATCAGGGAACAATACCATCTCCAGAAATGTCAGGAACGAACGCAACTTCCTGTCAGAACTTGGCTACCGTTTCGTCCATGCGCGCGGAAGCGTCGAAGCCACAGCATATTACGCATACTGGAAAAACAAGACCCTGATGTCGGACCCATACCAGCAGATAGACGACGTGGAGGATGTAAAATATATGATCACCGGACTGGACGCCCTCCATTACGGTCTCGAAATCGAGGCCGGGTACCGCTTTACCCGCTGGATGAATCTCACCGCCTACGCATCCCTCGGGCACTGGACATGGCAGAACGATGTCTCGGCCAACATCTACGACAACTACACAGGAGCCGTGGCGGGGACCGTCAATGTATATTCTGCCGGTCTTCCTGTCGGTGACGCACCGCAGACTCAGGCAGGAGCCGTCCTTGAAATAGATTTCCTGAGAAACTTCAGATTCACTGCCGACTGGCAGTTCAATGACCGCATGTACGCTGATTTCGACCCGGAAGGCAGGACCGATCCTGAAGACAGGGCACCTTCCTACCGCATCCCGGGCTATCATCTTGTCAACGCAAGCGTAAGCTGGACAGGAAAAGTAGGGAAAATGCTGGATCTGACCATCTTCGTAAACGGCTCCAACCTGCTCGACACGTTCTACATCGAACGGGGCCAGGACGGTTCCGGACACGACTTGGAGACATTCCGCGGGTTCTGGGGCTTCGGCCGCAACTTCAACTTCGGCCTGAGGTTCAGCCTCCGGTAACCCCAGACCGGTGCGGCAAAACGGGCGGTCTGCAAGGCGCACAAGGCGAGGAGCCCGCAGCATACTGAAGTATGTGAGGAGTCCGAGTCCGAAGTGCAACGCCACACCCCGCCCGTTTTCACGCACCGGCTATTCTACGGATGAAGCATCGATCAGATTGTTCAGCAAGGCATAAACCGTAAGCCCCGCCACGGTCTTGATTCCCGTCTTGCGGGAGATGTTCCGCCTGTGCGAGATGACAGTATGTATCGAAATGTTGAAAAGATCGGCAATCTCCTTGTTGATCATGCCTTTGGCTACGCAGATAAGGATATCCTTCTCCCGGGAGGAAAGTTCGCTTCCTTCCGCAGACATCCCGTCCTTCGGGGCGGACACGGCTGTACGGAGCTTGTGTATGATATCCGCAGGAGTGTCGTACAGATTCAGCACGGCATCGTACTGGCGCGAAGCCTCCTCTCCGAGGACCGCACTCGGGAATGCTACGACGGCGGCATCGGTGTATTCTGAAATCAGGTGTCTGGCATTTGATTGGGCCGAATGGGGGAAAATGACCGGATCCACGATTATGGCATCCACGGTCATGTTCTTCAGGATTGTCTCCTCCCTGGAAGAAATGTCTGAGACTATCCCTTCTACCTTGAACTCCCCGAGGTCATGAAAAACCCCTTCGACACCTCTTGCCATCACACGCGACGGCATTATCAGAAACACTTTCATCTATGCCTCCTCCTTATGCGCCTCCAGCCTGTTGACCATCGGCACAAGAACGTAATTCTCGATATTCGTATGCTTCTGCAGGTCCTCTGAAAGAGAAAAGAGGGCATAAAGGACATCCCCGGCCAGACTTCCGGCACAACCTGCAGGCAGATACTTCATGACTATGTTCTTCAGGTCGCTGAGCTTTTCCTCGATATTGCTGTGGTTCTCCTCGAATTTGGAAGCGGAATAGTCTCCTGACACATTCCCGCCCGTAACGGATTCCACATAAGGGAAAAAGACCGTCTCCTCATATTCAAAATGGTTCTCCACCTCTTTCCTGTAACCTTCCAGAAAATCCAGGATTATCCTCTTCCGGTCTGGAGGGCAAGGCTCCACAAGCCTGTCCATCAGCTGTTCCAGTGCGCTGAACCCGTCTTCCATATAGAAAGAGTGCGAAGTATGGAGATATTCCACAACGGTCATAGGGTCGGCCGACCTGAGGGCCTCCTCGGTAGGCATATAACCGCTGTATGAATACATATTGCATATAAGGATAAACGCATCCGTATCCACCCCGGCCTCGCTGCACACCTGCGCAACCGTCTTCTCCCCGAATCCGAAGCCGAACCGGAACCTTGCCAGCACCGTCAGCAGCCTGTAATTGATCTCCACCAGGTCCGCCATCTTCATGTCCGGCGAAAAAATCTTGATCTCGTTTTTCTTCTTCATGACAAAATCAATGTATGGGTCACCAAAAGCTTCAAAGTCCGTCCGATTCCCATCGGACAGACTTTAACAACAATTAAAAGGATCTGAACATTCTACCAAAAAAACTGTTCGAGTTTTTTCCAAATTTATTAAACTTTATGGCCTACTTGTTAATCTTCTTTTGCAAAGGTAGTATCATTTCTCCGGCCCTGCAATCCCAATAAATAGGGATTTTTTCCGTCTCGCCCGTACCGTGCATACCCGGTGGTCAGAACAGCAGCGCCACCCGGTAGACCACGAAAGCGGCCACCCACGCAAGCACGATTGTATAGACTGCCGAAAAGACTGCCCACTTCCAGCCTCCGGTCTCGGCCATGATAGCCCCGAAAGTGGCGATACACGGAAAATAAAGCAGCACGAAGACCATGAACGCCAGGGCTGCCGCCGGACTTATCGAATTGAGCAGAGCCTGCTGCAGCTTGGTCTCCCCCGTATCCGTCTCGACATCATCCCCGATACTGTACATCACCCCCATCGAACTGACCACCAGCTCCTTGGCCGCCACGCCGGACAGGATGCCCACACCCATCTGCCAGTCGAAACCGAGCGGTTCAAGGACAGGTTCTATGGCCCTGCCTATATGTCCCAGATATGAATTTTCCTGCTGGGTAACCTTGTCCGGATAGCTGTCGTGGTTCGGGAAATATCCCAGGAACCATATTATTATGGAACTTATAAGAATGATTCCCGTAATCTTGTGAAGATACTGCTTTCCCTTCTCCCAGGTATGGCGGAATATCGACTTCGAGGTCGGCACACGGTAAGGGGGAAGCTCCATGACGAAGGGCAGGTCGTCATCCTTGAAGAAGCGGCTCATAACCTTGGCTGACAGTATGGCCAGTGCTATACCGAGGGCATAGATGCCGAGCAGCACCAGGCTGCCGTAGTGCGGGAAAAAGGCCCCCGCGATAAGCAGGTACACCGGCAGCCTTCCCGAACAGGACATAAGCGGAACTATCAGGATCGTAATCAGACGGCTCTTGCGGCTCTCTATCGTCCTTGTCGCCATAATCGCAGGGACATTGCACCCGAATCCCATTATCATCGGGATAAAGGACTTTCCGTGAAGCCCCATCTTGTGCATGAGCCTGTCCATGATGAAAGCCGCCCTCGCCATATAGCCCGAATCCTCCAGCAGCGATATGAAGAAATACAGCAGGACGATGTTCGGGAGAAACACCAGGACACTCCCCACCCCTCCTATTATACCGTCCACGACAAGATCCTTCACCATGCCGTCAGGCATGACCGAGGATACGAAATCCCCAAATTTCGACACCAGCCAGTCTATCCACTGCATCGGATATTCCCCCAGGGTAAATGTCCCGAAGAACACCACATACAGCAACAGGAAGAATATAGGAAAGGCAAGCCATCTGTTCGTAACGACAGCATCTATCCTGTCTGTAATGGAACGACGCTTCTTCATCACCGCGCCGGGTTTCCATGTCTCCGTAAGCGCCCCTTTCACGAAGGCATACTTCGCATCCACTATGGCAGACTCCGTCGAAGTCCCCATCAGCGACTCGAACCTCTTCTGCTCCTCGAACTTGATGGCGATTATCTCGTCCTTGTTCGGCAGCGTATCGATTATTCCCGCAACCTCCCTATCATTCTCAAGAAACTTTATCGCGAGATATCTTGTCGAATATTTGTACCTTATGTCAGGGTTCTTCTGTATGGCCAGCTTCACCCGGTCGATGGACTGTTCGAGTTCCGCGCCGTGGTTTATATGGATATGGCGGGCAATCGAAGAGTCCGGATTCTCGTAGATCTCTATTACCTTGTCGAACAGGTCGTGTATCCCCTCCCCCGTCCGGCTTACGGTAGGTATGACCGGCATACCGAGCAGCTGGCCCAGGGTCCTTATATCCAGCTCGTCCCCCTTGGCCTTCAGTTCGTCGTACATATTCAGGGCCAGCACTACCCGCAGGTTCATGTCGATGATCTGCGTAGTCAGGTACAGGTTTCTCTCGAGGTTCGAGGCATCCACCACGTTTATAATAATGTCCGGGGTCTCCTCCACAAGGTTTTTCCTGACATAAAGCTCCTCCGGGCTGAACCCCGACAGGGAATAGGTCCCTGGCAGGTCCACTATGACGAAATGGTAGCCGCCATAGTCAAAATGTCCTTCCTTGGCATCGACAGTCACTCCGCTGTAATTCCCCACGTGCTCATGGCTTCCGGAGGCTATGTTGAAAAGCGAGGTCTTCCCACAGTTCGGATTGCCCACGAGGGCTACCCTGATGATGTGCCGCCTCTGTTCGGCCAGGTCCTTCATCCTCTGGGCGAGAGCCTCGGCATCACCGTAATCCTCGGAAAGTATGCCCGGCAGCGGCTTCCGGCCGAGACTTTCCTTTGCCTCGGTCTCGCTGATGACTTCGATCATCTCCGCCTCTTCCCTTCTCAGGGAAATCTTGTATCCGATGATCTCATATTCGATAGGGTCCTTCAGGGGGGCGTTCAATATCACGTTCACCACATTCCCCTTGATGAACCCCAGTTCAAGTATTCTTTTCCGGAAGCTGCCGTGTCCGCTTACCCTGACCACGACACCGCGCTCTCCGGTCTTCAGTTCTGACAATTTCATATCCGGTATGTTTCAATGAGGGTGACCCGGAAAGGGGGTTTGGCGTACATTCCTGTCAGGCTTGCGTCCTTACCGGTCGCGGCCACTTCGTGACTTTTGACCCACCCGTTTGATTACGGCGCAAAGATAGCGAAAATAACCGACCGTGGCATCACAATATATAATGAGCGTATTCCGACAGGAAAAAATATGTCGGAAGGTATCGGTCATGAATTTAAGGTATATTTTTTGTAAATTTGCGCCGTCGCTTAAATATCATTGATAATGAAAGGAAAGGAATTTCTGAAAGAAACACGCAGCAATCTGGACAAAGGATCACAGTATGTTGTATTCAAGATAAGGAAATCAAGCTGGAAATTCTGGGCGGCGGTCGCCGGAATACTGGCCGTGGCAATAGCCCTTATTATATGGCTGACCCGCCCGGAGCCGCCACAGGAAGATATCCCGATAGTCGAGACAGAAACCGTCACCACACAGGATGTCGAGCTCTACGGGGAATATCCCGGGACTATCCGTGCACAGCAGTTCGTCGAAGTCAGGGCCCGCGTGGAAGGCTACCTTGAGAAAATGCTTTTCGAAGAAGGTACCTTTGTAGAGAAAGACCAGGTCCTGTTTATCATAGACCCGCGCCAATACCAGGCACAGGCCGACAGGGCCAGGGCAATGCTGGAACGCAACAAGGCCCTCGCCCAGAAAGCGGAACGTGACCTTCTCAGGATACGTCCTCTGTTCGAACAGAACGCGGCCAGCCAGCTTGATCTGGACAATGCCATCGCGGCATACGAAAGCGCCAACGCCGAAGTGCTCATGAGCGAGGCCGACCTCACCCAGGACGAACTTGCCTTGAGCTACACGACGGTACGCTCGCCGATAAGCGGATACATCAGTGAAAGGCACGTGGACATCGGTACCCTCGTAGGTCCGGGAGGACAGTCCCTGCTGGCCAATGTCGTCAAGAGCGACACCGTGCTCGTGGAATTCAAGATGACCGATCTGGACTACCAGATAAGCAAGGCAAGGAACGTGAACATAGGGCAGAAGGACTCCACCAGGACCTGGGATCCGTACATCACCATCACCCTTGCCGACAAATCGGTCTACAGGTACAAAGGGCTCGTGGACTTTGCCGACCCGCAGGTGGATTCCCGGTCCGGGACATTCTCCGTAAGGGCCGAGATGCCTAACCCTGACCATGAGCTCCTGCCAGGACAGTTCACCAACGTGACCCTGCTGCTCGATGTCAGGGAAGACGCCGTGGTCGTACCTGCCAAAGCCATCATCACTGAAAAAAGCGGGGCATACATCTTCGTCCTGAGAAACGACGGGATAGCCGAGAAACGTTTCATCGAGCTCGGACCCGAGACAGGCAACAAGACCGTGGTGGAAAGAGGACTCCTTCCGGGGGAACAGATCGTGGTGGAAGGATACCACAAGCTGGCCCACGGGCAGAAAGCCAGGACAGCCGGGGCATGACGTGGAGCGGGGACTTTGAACTTTAAACCGAAGCTAAGAAGATGAAATCCGACTTTTTTATTGACAGACCGGTATTCTCGACTGTCATTTCAGTTATAATAGTGCTCGTGGGACTGATCGGCCTTACACTTCTCCCGGTCGACCAGTACCCCGATATCGTGCCGCCGGTAGTCAGGGTTACGGCCTCCTACCCCGGTGCCAACGCGCAGACTGTCGCCCAGGCCGTGGCCACGCCTATCGAACAGGAGCTGAACGGGACTCCCGGGATGCTTTACATGGAATCAAAGAACACCAATTCCGGCAGTTTCACGGCCAACATCACCTTCGACATATCCAGCAACCCGGACCTCGCTGCAGTCGAGGTGCAGAACAGAGTGAAGCAGGCAGAGGCAAGGCTTCCGGCTGAAGTCGTCCAGAACGGAATATCGGTAGAGAAAGTCGCCGCGAACAAGCTCGTGACGGTCACCCTGCTTACTGACGATCCCAAGTTTGACGAGATATACCTGAGCAACTACGCTACCCTCAATGTCCTCGATATGCTCCGGCGTGTACCGGGAGTGGGCAGGGTATCCAACGTCGGAAGCCGGTACTACGCCATGCAGATATGGGTGCAGCCGGACAAGCTTGCCAGCCTCGGCCTCACCGTACAGGACCTCCAGGATGCACTGAAGGACCAGAACAGGGAATCTGCGGCAGGAGTCCTCGGCCAGCAGCCTATCGAGGATGTGGACGTGACCATCCCGATTACCGCGACCGGAAGGCTTTCTTCCGTAAGCCAGTTCGAGAACATAGTCATAAGGGCAGGCCAGGACGGCTCCATAATCAGGCTTAAAGACGTGGCCCGGGTATCCCTTGAGGCACAGTCATACAACACCGAGAGCGGAATCAACGGAGGCAATGCAGCCGTCATGGATGTGTACATGCTTCCCGGAGCCAACGCCCTCGAGGTAGCGGAGAACGTGAAGAAGGAGATGGAAGAGATAGCGAAGTCCTTTCCGGAAGGGATCACCTATGACATTCCTTTCGACATGACAACCTACATCTCGGAATCGATACACCATGTGTACAGGACCCTTTTCGAGGCACTCCTGCTCGTGATACTCGTAGTGTTCCTTTCCCTGCAGAGCTGGAGGGCCACCCTCATTCCTGCCATCGCCGTGCCGATATCCCTCATAGGTACCTTCGGGGTGATGCTCATATTCGGGTTCTCCCTCAACATGATGACCCTCCTCGGACTCATCCTTGCGATCGGTATCGTGGTGGATGACGCCATTGTCGTGGTGGAGAATGTAGACAGGATAATGGAAGAGGAGCATCTCTCCCCTTACGAAGCGACGAAGAAGGCCATGAGCGGCATCGGAAGCGCCCTGATAGCCATGTCCCTCGTACTCTGTGCCGTGTTCGTGCCTGTCAGCTTCCTTTCCGGCATCACGGGACAGCTGTTCCGCCAGTTCACCATCACCATCGCCGTCTCGGTCATCATTTCGACAATCGTCGCCCTGACCCTCAGCCCCGTGATGTGCTCCATATTCCTGAAACCGTCCAGGCCGGGCGAGCAGAAGAACATCATCTTCCGCAAGATAAACGAAGGCCTTGCCAAAGGGAACAGTTTCTATGAACGCATGATACGTGCAAGCCTTAAGAACGCCCCGAGGATGTTCGCGTTCTTCGGCATCACCATCATAGGAATATGGGTGATATCCAGTCTGGTACCGACCAGTTTCATGCCTAAGGAGGACCAGGGGTATTTCACCGTCGAGCTCGAACTCCCTGTAGGAGCCACCCTTGAAAGGTCGCGGGAAGTCTCGGAGAGGGCCATGGACTTCCTGATGAGACAGCCGGACATACAGTATGTACTTAACGTAACCGGCTCGAGCCCACGTGTCGGGAGCAGCCAGTCAAACAGCCAGATGACGGTCATCCTGAAGCCGTGGAAAGAAAGGAAGGAATCCGACATCAACAAGATAATGGCCATGGTGCGGGACACCTTGTCGCTCTATCCTGAAAGCAAGGTGTACCTCAGCACTCCTGCCGTCATCCCGGGACTCGGTACTTCCGGAGGTTTCTCGATGGTTCTTGAAGCCAGGGGAGACGCTTCCTATGAAGACCTCCAGAGGGCGGCCGACACGCTGATGTTCTACGCCATGCAGCGCAAGGAGCTCACCGGGCTGTCCACCAACGTGCAGAAAGACATCCCGCAGCTCTTCTTCGATGCGGACAGGGACAAGATACAGATGATCGGCGTACCGCTCGCAGACGTGTTCTCCACCCTGAAGGCCTTCACCGGCTCCATATACGTGAACGACTTCAACATGTTCAACAGGGTCTACAGGGTATATATCCAGGCAGATGCGCCATACCGTGCCCACAAGGAGAACCTGAACCTCTTTTTCGTGAAGAGTTCAAACGGGACCATGGTCCCGGTCAACGCGCTCGGCACGACTTCCTACACCACGGGACCAGGTACAATAAACAGGTTCAACATGTACTATGCCGTGACAGTCAACGGAGAAGCGGCACATGGCTACAGTTCCGGACAGGCCATGGACATTCTCGAGGAGCTCGCGGAAGAACATCTCCCGGACAATATCGGAGTCGAATGGAGCGGACTTTCCTATCAGGAGAAGAAGGAAGGTGGCCAGACCGGTCTCGTGCTCGGACTTGCCCTGCTGTTCGTCTTCCTTTTCCTTGCCGCGCAATATGAAAGCTGGTCGATTCCGGTAGCGGTGCTCCTGTCACTGCCTATCGCCATCGCGGGAGCCTATCTCGGGGTATGGATACTGGGGTACGAAAGCAACATATACTTCCTCATCGGCCTTGTGATGCTGGTCGGGCTCGTGGCGAAGAACGCCATACTAATCGTGGAATTCGCCAAGGAGGAAGTCGAGAAAGGCAAGAGTCTGGTAGAGGCGACAGTGACCGCCGCCCACCTGAGGTTCAGGCCTATCGTCATGACATCCCTGGCCTTCATCCTCGGTATGCTTCCTCTCGTGTTTGCAACCGGACCGGGCTCGGCAAGCCGCCAGGACATAGGTACGGGCGTATTCTTCGGTATGATAGTGGCGATTACCGTCGGTATCGTATTCGTGCCATTCTTCTTCGTGCAGATATATAAAATGAGAGAAAAGATGTCGAAAAACAAGAAGAACAGAAAAATATCCTCAGGCGGAGGAAGCGCTGCAACCATAATCACAGCCGTGCTCGTGGCCGGGACACTTACAATATCCTGCTCGCCGGCTAAGCACTGTGCAGCCCCGCAGCTGGATCTTCCGGAATCATATACGGAGGACACCGGTACCGACACCCTCACCTGGGCCGATTTGGAATGGTGGAAGATATATCAGGACACCACCCTGCAGAAACTCATCAAGAATACGCTGGAGTACAACAAGGACATGCTTGCGGCGGCGGAGAGGCTTCGCGAGATGGAATACAGGTACAGGATAGAACGGTCCAGGCTCTGGCCTTCGGTTTCAGCGAGGGTCTACGGGGAGGATGAGTACACCAACTATGACGGGCACAGCGGAGCCCACGACCCGGCATACAGC
Organism: uncultured Bacteroidales bacterium; assembly: GCA_944326325.1. Classification (GTDB taxonomy): domain Bacteria; phylum Bacteroidota; class Bacteroidia; order Bacteroidales; family UBA932; genus Cryptobacteroides. The sequence continues at coordinate 12,949 of CALVDQ010000023.1, forward strand.
GCCATAGCCCGCTTCTCCTGGGAAATAGACCTGTGGGGACACCTCCGGTGGGGGAGCAAGGAAAGGCTGGCGGAATATTTCGCGAGCGTGGAAGCACGCAGGGCCCTGAGGCTCTCCCTGATAGCCGAAGTCGCCAACGCGTACTTCGACCTGCAGGCCCTCGACAACGAGCTCCTCATCGTGAAAAGGACATTGCAGACGAGGGAAGAGGGAGTCCAGAAGGCCTGGCTGAGGCTAGACGGGGGACTTACATCCGAGATTCCGTACCAGCAGGCCCTTGTGGAAAGGGCCACCACAGCCTCGCTTGTCCCTGACCTGGAGAGGGAGATAGCCATGAAAGAAAGCGAACTGTCCTTCCTCACGGGCTCCTACCCTACACGCATAGAAAGGGAAAGGGTCCCGCTCGAACTGTCCTACCGCAGGAGAATCCCTGTCGGGATACCGTCCCAGCTGCTGAACAGGAGACCGGACCTGAGGCAGGCTGAACAGGAACTGAAGGCTGCGGAAGCCGCAGTAGGGGTGGCACAGGCGGAAAGATTCCCGACCTTCACCATCTCCCTTGACGGCGGGACCGAGACAAACACGCTCAAAGACATAATCAAGGCCCCGTATTTCTATGTCCTCGGCAACCTCGCCTCACCGATATTCGAGTTCGGGAGGAGAAAGGCCAACTTCAAGGCGTCAATAGCAGCCTACAACCAGGCCAGGCTGAACTATGAAAAGGATGTCCTGCAGGCTTTTAAGGAAGTCTACGATGCCATCGTGAGCTACAATTCTGCGGTGGAGGCCACCAGCCTGAAATTCGACCTGCAGGAAGCTTCGAAGCAGTACGTGTCCACAGCCAACCTCCAGTATATCAGGGGAGTCATCAGCTACATCGACGTGCTGGATGCGCAGAGGGCCTATTTCAGCTCACAGGTGGAACTGAGCAACGCCATCATGGATGAATACAAGGCTCTGGCAGACCTGTACAATGCCCTGGGCGGAGGATGGCAGGACTCCGCGGCTGAAGACGGAGCTCAAGGGCAGAGCCTGGAAAGGACCTCGGCGGAATAGACCCGGCCGATAGGCAGTACGGTGCCGCATGAAAGCGTTACCTGACGGCGGGTGTACTGTGACACCTTCGCCAGAGGGATGATGTACGACTTGTGGATACGGGCAAAGGCCCTTCCAGGCAGCATATCGGCGAAATCCTTCATGCTCATCTGTGTAAGGACAGGGTCCCTGCCGGAAACATGTATCTTGACATAGTTGTCCATCGCCTCTATGTACCTTATGTCGCAGAGACGTACATTGACATTCCTGTATTCCGACTTCACCGTTATTTCCCCGTACGGCCCGGACGGGACTGCAGCCCCGTTCTTCAGGGCCATCATGTCCCTGACCTTTTTCAGCGAGGCTTCGAAACGGATGTAGGAGAAGGGCTTGTGGAGAAAATCCATGGCATTCAGCTCGAACCCCTCCAGGGCGAACTGCGCATATGCCGTAGTGAATATCAGGTACGTCCCCTCCGGAAGGGTTCTTGCGACATCGACACCGGACACACCGTTCATCTCTATGTCCAGAAAGACAAGGTCCGGTCTCTCCCGGTACACGGCATCCATCCCGACCACGGGATCACTGTAGGCGGAAAGGGATACCCCTCCGTCACGGCTGCAGAAATTTTCCATTATCGACAGAGCCACCGGCTCGTCATCTATGGCAATAGCATTTATCATCATAAGCAAAGCGGCATTTTTCATATTCCCGGGGATGTAAAGCCTGATTGCAGATTCCGCTACTCCCCATTACGGTACGTAAGGATGGTCAGGCGCACATCGAAATATGTCCCGTCATCGGAAATCTCAAGGGTGTGCCTTCCCGGATATATCAGGGCCAGGCGTTTGCGGCAGTTCTGTATTCCTATCCCGGCCCCTTTCTTCTGCAGGGACTCCCGGAAAATCCTGTTCCTTGTCCGGAAACCTATCTTCCCTTCGGAGGACGAGACGGCAATGTATATGGAACTGTCCATATGCGAGGAGACCCCGTACTTGAAGGCGTTCTCCACGAAAGTTATCAGCAGCATCGGGGCGATCAAAGCCTTCGCATCGGGAATGTCCACATCCAGGACAACCTCCGTATGCTCGTTCAGACGGAGTTTCTGAAGTCCGATATACTGTCTTATGTAATCCACTTCCCCGGAAACGGGGATAAAGTCGGCAGTACCGTTGGAATAAAGATACTTCATCATGTCCGTGAACTGGACAAAGGCCTGCTCTGCCTTGTCGGACCGCGTCACGACCAGCCCGTACAAGGTATTCAGGGTGTTGAACAGGAAATGCGGATTTATCTGTGCCTTGTATAGGGCAAGTTCGGCCTTGGATTTCTCCTGCTCCAGTTCTTTCTTCTCAAGCATCTGCCTGTAAAGTTCCGTCAGCAGCCCCACCGCTATGCTGAAGGCCGTCACCACCAGAAACAGGAACCACACCCCCTGCTCATGCAGCCGCAGCTTGAACGGATGTCTGTGGATCTCCGGAGGACGCCTGTTCCGGAAGAAATCGGCGGGACCTTCCCCGCCTCCGTGCATCCTGTACTTCGAGAGCAGGTATGTAACCCCGACGGCAAGGACGATGAGCAGAACGGCAGCCAGGTATTTCTTCTTCCTGAATACCAGAGGTATGGTGAGCTTCCTGTTGAGAAGATACACGACATAAAGCCACCCCACAAGCAGCAGGACGAACCCGGTATGATAGGTCAGCCACCGCTCAATCGGCAGCAGCATTATCATCGCGGGCAGAAGCACCACGCAGAAGATGATATCTATGTACAGAGGAAGGTTCCTGTTGTTCATTTCCCGGACATTATGTGTGCTAAGTTATAAAAAATCCCGGAAGCAGGACAGCCGTCCGGACGGAAAATGCCGTTCGCCACCTTGTTCGGGGCGTTCGCCAGCAAACGCTTGCAGACCCTGGAAGACAGTACGACTTTTGTACTGTTGCGGCACGATGCGGCAATACACCGCGGAAAACAAAGTCAAACTCCAAATACAAGAAGACATGAAAAAGTTAGCATGCGTAATCATCGCGGGGACCGTCGGATTCGGGCTCGCGTTCGCCCAGGGACCCCGCAACCAGGGACCCCAGGACCAGGACAGGAAGCTGTCCGAAACCGAAAAGATAGAGAAAAGGGTAGGTTTCCTGAAAGAAAAGCTCTCCTTGAGCGACAAGCAGGCAGAGGACCTCACCGCACTGTTCACACAGCAGGACAACCAGAGAAAGGAGGCAGTCGAGGCTCACAGGAAAGCAATGCAGGAAATGGCAGAGAAGGACAAGGCCGACTTCGAGAAGCTGCTGACCCGGGAACAGCTCGACCAGCTTGAGAAGATGAGGGCCGAAAGGCCGCAGCCGCAGGCCGGGCCTGCAAGGCACTGGAGAGGCCCGCAGGATTGTCCGGCAGAGGGACACCACCACAGGGAGTTCAGGCACAGGCCACCGGTCGATATGCCACAGGTCTGCGACAGCTGCAGATGCGATAACAGACTATAAGACAATACATAACAATAACAGGCAAGGGGGTGTGGCAAAATGCAGGTTTTGCCACACCCCCTTTTATAATTATAAACAGGTCAACAGTCCCGGAGGAACCGCGGCCACGTCAGTGCTGCGGAGTATCAGCCACTTCCCGGGTCCCGGACAAATCCAGGGAATCCGTATTATACCGAACTCACGTTATTTAATGCTTGATCCGTAAAAAACTGTACATTTCATGCAGCGATTTTCATAGATTCCTGCCGGATTTCCCTCAGGATTCCGCAAATCCGGCGCAAGATAGATATAATAGCCTCCGGCCTTCCGCAAACTCGACATACTGCCGTAGAATGCCGATAAAAAGCAGAAAACTTTTTCAGGCCGGTGCAAGGTCGGGCGGTTTCCTCATGCCCTCATGTTTCAATTGAGCAAGGAGGAAGTAGAAATCTTGAAATCGCAAAATGCGACCTCATGTTGGAGGGGGGGGACGGCAGGAGGTTGGCTTACGCTTTCACCGACAGTTCCGTGTTGAGATTACAGACAGTGGTGGAAGTGAATAACCGCATCATGAGAGGCTTTGTGTCCATGCGCCGGTTTATAGACTCAATTCCTAATCGAGAAATCCGTAATGATTTCCCGAAAATTTTTCCTATTTTTGCCGGATATTTGACTAAAATTAGTTTAAACATTTACGGATACAACTTAAAATTATGCTGTTCAGTCTATTACAAATCGCTGGCGAAGCGGGGGCCGCTGTCGAGGCAATACCTCAGCAGGAAGTGGTGACTTATTCTGTACTGCAACTGGCTGTCAAGGGCGGCTGGCTCATGCTGGTGCTGCTGGCGCTGTCGATTGTCGCCATCTACATCTTCGGAAAAAAATGGTGGATGATACGCAAGGCCGGCACGATCGACAAGAATTTCATGAAGGACATCAACGAGATGGTACATGACGGAAAGATAAAGTCCGCCATAAGCCTCTGCCAGAAATACGACTCACCTATAGCAAGGCTCATAGAGGAAGGGATCGGAAGGATAGGACGGCCTCTGCAGGACATCCAGACAGCCGTAGAGAACGTCGGGAACGTGGAGGTCGCAAGGCTCGAGAAAGGGCTTCCGATGCTCGCCACGATTGCCGGAGGAGCCCCGATGATCGGATTCCTCGGTACGGTGATGGGTATGATACAGGCGTTCTTCAATATGGCGAACGCAGGGAACAACATCGACATCACGCTGCTCTCAGGCGGTATATACACGGCCATGGTGACCACTGTCGGCGGACTTATAGTGGGTATCCTGGCATATTTCGGATACAACTACCTCACTTCCCGCATCTCCGACCTGGTGTTCGTGATGGAAAGCAATACCATCGACCTGATGGACATCCTCAACGACGAGGCTGACAGACGCGAAGGTAAGGGAGAAATGGCAGCAACGGAGTAGGAAATGGCAATCAAGAGAAATACAAAGGTACTGTCGGAATTCTCGATGTCATCCATGACTGACATCGTGTTCCTGCTGCTTATCTTCTTCCTGGTGACATCCACGCTTGTGAATCCGAACGCGCTGAAGCTCCTGCTTCCGAAAAGCACGGGCCAGGTCTCTGCCAAGGCTACGGTGAGTGTCTCCATCAAGCACTACCAGGAGACCGGTACCTTCACCTACCATATAAACGGAGAACAGACCCCGGTGAGGTTCGACCAGATAGAAGGCGAACTGAACGGGCTTCTCATGACAGAAGAGGACCCTACATTCTCGATATACTCCGACGAGACAGTCCCTATCGGGGAGGTCGTCAAGCTGATGAACATAGCTAAAAGAAACCATTACAAGGTGATACTGGCGACATCGCCGGAATAGACACCGCCTGAAGAATCTCTGAAATGGCCAGGATATACGAACAGGAGCGCGCCCGTCAGGAACGGAAATCCACGGCAGCGGGAATCATACTCGCCGCCGCGGTGCATATCCTGCTGCTAGCCATAGGTGTGACGAGCGGACTGAAATACCTCTATCCTCCGCCTCCGGAACAGACCATGCTGGTGGAATTCCTGGAAATGGAACCCGAACCAGAGATACCGGAACAGGTTATCAGGGGGACACAGCCGAGAGCCGCCGATGCAGACCCTGAGAAAGACCTGAACCTGGTGCAGAAATCCGAAGCACAGATGCAAGGAACCAAGGCAAACGAAGCCCCGGAAGCCACCACCGGAGATGACGGGGACGTGGAAGTCCCGGAACCGCCGAGAAAACCTGAAATCGACAGGAGGGCGCTGTTCCATGCTGCAGACAACGATACGGAAAAGGACACCCTGGCCCCGCAGACGGCAGCCAAGCCTGGGGACAAGCTGAAGGCCGGGCACGCGCTCGGGAACACCAGGACAGGGAAAAAAGTCGGCGAGCCCAATGCCAGGCTCAAGGGCAGAAGTGTAATGGGAGCAATCCCAAAGCCGGAATACGGTGTGCAGAACGGAGGGATAGTCGTAGTGGACATCCTTGTGGACAGGCAGGGGAACGTACGCAGCGCGGTTCCTGGAGGCACGGGAACTACAGTCTCGGACAAGACGCTGTGGGAAGCGGCGAGAAAGGCGGCACTCAACACGCAATTCAATGTAAAACCGGACGCACCTGTACAGCAGGCCGGAACGATAACATATATTTTCAAACTAAAGTAGTAAAACAACAAAATTGCCGGGAGGCACAAAGAAAAGATGGAAAACAGCAACAATGGCGGATTTTTCCGCGAAATGAATGAAGACCGTAGAGATTACGGCGAAAAAGGATTTGGAAACGGAGAGGCAAGGGTTCCTGCAAAGCCGAAAAGACCGAGAATAGGAAGGTCGCAGCCGAGCGTGGAAAGGCTCTACTCATCCAACGACGAAAGAAGATTCATCCCGGCCGGAGAGCGCAGAAGCTATTCCGGAAACAGCGACAGGAGAAACTCCAGGGACTATGACAGCCGCGGATACAACGACAGAAACTCCGGAAGCCGCAGAGAATACGGCAGCAGAGGGGATTTCGGCGGGAACAGGGAATACGGTGACCGCAGGAACTCCGAAGGCAGGGGAAACAGTTACGGAGAGCGCAGAAGCTACGGAAACTATGGCAGCCAGTACGGCAGCCGCAAGGAATACGGCAGCAGAAGCTACGGAGATGCCGGCGAGAGGCGCAGGAGCCCGTACGGCGAAAGACGCGGATACCAGGGCAACAGCTACCAGGACGGCGGATATCAGGAAGGCAGAGGCTATTCCGACTATGGCGACAGAAGATTCTCTCCGGCTGAAGACGGGGAAAGGAGAACTTACGGAAACGGCAACAGGAGGAACGCCGCACAGGGCCGCAGGCCTGCTCCGGCCGGCAGGAAGCCTCAGGCCGCAAAACAGTTCCGTCCGAAGGTATCCACAGCTCCGAGCGGTATAAACAAGATGATAGACCGGAAAAGAAAGCAGGCGGAGGAGGCAATGTCGGACTTCGACTACACTCCGGTACCGGTAAAGGACGAGGTACGCCTCAACAAGTTCATATCCAATTCAGGCATCTGCTCAAGAAGGGAGGCTGACAACTTCATCCTTGCGGGAGTGGTGACCGTCAACGGGCAGGTCGTTACCGAACTCGGTACAAAGATCAGTGCCAGCAAGGATGACGTCCGCTTCAACGGGGAAAGGCTGAAAGGCGAGAAGAAAGTCTACATCGTGATGAACAAGCCAAAGGGATTCGTGACCACCACCAGCGACCCTCATGCAGAAAAGACGGTAATGGAGCTGCTCAAGTCCTGCAAGTCAAGGGTGTTCTCGGTAGGCCGCCTCGACAAGAACACGACAGGTGTCCTGATGTTCACCAACGACGGTGAAATGGCCGAGAAGCTTACCCATCCGTCCTACAACAAGAAGAAGATCTACCAGGTGACCCTCAGCACCGAGCTTTCACAGGAAGACTTCGACAGGATACTGCAGGGTGTGACTCTTACCGACGGAGACATTGCCGCCGACGAGCTCGAATACATTGACGATTCCGACCACAGGAAAATCGGTATCGAGATACATTCCGGCAAGAACAGGATAGTCAGGAGGATCTTCGAATCCCTCGGCTACGAAGTCAAAGGCCTTGACAGGGTCTATTTCGCCGGACTCACCAAGAAAGGCCTCAAGAAAGGCCAGTGGAGATACCTCTCCGACGGTGAGGTGAATATCCTTCGGATGGGATCATACCAATAATATAAAAAGGGCGGTCCGGAAGCCATGCCGGGCCATATTCGGCAGATTCACCGGACCGCCCCGAAATACGATACATTATGCCAGGCCATAAGAAACATCGTTCCGGATTCGTGAACATCATCGGCAATCCGAATGTCGGCAAGTCGACCCTCATGAATGCACTTGTCGGAGAAAAGCTGTCCATCGTCACTGCCAAGGCACAGACGACCAGGCACAGGATAATGGGAATTGTAAACGGGGAGGACTACCAGATCGTATACTCCGATACACCGGGCATCCTGAAGCCGAACTACAGGCTGCAGAAGAACATGATGGATTTCGTGGACGCGGCTATCGGTGATGCCGATATAATACTGTATGTGACCGATGTCATCGAGAAAAGCGACAAGAACGCCGAATATATCGAGAAGCTGCAGAAGATCAGCTGTCCGGTGATCCTTGTCATAAACAAGATCGACATCAGCACGCAGGAACAGGTGATGAAGCTGATGGAATGGTGGAAGGAACAGCTGCCGGGCGCCTTGATATTTCCGGCTTCCGCCAAGGAAAAGTTCAACCTCGACAATATTTTCAGCGCCATCACCGACAACCTTCCCGAAGCTCCGGCATGGTTCGACAAGGACGTGTTCACAGACAAGAGCCTCAGGTTCTTTGCCTCCGAGATAATAAGGGAAAAAATCCTCCTTTATTACAGTCAGGAGATACCTTACAGTTGCGAAGTCAGCATCGAAAGCTTCAAGGAGGGGTCCGAGAGATACGACATCAGCGCCGTGATATATGTGATGAGGGAATCCCAGAAAGGGATTGTCATCGGCAAGGGAGGCCAGGCCCTGAAAAAGGTCGGGACAAAGGCGAGGTTAGACATGGAGGAATTCTTCCAGAAGAAGGTATTCCTCAGCCTTTTCGTGAAAGTTGATCCGGACTGGAGGGAAAACAAGAAGGAACTGCGCAGGTTCGGATACGAAAACGGTGCGTGATAACGGCCGGCCCTCCGGAGGTACGGACAACCAGACAAGATCAGGCACACAAAATTGATTATATGGACGAAGTGGACAACAGGACTGAAGAAATGGATGATGAACTCGAGCAGGAGATTGTGGAAGAGGGCGAATCATCAGGAAAATATGACAGGCTGCTGAACGACAGCAGCCGGAAATACCGGTTATCCGGGATGTTCAAGGAATGGTTTCTCGACTATTCCTCGTATGTCATACTCCAGAGGGCCGTTCCGCACATAGATGACGGTCTCAAGCCTGTACAGAGGAGGGTCCTGCACACCATGTTCAAGATAGACGACGGCACCTACACCAAAGTGGCCACAATAGTGGGAGAGGCGATGAAACTCCACCCGCACGGAGACGCCTCCATCCTCGGTGCCCTGGTGCAGATCGGCCAGAAAAGGCTTCTGATAGACTGTCAGGGAAACTGGGGCAACGTCATCACCGGCGACTCCAACGCTGCAGGAAGGTACATCGAAGGCCGTCTGACAAGATTTGCCAAGGAAGTGCTCTTCAATCCCAAGATCACCGAATGGATGAATTCCTACGACGGCAAGAACCAGGAACCGGTCGACCTTCCGGTAAAGTTTCCCCTGCTGCTTGCACAGGGTGCCGAGGGAATCGCAGTGGGTCTGGCATCAAAGATACTCCCACACAACTTCAACGAACTCCTCGACGCTTCTGTCGCCATCCTAAAGGGAGAGGATTTCGAGCTTTATCCGGACTTCCCGACCGGAGGATTTGCGGACTGCTCGAAATACAACAAGGGCAGGCGCGGCGGAGTAGTGAAAGTCAGGGCCAGGATCGAGAAGATTGACAAGAACACAATTGCCATCACCGAGGTTCCATACGGGAAGACCACCCACATCATAATAGAGTCCATTCTGAAAGCCAAGGACAACGGCAAGATAAAGATAAGGAAGATCGACGACCTGACCACAACCCAGGCCAACATCGTTATACATCTTCCGAACGATGTGTCGCCGGACAAGACCATCGACGCCCTGTATGCCTTCACGGACTGCGAGATATCCATATCACCGAACACCTGCGTGATAGTGGACAACAAGCCGCAGTTCCTTGATGTGGAGGAAGTGCTAAGGTACAACACGGAGCATACGAAGGAACTACTCGGGCAAGAGCTCGGGATAAGGCTAGGAGAACTGGAGGACGAGTGGCATTACAGTTCGCTCGAGAGAATATATTTCGAAAACGGGATATACAGGATACTCGAGAAAAAGGACTCGCTCAGCTGGGAAGAACAGCTTGAAGAGACTTTCTCCGAGATGAAGAAATACCAGGAGCGGGTGCTGCGCGAAATCACGATGGACGACATCCTCAAACTCGTGGAGAAACCTATCCGGAAAATCTCGAAATTCGACATCAAGGCCCTTGATGAGAAACTGAAAGGCATTGAGGATGAAATCGATGAGGTGAAGAACCATCTTGAACACCTCAACGAATTTACCGTCCACTATTTCCAGAACCTCAGGAAAAAATACGGCAAGGACTGGCCGAGGCTTACGGAAATCACGAACTTCGAGACCATTACCGCCACCAGGGTTGTAAACAACAACGCCAAACTGTACGTAAACCGAGCCGAGGGTTTTGCCGGTATAGGGCTGAAAAAGGAAGACAATGCCGAATTCGTCTGTGACTGTTCCGACCTTTCGGAAATCATCGTCATCCGCAAAGACGGCAAATATGTGGTGACGAAAGTCAGTGACAAGGCGTTCTTCGGACAGGACATCCTGTACGTGGGCCTTTTCGACAGGAACGACCAGCGCACAATCTACAATGTGATCTACCGTGACGGCAAAGGCGGACTGTCCTACGCCAAGAGATTTGCCGTTACAAGTATCACACGCGACAAGGAGTACGACATCACCATGGGCACGGCCGGTTCCAGGATACTGTGGTTCACAGCCAACCGCAACGGTGAAGCCGAGACGGTCAAGATATATTTCAGGCCCCGGCCGAAACTGAAGAAACTCGTCGATGAATATGATTTCGCCAAGCTTGCCATCAAGGGAAGGGCGGCGAGGGGAAATCTTGTATCCAAGAATCCTATCCAGCGGATATTACTGAAATCCAAAGGAATATCCACAATAGGAGGGAAAGACCTGTGGTTCGATGAGGACATCAACCGGCTGAATGAGGATTCCCGTGGAAAATATCTCGGGCAGTTTTCCGGGAACGACCACATACTGGCCGTATTCCAGGACGGGACCTACTACACGACCTCATACGATCTCAGCAACCGCTATCAGGGAGATATCATACTCATCGAGAAACTGGTACCGGGCAAGACGTTCACAGCCATATATTTCGACGGGCAGCAGAAATGTTTCTACGTCAAGAGGTTCTCGTTCGATCTCAGTGACAACACACCTGTCTCTTTCATATCGGCAGGGAAAGGCTCGTATCTTGTCGCCATCAGCCAGGACAAGTATCCGCAGATAGAAATAACCTTCGGCGGGAAATACGAGCACAGGACTCCGGAACTGATAGATGCTGAAGAATTCATAGGAAAGAAAGGCCTGCAGGCCAAAGGTAAGAAACTCAGCCAGTACGATGTGAAGGAAGCGAGATTCACCGAACCGCTGGACAAGGAGGAGAATACGGAAGAAGGAGAGGCCGGACAAGAGCAGGAGGGAGACATCGGGCAGGAGCCCGGCTTTGAGGAAGACAGCGGGGATATGCAGGGGATGTCGGACGGAAGCGACCTGACCCTGTTCTGAAGTTAACGGGAAATGGCCGCGGACGGCTGGCAGATTAAGACAAAGGAATTTCCGGAATGGGAAAGTACATATCTATCAACGGTTTCATGGGTTGCGGAAAAAGTTCCGTAGGCGAAAGGCTTGCGGGACGGCTTTCTTGCGGTCTGACTGACCTGGACAGATATATCGAGGAAAAGAGCGGAAGACAGATAAAGGAAATTTTCGCCTCTGAAGGAGAGGCCGCATTCAGGAGGATGGAAAAAGAGGCGCTGAAGGAAATTCTCGGAAAGGAAGAGCGGAAAGGTGCTATGCCGTCAGGCGTGGTTTCCCTGGGCGGAGGTACTGTGACCACACCGGAATGTGCCGGCATGGTAAAGGACCTGACCGTATGCATATATCTCAGGGCCGGAACGGATACTCTTGTGGAAAATCTGCGCAACGATTTCTCGTCAAGGCCCATGCTTGAAAACCCGGACGGGGAACAGGCATTGCGTGCCAGAATCGAGGAACTGATGTCCATCCGCAGCCGCATCTACGAAGATACGGCCTCGATAACCATAGACATCGACGGAAAGTCCTTCGACGAAGTCACATCGGAGATACTGTCCTGCCTCGGTCTTCCTACAGACCGGACATGAAGTCTTCACGGTCATGGATATCCTTTATTCTCAACTGGATATTGGCAATTCCCCTGTAATAGTTCTCCACAATGGAATAGCATATATCCACCGGATTCCCGTTACGTATATGCTCGAAATGTTCCGCTTTGTTGAATGCTATTGCGGAGATATGCCTGTATGGCTGGGACTCCTGGATAAGTTCAAGCTTGAGATGGCCGGCATCGGCTCCTACACGGCGGCCGTTACCGTTGTCGTAGACATTTTCCGTAAGGAAGACGGGTGCGGTATTGCCGGGGCCGAAAGGCTGGAATTGCTTCAGTATCCTTACGAATTTAGGCGTGATCCTGTCAAAGTCAAGATATGAATCGACATAGATTACGGGGGTGAGCATCTGAGGCGTGATATTGTTGCCGATGAATTCTTCTATCCTCTTGCAGAACTCGGGAAGGTTCTCTTCCTTCAGAGTAAGCCCCGCCGCATAGAGGTGTCCCCCGAAGTTCTCCAGCAGGTCAGCACAGCTTTCGATAGCATCGTAGAGATCGAACCCGTGTACACTGCGTGCGGAACCTGTCACAAGCCCGTTGACCTGGGACCTGGAAAAGACTATGGTAGGTTTGTAGAAAGCTTCCACAAGACGGGAGGCCACAATCCCGACCACACCCTTGTGCCAGGAAGGATTGTACACGATAGTGGCATTGCCTGATGAAAGGCATGAGCCCGACTGGACCATCTCGAGGGCTTCCTGGGTAATCTCACGGTCGATACTCTTGCGTTCGTTGTTGTATTTGTTGATTTCGGAGCCTATACGCTCCGCTTCCGTCTCGTCCGTGGCTGTAAGGAGTTCCACGGCCACCCTTCCGGACTCCATCCTGCCGGCAGCATTTATCCTCGGACCTATCTTGAAGACGATGTCATCAATGGTGACATGGCCGGGCTCCAGGCCCGCAAGACGTATCATTGCATAAATTCCGGTACGAGGGTTTTCGTTCAACTGTTTCAGTCCGCAATGGGCCAGGATCCTGTTCTCCCCTGTCACGGACACAAGATCCGCAGCGATGCTGATGACGAGAAGGTCAAGGAGCGAGACCAGGTTCTCGAACGGAATTCCGTAGCGGGACGAATAGGCCTGGACAAGCTTGAAGCCGACCCCGCAGCCTGACAGGTCATCGAAAGGATAGCTGCAGTCAGACCTTTTCGGGTCAAGGACAGCGACAGCCTGAGGAAGCTCGTTCTCAGGAAGGTGATGGTCACATATTATCATGTCTATCCCCCTTTGTGCGGCATAGGACACCTTGTCGTTTGCCTTTATGCCGCAGTCCAGGGTGATTATCAGTCCGAATCCGTGCTCCACAGCCCAGTCTATACCCTTGAAGGATACACCGTAGCCTTCATCGTACCTGTCCGGGATATAGAAATCGACCCGGGACGTCAGTTTCTTCAGGAAAGAATACACGAGGGAAACGGCTGTGGTTCCGTCGACATCATAGTCTCCGTAGACAAGTATCCAAGTACCCTCTTCGACAGCCCTGCGCACCCGCTCCACAGCCTTGTCCATATCCTTCATAAGGAAAGGGTCATGAAGATCCTTGAGTTCCGGTCTGAAAAACGTGCGGGCCTCGGCAAAGGTACCTATACCTCTCTGCGCGAGCAATTCTGCCAGGACAGAGTCTATCCCCAGCTCTGAAGTAAGCCGGGAGACGGTCTCCGGGTCCGCCATATTTTTCATTATCCATTTCCTTTCCTTGACCATAACAGACAAAAATAGGAAATTTTAAAGAATTTGTGAAAAAATTTACTTGCAGTTTCCTATTTCCTGTCTGACCGGCTATTCCAGCCCCATACTCTTGGCTATGCCCATCTGGAGACCGCGAAGTTCGGCGATCCCACGCATCCTTCCGTAATAGGAGTAGCCCGGGTTGGTCTTGCGGTTGAGATCATCGCACATCTGATGACCGTGGTCCGGCCGTACCGGGATCGATACCTTCCTTCTCTGCTGCACTTCGAGAAGGGCCTTCATCATGCCGTACATATCCACATCCCCTTCGAGATGGTTCGCTTCGTAGAAGTCCCCCTCGGCGTCCCGGCAGGTGCTCCTGAGATGGACGAAACCCACCCTGTCCCCGAATTCGTACATCATCGATACGAGATCGTTGTCCGGACGGACGCCAAAGGACCCGGTACAGAGACACAGGCCGTTTGAGACATTAGGGACAGCAGCCACCAGTTTCCTGAAATCCTCCGCTGTCGACAGTATGCGCGGCAGGCCGAGGATAGGATAAGGAGGGTCATCAGGATGGATTACCATCTCAACACCGACTTCGTCCGCAACCGGGCATATCTCTTTAAGGAAATATATGAGATTCTGACGCAGTTTTTCCGCATCCACCCCGTCATAACGGGAAAGCGCCTCGCGGAACTGGTCAAGGGTGAAACTTTCCTCACTGCCAGGAAGGCCGGCAATCATATTCCTCGTTACAAGCTCTATTTCAGCCTCGTCCATCTTCTCGAAACGCGACCTGGCTTTTGCGATTTCCTCTTCCGTATATTCTTTTTCAGCGCCAGGACGTTTCAGGATGAAAAGGTCGAACGCCATGAACGCAGCCCTTTCAAAGCGCAGCCCGCGCGACCCGTCAGCCATCTCGTAGGAAAGGTTTGTCCTGGTCCAGTCAAGTACCGGCATGAAATTGTAGGTCACGCACATGATGCCGCACGCGGCAAGGTTCCTTATAGACTGCTTGTAGTTGTCTATGTATTTCCGGAAATCCCCGGTCTGGGTCTTGATATGTTCGTGGACAGGTACACTCTCCACGACACTCCATGTCAGTCCGGCGTCGGCGATGAGCTTCTGCCTTTTCTTTATTTCCCCGACCGGCCACACTTCCCCGTTCGGGATATGATGCAGTGCATGGACGATGTCCGTGACCCCTGCCTGCTTGATAAAGCTGAGGCTCACCGGGTCATCCGGACCATACCACCTCCAGCTCTCTTTCATCAGATACATATTGTTCAATTTTTTTATTGTTCTTGTTTTTTACCCCCTTGCAACGCCGACCGGCTATATTGAAAATGCATCAAAACCTCCGTCCACGACAGCGACCGTGCCTGTCACAGCCTTTGAGGCATCAGAGGCGAGCCAATGCAGGGTCCCGAGCAGCTCTTCCGGCTCAAGGAAACGTCCTATAGGAGTATGGGCCAGAATAGTGTGCGACCTGTCGGTAAGGCTGCCGTCAGGATTCGTCAGCAACGTCCTGTTCTGGTTCGTGAGCAGGAAGCCCGGAGCTATGGCATTTACCCTTATGCCCTCACCGAACTTCATTGCAAGTTCGGCACAGAGATATTTGGTCCAGTTTGCCACGGCAGCCTTTGCTACCCCGTATCCTGCGACCCTGGTAAGAGGCCTGAGAGCCGATTCGCTCGCGAAATTGATGATGGATCCTGACTTCTGCCCTGCCATTGCCTTGGCAAATACCATGGTCGGCATGATCGTGCCGAAGAGATTCAGTTCGGTAACTTTCTTTACAGCATCGATATCCAGATCGAAGATGGTCTTGTCCGGAGGTACGGTAGCGGAAGCCATATTGCCGCCCGCTGCATTAAGAAGGATGTCTATACGCCCGTAACGCTCCATTATCCTGTTGTAGTTCTCCTCGAGGACGGACTTGTCGAGGACATTCGTAGGGAAGAACACTGCCTCTCCCCCGGCAGCCTCGATGTCCGAAATGATTGAAGCGGCCAGCTCCGAAGTGCGCTCAAGGTCGAGGATCACGACCTTTGCCCCCTGGGCTGCGAAATACTTGACTATGGTCGTACCGAGAATCCCGCAGGCTCCTGTCATGACGGCCACTTTTCCTGAAATGTCAAACAAATTCTCCATATTATTATCCGTTAATGTCCGTAATAAACCATCTCAATGGTTTCCATTGATTGTGTACGTGCACAAAATTAGAAATTATTTTGGTAATTCTGCAAAAAAATCCAATATTTGTTGTCAGTGTGCGACAAAGGGGCAGCCTGCAGCGCTGTGCCCCGGGAAGACGCAAGGATTAAATTCTGAAAACAAGCGGAAATATGGCGAGACAGGTCAAGATAAAGGATATTGCACAGATGGCCGGAGTATCGGCAGGTACGGTAGACAGGATTTTACACAACAGGGGCAATGTATCCAGCAAAAGCAGGGAAGCTGTCGAGAAGGTTCTCGCAGAGACAGGATACAAATTCAATATCCACACCTCTGCCGTTTCCCTGAAAAAGGCCTATAAGCTCGTGATCGCCATTCCTACCGCCATAGACGGAGAATACTGGGGGACTGTCAGGAAGGGGATAGAGCACGCCCTGGACGAGTATTCCGATATAGCCATCGACTGTGAATACGCCTTCTACAACCAGTTCGACATATTTTCCTGCCGCAATTCCTTCAGGAGCATCGCGGAGAAAAAGCCGAGCGCTGTGATAATCGGCGCGACCTTCGCTTCCGAGACCGTGGCCCTCTGCCGCAGGCTGGACAAGGAAGACATCCCGTACGTCTTCGTGGACTCTGTAATAGACAAGACCAATCCGTCCGAAACCTACTCCTCGGACCAGAATGCGTGCGGACGTATTGTGGGGAGGCTGCTGAACCTGTTCACCCCAAAGGATGCCGAACTCGCCGTTTTCGGCTCGAGAAGAATCGGGAACGAAAGGGCGAACAACTCCATGACAAGGATGAAAGGCCTTATGGAATATTTCGGCAGTCTCGGGTACAGAAGGATAATAAAGGAATCCAGGATATCCGTCCAGGAACCTGAAGAATCGAAGAAAGATATCATCAGGTTCCTGGAAGACAACCCTGCCGTCAAGGGGATTGCAGTCCTGAACTCCAGAGGCTACATAGTGGCCGACAGTCTGGCCGCTTGCGGCATAAAGGACATAAGGCTGGTCTCATTCGACCTTACGGTCAACAACATACGCTGTGTCAAGGACGGCACCATCTCCGCCATAATCTGCCAGAGACCTGAACTTCAGGGATTCCATGCCGTGAAGGCGATAATCAGGACCCTGCTCTACAACATCAAGGAGAAGAACGTGCACCACTTCATGCCTACAGACATAGTGATCAAGGAAAACCTTCCGATGTACAAGGAGATCTACGTTGAATGAGGGCCGCTCGTACCCCTTTCAACGCAGCTCCACCGTCTCCTTCAAACGTATATCCTCACTCGAAGAACCCGCCATGATCTCGAACTCGCCGGGCTCGACGGTCCAGTTCATCCCGGCATCGAGAATCTGCAGATCCTCAGGTTCGAGCCGGAAATTCACGACCTTGCTCTCTCCGGGCCGCAGGCTCACCCGCTCGAAACCGCGGAGTACGGAATCGTATGTCACCACACTGCTGTACTTGTCCCTTACATAAAGCTGGACCACCTCATCTCCGGCCATCTTCCCAGTATTGGTCACCTTCAGGGAAACGTCTATACCGGATTTCAGTCCTGGGCCCGGAACGACCTTGAAGTCAGAATATCCAAAAGTCGTGTAACTCAGCCCGTAGCCGAACGGATACAGGGCACCCAGGACGCGCGTATCCCCCGAGCCGTTGGGGCCGCTGGCCGGCTGTGCGCCATGAGACCCTTTCTTGAACGGAAAATTCAGCTCGATCTGGCCTGTAGTCTTGGGGAAGGTAACGGTAAGCTTGCCGCCCGGGTTGTAGTCGCCCCAGAGGGTCTTTGCAATGGCAATGCCGCCCCTGAAGCCCGGAAACCAGGTCTCAAGTATGGCAGGGATATTCCTGTCTGCCCAGTTGATGGTCAGAGGCTGGCCGTTCACAAGGACCAGAATCACGGGCTTTCCTGTAGCGTGCAATGCTTCCAGAAGCTGCTGCTGTCTCCCGGGGAGGTCAAGGGATGTCCTCGAACGGCTCTCCCCCACCCTGTATTCATCCTCTCCGAGAACGGCTATTATCACATCCGATTTCCTCGCCTTTACGACAGCCTCTGAAATCATCCTTTTCTCCCCGGAATCCATCGGGACCGGGACAATCTCGCTGTCAGGCCAGTTGCTGTCCACGACATCACAACCTTTGGCGTACTCGACGTCATATTCTTCCCCGAGGTATTGCCTTATCCCGTCAAGGATAGATTCGGAAGCAAGCCCGTTCGGGCCGTAACGGCTCGCCATGAAATTAGTTTCGTCCGCAAGAGGTCCCGTCACGAGGACTTTCCGTGTCCTGGACCTTTCCAGCGGCAGAATGTTGTCTTCGTTCTTCAGAAGCACCAGCGACTGAAGCTGCATGTCGTCGATGAAGTCCAGATGTCTGTCCGCTCCGACAATCATGTCGGCAGCCTCGGGATTCCCGACATACGGATGGTCGAAAAGCCCCAGTCTGAACTTGACTGCCAGAACTTCGGCGACACGTTTGTCCACCGTGGCCATGGAAATCCCGCCGTTTCCGACAAGTTCCCTTACAGGCATGATGAAGTCTGCCGGAGGGGTAAAGTGCGTTCTGACGTTCATCCCGGCTTCAAGCACCATACGCACTGCATCCATATATGTTCCGGCCACCTGATGCTTCGAATGCACGAATTCGACAGCCTGGCTGTCGCTGACCACGTAACCCGTGAAACCGAACTCTTCCCTGAGCAGGTCCGTAAGGAAATAACGGCTGGCCGAGACGGGCTCTCCGTTCCAGTCGTTGTAGCTGCTCATCACACCCATAGGATGCGCCTCCCTTATGACTTTCCGGAACGGATAAAGGTGGATTTCCTGAAGTTCTCTCGGAGTTACATGGGGATCTGTCCTGCACCATCCGTCACGTCCGCCCTTCGGCACGCTATATACCGCAAAATGTTTCAGGGTAGAAGCTATACCCTGAGACTGGATGCCGTCCACCATGGCTATGCCGAGTTCCGAAATCAGATACGGGTCCTCCCCGTAGCACTCGAGGGTCCTTCCCCATCTCGGGTCACGCACCACGTCAAGTATCGGTGCATAGACATTGGTATATCCCAGAGCCCTGGCCTCCTTGCCGGCGATTTCTCCGGCCCGGTACACAAGTTCCCGGTTCCAGGTGGAGCCGACGGCCACAGGCGCAGGAAGAGGGGTGGCCTTGGTATGGTTAAGCCCGTGGATTCCTTCGTTGGAAAAATCCACCGGGATGCCGAGCCTGGTCTCCTCGACGAACCACCTCTGGGTCCTGTTTATGGCTTCCGCATGGCTGCTGAACGGATATATGAGTCCGTACGCCCTGCTGTAGCCCGAACCTACACCGTTGAGTTGCTCGTCGATGTTGGCGATGCCGTCCTTCCATATTTCATTTTTCCATCCGGGTGTCGGAAGGGAATCCTGAAGGACCCTGCCGAAGCCGTACAGGGTAGCGAGCTGGCAGGTCTTCTCTTCGACGGTCATCTGGCCGAGCAGATCCTCAACCCGTTCATCCACAGTTCTGGAAGGGTCCTCATAGATATCCTTCCTGCCGTTTTTGTTGAAATCGATCCATCCGTCATGGTAGATTCCGCTTTTTCCATTAGCCGGGTCCTGGCCGGCATGGGCTGCAGGAGCAGCCGTCATCGATGCCGTCACTGTCCCGGCACACAACAGGGACAGCAGGGCGGATGATAAGCAAGTCATATATTATCCGTTTATTTGAAACTGTTCCAGATTTTCAGGCATAAGTGTTATTCCTCACCGTTCCAAAGGACCTTTTCCAAGGTTCCACGGCCGCCTGTCAGCGTAATTTTCAACTCGCTGGCCTTTATACCAGGCATGGCGCACCTTACGGCACCGTCCACTGCAGTGCCCTCATAGACCGGGATGAACTGGCCGCCTCCGTCCGTGGTCAGGATTTCAAATGTACAGTCCCTGCAGCCGCTCCAGGTCATATCGATACTATCGATCTCAATGCCTTCCGGCAACGGGAAAATGGCCTCACTCCCTCGCTCCATGGATACCGGGAACCGGTTCGCGGTCTTCCGCACCTCACACGCAGCCCCGTCCGGAGCAGTAACCGCAAGCACGTCCTGAAGCCTTATGTCAGTAGAGGAAGCCCCTATCACTATGTCGAATTCCCCTGGTTCCACCACCCTTTCCATATTCGCGTCAAGCAGGGACAGTGACTCCGGGGTAAGGAGCATCTTCACCCGTGCGGTCTCCCCGGCTTTCAGGTGTATCCTTTCAAAGCCGCGGAGCTGTCTTTCATAAACGGTTATAGAGCTGACCCTATCATGGATATAGAGCTGGACAACCTCATCGCCGTCCCGGTCTCCCGTGTTGGTAACATTGAACTCAACGGTTACCGAATCGTCCGGAGACACGGTCCTGTCCGAAAGCGTAAGACCGGAGTACTCGAATGTCGTATAGCTGAGTCCGTAGCCGAAATCATACAATGCCCCGTTGATGCGTGTCTGATCTCCGTCAGTGCCCGGCCTCGTATTGCCGTCCACCTGGGAATTCGGCTTGTAAGGGAAATTGAACGGTATCTGCCCCACGGTCTTCGGAAAAGTTACCGTAAGTTTTCCGCCTGGATTATAGTCTCCGCAGATGACCTCAGCAACAGCCTGCCCTCCGTATGCCCCTGGATACCAGGCTTCGATGATGGCATCGGCGTATGCATCGGCATAGTTGACCGAAAGCGGCCTGCCGTTTATCAGGACCACGACCACCGGTTTTCCGGTAGCTATGACTGCTTCCAGCAGGTCATTCTGGAATCCCGGAAGTTCAAGGCTCGTCCGGCTCTTGTTCTCCCCGCAGGTTCTCTGCCCTCCGCCGAGCACCAGCACAGCCACGTCACTGCTTTCAGCCGCGGCCACGGCCTCTGAAATCATGGCCTTGTCCTCCGGACGCTGTTCCGCCGGCAGGATTTCGGACAAAGGCCAGGTATAGTCCACCAGGTCGCATCCCTTGGCATAGACGACGTCAGCCAGCCCGTCGAGCCGCGACTTCAGTCCGGACAGGACGGAAATGACATCGGTGGCAAGAGGGCCGTAGTGTGTAAGGGCGTATGATGTTTCGTCGGCGTTCGGGCCTATTACGGCTACCCTTTCCAGTTTTTCAGGATCGAGAGGGAGGATATTGTCCTTGTTTTTCAGGAGTACAATGGATTCTCTGGAAGCCTGCAAGGCCACAAGGTTGTGTTCCGGGGAATTGACTTCCTCGTCGGCCGCCTTGTAGTCACGCTGGTACGGATCGTCGAAAAGCCCTACCAGGAACTTCACCCTGAGAATGTCCCGGACCCTGTCGTCAATCATGGACATCGGGACGGTACCTTCTTCCACAAGTTCCCTCAAGGGCAGCACATAGCTGTCCGGCGAACGGAAGGTGCACCTTATGTTCAGTCCGGCCTCGACACTTTGCCGCACCGCCTCCTTCATGTCTTCCGCGACATGGTGCTTCATGTACAGGTACTCCACTGCATCACTGTCGGATACCACATAGCCGCGGAAACCGAAATCTTCGCGCAGCCGTTCGGTAAGCCAGTAGCGGCTGCCCTGTACCGGTATTCCGTCGTAGTCATTGTAGGAACTCATCACACCGAGCAGGCCTGCCCTTCCGATGACTTCCCGCCACGGATAAAGATGGATGTTCTCGATTTCATGAGGGGCTATCTGAGGGTCCGTGCGCGCCATCCCTTCCCGGGCACCCTTGTTGTTGGAATACACCGCGAAATGCTTGCATGTGGCTGCCACCTGATAATCTGTCTGCATTCCCTGCACCATGGCTACGCCGAGTTCGGCCACCAGGTAAGGATCTTCTCCGTAGACTTCCTCGTACCGGCCCCACCTCTGGTCCCTGCCGACATCGAGGATCGGTGCATATATGTTTGTATAGCCGAGCAGCCTTCCTTCCCGGCCCGTGATATTTCCCACCTCATGGACAAGCTTCCTGTTCCATGTATGTCCTATGCCGAGCTGTGTAGGAAAATTGGTAGCCTTGCAGGCTTCCACACCGCGTATCCCTTCATTGGTGAAATCCACCGGGATACCGAGCCTGGTCTCTTCGACGAAAAATCTCTGTACCTCGTTCAGCGCCCACGCATGGCGGGATGCGGGCCATACGTTAGGATTGTCAGAGACAGGCATTCCCCAGCCCCTGAATCCGTTAAGATGTTCGTCTATAGCCCCTACGCCGTCTTTCCAGAGCCTGTCTTTCCATTCAGGAGCAGGCAGGTCATCCTGCAGCACCCGCTGATATCCGTACAGAGTAACCATCTGGCAGGTCTTCTCTTCAAGGGTCATACGGGAGAGGAGATCCTCGATTCTCATATCGATATCGGCGGAAGGGTCTTCATAGACGTCCTTGCGTCCGTTCTTGTTGAAGTCTATCCAGCCGTTCCTGTATATCCGGCTGTCTCCAAGCCCGAATTCCTCCACCTTCTGTCCGGGAGGAGGCAATTCTCTGCCGGAATCCTGCGCCGCCACAGGAAAAATGGAAATTCCTGACATTATCGCTGCCGATAGAAAAAACAGTCTCATAAATGATTGGTATAAAATAAGGTTATCAGTCAAAACGTGTACGTAAACAAATATATGCCAAATTCCCGTTTTCTGCAAAAGAATCTTGAAGCCCGGGGTTTCAAAAGAAGATTCCCCGGAAAAGAATTCTTGAAAATTTTCAAAACAGTTCCTAACTTCGCCGCCGGACAGGATTTCAAGATCTGGATATGGAGAAAAAAACAGCGTTTCTTTTTGACCTGGACGGGGTTATTTTCGACACCGAAGGGCAGTACACGATATTCTGGGACAAGATAGGAGCCGACTATCTTTCCGATCCCCACCTGGCTGCAAAGCTGAAAGGGGAAACGATAGTCTCGTCGCTCATGAGATGCTTTCCCGATGATCCCGCCGCAAGGGAAGAAGTGCGGAAGAAACTGTACGAGTTCGAGGCATCGATGCGGTATGACTACATCCCCGGAGCATGGGAATTCCTCGGGATGCTCAAAGACGCAGGCTATCCTACGGCTATCGTCACAAGTTCAAACAGGGATAAGATGGCTCAGGTATACAAGTCCCGACCGGAAATACGTACCATTGTCGGCAGTGTGCTGACAGGAGAGCAGTTCGCACGCTCGAAACCGGCACCGGACTGCTATCTGCTCGGAATGGAGGTATGCGGATCCACCCCTGAAGATACCTGCATATTCGAGGATTCATTCAACGGTCTGAAATCCGGGCTGGATTCCGGTGGCAATGTCATAGCCCTTGCCACCACCAACAGCAGGGAATCCGTGGCCCCGTACGCAAAACTCGTGATAGATGATTTCGTGGGGATGACTCCTGAAAACATAATTGATGCGGTCAGACACAAGTAGGCGGCCTGCCATTTCCATTACATTCAATTCAACGATATAGAAGGTTCTGCCAATGATTTCAAATTCAAGGAAAAGTATGCTGCATGGCATTCTTCTCATCGTTCTTTTCTCCTGCGCGGCATTCTACATAGCTGACATAGGTTTCATCAGGAGGCTTTCGCTCAGTCCTCTGATCATAGGAATAATCCTCGGAATGATTTACGCAAACTCCCTGAGGAACAATCTTCCCGAGACATGGACGCCGGGGATTAAGTTCTGTACCAAGGAAATCCTGCGTCTCGGCATCATCCTGTACGGTTTCAGACTGACATTCCAGAGCGTGGCGGAAGTCGGGCTCGCCGCCATTGCGGTCGACCTCATTGTCGTGACATCCACCATCTTTCTCGGAGTATGGTTCGGGAAACTTCTGAAGATGGACAAGGAACTTTCCTTGCTCACGGCCACAGGCAGCGCGATATGCGGGGCTGCTGCCGTGTTGGGAGCCGAATCCGTAATCAAGCCGCAGCCTTACAAGACAGCAGTAGCCGTATCGACAGTAGTGATTTTCGGCACAATGGCAATGTTCCTCTATCCTGCCGTCTTCAGCACAGGAGTGCTTATGCTTGACACTAGACAGATGGGGGTCTACACCGGTTCTACACTGCATGAAGTGGCGCACGTGGTCGGGGCCGGCAATGCCATGGGTCCGGCAGTTTCCGATACAGCGATAATTGTCAAGATGATAAGGGTAATACTGCTTGCCCCCGCACTTATAATAATGGCCCTGGTTTCAGAAAAGCGAAGCCGGATTTCCCGCTCCGGAGGAAAACGAAAGATCACAATCCCGTGGTTCGCACTCGGTTTCATACTGGTGATATGCTTCAATTCACTGGACCTGCTCCCGGCAAAGGTAGTGGAAGGCATCAACGCATCAGACACCTTCCTCCTCACAATGGCCATGACAGCCCTCGGCGCAGAAACCAATTTCGCCAAATTCAGACAGGCAGGCGCAAAGCCGTTCCTTCTTGCTGCAATCCTCTTTGTCTGGCTAGCCGTCAGCGGCTGGCTTATGGCGGAATACCTGGTACCCTTGCTTTAGAGAAGACAGTCCGGGACAAGATACATTTTCAGTCCACGGGTGTAAGGACGGGTATCTGAGTCCCTCATTTCCATGTCATTAGACGAAAAACACCGTGTCATCCAGACCCAAATAGACGACATCAACCTCAAAGGCCCCGGATACGGAATACCCGGCTCTCTCCGATGCAGAGACTCTCTGACCAATTCTCTGGAGCAGCCCCGACTGCGTATTCAGGCATATCAGATTACAGTTCACAGCTTCTCATATCCGCCCCTGAAAGGGCAATAATGGAATGCCTCAATATGACCCCAGTCGATTATTCACTAATGGTAAATACAACTATTTCCTGTGACAAAGTTCTGTCTTTGAAAAAATATCACAACATAATGTATTAACAAGGTCAAACTGACTTTCTTGCTCAAATGTCATAATGTTATTCTTTCTCCAAAGTCTGTATCAGAGCCTTGATTTCATTGTCACTTATGCTTTCTCTTTCAGATTTGTCATATATGGTCAGCAACGTTATGTCCACACTCTCTTCAATTACAGACAGGAGATAAGTTATGACCCTTGCTCCGCCACTTTTGCCTTTTCCTTTGCTTCTGATGCTCATTCTTAATTTTCTTGCCCCACAGCCAAGGTCTGCACCTGCATAAGGATTTCTTCTGAGTTCATCTCTCAGTATCTCCAAATCATCTGCAATGGACTTGTATTTCTTTGCCAGATGCTTCAACTGCTTCAAAAACTCAGAAGAATAGGATATATGTACCATAAGGCTCTATTCTGCTGATTTGAGTTCATTAATAAGGTTGTCAAGGTCAGGAAGTTTTTCTCCTTTTTTCTGTGCTGCCCTTACCTCCCTGTATCCTTTTTCTATGCTTTTCAGTATAGCCTGTTTCTCATCTTCTTCAGATGGTTTCCTTCTGGACTTTTCTATTGTGACGCCCTTTATCTGTCCAAGCACCTTTCTCAGGCTTGGAATTATATCCGGATTATCTACATTTATAACCAACTGTGTCATAACTCTTCCTCTTTTCAGCAAAGTTAAAGTTTTTATCCCAACCCACAATACAAATACTGTACAATAGAGATGCATCCACTTCTCCTTGAATAAATTCAAAAGTGAATACATCTTCAATTTATTGACATATTACTGCAAAGTAAGAATATCCCAACATAATGTATATAATAAATTAATGTGAGTTCGATGAATTTATATTAAATTCAAGAACTCCGCTTTCCTGGAGAACATATCCGGCAAGCTCGTCGGGGAGAAGGGATACATAAGCAAAAGTAGGTTCGGTAGAACTATCCGGTTCATTGACAATATTACAGTTAGGTTTACAAAACAGGGCCTTGAGTTCGACAGTGTCTGTAAGTGAGATACTTACAAGCTGGAGCATCTCGTTGATTGACCGTTGGACATCCATCTTCTTCTGGACAATCGCCATCATACAGTAGGTGGTTACCGCAGTATAGATCTGGATTCTTACGGCATTCTCGGTCTGCCCCAGAATTTTTCAACCTTCAGATGCTGCTTCATCCATTTGAAGAACAGCTCTATCTGCCACCTGTTGTGGTATAGTTCGGCTACCTTCAACGGGCTTATGTCCAGGGCA
>CALVDQ010000024.1 GCA_944326325.1 uncultured Bacteroidales bacterium
CTTTCGATATTGCCGGTCCGGGGGTGGATGTATTCTGCGTTCCCGGTTTCTTCCGGGTGAATATAGGCGCACTCGGCTTCCATGACAGGGACAGCCTGCAGTCCGCTCTGCGGCGGGCTCTTGACGCATTGAGGATGAGCCCAAAAGGACTTTAGGGTCCCCCTCAAACGTCTTTCTTCGAAACCATTGACGAACAGAGAGCAATTGTGCTTGCACGAATTGCCGAAGTGAGGATATGGAAAAACTACAGTTTAACCTGGACCCATCCAAACCCCCTGCAACCCCTGTCAGGGGATCCCGCATCCTCCGGCCGGGATGACAGTGACGCAGCCGCGCCCTCCGGCCGGGGCCGTTTCCCGGATAATTGCACCCTTTTGAAAGACTGGTACCACCTTTGAAAGACATCAGTGAGGCATATTCAGTTTTTGACAAAGCATTCATTACTGCCATAACCCACCAGTCCTTTTCAACTGCCAGGCGAGGAAGTGCCTTTGACGCACTTGTTATGTCAAGCAGTTGCAGTTTTTCCGTTTCATTATATTGTTGCCAATGTTTCATGTCTGATTTAATGTTTAGGTGAATTTTTTTATTAAGTTTTGAATCCACATAGGTGCCAGCAATATGTCTTCCGTAAAAGTTTCCTTATCGTTAGCCATTGACATGTATCGTGAGACGGCAGAGAGTTCGTTCTCTCGTATATTATCTTTCCCAAGTTCCTTAAAAGCCTGTACAATCAAGGGGATAGTCCTTCCTTTATAAGCAAAGTTGCGTGGAGCAGCACGACGGAACCGTATGGATCTGTTCCCTATTTTTATTTCTCTTGACGCACCGGTTGTAATGTATGATACGGTCATCGTGACCTGGGTAGATAATCCAAGCATGTTGGCCGCTGTGCTTCCTGTCGGCATTATCTGTACATGATCCCTTGCGGCAATTTCTTCTGCAATCTTTTCCAGCGGAATGGGAACTTCCCCAAACCGTGACATCATCGGCTTTACATATATGCCATGAGCAATATGCGTCAGCAATCCGGCATCACATGCTTGTGACAATACTTTCCGTACTGTCTCCAATGAGGTAATCCTGGCAAAGTCAGTCAAAAAGAAGACACTGTGCTCTGGACTTCTTTTGATCCTGTTTAATATGGTGGTTTTGATGTTCTTATCGTTCTTTTCCTGCATAAATTTATACCGAATTATTGCATATATTTCGGTACAAATATAATGATTCTCTTTAAAATGCTACCTTGTGGCTTGTGTTTTTCTGGAACCTGTATCGACCAGTGATTTCAATGTATCGGAGGTCCGTATTATTGGAGATTCGTGTCATGATTTCCGCATCGAGGCTGTCATATCCGGAATGCCCGTAAAGCACTGCACATGACACAGTCACTGACTTTCTGTCAAAAGCTACATTTGCCGTATTCTTCCCAACAGATCATGCATCCGGTCGAGCAACTGGTCGAAGAACAGATGTGTTGCACATTATATGTCCCGAGTTTGATTGCGTTTTTGATGTGATATACATTCTCATTTTTGAGGACAGTGGCCATGCTTTTTGCCTTACCTGTCTTTGCCTTGACTTCAAGTATGACGCATTCGCCGTTGTATCTCACCAGAAAGTCCAGCTCAAGGCCGCTGTCCTTATGGAAATATATAATTTCTGTCTGGACTTGCAAAGGAAATCCGCCATGAGATTTTCAAAGATGGCCCCCTTGTATCCGAGAAGATTGCCCTTTAGAATTTCCGCTTGTGTGCCATAGTCAAGCATCGCCATAAGAATGCCTATATCAGTAGCATAAACCTTGAAGCAGTCTCTTATGGAATTGCCGTCTAACGGCAGTTCTGTAATAGTCGTATTATAGCATCTCCGGACTATCCCGGCGTCCTCCAGCCATTGGATGCTTCCTGTATATTGAGAAGCCCTGCCGCCTTTTTTGACCACGGAATACTGGAACTTCTTGTTTTCCTTGTCCAGCTGTTTCGGGATGGATTCAAAACATTCCCGGATATGGGGTTTGTCCGCATCGTCAGCATATTTTACCATATCCTCTTCATATCCGGCTATAAGGCTGCGCTGTACCTTGTATATAAGTTCAATGTTTTTCGTTTCAAGGAAGCAGTTCACCACTTCAGGCAGGCCGCCGACTATGACGTATCTGTACAACAAGTCCATCATTGCCTTATGGACGCCGTCGGGAACCGCCGTTTCGTTTTCAAAGCAAGATTTTACGGAATTGATGACAGCATCATTGATTCCGTTTGCCCAAAGGAATTCCTCGAAGTCCAACGGGTACATGTCAACGACGGTCTCATATCCGACGGGAACAGAATCCTGGCCATCTTCTTGTTTCTTTCTGTCTTTGCCGTATCCCTTAACTTCTAAAAGAGACCCGGTGGCAATGACATCGAAACTCCCGTCCAGGTGGAATGACTTCAAGGATGTCCTTGCCTCCTTGCACTCCTGTATCTCGTCAGGGATGATGCATGTCTTTCCTTTTATGAAACGGCTGCCGGGAATCAGGGCTGAGAGGTTGAGTATGATAGTGTCGACATCAAGATTTCCGGAAAAGGCGGATTTCCTGTCCGGCTCCAGGATAAAATTCAAATAAACCACGTTCTCGTAATTTCCCGCTGCGAATTTCCGGACAATATATGTCTTTCCGCACTGCCGTATCCCTTTTATTACAAGCGGTTTCCTTGACTGGTTTCGGTTGCAATGTTCTTGCGATACTTCGTGCGATATCTCTCAACACATATTTCTGGTAATCAAAATATCCTCCGCTCATAACATTTCTTTCTGATATTCATATACCAAACTACAAAAACATTGTCATATACACCGGAATATACTCTGTCCCATTCTCCCTCCTGTAATCCTTGGTATAAATCAGAGGCTTGCTTTCTAATTATCTTATCGTCACCGTCGTCACTCCTGCAGGTCCGGGAGTCCAGGAACACCTGGTGGCATGGACCTCATCAAGCTCCTTTCGGATGGCATCGCGAAGGATTCCGTCACCGACTCCGTGGATAAAATGTATCCTCCTTCCACGGTGTTTCATATTCTGATGCAGGATGCTCTTGAAATATTCCAACTGATATGGGAGTTCAAAGCCCTTAGGTGCGTCATATCCGGATGGAATCTTCTCTATATGCAGGTCGACGGTAATCTCATTGGGGAGGGAAGAGGACCGTTCCCGTCTGCTCTCCTTTGGCTTCCTGCAGCCGCTTTCTATGTTCTCTATGAGTTTTGAATCTTCATCAGGATCATTTACTACGAAATCTCCGAATCCTGCCCTGAACAACAGACCGTCAATCTCAATCTCAACACAGTCCTTGAGCACTCGGCGGAGAATCCCCCTGTCGTTGGAATCCATCAGGGAGACGGTGCAGCCCGGAATGAGGCCGCGTTCCTTTGCAAGACGCTCTCCTTCAATCTGCTCTTTTGGCTTAAGGATGACAGTGCGGCTTCGTCTCGCAGTTTGGGAACTGGCGGACTTGACGGAATTGTCTTTCTTGTCCAGTTCCTTCTTAAGGGCCTTCAGGGCTGAGAAATCATTGAATCCCCGCTTCATATAAGCATTATTGCATTGATGTTCCTGCCGCAGGAGATTCCCTCACGGCGGGCTGAGAAGAAGCGTGTGTCGGTGAAGGTATCCTCGCAGCAAACATGGATATTCTCGGAGAGAACCCCGCATCCCTCAAGTGAGTGCCGGATGCATTCCTTAAGGTCTATGTGGTGGCCGCCGGCAGGGGAGTCCACAGTCTTGGGCCCTCGGAACGACCATACCTTCTCCGGAGGGAAGCCCGCCTGTTTGAAGGCCAGTGCCACTTCCGCTCCGACCTGGAAGCTGTCCGCGCTGATGCCAGGGCAGATTTCCGCCCGCAAGTCCCCCGGACAGGTGCCGAAGTGGGCTCGCATCGCGTAGACGGTTCTGACAGCTATCATCTCCACTGTGCCCCTCCAACCGCTGTGTACCGCACCTACGGCTCTGCGTACCGGATCGAACAATAATACCGGTATGCAGTCGGCGGTCCTCACTCCGATGGCCAAACCGGGAAGGGAGGTCACCAGAGCATCCACACCATCGAGCTCTGCGGGTGTGATGTCCGCTCTGTCCACCAATGCAACCTTGGTGGAGTGAGTTTGGTGCGGAGTAATTACCGCGCAGGGCAGTACGGCATCCCGACCCGAGGTGAAGGCGCGTACACCCTCTCCCAGACTATATTCAAGAAGCCCGCCCTCTGGGGCTGGGGATTTCATTTCTTCATGCATCATAACCTCCCTGCGATCAAAGGGGTACAAATTTAGTGAAAAATATCAGAATCCCGTTTCAATGATAAGATTGTGTTTTAGAAATTCGGAATTACATTTTATATTGGTTACCCGTTTCCTCCGTCCAACCAACACGATGCTTCCGTCCAGCCAAGGCTATGCCAATGTCCGGAGAAGTCCGCTCGCACAGGGAGAATTTCAACTGAAAATGAGCCTTACAGCAAATATATTATCGCAGCGAATGGTTACTTTCTGTATTTTCCCGGCGAAACGCCTTTTTCTTTCGTAAATACCCGCACGAAATGGTGATTTCAAGGCTTCTGCAGGGAATGTCACGTTGGCCAGCCTGTTGCGCAATTCCGGGAAGGTATCCATGCAGTGACGCACAAACGAGTGGCTGAAAGCCACCATCAGATATCGTATGCACCCTTCTTCGTCTGCCGACGCAGGGTTGTAGTCCCAATGATGGTGCATGGACGGAGGAATCCCTGCCCCCACGCACAAGATACATCTGGTCGGGTGGTGACTGGAATTTCCGTAAGCCGGGCACATCAATGTCATTGCTTGCACATTTTGCTGCAAGGTAAATGCCTTGCTCCGGGGCATCCGGCGAGCCTACAGAAGTCCGCGCTTGTCGACGGATTCATCGTCGTACCTGGTGTTGTCTATGATTTCCTTCGTCTCCCTGCCTTTCCCGAACCTGAAGGTCAGCCGGAAGATGAGCATATTGTCATATATGCCAAGGTCCAGGGCATTTCTCTGCAGATAGAACGGTGTGCTGACCGAGGTCTTCTGGCTCTGCCTGACCCCGAGGCTGAGCGGGATGGTGTAGTTCAGCGAGAGGACCAGCCTGTCCTTCAGCAGGTATTTGTTGACGACCAGATTCCACATGTCGTAGCCGTATTCCGAGAAGCCTTGCAGCTCCGGGATACGCGACATGTCCCTGCAGTAGCCGAGACTTGAAAAGAGTTTCAGTTTCGGGGATAAATACCCGATTGAGGATTCCCCCATAAAGCCGATGTCAGTGTTGCGGAGTCCGCCGCCGGATATTTTCAGGATGTTCATCTGGACGGAATTTGTCCATGACCAGTTCCTGCTTATTTCCCATTTATATTCGAGTCCGGCAGTATACTGGAAATATCCGGCAGTCCTGTATGTGGATACCACATCGCTTCCGGACAGGAAATAATAGTCCGAGATGCGGTCAGGGCCACCGTAAAAATAGTTTATGAACTGGAGATTGTTCCAGAAGCTCATCTGTATCATAAGGGAATGCGACAGGGACATCGGCGGGAGGTCCGGGTTCCCTTGGGAGCAGATGCCTTCTCCTGTCCGGTGCAGTGTCGGGTCGAGCTGCTCCTGGACTGGATATGACGGTTCGGCACTATACATCAAGGTAAGGCCGAAGACGGACTTCGGAAAATAGTTCAGGGAAAGCATCGGCGCCGCGTAGAACCTGCCGGAGCCTCTGTCCCTCACATACCCTGCAGAAACGCCGCCCGACATTGAGAGATCATCCCTGGCATACCATGTAGCGTAGGTGTACAGGTCCGCCCTCCCTGATGTCCTGTCGAATACGGTGCCGCTGCCTGCGTCCGAAATCCGGTAACGGTTATAAGTACCGTTCATGCCGAAATTCAGCGAAAGCCTGCCGGAAAAGCTGTATGTAAAGTCAAGGTTCTGGAACGAGTAGTCCTTCCTCTTGTCCTGGACGGATGTCTCGAGCACGGTGTTGTCGAGCGAGTAAGTGTATGTCCCGGGAGTCCGGATCCCGTTCCAGTTGGCGGAGAAATTCAAGGAAAGCCTGTCGGAAAGCGTGCCGTCGTATGCGGCGCTGACCATCCAGCTGTCTCCGGAAGACCGCTGCTGCGAAAACTCATGGTACGCTGTCCCTGAGTTGATCCTTTCCATATGGATGGAATTGACCGTATTGGTCTTTTCTCCCGAATAGTTGGCAAATACAGACAGGCGGTGCCTGTCGCTGAAGCTGTACGAAGTACGCAAGTATGCGTTATGTCCCCTGTAATTGTAGAATTCAGTCGGCCTGCCGGGATAATCGCGGCTCCTGACATATTCCGTCCCGTCCGGCAGCCTTCTCTCCGGAGTATTCTCGTAGCTCCAGGCAATGTCCCCATACACGTACCCGGCATTCATGTCGAACTTGTCTCCCGAATACCGGACCATGGCTCCAGGCTGTTCGTTCGCTATGGTCCGCCCGTTCTCCGGGGCGATGAACATCGAGTTCACGGCTGTCACCAGGACCCCGTCATTACGTTTCCTGCCGATTTCTATGACATACCTGACGCCTCTGGATATGTACCTGCCTTTTGGCGTATGGATTATGCTGACGCTCCTTATCTGTTCCGGTGAAAGGGACCTGAGCTCCTCTTCAGAGACTTCCATCCCGTCCATTTCGAAGACCACGGACTCCTGTCCGTTGACTGTCAGTTTCCCGGAGATGCGGTCATAGCTGACGCCGGGAATCTGGTCGAGGAGCGAGTTTATGTCATAGGATTTCAGCCGGTCTGACGGCAGGATGGTGTAGACATCTCTGTCCGCCCGTCTCGTGACACGGGATTCGACGATCCTGGACTGTACAATGGTATCTTCCTGTATTTGAAGAGAATCCTCCTGTATGGCGGTCATTGTGCCTGATTCTGCGGCATGTAATCCGGACTCCAGCAGAGGAATAAGGGCCATGACTGCAATATGGACTTTCAGGTATGTCATTTGTTGGCAGTGTTTCAATCAGTGTGTCCGGGCAAGCTCCCGGACTTCCCGGTTTTGCAAATATATCAATTTATCTGTCATGTTATTTATCCGGAAACTTCAGACGTACTTCCTGGAACGGTATCTTGCGTGGTTGACGAATTAATATCTTATCTTTGCATGAATTAAAAACAGAACCGTATATGAATGAAATAAAGTGCCCGAAGTGCGGGAATGTGTTTGCTGTGGATGAATCGGACTATGCTTCGATAGTGAGCCAGGTGCGGAACCGGGAGTTCATGGAAGAACTCGGCCGCCGTACGGAAGAGATAAGGCAGAGGATGAAGGCGGAACTCGATAATGAGACGCTCAAGGCAGAGCGGAAATTTGCCGAGAGGATGAACGCCAGACAGCAGGAGATGAACGGTAAGGATGCCGAGATCCAGAAACTGAAAATGGAACTTGACGGCATTTCCAAGGCGAAGAAACTGGAATTCGATGCCCTGCTTGCCAGAAAGGATCAGGAGATCGTACGGCTGCGCGAGGCGGTGGACAGGAAGGCCGGAGAGATACGGATAGCCGTACTGGAGGAGCAGAACCGTGCCCAGGAAATCCTCAAGGCCAGGGATACGCAGATTGCCGAACTGAAGGGGCAGGTGAAGTCGGGGGAGGATGCCGCAAGACTGAGGGAGAGCACCTTGAAGGAGAAGTACGAACAGCAGCTCAGGGACAAGCAGGAGCAGGTAGACTACTACAAGGACCTTAAAGCCAGGATGTCTACGAAGATGGTAGGGGAGAGCCTGGAGGTCCACTGCAGCAATGAGTTCAACAAGGTCAGGCCTTACGCATATCCCAGAGCCTATTTCGAAAAGGACAATGATGCCAGGGGCGGCAGCAAGGGAGACTTCATCTACAGGGATTATACTGAGGACGGGGTGGAATATATTTCGATAATGTTCGAGATGAAGAACGAGATGGAGGATACCGTGGTCAGGCACCGGAACGAGGATTTTTTCCACAAACTCGACAAAGACCGGAACGAGAAGAAATGCGAGTATGCCGTCCTTGTATCCATGCTCGAACCGGACAACGATTTTTACAATGACGGGATAGCGGATGTGTCTTACCGGTATCCCAAGATGTATGTTGTGAGACCGCAGTTTTTCATGGCTGTCATCTCCCTGCTTTCACAGGCGTCGAGGAATACGGCGGACTACAGGCGGCAGCTGGCTGAGGCAAGGCGCCAGTCCATCGATGTGACCGATTTCGAAAACAGGTTGAATGACTTCAAGGACAGGTTTTCGAGAAACTACAGGATCGCCAGCGAGAAATTCCAGACGGCCATCGCCGAGATTGACAAGAGCATCAGCCATCTGATGAAGATAAAGGAAGCTCTGCTGGGCTCCGAGAACAATCTGCGTCTTGCAAACGAAAAGGCCGAAGACCTGACCATCCGCAAACTGACCAGAGGCAACCCGACCATGGCAGACAAGTTTTCGAAATTATAGACGTTTTCTTGTTCCGATTTTGTAATTTTGTCCCGCCGGTACAGGCCGGCTGAGTGAATTTATGGAAGAAGCAATATTTGTCCTTGTCCTGCTCGGTATTGTCAGCCTCATCATGATGGTGGTTGTCGCTGCCGTTGCGGGAGTCGCCGCCTTGTGCGGGGCCTCTTTTCCTCCGGTGTTCCTGAACGGGTTGTGGAGCCTGCTCCTGCCCCCTCTGTTTATCCTGTACGGATGGCTGTACGGACGGGACCGGGTCGTGGTGAACAGAGTGGAAATTCCGTCTGCCGGTCTGCCGGATGCCTTTGACGGATACAGGATTGTCCATATTTCTGACCTGCATCTTCGCTCTTTCCGGGGACGGGATGAGGTACTGCGCCGGATTGTGGACATGGTGAATGCCGAGCATCCGGATATTATTGTTTTCACGGGAGACCTTGTCACGGAAACCCCTGAGGAGATACCTCATTTTACAGGAGAACTGTCCCGTATGAGGGCTGCCGACGGTGTACTGTCGGTCATGGGCAACCACGATTATTGCCCTTATAATGACTGGAACAGCATGGAAGAGAGGATGGCGGCGGTCGCGCAGGTCCGGGAATCTGAGAAAGGGCTTGGGTGGAATCTTCTTGACGATGATTCTTTTGTCGTGAGGCGTCCTTCGGCTGCAGGGGAGGACTCCATTGCCGTCATCGGCGTCGAGAACATATCGGCTATGAAGCAGTTTGAAACTCACGGGGATCTCGGAAAAGCCATGAAAGGGACCGGGAACTGTTTCAAGATACTTCTTTCCCATGATCCGACCCATTGGAGACATGAAGTTACAGGAAAGACAGATATAGCACTGACCTTGTCCGGGCATACCCACAATGCGCAGTTCAGTTTCATGGGGCTGGAGCCGAGCCGGCTTGTCTTCAGGGAGAACAGCGGACTGTACCGTGAGGGAGAGCAGTATCTGTATGTCAATGACGGTCTCGGAGAGACGATGTTCCCGGCCAGAATAGGCGTGCCGGCGGAGATTACGGTCCTTACTTTAAGGAAAGGCCGATGACTTCCGGTACGGCTGCAGATTATTCACGACATTCAAACAAAAGGATCCTGATATGACAGAAACACAGAAAACTTCGAAAGTATTTTACACCGATTTCAGGTGCAGGCCGGATGAAGGGCCGGCAGACAAGTTGAAACGGCTCATCAAGGCTGCCGGTATTGACCGGATAGACATGGACGGCAAGTTCGTTGCCATCAAGATGCACTTCGGGGAACTCGGAAACATGACCTTCCTCAGGCCGAACTATGCCAAGGCAGTCGCTGACACTGTCGCCTCGCTGGGCGGAAAACCCTTCCTTACCGATTGCAACACCTTGTACCCGGGAAGCCGGAAGAATGCTATCGAGCATCTTTACTGTGCTTGGGAAAACGGGTTCACCCCTCTTTCCGCCGGATGTCCCGTGATAATAGGCGACGGGCTGAAAGGCACCGATGACATCGCCGTGCCGGTATCCGGCGGCGAGTATGTCCGGGAGGCCAGGATAGGACGTGCGGTAATGGATGCCGACGTGTTCATCTCCCTGACCCATTTCAAAGGCCATGAAATGACAGGGTTCGGCGGTGCCATAAAGAATATCGGCATGGGGTGCGGTTCACGGGCCGGCAAGAAGGAGCAGCACTGCAACGGCAAGCCTGTCATAGACCAGGAAAAATGCCGGGGATGCCGCAGATGCATGAGGGAATGCGCAAACGACGGGCTGGTGTTCGACGAAACCCGCAGGAAAATGTCGGTAGATACGGGAAACTGCGTAGGCTGCGGACGCTGTATAGGCGCCTGCAACTTCGACGCCATCGATTTCGCCCAGGATGCGGCTGTCAAGGAGCTGAACTGCAGGATGGCCGAGTATGCCAAGGCCGTGGTGGACGGGAGGCCGGGTTTCCACATATCCCTGATATGCGATGTCTCTCCGACCTGCGACTGCCATTCGGGCAACGATACCCCCATCATACCTGACGTGGGGATGTTCGCCTCGTATGATCCTCTGGCCCTCGACCAGGCCTGTGTCGATGCCTGCCTCAGGCAGTCTCCTCTTCCTGGAAGCCAGCTGACCGATGAGATGTCCAGACCGGATTTCCATGACCGCCACGACCATTTCGACAACACCAATCCTAATACCGAATACAGGACCTGTCTCGCACATGCCGAGAAAATCGGTCTCGGCACCAGAAGATACGAACTGGTGAATGTCCGGTAAAATATGCACAAGATGCGGTAAAATATGTACTTGGGGTAAGTGTCTGAATCCTTATCTTTGCGACATGATACAAAGAGAAGGAAAATGAAGGCACATCATATAGCTGCATCCTGCATACTTATCACTACACTTTTACTATGTAATCTTCCGCTCCAGGCGGCCGCCGGGCCTTTCCGGCCTGACGGCGCCGAAGGAGCAGACGCTTCTGCCGCCGGCGGATCCGTCCCGGGTGTTGCCGCACCGTCGGATACTGCCTCTGCTTTCATGTCCTACAGCATCGACGGCTCGGTGGTTACCGGTACACGCAACAGAACGGACATGAGACATCTCCCGATGACCATTTCGGTAGTGGACCGGGAAAGACTGGAAAGCAGCCGGTCGGTGTCTATACTGCCGGTACTCAATTCACAGGTGCCCGGGTTCTTTTCCACTTCCCGCGGACTGCTCGGCTACGGGGTTTCCGACGGGGCTGCAGGTCAGATGTCCGTGCGAGGCATCGGAGGTCCGGTGCAGTCCGGCCTGCAGACCACAGGACTTCTTGTCCTGATAGACGGGCATCCCCAGTATATGGGCCTTATGGGACATCCGATAGCCGACTCGTACCAGACCATGATGGTGGAAAGGGTTGAGGTCATCAGGGGTCCTGCTTCGGTGCTTTACGGAAGCAACGCCATGGGCGGGGTCATAAATATCGTTACCCGCGGGATGCAGGAAGACGGTGTGAATACGGGAGTCAATGTGGGGGCAGGTTCCTACGGCACTTTCCTCAGCGAGGTTACGAACCGGTTCCGGAAAGGCGGCTTCAGCAGCACGGTGACGGCTTCCTACAACCGTACTGACGGCCACCGTGCGGACATGGGCTTCGAACAGTACGGAGGGTATGCCAAGCTCGGATATGATTTTGCTGCACACTGGAAGTTGTGGGCCGATGTGAACGTGACGCACTTCAATGCATCGAATCCCGGTGCCGTCAGCCGGCCTTATCTTGACAATGACCAGCGCATCACACGCGGGATGGCTTCAGCAGCCGTGGAGAACGACTACGGCCGGACATCCGGCTCCGTCAGTTTCTTCTACAACTGGGGCGACCATTGGATAAATGACGGCTATCAGCCCGGGGAGCAGCCTCTTGACTACCGTTTCAACTCCGAGGACAGGATGTATGGAGTCTCATGGTACCAGAGCGCGGCTTTTTTCAAAGGGAACCGCATTACCCTCGGTTTCGACTATTTCCATTTCGGCGGGGACGCCTGGAATGAGTTCATCGGTGACGGGCACACTGTGATACTGGCAGACAAGGCCCTTGATGAGCTGGCAGGCTATCTGGACTTCCGTCAGGATATAGGTTCATGGGTGAGTCTCGATGCCGGAGTCCGTGTGGACTGGCATTCGGTCACCGGAACGGAAGTGGTCCCGCAGGCCGGCCTTGCTTTCCATCTTCCACACAATGCCGAGCTCAAGGCCATGGCCGGCAAGGGCTTCCGCAACCCTACCATCCGGGAGATGTATATGTTTCCTCCGCAGAACCCGGACCTCCGTCCGGAGCGGCTGTGGAGCTATGAACTTTCCGTTTCCCAGTATCTTCTGGACGGAAGGCTTCATTACGGGGCCAATGTCTTCTACATAAACGGGGACAACATCATAATGCGTCTTCCCAACCCTTCCGGGAGCGGAATGCTGAACCGGAATTCCGGCAAGATAGAGAACTGGGGCGCCGAGGTCAGCCTGTCCTACCGTTTCAATCCCGTCTGGAACGTACAGGGAAGCTACAGCTGGCTCAATATGGAGAATCCCGTACTTGCTTCTCCGCAGCACAAGCTGTATGTCGGGGCGGATTTCAACAAGGGCCGGTGGAGCGCCTCCTCGGGAATACAGTATGTGGCCGGGCTTTACACGGACCTTGACAGCCGGAGCATTTCGGATTTTGTCCTGTGGGACATCAGCGCAAGTTTCAGGATCCTCAGGTGGCTTTCCGTATATGCGAAAGGCGAGAACCTTCTGGACTGGAACTACGAGATACTTGCCGGATACCCTATGCCAGGAGCGACATTCCTCGGCGGGCTCATCTTCGACATCTGATACCGTACATTATTGTCAAACTTAAAGATAAATGATTATGAAGAATTTCTTTGGAAACATGTTCATCATGTTGTCGCTATTATGTCTAACATCCAATATACAATCTGCCATGGCACAAGAAAAAATAACACAGACGGCAGGGCGCGTACAACTCGGGGAATTCGCCCCTGATTTCGCAAGGTACAATGATGATGTGCTTTTCGGGGAGGTATGGAACAGCCCCGGGCTCTGTCCTCATGACCGCAGCCTGGTCACTATCGCCACGCTTGTCGGAAAAGGGATCATAGATTCGTCCCTGTCCCACCATCTCGAATTTGCCAAGAGCAACGGGGTGACACGGGAGGAGATATCCGCAATGCTTACCCACATCGCATTCTATGCCGGCTGGCCTAACGCATGGGGAGCCTTCAGGCTTGCCAAGGACGTATGGGCCGACGATTCCCCTGTCGAAGACAACGGCAAGGCCGCGTTCCAGCGTGAAATGATATTCCCGATAGGGGAACCGAATACGGCATACGCGCAATATTTTACCGGAAACAGTTACCTCGCTCCCGTGTCTACCGAACAGATACCGTTCTCAAACGTCACCTTCGAGCCGGGATGCCGTAACAACTGGCATATCCACCGCGCTTCCAGCGGCGGCGGACAGATGCTTGTATGTGTGGCCGGACGCGGCTGGTACCAGGAAGAAGGAAAACCTGCGGTACAGATGCTCCCGGGCGATGTCATCAATATCCCGGCCAACGTAAAGCATTGGCACGGGGCGGCTGCAGACAGCTGGTTCGCACATCTTGCCTTCAGTATCCCGGGGGAGAACACTTCCAACGAATGGCTGGAACCGGTTTCCGATGAGGAGTACTCAAAACTTGGAAAATAGCCCGACATATACGTAACCGGCTGCCGGGAAGGAAAATACCCGGTGAAATCAGAACAAATGCTGATATTCATGCCGGAAAATCATGACATCTTGTGATTGCCGCACAATAATGGCCACAGTACTTTTGCACTTCGAAAAGAAAACGCAGAAGAATGAAGACCAGATTTATTGTTGCGGCAATCGCCTTTTTATTCTTTACGATTGATTTCCATGCGATTGCCGGTATAAGGAATACTGATGCAGTCACCGGTGCGACGGCAGATTCCGCATCGGTACGGACACGCTCCGGCCGGGATACGGGAAAAGGTTTCATGAACCGTCTCACCATAGGCGGATATGGCGAGGCTGTCATGAGCTATAATATGTACAGCGATAATTTCGGCATCTATTCCTCGCCGGAAGCCTACAGGGACAGCAAGGGACACGGCCGCTTCGATATCCCCCACGCCGTGCTGATGCTTGGCTATGATTTCGGCAAGGGCTGGAAACTCGGTATGGAGATAGAGTTCGAGCACGGTGGGGTGGAGGCTGCCGTGGAAAGGGAAAACGGAGAGGCCGGAGAATTCGAAAAGGAGATAGAGCGTGGCGGAGAAGTCGCCCTGGAGCAGTTCTGGGTCGAGAAATCCTTTTTTTCGCAGCTGAATGTCCGTGCCGGGCATATAGTGGTGCCGGTAGGCCTGACTAACAGCTATCACCTCCCGACAGAGTACTTCACGGTCTACAGGCCGGAAGGCGAGAACACCATCATTCCCTGTACATGGCATGAGACAGGCATAAGTCTGTGGGGCCGGGCCGGAGACTGGAGGTATGAGGTCCTGATGGTCGCAGGACTCAACTCGACTTTCTTTTCCACCGAAGGCTGGGTGCATGACGGTTCCGCTTCCCCGTACGAGTTCAAGCCCGCGAACCAGGTGGCAGGGGCTTTCAGGGTCGACAATTATTCGGTAGAGGGGCTCAGAATGGGCTTGAGCGGCTACGTGGGCAACAGCTTCCACAACGACATTACGACCAACACATCCGACCAGTACGCCGGGGTCAACGGCACAGTGATGATAGGTGCCTTCGATTTCGCATACAGCGGGCATAACTTCATCGCAAGAGGCAATTTCGACTACGGTTACCTTACCGACATCGATTTCATAAACAGGCGCAACTCCACCCAGAACCATACCACATCCTCCCCTTATGCCAATTCTCTCGTCGGCAAGGCTGCAATGGCTGCCGGGGTAGAGGCCGGCTATGATTTCTTTGCACTTTCGGACAAGCTCAGGGCGGATGGGCAGAAATTCTATGTCTTTGCACGATACGAATACTATGATTCATATATTCCGGCTTCAGGAACAACTCCGAATGACTGGACGGACAAGCACCGCATCGCGGCCGGAATCAATTATTACCCGATCCCCGAAATAGGCATAAAGGCTGAGTATTCGCACAGGTTCCTGAAAACACCTTACAATGCCGAGCCTTCGGTCTCTCTCGGGGTGGTCTGGGCTGCATATTTCATGAACAGGTAAGTAAGAATAATCGATAAAGATGAAAAAGATTCAATTGATTTTTGTGTCCGTGCTGGCGATAGCCGGCATGACATCATGCGACAAGGGCAGTGACGGACTTGATGACCTCACTGACAGGGACAGCAGGTTCATGGCGATAGCCGACCGTTTCGTGAACCACACTGTGATACCGACATATACTTCTCTTTCGGACTATACCGAACAACTTGTAGATGACCTGACGGCGCTCAAGGCTGACGTGACTGACGGGAACATCGCCAAGGCCTGCGAAACTTTCCTTACGGCGCGAGCCTACTGGGAGAAGTCAGAGGCATTCCTCTGGGGTGCGGCAACGGATTTCGGCATAGACCCTCATATCGATACCTGGCCCCTCGACCTCACAGGACTGAGGGAAGCCCTCACCAACCAGGCGCAGATAGCCGGCCTTGCAGCGGAGGACGGTGACGTATATGCCGGCGAGAAGCTCGGGGTGACGCTTCTCGGGTTCCACGGTATCGAGTATGTGCTTTTCTATGAAGGTGAACCGCGCCAGGCTTCATGGTTCAGTGAAGGTAACGTGGACAACGGGGTGGAATGCAGCGATTATCTGACATATGCCGTTGCCGTTGCCGGGGACCTGAGGAACAGGTGCTGGCAGATGGAACTCGCATGGGCCGGTGAATCCCACAATCCGGAGCGCTATGCCAAGGTCAACGACGAACTCGAGCTTCCTCTTACCATGACCGGCGGCTCCTATTACGGCGAGAACCTCCTGAATGCCGGCAATGCCGGAAGTTCCTGCCGCAATGCCACAGTGGCAATGCAGTGGCTGATCGAAGGCTGCAACACTATCGCGGATGAGGTGGCTTCCCAGAAGATCGGGATGGTATATTCCGGTCAGGACGCCAATTATGTGGAGTCTCCGTACAGCTACAAGTCCATCGTCGATTTCGAGGACAATATGATAAGTATCCGGAACGTATGGAACGGTGGTGTCGAGGGCGATTATGACTCGGTCAATTCCCTGAGCGCATATTTCAAGGAGACGGACCCCGATCTTGAGAGCCGCGTATCGTCTGCCATAGACAACTCCATCGACAAGATAAGGGCTATCCCGGAGCCGTTCATCGAGAATTACCATGACGAGAACTGCGCTGCGGCCATCGAGGCTATAGAAGAACTGGACAACTGCCTTACGCTTGCCGTAAATGCCTTGACAGAATAGAGAAATAAAGGTGAATAAGGTGTTTTGGATATGAAGAGGATAATGATGATGACGGCGGCTGCCGCCGCCATGATGACGGCAGCCTGCAATGATGATCCGATTTCGACTGAAAACCAGGAATCTGCAGAGGTTCCGGAATGGGTTGAGATCGAGACATACTCCGGCGGGGAACTCGGGACTACATTCAATGTGTCGGCGTCCGCGTTTGAGGATCCGACCCCGGCGGTGGAGAATGCCGGCCTTGTGCAGGAGTTCAAGCACGGCGAGATGATATTCGAGCACAACTACGGGCCGACCTCAGAGCCTTTCGACGGGCTGGGTCCCCTTTACCTCAGGACTTCCTGTCTGATGTGCCATCCGGGATACGGACACGGGAAGCGGACCACCTCCTACAGGTATGACGAGATGGGCAACGGTTATCTTCTGGTCCTTTACGACAAGGAGACTGACGCATACCTGACTTCCCTTACCGGAATGCCTCAGACGAAGGCCATCGAACCTTTCAAGGCTCCGCTTGACGAAGAGAAGATACAGATAAACTGGATCCGGTATCAGGACGAATGGGGCAATACCTTCCCTGACGGGGAAACCTACGACCTGATCTATCCGGAGGTTGTCATCCCGGCCGATGCATATTATGTTCCGATCCAGGCTTCGAGAAACGGGGAGACCGTGACCTTGTCTGCTGATGAAGTGGGTATAAGGCTCGAGTCCACCATCGGAATCTACGGAACCGGGCTTCTCGATGCCATTCCGGACGACTCCCTGAAAGTCCAGTATGCAAAGCTCGAACAGGTGGAGAAAGAGACTGGACGCGACCTTGTGAACGACGCCTTCTTCAAGGACGGCGAGTGGGTCAAGCAGTATTCCAACACGGTGCAGGGCAACGGTGAACAGCATCCGTACCGCTTTACGTACGCCCTCAGCCGCGGTGCGCTCCAGGACGGTCCTGGCGCCAATGCGATATGGAATATCACCAACGTGACCCGTTCGGACCGCAGGTACCATTACATGACTAAGGCATACGCCGTTACGGCTTCTCAGGATCCGGATGTCCAGGCCGGTTTCTATCATTTCATAGACACATATTTCCCGGACTACAGCGGGGAGTGGAAT
Source organism: uncultured Bacteroidales bacterium (assembly GCA_944326325.1). Taxonomy (GTDB): domain Bacteria; phylum Bacteroidota; class Bacteroidia; order Bacteroidales; family UBA932; genus Cryptobacteroides. Next base: position 17,529 of record CALVDQ010000024.1, read on the forward strand.
ACCGGTGATGTCGAGCAGGACATCTACAATTTCCTGATGAACCAGGAACTCCCTGTGGAGATGACCGATGAGGAATATACGGACCTGATGATCTGGCACAGAGGGCTTGCCGTACCTGCCGCCAGGGATCTTTCCGACCCTCAGGTGCAGCAGGGGAGGGAACTTTTCCGCGAGATAGGCTGCGCTTCCTGCCACAGGCCGTCCTGGAAGACCGGGCCTGACAACTACAATGATCCGAACCTCTTTTTCAAGGGGACCGAACTTCCACGGTACCCTGAGCAGACGATATGGCCGTACACCGACATGATGCAGCACAGGCTTTACATGAAGAACGATATCCGTGGTGCATGGTGCCGTACTACTCCGCTCTGGGGACGCGGGCTCTCCCTTGTCTGCTCCGGACATCAGGACAGGCTGCATGACTGCAGGGCGAGGAATGTCATAGAGGCAATCATGTGGCATGGGGCGGCCGAGAGTGATGCACGTGCTTCCGTGGAGCAGTTCCGTGAGCTTTCCGGGGAAGAGAGAGACGCTGTCGTCGCCTTCATCAATGCGATTTAGCCGGCAGACCGATATGGAATCCTACCTGCGGAACAGGAAAATTGACAAGATCTGCAAATGCCTGTCCTTCGGGACAATCGCCTTGCTGATCGTCTATATGGCGGTACTGACGGTCCTGGAAAAAGTTTCCGGGACCGCAGCCGTCATGGACTTCGGATACCGTTCGGCGGTTTTCATTGCCTTGTGGGCTGTGGCCGCCGTTTCCGGACTGATTCATTATTTCATTTCGGCAGGACACCGGGCCTACGCTGTTTCAGGGATACATATAGCTTTCGCCTTTATCCTTGCCGGGGCTTTGGTCACTCATCTGACGGGCCGTCAGGGGGTCCTGCACCTCAGGACCGGAGAAGAGTCCAGGGTGTTCATTGACGGGGATATGGAGGAGTGCAGGTTTCCGTTTTCGGTCAGTCTGAAGGACTTCGAAGTGGTATATTATCCCGGAACATTCTCCCCGACCGATTATGTAAGCACCCTCTCCGTAACGGACGGAGGATATACCGTGGAGCTGAGCGTTTCCATGAACAGGATCGGAAAGTACAGGGGATACCGTTTCTACCAGTCTTCCTACGATGAGGACGGGAACGGCTCCACCTTGTCGATAAGCTATGATCCTGTGGGACTTCCTGTGACATATACGGGATATGCGCTCCTGATTCTGTCGCTTGTCGGTTTTTTCTTCCGGAAAGACAGCGGTTTCAGGAATGCCCTTCACCGCCTGTCGAAGGCCGGGGCTGCCGTCATGCTGGCTGTGTTGTCGGCTGCTTCCATGTCTGTTCCTGCCTCTGCCGCTTCTTCTGACGGTGCGGGATCCGAGGCGGCTTCATCCGCCGGGCATGCTGTAGCCCGGCTCCCGAAACATCTGCCAGAAAAGACTGCCAGGGAATTCGGACGTATGTTCATATACTGCAATGACAGGATTTGCCCCATGCAGACGTTCGCCAGGGATTTCACCATGAAGCTCTATGGCAGACGTTCCTATATGGGACTGGATCCGGAGCAGGTCCTGACCGGATGGATTTTCTATGCCGACAGCTGGGAGGGGACCCTTGAGAGTGCTTCCGGTGACGGGACCGGATCAGGGAAAAAGGCAGAGGAAAGGCAGGAACTCGTGATGATGGTCCGTACGGCATCCATACTGAAGACTTTTCCTTATGCCGGTGAAGACGGCTCTGTCGTGTGGTATTCTCCTGTGGACAGGCTTCCGGCAGAGATGGATTCCGGACAGTGGATTTTTATCAGGAAGGTCATGAGCCTTGCCGGGGAGGATATCGTGAAGCAGGATTTTGAGGCGGCGGCCGCCGTATTCGGCAAGATAAGGGAGTACCAGGAGAAAACGGCCGGAGATTTCATCCCTTCCGCTTCCAGGGAGGCGGCGGAACGGCTTTACAATACCGTCGAACGGCCCAGGCCACTTGCCATATTCTGCGTGACAGCGGGTCTTGTGCTTTTCATACTCTATGGTCTCTTCCCGGGGGTGGCCAGCGGACGTTCCCCGTGGCGTATCGCCGCTGCTGTCCTGTCAGGTCTCGTTTTCCTGTATCTTACTTTCGTGCTCATGCTCAGGTGGTATGTTTCGGCCCATGTCCCGATGTCCAACGGATTCGAGGTGATGCTGCTCCTGGCCTGGCATACTATGATGCTCGGGACTTTCATACAGCGGAAGTTCCCTCTTATCATGCCGTTTGCCTTCCTACTCGGCGGTTTCGCCCTGCTCGTTGCATCGATAGGGGAGTCCGATCCGGCCATCGCATACCTCATGCCTGTCCTGTCCTCTCCGCTTCTGTCCCTTCATGTGATGGCCATGATGATTTCCTATACCCTTCTCGGGCTTGCGATGCTGAACAGCATCATGGGACTCCTGAGGTACGGGCGGTCACGCGACGGCAGTTTCCTGTCCTTTTCGGCTGACGTATCGCTGGTCTTCCTGTATCCTGCGGTGGCTTTCCTTGCGGCAGGGACTTTTCTCGGTGCTGTATGGGCCAATATATCCTGGGGCAGCTATTGGGCCTGGGACCCGAAGGAAGTGTGGGCGCTCATTACACTGCTGGTGTATTCTTTCGCATTGCATGGCCGCTCGCTTGCTGTATTCCGGAAGCCTGTATTTTTCCATTGGTTCTGTATCCTGGCTTTCCTTTGTGTGATAATTACCTATTTCGGAGTGAACTTTTTCCTGGGCGGTCTCCACAGTTATGCCTGAATTGAGATGTTGTTCTTTCCAATCCAAGAAAATGTGATAAGGGTGATACAGGACTGCTCATTAGCCACGCCTTTGACGAACGTGGGATAGCAAGTGCGGACCTTTATCGGAAACTGATGTTTGACAAGCTGGAAGTGAACGAGGGAATGTTGGTGGAGAATATTGTCATCATTTGACACCGTAACGACATTGATGTTAAGACGTTTAGCGTCATTTCTCCAATTTTCCGAGGTTATTCCAGCATTTATGTGTAAGTTTGCAGCTCAATAATGAGTATATGGAATTTAGTGATTTCAGAGGGATTATTATTGGTCTCAGTACATTTCTTATAATTGGTCTGTTCCATCCGCTGGTAATCAAGGCCGAATATCATCTCGGGAAAAGATGCTGGTGGATTTTCCTCCTGGCAGGCATCCTTTTTCTCGTGCTTTCGCTATTGCTCGGACGTTACAGTTTTACCTGGTCGACAGTCTGCGGTGTCATCGCATTCTCGTCTTTCTGGTCGATACTTGAGCTTTTCGAACAGGAAAAACGCGTGAAAAAAGGCTGGTTCCCGGAAAATCCTTCCCGCAGGAAATGACCGCACCGACAATCTGGTACAAATATCAGTAATCCATATACACGATTTCCGGTATTCTGATTCTAAATTTGCCTCCGTCATAGAGGCAGGAGTCCTGATGCCACTCCCTCTATGGCACTGAATGGTTGGAATTAAGTTCAAATGAATATGAAAGAGATACATAATGCCGAATTCGGCGGCGAGAGGCCGCTGTTCGCTTCAAAAGACCTGCATATCGAGAATGTCACTATCCGGGAAGGGGAGTCGGCCTTGAAGGAATGCAGCAACATCGAAGCTGTGAACTGCCGTTTTGAAGGCAATTATCCGTTCTGGCACGTTCATGGGTTCACTGTTCAGGATTGCTATTTCGCCGTGGGCGGCCGTTCGGCCCTGTGGTACTCCGACAATCTGAAAATGATCCGCACCGTCATCGATGCTCCGAAAATGTTCCGTGAAATGCATGACATCGAACTGGAGGATGTCGTCATCAATGATGCGGACGAGATTTTCTGGAGGTGCAGGAACATCTCAATAAGGAATCTCAGGCTTCATGGCGGCACATACCCGTTCATGTTCAGCGAGAACATCCGTGTCGACGGTCTGGAAAGCGACAGCAAATACGTCTTCCAGTATGTGAAGAATGTCGAGATCCACAACGCCAGGATCACCACCAAGGACGCCTTCTGGGAGGTTGAGAATGTCACCATCTACGATTCTGAACTCAACGGCGAATATCTCGGCTGGCATTCCCGTAACCTTCGTCTGGTAAACTGCCATATCAGCGGTGAACAGCCTCTCTGCTATGCCCATGACCTCATCCTCGAAAACTGCACATTTGACCCTTCCTGCGACAGGGCTTTCGAATACACTACCCTCAATGCCGATATCCGCGGTTCCATCACCAATATCAAGAATCCTATGTCCGGACATATCGTGGCGGATGCGATCGGGGAGGTGACTATTGATGAGAATATCAAGGCTCCTGCTGACTGCATTATTACGGTGCGTGACAACGGGTGATCTGCTTCGTTGTACGGGACAGGAAGATGGCGGACCCTCGTTGGCAACACTTTGAGGCTAATCGGAAAAATTGTAGTAATTTTGTGCGCTGAACAAGAGAATTGACAGATGAAATACGATTTTGACGAGATTATCCCGCGTCGCGGGACCTGTTCCTACAAGTGGGACAACTGTCCGGATGACAACACCTTGCCTCTATGGGTGGCGGATATGGACTTCAGAACGGCGCAGCCGGTTATCGATGCGCTTCAGAAACGTGTGGCCCATGGGATATTCGGTTACACCAGGGTCCCGGATGCATACTATGATGCGGTCATAGGCTGGTTCGGACGCCGGCACGGGTTTAAGATCCACCGGGACTGGTTCATCTACACTTCAGGAGTCGTTCCTGCAATCTCAGCCATAATCAAGGCAATGACAGTTCCTGGAGACAAGGTCCTCCTCCAGACCCCGGTCTACAACTGCTTCTTTTCCTCGATAAGGAACAACGGCTGCGAGGCCGTTTCTTCTCCGCTGCTCCGTACAGGAGACACCTACGCCATGGATTTTGACGATTTCGAGGCCAAGGCTTCGGATCCTGCGGTGAAGGTCTTCATTCTGTGCAATCCCCATAATCCGGCCGGGCGAGTCTGGACGGAAGACGAATTGCGCAGGGCAGGTGAAATATGCCTGAGACACGGAGTACTTGTCATCTCGGACGAGATACACTGCGAACTCGTCTACCCGGGCTACAGGCACATATCCTTCGCGTCGCTTTCAGAGGATTTCCTGCAGCATTCTGTCACCTGCATATCCCCGAGCAAGGCTTTCAATATCGCCGGACTCCAGATCGCCAATATCGTGGCGGCCGACCCGGAGATCAGGTCGAAGATCGACAGGGCGATCAATATCAACGAAGTCTGTGACGTTAATCCTTTCGGTGTCATCGCCACCATCGCCGCCTACAATGAAGGCGGGGAATGGCTCGACCAGCTTATAGCCTATCTGAAAGGGAATTATGATTTCATGAAGGAGTATTGTGCATCCCGCCTTCCGGAGTTCCCGCTTGCCGAACTCCAGGGCACGTACCTCGTATGGATGGATTGCAGCTCACTCGGCATCCCGTCCGGGACCCTCGAGCAGGCACTGGTTTCCAAGGCCGGGATATGGCTTAATGCAGGCACCATGTACGGGACGGAAGGCGAAGGTTTCCTCCGCTGGAACATTGCCTGTCCGCGCAGCCGCCTTGCCGAGGCCCTGGACCGTTTCTGCGGGTATGTAAGGAGTCTCTGAGCAGGGACAAGCTTTTCAGATCGATCCGGATGCAGCCTTGCGGTATTCCACAGGGGTGCATCCGACGCTTTTCTTGAAAAGACGGTTGAAGTGCTGTGAATACTGGAAGCCCAGACCGTAGGCTATCTGGCTGATTGTCTGGTTGGTGCCGACGATCATCTCTTTGGAAAGGTCGATGATCTTGTTCTGGATATATTCCTGGGCCGTCTTTCCTGTCTCCTTCTTTATCAGGTCCCCGAAATAGTTCGGTGACAGGAAGACCTTGTCCGCAAAATACTTTACGGTCGGCAGGCCTTCATGTTCCGTACTTCCGTCCATGAAGTAGTCGTCAAGTAGATTTTCGAATTTGGAAAGGATATCGCTGTTGACCGCCGCCCTCGTGTTGAACTGTCTTTCATAAAATCGCATACAGTAATCGAGAAGTAACTGTATATTCCTTGCTATCAGTCTTTTGCTGAGCTTGTCTACAGGATGGTCCAGTTCGGCGCTTATTTTCTTCAGGCAGTCCGTGAAGATACCTTTCTCTTCTTCCGACAGGTGCAGAGCCTCGTTCGACCTGTATGAAAAAAAGGAGTAGCTTTTTATTTCCTGCCCGAGCGAAGTCCCTTTTATAAGGTCAGGGTGGAAAAGCAGGCCCAGGGCCAGCGGCCTTGTCCCTTCTTCCATATCGGTTTCCGTGACCTGCCCCGGAGCAAAACTCGTGACAGTGCCTTCCTGATAGTCATAGGTCTGTCTCCCGTACCTGATGTCCCCGCATCTTGTCTGTTTGAGGAACAGCGCATAGATACCGTAGTTTATGGTAAAGTGGTTCGGGAATTCCGTAGCCTTGGACAGGTCCGCCACGCTCACGAGAGGGTGACGGGTCTCGAGTCCGAACAGCCTGTTGTACTGTTCGACAGTGTCGAGTCTGATGACATTTCTTTCCATTTTTCAGTTTGTTTTCAGCGGTTGTCTATGTTTTCTTCTTCTGTGCCGTCTTTTACCGGTTCCACATGGATGCTTATGAAGGACCCTTTCCCGAGCAGATTCCTGAGTTTCTTCTCCATTTCTCTGGTGATGGCGTGGGAACGGGCCACGGTCATGTCCTTGTCCATGCGTACATGGACGTCCATTGCGCAGTTGTTCCCGATACGACGGGTCCTCAGGTTGTGAGGATTGCTGACTTCCGGGAATGAGAGGATGATGTCTGTTATGGCCTGTTCCGTCTCGTCCGGAAGTGACTTCTCTATGAGCTCGTCGATGCAGGGCTTGAGGAGCATACAGGCTACCTTCATGATGAAAAAGCTCACCACGACTGCCGCTATCGGATCCAGGACCCGCCAGCTTTCCCCGAGCAGGATGGCTCCTCCGATCCCGACGGCTGTCCCGATCGATGACAGGGCGTCGCTCCTGTGGTGCCATGCGTTCGCTACGACTGACCTGGAGCCCATCCTTTCTCCCGTGATCCTGGTATACTGGTACAGGGCTTCTTTCAGGACAATCGAGATGAGTGCGGCATACAGGGCGATGAGTCCCGGCTCCCCGAGCTGTTCCCCGTGGATGAATCCCCATATCGAGGTCGCCCCGTTCCAGAATATCCCGATCCCGACAAAGAAGAGGATAGCCCCGATTATGGCTGTCGCCAGCGTCTCGTATTTCCCGTGTCCGAAGTCATGGTCCTTGTCCTGCGGCTTGTTCGAGATACGTACGAATATCAGCACGATTATGTCTGTAATGAAGTCCGAAAGGGAATGTACGGCATCGGCAATCATTGCTGAACTCTGCCCGATGATCCCGGCGGCGAACTTGAAGACCAGAAGCGCGAAGTTGCACACACTCCCGATGATCGTCACCTTGTATATCTTCCTTTCCCTTGTTCTGGAATCGATTTCTTCCATATCTTCTTCAATGTCAGTCCGGTAAATCCATTGTCCAAAAAAGAAACCGGCCCCCGCGAGGGCCGGCATCTTTCGGTCATGTCTGCAGGCAGACGCCTAGAGCTTAGGCCCGGCAGCTACGAGAGACTTGCCGAGTTCGTTGCCTGTGAATTTCTCGAAGTTCTTGATGAAACGTCCTGCGAGGTCCTTTGCCTTCTCGTCCCACTGGCTTGCCTCAGCGTAGGTGTCGCGAGGGTCGAGGATGGCAGGGTCAACGCCTGGAAGCTCGACAGGCACCTCGAAGTCGAAGTAAGGAATCTTCTTTGTAGGGGCCTTCTCGATGGATCCGTCGAGGATTGCGTCGATGATTCCACGGGTGTCGCGGATAGAGATACGTTTTCCGGTACCGTTCCATCCTGTGTTTACGAGATAAGCCTTTGCACCGGCTGCCTTCATCCTCTTCACGAGTTCCTCACCGTATTTGGTAGGGTGGAGTGAAAGGAATGCCGCACCGAAACATGCGGAGAAGGTCGGTGTAGGCTCGGTGATGCCGCGCTCTGTTCCTGCGAGCTTGGCGGTAAATCCTGAAAGGAAGTAATACTGGGTCTGTTCAGGAGTAAGGATGGAAACCGGAGGAAGCACTCCGAATGCATCGGCTGACAGGAAAATCACCTGTTTTGCGTGAGGACCCTTCGATACCGGCTTAACGATGTTCTCGATGTGGTAGATAGGGTAGGATACGCGGGTG
>CALVDQ010000025.1 GCA_944326325.1 uncultured Bacteroidales bacterium
CCGTTTGGGATTCGAACCCAAGACCCCAACATTAAAAGTGTTGTGCTCTACCAGCTGAGCTAACGAATCTTCCCGTTTAACCCGCTCCAGAATCACTTTTTTCTGAATTGGGATTGCAAAGGTATGCGTTTATTCCGAATAATCCAAATTATTCTGGAATTATTTTCAAAATTTCCTTGCAACCGCTGCAGCACCCTCCCCTATACCTCGACAAGCTCGTTCAGGATCAGCCTTCTGGCAGAACGCGCCCACTCCGGGAAAGCCTCATCCGGCTTGAACCGGCCGGCAAACTCCAGCAATGCCGACAGGTCGAAAAAATCGGAGGATATCCCGGCCCCGCCTTTAGCAGCATCGTACGCATTGCACCTCTGCTCTATATGCGAAGGGACCATCAGGACCGGCTTTCCGAAATACATCGCCTCACAGACCGACTCGAAACCTGCCGTGCTTGCATATGCCATACAGCCGGACATCTGGCGCAGGAACTCCTTGTCATCAAGAAGCCAGAAACTGAGCGTATCATCGATCTTCTTCACCGGAGGTTCAGACCATCTGTCCCAGAAGAACCTGAGTTCCACTTCAGGATGGGCCTCATGCCACTTCACCACATCTTCAGAAAATCCGGAATTGAGCATATACCCGTGTATATAGTTTCCCTTCGATGCAGACATCTCCAGCACTTCCTCCCTCAGGATCGGAGGCACCACCCTGATTCGCTTTCCCGTGTCATCCTCCATGGACCGGAAAGACAGGGCCAGTTTCTTTTCCGCCCCTATCGAAGTAATTTTCGTGAAGATCATCAGGCCTTCGGTTCCAGGAATTCCGGAATCTCCGAGCCGGAAACCGTCATGATGGAAAAGATACTGGTGCCCGATGCTGATATTGGGTATATCGATCTTGAAATTGAAATAGGTGATACCCGTCAGAAGCTCATAGAAATTCACGACTACGTCAGCTCCGGAAGACTTTATGGCATCCTTCAGGAAAAGGATGCTTTTAAGGTACTGCGGAAACTTCTCGACATTGTACAGGATACTCTTGAGCATATTTACCGTCCGGTTCTCCGCCGAAGGCTGGAAATTCACGCTGTCAAACTGCCGGACAGGGGACGAAACCCCTTTCACGAAGAACTCCGGAAGATGCCTTGCCTCACTCTTGCCCACAAGTATGCCCACCACCTGATGACCGTTTTCGGTCAGCAGCTTTTCCAGAGCCATCGCCTGAGTCAGATGACCCCGGCCCTCGCCCTGGACAATAAACAGATATTTCAGACCTCTACCCATTTAGCTGGAACCTCCTTTTAGAAACAGTTGCCCAGGAATGTCAGTCAGCCTGAACCGCCCTGCCGGACACCTGGGAATCAGCCGGCGCGCCGCCGGGATACTCCTCCCGGTACTTCATTATACGCCACTTTCCATCCTCGTCTTCAAGAAGGGCGGACATGGATTCCACCCAGTCACCTGAATTGAGGTACCTGATGCCGTCGATCATCCTGTCCTCAGGATAATGGATATGTCCGCAGATGACCCCGTCACACCGCTTCGACCTTGCCAGGTCGGCAAGCATACGCTCGAATCCGGAAATGAACGAGACAGCCTGCTTGACCTTGTGTTTCAGAGCCTGGGACAAAGAGAAATAAGGCTTGCCCTGACGGCTCCTTATCTTGTTGTATATACTGTTGAAGCGCAACAGCACATTATAGCTGACATCGCCGAGCTTGGCCAGCCATTCCATCTTGGAAGTCACGCTGTCAAAGACATCCCCGTGGGTCACGAAGAAGCGGTGTCCGCCGGACTCCAGGATGTAGTCCTGCATGACATTGACGTTGCCAAGACTGAGAGGGACAAGGTTGTCAAGAAAGTCATCGTGGTTGCCCCTGAGATATATCACTTCGGTGTCATGCACCTCCATCATCTTCATTATGACCTTCACGAATCGGGTGTATTCCGGATGCCAGCGTTTGCTGGAAGACTTTTTCTGCAGCTGCCATCCGTCGATGATGTCGCCGTTCAATATGAGACGTCCGCAATCCACAGAACTCAGGAAATCCGCCGCCTCCCTGACCTTGGAATGCGCCGAACCGATATGCACATCGGAAATGATGACTGTCCTGTAATGCTTTCTGCCTTCCATAATGCCACTTATCTGTTTGCGGAATACTCCTTTATGTGCTGCTCCTCTGAAAGCCTGCATACTATCAGGGAACCGTTCTTCTCCGCCACTATATATCCGTCAAGTCCTTCTATCACAGCTGTCTTCATCGACGGAAGATGTACAAGGCATCTCCTGCAGTTGAAAAGCCTCACATCGGTGCCCACTACGGTATTGTCATTCTCGTCCGGCTTTATGTGTGATTTCACCGATCCCCAGCTGCCGAGATCGCTCCAGCCGAGATCCGCCGCTATCACATATATGTCTTCCGACTTCTCCATCACTGCATAATCTATGGATATCTTTTCGCACTGCGGAAAAAGCTCCTTCAGCACCTCCTCTTCCCTGTCAGTCCAAAGCGACGGCGAAAGCCTGTCCATGACAGAGGCAATTCCGGGAGAGAATTTCCTGAACTGCGAGACAATTGTCCGGGCACTCCATACGAAAATCCCGGCATTCCAGTAATAATTGCCTTCAGCAAGATATTCACGTGCTGTAATGATATCAGGTTTTTCCTTGAAGGACTGTACTTTGGTCACCTTGCCATATTCGGCTTTCCCTGCACAGATATAGCCATACCCGGTCTCGGGCCGGGAAGGCACGATCCCGACAGTCACTATAGACGGGCTGCCTGCTGAAAAAGCCAGTGCGGACGAAATTACTTCCGCGAACTCCCTTTTGTCCAGGACAAGTGCGTCAGCCGGAGTCACCACAATATTTGCGTCAGGATATCTGGAAGCTATCTTCCAGCATGAATAAGCGATGCATGGAGCGGTATTCCTCGGCTCCGGCTCGGCCAGTATGTTCTCCTCAGGTATCTCCGGCAGCTGCGCCTTCACCATCCCGACATATCTTTCCGAAGTGACGACCCAGAAATTTGTAACGACACACAGAGGGCGGAAACGGTCTACTGTAAGCTGGATCAGCGACTTGCCAACTCCAAGCACATCGATGAACTGCTTCGGAGTCTCCGGAGTGCTCGCCGGCCACAGCCTGCTGCCGATACCTCCGGCCATTATCACGACATGAGTATTCTTGTCCATACAAAAAAAATAAGGATGTTCCCGCATCATGGGAACATCCTCAAATATACAGCTTTTTTCCGTAGCACAATCATAAACCGTTTTGAATTTTTTTCAGACGGGTCCGGCCGTACAGGAAATCCGCCGGAATATCCGTCACCGCAAACGGCGTCCTCAGAATGAAATACCGAGTTTGAATCCGGCATTGTTCAAGCCGTCAATACCGAATGCCCTGCTCCTGTTCGTAGCATAACTGTAATACCCGGCTATCTGCAGTCCGATGTTGCTCTTGTTGAAAGGATGGAACGTCACGCCGATTTCCGGAGAAGCATAAAATCCCCACTGGCTGTCATGGGCCCCGTAGATGGAATAGAGCTGGTATTCACGGGCATAATTGGCGCCTATCTTGGCCTCCACGTAAGGCTGGACCTTTTTCCAGAGGAAACGGTACCTCAAGGTCGCCCCGAACGGTATCTGATAAAGAGAATGGTACATATCCGTAGTCACGGCCGTACCGTTCCCGGCATCATAAGTCCGTTTCGGGAAATATTCGTTGTTCGTATTAAAGCTGGCAAAGACACCGGCCGCAACCCTCGGAAGGAAATAGTATCCGCCTTCTATATAGCCGCCCCAACCGCTGGCATTCTTTGAAAAGCCATTCGAGAACGCACCGTTGAACTGCCATCCTGCATCCACATAGTAGCGTCTGCCGACCTGCGCATCCATACTGACTGCCGCGAGCATCGCGACGACTGCCATCAAAACTATCTTTTTCATCTTAATTTCTCCTATTCAAACAAAACGACATTACTCAGCGTCCTTTTCAAGATATGGCGACTGCTTGAAAGCCTGCTGTATGGCTGTCTTGAAACGGACAAAATCGGAGCGGGTAGCCCCCACATTGCCGTTTATCATGCAGCTCCACACTACCGTAAGGTCCTCATTCTCCCCTTCCGGAGCCGTAAGGTCAGCCATGTCAGCCATGAGGGAATGCGTCGAGAACTCATACATCACAGGATAAGGGTAGTACCATCCGCCTCCCCAGAGTCCCCAGTAGGAAGAAGACCAGTATCCGGGATAATCGAGCCACCAATAAGGATCTACATAGTCCACGTAATAGTCCGTATCCGAAACGTATGTAAGCTGGATCCCGAGATCGGCGTCAGTAGTGCCTCCGTCTACAGGCGGCTGGACATATTCGTAGCCGCACGCTTCCATCATGTCCTTGTATTCATCTATGAGCCCGTCCGTAAAGGAGTTCTTCACCATATCCCCTCCCATGTAGGAATCCAGGACAAAAATACTGTCCGCCACAGTGAACGTATTGTATTTACTGAAATCGACCTCCTGGTCGTATGAAGTCGAGACGAGGAACTCGCCGTCAGCATCCACGTTTGACGGCATTTTCTGGCAGCCTGCCAGCACAGCTGCTGCCAATGGAACCGACATTATAAACTTTTTCATATCTTCCTTGATTTATTGTTCATATATTCATTAAAGACTTGTGCCTTCGAAGACACGGGAATGCCTGTACGGGATAAGGGTACCTTCCATACGCACATTGTTTGAATTGAATGTCGGGGAGACATCCACGAGCACCCTGTTGCTTCCAGGGTACATCGATATTGAAACAGTGGCATTGACCCCGCGTCCGGTGACATTCATCGAAAAGAGCATACGTCCTTTCTTGTCATAGGTCTTCCTGACATCCGACACGAAGCCCTCCACAGTGATTCCTCCGACTCCGTTAGGTCCTCCGTAGGCATAGCTCGGAGACACCTGTATCACAGCCCTGTCTCCGTCCATGGAAACGAAATTGGTCGTCGAATTGACCTGTACCCGCGTACCGTACTTGAAGGTCACGGCATCGGCTTCGACCACGAAAGACGAATCGTTGACAGCCTGCTGTGCCTGCATCCAGGTAAGCGTGTCTATGGCCGACTGCTCTTCCTCGATATCCTTACGGGAAGCATTGAACTCGGCCATATCATTTTTCCATCTTTCTATCCTTTCCTGCAGGGTCTCCTTATTCTGGGCTGACCCTGATACCCAGACTGATACCAACATCAGTAAAAACAAAACCTTTTTCATATCTCTCAAATTTAAATTATACGGCATCCGGACTGAACCCCTGCAGCCCGGTTCAACTCCGGGACATTATCAAAGTACGCGCCACAAGATCCAATGACCGACAAAACTGCCATTTATGCCGATATACGGTCTTTATTGCGGCCAAATACTGTCAATTTGTTGCAATTACGTCAGTCCGGCGACCGGCATACCCGGCATCTGCGGCTCCGGCTGACTCCCGTTATAATAAAACCAGGTTCCGGCAGAATCTTGCATCTGAACCGGACATGAAAATTTTGACAAAAAATTAAGCACCTTCCAAAAACAGTTTCTAACTTTGTGCCACACTGTTCTGAACGATCAAAAACACGATAGAAATGGAAGCAATAACCAAGACTGATTTCAATTTTCCGGGCCAGACCGGCAAGTATGTCGGCAAAGTGCGCGACGTGTATGACATAGACAACGAATATCTCGTCATGATTGTCACTGACAGGATATCGGCATTCGACGTAGTCCTGCCGGAAGGCATTCCGTACAAGGGACAGGTCCTTAACCAGATAGCGTCAAAATTCCTTGACGCCACTTCTGACATTCTTCCGAACTGGAAAATAGCGGAGGCCGACCCTATGGTGACCGTCGGGCACAGGTGCGAGCCTTTCAAGGTTGAGATGGTCATCCGCGGCTATCTGTCAGGACACGCATGGAGGGAATACAAAGCCGGGAAAAGGACCCTGTGCGGGGTTCCAATGCCTGAAGGGATGGTTGAAAACCAGAAATTCCCAGAGCCGATAATCACCCCTACGACGAAGGCTGCCGAAGGCCATGACGAAGACATTTCCAAGGAGGAAATAATCTCTTCCGGACTTGTAAGCCGCGAGGAGTACGGGCAGCTTGAGAAGTATACGAGGGAGATTTTCCGCAGAGGAACTGAAATCGCTGCCAGGATGGGCCTGATCCTCGTGGATACCAAATACGAATTCGGAAAGAAGAACGGGAAGATCTACCTCATGGATGAAATCCATACCCCGGATTCATCGAGGTATTTCTATGCAGAAGGCTACGAAGAAAGGCTCGCCAAGGGAGAGAAGCAGAAGCAGCTTTCAAAGGAATTCGTCCGTGAGTGGCTCATGGCCAACGGTTTCCAGGGGAAAGAAGGACAGAAAGTACCTGAGATGACTCCGGAGATCGTAAACAGCATCACCGACAGGTATGTCGAGCTCTACGAAAACATCACCGGAGAAAAATTCGTCAAGGCAGATCCGGGCGACATCCTCGGAAGGATTGAAAAGAATGTCCTCAACTGCCTTGGAAACCTCAAACGATAGGAAGCACGGGAAAACGGAAGGCCGGCCTGTCCAGCCTTCACGGAAAAGACAAGGGCGGGTGGATTCTGACCGAATATCGGTTTGACTCAGAATCCACCCGCCCTTGTCTAACTATCCGGAAGAAAATGTCCGGGGATCATTTCCGACTTACAGCCAGCTGTCCGCCGAACCCGTCATTCGCCCTGTAATGCGGGGCATACATACATACGATCTCCGGGACAGGGCAGACGAACTCCCCTGCCTGGGTCACCACCAGACTTTCGGTTATCCTGGTCTTTTCCTCGGCAAGTACATCGAAATACCAGATGCTTCTGTCCGCCTTGACCTCCCTGTATGAATAAGGAGTGAAAACCGGATATCCTGGAGATGAAATACGGCGAAGTACAGGTCCGGCAGGTCCGGAAAGCTGGCCGAGCGGACGCATGGCTGCGTAACGCGGTGCCGTCAGACGTACGAAACTGCGGTTTTCGGCACTCCACAGATCATATACAGCCATCACCTTGTCCCCGACCCCGAGGATTTCACCGGCCTTTATCTCCCTGTATCCCGGCATCCCGCTATCCTTGCCGGCAGACCTGTCCTCGACAAAATACCTGCATTGCACGGAAAGTCCGTTGCCTGCAGCCTCTATCCCGTCAAAAGGTTTCCTGTATTTCCGGGTCAGGATGAGCACCTTGGAAGCAAGGAGTCCCGGGGAGCCTGCGGAAACGGCATCGAGTGCCATCATATAGGCCGGATCTGCCTTCCAGTCCTGGGTCTCTTTCTGTATCATTATCCACAGACGTATTCCGTCCGCCATTTTATCTTTTCCGCAGCGGTCCATAAGGTCACATATCATGACGTGGGCATAGAGCTCGCTTTCAAGAAGCCCGCGGAACGGCATCACGGCATTAGGATAATAGACTCCTCCGGAAGGATGGGCAGCAGCATACTCCACCAGAGAAGCGGAATACCTGTCCAGGGCCGATGCAAGTTTCCTGTTTGTCCCTATCCCTATGGAACTGAGGTATCCGCTGTCTCCGGCCTCCAGGAAATTCAGTACGGAACCTGCTCTGCGGGCCTTGTAAAGGATGTAGCCTGCAGGATCGGTACCCTTTCCGTAAAGATAGTCCTTCACCTGCCTTGCAAATGCCTTTCTCTCTTTCCGGCCCGGATCCACCGCCAAAGGCCTGGTCCCGTACATGGACCTTATATAGAGATACTGCTGAAGACTTATGCCTCCGGCCCATCCGGCGAGCTTGTCTGCAGAGAAGTAATACCGGTCGATGTAGTCCACCGCTTCCGCGGCAGCCGACTTCATCTCAGGACTATCCTCCAACAGATGTTTTCTGTCCAGCAAGGCAATGTATTCCAGTACAGCGGCCGTGACAGACGGGGATGAAGGGCCGCCTTTCAGCCAGGAAAATCCTCCGCCGGCATTCTGGAAGGACAGGAGACGGGAGCCCGATTCCTCTGCCGCCCCCGAAGACTTCCCTCCGTTGAGAGATGATGCGATCCGTGCGGAAAAATATGCGCCTGCGACCGACAGCACATCCGGCGAAGGTGTCCAGGATGAATCCGGGACAGCATCCCTCAACATATCGGCTATTGATATCTCCCTGGACACAGCGCCGTATCCGGAAACATTTACGAATTCCTCCATTATCGCAGCATAGAGAGAGTCCCTGTCCATGCCGTCGAGCAGCAGCGCAGAATGCGATTCGTACAAGGTCTGTTCCGGCTGCCTTACAGGCACCGTCACGAACAGCCCGTCGGAAACTCCGTCATGAGCCCTGTATATCACCTTGATCCCCAAGGTATCTGTATCTTCCGGTACTTCTATGCTGAATTCCGAGATTTCTGCCGAGCCGCGGGCAACTTCCACCGGACGGTTCGTCACCAGAGACGGCGTCATGCCTTCATAATCGCTTCCGTCATAGAGAAACATGGACAGGATGCCTTCTGAATCCTCCACTGAAACATTGGAAAGAGAGACCTGCATCACATACCTGTCGCCTGCGTACAGATATGCCGGCTGGGCGACCGATACGGTAACCGGAAGGGTGACAAGGACCTTCTGCCGCAGAACGGCGTTGGCCATATTCCTGTCATGGGCAAAGACAGATACATAATAAGTGGACAGCTTGTCTCCGGCTGTAAAGGAAAAGGATAACCGCCCCTGGTCATCAGCCCTGAGGGACGGGTAGAAAGCGAGCCCGGAAGCAAAATCTTCCCTGACTGCAGGTTGTGCGCTGTCCATAAGGGCCTGGTCTGCAGATTTTGTCATCATGACCTCTTCAGACTCCGCCTCTGCCGCAGCTGGATAGATTGCCTTCTCCGAAGTGAGCCGGGCCGTCGGCAGGCCGGCATTCAGCACCGGGCCGTAGCCGTACACGGTCCTTCCGTCCGCCGTACCCCTTACGCGGATCCTGTCAGACATGAGTCTGAACATAGGCGAAGCTCCGTACCCGGAAGACATCCCCGTGATATAGTTCAGCCTCGGATACGGGAAATACCTTTCCGGCTCAAGCCTGTTCCAGACATTGGCCCTGAATACCTCGGTCGCCATGTCGAATACAGACACGGCACACTCGGCACCTGGAGCGGTCATTATCTCGTAAAGGCATTTCTCTCCAGGATAGGCCTTGTCCGTGAAACGTGTGAATATCAGCGGAAGGGAAAGGTCCATACCTTTCCTTTCGAAGTCATGAGAGAAAGTATATGCCCGTCCGTTCCTGAAATAGAATACCTCCATCTTCACGACATCAGGATAACCGCTTGCGAACCCGTACGAAAGGGTCTTCAGGGAGCCGGGCTTTCCACACCCGCCTTCAAGATGCACTATTTCCGAATGCAGGCAGGTATCCTTTCCTCCGAAAAGCTGGACCACTGCCCATACCGGACCTGAAGCGGCGCCGAACTGCACCTTAATGCCATCCGACGGGATGATCTTGAAGAAATTCTCAAGAGGTATGTCCAGGATATCATCACCTTCACTTGTCTTCACAAGATCACATACGCATACCCTCTCCACATTCCTGATACGTACAGAGGCCCTCAGCCGGAAAGTACCCGACGGCCACGAAGACAGGTCGATCCACACTTTTCCGCCGGGAGCGGTCTCAGCCTCGCATACCGTTTCTCCGTCCCGGATCACACTATATTTTACCATGCCCTCATCCACCGATGTGAAGGATGCGTTCCTAAGGTTGAACGTCACGACAGCGAAATTCCCGTCAATCGCGACAACACGGTAGACATCGGCACTGTCGGCCTCGGCATCACGGGACGCACCCTCTGCCTGGCAGATATACGAATCAGCCTCGTTCTCTACATCCACATCCAGGTCGAATTCCCAGACGGCCACGCCGCAGGAAGACTCGTGGGTTTCGCCTGTGGCATCCACCACCTTTACCGTAACATTATGGTAGAAATATCCGGACGACGCCTTTCCGTCCCCGGCAATGAACCTGATGGAAAAACTTCCGTCCCCGGCCGCGTCAAGAGTGCCTTCCTCTGACTTTCCGTTCCAAAGGCTCACTCCGTAGGTAACCGCGCAAGCCGCAAGCGACTGGCCGGCATAGCTTTCTATCCTGCCCCTGACCGTCACGGTATCTCCAGGGAAATAGATCCGGTCCTCCGGTTCAAACGAGATGCCGAATGTCGGGAGGATAAAATCATCCACCGTCAGGACACTTGAAGCGAGAATCTTCCCGTCCGCACTGATCCTCAATGTATAACGTCCGTTCATGCTGTCTTCCGGCAAGATGAAAGTTCCGGCTGCAGAGCCCATGCCGCCGGTCCGGAGCGTATCCGAAGCCACGACGTTCCCGGCAACATCCAGAAGTTCGGCCACCACCGGATAACCCTCGTCCACGACACGGTATCCAGGACTCTTCCATCCATTGGGGGCATCTGGCACACCAGCCTCCGCATTTCTGTAGACTACAGTCTTGTATTTCAGGGTATCTCCCGGATTGAATGCAGCCATATTCTTGAATATCAGACAGGACAGGCCATTCCCGACAGGCTCTTCCGCTCTGTTCACGGGACCGTTCGTAAAATAGATCCTCCCTGACTGCCGGAAAATGCCTCCGTCATCCGTATAACTGCACTGAAGACTGTACCTTTCACCCTCGGTGAGTCCTGAAGCAATCGGGGTAAAACCATCCAGAGGCACATTTTCCAATCGTCTCACAAGACTGTCGTTCCGGAAGACCGAGATATCCGCAGTATCGACAGGTTTCCCCGTAAGACTGCCGGCAGCATAGACAGCTACACTGCCGTCCTGATACCTGCAGGCTACCGAAACCGTCCTCTTACGGTACGGAAATGCCGCCGACACCCCGCCTCCTTCGCATATTACATAATAGTTCAGGTCATCAAATCCGGTCACCGGGACGGAAAGAGTATCAGGAACGTAATAGCTCCCGGCAGTGTTCTCCAGATGTCTCTGCAATACAAGTGTACTGTCCGCCCAGCTGCCATAGTCCCGTGAGCCGTCCTGCCGTGAGGACACGCCAAGCTCCGGGAAAGGGTCTGAACCTCTGTAACGGAAGATCCTCACGTCCGCGTCCACGACATTCTGCAGGGAGACCTTCAAGGTGTCCGTATTGTCCTGTATCCACGCCGATATGCGTCTGAAATCCATACGGTCGATAATCTCCTTCACTGATTCCAGACCCCGGACGAGCCTTGAATCCGTCTTTTCAGCCTTCCGTTCCTTTTCGAACGCCTCGCACTCTTCCCTGAAAGACTTGAACCCGGAAGAAGAAGCGGACACACGGGACAATGAATCGAACCTGTGGCCGAGAATGTCGGCACCGGCATAGAACCTTATGCCCCGGCCGCTGTATTTCTTCATGAATCCTTCAAGAGCTTTCATCCTGAGGCAATCATCGGTGATCCTCCTGATTCCGAGATACTCAATATATGCCGTCTGTGGATAACGGCCGCCATAATATTCTTCAAGCAGCCTTTCCGCTTCAGCAAAAGTCACGGAAGAATCCGCAGGCTCCATACCGTCCGCCGGATCCATGACAAGTGCCGTTCCAAGCATCTCCCAGAGCATATATTCGTAATCGTTTCCTATGCTCCCTGCAATGAATTCCGGTATCTGCCGGCTTCCCGTCCACCGGTCCTGCATCTCCTTATAGAACTGGTCCGTCTCCCGTCCGCGAAGCTCTGCACCGGATGCGGCCACTTCCCGGAATGATGGCATATCTATGCCCGGGAACCTTTCTTTGGCCAGATTCCACGTCACCACAATATCACCCAGTTCATCTGCCTTTCCTGCTATCATCTCCGCTGCAGCCTCCGCCTTTTTCCAGTCAGAAAGCCTCACCTGACAGTAATAGGCATTGGCGGCACTGTAGAAATCCCAGGAAAGACCGCGTCTGACAGATTTGCCGATAATGTCTTCCAATATTTCCTTCTGGGTTTCAGGCAGGTCCTTTTTTACCGCATCATCCAGTTTTTTCCACTCTGAAACAAGTAGGTGCCCGGAAGCGTCCCGTTTCACATTCCTGGCTGAAACATCTGCAGCGGTAAAGATGACCACCGCTGCCACTGCCATGATACCGGCAATGACAGAATGTCTGCTGCATCCGAAGATTTCCATAAGATTTGATTTTAACGATTACCTTCATCTATCCTGGAGCGGACCGGAGCAAGAGCCTCGGAAACCACAAACGTGCTGCCTCCGATATAGATCAACGGCTTTGCGGAGACATCTTTCCGTCTGATTTCCCCGGCCAGGGCGAACGCTTCAGCTACCGCCTCCCCAACCGTCCCGGTACTCTTTGCAGGAGCCGGGGCTTTCCCGGCAGCACGACACCAGGACAAATACTGTTCCAGCAGGGAAGATGCCGGCAGAGCCCGTTTCCCTGAAGAATTTGTAAAAATGTATCTCGCGTCATGCGGCATCAGCGGAAAAACGAGCAAAACATCCTTGTCGGAAACAATTCCGTATATTATAATAAGATGTGTACAGCCGCCGCTTTCCAGGAGTGCCTCAAGCTGGGAGAAATTGTATTTCAGGCCATGGGCATTGTGCCCGATGTCAGCAATTACCTCAGGATCGGAACACAGCCGTTCCCATCTTCCGTGGAAATCCATTCGGGACGCCGTCTTCATGATGGCATCCTCCACGCTTTTTCTTCCGGAGCTCATCATACGCTGCAGTCCCGCCATGACAGGACTTCCGGCTACTGTCCTGTCCGATGAAAGTACATCCAGGGCTGCGCACACTGTCCTGAGATTCTTCTTCTGATACCAGCCCTGAAGGTCCATGCCGGTGAGAATCCGGTCCCTGTCTTCCCACAGGGAAGGTTCCGTTTTGCCGGCAAAAACCAGAAGGGACATTATCCTGGACCTGTCTCCCATGAATGCCGGATCCGGCAGGTTTGTGTACAGGACTTTTTTCTCGAATACAGGGTCGGTTTCCGGATCCTGCTCCCCTACGATGACAGGAACTCCCGGCTTGATGATCCCTGCTTTCTCAAAGGCTATCTCCCCAAGGGTATTCCCAAGCATATCACAATGGTCCAGACCGATATTGGTAATGATGCTGAGCACGGGGGATATTATGTTGGTGCTGTCGAACCTTCCGCCGAGCCCGGTCTCGATGACTGCCGCATCCACGCCTCTTGCCGCAAACCAGTCGAAGGCCATCATGGTCGTGATCTCGAAAAAAGAAAGGTCGAGGTGGTCGAATGTGCTGCCCCACCGCCCGACAAATCCTGCCACTTCCTCTTTTCCAATGTACTCTACAGTCGTGCTTCCCGAACGGCCGTCGAGGATCCTCATCCTTTCCCTGAAGTCGAGGATATGCGGAGAGGTGTAAAGCCCTGTCTTCAGACCCGAAGCCGCGAGCACGGAAGCCAGCATATTGGACACCGAACCTTTCCCGTTCGTCCCGGCGATATGTACAGTGGCATATCTCCTGTGCGGATGGCCGGCCAGCTGGTCGAAAAACAGCATATTGTCAATCCCTGGTTTGTAGGCCTTTGCCCCTGATGTCTGGAATGATGGGAACCGCACGAACAGTTTCCCTATCATCTCTGCATACGACTCATCCGAATATTCCATACTCTTGAATAAATTAACATCTTTCCCTCCCGGGTCCCGGTCACCTCCGGAATCTTCAGCCGACCTCGTTCCCGTCAGGAAGCCGTTTAAAATTCTATCAGTTTTATGAGAGATTTCCGAGGGGAGATTTTCTGATTTCCCTCAATCAGACAGCTCTGCTATCCTTTCAAAAACCTGAAAACATACACCGGAACGGTCCAAAAAAGAATTTCCGGGAAAACTTCAAACAACTTCCGAAATATTTACCGGTTGCAAAAATACTAATTTAAAGTTTCTGCAATACCTGCGTGTAAATGAAATTTTGTATATTTGCTTTTATAGCCATATACGGTTAAAATCCGGATTTTTATGAAACGCTCGGTATCAGCATTGCATTCCACATACATCATCGACGGGACACAGATGGACTATACCCCGGCCCAGATGCTTGAAGACTGTATGCCTGCGGCAAAAAGGAGCGGATCCGTACAGAATGAAGCATTCGACAGTATCGTTGACGAGATCGTGGATCCTGTCCCGAGGAAAAGTACTTACAACACTGCCTGCATACCGGACTATATCGACAGGATACGGCAGATCAGAGGCCGAGTAAGACCGGAAGCCAACACTTTCCCGAAATCCTATGCCCGCAGGAAAATAGCGGAAACCCTCATTTCCGCGCTCTGGAAGAAGGGGCATTTCACCCTCGGGGACCTGGGTGTGGACGCTTCCTGGAAGTGGGACTGTGCTCCGCTCGGCAACATGGCTGCCTTCTATTTCTCGGCAGAGGCTGCCGGAAAATACCTTTTCGATCTGGATCTCAGGCTCGACAGCTATACTTTCGAAAAATGCCAGGGAGAATCGGAGGTGGAATTTTCCATACATGCCGGGACCAGAAAAGAGGAGGAGGAAGAAAACGAATATGACTTCTTCAGCGAGCAGGAAGACAGGGAAATACGGTACTGCTGGCTTTCAGATGAAGCGAAATGCGGGGACATCCTCATTCCGGATGCATCCTCCTGGCTGATATACATCCCGTTCGACACCTGCGAATACCGTCTCGGAAATTCGCTTTTCGAAAAAGCCGCAGGCATCAGCGGGGACAGCGCCCCTGAGATACAGGACCCGGACTATTTCATGGACTGCTTCGAAGTCGTAAGGGAACTTGTCGAAGACGGGGTGATAACTGCCGGAGTCACAGTCGGCGAAGGCGGACTGGCCACGGCAGCCGCAGCCATTGCCGGAGATTCCGGCATCCGGATCGACATCAGCGGAATAGAGCGCGCGGCAGGTGAAACGGATACGATAAGGATACTTTTCTCCGAAGTGCCCGGAGTCCTGATACAGATCAACGACGAGGACTATGACTATATTGACGCACAGCTGCTTCTGCAGGATATAGCCTATTTCCCGCTCGGACACCCTTCCGGCAAACCGGGATTTTCCGTCATTCACGGGAACAGACCCGGCGTATCGGATATCCTGGCATCCCTGATCCAGGGACATTATTCCGAGGGAGAGGACTGACAAGAATTTTAACTTCAATATAATATGGAAACAGATTCCGCCGGCACAGGTAAGAGGCCGAAAATATTCGTACTGGACACAAACATCATCCTGCATGACTACCGGGCCATCAGGAAATTCCAGGAGAACGACATCGTGATTCCCATGGCTGTCCTCGAGGAACTCGACAAGTTCAAGAAAGGCAGTGACAACCTGAGTTTCAACGCAAGAGGTTTCATGCGGGAACTCGACAGACTCAGCGGAAACTCCATGTTCGGCAAGGACGGCGTACCTCTCGGCAAAAAGCTCGGCAAGATCAAGGTAGAGCTGAACCATCCCTTTCCTGACAACCTCAAGGGCTGTTTCCAGGACGACACACAGGACCACAGAATACTCGCTACGGCCATTTGGGTCAAGGAGCATAATCCTGGACGGTTCGTGGCCCTCGTGACAAAGGACGTCAACCTGCGTATGAAATCCAAGGCTGTAGGCATGGAAGCCCAGGACTATCTGACAGACAAGATCGAGGAGTCCAGGGTCGAATACACGAGGAACGAGGTCGTAATCATGGAAAACCCTGACTGGGATGCCGTCAACAGTCTTCTTTCCGGACAAGGGTCTGTACCTTACGGCAGACTGCTGAAAGAAAAGCCTATGCCGAACCAGCTCTACAAGTTCAGGTATGACAGAAACGGAGGTTCAGCCACTGTCTGTGCACGATACGATGAGAAAGAGAAGAAGCTCATGCTCGTGAAATCGAAATATGCCTATGGCATTTCTCCACGCAACGATGAGCAGAAATTCGCGCTTGACGCCTGTCTCAACCCTGAAATAAAGCTTGTTTCACTGACAGGAGGGGCAGGTACCGGAAAAACCCTGCTCGCCCTCGCCGCCGCACTGGAACAGGAACGTGATTTCGAGCAGATAATCCTATCCAGGCCGACCGTAATCCTCGGAAACCAGGAAATCGGCTTTCTGCCGGGAGACCAGAAAAGCAAGATGGGACCGTTCATCCAGCCTCTGATGGACAACCTGAGCGTCATCAGGCATTGCTTCAAGCCAGGAAGCAAGCAGGCAATGAAGATAGACTCGATGCTCAAGGAAGAGAAGCTCCTCATCTCTCCGCTGGCCTACATCAGGGGAAGAAGCCTCGGGAAGGTGTTCTTCATAGTCGATGAGGCCCAGAACCTCACTCCGCATGAAATCAAGACCATTATCACACGTGCCGGAGAAGACACCAAGATAGTCTTTACAGGGGATATATTCCAGATAGACCAGCCATACCTGGATATGTATTCCAACGGACTCACCCACCTCGGGGAAAAGATGGCAGGACAGCCGTTGTTCGAGCATATAAACCTGACGAAAGGGGAAAGGAGCGAATTGTCCGAAATCGCCAGCCGGCTTCTGTAGGCCGGCCGGCTTGTCCGCATTCCGGACAGGGTTTCCTGCAAAAGCCGGGAAAGGACATGGAATTATTCCGGAAAATACCCGCTGCATCCTACAATAATTTCTTTTATAGGAAATTTTATATTATTTTCGCAGACCGTGTTCTGTCCGGCATTGCGTGGAACGCGCGTATCAGGGAGAAATACATTAACCACTATTCTAAAACATATTCGTTTCTTATGGGAGATAACAAGAAAAGGGTCTACCGCTTCGGAGGCAAAACTGCTGAAGGAGACGGTACTATGCGTAATTTGCTTGGAGGCAAAGGGGCCAATCTGGCTGAAATGTGCAGGCTGGACATTCCGGTACCGGCAGGCTTTACCATCACAACCGAATGCTGCGCCGAGTATTACGAACTCGGAGGAGGCTATACGGATGCACTCAAAGCCGAAGTGACAGAAGCCATGAAAGCCACTGAAAAAATCATGGGAATGAAGTTCGGGGACAAGGACAATCCCCTTCTCGTCAGCTGCCGTTCCGGCGCGAGAAGTTCCATGCCTGGAATGATGGATACCATCCTTAACATAGGACTCTGCTCGGCGACCATACCCGGGATGATAAAAAAGACCGGGAATCCGCGTTTCGTCTATGACGCATACCGCCGTCTCATCATGATGTACTCCGATGTCGTGATGGAAAAGGCTGAAGGTATCGAACCTGCCGACGGACAGGGGATCCGTCAGCAGCTCGACAGGATGATGGAAGACCTGAAGAAAAAGAAAGGCTACGGTTCCGACACCGACATCACCGCCGAGGAGCTTCAGGAGCTGTGTGAAAAATTCAAGACCAGGGTCAAGGAAGTGCTTGGCGTGGAATTCCCGGATTCGGCTGAAGCCCAGCTGTGGGGCAGTATCGGAGGTGTCTTCAAATCATGGAACGGCAAGCGTGCGATTGCCTACAGGAAGATAGAGAAGATACCTGATGACTGGGGAACTGCAGTGAACGTACAGTCAATGGTATTCGGGAACATGGGCAACACTTCGGCTACCGGGGTGGCTTTCTCCAGGAATCCTGCAAACGGTGACAACAAGTTCTACGGAGAATGGCTTATAAACGCCCAGGGAGAAGATGTCGTGGCCGGCATCCGTACTCCCAATCCTCTGAACGAAGCGACCAAGAACCCTCATAACGCCAACCTTGAATCGCTCGAAAAAGCCATGCCGGACGTATACAAGGAACTGGACGCCATAAGGGTGCATCTCGAGAACCATTTCAAGGATATGCAGGACATAGAGTTCACCATCCAGGACGGGAAGCTGTGGATGCTCCAGTGCCGTATCGGCAAACGTACCGGGCTTGCCGCACTGAACATGGCCATGGATATGCTCGATGAAGGGATGATAGACGAGAAGACCGCTGTGATGCGGGTATCTCCTGTCCAGCTTGACGAAATCCTTCATCCGGTCCTTGATTCCGCATCGGAAAAGAAGGCCAAGGCCATCGCCAACGGTCTTCCGGCAAGTCCTGGAGGCGCAGTAGGCAAGGCTGTCTTCACCTCCGAAGCGGCCATGCAGGCCAACGCCCAGGGTATCAAGACGATTCTCATACGTGAGGAGACTTCCCCTGAAGACGTGGAGGGAATGCGTGCCGCAGCCGGGATCCTGACCCAGAGAGGAGGAATGACCTCCCATGCCGCACTTGTAGCCCGCGGATGGGGAAAATGCTGCATCGTCGGATGCGAAAGCATGCACATTGACCTTGAGAAGAAAATCGCCAGGTTCAAGGGCGGTATCGAAATACACGAAGGCGACACGGTAAGTCTCAACGGGGCCAAAGGTCTTGTCTATGCAAGCGAAATCGACACCATGGACGCTTCTGAAAATCCTCGCTTCATCAAGTTCATGAATATCGTGGACAAATACCGCAAACTCGGTGTAAGGACAAATGCGGACACGCCTGAAGATGCACAGAGGGCCTTGAACTTCGGGGCCGAAGGCATAGGGCTCTTCCGTATCGAACATATGTTCTACGGCAAGAATTCCGAGACTCCGCTGGCTAAGCTGCGCAAGATGATCCTTTCAAAGACAGATGACGAAAGAAGGGCTGCGCTGAACGAACTCGAGCCGTATATCAAGGCTTCAGTGAAAGGTACCATGAAGGTGATGGACGGCAAGCCTGTGACATTCCGCCTGCTCGATCCGCCGCTCCACGAGTTCGTGCCTCAGACTCGGGACAAGAAAGAGGAGCTTGCCCAGGAGCTTGGCATATCCGAAGGTGAAATAGAAAAGAGAGGCGCTTCCCTCCATGAGGTCAACCCGATGATGGGGCACCGAGGAGTCCGCCTGCACATCACATATCCTATGATTTCCGAGACACAGTTCCGGGCCATCTTCACGGCAGCCGCCGAACTCCAGGCAGAAGGGCTGCATCCGATGCCTGAAATAATGATTCCGGTCACGATATCGGAACGTGAGCTGAGATTCCAGAAAGCCATCTGCGTACGTGTAAAGGCAGAGGTCGAAGCTGCAATGAACCAGCATATCGACTTCAAGTTCGGAACCATGATAGAGATACCTCGCGCCGCCCTTACTGCAGACCGTATGGCCAAGACGGCAGAGTTCTTCTCGTTCGGGACAAACGACCTGACCCAGATGACCTTCGGATTCTCGAGGGATGATGTGGGGACATTCATGGGAGACTACCTCGGAAACAAGATACTTGACAGTGACCCGTTCCAGACCCTGGATACCAAGGCAGTAGGCAAGCTTGTCCAGTATGCTGTCAACGCCGGACGTGACACCCGCCCTGAACTCAAGTGCGGAATATGCGGAGAGCATGGCGGAGACCCTGCGTCCGTGGAGTTCTGCTACAAGATCGGGCTGAACTACGTATCCTGCTCTCCTTTCAGAGTGCCTATAGCACGCCTCGCCGCGGCGCAGGCTGTCATCAAGGAAGAGACCGGTAAGTAGCGTCTGCTGTCCACTGTAAAAAAGATTGAGGAGGGTGACCCAAAAGAGATTTTGTGTCACCCTCAAACGTCTTTCTTCGAAAGACTGGACCCATCCTAACCCCCTGCACCCCCTATTAGGGGGATCTCGCACCTACCCGGTGCGGTCCCTACGGGACTTTTTTGGGATTTTGTGTCACCCTCCTTAAGTTCAACGGCCGTTCAATTCTCCGGAAACGGTTATTCCTCCTCCCGGACAAACGGGACAAGATCCTTTACGGCTTCTTCGACGGTAATACGTTTGCCTCCGTTATCAAGGTCAATCAGGACATAACGGTCATTTCCCATGCCGAGTTCCTTCATATAAGAAAGCTGGCGCAGCCCGTGACGGGACTCTATCCTTTCCACAAGGTCATGATGCTCTTCCTCCGTCATTGCATACACGAGATCTACACAAGCCTGGTCCAGGGCAAGGATGTCCGTAGAGGAGAGTATCCCGACATTAGGAGTCACCACAGGGGCAGCTGCGACACCTTCACAGTCGCAGGATACCGACATGTTCCGCATCACATTCACATAGGTGATATTCCTGCCGAAATGGTCTATGACTGACTTTGTGGATTCCGTCATCCTCTCCATGAACTCCTCTTCAGCGATGCTCCACTGTCCCTGTCCCGGAACCGTGTGTATCCAGGCCTTGCCAATGCGTCCGTCGGCACATCCGATGCCGATGTTCTTGTTGCTTCCGCCGAAACCGCCCTGGGCGTGCCCCTTGAAATGCGTGAGTACGACAAGGGAGCTGTAGTCGGGAAGATGGCTTCCGACAGACATTTTCGTAAACCATTTTCCGCCATACACAGGCAATGTCACAGTATCCTCCGCATCCATGATATCCACAGGACAGAAAGTCCAGCCATTGACCTCCAGAGTCTTCAGATGCTGTTCGGTAGTGTAGCGGTCACCTTGATAATAGGTATTGGTCTCGACGATGGTCGCATCGGGCAGATCCTTATTAATCAATTGCCTGACCCATGAGCTCGGAATAATATTCGGACCGTTCTGCTCCCCGGTGTGGAGTTTTACCCCGACCTTGCCGCTTATGTTGGCACAGACCTGCTCATAGGCAGCTATCAGTCCTTCGGGACTCAGGTTCCGGGTAAAATAGACGATGGACTCGTTGCCTGTCCGGTCTTCATACGGAACATACTTGTTCCCGTCTTTTCCCGGTTCGGGATTACCGGTCCCGCTGCAGGATGTCTGAGCGAAAAGGCAAAGCGGCATAAGTCCGGCTGCAATGCCCAGGAATATTTTCGTATAATTTTTCATGTCAATGATTATTTCAGATACTCAAGATAAAACCCTTCAATCCTGTCGAACGGGATTTTAGACATATTGTCATACAGGTCGGTATGATTAGCTCCCGGAACAATAAGCAGTTCCTTGTTGTCTCCCTGCAGTTTTTTGTACGTATCTTCGCTGAAGTAACGGGAATGTGCATTTTCCCCGTGGACCAGAAGGACTGCGCTTCGGATTTCACCGGCATAGGAAAGTATCGGCATATTTATGAATGACAGCGAAGAAGTCCGGTTCCAGCCTCCATTGGAGTTCAGGGAACGCTTGTGGTAACCCCTCGGAGTCTTGTAATAGGCATAGTAATCCTTCACAAACTGAGGAGCGTCATCCGGCAGCGGATCCACGACTCCGCCGGCAAGGGCGTACGTGCCGTTGCGGTAATCTTCCGTCCTCTGGGCATTGAGCTGCCTTCGCATCTCATGACGGGCATCCGGGTTGTCCCCTTCGTCAAAATACCCGTTTGCCGTACATCTGCTTATGTCATACATGGTTGTCGCCACAGTGACCTTTATTCGGGTATCAATCGCAGCGGCATTGACTGCAAATCCACCCCAGCCGCAGATTCCAAGTATACCTATGCGTTCAGGATCAACATCCGGACGTGTGGAAAGGTAGTCAACAGCAGCGCTGAAATCTTCAGTATTGATATCCGGAGATGCAACGTAACGAGGCTGTCCTCCGCTTTCCCCCGTGAAAGACGGGTCGAACGCGATCGTCAGGAAACCACGTTCCGCAAGAGTCTGTGCATAAAGTCCGGACGCCTGCTCCTTCACGGCACCGAAAGGACCGCTGACTGCAATTGCAGGCAGTCTGCCGGCGGCGTTCTGCGGGATATACAGGTCTGCGGCAAGGGTGATGCCGTAACGGTTATGAAACGTTATCTTACAATGCTTCACCTTGTCGCTCTTCGGGAATACCTTGTCCCACTCCTGAGTAAGTTCCAGTTTTTCTTCCATAAATTTCTCCTGTTTCTTTAGATTGTCCTGGGCCGCAGCTGTTCCGGCCGAAAACAGACCGGCTGCCAGTGCAGCAAGAATTATTTCTTTCATTTGCATAAACGGAATATTTTCATGTATGCAAAATTACATGGATGATGAATAGGAAATGTACACAATTCACGGAAGTTAATACCAGGATTACGGGGAACAGACAGGACAGATCCGTCACAGGCATAAGAGCGTGAACGGGGGACAGAAGAATAAAAAAGGAGACCCTGACAGACAGATATCTGACAGGGTCTCCTGTATCAAGAGCGGCAGCTTCCTACTCTCCCA
>CALVDQ010000026.1 GCA_944326325.1 uncultured Bacteroidales bacterium
CAGTAGGGGCGACCCTGTGCACTATCTCCCTTATCTGATTTACTATGTGTTCTCTTTTCATGGCTAAAAGCATTTATGTTGCTAATATAGCTATTTTTGCTCAATCTTCATTCAATAATACAAATCCTTGAAGACTTTGAAAAAGATGTATCCACTTCTCCTGTATAAATCAATTCGAAGTGAATACATCTGCATCTTCAATCTATTGGCAAATTACTGCAAAGTCAGAATATCTCAATATAATGTATATAATGAAACCCCAAGATTGAAATACCTTGACTTCTTGTCTTTACAAACCCTTATTCTCAATGGTAATTCATTGTTCCTTAATGGTCTGTACTTGTAACAAACAACTTTTACCGTTGCCATTTTGGGTAAAACTTTTTAGAAAACCTGACCCCATTTCCAAGCCAATTCAGCCGTTTTTGAGAAAAAAAAAGAGAGTCACATTTCTGTAACTCTCTGATTCTGAAGTGGTGTCACCGGGAATCGAACCAGGGACACAAGGATTTTCAGTCCTTTGCTCTACCAACTGAGCTATGACACCGTTCCTGCCAAACTTATGTGTTTTGTTCCGTTTGGGATTGCAAAGATAGACAACATTTCTTTCTCTGCAAATTTTTTTGTGAATTTTCGGCAAAAAAGGACTAAATTCCTATCTTCGCGGAGATATGTCGGGAAAAGATAGAACATACATTTCGGTTATACTGCCGCTGAGACTGGACTGGATTCCGTGTTACGGAGTGCCGGAAGGGGAAGAAGTCTTGCCAGGGGACTGGGTCCGTGTGGACTTTGCAGGCAGGGAATATCTCGGAACGGTGGACAAGACAGGCATAGTACCGGACACGGAGCAGGCCAGGATCAAGGACATAGTCTCAGCTGAAAGAAGACTGTGGCCGGTATCGGAAGAAGAAAGGAGGCTGTGGGAGGCAGTAGCGGACTATTACCTCTGCTCGACCGGTGAAGTATTCAAGGCGGCATACCCGACCATGAAGATCTCCCAGGCGGAAGCCCTTGCCAGAATGCAGGAACGGGAAAACGCAAGAAAGGAAAGACTGTCTGAAAGCCTGATGCTTAAAATACAGAAGACGGAAGACATGATCCGTAAAAAAAAGCAGATGCTTTCCGAAAAGAGGGACCGTCCTGCAGGAAAAGGGAAAAGCTGCGAAATACTGGAAGCAAGCATAGCAAGACTCGAAGAAAAAGCCGGACAGCTACGGTTGAAGATAGAGGAAACAAGACATGGATGCAGGCCGGAAAGGCACCTGTTTCAGGACGCGGCCATCACACTTACAGAATACCAGCAGAAAACATACATGGAGGCCCTGAAAGGGTTCAGAGAACATAAGCCTGTACTGATCAAAGGCGTGACAGGCTCGGGAAAAACCGAAATATACCTCCGGGCCGCCATGGAAACGCTCTCTCAAGGAAAGAATGTACTCTACCTGGTCCCGGAAATAGCCGTAAGCAGGCAGCTGAAAGACCGGATACAGTCTGTATTCGGGGACATCCTGCTGACCTTCCATTCCGAAGAAAGCAACGCTGCCAGGAGGGACACTGCAGAGAAAATCAGGAAAAGCGGGACGGAAGGTTCACAATACTTCGTCCTCGGCACAAGGTCAGCCATTTTCCTGCCGCACACCCGCCTCGGACTCATCATAGTGGACGAGGAACATGATTCCTCCTACAAGCAGAGTTCGCCGGCACCGAGATACAACGGCAGGGACGTGGCAGTCATGCTTGCCAAGATACACGGCGCAGACATCCTGCTCGGATCTGCCACACCGTCACTCGAATCGGTATTCAACGGACATTGCGGCAAATACAGGATGCTGACCCTCGGGAAAAGATACTACAAGGCGGATGAGGCCGAAACCGAGATCATCGACACGGCTGCAGAACGGAGGAAAAACGG
This sequence comes from uncultured Bacteroidales bacterium, assembly GCA_944326325.1. GTDB lineage: Bacteria > Bacteroidota > Bacteroidia > Bacteroidales > UBA932 > Cryptobacteroides. The sequence continues at coordinate 1,916 of CALVDQ010000026.1, forward strand.
AATGGCCGGCTCTTTCTCAAGGAAACTGGCTGACCGCATACGGGAAACACTGGAATGCGGGGAACAGGTTCTGATACTCAGGGCCCGGAGAGCCTTCTCCCCGGTAATGCAATGTCCTTCCTGCGGATATATACCGAAATGTCCGCACTGCAATGTCAGCCTCAGCCTGCACAAGAGCCCTGACAGGATGGTATGCCACCACTGCGGCTACACTACCGCATTCCGCCCGGAATGTCCGGAATGCGGGACCGCCCTGTACGGAATAGGAAGCGGGACGCAGAAGATCGAAGAAGAAGCCGCATCCCTTTTCCCTGGAGCAAGGATCGCCAGACTGGACAGCGACACACCGAAGACTCTCGCAGCCGAAACCATAAAAGGATTCGGCACCGGAAGCATCGACATCCTCATCGGCACGCAGATAATATCCAAAGGCTTCGATTTTCCCGGACTTACCCTTACAGCCGTGATATCGGCAGACTCTCTGCTGGGAGTACAGGACTTCAGGGCGGATGAAAAGGCCATGCAGGCCCTTGAACAGCTCAGGGGCAGATGCGGAAGACGGGACAAGCGTGGCCGCTTCATCATACAGACCTGCAGGCCCGGACATCCGGTATACCGCCAGCTTGCAGACGGAAGCAGCGATCTCCTTTACGAAACACTGCTCCTTGAAAGAAAGGAGTTCGGCTATCCTCCCTTCACGAGGATTGTCAATGTGGCTGTCAAGGATCCGTCCCTGCAGAAAGCGGAAGATATGTCAGCCAGACTTGCATCCATCCTGGAGCAGACGTTCGGGAACAATTATCCGGAACAAATGAACATCGAGACTGTGGCCGGACCGTTCAGTCCTCCGGTAGACAGGGTCGCAGGATACAATATAAGGATAATCAGGCTGACATTGAAGAAAGACAGGAACCTGCATGATGCGAAAAGACGGCTCTCCGCCACCGTGGCAGCCTTCGAAAGGCAGTACAGATATGCAGGGCACATAACCCTGGATGTAGATCCGGACTAAGAAGCCGTTTAAAATCCTATGGCTTGTGAAGCACGTTTATCTGTTCAGAAAGCACCTCGAAGCGGACCGGGACATTTCCTATGATCTCGCCGTCCACCTCCACAAGTTCGCATTTTCCGGAAAGGGGAAGGACCGTTACGGAACGCCCCCTGCATATCTTCAGCCCCTTGACTGAATTGAACCTGCCGTTGAACAGCTTCGGAAGTTCAAGCAGGACCCTCGGCAGGGAATATGCAGGGATCACGGTAAGGTCCAGCAGGCCGTCATCATAGACAGCGTCAGGAGTCTGCCGCAGACCGCCTCCGCAATACTTCCCGTTGCCGACAGCAACTGAAAAGCAGTCGCCCTCAAAAACCGTCCCGTCGTCACACCGCACGACAGCCGGCACTGATCTATAATGAAAGAACAGGTACAACAAGGCCTTTATATACAATAATCTTCCTCTTTTGCCCCTCGCCTTCTGCCCGTTCACACGCTCGCATACGCGGGCATCAAACCCTACCCCGCCTATATTCACCATATAGGAATGCTTTCCGTCCACCGGCGTTCCCTGGTTCCGTGATTCCGGCAATACAGTAACCTTGACTACATCCTGACGTACGAATGACTCCGCCTTTATCAGCGATACAGTCTCCCTGATATCATATCCTATATGGTGTATCCTGATCCAGTCATTTCCGGAACCGATAGGAATCACGGCAAGGGTGAAATCCGAAATCCCGGCAGGGGATGAAGAAGAGGAGGAGATGTCGACATATTTCATTATACCTTCCAGGACATCGTGGATGGTCCCGTCCCCGCCGACGGCTATGAATTTCCTGAAACCTTCAGAAGCGGCATGATACGCAATTTCCGCAATACAGAACCTGAAACCGGCATACCGGCATTCGTACGGGACCTGCATCCTGTCCAGCAGACCTTCAGCCTCCCGCCACAGCGACGCCGTCTTTCCACTGCCTGCATGAAGATTAACAGCCGCAAGCCACACCTGTCCAGATTCCATACGATATTCCTCCATAAACTGCCTTGTGCCAGTCAAATGCATCTGCCCATACCAGACCCGGGGAACAAACCTCCGGAACGAGACTGCACCCTCCTGCGGGCAGGAAAAGCCGCTTTAAAATAAAAGTGAACAAAAATAGCAATTAACGGGAACTAACGAAAATTTTTTATAATTTTGCAAGGATTATTTCATCATCAAAACAGGATAGGATATGGGAAAAGTCATAGCGGTAGCAAACCAGAAAGGAGGGGTCGGGAAAACCACCACCTCAATAAATCTGGCTGCATCATTGGCCGTACTGGAAAAGAAAGTCCTTATAATAGACGCTGATCCTCAGGCCAATACTACTTCAGGGCTGAACTTCTCCCCCGAGGACGACCAGAAACGCACCCTTTACGAAGTCATGATAGGCAAGATCGACATAAGGGATGCGCTGATACAGACAGAAATCGCCAATCTTCACATGATCCCTTCCCATATAAACCTTGTCGGGGCCGAGATCGAGATGCTGGAAAGCGACAACAGGGAGTCTGTCATGAAAAACGCACTCGCCCCAATCCGGGAGGACTATGACTTCATTATAATAGACTGCTCCCCGTCCCTCGGGCTGATAACTGTCAATTCCCTGACAGCCGCCGATTCCGTAATGATTCCGGTGCAGCCGGAATTCTTCGCTCTCGAAGGCCTCGGAAAGCTTCTCCAGACCGTAAGGCTGGTACAGAACGGAGTAAACCCGTCGCTCAGCATCGAAGGTTTCGTAGTGACCATGTTCGACGGCAGGACCAAGGTACACTCACAGGTAGTAAACGAATTGAAAGAGCACTTCAAGGACATGGTCTTCAAGACCATAATACAGAGGAATATCCGGCTGAGCGAGGCGCCGTCCCACGGCAAGCCCATCATCCTGTACGACGTGATCTGCAACGGCACCACGAATTACCTCAACCTTGCCAAGGAAGTTCTCGAGAAAAACAATCAGAATATATGAGCAAACAGCAGAGAGGATTAGGGAAAGGTCTCGGAGCCCTGCTCGGGGATGCGGACCTCAGTCAGATAAGGAAACCGGTGGAATATGTACACAAAAGCGTAGTGACACCGGACCAGGAGCGCAACAGCGCAGACATCATGCTCATACCCATAGAGATGATAGAGCCGAACCCGTTCCAGCCGCGTATGTCGTTCGACAGCGAGGCTCTTGAGGAACTGGCAGAGTCCATCCGGTCGCTCGGACTGATACAGCCTGTCACAGTGAGGCGTAAATCCCCGGACAGATACCAGATAATAAGCGGAGAAAGGAGGTTCAGGGCCTGCAGGATGGCAGGGATGGAAGAGATTCCTGCGTATATCAGGGACACTAACGACCAGGGTATGCTCGAGATGGCAATCGTAGAGAATATCCAGAGAGAAAACCTCGACCCTATCGAGATAGCCATGAGCTATGAAAGGCTCATCGAGGAATGCCACCTCACACAGGAGCAGATGGCAATGAGGGTTGGCAAGAAGAGGGCTTCGGTAACCAACTACCTGCGTCTGCTCAAACTTCCGGCAAAGATACAGCACGACCTGAAGGTCGGACTGCTTTCCGTGGGGCACGCCAAGGTCCTTCTCGGCATAGAAGACGACAAACTCCAGGAGCAGCTGTGCGACCTTGTCATAAAGGGCGGGCTCTCGGTACGGCAGCTGGAAGACAGGATAAAGAGCCTGGAACGGCCGAAGCAGGAGGAAGCCCCGGCCCCTGACCTGCCAGACGACTATATCCGTGTCCTGGAGATAGTAGGAAAGTATTTCGAAAACAATATAAGCCTGAAGCGGACATCCCGCGGGAAAGGCACTATGACTATCCGTTTTTCATCGGATGACGAGGTCCGGAAGTTCCTCAAGGCTCTGGAAGACTCGAAATTCTGATTTTAGGAATATAGCCATAATTAATTGTCACCGTGAAAATAGCGGCAAGATACATAATAGCAGTCATTGTCTGCATGGCGGCGTTCGCCACGAACTCGGACGCCCAGTTCAGGGAAGAAGCCTTCACGCAGACCTACAATGACCAGACAGATTCGACGGCCACCACGGACACCGTCGACAAGATGTTCTCGTTCAAGGAACTGTTCGGAGGTCTCGCCCACAAGAACGACCTCCGCATCGGGACCATGTTCGCAAGTTCAATGATCCTTCCCGGAATATCACAGATATACAACAGAGACTGGTGGAAACTGCCCATAGTCTACGGAGGCATCGGCACCTGCGCCGGTCTAGGAGGATACTATCTGCACCAGTACAGCCAGTCGAAAAAGGCATACGACGCAGCATATGCAGCCGATCCTTCCACCCCGTTGAGAATAGACTACGGGGCAAGGCAGAAAGGTACATGGCTTCTTGTCGGGGCTGGACTCATATACTGGGGAAGCCTTATGGACGGGGCCGTCTGCTACAAGAAGGATGTACACCCGCACCCTGGAAGGGCTACCATATATTCCATACTGCTTCCAGGCCTGGGACAGGCATACAACGGAGAATACTGGAAAATCCCCATATACTGGGGATGTCTGGCGGGCTCCATCCATTTTCTTTACACGAACAATACGAATTATCAGAGATTCAAAAGGATCCACAATGAGGCCACGAATCCCGACGTAGAATATACCGGGCCGATAACGGCGGAGACAGCTGTCTGGTACCGCGATGTGTACAGGCGCTACAGGGACTACTCGATAGTCGCCACCGTAGCATTCTACCTGTTGCAGATAATAGACGCGAACGTCTTCGCATATATGCACGACTTCGAAGTCTCGGACAGTATTTCCATGCGGCTTGAGCCGGCGGTAATAGCTCCGGAAAACGCCTACGCCCTTCAGCCCACAGCCGCGGGAGGCAGCAGTATCGGACTGAAACTCGGACTTCGTTTCTAGAAAAAAAGGAATATAAGATGGACATACTGAAACACTGTGTACTGACATTTGCACTGGCAGCGACCGTGCCGGCCGTCACACCGGTATTTTCCATACCGGCGGCAGCAGAAGAACTGAAAGCAAAGGACGAAATGAAAAACGTCCAGAAAATATCCAGGAAGAAATCCGAACTCGTCAAGGAGAATATCAGGCTGAGGTCGGCCCTTGACTCGCTGAAGGCGGAGCTCGAGAAATCGAAAGCGGAAATGCGGGAGATCGACAGTCTCAGCTATGAATTCATGGACGTCTACGACGAGAACGAGGACAAAAGTGCCGCCGGGCTGAATCCGGAGGACTACAATGCAGACGTCTCCGACAGCCTTCTCAGCATATGGTACATGCAGCAGAAGATCAGCGAAGCCTCACAGGAAGAATACGACATGGACTCCGTACGGTTCGAGTCCAATGTCCCGGATTCGGTATATATCGAGAGGATAAAGGCGATGAATTCGTTCATAGACCTTCCATACAACGATGTCGTCCGGAACTACATCGTCCTGTATTCCGAGAAGATGGACGCAAAGATGGGACAGATACTCGGCCTGTGCTCCTACTATATGCCGATAATCGAGGAAATTTTCGATGAACATGACATTCCGATCGAGCTCAAGGCAATGGCTGTGATAGAATCTTCGCTCAATCCGACAGCGGTGTCGAGGGCAGGAGCCAAAGGGATGTGGCAGTTCATGTACAGTACGGCCAAGATATACGGGCTGGACATTGATTCGTTCGTGGACGAGCGGCTCGACCCTGTAAAGGCCGCCCATGCAGCAGCCGAATACCTGAAAGACTCCTACAATATTTTCGGAGACTGGAACCTTGCCATCGCATCCTATAACTGCGGGGCCGGAAACGTAAACAGGGCCATCAGGAGAAGCGGCGGGAAACGTGCCTTCTGGGACATATACCCGTATCTCCCGCGCGAGACAAGAGGCTATGTGCCGGCATTTGTAGGCGCACTCTACACCATGACATACTACAAGGAGCACGGCATAGAGCCCCAGCCCGTGGCGATGCCTGTCCATGTGGACACATTCAGGATAAACAGGATGCTGCATTTCAAGCAGGTAAGCGAACTTGCAGGGGTGCCTCTCGAAGACCTGAAGAACCTCAACCCGCAGTACAAGCACGAAATAGTGCCAGGCAACGAGAAAGAATACATACTCCGTATACCATATACCTACACCAACTCGTTCATCGACAGTGAGGATTCCCTCTACACCCACAAGGCACAGGAATACTTCAATCCGGTAGTCCTCAAGAAAATCAAGGACGGCGGAGACGGGGAAAGGATAGTCCACAGGGTCCGCAGCGGGGAAGTGCTCGGAAAAATCGCCATACGCTACAGGGTCACGGTAAGCCAGATAAAAAGGTGGAACAATCTCAGGAGCGACAACATAAGGATAGGCCAGAGACTTGTAATATACCGCGGAGGCAAAGGTCCCGTAGCCGCAGCTTCGTCTTCATCATCCAGCCAGGAAGCGAAACCGAACCCTGCCGGAAAATCCACCGTACCGATGGATGCAGACTATACCGTGTACACTGTAAAATCCGGAGATTCCCTATACCTTATCGCAAAGGCATACCCTGGGGTCAGCGCACAGAACATTATGGATTTCAACGGGATCGGCAGCAACATCAAGCCCGGCATGAAGATAAGGATACCCAAACTGTAAGACGCCGGGCATCCATCATGCACCCATACTGCCGGCAACGGCCGCAGCGGTATTAATGCCGTCAAGGGCAGACGATACGATTCCTCCGGAATACCCGGCCCCTTCACCGCAAGGATACAGGCCGGACATTCCGGTATATTCGAGGCTGTCAGGGTCTCTCGGAATCCTGACCGGCGAAGAAGTCCTGGACTCCACACCGAGCAGCAGGGCTTCGTTCGTGTAATAGCCTTTCATTATCCTGTTCCCGATCTGGGGAAAAGCGTATTTCAGACGGAGGGATATGCTCTCCGGCAGAAGTTCATGCAAAGGAGCAGGCACAGCACCCGGATGATAGGAAGTCCCGGGAAGGGCAGATGAAGGGACTCTCCGGCAGAAGTCCATCATACGCTGTGCGGGAGCCTTGACAGAACCGGTAAATCCAAACATGCTCCGCTCCACATTCTTCTGGAATTCAAGCAGGGCCAGAGGCCCGTATTTCGAATATTCAGGGAAATCTTCCGGTTCGACGGAAACAACGACACCGGCGTTGGCCCACCTGGAGTTACGTGCGGAATTCGACATTCCGTTCAGGACCACTTCTCCGGGAGAAGTCGGAGACGGCACGAGAATACCTCCAGGACACATACAGAAGGAGAACACTCCCCTTCCTTCCACCTGGGTCACGAAAGAATACTCGGCCACGGGCATATACGGCTGATACCTGCCATGATAGCGTATCCTGTTGATAAGGGACTGCGGATGCTCCACCCTGACTCCAAGTGCGAACCCCTTTGCCTCCAGCGCCCAGCCTTTCCGGCTGAACAGCTCATAAATGTCACGGGCGGAATGTCCCGTGGCCAAAATCACTTTCCTTGATGTCCATACGCGTCCGTCCATGGACTTGACTGCGATAGACCCGTCTCCCCGCCGTTCTATATCCGTGATCCTGGTCCCGAAATGGTATTCGCCTCCATGGCCGGTGATACAGTTCCGTATATTCTCCACTATCGCCGGCAGGCGGTCGCTCCCGATATGCGGATGGGCATCGACAAGTATGTCAGGGTCTGCGCCGAACTCGACCAGCCGGTACATGACCTCGCGGATATCCCCCCTCTTTGACGAGCGTGTATATAGTTTTCCGTCAGAAAAGGTGCCGGCCCCGCCTTCGCCGAAACAGTAGTTCGAATCCGGATCCACCGTACCTTCCCGCGAAAGGGCCGCTATATCGTATTTTCTCTTGTGCACATCCTTTCCCCTCTCAAGGATCACAGGCCTGAGGCCGAGGACAAGCAGCTTCAGGGCGGCGAACATTCCTGCCGGACCTGCACCTACTATGACCACCGGCTCGGCCGAAGAAACATCCCTGTACTCCCCTGGACGGAAGTCGTCGCAGATCTCTCCCGCCGCATATACTGCTATCCTGTACCGGTAGAGGATCTCCCCTCTCGCATCTACCGACCTACGCAATATCCGGTACGAAGACACCGATTTTACCGGTACCCCGAGCGCCCTGGCGGCAGCCGCCATTATCTGGTCCTTTTCAAGGCTTTTCCCTATCGGGACAGCCATCTCTATTTCTTTCATTTTCTGTCAAAATCATTGATTCTGGACACCGGGGCAATATCGATTGCGGTCCTCTCCCCGTTCAGGTAATGGAAATAGCCCGCAATCGCTATCATCGCCGCATTGTCCGTTGTAAACTTGAATTCAGGAAGATAAGTCTTCCATCCCCTCTTTCGTCCTTCTTCCGTGACAGCCGTCCTCAGGCCGCTGTTCGCGGATACTCCCCCGCCGATGGTTATCTCCTTTATACCGGTATCCCTGGCCGCCTTCACCAGCTTGTCCATCAGTATCTCTATAAGGGTCCGCTGGAAACTTGCGCAGATATCCGCCTTGTTCTTCTCCATAAAATCAGGATCTTCAGCCATCCGGTCCCTGACGAAATAAAGTAGGGATGTCTTGATTCCGCTGAAGCTGTAGTCATATCCCGGTACATGAGGCTTGGAGAAATGGAATCTCTGCGGATCCCCTTCCCTGGCCAGCCTGTCCACCACCGGACCGCCAGGATATCCGAGCCCCATCATCTTGGAACACTTGTCGAAAGCCTCCCCCACGGCATCGTCTGTCGTCTGGCCGAGAATCTCAAAATCAAGCGGACTGTCCACCTTTACAATCTGCGAATTGCCTCCCGAGACCAGAAGGCACAGATACGGGAATTCCGGATGTACGTTCTCCTTATCATACTGCTTGATGAAATTGGCCAGTATATGGCCCTGGAGATGGTTCACCTCCACAAGCGGCCTGTCCAGAGCTATCGAAAGCCCTTTGGCGAAAGAAGTCCCGACAAGCAGCGACCCCAGGAGACCTGGACCGCGGGTAAATGCAATGGCCGTGATGTCGCCGAGGCTTATTCCGGCCCTGTCGACAGCCTGGCTGACTACCGGGACTATGTTAAGCTGGTGTGCACGTGACGCCAGTTCGGGGATGACTCCGCCATAAGCCTTGTGCACCTCCTGGGACGCCAGTACATTGGAAAGTAGATACCCGTCCCTTATTACCGCGGCGGAAGTATCGTCGCACGATGATTCAATGCCCAAAATTATATCTGCCATTTCCGAATCCGTTATTGGAACCGTCCATGCCGCTTCGCATACATTCCCCGTCCGAGGGAACGGCGGAAGAAACGGGACAGTTCGCATCCGAGATTGCAAAAGTACGATATTTATCCGATAAAATAATTAATTTTGCGTCCGGGGTCCGCCAAACCGGAAAATCATCGAACGTTTCTAAAGGTCAAGGGATATAAAAAGGATACTTAAAATAATCTGGCTCTCCTTCGTCGCCGTGACAGCCGTCCTGCTTGCCGCAGTACTCGCGATACAGCTGCCGCAGGTACAGACGTATCTGTCCGGCAAGATAATAGGGAGCATCGAGAACAGGCTGGACGGGGAAATACAATTCGATAAAATACACGTAAAGCCTTTCAACGCCCTTGTCATAAAGAACATTTCAATAACAGACAGGAACCCCTCCATCGAAGGTGCCGATACGCTTTTCAAGGCAGGATACGTCATAGCAACCTTCTCAATGAAAGGGCTGTTCCGCAAGGAAGGCCTGCACATAGGAAGGGCTTATGTATCCGATGCGGAAATGTGTCTCGTCGTGGAAAAAGACAGGGTGAACCTGACGAGGATCTTCAGGATTCCGCTTCCGGACAAGACAAGACCCAGAAAACAGGACCCCGTCTTCGATATAAGGCGCGCTTCGATATATGACATGACATTCAGGCTGAAGAACGCGAAAAAAGGCGACTCCGGACAGAGGCACGGCACCGGTATCGACTGGGAAGACATGGAAGTCAGGGACATCGTCATAGAAGCCAGGAAGATAAACCTTACCGGGCAGGTAATGAAAGGGACGCTCGACTTCATGTCTTTCACCGAGAAGAGCGGCTACGTCTGCAATTCGCTCAGCGGGAGGGCGACAGTCGGGAACGGAAGAAGCCTCATAGAGGAAATGAAACTGTCGGATCCGTGGTCGGAACTGTACATGCCCATGTTTTCGATGCGGTACGACGACCCGCACGACTTCTCCGACTTCATATCGGAAATCAGGCTGGACGGTGTCATTGAAGGCTCCCGCATAGACATGAAGACCCTGTCGTTCTTCGCTCCCGCACTGGAGAATACAGACCTGAAGACAGAACTTTCCGGCAACATTTCCGGCCATGTCGACGACTTGAGGTTCAAGGATATGCATATATGCACCCCCGACAGTCTGGAAATGGTGTTCGACGGAAGCATAGCCGGGCTCCCTGCCATCGGGAAGAACGCTGTTACTCTGGACATAAAGGAACTGAAGACCACCACTGCAGGTCTCGGAGCTGTCATAACGGCTTTCTCTCCTGAAGCAGGAAAAGGAATCGGAAAGATAGCGGAAGGGGTTGGGATGACCCTGGCAGGGAAAGTCTCCGGAAGACTGGACGACCTGTCCGTAGACATGACGGCCAGTGCAGACTCCGGTTCTGTCAGAGCGGATGTTGCGATAAAGAACCTCATCTCAGAAAAAGAGTCCATAAGTATTGCAGGTGATATCTTGGCCAGGGACTTTGACATCGGGAAGATCATCGGCACTCCGCTGATACGGCAATGCTCTATGAAGACGGACTTCAGAGCGGACCTCGGCAACAAAGGGAAAGGCCCCGAACTCGCCATCGGTTCGCTTTTCGTCAGCCGGCTGAACGCCAACGGATACGACTACAGCAACATAGCCGCTGCCGGAAAGATGGAAAAAAACGCATTCGACGGAAGGATAGTATGCAACGATCCTAACCTCAACTTCATATTCCAGGGTGTATTCTCCCTTTCACCAAGGACACGGAACTCAGTCTACAGGTTCTTTGCCAACCTGGGGTACGCGGACCTGAATGCCCTGAACATTGACAAGCGGGAAATATCGAAAATAAGTCTCCAGGCCAGTGCCAATTTCAACAGGAGACAGTCGGGGGACATGCTCGGAAGCATGGAAATATCCGACATGGTCCTCGAAAACGCCGCCGGAAAATATGAGATCGGGGACATCGGGGTGAACTCGTATTTCGGGGACGAACTGTACAGAATGAAGCTCAGGTCCTCGTTCGCGGACGCTTCCTACGCCGGATCTGAACAGATTACCAGATTTTTCCAGGACCTGAGGGACATCACGCTGAAACGTGAGCTTCCGGCAATGTTCAGGGACACCCTGCAGGCAACCGGCAACGGCAGATACAGGATAGCCTTCAGATGCAAGAACTCCATGGACCTGCTTGCGTTCGTAGCCCCCGGCCTCTATATATCCGACAGCACCTCGCTTGACATCACGGTTGATTCGCTCGGTATCTTCAAGGCAGACCTCCGCTCTCCGAGGATAGCGTTCAACGAGAACTATATCAAGGATATGGAATTCAAGATGGACAACATAAACGGAAGCCTGTCCGGAGGAATCACCGGCAAGACGATAAACGCAGCATCCATTTCTCTTGAAAACAACAGTTTCAGGATATTCGCCAGGGACAATTTCATCGGTTTCGGCTATACATACGAGAATCCCGGTGAACTTGTCAACCGTGGAGAAATCTTCATCACCGCCGACATAAACCGCGAACCCGGCGGAAGTGCCGGCTACCATGTCGAGATGCTGCCGTCGAGGGTGCTTCTGAACTCAAGGGAGTGGAACATCAACCATTCTGCATTCGACATCAGAGGCAAGGATCTGGATATTGAAAAGATAGAGTTCACAAGCGGAGACCAGTCCATCCGGCTTTCCGGAGGGTATTCGCGCACGAAACAGGATACATTGAGGCTCCGGCTGGAGAGATTCGACATATCCATCATGAATCCCCTGCTGAAAAACAGGTTCGGCATAGAAGGGGCGGCCACCGGGGAAGTCGGGGTCATATCTCCGAAGCAGGATCATGGCCTGTTGTTCGGATTCCTCGTGGATTCCACTAGGATAGCAGGATCCGATGTGGGCACCCTGCGCCTGTCCAGCGTATGGAACGACCCGGCAAAAAGATTCGACGCAATGGTGACCAACGAACTGGACGGACAGAGGACCTTCGGCATAAGCGGAAGCTACACCCCGTCAAAGAAAAGGATCAGCGCATCCGCCGACCTCAGCGGCATGGACATATCGTACGCATCCCCTTTCCTGAAATCCATATTCAGCGAAATTTCCGGACATCTTTCAGGAAAGATAAGGCTGGAAGGGAGCCCTGGAGACATGAGTATATGGAGCGAAGAAGCAAGGATAGATGACTCGGAGGTAAGGATTGCCTTCACGAATGTCCCTTACCGCGTCCGGGGGGACTTCCACATCGATGACTCAGGGGTGCACTTCGATGATATTTCATTGAACGACAGGGCCGGGAACTCCGGGCGGGTTTCCGGAGGCATAACCTACGACAGGCTGAAGGACATGAGGATGGATACAAGGATAAACATCACCGGAATGGAATGCCTCAATATCGGGGAAGACGACGGAAACGCCTTTTACGGCAGGCTTTCCGCTTCCGGAAACCTCGCCATCACAGGCCCGATGAACGCCCTGAAAATGGACATAACCGCCAGGACTTCCGGCAGCGGACAGCTTCACATTCCGATACCGTCCTCAGCCACGGCCGTATCCGGAAACCTGCTGACTTTCAAGCAGGAGGAAAAGGAAGAATATGTCGACCCGTATGAACTGATGATCAAGAAGATAAAGACAGACAAGCAGTCTTCGGGAGATTTCGGGCTCAACCTTGACGTTGAAGTCACCCCGGAAGTGGAAGCCTTCATAGAAATAGACAAGGCCACCGGCAACGTGCTCAGGGGCCGCGGGGCCGGCAATATCGGCCTGGAACTCCATGGCGGGGAATTCAACATCCTCGGAGACTACACCCTGACAAGCGGGAACTACAGGTTCGTGGCCCAGGGCCTGGCCTTCAGGGATTTCACCATCAGGGACGGAAGTTCCATAAAATTCAACGGAGACATAATGGAAAGCGACCTGGACATAAACGCGACCTACAGGACCAAGGCCTCTCTTGCCACGCTGATAGCCGACACATCTTCAGTATCCACAAGAAGGATCGTCGACTGCGGCATCCATATTTCCGACAAGATCAAAAACCCGAGGCTGGCGTTCTCCATTGACATCCCGGACATTGACCCTACCATAAAGTCAATGGTGGAAAGCGCGCTAAGCACAGAAGACAAGGTACAGAAACAGTTCCTTTCCCTCATCGTATTCAACAGCTTCCTGCCGGATGACCAGTCCGGTATAGTGAACAATTCGGTACTGTACTCAACGGTGACCGGACTCATGTACAACCAGCTGAACAACATTTTCCAGAAACTTGACATCCCGCTGGACATGAGCCTCAACTACCAGCCGAACGAAAGAGGACAGGATATCTTCGATGTAGCCATCTCGACACAGCTCTTCAACAACCGGGTCGTCGTGAACGGAAACCTCGGCAACCAGCAATATACCTCAGGCAACTCCGGCAGCGACGTGGTCGGGGATCTGGACATCGAGATAAAGCTGGACCGTCCCGGCCTGTTCAGGCTCAATATATTCTCACATTCCGCCGACCAGTACACCAACTATCTCGATGACTCGCAGAGAAACGGGGTCGGACTCGCCTACCAGCAGGAGTTCAACACTTTCAGGGAATTCCTGGAGAACCTTTTTACAGGAAAGAAGAAAAGGAAGGAACAGGCTGCCGGAGCGGTACCAGGCGAGGCTGTCCAGGATAAGAAGACGATAATCATAAGACCAGACGATGAATAAAGGAAAATTATATCTCATTCCCTCCCCGCTCGGGGACAACGACCCGGCTGAAGTGATTCCAGGGCCAGTACTCGGACTGCTCCAGGGCTTCAGGACTTTTGTGGTGGAAGAAACCCGGACAGCGAGAAGGTATCTCTCCAGAGCCGGGATGAAAGGCAGGATATCGGAACTCGAGTTCCATGAACTCAACGAACACACGGCTCCTGAACAGACTGAAAGCTACCTGAAGCTTTTTGAAAACGGCAACGATGTGGCACTCATATCGGAAGCCGGGCTTCCTGCCGTGGCGGACCCAGGTGCAAGGCTGGTGGCACTCGCACACCGGCATGGTATAGAAGTGGTTCCGTGCGTCGGTCCGTCCTCCCTTATGCTGGCCCTCATGGCGTCAGGGATGAACGGGCAGTCATTCGCTTTCTGCGGATACCTTCCCGCCAAGCCCGACGAAAGGAAACAGCGGCTGAAGGCGATCGAGAAAATCGCCTCAGGAACAGGCCAGAGCCAGATCTTCATAGAGACGCCCTACCGCAACGATGCCATGCTGAAAGACATACTCGAAGTATGTATGCCCGGCACAAAACTCTGCATCGCGGCAGACATAACTCTTCCGGACGCGTCCATACGGACCATGACGGTAGCGGAATGGAGGAAAGAAGGTACAGTCATAGGCAAACGTCCCTGCGTATTCATCATAGGCCGGTGATGCAGGGACAAAACATTGGCATCCATGAAGAAAAACGGAATAATCGAATTGGAAGGGATGGAATTCCATGCCTTTCACGGGTGCTTTGAAGAAGAGAGGACCCTGGGTAATACCTTTATCGTGGATTTCAGGGGGACGGCAGACCTTTCCGCCGCCACAGAAAGCGACCGTCTGGAGGATACGATTGACTACGGAGTCATATACGACATTGTGGAACGGGAGATGAAGCAGACATCATCGCTGATAGAGAATGTTGCAGGAAGAATCGTAACGGAGATCGAGAAACAGCTGCCGGAATTCCCGGAATTTTCGGTAAGGGTATCCAAACGGAATCCGCCGGTATCCGGAAAATGCGCATGGTCCCGGGTGACCCTGACCGGAGGAACCGGAAGAAAAAAAGGAATACAATGAAGAAAATCGCATTCATCACTCTCGGCTGCAAGCTGAACTACGCCGAGACTTCGACATATGAAAGGGAATTTGTCAGGAACGGTCTTCAGGTTGTGCCCTGGGACAAAGATGCGGACATCTTCCTCGTGAACACATGTACGGTCACGGAACACTCGGACAAGAAATGCCGGAACATCATCCGGAAACTCCACAGACTGCGGCCCGAGGCCGATATCGTTGTCACCGGCTGCTATGCACAGCTCAAGAAGGAGGAAATCTCCGGAATCGGAGGCGTGAGATTCGTGTTCGGGGCTGAAGAGAAATCGAGGGTTGTACCTGCCGTAATGGACTACATTTCAGGAAACCGGCCCCAAAGCTCCTGCGAAACAGGTATGGACCGTTTCTTCCCGGCCTTTTCTTCAGGAGAACGTACCAGATCTTTCCTGAAGGTGCAGGACGGGTGCGACTATTTCTGTGCATACTGTACTGTACCTTTCGCAAGAGGAGCGAGCCGGAACATACCGGTGGCAAGGCTCGTGGCCCAGGCTGAGGAGATAGCAGCGGAAGGAATCAGGGAGATTGTCCTCACAGGGGTGAATACCGGAGACTTCGGAAAATCTACAGGGGAAAAGTTCATAGACCTGCTGAAAGCTCTCAACCGCGTGGAAGGCATAGAGCGATACCGCATATCCTCGATAGAGCCGAACCTCCTTACCGATGAAACAGTGGACTGGATTGCCTCCGGGACGAAATTCCTGCCGCATTTCCACATTCCGCTCCAGTCCGGAAGCGACACCGTACTGAAAGAGATGGGCAGGAGATATGATACGGCATTTTTCGAATCCAAGATACGGTATATCAGGGAAAGGATGGAAAGACCGGGATCGCTGAAAGTATTTTTCGGGATAGACGTCATTGCAGGATTTCCCGGAGAGACCGGGGAACTTTTCATGGAAACCTTCAGCTTTCTGAGGGACCGGATAAAGCCGGCCTTCATCCACGTCTTCCCCTATTCGAAGCGTGCCGGGACAAGGGCGGCCCTGAGGCGCGACCAGGTGCAGGATTCTGTCAAGACCGACAGGGTCCGGGAACTGGAACTCCTTTCGGACCGGCTTCACAAAGAGTTTATAGAAAGCAACAAGGGGATGAAGGCCAGAGTCCTTTTCGAAAGTTCGGAAAGAAACGGCATGATGGCCGGATATACAGAAAACTATATAAAGGTTGAAAGGCCGTACGACAGCAGTCTCACCGGCCGGATCGCAGAGATCATTCTATAATGGAAACAAGACTGACTTTTTTGGGTACAGGGACATCCCAGGGAGTCCCGATGATAGGCTGCGACTGCAGCGTATGCAAGTCGTCCGATGAAAGGGACAAAAGATACAGGTCATCGGCCTATGTGGAATACGGAGGGCTGCGGATTCTCGTGGATGCCGGGCCGGACTTCCGGTCTCAGATGCTCAGGGCCGGAATCAGGCACCTTGACGCTATCCTGCTGACCCACAACCATAAGGACCATACCGGAGGCCTTGATGACGTACGTGCGTTCAACTATATCGAACGTGCACCTATCCGTATTTTCTGTGAAAAGTACGTCGAGGAATCACTGCGGCGGGAGTACAGCTACGCCTTCGCCGAGCACAGGTATCCCGGAGTGCCGGAGTGGCGGATAACCAACATAGACGAGAATCCTTTCACCGTAGAGGAAAACATCCCTGACGTACGGCTGGTGTGGGTCGACAGGAAAGGCTACGAAAAAATCCCCTGCGAGAAACCGGACACCGTCAGGTCTGCAGAGGTCATCCCGGTAAGGGGCAGGCATTTCAATCTTCCGGTACTGGGATACCGTTTCGGAGGCATTGCATACCTCACCGACATGAATTTCATCCCTGAAGAAGAATTCGGCAAACTCCGCAATCTCGACCATTTCATCATCAACTGTGTCCGTCGCGGCAAGCATCTTTCGCATTTTTCGCTGGAAGAAGCCGTGGCCGTGGCCCGACGTGTAGGGGCAAAGCATTCATGGCTTACCCACCTGTCCCACCAACTGCCGAAATACGAAGACCTGTGCAGGGAACTTCCCGAGAATATCCGGCCTGCATACGACGGGCTGGTCATCGAAAGTTCCCGGGACTGATAATTTTTTTGATAAAAAATTTGCAAGTAACCAAATCTTGTGTATCTTTGCAATCCCAAACAAAAAAAGGGGAATCAAAGTTTTTTGAAGTTTATTTTGGCAAAGTACAAGGAAAACGACTGACGAACACCGCAGTTACCTGCCGGTAATGAGGATGCGAGGAAAGGGTCAGTGCAGTTGTCCTGTCAGAAGAACTTTTTGAAGTTTATTTTGGCAGAGTACAAGGAAAACGACTGACGAGCACCGCAGTTACCTGCCGGTAATGAGGATGCGAGGAAAGGAAGTTTGACGCAGTAATCTGTCAAAAGAAACGAAAAAAGGGAGCTTAGCTCAGTTGGTTCAGAGCGTCTGCCTTACAAGCAGAGGGTCGGGGGTTCGACTCCCTCAGCTCCCACA
>CALVDQ010000027.1 GCA_944326325.1 uncultured Bacteroidales bacterium
CGGCAACGGGACAGAACAGTCACAGTGACCCTTGATAAAGGGTATCAGATACCCTTTGCCAACAGTATCAGATACCCTTGCCAGGGCAGACGAAACAACATAATGTATAACCTCAAAACAGTAACGACTATGCTGGAACATGAAATTAAGAACAAAGTGCTTACCATTGGTAACCGTAAGGGACAGACCGTGTATTACGCCTATCCCAAGAGCCAACAGTATTTCACCGCATCCGGCAGCATGTCCGGCGGGAATGATGATAATTACGAGGAGACCCTGTTGTTCTAAGTTGGAAATTAAGAGCGATCGCCCATTCTGGTGGCTGCTCTCCAAAGAGTTTTAATTGAGAAAATGATATTTTGGAACGTCATCCTGAAGCAAAATGGTATATTAATAATGATTTTACTGTAGCTGTGAGTGAGGGATCTTGAGCCACAAGTGGCGGTGCCAGTGCCTACATTAATCATATGGAAACTACTAGAGATCGTGTTTGGAGTAATCGGGGAAGACATGCGGAAATAAAAATCATAAATGATAAACCTATCAATAATTTAGGTGTGAGTAATACGGTTTGTGATGAGTGCAAGGAGGCGCTTACTGGTCATCGTTCTTTACAACATTATGTAGATCCACCTTCGCCTGGAAGGATACATGAACGTTCTGGTAATGTTATATTCCGCCATAATAAAGAATATTAAAATTTATAATCTGCAACCACAAAGCAACAGTGTTCTTAGACATACTGGAAAAAGAAAGGATAATGGAAATGTGTGGATACTATGAGAATTGTAGTACCTTTGCGGCAGGACACAAAAAAAACCGGATTCATCACCAGTAACTGAAAGCTGGGAGAGGAACGCCCGGGACTGCGGTGCAAAAGTACAAAAAATATGAGATATAATGACTCCATAACTGTAAACTTCTCGCAAAACTTCTCGCAAGTAATCAATGACATCAAGCAAATCATTGACACGGGCAGGAACGCGCCCAATACGGCAAGGAACTGATAAAGACGCTCGCCAAGGAACTGACGCACGAATACGGGAGCGGATACAGCCAACGGTATCTTGCCTACTTCCGCAAGTTCTACCTCACGATGCCTGACTTGGCAATTTTGCAAACACGTTTGCAAAATCTGAAATGGTCGCATATACTCGCCACGTTACGTGTGGAGGATGAGACCGCCCGAAGGTGGTATTTGGAGACTGCTTCTGCGCAGACGTGGAATGTGAGGACATTGAACCGCAACATATCCACGCAATATTACGAACGTCACTATGTGTAGCCTTCGCTGTCGTCGGAAAGCACACCTGTCCCGCAGAAAGAGGAGATACTTAAAACGCCAATGATGGCGGAGTTTCTCGGTTTCAAGCCGGACGACAGTTTCTCGGAGCGCGACTTGGAGTCGAGCATCATCACCCACCTGCGTGATTTCATGATGGAATTGGGACGCGGCTTCGCCTTCGTCGCTCGGCAGCAGCACATCCGCACGGATGCAGAGGACTATTTCATCGACCTTGTATTCTATAACGTGGTGCTGAAATGCTATGTACTCGTTGACTTGAAGGTGGGCAAGATAATCCATCAGGATGTCGGACAGATGGACATGTATGTCAGGATGTACGATGAGCTGAAACGGACGGAAGGCGACAACCCGACCATCGGCATCGTGCTGTGTTCGGAAACGGACAAGGACATCGCCCGATACTCCATTCTGAAAGGCAACGAGCAGTTGTTCGCCACTAAGTACAAGCTCTACCTCCCTACCGAAGAGCAGTTACGAAAGGAGATAGAACGGCAAAAAGAATTGTATCAGATTCAGCATAAAGAGAAAAACTGACAACGGACAATCCTGAACCCCATTATCCGCTTCCCTTGGCTATGCTTCGGGGAGCGTTTTCTTTTTCCGGATGTGAACGGACGAAAAATGAA
The DNA here is from genome assembly GCA_944326325.1 of uncultured Bacteroidales bacterium. GTDB lineage: Bacteria > Bacteroidota > Bacteroidia > Bacteroidales > UBA932 > Cryptobacteroides. Next base: position 1,933 of record CALVDQ010000027.1, read on the forward strand.
AGATTATAGAACCATATAAGTAATGACACTATGAGCGAGAAGCCGACATACGAGTTGAAAGGTACGCTGCGGGAGGACTGCATGAGGGACACCGCGACGCTGGAGGATTTCCGCGCCCTGGAGAGCGACTGGCAGGAACTCTTCCGCTGGCTGATGTCCGTGATAGGTAGCAATTCATTTTCCTAACCCATCAAAAAACGGCTGATGCACTCCAATGATGGACATGGAATACAACCGCACATCACCTTTCATTTCCAACTGTTTGCATTATTCCTCCGAATTTCATCCGTATGTGGGCGAGTTTGTTTATATTTGGCCACTTCGTGTCCACATATACTGTGGCGCCTCGGCAATTGCAAATAAAATTTGTTCTGCTCTCGGCTTCTTGGTATATTTGGCCACTTCGTGTCCACATATACTGTGGCGCCTCGGCAATTGCAAATAAAATTTGTTCTGCTCTCGGCTTCTGCGTATATTTGGCCACTTCGTGTCCACATATACTGTTGCGCCTCGGCAGAGCAAATAAATTTGCTCTGCGCTCGGCTTCTGCGTATATTTGCACGGAATATAACCCGAGCAGCAATGAATACAGTCGAACCGGTAAGCCTCAAGGAACTCATCGTGACGGACTATCGCGCTCTGATGAGTTTCCGGGTGAGGAAGATTCTGATGATATGCAGCAACTATGACGCGTTCATCCTGGAGGAGGACGGACAGATCGAGTCGCAGATATACAAGGAATACATCGAACTGAACCTGAGCAACCCGCCCCAGTTCGTGTGGGTGACTTCGTCAGCCGAGGCGGAAAAGATAATGTCGGCAGACAACAACCATATCGACATGGTCATCTGCATGTACAACGACAAGGACAAGGACATCTTCACCTTCGCCAGGGACCTGAAATCCAGGCTGTCCGACAATCCGCAGGAAAAGCACATACCGTTCATCCTCCTGACGCATTTCTCCAGGGAGATACACAGGCGGCTCGAGAAGCAGGACACTTCCTATGTGGACTATGTGTTCAGCTGGAACGGCAATGCAGAACTGATTGTCGCGATTGTGAAGCTTTTCGAGGACCTGATAAACGCCGAGAACGACATCCTGAAGATTGGAGTGCAGGCTATCCTGCTGGTCGAAGACTCGGTGCGGTATTATTCCACATACCTGCCCGAACTGTACAAGCTCGTGCTGAAGCAGAGTTCGGAATTCCTGAAAGAGACCCTGAACGAAAAGCAGAAAAAGCTCAGGAAGCGTTCCCGTCCCAAGATACTGCTCGCGACCAACTACGAGGATGCCGTCAGCACCTACAGGAAATACAGGAACAATATGCTCGGAGTCATATCCGACGTAGGGTTCGTCCTCCACAAGAACGACCCGCAGGAACTCGAGAAACCGGACGCCGGCATCGACCTCGTGAAACTTATCAGGGAAGACGACCCGTATATGCCGGTGATCCTCCAGTCATCGCAGGGGGATATGGCAAAAGTAGCTGAAAAGCTCGGGGTGGACTTCCTGAAGAAATACTCCAAGACCCTTATAATCCAGCTTTCGGAATATATAAGGGAAGAATTCGGGTTCGGGGATTTCGTCTTCAGGGACAAGGACAGACAGGAATTCGGCCGGGCCGCCAACCTGAGCCAGCTCCAGGAGTGCATCATGACAATACCGGACGACGTGCTCATCTACAATACCTCAAGGAACATGCTCTCAAAATGGTTCTTCGCAAGGGGTCTCTTCACCCTCGCCAACCAGTTCAGGGCCGTGCACGAGAACCATTTCACCTCTACCGGAGAGCTAAGGGACTATATTTCGCAGCAGATACACGACTACCACGCCCTGAACGGACGTGGTATAATCGCCCACTTCGACAAGAACACCTACGGAAAATACATCTGGTTTTCCCGCGCCGGGGAGGGGTCGCTGGGAGGAAAGGCCCGCGGGCTTGCTTTCCTGAACACACTTATCGCCAAATACAGGCTTACCAACCGCTACGAAGGCGTGAAGATCTCCACGCCGAGGACACTGGTGGTCGCCACGGACTATTTCGACCGTTTCATCATAGAAAACGACCTGCAGTTCGTCATTGACGGGGACATCTCCGATGAAGAGATATTGTCGGAATTCGTCTCCTCGAGACTGCCGGAGGACCTTGTGGAAGAGCTGAAGGCCTTCCTGCAGACGGTGGACACCCCTCTTGCGGTACGCTCGAGTTCGAAGCTTGAAGACAGCAACTACCAGCCTTTCGCCGGGGTATACTCCACCTACATGATCCCCCTTACGGAAAACAAGGACCAGATGCTCAGACTCCTGAGAAAAGCCGTGAAAAGCGTCTATGCCTCGGCATTCTTCTCGGGAAGCAGGACCTACATCCAGACTACGGGCAACCTTCTCAGCGAGGAAAAGATGGCCGTGGTCATCCAGAGCATCTGCGGCAGCCGCCACGGCGACCTGTACTATCCTATGCTTTCAGGAGTGGCCCGCTCGGTCAATTTCTATCCTATCGGCAAGGAAAAGCCGGAGGATGGGGTAGTCAACCTCGCATTCGGACTCGGAAAGACTGTGGTTGACGGGGGGAATACCCTGAGGTTCATACCGAAATACCCGAAACGCATCCTCCAGCTCTCCGACATGAAGATCGCCCTGTCCGACACCCAGAAGACAATGTACGCCCTGGACCTGCGTCCTGGAGCGTTCATGATCTCCAAGGACGATGCAGTGAACCTGGTCAGGCTGCCGGTATCTGAAGCCCTGAAGGATTACAACCATCCGGAACTGGTGGCTTCCACCTTCAGCACTGCAGACAACCGGATGGTCCCTGGCATCAATGTCCCCGGGCCGAGGATAATCTCGTTCGACTACATTCTGAAATACTCGAGGTACCCCCTCGCCCAGGTTCTGGCCGACATGCTGCAGATCTGCCGCACGGAAATGATGTGCGACATAGAGATGGAATTCGCCATGGACGTCATACCGGACAGCCCTGGACAGGAATGTGTCATAAAGCTGCTCCAGGTGCGTCCTGTCGTCGACTACGCCGAAGACCGGGACATATCCATCGGACAGATGGAAGAAAGCATGTCCGAGGTATTCATCCGTTCCTCCAACGCCCTCGGCTCCGGGGAGATCACCGGGCTCAGCCATATCCTATATGTAGATCCCAGCCTTTTCGACAGTGCAAAGACCAAGGAGATAGCCGCCGAAATCTCTGAAATCAACAGGCGGATGAAGGCCGGTGGCAACTCCTATATACTGATAGGTCCGGGACGGTGGGGGTCTTCCGACCCATGGCTCGGCATCCCGGTATTGTGGAACAACATCTCGGAAGCCAGGCTCATTGTGGAATGTGCAATCCCAGGATTCCGTATCGAGCCGAGCCAGGGAACCCATTTCTTCCAGAACATCACTTCCCTCGGCGTCGGATATCTGACCATCGACACGGTGACGGACGAGTCGGCCCTGGACACATCATTCCTTGACAGGCTCGTCTGTGTGGAGGAAGGTACATACGTGAAGCTCTATGAAGCTCCTGAATCATTCGTGGCATACATCGACAGGAAATCCAACAGGGCTGTCGCCGGAATAATATGACAAAGGAAAACATGAAGACAACAATCGCCGCTGCGGCGGCCGTGGCCATGATGTTCTGCACCCAGGTGCAGATGTCGGCCGATGAAGGGATGTGGCTCCCGTCCCTTATTTCTGAAAGGATAGAGGATATGCAGTCCAAAGGGTTCAGGCTGGACGCCGAAGAAATATACAGCGTAAACCAGGCATCACTGAAAGACGCCGTGGTACTCTTCGGACGGGGATGTACGGGAGAGCTTATCTCTGCGGAAGGCCTGCTGCTCACGAACCACCATTGCGGATACGCACAGATACAGAAGCACAGCAGTGTAGAGCATGATTATCTGCGCGACGGATTCTGGGCCATGACCCGCGACGAGGAACTGCCGAACGAAGGTCTGACAGTAAGTTTTCTGGAAAGGATGGACGACGTGACGGGGCAGGTCCTGGAAGGATACACCGAAGGCATGACAGCGATGCAGCGGGATTCGCTGGTAAAGGCCAATTCCAATGCGCTGATCGACAAAGCCGTAGCCGGAGGCAAAGGACTGAAGGCGACTGTGGAATCACTGTACTATGGAAACCAGTACTTCCTGTTCCTGTACAGAGAGTACAGCGACATCAGGCTGGTCGGCGCACCGCCATCTTCCATAGGAAAGTTCGGCGGAGATACGGACAACTGGATGTGGCCGCGCCACACGGGAGACTTTTCCATATTCAGGATATACGCCGACCGGAACAATGATCCGGCGCCATACTCCCCCGACAATGTGCCCTATACCCCGAAAAAGTTCTTCAGGATTTCCCTCGGGGGTGTCCGTGAGGGTGACTTTACCTTCATATACGGTTTCCCGGGAAGTACAAGGGAATACATCATGTCCAGGGGCGTGAGGTACATTTCCGAGATATCAGACCCCATGAAGATAGGGCTGCGGACCCTCAGGCTCGGCATCCAGAAGAAATACATGGCCGGAAGCCAGGACGTGAGGATAAAGTATTCGTCAAAGAACGCCGGAGTGGCCAACGCATGGAAGAAATGGCAGGGAGAATCCGGCGGGATAAGGCGTCTGGGCACCGTAGCTGCAAAACAGGAATATGAAAAAAGGTTCTCCGAATGGGCTGCAGGCTCGGAATACGGGGATGTCCTCGTACGGCTTGATTCACTGTACACGGAACTGGAGCCGTATATGTACGCACTGGAATACTGCATTGAATCGGCCGGTACGGTGGAGCTATGCAATTTTGCCGCCAGGATAGCAGGTATGGCCGGAGCGGCCGGCAAGGATTCCGTCCAGGACCCGGAGAAGGCCGATTCCGTTGCTGCCGCATTCAGGGAAGCCCTTGCGAAGGCCGCCAGGGCTTTCTACAAGGACTATTATCTTCCCATAGACAAGGAGTCATTCATCGCCGTAATGAATTCATTCGGAAGGGATATTGACCCAGGGTTCATGCCCGGGTGCTTCACGGATGGGCTGGCAAGGTACGGCAGCGTCGAGGAGTGGGCGGATACACTTTTCGGAATTTCCATCTTTTCGGACAGCACAAGGGTCCTGGACCTGACACTTGCCGATACCGCCGCCATTGCAGATGATCCGGCGGTCCGTTTCGCCGTAGGATTCAGGGAATGGCGGGATTCTGACATCTACCCTGTCTGCAGGAAGCTGGACAAGGAGATCGGCCTGCTTTACAGGACCTATATGAAAGGCCAGATGGAATTCGATCCGGAGAAACCTTTCTATCCCGACGCCAACCTGACCCTGAGGGTAGCATACGGAAAGGTCAGCGGCTACTCCCCTGCCGACGGCGTATGGTATATGCCGGTCTCTACCCTTGAAGGGATAATGGAAAAAGACGATCCTGAAATTTTCGACTACAATATCCCGCAGCGGCTCAGGGACATCCATGTGTCCGGGGACTACGGGAGATGGGCCGTGACCGGAAGCGACGGAGTCACTACCGTCCCGGTATGCTTCCTGGCGACAAACCACACTTCCGGAGGAAATTCCGGAAGCCCTGTAATCAATGCCGACGGAAACCTTATGGGAATCAATTTCGACCGGGTCTGGGAAGGCACGATGAGCGATATCGTGTTCGACCCCGCATATTGCCGCAATATCTCGCTGGACATACGTTACGTGATGTTCATAATCGACAAGGTGGCAGGTGCCGGACATCTGCTGGATGAAATGGTATTTGCGGATTGAACCGGTCCCGTTCCGCAGCGTCCGGGACTACGGGAAACGCGCCGTGACCGGAAGCGATGGAGTCACCGGTCGAGGAAAAATCCTCCGTCCGGATCGGCCATGCCGTATGGATCAAAAAGAACTGTGTGCCGCTGACTGACGGTGTGGAGTGCGGAAATTGCGCCCGCCATTGCCCGTCGGGAGCCATCCTTATGGTACCTTCCGACAAGGACAACCCCGCCTCAGTCAGGATCCCGCTCATGACGCCTATGCGGAACGTCTGAGGCAGGGGATCGGCCGGAATCTGTAAATAAGTTACAAATCTCTGTAAATACGTTATCTGCCCCGGCCGTCAGAGGATTTATCTTTGCAGACAAGTGCGGATGGAAAAGAATATGGTCAGACTGGATACGATAAGTGACTTCAGCAGCTTTTTCTCGGCGGAAACGCTGCACCCTTCGGTCTTCGTGGCAGATATTTCGGACACGGACGGCCGGAATCTGCTGGAACTGGGGGCTTACACCGTACTCTTCAAGGAACACACGTGCAGCTCCTGCTTCGGGAGGAAAGACTATGACTTTCCGGACGGCACCCTTGCCTGCATATCCCCGGGACAGACGTTGAATATCGGTGCATGGGCCGGCAGCCGGGACGACAGATGCCTGCTGCTGTGTTTCCATCCGGACCTGGTGTACCAGACAGGCCTGGGCCGGCGTTTCGGCTGCTACACTTTTTTCCGCTACCGGCAGAATGAGGCCCTGCATCTTTCCTGCCGCGAAAAGATCATCGTCAAAGCTTGCATGGAAGGCATATCGGACGAATTATGCTGGGGCGTGGACGAATTCAGCCGGACCCTGCTGGGCAACCGGATAGAACTGCTGCTGAACTGTTGCGCCAGATTCTACAGGAGACAGTTCATAACCAGGCACGATGCAAACGAAGATATGATTGACAGGGCCGGCAGGCTTCTGGAGAATTATTGCCTTACGGGACAGGTCCGCTGCCACGGACTGCCCGGGGCGGGGTATTTCTCCCGTATGCTCGGACTGTCTCCGGCATATTTCGAGGATATGCTCAGGCACGAGACCGGGAAAAGCACGGGCGAATTTGTCAGCCTCAGGCGTATCGCCATAGCACGTGACCAGCTGTGCCGCACCTGCAAGAGTCCGGCATGGATCGCCGAAGAACTCGGCTTCACTTCCGTCCGGAGCTTCAACATGATATTCAAGAGACTGTCCGGACACAGCCCCGACGAATACAGGGCAATGCAGGCCGCGCAGTGACAGGCTGTCCTCCGTCTGCCTGTTCGCCTGCGGCCACCGCATATTCGCATTTATCATTCGGCGAGCTGCCAATCCGAGTACGCGGAATTCCCTCCGGAAAAACATCCGGCACCGTTGTCTACGTTGGTATAGGCGAAAGTGACCGGAGCGAGTCCGATGAAACCCAGGATATTGTGCCCCTTGTCCGCGCAGGCGGTCTCATACCGGAGCCTTTCCGGAGAAATCCGCTGTATCTCGATACGGAAATAAGGGTCATCATTGCCTGAAGGCATCTCAAACGGAGCCGTTACCTTGAATTCCTTGCGCATTCCGTTGAACGAGTCGTCAAAGATGCCGTAATATGTCTCACCGTCTTTCCAGCAGACATCGAAAGGGCCGGTGTCCGCAATCGGATACCCGTCACCGGAACCGTATGTCAGGGAAAAGGTATAGCCTGTCACGTCGTCTTCCGGCAAGGTATTCCACGTGACGGTCCTGAAGCGGAAGGAGTAGGCGTCTTCGGAAGAGGCATCGTCCTCAATGGCAAAGCCTATATTCAGGATTCCGTCCTTCAGGCTAAAGGAGACATCCTCCAACACAGGAGGCGACTGTGGAATGACAGTTCTCGCGGAAGCCGTAGGGAAACCGCCGGACTCCGCGGTCACAAGAATCTCATCGCCGGGTTCCACGGGATAATGCTCTGCTATGAGCCCGTAGAACGTCTGTATTGTGATTTCGGACTTGGTGTCCATCAGTTCCCCGTTTCTGTAGACATTCAGGGTACATCTTGCATCTTCGGGGAAATCCCGGTTTCCTGCAGCCGACGGTACTGCGTACAGGTACATCTGCAGACTGCCGTTTCCACGGTCATGACTGCCTGTCACGATGGAGCCGTCCAGCAGGAACAGAGGATCCCCGTCCAGTTCCTTGAAGTCGAATTCCACCTCGCAGGCTGTAAATACCGAAAGGCTGAGGCCGAGGGCAATCAAATGTGCGGATCTTTTCATTTTTCAGAATTTCAATGTGTAGCTGAATGATGGTATTATCGGGAATATCGCGCGCCCTGTCCCGTACAGACTCTTGTCCTCACGCTCGTTGACCGCGACGAAGACGACATTCTTGCGGCAATAGGCATTGTACACCCCTATGTTCCAGATATGCCGGAGCCCGTTGCGGGATGTCTTCCTGAAGTTTGCCCCAAGGTCGAGCCGGTGATAGTCGGGAAGGTTGACATTGTTCGGCCTTGTGTATACCCTGTCGAATACTTCGCCGGGATTGTATATATGCGTGGCGACTGTCATCCACCCGCCGCTGCTGTAGTTCCATGAAGCGTAGAGCTCGACCGTCCTGCTGACCTTCCAGCAGCCCATCAGCGTGAGCTTGTGACGGTTGTCATGCCGGTGGGAGTACCAGTCCGTCCAGATTGCGTCGAATTTCCTCTGGCTCCACGACAATGTGTAGTACGCCGTCAGTGAGATTTTCTCCGGATGCCAGCCGAATTCGGTCTCAAGACCGTATGACCGCCCCTTGCCCTTGTTGAAGGAAGTCTCCCACGTGTCGAGAGGAGGAAAGAGGGAGTTCGCTCCGGAGTATTCCAGGATATTGTCCATGGTCTTGTACCACCCTTCCACATTCAGGCGGAAATTGCAGGGCAGGCTGCAGTATATCCCTCCAGCCACCTGCCTTGAATGCATAGGGGCGATCCGGGATGTGGACGGAAGCCAGCAGTTCGTAGGGATGTCAAGATAGGTGGTCGAGACCAGGTGGGCGAACTGGTTCATTTCCGTGTAGGAGACTTTGAAATCAATCCCCGGGCAGCACCTTACATCCAGGGCCAGTCTCGGCTCTACCCTGTTCCATACCTTGCCGAGGACGCCGTACATGGCATATCTCAAGCCGAGATTCAGGGATACCCTGTCCAGGAAAGTCATCTCGTCTTCGGCATAAAGCGCGAATTCGTGGCCGTTATATCTCTGCCCTGAATTCCCATCCTCCCGGACGCCATCTATTGTCGTCCGGCTGTTTCTCGAAGGGCAGTATATATGGAACTGGTACGATGCCCCGAACCTGATATTGTGGATACCGGAGGGCCGCCAGATGAAATCCGAGCCTACAGCAGCATCGCTGATCCTGGACAGATTGGACTCTTCGACAGAAATATTGTGTTCCGTCTCGTCAAATTCCCAGTCATTCATGTAATACCCTACATCCGCATTGCTTCCGGTATAATAGAGGATTGTCTTCATATCAAGATTATCCAGTATCCTGTATCTCCAGTTAAGTGAGGCAAGGGTGTTGCCCCAGGCTATGTCCGCGTGCAGGCGGTCCGTCCCGTATACGGTCTTGCTTTCCCAGTCCTCGGTATATGTCGAGGACTGCTCGGTGTCCAGCTTCAGTTTCAGATGGTCTCTCCCATGGTAGAACTTGAAAGACAATACGTTGTCCCTGCTGAACCTGTGGGTGACAGAAGCATTGAGGTCGTAGAACGAATACGTTCCTCCGATAGTCTCCCCTTTCTGGTTCCTTTTGTTCAGAAAGGAGGTGAGAGGCCCCAGCACGGCGTCCATCCAGCTCCTCCTGAAAGCGACATTGAAAGATGTCTTTCCCCTGACTATCGGCCCTTCGAACTGAAGCCGCCCGTCAATCAGCCCTATCATGAAGGAGCCGTGATACTCTTCCGGATCGCCGTCCTTCGTGGACACATCCACCACGGAACTCATCCTGCCCCCGTAACGCGCCGGAAATCCGCTCTTGTAGAAGTCAAGATGGTCCACGACGTCTGTATTGAACGAGGAGAAAAGGCCTCCGAGATGACTTATCTGGTACATGGGAACACCGTCAAGAAGGAAGAGGTTGTCCGAGCCCTCGCCCCCGTGTACGTAAAGTCCGGACATCAGTTCCGTCCCTGGATTCACTCCCGGAAGGTTCTGGAGTGCCTTTATAAGGTCAGGAGAGCTGAATACGACATTCCCGTATATAAAGTCGAGTTCCTCGAGCCGCTTGTGTCCTGTCTGGCTGCGGGACTCCTCCCCGGCATATTTTTCGGCAGTGATCACAGATTCCCTGATGCTGTCCCGCTTTTCCGCCACGGCCAGCGAATCCGGATGGCCGACGGCATTTGCGGAAAGACCGGTAAAAAACATGGAGACGGAGAAGAGCCCTGCCATGAACTTCCGTCCCGGAATATACCTTCGTGTTACCTTTTCCATTGCCATAATCCGGAATCCCGGCATCCCGACCTCAGGCATGTCCGTTTCCGGTCCGCCTACAAAGGTATAAAAATATGCGCCGGTTGGAGACAAATGCGTATATTTGTTTTCAGTGAAGTTGCCGCCTTGTTTTTAAAAATATTGTAAATCATGAAATTACCTGGACCGAACATTGTGACACGGAGGCTGGTTCTCCGGCCGTGGCTGGAATCCGACGCCGGAGCATTGTACAAATACGCCAGTGACCCCGGGATAGGACTGGCGGCAGGATGGCCGCCCCATACTTCCGTGGAAAACAGCCTGGAAGTAATCCGTACGGTCTTTTCCGCCCCGGAGACTTATGCGGTGGTCCTGAAGGAGACCGGAGAGCCTGTCGGAAGCGCGGGAATTATGTTCGGGGAAGGCCTTCACAGCGCTGAAATGAAGGCGGACGAAGGCGAAATCGGTTACTGGATAGGCAGGCCGTACTGGGGACAGGGCCTCATACCGGAGGCGGTGAGATGTCTGCTGCGGCGGTGCTTCGAAGAGCTGGGCATGTCGGCGGTCTGGTGCGGCTACTATGACGGAAACACGAAGTCCCAGGAGACCTGATATGTGCCGCAAGATATGCCGGCAGGGACAATGTGAATTTCATGGCGACCTTCGGCAAAGGGCTGATATGCATGCCCATGAGTCACGGGCTGACAACGAAACTCGGATTGATGCAGATGGTGGACGAGAACACGGACAATCATTGCACGGCATTCACTGTCTCCATAGGTGGCATGGGTACCGGGAGCCTTCGAGATACCGCTCATAGCCAGGAAGATGGCGCAGTCAGGAAAATATGACGCTGTAGTATGTCTCGGTGCCGTAATCAGGGGTGCCACCCCACACTTCGACATGGTGGCAAATGAAACCACGAAAGGCATCGCCCTCGCAGGGCTGGAAACAGGTGTCCCGGTAATATTCGGGGTACTCACCACCGATTCCATCGAGCAGGCCGTGGAAAGGGCCGGCACCAAAGCCGGAAACAAGGGCTTCGATGCCATGACCACAGCCATTGAGATGGTAAATCTGGTCAGAACAATGGAAAAATGATAGTGGCCGAAAGGACCAGTGTAAAACACAGAAGGCATACCGCTATTGCGGCAGCGGAAGTCACTACGGCGTCGATGTGGTATGTCCTTCTTATCATTGAAGATACGCGGCGGAGGGTCTGAAGTCTCTCCGCCTTTTCCATATCCTCGGGAGTGTTCATGGAAGCCGGCTGCGGAAGCATGGCCGACTGCCTTTCGAACTCGCGCATGAAGGCATCATTGTCATCATATTCCGGTCTGGAAGACATGAAAAAATCCCTTATTTTCTTATCTGTATTCATAAACGGCTATTTTATTCTAACTCCGGTTCGACAAATTGACATCAGACACTGTCCTTTCCCAGAAAGTCCTTCAGATGCCTGCGGGCCCTGAACAAAAGTGTCCTTACAGCAGCGGACGACATTCCCGTTATGGCTTCTATGTCTTTCACGGACTTGTCCTCCATATAGAAAAGCAGGACAGCCGTCCTTTCCCTGTCCGAGAGGGAGTTTATGGCAAGATACAGTTTCTGGTGCGCGAAAGCCTTGTCGGAGGCATCGTCGGAAATCCTGTCATCAGGCATCTTCCCGACAGGCAGGCGCCGGCTTTTCTTCCAGTCGCAAAAGCAGTTATAAGCTATCCTGAAAAGCCACGTACTGAATCTGGAACGTCCCTCAAAGCCCGTATATGACATGTATGCCTTCAGGAGAGCCTCCTGTGCCAGGTCATCGGCAGCCACACGGTCACCATCGCATAACACGCACAGGAACCGCCGCAGCGATTCCTGCTCTTCAGCCACAAGACCTATGAACTGTTCCCGTGTCATTTCCCTGCCTATTCAGCCTTGTCTTCCGGAAGCATTTTCCGGCCCACGAAGAACATTGTCAGGAGTCCGGCCCCAACGATGGAGACAACAGTCCCGAAAAGATAAAAGGCCCATTTTCCTTCCGGAACGATTGCTCCGGTCAGTGCCGCGACGATGATAACGGCAAGCCCTGTCAGAAACAGGATAATGCCCGTAGTCATTTTCTCCAGAAGATACTGGGATTTGCCCACCGGCCCTTTCCTGCGTTTTCCTGTACTCTCCAATGCCTCCATCATCTTGTTCACATCCAGATTGGCCCCCTTTTCTATGGCCAGTTTGATGACATCCGTTTTCCTGGCCAGATTCCTGTTCCTGAAAATCTGCACAATCAGTACTATGACTACCGGCAGGAATACGACAATGAAAATCGGCAGAACGACATCGTTCATGAAACTCAAAACATTCAAGTCCATAACAAGTTTAATTTTAAAATCCGCTTGTTAGACTGATGCCGGTACGGAAATGTTACAGGAAAAACGGATTTTTTTCAGATTCCCGGAAAAGAAAAGTCCCGAAGCAGCTCCGGCTCCGATGCAGTATTCAGAACGGGGAAATGTCACGCGTACGGAAGGATTCCCTGGCCTTGCGGGCATACAGACGCAGTACATCTTCAGGCAGACGGGAATGCCTGAGATAAGCCCTGGTATCGTCAGGGAACTTGGCAAGCGCCGTAGCAAGACACCATGCCACTCCCATACGCACATAATACGGTGATTCCCCCGCAGCTATCCCCTTTCCGGAAGCCAGCACAGCTTCAGGTCCGCCTGAACGCCCTGCATCCTTCAGACTCACATATTCTGACCTGATTCCCGGAAAGTCGAGACCGTCGAACTGATAGAAAATGCGCGGCAGCCACTTCAAATCCAGGAAATGGCACATGGACATGATGACAGCGAAACGCACCTCAAATTCCCTGTCGGAGGCGAAATAGCCGCATAATATGTCCCAGGCCTCGTCCACACGGGAAAACCATTTCGCCCCGGGCACGAATGTGTCGCACACTGCCCAATTGTCTATATGAGGCACGAAATTCCTCATCATTGCAAGCCTGTCGCCGGATTTCATACAATTGATCATCATCCCCCAGACCAGCAGCTCCTCCTGGGCAAGCGCACCGGCAGCACCCCGGCCTGACTGTTTCTCACAGGCTGCTCCAGCTTCAAAACCGGATATCAGCTCCGGCGCATCCTCCCGCGCGGCAAGCGTCCGGGCAAGTTTCCTCATCTCCGGGATATGCACCCCGAGCACCCTTCTTCCAGGAAGAGGATTTATCACCCTAATGTGTCCTGTCCTGTACTTTCCATCATTCCTGAATTTTTCAGCCACGAGCGGCATAAGCAGATTTTCTATCATAAGCGTCTGATGTTGTTCTCTTGTCACATACAGCAAAAATACAATCTTATTCCGGCAAATGGAAATTTCCGGCTTCAGGATGTTCCGGTCACGGTCCGGTTGACTATTGCCGTTGGAGGTCGGTCTGTCTGTCTGAAGAAATTTTGCAATTAAGGATTTTTGGATTATTTTTGAGGATGCGATCATCTTATATAACCTTGAATCAAGAATGAGACGACTGACTGCAATCATTACAGTTGCCGCTATAAGTGTGGGCATGGCTTCGGCACAGACATCGAAGATAGAGACCTTCCTCACAGATTCGCTCGACCACACTCAGGAACTCCTCGAACAGATCGAAAACCTTCCTAATATCGAGGTGGGAAAAGGTATTACATTCCGGCCCAAGGACAATTCTTACGAATTGACCATAAGGTTCAGGATGCAGAACATGGTAGGACTGCATTTCAACGACAATTTCTCACTGTCGGAAACAGAGGCGCAGATAAAAAGGCTCAGGCTGCGTTTTGACGGGTATCTGTTCTCCCCGAAATTCATTTACTCCATACAGCTCGGATTCTCGCCTTACGATGCCGAAAACAGGCCGAACGGACAGGTGAACATCATACGCGACGCTATTGTATATTTCAGACCGAATTCCGACTGGAACCTCGGATTCGGCCAGACAAAACTCAAGACAAACAGGGCCAGGATCAATTCGTCCAGCGCACTCCAGTTCGTGGACAGGAGTATCGTGAACAGCGAATTCGGCGGGGACAGGGACTTCGGCTTCTTCGGGGAATACCATTACGGGACTTATGAAGGCTTCGCCCTTGCCACCCTCGCTTCAGTCACGATGGGAGAAGGCAGGAACTGGGGCAGCTCTGACGTTGCGGGACTCGACTATACCGGCAGACTCGAACTTTTCCCATTCGGGCGTTTCCATGCGAAAGGCGAATATACTGAAGGAGATACCGAATTCGAAGAACGGGTCAAACTCATGATTGCCGGAGGATATTCGTTCAACCACAACGCCGTCCTGACACAGGGATTCAAGGGTGACATGCTTCCGGACGGGACCTCGAGGAACATAGGTTCATACTATGCGGACTTGGTGCTGAAATACAGAGGATTCGCCTTCAATGCCGATTACATGGGGCGCCATCTTCCGGGCAGCGGAAACCCTCTTTTCGGAGATAACGGCACATTCATCTATACCGGATGCGGAGTGAACGTCCAGGCAAGCTACCTTTTCGACAGGAAATGGGAAGTCGCCCTGAGAAATTCCACTATGATGCCTGATGACAGAGTCAGCCCGCTTCTGGGATACAGGACATGGAACCAGAGCACGCTCGGAGTGACCCGGTATATTATCGGACACAGTCTCAAGGTCCAGCTGGACCTTTCGTACAATTACCGTGACCAGTTCACTCCGGCTCCGCTTGATGACCGCTGGAGTCTCCGGTTCCAGGTCGAGCTGGGGCTGTAAAAGCGTTTGGAGACTTATTTCAGGAGGTCCTCAAGAATAGTCCTGATGTCCGGAGTGGAAGGACGCGGTGCATTGACCGTAACAATACGTCCGCCGGCATCGAACAGCATGAAACGCGGGATGCTGCGGATATTGTAGTCACCGGCCACCTGCTCCTGCCC
>CALVDQ010000028.1 GCA_944326325.1 uncultured Bacteroidales bacterium
TTCGTCGTTTGCCTTCCTTGACCTCACGCAAAATAAACCAAAAAAACCGATATGTTTCCGCGATCTCGGCGTCAGGCATCACATCCTCATATCCTCATTTACGCAAGTAAACTGCGGTATTCGTCGTTTGCCTTCCTTGACCTCACGCAAAATAAACCAAAAAAACCGATATGTTTCCGCGATCTCGGCGTCAGGCGTCACATCCTCATATCCTCATTTACGCAAGTAAACTGCGGTATTCGTCGTTCGCCTTCGACGCCTCGCGGTGTGCCGATTACTTGTTCCCTATATCTTTTATGTCGCCGACAGGATATTTGGCAAACATATTCTCTACCATCCACCGGTTGGCTTCCACCGGAGAAAGCTTCCATCCGGAATTGCAGGTGGAGACGATCTCGATAAAAGACAGCCCGATGCCTTTGGCACTGTATTCAAAACCTTTCCAGATAGCGCTCTTTGCCTTGCGTGCGGCAGCCGCGGTGTGTACAGACTGCCTTGTAATATACGCAGTGCCGTCAAGGGCAGCCAGCATTTCCGTGATTTTAAGAGGAAAGCCGTTCAGCTTGGCATCCCTTCCGTATGGAGTGGTGGATGTCTTCATCCCGAGCAGTGTCGTAGGGGCCATCTGCCCGCCCGTCATGCCGTAGATACCGTTGTTGATGAATATGACCACTATGTTTTCCCCGCGGCTGCAGGCATGGATTATCTCGGCGGCGCCTATTGATGCCAGATCGCCGTCCCCCTGGTAGGTGAAGACATATTTGTCCGGGCAAAGCCGCTTGGTAGCTGTGGCAAGTGCAGGAGCCCGCCCGTGAGCGGCTTCCTGCCAGTCTATGTCGATGTAGTTGTATGCGAACACCGAACATCCCACAGGGCTGATACCTATGGTCCTGTCCTGGATTCCCATATCCTCTATCACTTCGGCGATGAGCTTGTGCACGGTCCCGTGCGAGCACCCCGGGCAATAGTGCATGGTATTGTCCGTAATCAGGGCCGGTTTCCTGTAGACTATGTTTTCCTGTCTTTTAATATCCAAAGTGTCCATCTCTCGTTTTAGTCCAGATTGTTGAATTTCTTGAATACTTCCACTATCTCTTCCGGAGTGTAGACATTACCTCCCTGTCTGCCGTAGAAACCTACAGGGCATCTGCCGTTTGCCGCGAGCCTTACGTCTTCCACCATCTGTCCGAGGTTCAGCTCTACACTCAGGATGCTCTTTACCTGTGAGGACAGTCTTGCTATCTCCTTCTCGGGGAAAGGGTAGAGGGTTATCGGCCTGATGAGTCCTGCCTTAACGCCTTCCTGGCGCAGCAGGTCCGTGGCGGCCTCGCATATCCTCGAAGAACAGCCGAAAGCTACGAAAAGGTATTCGGCGTCGTCAGTACAGTAGCTGGAGAATTTCACTTCATTCTCTTTGATGGCCTCGTATTTGGCGGCAAGCTTCCTGTTGAAGTTTTCCTGGGTCGTGGCATCCAGCGAAAGGGAAGTGATGACGTTCCGTTCCCTGCCTTTTTTCCCAGTGGTCGCCCATGGGGCAGCCTGAAGGATCTCTTCGTTTGTGCGTCTCGGCTTTACCGGATGGATCTCGACCTTTTCCATCAGCTGGCCGATGATGCCGTCGGCAAGTATCATTACAGGATTCCTGTACTTGAAGGCAAGGTCAAAACCCCAGTCCACATAATCATACATATCCTGTGCAGACGCCGGGGCTATCACGATGCAGTGGTAGTCTCCGTGGCCTCCGCCCTTTACCGCCTGGCTGTAGTCACTCTGGCTCGGCTGTATGGTCCCCAGACCCGGGCCTCCGCGCATCACATCCACGATCACGCACGGCAGCTCCGCGCCTGCAATGTAGCTTATGCCTTCAGCCATGAGACTGATTCCGGGACTGCTTGAAGACGTCATGACCTTTTTGCCGCAGCTTGCCCCGCCGTATACCATATTAATGGAAGCGACTTCACTTTCCGCCTGGAGCACCACCATTCCGGTAGTCTCCCACGGCTTTTCCTTCATAAGGGTTTCCATCACCTCGGACTGCGGGGTGATAGGGTAGCCGAAATATCCGTCCACCCCGTTGCGTATAGCCGAGATGGCTATAGCCTCGTTTCCTTTCAATAATATCTTTTCTGCCATATAGCCTCAGATTTTTACCCTGTATACAGTAATTACCGAATCCGGGCATACGATTGCGCAGCTTGCACATCCTATGCACCGGTCGTTCGCGAGCTCCGCATATCTGTATCCTTTGCTGTTCACTGATTTGGACAACTGTATGCACTTGTTCGGACAGTTCTCTATGCAGACGGAACATCCCTTGCACCTCTGCGTGTCTATTTCTATTGTCCCTTTGAATGCCATTTTATATCCGGTTTTTAAACTGGTTCCACAAAATTATAGCGGCGTCAAATTTACAAAAAAAGATAGAATCTGTCCTGAATTTTCCGGATATAAATTTCAATAAATGTTTTCCGGACGTACGGCGGAGCATTTTTAAGGTTTCCTCGCGTCCCGACGTACCTGCCTGCATCAAGTTTGGAAACTGTTTCTTATATTAGCGGAAATTTTATTTGGCCATGGGCAGGATTCTCTTGAAAAACATATTATGCGGAGGTAGGGAATGTGACATTTATGTCGACAATGACATCATAGCCGGAGTTTATCCTACCGGCGGGGGCCCTGTACTTTCCGGAGATGCTGATACGGAAATTATGGACTGTACCGGGAAGGTCGCCCTGCCCGGGCTGGTCAATGCCCATACTCACGCGGCGATGACCATGCTCAGGGGTGTCGGAGAGGATGTCTGTTTCTCCGACTGGATTGACAGGATATGGAAGGAGGAGACCAAGATTGACGAGGAATATGTATACTGGGCGACCAAAGTGGCCTGCCTGGAGATGATCAGGACCGGTACCACGACGTTTTACGACCAGTACTGGCATGTCCCTGCAGCCGAGAAGGCTGTGGAAGAGATGGGACTCAGGGCTGTGCTGTCTTATGTGAACCTTGACCATTACGATACCGGGATCAGGGAACGGCAGATGCAGGAGTGCGTGGACGTCTGCAACGCTTCCGCCAATTGGCCGGCCAATATCACCTTCTCCGTAGCCATACATTCGGTCTATTCCGTAAGTGAGGAACTTATGTCCTGGGCTGCAGGTTTCGCCAGGGAGAAAGGAGTGAAGATAAATGTCCACCTGAGCGAGACGGAAAAGGAGGTTATGGACTGCAAGGCTGCCCGCGGGGAAAGCCCTGTCAGGTTCCTTGACCGGCTCGGCATTCTCGGTCCGGACGTCATAGCCGCGCATACACTCTGGGTGGATGACGATGATATAAGGATTCTTGCGGAGAGGGGAGTGACCTGTGTCCACAACATAAATTCGAATCTCAAGCTCGCTTCCGGCTACAGGTTCAGATATAACGAGATGAGGGATGCCGGAATAAATATATGCCTCGGTACCGACGGATGCGCTTCATCAAACAACCTGGATATGCTTGAAGCGATGAAGACTGCCGCACTGGTGCAGAAGGCGTGGCGGAATGACCCTCAGGCAATGCCTCTCGACGAGCTTCTTGCCATGGCGACATCCAACGCATCTTCAGCACTCGGCCTGGATTGCGGGAGAATCGCAGCCGGCTGTCTCGCGGACATACTCATAATCGACACGGACAGTACCTTTTTCCTTTCCAATGCCCCGTTCCTCGCCAATTTCGTATATTCCGCCCACAGTGACTGCGTGGACTCGGTTATATGCGGAGGAAAGTTCCTGATGAGGCACCGGCAGGTGGCCGGGGAGGAGGAGATCCTCGCCCGGGCGAGGAAGGTACTCCGGAGGATAGGCTGAAAGGACAATATCTTAATCTCAATAACAGAAATCTTTTTTTTATGGATCCGAGAATAGAAAGGATAGAAAAGGCGGCCGATTTTGTGAAAAGCAGGATCGGGAACGCGGAACCGGAAGTCGGCATAATCCTGGGCAGCGGGCTTGGCAAGCTCGGCGACAGGATTGAAGACAGGATTGTCATACCGTACAGGGAAATACCGGGTTTTCCGGTGTCCACGGCAATAGGCCATAAAGGCAATTTCATAGTAGGACGGCTCGGAGGCAAGACGGTGGTGGCCATGCAGGGGCGTTTCCACTACTACGAAGGTTATCCGATGGAACTCGTGGTACTCCCCGTGAGGGTGATGAAAAGGTTGGGGATCAGATGGCTTTTCGTATCGAATGCTGCGGGAGGCGTGAATTTCAGCTTCAGGATAGGTGACCTGATGATAATCCGTGACCATATCAACCTTCTGCCGAATCCGCTTGTAGGGCAGAACCTCGGAGAGTTCGGCCCGCGTTTCCCTGACATGACCCGTCCTTACGATCCGTCCCTGATTCGGCTAGCGGAGAAGATAGCGGCAGAGGAAGGCCTTGAAATTAAAAAGGGTGTATATCTTGCAGGCACCGGCCCGTCTTACGAGACCCCGGCGGAATACAAGTATTTCCGTATGATAGGTGCGGACGCCGTCGGTATGTCTACCATTCCGGAGGTCATCGCGGCACGCCATGCATCCATCCCGGTCTTCGGTATGTCCGTGATTACCAATGAGGCTCACGACGACTATGCGGAAGATTACGAGAACAACGGAGACGATGTGGTCGCCGCCGCTGACGCCGCCGCTGACAGGATGTCCCTTATCTTCGGCCGTATGATAGCATCGCTATGACTTTTCCGCGTCTTCAAGGAAGATGCGGCAGGATGCGTCGGAAGGCATACGCCAGTCCCCGCGCGGAGACAACGATACGGTGCCCACTTTCGGTCCGTCCGGAAGGCAGGATCTCTTGAATTGCTGGCTGAAAAATCTTTTCACGAAGGTTTTCAGCCAATTTTTTATCGTATCCGGGTCGTAGGTGCCGGAAAAGGCCTTGCAGGCAAGGAAATATATCTTATCCGGTGCATAGCCGTTCCTGAAGAAGTTATAAAGGAAAAAGTCGTGGAGAGAGTAGGGACCGACAATGTCCTCTGTCTTCTGGCTTATGTTCCCTTTGTCGTCCGCAGGAAGAAGCTCCGGGCTGATAGGTGTGTCGATAATGTCGTAGAGGATCTCCTGCGAAGATCTCGCTCCTTCGCTGGCCGCACCGTCGAAACGGTTGTCGGCGCACCATCTGACGAGATGTCTTACGAGGGTTTTCGGTATGCTTGCATTGACTCCGTACATCGATATGTGGTCTCCGTTGTATGTCGCCCAGCCCAAAGCGAGTTCAGACAGGTCCCCTGTACCGACGACTATCCCGCAGACGCTGTTGGCCACATCCATCAGTATCTGGGTGCGCTCCCTTGCCTGGGAGTTCTCGTAGGTGGTGTCGTGGATACTGCTGTCGTGTCCGATATCCTTGAAATGTATGTCGCAGGCTTCACGGATCGGTATTTCCCTGCGGGTTATCCCCAGGCTTTCCATAAGGCCGACCGCGTTGTCATGGGTACGGTCCGTAGTCCCGTAGCCCGGCATCGTGATGCCTATGATTCCTTTCCTGTCCAGCCCGAGCTTGTCGAAGGCGAGCACGGTGACAAGCAGGGCAAGCGTACTGTCAAGTCCGCCCGAAATGCCGACAACGGCAGAGCTTGTCCTGATATGCGCGAGCCTGGAAGCAAGTCCTGTCACCTGTATCGCAAGGATTTCCCTGCACCTGAGTGATGTCTCCTCCTCGTTTCCGGCGGGTACGAATGGATTTTTTTCGATGTGCCGGTACAGGCATGAGCCGAAATCAGTGACGGCATGTCCGCCAAGCCGGACAAGCGAATAGAGGTTCCTGTACGCGGCCGAGAATGTGCCGTCCGGGGATACGGCGGAGAATGTACTGATCTTCTGCCGCTGGATATCCAGCCTTTCCGTGTCGAGGTCTGCAACGGTCATGGACGGTTCTGTGGAAAACCTTTCGCTCTCAGCCATCAGGATACCGTTTTCATGGATCAAGGCCGCTCCTCCGAATACAAGGTCCTGCGTCGATTCCCCGAACCCTGAAGAAGCATAGACGTATCCGCACACATTCCTTGCCGAAATCTGGCTCATGAGGCTTTTCCTGTATTCGTGCTTCGATACTACCTCGTTGCTTGCGGAGGGGTTGAAAATGATCTGTGCTCCGGCCAGTGCATGATAGGTGGAAGGCGGGACCGGAGTCCACATATCTTCGCATATCTCTATCCCGAATATAGTCCCGTCCGTCTCGAAAAGGAGGTTCGGGGATATGTTGCACCGGAATCCGGCATATTCGATCTCGTCGGGGAACCCTTCTCTTACTGAATCTTTTCCGTTCACGATATTCCGGCCGGTAACCGCAGCCCGCGGATTCAGGAAATCGCTTCCGGAAGAGAACCACCTGGCCTCGTAGAATTCATTGTAGTTCGGGAGCCATATCTTGGGGACCACACCCTTGATGTTTCCGTTCTTAAGGACTATGGCACAATCGTACAGCCCTCCCCTGAAACTTACCGGCGCCCCGATTATCACGGTTACGGATTTGCCTCTGGTGAATTCCATTATTTCCTTCACGCCTTTTTCCGCCTCATCTATGAGGAGCCTCTGGCCGAAAAGATCCCCGCAGGTATATCCAGTAACGCACAATTCAGGGAAAAGCAGGATGGACACCTGTCTCTTTTCAGCGAGGTCTGTCATCCTGCATATTCCGGATACGTTGTAGGCGGTATCCGCTACCCTGACGGACGGTACGGCTGCCGCCACCCTGATGAACCCGTAATTTTTCATTGCTCCATAACTTTTCTGCAAATATACGCCGAAGCCGAGCGCAGAGCAAATTTATTTGCTATGCCGAGGCGCCCCAGTATATGTAGCCGCAGGCTAAATATCGTCGAAGCCGAGCGCAGAGCAAATTTATTTGCTATGCCGAGGCGCCCCAGTATATGTAGCCGCCAGACTACTAGTCAATCGCCCCCGCCAGAAGCTTCTTCAGATCTTCGAACGGCATGGTGGCACTTATGCTGATGACGGAAGCTGACCCCTTCTCCCTGACATGCATCAGCAGATCGGTGACAATGTCCTGCTTCCTTACGATGTAAATCCGCATGGACGTCCCGTCACCCTCCACTGTTTCCATCAGCAGTTCGAACCTCTTTTCGCTTGTCATCCTGCTGATGTCGGCGGATAGTTCCCCGGCGATCTTTTCATTCTCAATGTCAAGGATATACATCCCGTCAAGAGTCTTTATCACCTTTCCAAGGTCCACGTCTTTTCCCTCGACATTGATATCCGGTATGGATTTTATCAGCGCAAACATTTCCGGCGAGATATATACGGCATCCACCCCGTTTTTCCCGGCGTATCTGTTGTAAAACTCCTTCCCTTGCTGTGCGAAGGCAATCGTGGAGACCAGGATTGCAGTACAAATTGAAATTATCTTTTTCATCAGTCGAATATTGATTTAGTCCTGACTATCGCTTTTTCCGCCTTACCGGCCCTGTCCATGGCTTTGCCTGCCATTCCCGTTATGTCGTAAAGGGCCTTTTCGGCTGCTGAATATGCCAGTTCCGGGTCTGAGAATGTGTCGGCCGGAACATTCGTTTCCCGCAATCTTATGCCGAGCAACGATGCAACAAGGATCGCCGCCGCTACAGCGGATATGCATACGGGACTGCAATGCGGTTTCTTACGGACTGCAAGCCGTTCCGCTGCATCCATGGTATCTATGAGTTCCGATATCCTGCTCTCCAGGTCTGCCGGAACCTTTGCCTTATCTTCTGTTTCCATGATACAATGCTTCTGAGAGTCTTTTCCGGGCCCTGTTTACAAGTACCCTGACATTAATGTACGAATATCCTGTCTTTTCCATGATCTCCGCATATTCCATCTGTCTGAAAAAACGCATTCTTGCGACTTTCCTGCAATTTTCGGGAAGCTCCCCGAGGGCTTTTTCCAGACTTTCCACAGTCTCCCTGCCGATCAGTTCCTTTTCTGCGTCACGACAGTCTGCGGCAAACACCCCGGAGTCGATGGAATCTAGGAAGTCGTCGATGTTTCCGGCCTGTCTTCGGACCGCAGAGGTACGCAGCCTGTCGAGGCAGATGCGGCGTATGGCCGTGAGCCCGTACGCCAAGGGGGAGGTGAGTCCGCCTGTCCTGTCCCTGATGTTCCATAATCTTATGTAAAGGTCCTGGACGGCATCCATCGCGTCCTGTTCCGATCCAAGGATCGAAAAGGCAGTGCCGTAAAACTCGTTTCTTAAAGGCATCCAGATTCTTTTGAATTCTTCTTTTTCCATTGTATATCGTTTCCCTCCGGTGTCCTGTCCCGTCCGCTTCCAGACAAAAGACGGATGAAGCCAGGATTTGTTACAAAAAATCCTGCGGACATATGTATGCTGTCCTGCCGGAATGCCGGAAAGAAGGAGGTGGGTCAAAATGTTTTTCCCTTTGCGGGAGTCAGACAATTGAAACTAGTCTCCGTCAGAACTCCGAATAAAGAGAAAGAGAGAGAGGGTGACCCAAAATTCCTTTTGGATCACCCTCAAATGTCTGCTATGTCTTCGGTCCTGCTATAGTTCGTCAAAATTCACGTCTGCCTTGTAGGAACCGTCTTCAGTATCGTCCTTGCGAGGTTCTGTTTCAGATACCGGGCAGTTTGCCTTGATGTAGTCCACCATCTCCTGAAGACTGCCCACGAACTTGTCGAAATCCTCTTTGTAAAGGAAAATCTTATGCTTGTCGTATGCAAAACGTCCGTCCTTTTCTATCCTTCGCTTGCTTTCAGTGATCGTCAAGTAATAATCATTACCCCTTGTTGCCTTTACATCAAAGAAATATGTGCGTTTTCCCGCTCTTACCTGCTTTGAGTAAACATCTTCTCCCGAACGCTCCTGTGCATTGGCTTCATCAAATTCCTCGCTGTACATTGCAATATTTTTTAGTAAAACTTTACAAAGATAGGGTATTTTTCTGAAAATGAGATTATCTTTGTAAAAAATTTGACTCGACGTTATGCTCAACAGACGTATTTTAAGGATAAAGGTCTTTAAAACATTGTACAGTAGTGAATTGAAGGGAAATTCATCCTTGGCTGAAGCGGAAGCGCAGCTTGAAGCTTCCTGCGAAGCGACAAGGGACCTCTATCTTTTTATGCTCGGGACAGTTTCTCCTCTTACGGAAATCGCTGCCGACAGGATATATGCGGCAAAAAGGAAGTTCAACCCTACAGAGGAAGAGAAGAATCCTAATACAAGGTTTGCGGACAATGCCCTGGCCAAGCTGCTGGATTCCGATCCGGATTTCCAGAAACTGTTCAGGAAGAAGAAATTTTCGTGGAGCCAGTACGACCTGGTTCTTAAAAAGATATTCAACTCCATAGTCACTAAGGATTATTATGCTGCCTATATGCAGTCTCCGGAATCATCTTTGAAGGCGGACTGCAAACTCTTCATACGCATTTTCGAAGAAGAGTTCGTTGACAATGACGACCTTGCCAGTATTCTCGAGGAAATGTCGATATACTGGGGGGAAGACCTTCCGTATGCACTGACTTATGTCTGCAAGACCCTTGAGTCGCTCGGCAGGGGAGGCAGATGGTCTCTTCCGGCCCTTTACCTCAGCGAGACAAAACAGGGGCCGGACGTCGAGGATGACAGGCTTTTCGCCCGGAACCTCCTCAGAGCGGGTTATCTTAACTACCGGAAATACTATGACATGGTTTCGGAATCCGTTTCAAACTGGGATAACGACCGTATCGTATCCACGGATATGTGCATTATTATCCTCGGTCTGGCTGAAGCGGTTGCGTTCCCTACGATTCCGGTCAAGGTCACGATCAACGAGTATGTGGAGATATCCAAGTATTTCGGCACTCCGAAGAGCAAGCTTTTCGTGAACGGGATACTGGACAGGCTGATCCAGAAGATGTCTCAGGAAGGACAGATCGTGAAATCCGGAAAAGGGCTTCTTTGAAACGGCAGCCTCAGCCAGGAAGCTGTCAATCAATGGACATTACAATCATCGATAAAATAATTAAATCCGAAAAAAAATGAATTTCATTACTTTGTTACAGGCTCAGGCCGGTACCGGTGCTCAGCAGGCAGCCGGAAGTTCGTGGTCCATGTGGATAATGCTGATCCTCATCTTCGTGGTGATGTGGCTCTTCATGATCCGTCCGCAGAGAAAACAGCAGAAAGAACTCCAGAAGTTCCGTGAAGGACTCAAGAAGGGCGACAAGGTCGTGACTATAGGAGGCATCTACGGTACTGTCGTGGAAGTAAAGGAGAAGACCCTTCTTCTGGAAGTGGACAGCAATGTCAAGATACGCGTGGACAAGAACTCTGTTGTGAAAGACTTCAGCGAGACGGCCCAGCAGTAGCAGTCCGGAAACGGGGGAGCGATGAGGAAACTGCTGCACAAGCTGCTTGATTCACTGAAATACAACGGGAGGGACTGGACTGTTTTTTCCCTGTCCCTCCTGCTGGCATTCAGTATATGGCTCATACACAATCTGTCGCTCAACTATTCCGATTTCCTGACGGTTCAGATGGTCGCCACCTGCGGAAATATCGAAGGCCATGCGGCCCGTTCCGCCAATTCCTGCGAGGTGGTGGCGAGGTGCAGGACATCCGGATACAACATCATCAAGTCGGCATTGGCCCTGAGCAAGGCTCCGGTCCAGATCAGTTTTGACAGACAGTCACTCGGCTACAAGTCCGGTGATGTATTCTACATTACCAGAAAAGAGCTCAGCGAGTCTGCGCATTTGCTCTACGGGGAGAAAGTGGAGGTGGAATACTTCCTTTCCGACACCCTTTTCTTCAGATTCCCTTACGAGACGCACAAGAAGGTGCCGGTCTTTCCGGTGCTTTCCATGAGTTTCGCCCCGCAGTACATGAGTCAGGACAATCTCGAGGTCGAGCCGGATTCAGTAACCATATACGGTGAACCTTATCATCTTGAAAATGTGGACAGGGTCTTTACCGAGACCATAAAGCTCCAGAATCTGAAGTCATCGGCCGCAGGCGTGGTCGGGATCGAAAAGATAAAGGGAGTCAGGCTTCCGGAGAGCGAGGTCCATTATTCGATAGATGTGCTCAGGTATGTGGAAATAATCAGGGAAGTCCCTATAGATGCTGTCAATGTACCTCCTGACAAGGAGATGATGATATACCCGTCACGTGCGGAAGTCATCTTCAAGTGTGTCTTTCCCCTTGTTTCCGATGTCAGCCAGGCAACTTTCCAGATAGACTATGAGGATTTCATCAGTTCACGGTCGAGAAAATGTATCCCTGAACCCGGATTCCTGCCGGAAGGTGTCCTTGAATATGAAATGGTACCGGAGATTTTCGAATGCGTACTGACAGAAAAATGACGCTGGCCGTTACCGGAGGCATCGGTAGCGGGAAATCCCTGGTCTGTTCCATACTCGGGAGAAACGGTTTTCCCGTTTATGATTCGGATTCCAGGACCAAGGACCTGTACCTGTCCGTGCCGGGGCTGTCCGGCCGTATATCCGATGCTTTGGGAATTGACCTTTGCCGCCCTGACGGTACCCTGGACAGGGCAGGTCTCGCGGCCGTGGTCTTTTCCGATCCGGACAAGCTCCGTTTGCTTGAGAGCATTGTCTATCCGGAAGTAAAGACGGATTTCCTCAAATGGAAGGAAAATACGCCGGAAGACTGTATATGGGTTGTCATGGAGTCGGCTGTCATTCTTGAGAAGCCGTTTTTCCGTGACCTGATAGACAAGGTCCTGCTCGTGGACGCCCCGGTGAAACTGCGGCTTGAAAGAACCATGGAACGGGACCGTTCCGACGCGGAAACGGTAGGACGCAGAATGGCCAACCAGAGACTTTTCACAGACATATCCGAAGGCAGACACCGCCCTGACGCGGACTTTGTCATAGTCAATGACGGTGACGAATCCTCAC
Organism: uncultured Bacteroidales bacterium; assembly: GCA_944326325.1. Classification (GTDB taxonomy): domain Bacteria; phylum Bacteroidota; class Bacteroidia; order Bacteroidales; family UBA932; genus Cryptobacteroides. Next base: position 11,894 of record CALVDQ010000028.1, read on the forward strand.
TTGAGCGGAAAGTGGAGGCGTTCTGCCGGAATATCTTGCCAACCAAATAAAAGAATGATAAAATGAAAACAGATCTTACAAAAATCCTTACCATTTCAGGCCAGAGCGGGCTGTTCCTGTATCTCTCCCAGGCCAGGAACGGCGTCATAGTGGAATCCCTTGCAGACAGGAAAAGGAGCTGTTTCGGGATGAAAAGCAAGGTAACCACACTGGAAGACATATCAATCTACACTGAAGAAGGGGAGGTGAAACTCCGTGAAGTCTTCCTGAAGATGAAGGAAGTGCTCGGAGAGGATGACGCACCTTCGTCCAGGTCCGCCGACAAGGATCTTCAGGAATTCTTCGGCAAGGCGCTTCCTGATTACGATAAGGACCGGTTCCATGTTTCTCACATGAAAAAGGTCGTGACCTGGTACAATATTCTGAAGCAGTATGCTTCCCTGGACTTCGAGACCAGAGAGGAAGACACCGTGGAAGAAGAATAAAACCGACTGTCAAGCCATGGAATCTGTACTTCCCGTGCTTCAGCCTCTTACCTTGGGATGCTCCAAGAACAGGGTGGACACCGAACATATACTGGCCCGTCTTGAAGGCCGGTACAGCATTTTGCCGGAGGATTCCTCCGGCAAGGCCTGTGATATCCTGCTCGTCAACACCTGCGGATTCATCGGGGACGCCAAGGAGGAATCCATAGCCGCGATATTCGATGCTGTGGAAAGGAAAGGCAGGGGAGAGGTCGGGAAAATAGTTGTCTTCGGATGCCTGTCCCAGAGATACGGCGCCGAGCTTCCGGAACTTATCCCGGAAGTGGACGCATGGTTCGGGGCCATTGATTACGGGCCTTTGCTGGACTATCTCGGGGCAGGTGCCGATGCCGGAGACATGGTACGCCGGCACCTGACCACACCGGCACATTACGCTTATCTGAAAATTTCAGAGGGCTGCGACAGACGGTGCTCGTACTGCGCCATTCCTTTCATAAGGGGAAGGCACCGTTCTGTACCTATCGGGGAACTCGTGGAGGAAGCCGAGCTCCTTGCCGGGAAGGGTGTCAGGGAACTTATAGTCATCGCCCAGGATACCACTTATTACGGACTCGACCTGTATCACAGACGTGCTCTTGCCGAACTGCTGCAGAGGCTTTCCGAAGTGCCCGGAATAGAATGGATACGTATCCATTATTCTTATCCTGCGGATTTTCCGGAGGACGTGCTGGAACAGATGGCCGTCAATCCCAAGGTCTGCCGTTATATGGACATACCTCTTCAGCACATATCCGACAAGGTGCTTTCCGCCATGCACAGGAATGTGGACGGAGCCTGGACCCGTGCCCTGATAAGGAAGATGCGGGAAAAGGTACCGGGTGTCGTCCTCAGGACCACAATGATAGTCGGACATCCGGGAGAAGGGACCAGGGAATTCCGTGAATTGCTCGGTTTTGTACAGGAGGCCCGTTTTGAAAGGCTCGGAGCCTTCATGTATTCCGAGGAGGAAGGTACTTTCGGAGCCGCGCATTTCAAGGATTCCGTACGTCCTTCCACCAAACAGAAGCGGCTTGATGAACTGATGGCACTGCAGGCGGGGATTTCCCTTGAGTTCAACCGTTCAAGGGTCGGGACCGAGGTGAAGGTCATTGTGGACGGCGTTTCAGACGGAATGCTGGTCTGCCGCAGTGAATTCGAAAGCCCGGAGGTTGATGGAGAGATTTTTGCAAGGTGTGACGGGATCGCCGATCCGGAGTCACTTTGCGGCAGGTTCATTACCGTAAGGATTACGGAAGCCGATGAATATGATCTGACAGCGGAAGTTGTCTCACTTTGATTTTACGATTATGGAAACGGGAATGTATACCGGAAACCGGCTTGTATCTGCCGCCAGGACGGCAGTTCTCTCTGCTATGCTGGGAACAGTCATATCGTGCGGACCTTCCGCATATCTTCTGGACATAGAGACCAGGCAGCCTTCCGCTGCTGGAGTAGAACTTATAGGCAAGACAATCTCTGTGGTGTATCTTGACGACGGGGTTGCAGAGGATTCCCTGTTTGTTGCCGGAATGTCATCCGCTTTCGTGTCCAGACTGGAGAAAGAGTATTTTGCGGGAGACAGTCTGATAACAATCTACTGTCTTGACAAGCAGTATGATGCGGACTATCAGGATAAGTCAGGGATGCTGGATTTACTTATGGATACTGGGTCCGATGTCGTTTTCCTCTTCGATTCTCCGTCTTTTGCCGGTGGAGACACATCAGGTCTGACCGGAGATGATATTGCCGGAAAGGTTCCTTTTTCAGTGAATCTCTATGTCTATGATTCGATGGACAAACGCGATACCGTTCTGCAGTTCAGAGGAAGCAGCATAGCTGACATGGCTGATCTGGAGAATACGGCCAGGTCTGCCGGCAGTGCATCCGGAAGCAAATTCGTTCCGGGATGGAGGGCGGAGGAGATTGTGTTCTTCCTTTACGATTCACAGCAGTGGTATGACACCTATTTCCATGTCCAGGAATACGAATGGCAGAAGGCAATGGATATATGGATGTCCATGCTTGATACGGAGAATCTTGAGAAACGTGCCTGCATAGAATACAATCTTGCCGCCGCCTGCTATATCCAGGGGCAGTATGACCTTGCATTGGAGTGGGTGGAGATGTCCGAAAAGCATTTCCATCTTCCTTATACTGCAGGGCTAAGGTCCAGGATCGAGGACAGGGCCGGCAGATAGGACAGTCCACTAAGTTCTGCAAGGGCGTGAACCTGCACCGGAAATTCACTGCCTGATCTTTATTGTGCAGTTGCCGAGGCTTTCAATGATGGCCGGTTCTCTCTTGACGAGATCCATCCTGGCTTTGTCAAGCCTTTTTACTGCCTCGCTGACCACTTCCCTCAGCGAATCTATTGCGGCTGCGTTGCGGTTGTCGAAAGTATAGAGGCTGTTCCTTTCCTGCACCTTGTCCAGCCATTCCCTTTCTGCCTCCTTCATTTCCGCAGGAAACCAATACCATCCCAGCAGACATCACAGCCAGTGCTGCTTTCATTGATGTCAGTTTCATGGTTCTTTATGGACAATCCGGTGTATTACCTGTTTTCTTTCAATCAGATAGCCCCTGCTATCCTTTTCAAAATAAAAAAGGCGGGGCCGTAAGCCGGTTTCTGTTTTTGAATCTGCCATTTATCTTCGCAACCTACCCCCTGACATCGGACGGGCAGCCCTTGATTGTCAGTATATTTGGTCTTGCAGCCCCCGGGACCGTACCCGGAGCATGTCGCCATACTCCGTCGTGAGCTCTTGCCTCGCGTTTTCACCCTTGCA
>CALVDQ010000029.1 GCA_944326325.1 uncultured Bacteroidales bacterium
TGTGGAGTACAGGGGTTCTGAAGAGAGCCCGTACGGCACTCCGGAGGAGAACCGCGTGGCTGTCTGCGTGATAAAGTAACGCGAGTTCGATGAAATTAAACTTGTTGAATTACATCGGACACCGCTGAGGAGCAGGACAACGTCCTGCAACAGGTGCCAGGGGAGATAGCGGGTGTTGATACACCTTATAATATTATAAGGGCGGATTCCAGGTCAGGAAACTTTTTCTGAGAGCCTGTCTGGAATCCGCCCTTATGGTTTTCCCTTCTGTACGGTCTGCCGGAATCCCGGAAATACATCAGAAATCCTGCAGGAACGGCTTGATCAGCCCGAACATCAGGTATGCGACTCCGAGTGTCACGATGATATTGAAAGTCTGGGCAATCAGGAATACCCCGAGCGGTTTTCTGTTCTCTTTTCCGAAAATCTCCTTGAATCTTGTCTCAAGACCGATGCAGACGAAGGCTATGCTGAACAGGGTATTCTGGAAACCTTTTGTCACTTTGCCTACTTCTTTTGCCGTCTCCGTATCCATGCAGAAGCTGAACACCAGCGAGGCGAGTACAAAACCGATGACGAATTTCGGAAACCTGTCCCATATTACCGAGGCTGAAGGTTTTTCCAGATGATCCTTGCCCTGGTATGACCACATGATGGAGATGATGAAGGCGGCTATGCCGAGCAGTACATTCTGGGAGGACTTGACTATGATGGCTGTCTTCCCTGCATCGTCTCCGACAAGCGCACCTGCTGCCGCTACGGCTCCTGTCGTGTCTATGGTACCTCCGAGCCAGGCTCCTGTCACTTCCTGCGGCAGATTCATCAGACCGGCAAGCCAAGGAAGCAGATACATCATCGGGATGGCGATTATCAGCACAAGCGATACCACATAAGAGAGCTTCTTCTTGTCCCCGTTGATCACTCCGGAAGTCGCAATCGCTGCAGATACTCCGCAGATTGATACGGCACTCGCCAGCATGGTATTCATTTCAGGGTCGATTTTCATCTTTTTCCCTGTCCAGAACGCCACGTACCACACCGTGAACACGACTATCAGCGATTGGGCCAGTCCGTATGCCCCAGATTTCAGCACCTCTCCGAAAAGGATTGTAGATCCGAGGCAGATTATCCCTATCTTGATATAGAATTCACTCTGTACTGCAGATTTCAGCCATTCCGGAAGTCTGAAGCAGTTGCTGAGCAGCAGGCCGAGTATTACGGCGAAGAACACTGGCTCGAATCCGTATTCCTTTACAACAGGTATCGAAGCTATCAGCTGGGCGGCAAGGGTAAGGCTGAAAATCACGGCAAGGGACGGGAATATCCATTTCAGTGGCCGTCCGAGGGCTGCCGAAGTGAGGTATGTGAGAATCAGAACGAAAAGGAACATGTATCCGGCCGACAGCCAGTCTGTCCATGAGTCAAGCGACTGCGGCATTGCGGGCATCGCCTGCGGAAAAATTGCGGCCAGTATCAGGATGACCGCTCCGGCAAACACTATTATCCAGTCTTCGGAAGTAAACTGTAAAAGCCATTTCTTCATAATTTGAACTTCTTTATATTCAATGTAATACGGTGATATTTCCGGGGCCCTGGACAATGCCTTGTTCCGGAAATTCAAAAAAATAGTTGGCAAAGATAATAACTTTTGAAAAAAAATTCCTACATTTGTGCTATAGGCGAAATATCTTGTTACACACTATGATGTTTATCCTTTCATACCTCCATCACCGCCATCATATATTCAGAATATGACGGCAGGCAGGACTATGTTATAATATAGAATGTTTTTGGAGCTTGCCGCGTCTGCGACAAGCTTTTTTTTATTGTTGTGGAAGCGTCATTGCAGTATACAGATAGAATATGTCAAGATAAAACGGACACGTTATGTTAAGAATTGCCCTACAGTCCAAAGGCAGGCTGAATGAAAAGAGCGTGGAACTTCTGCGCGAAGCCGGAATCAGCCTCGAAGAAAACAGCCGGCGCCTGCTTTCCCGTTCCCCCAATTTCCCGATGGAAGTGCTTTATCTCCGGGATGACGACATCCCTCAGACCGTATCGTGCGGCATAGCCGACCTCGGCATCGTGGGACTCAACGAAGTAAAAGAACGCAACCATCCTGTGGAAGTCCTCCAGCATCTCGGTTTCGGGAAATGTCGGCTCTCTCTCGCCATCCCTAAATACATCGAGTATACCGGTCCGGAGTTCTTCGAGGGCAGGAAGATAGCCACATCCTACCCCGGGATCCTGAAGGCGTACTTCAAAGAGAAGAACATCAATTGCGAGATCAGGGAAATAGCCGGCAGCGTGGAGATCTCTCCTTCCATCGGCCTTGCCGACGGCATCTTCGACATCGTCAGCAGCGGAGGCACTCTCGTGCAGAACGGTCTTGCCGAAGTAGAGAAAGTCATGGACTCCGATGCGGTACTGATCGGCACGCCGGGCCTTCCGGAAGAAAAAATGCAGACTGTTAGCACGCTGATGTCCCGGTTTACATCCGTCATACGGAGCAAAGGGAAGAAGTACATGCTCGTGAACGTTCCCAACGACAGGATTGACGAAGCTCTGGCAATCATCCCGTCCATGAAGAGTCCGACGCTGCTGCCGCTTGCAGACAAGGGGTGGAGTGCAATACACGCCGTGATCGATGAGTCGGAAGTCTGGGACAAGGCCGCCAGGCTTAAGGAAATAGGTGCAGAAGACATACTTATTCTTTCAATGGAAAAGCTGATATTATGAAAATTTACAGATATCCCGGAAAAGAGGAATGGGCCGTCATTGCGGGACGCGGGAAGAGAGGTGTCCCGGAGCAGGTGAGGTCCGCAGTTTCATCCATAATCTCCGATGTGCGGAGAGGCGGCGACGGGGAAGTGGTCCGGTATGAGAAGATTCTCGACGGCTGCAGTGCCGGATCCGTGCAGGACCTCAAGGTCACTCCTGACGAACTCGAGGCTGCCGGAACCGGTCTTCCGGAGGACCTCAAAGCCGCAATACGTACGGCGGCGGCGAATATCAGGAAGTTCCATGAGGCGCAGAAAACCCGGGAAGTCATTGTGGAGACAGTCCCGGGGGTTGTCTGCCGGCAAAGGAGCGTCCCGATCTCCAATGTGGGGCTATACATACCGGGAGGTACAGCCCCGCTTTTTTCTACGGTCCTGATGCTTGCCGTCCCGGCCGGGATAGCGGGCTGCGGCAGGGTCGTCATGTGTACTCCGGCCTCCCGGGACGGAAGCGTATCTCCGGCGATCCTTTATTCGGCGAAAATCTGCGGTGTTTCCGAGATCTACAAGATAGGGGGAGCTGTGGCTGTGGCGGCAATGGCTTATGGTACGCAGACCATTCCAAAGGTCGACAAGATTTTCGGTCCCGGAAATTCGTATGTGACGGAAGCCAAGCAGCAGGTCTCGCAGGACTGTGCCATAGATATGCCTGCAGGCCCGTCCGAAGTCTTGATTATCGCCGATGACAGCGCCTGTCCGGAGTTCGTATGTGCCGACTTCCTGTCCCAGCTCGAACACGGCAGGGACAGCCAGGCCATACTTCTCACCACTTCGGCCCGTCTGCTGGAGGCTGTGGACAGCATGCTTGCACGGCAGTGTGCGGGACTTTCCCGAAAAGGGATCATTGCAGATTCGATGCAGAAAAGCCTTGCGGTCCTCTTCGGCACGGAAGACGATATGGTGGAATTCTCTAATTTCTATGCCCCTGAGCATCTTATCATTGCCACGTCTGACTATGGCAGGACAGCGGAAGGTATCAGGAACGCCGGGAGTGTCTTCCTCGGGAACTATTCTACAGAAAGTGCCGGAGACTATGCTTCCGGGACGAACCATACACTGCCGACCGGCGGCTGGGCCGTTTCCTGCTCCGGCGTCAGCCTTTCCGCTTTCATGAAGAAGATAACCTTCCAGGAAATCACTCCTGACGGGCTCCGCAGGCTCGGGCCTGTTATAAAGAGCATGGCTTTGGCAGAAGGCCTCGATGCTCATGCCAACGCCGTGGAAATCAGGTTGAAACAGTTGTCGATATGAAAGAAACGCCATACAATCCGGAAATTTTCCCCCTGCTGCGGGAAAATATACGTAACATTGTCCCGTACTCTACGGCCAGGGACGACTGCAAGACAGAAATGGACATTTACCTTGATGCCAACGAGAATCCTTTCGGGTCGGTAGTCAACCGCTATCCTTCGCCGCATCAGGGAAGATTGAAGAAGATCCTGTCGGTCCTGAAGAAAGTCCCCGCAGGAAATATTTTTCTCGGTAACGGAAGCGATGAGCCGATCGATCTGATCTTCAGACTTTTCTGTCCTCCGGGCAATAGCAGTGTAGTCCAGGCAGTCCCTACTTACGGGATGTATTCTGTCGCTGCCGCCGTGAACGATGTGAGGGTCATTGATTCTCCGCTTACGGAAAATTTCGAGCTGGATGCCGGCGCCCTGCTTTCCAGGGTCGCTCCGGACACCAGGGTAATATTTCTCTGTTCCCCGAACAATCCGTCCGGCAACCTTCTTTCCAGGGAGGAGATTCTGAAGATCCTGGATTCTTTCAACGGGATAGTGGTCATAGACGAGGCTTATATCGACTTTGCCGCTTCGGAAAGCTTCTCGGCACTTGTGGGACAGTATCCGCGTCTCATCGTGCTGCAGACCCTGTCAAAGGCATGGGGTATGGCAGGATTGAGGATAGGACTTGCTATAGCGGATGAATACATAGTGGATGTCATGTCCCGTGTGAAGTACCCATATAATATAAGTGTCCTGGACCAGCTTCGGGCTGAAGAGCTGCTCGCGGACCCTCTGCCGGCAATGGACAAGGTCGCTGTGCTGGTAAAGGAACGGGAACGGCTTGCTGCCGGACTGTCGTCTTTGCCGCAGGCGGAGAAAGTCTTCCCGTCCGATGCCAATTTCCTTCTGGTCAGGTTCAGGGACAAGGACAAGGCTTTTTCCGACCTGTTCAGGAACGGGATCATCGTCCGTGACAGGTCTTCGGCGTACGGCTGCTCCGGATGCCTGAGGATTACTGTCGGTACTCCGGAGGAGAATACACGGGTGCTTGATGTCCTTGGCGGTGCGGCTGATGACACGGGACGGGGGGACGTGTATTGTGCACATTCCGGATACCCGTCAGGGAACCGCAGGTCATCCGTGTTCAGGAAGACCGGAGAGACATCTGTCTGTATCCGCGTGGACCTCGATTCGTTCCGCCCGCCGAGGATAGCCACCGGCCTGCATTTCTTCAACCATATGTTGGAACAGATAGGTTTCCATGCCGGCATTTCCCTTGATGTCATCTGTTACGGGGATATTTCCACGGATGATCACCATACTGTCGAAGATGTAGCCATCGGACTCGGAGACTGTCTCGGGACCGCACTCGGCAACAAGGCCGGGATCGGACGCTACGGTTTTTCCCTGCCGATGGACGAGGCTGAAGCCACCGTCCTCCTCGACCTTGGGGGAAGGATTGATTTCCAGTGGGACGTGAAGCTGCAGTGTGACAGGATAGGTGATGTGTCTTCGCAGATGTTCGTACATTTCTTCAAGTCCCTGGCCGAGCACCTGCAGTGCAACCTCCATATCCGGGCGGCCGGGTCGAATGACCATCATGTTATAGAGGGCGTGTTCAAGGCTTTTGCCCGCGCCATGAAATCTGCAATAAGGAAAGAAGCCGGGGGCTCTATCCCGAGCAGCAAGGGGAGTCTGTGAATGAGTAGGTTAATGTCATGACAGGAATAATAGATTATGAAGCCGGCAATATCCGTTCGGTGGAGAATGCCTTGAAGCGCCTCGGCGCGGAATACGTCCTCTCATCAGATACGGAAGTGCTGTCTTCCTGTGACCGCCTGATCCTTCCGGGGGTAGGAGAGGCTGGCTGGGCAATGGAAAAACTGCGTGCAAAAGACCTGGAAGGGTTTGTCAGGGCGACTGAGAAACCGCTTCTGGGTATCTGTCTCGGGATGCAGCTCCTGTGTTCATGGTCGGAGGAGGGGGATACCGGATGTATCGGCATCTTTGAAAACAAGGTGCGCAGATTCAGACCGGACATTGTGCCGGGAGTAAAGCTGAAGATCCCGCATACCGGCTGGAACAGCATAACCTCCCTCAAGACGGATCTTTTCGACGGGATACGGGAAAATTCCTTTATGTATTTTGTCCATTCGTACTTTGCTGAAGTCAGCGGGGATACGGTTTCTGTGACGGAATACGGACATCCTTTCAGTTCGGCATTGCGGAAGGGGAATTTCATGGGGTGCCAGTTCCATCCTGAGAAAAGCGGTGACGAAGGGGAGAGGATAATAGCCAATTTCCTGAAGATGAGTTGAGGTATAATATAAAATTACTGGAAAATGATAAACATAATACCGGCGATAGACGTAATGGACGGCAAATGCGTCCGCCTTACTCAGGGTGACTACGGCCGCAGCAGGACATACGGCGGGCAACCCCTCGATGTCGCAAGATATTTCGAGGACTGCGGGATCACTTTCCTGCATCTCGTGGATCTGGACGGGGCAAGGTCTGCAGGCCCGGCCAATCTCCGTGTGCTGGAAAGTATAGCGTCCGGGACATCCCTGAAAGTGGAATTCGGCGGAGGCGTCAAGGACGCTCAAGCGGTTTCTTCTGCATTTGATGCGGGGGCATCCAGGGTTATCTGCGGCAGTATGGCCTGCCGGAATCCGGACCTTTTCATCTCCTGTCTTGGAACGTACGGAGGAAACAGGATAGTCCTCGGGGCGGATGTCCGGGACGGCCTTGTCGCGGTGAACGGCTGGCAGGAAAAATCGGAGGCTTCTGTCGCGGATCTTCTGGAAAGGTTCCTTCCCGGGGGACTCTCGACCGTTATCGTTACGGATATTTCACGGGATGGGATGCTGGACGGTCCTGCCGTGGACCTGTATTCGGAACTTATGCACGGATTTCCGGGCGTGGAAATCATCGCGAGCGGGGGTGTGGCTTCCATCGGTGACATCGAGGCCCTGGATAAGGCCGGAGTCCCGGCCGTGATAGTGGGCAAGGCAATATATGAGGGCCGGATAGATATCAGGGAACTGGCCGGATTTGGCGGATTCATCGGACTGTAACTGATTTTGATATGTTGACGAAGAGGATTATACCATGTCTTGACATCAAGGACGGACAGACGGTCAAAGGTGTGAATTTCGTTTCCCTGAAATCTGTCGGGGATCCGGTGGAGCTTGCCGGGGCATATTCCGCACAGGGAGCCGACGAACTTGTCTTCCTCGATATCAGCGCTACCCTTGAGGGACGCAAGGCTTTCCCGGAACTTGTCGCGCGGATTGCCAGGCACATCAATATCCCGTTTACCGTAGGAGGAGGAATCTCTACTGCGGAAGACGCTTCGGTCCTACTGAGGGCAGGCGCGGACAAGGTGTCGGTAAACAGTGCGGCAGTCAGGAATCCGGACCTTATCCGGGAGATAGCCTCACGTTTCGGCTCCCAGTGCGTGGTACTTGCCATAGATGCCAGGAATGTGGACGGGACATGGCGTGTGACGACCCACGGGGGCAGCCGTTTTTCCGACAGGGAGCTTTTTTCCTGGGCCAGGGAAGCTGAAGGTCTCGGTGCGGGGGAAATACTGTTCACTTCAATGGACCATGACGGGACTTGCCAGGGCTATGCCTGTGATGTGTACCGCGAACTTTCCCGGATTCTGGACATTCCTGTCATAGCTTCCGGCGGGGCAGGGACAGCCGGACATATTATCGAGGTCCTGTCACCTGAAGGCGGATGTGCCGATGCTGCCCTTGCCGCCTCGGTCTTTCATTACGGAAGGATTCTGATTCCGGACCTGAAAAGGCAGATAGCAGGGCATGGCATCCCTGTCAGATTATAGAATGAAAAATAGGCGTTAAAAACGAAAGGATATGATAAAGAAAGATTTTGAAATCGGCGACATTGATTTCGCCAAGACTTCCGACGGTCTCATTCCCGCTGTCATCCAGGATTCCGCAACGCTCAAGGTCCTGATGCTCGGCTATGTAAACCGGGAATCTCTGGAAAAGACCCTCGAGTCTGGAAAGATGACTTTTTTCAGCCGTTCCCGCAGGTGCCTGTGGACAAAAGGCGAGACTAGCGGCAATTTTCTGCATGTCAGGGAAATGTTCCTTGACTGCGATCATGATACTGTCCTGGTGATGGCAGAGCCGGCAGGTCCTGTCTGCCATAAGGGTACTGTAAGCTGTTTCGCGACTGATGAGTCGCAGGGATTCATCAGGGAGCTGCAGGAAGTCATCCGCCGGCGCAAGGAGGAACGGCCGGAAGGCTCCTATACGGTAAGGCTCTTTGACAAGGGGACAAACAAGATTGCCCAGAAAGTCGGGGAAGAGGCGGTCGAGACGGTCATCGAGGCTGTAGACGGAAATGATGACGCAATGATTTATGAGGCTTCTGACCTTATATATCACCTGCTTGTCCTCCTTGTCCACAAGGGCCTGTCGATCTCGGACCTCGAGAAGGAGCTCGTGCGCCGGCATAAGTAGCTTTTGTCAACATTGCCGTTTTGGCGATTATGCCATTATTCCGACGTGGCTCCACATGGGTGCGGATAAATAGAAAGAGGATAGTCCGGAATTCCCGGACTATCCTCTCCTGTAGGGCTCGTGGAGAATACGAGAGTCGAACTCGTGACCTCTTGCATGCCATGCAAGCGCTCTAGCCAACTGAGCTAATCCCCCGTTGCGGGTGCAAAGATAATCATAAATCCGGAAAACGCAAAAATTTGCTTGATGCCGGAGTCAGCTTCTTGTTTTTTCCATGCCCAATGTGCAGGGCCCGGTCATGTGCAGGGCTGGAGTTCCACTGTTGCGCCTCGGCAGAACAAATAAAATTTGTTCTGCTCTCGGCTTCTGCGTATATTTGTACTTTGCATAGACCTGATGGACGGGAGGACCGGACGGAGGGTATGCCTTACAGCTTTATTTATTAACTTAAAAAAAGGATTTATTATGGAAAAAATAGTTACGGATGCGAACATCGCTGAAATCCTGGGCGGGGACAAGCCTGTGATGATAGACTTCTGGGCCACGTGGTGCGGTCCGTGCAGGGCTCTTGCCCCGACAGTTGAAGAGATTGCCGCCGAATATGAAGGAAAGGCTATAGTCGGCAAGTGCAATGTCGACGAGGCTTCCCAGACACCGATGAAGTACGGGATAAGGAACATTCCGACCCTGCTTTTCTTCAAGGACGGTCAGCTGGTGTACAGACTCGTGGGTGCTGTGCCGAAGAGCAGCATCACGGCCAAACTCGATGCGTTATTGTAGTCTTTTTTACATTTGACGGATAATGAAGAAGATGATTATGGCGGCGGCATTCGTGCTGTCGCTGATATTCCTGAATGTCGGGGATGCTTCCGCCCAGCTGCGGTTCGGGGTCACGGGCGGGGCCACTTTCTCGAAGCTGAGCAAGCAGACGATCAATGCCGAGAACATGACCCAATATCATGCCGGTCTTACCTTGCAGGTGAAGCTTCCTCTCGGTTTTTCCATACAGCCGTCGCTCATATACAATGTGAAAGGTTCCAGATTCGGTGCCCAGGAGGAGTCTGCCGTGCTTGGCGGGGCGGAACTCACGGTCGGGTATCTGGAGCTTCCGGTCTCGCTGCAGTGGGGGCCTGACCTGCTGCTGTTCCGTCCGTTCCTGGATGTGACGCCGTTTGTCGGATACGGGCTGAACAACAGGCTGGATGCGGGAAATCTCGGTTCTGTCCTGAAGAATACATGGAGTTCTTCAGGAATCAGCCGCTGGGAGTACGGAGTCGGGCTCGGAGTCGGCCTGGAGATATGGAAATTCCAGGTAATCGGCCGTTACAACTGGAATCTCGGTTCAATAAATGACTTTAAGGCAGATTTGTCCGACAGTTTCGGCTCTGCGGTGAAAAATGCTTTCGACAGGGGGAGGTTCGGCGGATTTACCATTACGGCGGCTTTCCTGTTCTGACGCCAAAGGAGTTTCGGAAGCAAATGAATATCGACAGACTAAAAGAATTCTGCGGTGAAGACTGGAACAAGGTCGACCTCCGTATGCGGAAGGCCTTGAAGAGCGATATCGGCCTGCTCAATAGCGTCAATGACATGATTCTGTCCCATTCCGGCAAACAGCTGCGTCCGCTGCTGTCATTGCTGGTGGCGAAGGCCTGTACGGACGCTCCGCTTCCTGAGGACAGCCTGCGGGTCGCCGCGGCGGCGGAACTCCTGCACAACGCCACTCTGCTGCATGACGATGTGGCTGATGACAGCGATTTCAGAAGAGGGAATCCGACACTGAACTATCTTATGGGCCCTTCGGTCTCGGTGCTTGTCGGGGATTACTGGCTTGTAGCCGCGATGAATGAGATCCAGGGTGCCGGACATTTCGGTCCGAGGCTCATATCCATTTTTTCCCGGACCCTGACCCATCTTGCGGAAGGGGAGATGATGCAGTTGCAGAAAGCCAGGAAAGGTGACACACAGGAAGAAGATTACCTGAAGATAATATTCAGAAAGACCGCATCCCTTTTCGAGGCGGCGTCTCTCGCGGCAGCTATTTCGGTGAATGCTCCGGCAGAGGTTGAGGAAGCTGTGAGGAAATATGCCGTGTCGCTGGGGATAGCTTTCCAGATAAGGGACGACATATTCGATTATTCTCCGGGTTCGGATGTAGGCAAGCCTGTGGGTGTGGATATCTGTGAACAGAAGATCACCATGCCTCTGCTGGGCGCCTTCAGAAATGCCACCCCTGAGGAGGAGGCCGGGATAAGGGCCATGATAGGGGAGATACATGAGCATAAGGAGTATGCTTCGCGCATCATCGGGTTCGTGAAGGAAAAGGGCGGGATAGGCTATGCCGGGAAACGGCTTGACGACTATGTCTCCGCTGCCGCAGGTGCCATTTCCACCTTGCCTGAGTCACCTGCGAGGAGGTATCTTGAGGAGATGGCGTATTATGTGGCAAAGAGGGACAGGTGATGAGGTTTGCGGATATACCCGGGAATGAGGCGCTCAAGAAGGCGCTGGTGTCCATGGCGGATTCCGGCAGGATAGCTCATGCTATGCTCATGTATGAGAATGAAGGATGCGGAGCCCTTCCTCTGGCCTTGGCATATATCCAGTATCTGAACTGTACCGACAGGAGGAACGGGGATTCCTGCGGGGAGTGCCGGTCCTGCCGGCAGATGTCCGGACTCGTACACCCGGATACGCATTTCGTGTTCCCTGTCAATACAAGCAGGAAGACAGATGTATCAAGACCGGTCTCGGAGTCGTTTCTGGGATTGTGGAGGGAACTTGTGCTGAAGAATCCGTATTTTCTTGAATCGGAATTGTATACAGCTCTCGGTATCGAGGGGAAGTCGGGGGTGATAGCAATTGCGGAAGCGAAGTATATTCTGGAAAAGATTTCGCTGACTCCAGTAGGGGACGGTTATAAGACGGTGCTTATGTGGCTTCCGGAAAAGATGAATGCCGAGACGGCGAACAAGCTGTTGAAGGCGGTTGAGGAACCTCCGGAAAAGACGGTATTCATTTTCATCACTCATAATCCTGACAGGGTGCTGCCGACCGTTTTCTCGAGATGCCAGAGCTACAGGGTGCTCCCTCTTCCGAAAGACGGGCTTGCCGCAGCGCTTTCCGGGATCTTCGGAAAGGATGCCGGCCTTGCGGAACGGCAGGCGGCCATTTCGGGTGGCAGCATTGGCGTGGCGCTGGACGCGATGGGGGAGAGGGAGGAATATATGTCTTTCATGAGTATTTTCAAGGACCTGATGACAGGACTTGCTTCCAGAGACCTGCTGGCTGCAATCGAAGCTTCGGACAGAATGGCGGGACTTGATTCCCGTGAAAAACAGAAAGCTTTTTGTATCTTTGCAGGTGAGTGTCTCAGGAAAATTTTCCTGTGCCAGCAGCATCTTCAGGATATTGCCGGTATTCCTGGGGAAGAAGCGGACTTCTATGCCGGCATGGCTGCGCGTGCGAACAGGACGTTCTGCCGCAAGGCCCTGGCAATGGTAGACAGGTCGGCGATGCTGCTTGACCGCAATGTTAACCAGAAGATGGTCTTCTGCGACCTTGCCGGGCAGATGTTTTTAAATTTTTGATTTATGGAAGGTTTTAACGCTAACGAAATAAAGCAATTCGACTGTTCGAGAGGCTGTATCGTGGAGCGGACCGACGAAGGGGAACTGAAGTGTTCCTACAGGCCGGGCTGCTGCAAACTGGAGGTTTATGACTGGCTTCCGGGAGTGGCACAGGAAAAATACGGGAATTATTTCGAGGTACGGTTCAAGAATACGCGCAAAGGTATCTATGTCAATGCTTCGGGCCAGACCGTCAAGATGGGGGATCTCGTGATTGTGGAGGCTGTGAACGGGCATGACCTCGGCATTGTCACCCTTGAAGGTCCCGTCGTGGCGAGGCAGATGATATGCAAGAAGACAGATCCGTCCACAGCGAACCTGAAACGTATTTACCGGAAAGCCAAGCTGTTCGATATAGAGAAGTGGCAGGAGGCCATCTCCAGGGAGCATGAGACCATGATACGTGCCCGCCAGATAGCTGCCGAACTCGGTCTGGAAATGAAGATTGGAGATGTCGAATATCAGGGAGACGGGACCAAGGCCATATTCTATTACATAGCGGACGGCAGGGTGGATTTCCGCCAGCTGATA
The DNA here is from genome assembly GCA_944326325.1 of uncultured Bacteroidales bacterium. Lineage (GTDB taxonomy): Bacteria > Bacteroidota > Bacteroidia > Bacteroidales > UBA932 > Cryptobacteroides. The sequence continues at coordinate 12,663 of CALVDQ010000029.1, forward strand.
AAGGTGTTTGCCGAGGAGTTCCGTATCCGTATCGAGATGAAACAGATTGGTGCAAGGCAGGAAGCCGGCCTGATAGGAGGACTGGGAGTGTGCGGACGTGAACTGTGCTGTTCGAACTATATTTCTTCGTTCCAGTCAATCACTACGGCCGCAGCCAAGTGCCAGGACCTTTCCTTGAATCCGCAGAAACTTGCCGGTCAGTGCGGGAAGCTGAAGTGTTGCCTGAACTATGAGACAGCGTCCTATATCGATGCCCAGTCGAGGATACCCAAGGTGCATAATCCGCTGGAGTTCCAGGACGGGCTTGCCTACCTGATGAAGACTGACATACTCAGGGAGATCATGTATTTCTCATACGACCAGAACAGTTTTGCCAGTCTTTACCCTCTGGCTGCATCGGAGGTGGCTGAAATCATAAGGATGAACAGGAGGGGAGAGAAGCCGGAGTCTCTCAAGACGGAGCCGGAGCCTTCGAACCTCGAGTTCGTCACCGCTGTGGGGGACGACAGCATTACGCGTTTTGACGACAACCGGAAAAAACGCAGGAAAAACGGAAAGAACCGTGCGGGAAACGGGGGCGGCCGGCAGTCCCGTCAGGGAAAACCAGGCAAGCCGAACAATAACAATCGTCAGATGTAAACTCTCATGGGAAAGGACAAACTGCGGAAATTCAAAGAGAACGAGACATTTTCCTGTCTGGTCCAGCCGTCTACGGCCGAGGTGCTGGGCTGTGACCATCCGCTGAAGGGGCATTGGAACGGAGGCTTTTTCCGGGAAGAACGGCCGCTTGTAGTGGAACTCGGGTGCGGCAAGGGCGAATATACCGTGGATCTTGCCCTGAGAAATCCTGCCTTCAATTATATTGGGGTGGACATCAAGGGAGCCAGGCTCTGGAAAGGAGCCAAGTTCGCGCATGAAAACGGTCTCCCGAATGTCGGATTCCTGCGTACGAGAATCGAATTCATTGGTTCGCTTTTCGCTCCGGGGGAGGTGTCGGAGATATGGATAACTTTTGCGGATCCGCAGATCGGACGTGAGAAAAAGCGTCTGACTTCCCCTCTTTTCCTTTCAAGATACAGGAACTTCCTGAAACCTGGAGGCATAGTCCACCTGAAGACGGACAGCAGGTATCTTCACGAGTATTCGAAAGCCATTGCCGGGCAGAACGGCCTGGAAATACTTGCGTCATCTACCGATATCTATGGTGCTGACCGGGAGCGTCTGTACAGTAGCGGGATTGCGTCTGTCTGTGGCAGGGATGCCGTGGATGCGCTTTTCCAGGTACAGACTTTCTATGAGAAGCAGTACCTGGCACAAGGTATCCCCATCACTTATCTTGCCTTTGTCATCGACCATGACGGTGATTACGTCAGTCCGGACTGGGATCCGGACGCAGCAGGCTGCGCTTCTACAGGAAATCTTCCCTGCAAGGGGTGAAAGTGTCGATGAGCGTTCCTTTTTCAGTGCAGAGGACACCGTGCTCTACATCAGGGGCCACGAAGTATCCGTCTCCGCCATGAAGGGTCCTTGTCTCTCCGCCTATAGTTACTTCAAAACTTCCGCTCACTACCATTGATGACTGCGTGTGCGGGTGTGTGTGCATTGTGCCGACAGCGCCTTTTTCAAAGTCGATCTTTACGAGCATGAGGTCTTTTCCGTAACCCATGATCTGCCTTTTCATGCCTTCTCCGCAGGCCTGCCACCGGGTCCTGTCTTCAAAAATGAATTTTTCTTCGTAACTCATGACTTTTATTTTTTTGCGAATATACGCAGAAGCCGAGCGCAGAGCAAATAAATTTGCTATGCCGAGGCGCAAAGAGCATATTCAATTTTCCATTTCCGCGAAAAATGAATAAATTTAACGTGAGTTCGATGAAATTAAACTTGTTAAATTACATCGAACACCATTGAGGAGCAGGATATAAACCTGCGACAGGGCTCCCGGAGAGGGAGCGGTTGAGGGTGACGCCCCTTAACAAGGGGCTGTCGCGCAGCGACTGGGG
>CALVDQ010000030.1 GCA_944326325.1 uncultured Bacteroidales bacterium
AAAAGTGGTTCGGGTTCACGCTTATGCGTGACATTCCGGCCTCAGAAATCATCAATAGAATCAAGGATTAGCCAATGTGCAGATTGGTTTTAAAACAACAAGGTAATAATGGATTATACAATATACGAATTTTCGCTTTTCATTGCGTTGCCGTTGATGCTGTTCTTCGGCTTTTATTTTTTTGTTGGCCAAAATACCGGAAAAAGTCATTTTCGGAATAAATTTGCCTGATTCATTGCTTCATCATATCTTTGGAAAAGTGTTGATAACCGCATAATATATCATGGAACACTCTTTTCTGAAGACGATCGTAGCCGTGCTTGCAATATTTCCGGCGGCTTCCGCAGCAGCGCAGACATTTCCGTATCTTGATCCGGAACTTGGTATCGACGAACGTATAAATGATCTTGTCCCGAGGCTTTCTCTGGAAGAAAAGGCGGCCATGATGCAGTATGCATCGCCTGCGGTACCTTCACTCGGGATTCCGGCGTACAACTGGTGGAACGAGTGTCTGCACGGAGTCGGACGGTCACAGGACAAGGTGACGGTGTTTCCTCAGGCCATAGCGATGGCTGCGGCCTTTGACGGGTATGTCACGTCGGACTGCGGGGCCATAGATGATTTTTACAAGAACCACAGGACCCACCCGGACGCCCCGTCGTCAGCTGCGGACGCCGTACGGCACACGACCGACCTTGAGTGCGGAGCCGTGTACTCCAGTCTCCCTGAAGCCGTCCGCCAGGGTCTGATTACCGAAGAAGAGATCGACGAATCACTTGCAAGACTTCTCAGGATACGTTTCAGACTCGGGAATTTCGACCCGGAAGAGACCGACATATACTCCTCGATCCCGTATTCGGTCCTGGAAAGCGCCCCTCATAAGGCCCATGCTCTCGAAATGGCGGAGAAATCGATGGCCCTTCTCAAAAACAACGGGATCCTTCCTCTTGGAGAAAACATGACGAAGATCGCCGTACTCGGGGTGAATGCCGATTCTCCGGAAGTCCAGCTTGGCAACTACAACGGTTTCCCTTCCGAAATAATAACGCCTCTTGAAGGCATATCCGGGCGCACGGATGCCGGGATCTCCTATCTCAAGGCCTCGGATTATACGACAGGGATGGAGAGCGAAGGAAAAATCATGGAGACGATCAGGGATGCCGACATTGTTATCTATATCGGAGGGATATCACCCCGGCTGGAAGGGGAAGAAGGGGATGCAGGGAAGGAGAAACTCGAAGGTTTCCTGGGCGGAGACAGGACGAGCATAATGCTGCCGGACTTCTCCGACTATTCCATGTCGGGCAGGACATACCGCTATTTCAAAGGAAAGCCTTTGTATCCTTTCGGTTTCGGTCTATGTCGGCGGCGCGCAGCCTGAGACCGACGATGATACGGAACGGCAGTCGGCAATAATAAGGATAAAGGGCGGACCGGTGGTTCTGGCAAAGTGACAAGGGACCATTTGCGGCATAAAGAACGGGCCTGCTGCATTTTTAAAGCAAAAAATACCGAGTTCCAAGATTATATCGCTATATTTGCTTGTTTTAATCGAAAACTGCTCCGGAATTTCCGGAGCGGCATCTGGAAAATATTGAATTATAATATATAGATGGATAACAGGAAATTTACTCTTTGGAACAGGATTTCGGCCGCGTTTGTCTTCGTGGTGTCGGCAGTGACGTACCTGCTTACGATCGAACCTACAGCCTCATTCTGGGACTGCGGGGAATTCATAGCCTCGTCCTACAAACTTGAAGTCGGTCACCCGCCGGGAAACCCGGTGTTCCAGCTCATTGCACGTTTCTTCACGATGTTCACGGACAATATGCACGCTGCGGTCGCGGTGAATGTGATGAGTGCCCTGTGCTCGGCCTTTACCATTTTTTTCCTGTACCTTACGATAGTGTTCCTTGCCAAGCGAGCCGTGAAGCCTGATGCTGACGGACGGTATTCCCTTCCGAGGGCCATTGCCGTCTATGGTTCCGGTATCGTGGGAGCACTTGCCTACTGCTTCTCCGACACGTTCTGGTTTTCCGCCGTCGAAGGAGAGGTCTATGCAATGTCATCGCTTTTCACGGCAGTGGTCTTCTGGGCGATGACGAAATGGTACGAACAGGCGGACACTCCGTACGCCAACAGATGGATAGTCCTGATATCCTTCCTGATGGGACTTTCAATCGGGGTGCATCTGCTGAACCTGCTTACAATCCCGGCCCTCGTGTTCATGTTCTATTACAAGAAACGTGAGGACGGGCATTACTCTTTCTGGGAGTATGTGAAGATCTTCATACTCTCGGCTGTCATCCTTGCCGTTATCCTGTACGGCATCATACCGTACCTGCCTAAGCTGGCGGCGTACATGGATCTGCTTTTCGTGAACGTATTCGGCCTTCCGTTCAATTCGGGCGCGGCATTCTTCATGGTGGTCCTTCTCTCCCTGTGCTTCTGGGGACTTTTCGTGACGATGAAGAAGAAGGCTGTCATGGCCAACACCCTGCTGCTCTGCTTTACCGTCATAGTGATCGGCTTCTCCATCTTTTCGGTCGTGATAATCAGGTCTTCGGCAAAGACTCCGACCAACGAGTACCAGCCGGACAATCCTTTCACCCTCATCAGATATCTCGGAAGGGAGCAGTATGGTTCGAGCCCGCTGCTCTACGGACAGTATTTCGATGCCCCGTATGAGGTGGTGACCCCGAAATACTGGGCTCCGATGGGTGACAAGTATGTCCACACCGACAGTCCCGGCGAACTGAAGTATCCGGCAGAGGGCAAGATGTTCTTCCCTCGTATGTGGGCCGGCAGCGACCAGCGTTATATAGATTTCTACGAGTCATACATGAACGGGAAGGGAACGCCGGTGCCGGGATCCGAGCACAAGAAGCCTACCTTCCTGACCAATATGAGCTTTTTCCTGGACTACCAGCTCAACTGGATGTACTGGAGATATTTCATGTGGAATTTCGCCGGAAGGCAGAACGACATACACAGTCCGGTACCGGGCGAGATTTTCTCGGGCAACTGGGAGAGCGGCATCGGTTTCATAGACAGGGCAAGGCTCGGTGACCAGAGCGATGCCCCCGACTACCTGAAAAACAACAAGGGAAAGAACCATTACTATATGCTGCCTCTTCTGCTCGGGCTCATCGGGCTTTTCTTCCAGTTCGCGCGCGACAAGCGGGGGACGTGGCTTACTTTCCTGCTCTTCTTCATGACAGGTATCGCGATTGTGATATATCTCAACCAGCCTCCTTACCAGGTAAGGGAGAGGGATTATGCATATGCAGGCTCCTTCTATGCCTTCTCGATTTGGATAGGCCTGGCCGTGCTTGCCATATATTCCATCATCGAGGATATGCTGGCCGGCAAAGGCAAGGGGGCCGCGACTGCGGCTGCATCCGCCGTGACCTTCCTGTGTCTCGGCGTGCCGGCGCTCATGGCCCAGCAGAACTGGGACGACCACAACCGCAGCCACCGCTATACGGCCGTAGAGATGGCCCGCAACTATCTTAATTCCGTAGGGGAGAACGGCATCCTCATAACCCATGGGGACAACGATACCTTCCCGCTCTGGTATGCCCAGGAGGTCGAGAACGTGAGGACGGACGTGAGGATCTGCAATACTTCTCTCCTCGGCACGGACTGGCATATCGACCAGATGAAGTACGCCTGCAACGAATCGGCCCCTCTACCCCTGAGTGTTGGAATGGACCAGTACCTTTACGGTACCAACGAACTGGTGTTCATCTACGATGTGCGGGATACCATCATCCCTATCGCCGATGTGATGCGCGTGTTCAAACATCCTAAGGCGAAGGTGGAACTTACGAGCGGCAAGATGGTCGACTATATAATGTCACGCAGGATAAGCGTGCCGGTGAACAAGGAGAATGTAATCAAATACGGCATCCTCGACGAAAAGTTTGCGGACCGGATCCCGGACGAGATTGTTCTTGAGATGCCCGAGAGCAAGACTTTCATCACAAAGCCTGAACTCTTTCTCCTTGACCTGCTGTCTAACTATCAGTGGGACAGGCCTATCAATATGCTCTCAATGGGAGGAGACCTCGATATCGGGCAGAAGAGCTATCTGATGTACGAAGGGTTTTCATGCAAGTTCGTACCGATAAAGGGGCCGATGAGCAGTTCTGAAGCCGGTCTGACCGACACGGAGGATCTGTATTACAAGATGAAGAATGTGTTCAAGTGGGATGCATTGAAGCGGGATGACTATTTCGTCGACTATCAGAATCTCTACACTTTCTGCGGGGTTATGTCCCAGAGAAACCTGTTCCTTAACGTTGCGGACAAGCTGATGCAGGAAGGGCAGGATGACAAGGCTCTGGAGATGCTGGACATGTGCATGGAGAATGTACCGGAGTACAATTTCCCTCTTGACATGACTTTCCTCGGGTTCAGCAACGAGTATATGGTACTGAAACTCATCTCGATGTATTATGACCTCGGCCAGGGAGACAAGGCGCGTGACATTGCCGGCCGCTTTGCCGACGAACTTATGGTCTCAGCCGATTTCTTCCTGTCGTTCTATGATTACAGGGAGGATGACTTCAACAGCGTGTTCTCGTATCTGCAGAATCTGCAGTACCTGTACTCCGCCAACGGGGACAACGGGCTCGCTGACGACCTGAATGCGAGGCTGACGAAACTGATCGATCCGACAGGGGAGATTTCGGCTTCGATTGACGCTGAGGAATAATTTGGATTTTCCGCCGGTTCCCGGATACCGGCGGAAAATTTTCATTAAAACAGAGCGTTGCCTGAATAATCGAGAATTTCGGATGCGGTTCTTGCTTCTTCCCGAACCTGTCCTTCAGCACAAGCTCTCCGCACTCAAGTCCAGGACAAGCGCCTTTGATGCCGAAGGCCTGGCGGACCACTGTCTCGCCGAGAACGGCGGAATAGCCGTTGGAGTAGAGGTTCAGGACCAGGAAACTGTCTTGCGGGGCTAGGATGGAAGCCACGCATTTCATTATGTCGTAAAGGCATTCGTCCAGTTTCCGTCTCCTGTCCCATGTCCCGCTGTCTTCCTTTCCTGCCTTGCCGAACCCTGCTCCCGGCTTGAATACGACGTTGACGGTCTTCTCCCTGGCAAATTATAGAATAAAGGATCAGTTCTCGTTCTTCTTTCCATGGCATGATGTCCTGTCAGGATTCCTCATCTGCATCTCTTTCATCTTCTCTCTGCGCACGTATGCCCATTCCGAGGCTACAGGGGACATTCCCTTGTCAAGGGGCATTCCCCCTCGACCGCTCCCCCTCCGGTAGCCCTGTCGCGGGACTTTGTCCTGCTCCTGAGTGGTGTCCGATGATTATTTGCTCTGCACTCGGCTTCTGCGTATATTTTTCCACTTCGTGTCCACATATACTGTGGCGCCTCGGCATAGCAAATAAAATTTGCTCTGCACTCGGCTTCTGCGTATATTTGTCCACTTCGTGTCCACATATACTGTGGCGCCTCGGCATAGCAAATAAAATTTGCTCTGCACTCGGCTTCTGCGTATATTTGTCCACTTCGTGTCCACATATACTGTGGCGCCTCGGCATAGCAAATAAAATTTGCTCTGCACTCGGCTTCTGCGTAATTTGGCCACTTCGTGTCCACATACACGGTGGCGCCTCGGCATAGCAAATAAAATTTGCTCTGCTCTCGGCTTCTGCGTATATTTGTCAAGTTATACCTGCCCGGGCGGGAAAAGGTAGTTGGATAAAGATTATCTGTTAATATGAAAAGAATTTTGAAATTGGCAGCCATTGCAGTCATGTCCGCAATGGCAGGGATGGTGGCTTCAGCCCAGGATAACGAGCCTGTCCGGTTCAATGTCACGAAAGAACACGTATCTGCGGATATCGTGCAAGTGAAATTCGAAGCCGTGATTGCAGACGGCTGGCACGTCTATTCAACGGGACTGGAGGAAGGCGGACCGGTCTCTGCGGCTTTGGTCGTGGAGTCCGCGAAGAACGCCAGGCCTGAAGACACATTGAAGGCCGAAGGGAAGGAAATCAGCGCATACGACAATATGTTCGGCATGGACGTCCGCTATTTCGAGGACAAGGTGGTGTTCATCCAGAATTTCAAGGTGAAAGGAAGCAGGTTTTCCGCAAAAGGCTGTCTCGAATACGGCGCCTGCAATGACACTATGTGTCTCCCTCCGTCCTCTGTGGAATTCACGTTCGACGAGTCAGTCCTGAAATAGATCATTTATCCACCCGGATATCGCATCCAAGGCTTCCGCAGAAACGGGAGCCTTTATTTTCGCATATTCGTCAGGCGTGCCTTTTTCGCAGGGCAGCATCAGATGGTTGAGTCCCGGTAAGGCTATCGTAGTGACATGGCGGTTATGCGCCAGATATTTCCTGACATTCCCGAGATTCTGCCTGCAGTTCACCATCACATCCTTTGTCCCGTTTATGGCCAGGACAGGTATTTTCACATCCGAAAGATAGTCCCCGGGATTGTATCTTATGAAGAAACGGTACCACGGAGTGGTCGCCTGCATGGCATACATGTAGATCGGGAACCGGAAATGGTCGTACTCTACCCCCTCTTTCCTGATCTTTTCGTCATCCTTCACTTTCCACTCGTCATACACACGGAACAGTTCCGCTGACAATACGGCACTGTCTGCATCCGCATATTCGTAAGCGGTATTGAACATCAGTCCGTTTATCTCGTCATACCGCTTTTTGTAAGACTCCGGCAAGCCTTCCGTATTCGCCACTATGTCATGGTTCTGCTGTATGACGCTTCACTCCGTCTTCGGGAATTGTCAGGGTGCCGGCATAGCCCAGACTGTCCCGGCCGTAGAACAGCACGTCTTCGGATCTGAAATCACCGGCTGACAGTGTCACACAGACACACGACATGATTACAGCCGTACAGATAGTCCTGCAGCTCATTTCCTTGTCTCCTCTTTCCTTATCTCCTCTATCACTATGCTTATTTCATCCGCGAGAGCTGACGGTGATCCGTAATATCCGGTCGCTATCCACCTCACATTCCCGTTCCCGTCGATGATTATCTTCTGCGGGATACCGGAAAAATGGAACTGCCTGGCATAATGATCATACACGGCCTGACCCTTTCCCGCTTCGTTTTTGTTGTCCAGAAGTACCTGGAAATCATATCCTTTTTCTTTAATGAAATCCTTGATCACCCGTACGAAATCCTTTCTGTTCTCCATGGTGGATATGAAGAAGAAATCCACTTCCGGGTCATCCTTGTACCTGTCCACTGCCATCTGCATACCCGGCATGGCAGCCTTGCACGGTCCGCACCAGGTTGCCCAGAAGTCCAGTACAATGATATGTCCTTTGAGGGCCTTCATGTCGACCTTGCCTCCTTCAAGTTTCCGGAGCGTGAAGAGTTCGGTCGGCACGTTGATCATACTTTCCGCCAGCGCCTGTCTCTGTGCCTGCATGACGGATTCCGACTTCAGGGAATTCACATATCCGTCGAAACCGTCTTCCGTACCGCCGCCGGCAAGATAGTCCTGCTTAAGGATATCCAGCATTTCAGGAGTGGCCTGGTTCGCCTCCACGGCATCCGTGATTATGCCGAGAACATCCCTTCCGTGCTTCTTCAGCATCCTGACATAGAAATCGCTGAAGCCGGCCGACTCCGATCCGTACCATAAATAAAGGGTGTCCATGAGTTCCATTGCACGGTCTGATTCCCCGGCACCGTCCAGTATCTTTGCATAATCCAGCCATGCAGCCTTGTTTTCACTGTAGAATTTCTCTTTCCATTCGGCGGGAGACCATACTTTCTCTGCTGATGTCTGCGGACGCGACTCCATTTCTTCGTACAGCGCCTTTGCCAGAGGATACAGTTCCTGGGCAGTGGCATCTCCCCTGTCGAAAGGGATCTGGACAAGGTGCCAGAAGTATGTCCTGAGATTCGCGTCAGGAGATGTATGCAGGCATTCTTCCAGGCGCGAATAGTCATTGTCCTTGAAAATAGGGGTGTAGACATATACCCGGAACAGATTGCTCAGATAATGTCCGAACATCGGGTCCGCCACAAAGGCGTTCCGGAATTTTTCCGGAGGGTATTTGGCCAGAAGTTCGCGGAAACGTGCATCGAAACCCTCCTCTGACTGATGTGAAAACAATGCCTTCGTTTCCTTCTCCCTGAAGAATTCCCCGTCAGGGTATCTCTCTTCCAGCAGCGCTTCTATCCTGTGCTGCATGAGTGTGTCCGCGAGAACGGAGCCCGATGCCTGCCAGGCTTTCAGTAGCTGTTCTTCATCCAGGTTGTCCGGATTCCCGAGAAGGCTGCCGATTATCCGCTTCATATTGTCATGGGATGCCCTGGAGGTGTCCCGGCCCAGAACCATGGTCGCATACCAGAACACATTTTCCAGCTCATCCGGATATTCCTGCAGCTCGTTGTTTATCCACATTCTGAACACATCATCGCCTTTGCGGTCGAATCCGGCATCTGCCAGCGACGGTATGCCTCCGATTTCCTGCGTATTCTCTCCTCTGAGCAACGCCCAGCCGATGCGTGCCGAAGGCATATTCCTTCCGTCCGGAGTAAGTACGAAACTGGCGTAGCCGAAACCGGGTCCGCCGATATCCACAGTGTCTCTGTCATAGAACTTCCAGACTACGAGGGCCGTACTGTCCGGAACGGTGAACGAGGCCGACAGTTTTCCGTCAGGACGCTTTTCCAGGTCCATATCCGAAGCCTCCCACCTGTAATTCTTCCATTTGTACCACACACCCTTTATGTCTCCTTCAAGAAAAGAGAGCGAAGGGTCATACGTGACCGTCATCTCAGTACCTTCATAAAGGTATTCCGGAGCGTATGTTGCCGCAGGCTGTGCCGCAGCGTACAGGACAGACAGGCATGATGCCGTCAGCAAAAGACCAATCGTTTTCATAAAACAGTCCATGAATTTTTCCGCAGGGTCCCGAAGTTTCCGGAATCGTCATGAAAGATTTTTCCGGAATCCCATATCCGGATTATAATCCTTAAATTACGGGAATGTCTTCATGAAGACCTTTAACGGATAATCTAAATCAACTTACAAATTGTAATATATCGTTTTCTGCATCTCAGTGCATTCTGTCCGCAAAAATATATAATTAATTCCAATCAGCAGTTGAACTGCTGTAATTTATAAGTTTAACCGAGGTCATATATGCCTCAAAATTAGTTGTAAA
>CALVDQ010000031.1 GCA_944326325.1 uncultured Bacteroidales bacterium
GTAAAACTGGGTGTTTGTTTTGCAATTTGCTGATTTTCAGCGTTTGTTGCGGAGAGGGAGGGATTCGAACCCCCGGAACGTTGCCGTTCAACAGTTTTCAAGACTGCCGTAATCGACCACTCTACCACCTCTCCAGTATTATCATTCCACCCATCATGGGCAGTTTTATGCCCCTCTGACGAAATGGAGTGCAAAGATAGCAAAAATCTTCTTCAAACCAAAGAAATTTCCAAACTTTTTCAATATCTGCTTGCTGCACGTCAAAATACGACCGGCGAGGCAATATTCCTCAGCACACGCACTGCAGACCATGCAGCGATTTCAGAAGTGGCACTGTACACATCCACCACCGCCCGAACCTGTCCGTTCCTTATTTCGACTCTTTGGGTATCCCCGGAAAAGCCGGGGGTCGAAACCATAGAGACATCCATTCTGTCAGGACCTACTGATGCTCTCGATGCCGCCACGGTGACATTTACCTTTGTAGGAAACAAGCCTATAGCCTCACGCGCCGTACCGTGAAAGACTTCTTTTCCGACATTCTGGAGGGAATCTTCGTACACAGGAGTTCCCTTTAGGGCATCGGGGCCTTTTTCATTGAAGAAGCGAGCCTCAGCACCTCCCATCAGAGCAACTGTCTGCAGGACGTCGAAACCACCGGTAGCACCCGAAGCGATATATACCCTGGCGCCCGAAGCCGTTGCAGCCGAAGACACCTCATTGAAGAAAACTTCATCGGCAAATGCCCCTACGGACAGGACGACAAGCGAAATGCCTGCATCCAGGGCCGGCAGGGCCATTTCCCTGACGGCTGCAGGAGATGCAGTTTCCACGATATAATCAGGACGGAGAGTTACAAGTTCCCCGACACTTCCGCAAGAAACGCATCCTGACTCAGCCGCAAGACTGTCGGCATGACCGGACGTACGGGAATATACGCCGCACAACTCATACCCCGGGAGAAAACCCTTCATCCACGCCTCTGCCACAACGCGGCCAAGACGCCCGCAACCTGCTATGGCGAACCTTCTCATTTCTTCTCGTCCTTTGCAAAGAATCTCCACTGGAAAAATATAAGATAAAGAGCACCGCAGGTGACACAGCTGTCAGCGAAATTGAAGACAGGGGCAAAAAAACGGAAAGGATTCCCTCCTATCAGAGGCATCCAGTCCGGGAAAGTGGTATCGATAATCGGGAAATAGAACATATCCACCACCTTGCCGAAAAAGAAAGGGGCATAGCCCCCTCCCTCTGGAAGGAACTGCGCCACAGCAGTATACGTGGACTCCCCGAAAAGAATCCCGTAGAACATACAGTCGATGATGTTGCCCAGAGCACCCGTCGTTATCAGAGTCAGTCCTATCAGGACACCTGACGGAGTATCCTTCTTTTTCAGAAGTCCGCGGATCCAGTATACGAGAGCACCGAAAAGTATGATCCGGAACACGGAAAGCAACAACTTCCCGATCTGGCCCCCGAACTTCATGCCGAAAGCCATACCCTCGTTTTCGATAAAATAAATCTGGAACCAGTTCCCTATGACACTGAAATGTTCGCCAATGCTCATATTGGTCTTGACCAGAACCTTTATGATCTGGTCGATCACCACAAGCACCAGGCCCAGAATCAGGAGTTTCGTCCCCTTGGAGATTTTCATCAGACCTACTTGTTTTTGTTCAGCATCTCCTTTGCCTCTACCGTAAGGGTAGCGTGAGGTACAAGCCGGAGCCTCTCCTTAGGGATGAGCTTCCCTGTCACACGGCATACCCCGTAGGTCTTGTTCTCGATACGTACCAGGGCAGCTTCAAGATTCTGGATGAACTTGTACTGTCTCTGCGCAAGCTGTCCGGCCTCCTCCTTGGACAAGGTGGAAGCACCCTCCTCCATAACCTTGAAGGTAGGTGAAGTATCTTCGATGTCATTGCTGGAATCATGCGTAACGACATCTCTCAAAGTCTTGTACTCTTTCTTGGCCTTTTCCAGCATATCCAGAATAATAGCCTTGAACTCCTGGAGTTCCTCGTCACTGTAACGGACTTTTGACTCCTGTCCGTTTACCTTGTTTTCCTCTGACATAACAATATTTCGGATTAAATTCATTTGTTTCTGAATACTCGTATAAATATGGAGCCGTCTCCCCACTCTACCTCGGACGCATCCTCATGACCGTCTGCAGGCAGGACCTGTATGCTCTTCGACAAGGTCTGGGCAGTTATATAGTCTGAAAAACTGTCCAGCGCCCCGGAAATCTCCTCGGCATCGCTCCCGTCGGCATATATCATGACGCCGATCTTGTCCGTGACATCGAATCCGCTGCTCTTCCTCAGATTCTGTATCCTGTTTATAAGTTCCCTTGCAATGCCCTCCTTTTTAAGCTCGTCGGTCACGGTAATATCCAGAGCCACGGTCAACGGACCGTCTGTAGCCACAAGCCAGCCCGGCATATCCTCGGAATTGATCTCGTAGTCTCCTTTGGAGAGTCTGACCTCTCCCGAAGGAAGACTCATGATATAAGGCTCTCCCGAAGCCTCTGCCGCCTGAATAGCCGTAATCTCCTCCTGTGACAACCGTCCGAATGCCGCGGCAATCTCCTTCATCTGCCGGCCGTAGATCTTGCCAAGGGTCTTGAAGTTCGGCTTTATCTTCTTGGTGATCAGTCCGGCAGTGTCAGAAATGAACTCTGCTTCCTTGACATTGACCTCTCCCAGAAGCAGTTGCTTTACTTTTTCAAGCTGTTCCCTGACCTTGTTGTCAATCACAGGGATCACGATCTTGGACAACGGCTGGCGTACCTTGATATTGACCTTTCTCCTGAGGGCCAGGACCATGGAAGAAGCCCTTTGCGCCAGTTCCATACGCTCTTCCAGGTCCTTGTCTACCACGGAAGCGTCATAGGCAGGCATCGCCTCGTAATGCACGGAATCGGCTCCCGGCACCAGATCGAGATACAGCCGCTCCATGAAGAACGGAGCGATCGGAGCAGCCAGTTTGGCCACGGAAACAAGGATACGGTAGAGAGTCTGATAAGCGGACAGCTTGTCCTCATCCATCGTGCCTCCCCAGAACCTCTTCCTGCCGAGGCGGACATACCAGTTACTCAGATGGTCGCATACAAACGTCTGGATCAGACGTCCGGCCGACGTCACATCGTATGCCTCGTAGGCGGCTACCACATCTTTCACAAGGGAATTGAGCAATGATATTATCCACCTGTCAAGTTCCGGCCGGCGGGCGATGTCAACAGCCTCCGAATCCGGGTCGAACTTGTCTATGTTGGCATACAGTGCAAAGAAGGAATAGGTGTTGTAAAGAGTCCCGAAGAACTTCCTGCGTACCTCATCCACTCCGGCTTCGTCAAACTTGAGGTTGTCCCACGGCTGGGAATTGGTAAGCATATACCATCTCAGGGCATCCGGACCGAACTTGTCAAGCACGGCGAACGGGTCGACAGCATTTCCAAGACGCTTGCTCATCTTGTTGCCGTCCTTGTCAAGGACAAGCCCGTTGGAAATCACTGTCCTGAACGCACACTTGTCACTCACCATCGTGTTTATCGCATGGAGGGTATAGAACCATCCGCGGGTCTGGTCGACCCCTTCGGCTATGAAGTCCGCAGTACAGCCGAATCTCGGAGAATCCAGATTACGGAGGCCCTCCTGCGCATAAGGCATGGCGCCGGAATCAAACCAGACATCAATCAGGTCCGTCTCCCTTGTCATCTTTTTCCCGGAAGCCGACACAAGATAGATCTGGTCAACATACGGCCTGTGGAGATCAATCCTGTCATAATTTTCCTTTGACATATCCTCCGGATCGAATCCCTTGTCTTTCAAAGGGTTCGATAACATAAACCCGGCCGTTACAGAAGCTTCGATCTCGGAATAAAGCTCTTTGAGCGAACCTATGCACTTCTCTTCCTTTCCGTCTTCCGTACGCCATATAGGAAGCGGGGTACCCCAGTAACGGCTGCGGGAGAGATTCCAGTCCTGAATGTTCTCCAGCCATTTGCCGAAACGGCCGGTACCGGTCGACTCCGGTTTCCAGTCTATCGTATTGTTCAGCTCTATCATCCTGTCCCTTACGGCCGTAGTCCTGATGAACCATGAGTTGAGAGGATAATACAGCACCGGCTTGTCTGTCCTCCAGCAGTGAGGATAGGTGTGGGTATGCTTCTCTATCTTGAAGGCCTTGCCCTGCTGTTTGAGCATCACGCAGATATCCACATCAAGAGTCGGGGCATCAGGCGCGAGTGAAGAATCATACGCGTTCTTCACATACCTGCCGGCAAATTCCCTGTAAGCGTCCGAAACATTCCCGGCCACGTAATCCGCATCCAGGTCCTCGATGCGGTAGAAACGTCCCTGGCGGTCTACCTGGGCCTGGCGGTCACCGTTCCTGTCGACAACCATAAGCGGCGGTACTCCGTTGGCCTTTGCCACCCTGTCGTCATCCGCACCGAATGTAGGCGCGATATGGACGATACCTGTCGTACCTGCATCCGTAGTCACATAATCGCCCGGGATGACCCTGAAGGCGCCTTCACCCGGATTGAACCACGGTATCAGCTGCTTGTAGGTTATTCCAATGAGCTCATCCCCCCTGAATGTACCGTCAAGCACCTTGAAAGGCACAAGCTTGTCGCCCGGACGGTAATCCTCGAGAGGTATGCCTGCAGCCTTTGCGGAGAAATGCCCGTCTACAAGTTCCCGGGCCACTATATAGATTGCAGGCGCTCCGGTATACGGATTGAAGGAACGCACCCTTACATATTCAATAGCCGGTCCGACGCACAACGCGGTATTGGACGGAAGCGTCCACGGGGTCGTCGTCCATGCAAGGAAATATACCGGGACCGTGGAATCCGGGAAAAGCTTCTCCGACTTCCCGTCACGGATCACCTCGAACTGCACGACTGCGGTAGTATCCTTGACATCCCTGTAGCATCCCGGCTGGTTCAGCTCATGGGAACTGAGTCCGGTACCGGCGGCCGGAGAATAAGGCTGTATGGAATACCCCTTGTACAGGAGGCCTTTCCCGTATATTTTCTTCAACAGATACCACAAGGTCTCGATGTACCTGTTGTCATAAGTGATATAAGGATCGTCCATATCCACCCAGTATCCGATCCTGTCGGTGAGTGACATCCACTCCTTCGTATATTTCATCACCTCCTTGCGGCAGGCGTTGTTATAGTCCTCGACACTGATTTTCGTCCCGATGTCTTCCTTGGTTATCCCGAGCATTTTCTCTACGCCCAGCTCCACAGGAAGCCCGTGGGTATCCCATCCTGCCCTTCTGTTCACTTTATAGCCGCTCTGGGTCTTGTACCTGCAGACAGAATCCTTGATAGAGCGGGCCATGACATGATGTATGCCGGGCATCCCGTTGGCGGAAGGCGGACCCTCGAAGAAAACAAACTCAGGAGCGCCTTCCCTGACTTCCAGGGACTTTCTGAACGCGTCGTTCTTCTTCCATCTGTCCAGTATCTCGTTGCCTGTCGATACCAGGTCGAGTCCTTTGTATTCTCTGAAACCCATATTTTCCCCTTTTTTTGCTAATCCGAATCTTTTTTCGTCAGTTGCCGATAATTTGATTATTTTTGCAGCGACGGTTCCGGCATCTATTCTTAGCCTGCAAAGATATATAAAAAAATGAATATTCTTGATATAATCTTACTTGTGTGCCTCATACCTGCAATCGTCCAGGGACTGAGGAAAGGCTTTATAGCCCAGGTCGTTGCGATCATTTCCCTTGTTCTCGGAGGCTGGCTTGCCTACCGTTTTTCATCGGCTCTAACCGCATGGCTCGGACAATGGATAGAAATGTCGGGAGCCGCCCTGGACATAATCTCCTTCATCCTGATTTTCGCAATCGTCGTCACCCTGCTTTTCCTCCTCGGCAAAATCCTTGAGACAAGCATAAAAATCATCCTCCTCGGATGGCTCAACAAACTGCTTGGACTTGTTTTCGCCCTGTTCAAATACGTACTCGTGATAGGATTGCTGATAATCCTTTTCGACTCCATAAACGGCAGGTTCCATATAGTCCAGGAAAGCTATCTCGGATCCTCCGTCATATACAGCGGGATCAGGAGCATAACCTACTCCATCTTCCCCTACCTGAAGAGCCTTTTCACATAGTGCCCGGACGATAACCGCCGGCAAAGGCAACCGATTAAAGAGACTACCGAAAAATCCTTACACGAAATGACAAGAATAATATCCATAGAAACATCCACGGCACTGTGCTCTGCCGCACTGTCGGAAGATACGCACATTGTCGCCTTCAAGGAAAGCCGGGAACCGAAAGCCCATGCGGCGCTTACGGCAAAATTCGTCAAGGAAATGCTGGACGAGAACGGACTCCGGCTGCAAGACTGTGACGCCGTATGCGTAAGCATGGGGCCAGGGTCATACACAGGACTGAGAGTCGGGGTATCCATCGCAAAAGGGCTCTGTTTCGGCGGCAAGCTGCCGCTGCTTGCAACAGGCACGCTTGATGTGCTGGTACAGCAGGCCATCGAAGGCGGACTGCTTCCGGACGGCTGCAAATATATTGTCCCGATGATAGATGCCCGCCGCATGGAAGCCTATACTGCCGTTTTCACCGCCGGGGGAGAGCAGATAAGGGAGACAAAACCTGAAATATTCACACAAGACAGCTACCTTGGACTTCTCGAAGAAGGTCCCGTACTTTTCATCGGAGACGCAGCCGGGAAATGCGCCACGGTCATCAGCCACACATCGGCCTCATTCTGCGAATGCTGTCCTAAGGCCTCCTCCATGCCGGCTCTTGCCATGAGGGAATACAAAGAAAAAAGGCTCAGAGATGTAGCATACTTCGAGCCTTTCTATCTTAAGGAATTTGTCGCGACGGTCAGCAGGAAAAACATCCTGCCGGGGAAACAGTCATCATAAGGTTTCCCTGAGAGCACGGACCAGGGATTCCTCGTCCGTGATGACCTTGTCAGAAAGCTGCCCGTCCACTATAAGGAAATAGGCCGGGAGCCGCGTCACATTGTACATCCTTACGGCAGGGGAATTCCATCCGAGGCCGTCGCAGACATTGGTCCATTCCAGTCCCTGGGCAGAAACGACACGCTCCCATGACGGCTTGTCCACTGCTATGGCGACCTGGTATATCTCCAGCCCCCTGTCCCTGTATGATCCGTAGACCTTCTTCAGGACATCGAGGTTGAACATTTTCTGCAGGGCATCATCCGGAGACCAGAAACACAGCAGCACGGCCCGGGCATCCGAAGCCAGTTCTCCCAGTCTGGTCTTGGTCCCCTTCACATCCGGCATCTCCAGATCGAGATAACCCACCTGTTCTGCAGTCTGCATCCTTACCCTGAGTTCCAACTGACGTGCCCTGGAGTCAGCCTCCTGCTTGAGGGACCTCACATATCTCGAATCCGGATAAGCTTTCGCAAGGGAATCCGCCGCATTCCTGAAATGGAGAGCGTCGGTATCCTGCGAGAACACATAGAAACCGTCGGAAACAGTCTGGTACAGCACAGGCACGACCGTCAGCGAATGGGGATTCTCCATCACATAGCGCACACATTTCCTGTAATAGTCCGTATAGCATCTGGCAAGCTCCTGCCTCATGCGCAGCTGATCCGCTTCACTGCCTCCGTTCTCCATGGCGGATGCAAGAGAATCCATTTCCGTCAGAAATGAAGCATAGTCCTTCTCCACTACAGCCAGCCTCTCGGCCTCCGCAGACCCGCTGACACTGAAATGTCCTGCCGTATCGGCCGTCACCTGCACCTTGTCCCCCCTGGCAAGGAGAAGGGACGCCAGTTTCTTTCCGTTCCTGTACACATACACGAAGTCCGGATCACCTTTCCCGAGCTTTACCTTATAGGAAAAGCGTCCTGCAGCATCGGTCTTCACCGTATCCAGGACATCGTACCGGTTCACGTTCTGCTGTCTGAGCACTATTTCCGTCTCCGGGGCATCCCCAATCTCAGCCGAAATCCTTGCGGAATCCGTGCAGGCGGCAAAAGCGACCGCCGACGCGAGAAAAACCGCGCCACGATATATATTCCTACAGTTTAGCATATTCTTCAGATATTGATGCAGCTATCTGTGCAAACCTTTCAGGCGTAAGCTCCAGCTTTTTCTTGCGGAAATCCATATCGGCCTCCGAATTCAAAGGGACAAGATGTATATGCGTATGAGGAACCTCCATACCGAGGACCGCAACCCCGACCCTCTTGCACGGGATAGCCCGTCCTATCGCGACCGCCACTTTCCGGGCGAAAGCGCACAGGCCTGAATATGTATCCTCATCGAGATTGAAGATATAGTCTTCCTCCACTTTCCTGGGGATCACGAGGGTATGTCCCTCCGCCAAAGGGTTGATGTCCAGAAAGGCGTAGAAATCATCGGTTTCCGCAACCTTGTAAGAAGGTATCTCTCCGGAAGCTATCCTTGAAAATACAGTTGCCATGGCCAAGCCTCCGTCAGAGTGATATGTCAAGTATCTCGAACCTGATGATGCCGGAAGGAACCTTCGCCTCGACAACCTCCCCTTTCGAATGTCCCATCAAAGCCCTCCCGATAGGAGTGGTAGCTGCAAGCTTGCCGGCGGCAAAGTCAGCCTCGCTCTCCCCGACAAGGGAGAATTCCATGACCTGTTTGGTATTGAGGTTCCTGACCTTAACCTTGTTAAGCATCTGAACCTTTTCCGTACCTATCTGCGATTCGTCTATGACACGGGCATTGGCCACAAGATCCTGAAGCTTGGATATATTCAGCTCAAGCAGGCCCTGGGCTTCCCTGGCTGCCTCGTATTCCGCGTTTTCAGACAAATCGCCCTTATCCCTCGCCTCTGCGATCTGGGCGGAAATCACCGGTCTCTGCGCAATCGCGTCAGCAAGCTCCTTCTTAAGCTTGTCGAGACCATCCTGAGTCATATAATGAACTGCCATAATCTTATATGTTTTAATCAATCATTGACAACAATTAAAATAAGCGTGACCCAAAATCTGACCGTTCCGAAAGGAGAAAAGCTCTTTTGGGTCACTCTCTGTCTTTTTACAGATGGATATATGCAAATATACGAATTATTTCACGCGGGAACAAGTTTTAAATAAAAAAGGAGACCCTGACAGACAGATATCTGACAGGGTCTCCTGTATCAAGAGCGGCAGCTTCCTACTCTCCCA
>CALVDQ010000032.1 GCA_944326325.1 uncultured Bacteroidales bacterium
CAGGTCCTCTTCCAGAGGACGGACATCCGGGATCTTTTTAATCAGCCGACAGTCCCCGTTAGTGTTCCGGAGACGGGGTCTGTCGTACAACTTACTTTATGGTAAAATTTCTCCGGACAGCAGTGATTCCATTATTGATCTGACATATTCAGAAGCCATGCGCCATGCTTCATCGTACGGAACTTCCGAATGAGCAATTTCATCAGCATGTACTACAAAATTATCAAACGGTTCGCTACAGTCCGCATCTAAATAAATCTCGCAATAATATCCTCCTTCATTAGATTCACAATCGCCACATAAAGACAACCAAACCGGAGTGCCATTTGCAGTGACTGCATCAGGCATCATATCCATCGGTTTTGTGTAAGGGAGAAACAATTCTGTACGCATAGTCTCAATTTTGAAAATGATTAAAATTACGGTACAGTCTCATTGTACTATATTTTCGGACAAGGTTTATAGGGAAAATACTACCTCGGCAAAGCCGGGAGTGGAGATTTTTCCTGATAACCGTAAGGCCTGACCTTGTCAAGAAAATAAACAGGACAATACCTTTGTGCCGAATTTCAGTCATGATTATCAAAAGCGACAGTACAATATCAGATCTGCAATGCTGTCAGATACAAGTTTACCTATTCAATTCATTCCGCTATAATACAATAGCCGGGTACGCTGATAACAGACATCCCCGGCCACCGTATTATTAAGACAGTTTTACAAAAATAAATGTAAACAATTTTCGCTATTTGGCAAGAAAAAATTTACATTCAATTTGTTTTAGAATACTTGCAATAATTATGCAAAAGCATCGTTAATATCCTATGATTTTCCAGCAATAATATGGAAAGTTTCTCACCATTATCGAAAAAAACGTAATAAACACATCCCAAATATGGGCTGAATCATGTAGGTACATTGGCAAGAATTCCTGCCGGAAAGAAAACAACACATTCAATACATGAATCAAAACTACTACATTACTATTATCCTTCGAATGAAATGGAAGTCAGTAGGGAGATTGGGCATAATGCTGTCAGCGAGGTAAGATTACGTATGGAGCGTAGTGGAATATGAAATCTTACTTGGCTGACTCCACTCTGCCCATCAGACAAGTCTCCTGACGGCCGGAGTCTTGGCGGGCGTTTGACTGCTTCCGGCAGACGGATGCAGATTGCATTATCAATATGTATCTTTCTGCCGGAAACTCATTTCAGACAGGTCAGTGAGGCTGATTTCCGGGAAGTGCGAAGGAACGGAGCGATGTCCGGAAGTCGGGCTGACTGACACCGCTTTTGACGAAGCAAGTGGCCGGATGCGGAACGTATTGAATGAGGAGGAACGGAGTAAGCCTGAACGAAGTAAAAGCGAGCGTAGTGGCTGAAATGAAAGGAGTGGATGCATGTGGCCTCTTGCGGCCATCCAAAATCAAAGAAATATATAAAGGTAACAGCAGATAAGAGGGCCTTCATTATATCATTCAAATATCCCCGCTATCCAAACCCAGATTTTTTCCCATTCCCATATTATTGCAGGTATGGCAGTCAAGATTATTGTTGTCAAAATCCAGCCCCATAAAGAATTAATTTTCATCAATAGAACTTGGAGCATTGATAGCTGCAACTCATGTTTATGAGTTTCTAGCAGATCATACACCTCCCCTTGTAAAACATAGGCATTCTGATAATTATCGAATGCCATATCGGCATTAAATGACTCATATTTCTTGGCATTTTCTACATTTTGTACGACTTCATATCGCAAAGATGTGTAAGCAGACCAAAATTTTCCTCCATCTACACGCAACCAGTGTTTCCCGAAGTGTTTTGATTCATATTTATTTACATAGTCAAAAAATATAATATTCAGTTGCTTGAAGCAATCGTAAATCAATCGCTTCAAATGTCCCTCAGCCTTGTTTAATTCCTTGCGCATTGTATCGCACGAAACATTATCCGCGTAGCATCTCGCCAGATGGTCACTCAATGCCCTTATCTCATTAAGAATAGCATCTATATATTTATTGTCATTTTTGATGTATAAGTCAAAGAGAACAGGCTTGATTTCCAAATATGACTTCACCAAATCTTCATACATCTGATGCACAGCAGTTTTTTCTTCCATGACTTATGCCAGTTTTAATATGAGATAATTGATAAGCAAGGCGACGGCAATACTAAATCCCCATTTGAATAAAGTGACAACCTTGCTGTCCTTCAATAAGCCATTCACCAAAGAGCCAGCATGATACTCCGAGATCATATTTTCCATCTCTTTAAGTTTGTCATATGCTTGTTTAAGAGCATTTGCGTTAAGTTTGTCATACGCCTGTTTAAGATCATTCTCGGTATGTTTACGAAACAAAAGTTTATATATTGCTTTTGTGATTGTCCGGACATCATTTTCTAACTGGATAAATCGCGGATAGAATCGTCCACTGTCAAACAATTCAAGAGATTCTTTAGAGAACCTCGATTTGAATTGCTTGACATAACACATCATACTTGCCACAAGACAAAATCTTATGTTAAAAATTGCATGGTCAAGATGTTCCTCTGCCTTTGCTTTATATTCATCCTTTCCTGAAGATGATATTTCAAATAATGCAATGTTGTCAAACATGAAAGGAATATCGCTAAGTAAATGAGTCACGAACTTTTCATTCCGTGACTCAAACTCAGCTATCAGAGGTTTTAACTCCAGACGGTATCTATCATATAAAGATCTTAATTCAGGATTCAGCATGTGCAAATTAGAAATCTTGAATAATTTTTTTCATATCATCAATTGATACCTTACGGCCAAGGTGTAAATAAATGGAACCACGAGGATGAATCTGACGTATAGTACTTTTAACATTGTGCAACGGCTTTTCTTTGCACAAAGCATCCAAACGTGTCATCTGCTGTTTGGCACACGGTATTCCCACGGTTTTCTCACTCGTTAAACGAGCATCAGCATGCAAACAGAATTTCATACAATGATTATTATATAATTATAAAAAACAAAGTTAGCAATTTTTATATTCAAAAGTATACTTAATACTAATTTTTTCACCTTCTGTTTGATAAATAGGAATTTAGACATCGGATTTGAAAATAGTCATTATCAGTATCAGCGAGGTAAGATTACGTATGGAGCGTAGTGGAATATGAAATCTTACTTGGCTGACTCCACTCTGCCCATCAGACAAGTCTCCTGACGGCCGGAGTCTTGGCGGGCGTTTGACTGCTTCCGGCAGACGGATGCAGATTGCATTATCAATATGTATCTTTCTGCCGGAAACTCATTTCAGACAGGTCAGTGAGGCTGATTTCCGGGAAGTGCGAAGGAACGGAGCGATGTCCGGAAGTCGGGCTGACTGACACCGCTTTTGACGAAGCAAGTGGCCGGATGCGGAACGTATTGAATGAGGAGGAACGGAGTAAGCCTGAACGAAGTAAAAGCGAGCGTAGTGGCTGAAATGAAAGGAGTGGATGCATATGGCCTCTTGCGATGATATGAATGTAATATATCTGCATTGGTAACAATGCGGATATCCGAATATGCTGACGGGTTATCGAATGTGCTTTGTAAATGAGACAGTCCGTCAGCATGTCAGCGGACTGGAGGCTGCAACGAAGCCGCTCCAGACATCGGAACGAATGAAGCACAGCGAAAAGAGTGGTGTGTCTGGGGAAACAGCGGAGAAAAGACAACAGTCGGCTGACACCGCTCTGCCTGTAAGACAAGTCTCCAGACGGCTTTGCCGGTTGGAGTCTTGTCAGGCGTTTCTTCTCCGGGATACAGGTTAGAATGAAAGGACTGAATCCTAATCTGTATGACAGAGGCTATTTTGAAGCGTCTGGAGATTGGATCGGCTTTCTGAATAAAACGGAGTAGCCTGAACGGAATGGCTGATATAAGAATGAGGAAGCGAAAGTTATAATAGTATGCACTACACCACCATAGATAAGCAGCCCCTGTCCAACCCGATTCTAATCATTTATTCCCAAATTGTCCGGTTACAGTGTCAACCCCCAATCTGGAAAACAGTTTGTGCATACTGCAAAACCCTCTCTCCAAATTCTCATAATCGAACTCTCCGGTAAACTTACTATTTGCTATTGCTGTTGCCAGATATGGCTTCAATCGTTTGTATATATCATTGCCGTCCTGTGTAAAATACTTCCTGGTCTTAGAATAGTCTTTAAGCAAATCGTTTTTATGAAGTTGCTCGATGACAGCATCTCCGGTTTCGAAATATTTGGCCGTCTTCAGGACATGCAGGAGTACCCAGAATTCAAAACACGGCGTATTGGCTATGAATATGGCATTATCAGGCAAGGAGGTAACGCATTCCTTTAACACAACTTTCGGAGACTTGTCCTTATTGCCGGTAAATGTTCTTTCATTCCTTATAATTGTATCTGTATCTATTATCCAGAATACGGCAGTATATGATTCCGCCAAAGACAGAACCTGCCTATACTGTTCTTGCAATGTCTTTTTCTGAGGGAGTTCAGGCCTGATCGATATGCTTTTTGTAGACGCTTCATTTCGTTTAAGCATATTCAGGTACCAAATTTCCGTCTCACCGTCAACCACACAGGCAAAAGAATTACGGAGTTTCTGCCCGATTTTCTTTTTGCTATTAGTCCCCATTGTCATTTATGTCAAGATAATAATCGCCCAAATTAGGTAATGCGCCCAACCGTCCGGCATTGTATGCGTTCAGTATATTGCTGGTATTACGGATGACAGATGAATCGAAATCAGACAATTTATATAATGTAGTTGCACATGCATCATCTTTTTCTGTAAAGAATATCATATCATTCCTGAAGATATCTTTATTGTTCAGGAATTCCCTGTCGTGGGTAGTAGCTATAAGCTGGGAGTTCATTGCATTGACACAGAATGTCAAAAGAAAATGTTTTGCCAGTTCCGGATGTATGGAAGATTCCAGTTCATCCAGACAGAAACAACAGGAATTCTTTATCATGAGATATAGAATCCCTGCGAGTCCGAAATACCGTTGCGTCCCCAGAGACTCATAGCTGAATTTAATGTCTGAAAAATGTTCCCCATCTTTATTGTCGTGCTGAAACCGGAGGTTGAATACTTTATAACTCGGATCTGATCCTGCCGTATTTTTTCTGATTATATCATCAGCATCTGGAATAATAATGTTACTTCCTGATATATCTATTGTCCGTTTGTCTATCTTGATGCCGGATATATTGAAATCCGCCTTATTCAATATCGGGACGAGACTGTTGCTGTCGATATCCCTGTCATCTATCTTATCAAGAATATAACCTGTCAAATCTAAAGATGGCCTGACTATATTGTTCAAATATGACAGAAACCATCCCGAGACCTCTTTCAGGCAGGGCTGCTCTATATTTGTTTTCAGGAATCCTGCAATGACCGTTTCATTCCATAAGGTATTTTTGCTTAGGGCAATGAGATCATACTTTTCTTTCAGTTGCGAGAAAGTACCCCACTGCACAACGGAAAGCTGCTTGTCGGGATCCGTTGTTCTCTTATAGACCATCCTCCCGTTTTTCCGCGTTTTCAGAATCTCGCTGACTATATATCGTTTATTCAGAACAAGCTGGTAATAATATGTCTGCTCATGCTGGATAAAGTTGATTTCGAAAACAGTATCTTTTGTCCGCGAATCTTTATCCATCAAGAACGGCACGACATTGATATCCCTTGTCTTGGCATTTCTTGAAGATACAACGATATTCCTGAAAAAATCAAGGGCATTAAGTATTGTTGTCTTTCCTGAGGCATTGGCACCGAAAATCAGTCCTGCTTTCAGAATTCTTTTTCCGGCAATTTCAGTCACATAATAATCTTCCAGATGTCCGATATTGTCATCAGCAAGAAACGATAATGTCTGTTTCTCTCTTATTGAAAAGAAGTTCTCTACCGAAAAGTCTATTATCATAGTCAATATTTGTAAACTATTTACAAATATAAGGATTTATGGTTCATTTTCAAGAAAAGCGAAGAAGAATTTGCCATAATTTGTCATAAAAAGACAAGAAGATTGAGATACAATCATTCTTTTGATTCATAAGAATAAAGGCAAGCATTTTCTTGTAAATTGTCCTATATCCGAAAATGATAATGATTTTGGAAAATTCTGCTGGCGCAAACGCATACAAAGCCAATATCAGTTTATTATAATTTCGTCAGTGAAGAGCCATGCACCATCTATCTGTGGTCTGACAGCTTGAAGGCGGATGTAACGGCAACTCTCATCACAGACCAGACCGTATGTCTTGAAATACAGTCCGTCTACGGTTGCCGGAAAATCTCTGAAGACCACTCCGACAGGTCTGAAAGTGCACCCATCAGTCGATACGGAAATCCTTACTTCTTCAGGCATATAGACCCACGCTGAAATTATCTGCATGAAAGTGGCCCCTATATAATGGACAGGCTTCACTTCACCGAGGTCTACCGTGACGTCCACGTCAGTCAGGAAGCCCTGCCATCTTCCGTCTCCATATGACCAGCCTCCTAATAGTCCGTCAGCCAGAGCCCCTTTCCCTGTCGCCGGATATTTGGAATCATATCGTATCGAATAATCCACCGCTGTGCCTACTGCAAGATGCTTTACAGGGTTAAGGCTTTCCTTACGCTCGCCATACTCATTTTCAAGATCGAAAGTCTTATAACCTTTACCCCGGAGAAGTTGCAATAATCCCAAAGTCCTGTTCTTGAAATTCCCGAAATCCTTGTTCTCTGCCTTGCTCCACCCGGTTTCAGCTATCGCGAATGCCCTTGGATAATACATGTATTCAGCCATACAGTCATCAGGCAAATACTCAGCCCACAAGTTACCCTGAATCCCGATAATATGAGATGCAGCATCTTTATCTATTCCCGATTCCACAGGATCATAGGAATATACTTTATCGAGAGTAACATAACCGCCTATAGATTCCGGCTCTTTGAACGGAGCATCCTGAGTATAATTCAAATAACAATAAGCATTTGGAGTCATAATTACATCATGCCCGGCTTTTGCGGCGGATATTCCGGCTTCCGTACCTTGCCATGACATGACCGTAGCATTCGGAGCCAAACCGCCTTGCATTATCTCGTCCCAGCCTATTATTTTCTTTCCGTGTGAATTTACAAACCTTTCTATCCGATGTATGAAATAACTTTGCAATTCATCAACATCGGCCAGGCCTTCCTCCTGCATTCTCCTTTTACAGTCAGGGCACGTTTTCCACCTTTCTTTCGAGGCCTCATCACCTCCTATGTGCACATATTCGGAAGGAAATAGAGCCATCACCTCTTCCAACACATTTTCCATAAACTCATAAGTTTCCTCTTTCCCCGGACAAAGGTCGCAGTTCCCGTATTGCCTGCCGTCACAGGACAATTCAGGATAAGCCGCAATCACCTCGTCGCTGTGTCCCGGCATTTCTATCTCTGGAATGACCTCAATATGCTTTCTGTCGGCATATTCCAGAATTTCTTTGATGTCCTTTTTCGTATAATAGCCTCCATACGCTCCAGCTGTTCCGGACTCGCAATAATTGCGTTCCGAGGACCACCAGTCGCTCCATTTCCGGTAAGGCCTCCAGGCTGCAAATTCCGTCAGTCTCGGATAAGCCTCGATTTCCAGTCGCCACCCGGCACCGTCAGTCAGATGAAGGTGCATCCTGTTCAGTTTCACAAGAGCCATAGCATCCATCTGCTTCATCAGGAATTCCTTTGTCCGGAAATGCCTCGACACATCGAAATGCAATCCTCTATAACGGAACCTTGGCCAGTCGTCTATAATGCAGCATTGTATATTCCTGGATTTTTCCGCCATCTGCACAAGGCTCTGAAAAGCATAAAACGCCCCTGCTGCCGTTACTGCATCAATATCAATCTTATCATGAGCTATTTTAATCTCATACGTCTCGTCAGCCATTATGTCAGAAACAGGTTTTTTCTGCCCTACAGTAATCAGTATTTCAGCTTCCTTGCGATCTCCGGTCTGTACGAAACAAAACGGCAATGACTGAATTTCGATATTCAGGTTTGCGATATCCTTATCCTGGTCACCACTATATCCGTTGGCTCGGAACTCGATAAAATATTTCATACCATCCATAACGGTAAAATATCCGTCACAAATATCGAATCTTACCGGTTTAGGGATAATGTCTGCCGGACCTGACAACAAAGATGACCGGACATTCTGGCCATAGGCAGGCAAGAACATCATCAAAAAGAACAGAATGTAATGAAGTTGCCGCATAATGATTATTGTGAAAGCATTCTGATTATACTTGTAAATATAAGATTTTTATTTCAGGTGAATCGTACTTGCATTTCCTATTATCCTTGTTTTCCGAAAAACGGCTTTCTCCAGAATCGTTGATAGTAGTATGCTGTAGTACGATTCGGTATAGTATGGTATCATAATATTAAAATCGTTAATAATTAATGATTTATATTATTATAATTATAGTTTTATTCCCTATATTTGTACAAGCGGATCAGAATAACGAGATGACTGTATTATCATTTTTTTCTGCGAAAGGAGGAACTGGGAAAACAACATTCAACATGTTGTTCGCTTCATTCCTGCAATACAAATTAGGCAAGAAAGTCCTCGTTCTGGATTTCGACAGGCCGGAATACAATTTCTCTTATACGAGGAAAAGGGAGATTGCAATACTTGACAATGAGGGTAAAGACTACGATACAAACAACTTTTACCCGGTTGAAGAAGTTGAAGTCCTGAACGAATCAGGTATTATAAAAATCGCGGATATGATGAAGGATGTATCCGGGGAAGTCGATTACATCATTATGGATTTCCCCGGCTCTTTCTCCGAATCGGATGCAGTCTGTATCCTTGCTATGAAACAGACCATTGATATTATCATAATACCTGTCGAGCTTGACGGGATGAATATAGCTTCTTCCAAGGCCCTTGCACAGATTTTTCATGAATGCGGGCAGAAAACGCTGCTTTTCTTTA
The DNA here is from genome assembly GCA_944326325.1 of uncultured Bacteroidales bacterium. Lineage (GTDB taxonomy): Bacteria > Bacteroidota > Bacteroidia > Bacteroidales > UBA932 > Cryptobacteroides. The sequence goes on from CALVDQ010000032.1 coordinate 8,993, forward strand.
ACCGTGTTCATGGGAAAGAAAAGCCTGAACTATATGAAGAACTGAGGGAATGGTTCGAAGAAAACAGCATAGCAATATCATCAAATAGAATCAGGAATACACTTTCAATGAAAAGAGAGATGGGCAATACCGGTTATCTCCGCAGTACGACCTGTTTCCCGGAAAAGGTAATCAAAGAAAAAAATCCTGGAATATTAAATCTGTTCAATGAAATTGTCGGATATGAGGAGAGAGAAATGGAACAGAAATCCCGTTTGGTTGATTAACAAAATATTCCACAAGCGGAAAATACCCGATCCCGAAAAGTCCTTTCCGTCACTTTCGGATATCATTCCATGTGTCAATATAACTCCTATCGTATTGCCAGAGCCAAAACCAAAACCGGAAATAGGAGAAATCAGACCTAAACCTATGAAATATGACACCATAGCAAAAAGGTTCACTGCAAATCTCAGTGACCTTGATAAAGCGAATAACATTCTAAACAAACATAAGTGATGAAGAATAGATGGGGAAGAATTGCTGCCATTACCGCCTATATACTGCTGGCAACAAATATGAAAGCACAGGATGCGATGTCTTTTCTTAACGAAGCCAATGCTCAGATCAGAACAGTCGGATCCATTATATACCAGATAGTCATTGCAGTATTGAGTATAATTGCCATCGTATCCCTTATAACCGTAGGGATAAAGCTATACAGCGGAGATCAGGAATCTGCAAACAAGGCTCTCGGGTGGTGCGGAGGAATGGTTTTCTGCATTATAGCAGCCTTGGTCCTGAAAAATTTCATAGGACTATGAAAAAGACTGTCTACAGGAATCTGGACCGTCCGTTTACCTTATTCGGAATCAAAGGGAGTTTCTTGGGAGCAGCCGGTATCGGGATAGTAGGCATCCTGATAACAAGCATACTCATAGGGACGGCCACGAATACATTTATCGGTCTCGGAGTAGCGGTTGTATGTATTGCCGGAGGATATCTCGCATTGGCGGAAATACAGCAGAAATTCGGACAGAAGTCCTTGAACAGGAAATTTTCAGGATTGAATATACCTCATTTTATTAGAGTAAATTCAAAAATATGGAAAAGATAGATATCAGAGACTGCTTTCCTGTCATCAACGGAAGAGATGGCGTTATTCTGTCCAAAGGAGGAGATATCTGTATTGGATGGGAACTCAGTCTGCCACCGGCATTCCGATGCAATGAAGAAAAATACGACAGCCTCATCAAGAGCTTCAGCGCAGCCATCTCAATGTTGCCTGATTATAGCATAGTGCATAAGCAGGATATTTTCATGAAGCGCAGGTATAAGGCCTCAGATGCCAAAGGATTTCTTGATGCCGCATACGAAAGATATTTTGACGGAAGAGAATACCTTGATCATTCATGCCGTATTCTCCTTTTATTCTCTTCCTCAAAGAATATCAAAGGCAGGTCTTCCGGATTACTTGGAGCCGGTCACCGGTTAAATATTAAACAAGAAGAAATAGACCGTCGTTTGATGACCGCTGATCAGTTCGAGACCATTATACGGGCTAATCCGCTTCTGGGTCTAACAAGACTTGATGAAGCTGACATTTTCGGAAATGACAGAAACCCAGGCATCCTTCAGGATTTCCTGAACTTTACACATAAAGGGAAAGATACACTGTCCGACATAGAGATGAATCATAAAATGGTAAAATCTGGAGACAAGTGTATTGTGTGTCACCTCATGGCAGATTTGGAGCAATTGCCATCAGAAGTCTCATCATGCAGGAAAGTCGCCTCCCTGAGCACTGAAAGTTCAACCGTAAATTTATCATACCTGTATGAACTCGGCCATAATCTTAATTGCGAGCATATTGTCAATCATTTCATACTTAAAGAGCCACAGAAAGACATATACGCGACTCTCGATGCGAAACGACGTACAATGCTTTCAATGTCATTGAAATCTGCCGAAAACAGAATGTATTCGGCAGAAATCGGCAATTTTCTGGAAGAAGCCGCTGCAAAACAGATGATGACAGTGAAGTGTCATCTCAATATTTTGTCCGGAGGAAAATCTGAGGACATTGAATCAATTAAAGATAAAGTCACTGCAGCAATATCCAAGACGGGAATCACTCCGGTTTACAATATATATGACACCCCACGGCAATTCTGGGGATCGATTCCCGGAAACGAGGCAGGATTGAGCCATAACGATTATATGACTATGGAAATAGAATCCGCCTTGTGTCTGGGGCTATATGACGGGCTGGAATCCGGCATTAAAGATGGTGTACTTAAAATGAGCGACAGACAGACTTTGGTCCCGGTCAGATTCGACATTCAGGAAAAAGCATTTGAAGCCGGACTGATAGAGAATTACAATATGTTCCTGCTCGGCCCTTCAGGAAGCGGCAAGTCATTCTTCATGAACAAATATCTTTGGTCATGTTATGCAGCAGGCCAGCATTGCTTTCTGATAGATGTCGGTGATTCATACAATGCGCTTTGCCATATAATAAATGAATCAAGCAAAGGGAAAGACGGAAAATATTACACGTTCGAGAAAGGAAAACCCATATCGTTCAATCCTTTCAGAAACATACAACGTTTTCGCAATGCCAACAGCGAGGCTATGAACTTTCTGTTCACCCTTATGTGCTTTCTCTGGAAAAACGGCAAAGAAGAAATAAGTTCCTTAGGATTGAAATTCGTCAAGGACAGTATAACTTCTTTTGTATCCAGCTGGTCAGGAAAACATGACCCTGTTTTCAATGACTATTTCGTTTTTGTCCGTGATATTTTCAGTCGGGATCTCATAGATAAAGGCATCGGGAAAGAATATTTCGATATCAAGGACTATATGATTTCTCTTGAACAGTTTTATGATAACGGGACATACGGATATCTGTTGAATTGCACGGACAGTGTCGACATATTGAATGACAGGTTCGTAGTCTTTGAAATTGACCATATCAAAGGCGAAGCTGTCATATATCCCGTGACAACACTTGTGATAATGGATGCCTTCATGGAAAAAATGGCCTCAAACAGTGATTTCAAAGTCATGGTCATTGAAGAGGCATGGAAAGCGATCATGGGAACTCAAATGGCTACTTATATGATGGAATTATGGAAGACCGCCAGGAAACACAGGACTTCGGCAGTTGTAGTGACGCAGGAACTAAAAGACATAACATCCTCTGTAATAATCAAAGATACCATAGTGGAAAATTCTGCTGTAAAGATCCTGCTGGATCAGACCAAATATCTCAACAGGTTTGAAACCCTCGCCCAGCAATTATCTTTGAGCGAAGATGACAAGTCAATGGTACTGTCATTGAACAGGCTTGAAGTGGAAAACGGTAACGGACGTGAGGTATTCTTCAATCTCGGGAACAAGAAATCTTTTGTCATGAGACTTGAAGTTTCTCCCGAAGAAAGGATAGCGTTCTCTTCCCAGAAAAAAGACAAGGACAGGCTGGCCAAAGAAGTCAATAAGACAGGCAGCTATATCAAGGCAATCTCATCACTGAACATTCAGACAAAAACAAAGGCTTGAGGATATGAAACGCATAGTTTTACTAATTGTATTGGGCGGCATTATGCTTTGTTCTCCGGTCAACTCCCGTGCTCAATTTGCGACAATCGATTTCAGCAATCTCACGCAGGCAATACTCTCCTTTCTGCAGGACGGTGATAATATGGCTACCAATACAACACAATTTCTTCAAAACTTAGGAGTAATGAAGGAACAGCTTGAATTTCTTAAAGAACTGAATAAACGATACAAGGAAGTCCGGTCTGACCTGTACAAAGTGCAGGAAGTAATCAGGATAGCAAACAATTACGAAATGAACATACGGATGTTCTCATATTATGTCCAACATATCAAGGATATAGAAAACGAGCAACTTCAATATTACCAGATCCGGTCTATGATAAACCAAGGTTTTCAGTATCTTTTGATCTCTTCCAGAGAAGTCAAGCGGGCCAGAGAATATCTGAGTTCCAGATCCGAGATGAGCGAAGACCAGCGGAGACGCGGTCTTGAAGATTGTGACAGAAAAATATGTCAGGCAAATGTTGCAATGTATAACCATATCAATGGTATTTTTTCAGACTATGATAACGGCAGAATGCTGTCACAAGCAATAAGCAGCCTCGATTCCTCATTTAGAATGAATTGGCAATAATATGGAACTCAGTTATATAAAGCTGCTCGACAATATCAAGATGAGCCTATTTTCAGGGGATCATTCAGGCATATATATGCTCGTCTGTGCCGCAGCCTGCATATGTGCATCTTTCTCCCTCATATCCTGGTATAACAAAATGCTGAACGAACCATACGGCCAACTGGATATGAGTGCCGTAATAAGGACAGTCGCAATTCTTATCCTTATATGCAATTTTTATTCTCTGGTCCTGATTCCTTTCGATTTTATGACTACCACTTTGACAAGAGGATTGACTGCGTATGTCGACGATGACAAGAGTGGAATGACCGGGCAGATTGCTTCTCTATTCGAAAGCGTGGAGACAGAATATGCCAATACCACTCTTTCCGGAGAATTCCGGTCTTCTGTAGCGTCAGAGACCGCTGATACTGCAGATGATTCCGGATTTTCCTATGGATCAAACGCATTGATGGAATCACAGGCTGAAACAGAAATATCTTCCCCAGAGACAACAGGTTTTCTGGGGAAATGCTGGGAAATCATAAGAACGGCTGCCACGTTCACTCTTGGAACTCCAGTAATGAATTTGTCTACAACACTCTCGTGGCTGATATCGATAATTGTAAAGATCGCACAATATGTGCTTCTTGCCGTCAGCAATATATATCTTATCATACTCGGACTTGCCGGACCTTTTGTATTCGCACTGTCTTTGTTGCCCGGTTTCAGCAACAATATCAGTGTCTGGATCGCAAGGTATATCCAGATCTCTTTCTGGGTACCCATGTCCGCACTTGTCGATTTTGTCAATTTCAAGATGAAAGATACCATTATTACTTATTTCTGGACATCTGTGGATGTTGGAAAATTCGCTGCTCCCATACACCTTATAGTGCTTGATGCAATCACATTGATCTGTCTTCTTGCCGTACCCAGTCTATGCTCATGGATAATATCAAGTGCAGGAGCCAGCGATGTAAACCGGGCTATTATCAGTGCTGCCGCCAAAGCGACAATGTTGAAAAAATAAGTGCAGAAAAATCAAATACCATGAACAAGATACAACTTTTGACTCAAGACATTGAAAAATCATTTCACAAACTTGAACGAATTACAGCCATTACTCTTATCCTGTCATTCATGTTTGCTGCTGTAATAGGGATAACCGCATTTTCATACGCAGAACAACAACGACAAAAAATCTATGTACTCGATCAGGGCAAGTCTCTTCTGCTCGCTCTCCAGACAGATGCCATTATGAATAAAGAACTGGAAATCAAAGACCATGTTTCGAGATTTCATGAACTGATGTTTACGTTGTCTCCACAAAAGCGGGCAATACAGGAAAGCCTTGACAGGGCTTTTAACCTTTCAGACAAATCCGCTTACGCATATTCTCAGGATCTGGCGGAAAAGGGATATTATGCAAGACTGGTATCAGCCAATATATCCCAGCAAATGATTGTAGATTCAGTAAATCTTGAAAGTAACTCCTACCCTTACAAGGTAAGGACATTTGCTCGTCAATATGTCGTGAGGGAAAGTTCAGTAAGCGAATATTCATTTGTATCTACCTGCCAGGTCACTAATATAGGCAGGTCGGATGTCAATCCACACGGCCTGCTGATTGAAAAATTTACTGTCGAGGAAAACAATCTTATTGAAAGCAGGAAGAGATGAAAACTGAATACAAACGGACAAAATACCTGATACTGGCCTTTGCCATAGGAATGTTGGCTGCCGGAGGATATTTCATTTACAGAGCAATAAATCTATTCTGATTATGGATAAAAACAAGAAAAAGACATTGGCGATTTTCGGACTTCTCTGTGCCCTTATTATCTGCATACTGCTCTACATGATATTCAGCGGCGGAACAGGGGAACTGTCCGGCATTGACGGAACAGACAGTCAATACATAAGACAGGAACTTCCTGACGGGGTCCCTGAAATTATGCCTGACAGAAAAAGCGAATCATATAAAGACAAAAGGAACATATCTACTGAAGAATATTTTGATATGCTCGGATATAATGAGGAAGACATCAGTTTAGTATCAGAGGAACGTCATACAGAAACGGATAATACGACTGAAATTCAAGATGGCGAATCTGCTGTCGAACGGCTTTTCGGTCTGCCTCCTGAAGCGGAAAACCGTTCTTCCGAAACAGACAGGCCATCTCCGTTCTTCGGTTCGGAAACAGTAGTCAGGATGGCCCCGGAAGAAAAACTGGAATATGACCGTAAAAGAGCGGAGATGGTAAAGGATGTAATAATCGGATCTGAAAATACGGATACCGGATATAATGCAGAAGAAACAGGATATAGTGAAAATCAAGAAAAACCTACTATAGATTTCGGTAAACCGGACAATGAAAATGGGATAATTTCAAGTCTTGATGATATTGATATTGACAACACGTCAAGCGATGTTGCAGGCATCAGACATCCGTTCAAATGTATGTTCGTCAAAAGTCAGAAGATCCATGACGGAGAGAGAATAAGGATACGCCTCCTGGAAGATTATAATGCAGATGGAATATCAATTCCTGCCAACACCCATCTTACAGCTATATGCCGGATCGGCAAAAGGCTGGAACTGTCAGTGCTCAGCATACAAATGAACGGAATCATAGTTCCTCTTTCACTGGAGGCATACGATACGGACGGATTGCAGGGAATCTATTGTCCTGAGACTGTTTCGTCCAAAAGTGCAAAGCAGGCTTCAAATGATGCAATTTCGACAGCTGGCTCGACTTTCGGAGGCCTTGTCGGAGACATCGCAAATACTATTATCCGTACTGGAGCCAACCTTGCGCGATCTGCTAATGGCAACGTCTCTGTCAGTGTAGTTTCAGGATATGAATTTTTTCTTGTCAAAAATGATAAAGTCCGTTAATTATGAAAGCCATCCTTTTGATTTTGTGTATATTATGTGTTTCCAACACATTTGCAACTGCTCAAGAAGACACTCTTTATGTATCGGATTTCCATACGATACACATAAGATTTGACTCAGAACTGGCATATGTAAATCTCGGGGATAATATTCTTGTTGCAAGAATAGTCGATGCCGATAAGGAATTTCTTGCGGTAAAGGCAAAAGAAAGATTTGATTTTACTACATCAATATTTTGTATCGAGGAGGATGGGGATATACATTCATTTCCTGTAAGATACTCTGAAAGACCTGCCATGCGTATTGTTGACACAAGAGAGCAGTTACCGGACTTGCTGCCAGAATCCTTTACAGGTGAAAACAAGCACAATAAAACTACAACATTTGAAACAATCAAGAACGATTCTTTCTATAGCTTGAATAAAGAATTATATCACATAGGGTGTTACGGGTATGGTATCAGTATAACTTGCGACAATATTTTTTACAGGAATGATTCACTATACATTATAATGCAGATAACAAACAAGTCTGCTGTTTCATATCATTTCTCAGAGCCTCGGTTTACTATAGAGAGTAAAAAGAAAAGTAAACGTAATCTGGAATATGAGAAAAATCTGATCCCTCATAAAATATTTGGAGAGGGAGATGTACAGCCTGATGAAACCGTTAAAATAATTGCTTGTCTGGATAAAATCACATTACTCAAAAGTCAGGTGTTCAGAATATATTATTACGAAACCGATGGGCCACGGAACTTTATTCTGACCATCAGTATGAATGACATCAGCAAGGCTAAACGTTTATAAGTCTGTATCTTGATCCGAAGGTGATTTTCTTTCCTTAAACAGACGTAACGCATGTTCTGCGTCTACGACTATCTTCCTGCCATGTTGGGAAACAGCCTCCATAATGACTTCGTCTTTCAGTTTTTGCGCTGTGGAATGGGCGCAATTAAAAAGTTCGCAGATTCCTTTCAACCCGTATACATATCTTTTAGGAACCGGAGCTGACTGCGTTGCAGGTTTTTCTGTCTTATGACTGCAGAGCAAATCTTCAAATTGTGCCACTGTCAGCATTACAAGTGGAGTATCTGGAGATATTTCTGACATGATATATTGCTTTTGTATCATAATTATAACACAAAAGTAATAATAAAATGTTGAAATTCACAAACTTTACGATATTAAATTATATCAAATATCATAGTCATATACTTTATCGTACCATATCATTGCATATTGAACATATCCATTGCTTTCTTCTTTGAGACATCTGATATTGCAACATAAGGTTTCATCGCTGCATAGTTGGAGTGGCCGGTAATCTTCATTATAACTTCTGCAGGAATCCCGAAAGCCAAGGCATTGCACACAAAGGTCCGCCTGGCAGCATGCGTCCCCATGACACTCCATTTAGGATATACTTCTTCATGACGAATTCCGCCTTGATAATAAATATAATTTACGGGAGAAGAAAAACCGCATATTTCAGCCAAATCCTTAATAAAATCATTCATTTTCTGATTGCTGATTACCGGCAAAGCGAGATTCCCCGGGAAAGCCTCGTCTTCGTATTTGGCCAATATCGTTTTTGCATATTTATTCAGTGGAATTGACAGGCTGTCATTCGTCTTTTCCGTCACCACCCGGATTGCATCATCCTTGACATCTGTCCTCCTTAATTTGGCCATATCACTGTATCTGAGTCCTGTGAAGCAGCAGAAGCAGAAAAGATCTCTCGTTTTCTTCAACGATGAACTCCCTTTCACAATCTTTTTATAATATTGTCCGCTAATATCACGGAGACTGATTTCAGTGCCATCGTCTGGAATGCTTAAATTATACAGCTTCATAAGTTCCTCCCACGTAAGGTAGATGACTTCTTTGTCGATTATCTTGAATTTCGGTCTGAAGTCAATAAAGTCGAGCGGCATTTTGATACCCCTTTTAACCGCTTTTTTCAGTATCAATTTCAACAATTTGATTTCTTTTTGCACAGACACATCTTTCATAAGCAGTTTTGTCCCCAAAAAAGTCACATAAGCGTTTAGCTGTTCCTCAGTCCAATCGGCAAAAGTAATCTCCGGTGAAAATTCGCGTAAATGATTCCTTACTGTAATATACTTTTTCAGAGAGCTTGCTGTCCATTGTCTGACGACTTTCTCGGTTGCAATGATTTCGTCAAATGTTTTGAAGAAATCAATTTCAGATTTGCGTGGTTTCCTGCTTTTTCCATATAATGCAGAATGCAGAACGGCTTTAAGTTCATCCTTTGTAACTGGAGCACCAGACTGTTGTGCGTCATAATCATTGAAAGCCTTGGTAATTTCAAGAAGTTTGTTGTTGATTTCAGTGTACTTCAGCCCCTTTTTATTCTGCGCCCCCTTCTTGACACATTGCTTGGCGTCAAGCCAGTAGTCCGGGCTTATGGATATACCAATGGTCGTCTGAAGGCGAGTGTTGGACACATAAGCGGAAACAGAAATCGGATATTCTCCGGATTTCAGCGGTCTTGGAAAAAGATAGAATTGTACAGCCATAATAATTAATACTTTAGTTACACAACAGTTTGTTCTTTTTTGCAAAACCGTTTGCTGACCGTTTGCTTTTTCGAGTGAGATTCAGAATTTGGAATATCTGAATTTCGGATCCAGTCATCAAGATATCGCAACCGTTTGTTTTACAAAAATACAAACAAAGAACAAACGGAAAAACAAACGGTTGCCCGAAAATCCTATCATACCCCAAAAACAGCAATCGGCCTTTGATGCGCGTCAGAGGCCGATTGTGATACTAAAAAAGACGGTGTTGAACCGTCTTTGTGCTCCCTCAGGGGCTCGAACCCTGGACCCCAACATTAAGAGTGTCGTGCTCTACCAACTGAGCTAAGGAAGCATT
>CALVDQ010000033.1 GCA_944326325.1 uncultured Bacteroidales bacterium
TCTCGCCTACCGTCTGGCCTATACCTCCCTGGACCTGGATGAACCAGTGGCCGTGGAATTCGTCCGTCTTGCCGCTGCCGGAAGACTGTGCATATACGGTTACAGCTCCGGAAACAAATGCCGCAAGCACTGCTGCTATGAATATCCTATTTTTCATATCCGTTCTGATTATCGTTTGATTTTTTTCACATTCCCCGGCTGTACCCGGGAATGCATGATAGTAAAAAAGAGGGGGAAGCCAAACCCTTCCCCCTCTCAATCACCAGTGCCTGATCGCTGTTATTCAGCGCTTTCTGCACTTGTAAGGATTTCGATATTACCCACCTTGGCAATTTCGCAGATATCTTCGACTGTCATAGTCACTTTATAACCTGCATGTTTGCGCTGCTGGAGGATAGTACCGTCGTTGTTCCATACAACGTTTGACGGATCTTCGATTGTCAGGTTCTCGCCGAACGAAGCCTCGGAATCGTAAGCCGGATAGTCCTTGCTTCCGAAGACAAGATCGTATGCGAAATCAATCGTAGAAAGCTTGTATGTATTCTTGGCAAGGTCAGTGAGGCCGTAAGTGCCTTTCTTCTCATCTATAAGACCATAGATAAGTCTGCCGTTATCGCCTCTTTCCCTTACTTCGATATACTTGCTCATGTCATCCTTGTATGCCTCAGCAGTCAGAGTCTTGAGCTCGATATCTCCAAGAGTAATTACGAATGGTGAAACGAATTCAACATTGTAATGCATCTCGCAGTAATGTCCGTTGGCAAGTCCTACTACAATAGTTACTACTGCCGTGAAGGAATCCTTGGTGAGAGGTGCAGTAAGAGCTATCTCTGCGGTTGTCCAATCCGGTGCTCCGTCAATGATTTCAACTCCGGTCTGATCTACAGCAGTCGTGCTTGTCTCGCCCCATGGAACAGGAGTACCGTCTTTCTCAAGAGGCTGCAGAGCTACCCAGTATTCACCTGTGTGGTTTCCAGGGTTCTCCCATCCTGCGAGATAGTCCTCGAAGTGTTCCTTGATAGAAGACTGCATTACCCATGCTGTCTGTGCTTCATTCAGCTTGCCTTTAACCTGGACAGTATTCGTAGTACCCGGTTTCAGGTATGCCGGATTGAATGCAGGGAAGTCCATTGGATGGGTGACTGTATAGTTGAACTCGATTGCCACGTTACCGTATGCATACTCATCCTTGCTTGGAATGACAATCTTGATGCGGCCTTCGCTTTCCTCATCTACCTGGTTGGTGATATTCAGGGCAATCTCTGCAGTTGCCGTGCTCGTGCCGTTGAATCCTTCTGCAGTTCCGGTCACTCCTACAGGAGCATCCTTGTCTGTGAGCGGAAGCCACTTGCTGCTCTTCTCGTTATAATAGAACATTTCAATATTGTCTATATCGAAGTTCTTCACGAAGTCAGGGTATGACATATTGAGATCAGAGAGTATATCCTGGCTTACTTCATCCCAGTAGATGGTTGCAGAGTATCCTTCATCCGGATCAATATCGACATACTTGACATCGACATCTTCCGTGATATAGGTCTTTTCATCTATAGGGTCCGTAGAGATATCAGTAATCTTTACAACGATGTAGCATTCTGCAAGTACCACATCCTTTCCGTCATCTCCGACGATGTGTGAAGTCACCTCAAGCACCGGAGTACGTCCGATAGCCGGACGGCCGCCCTCTCCTGCAAAGACGTTGTCCACTGAGAGTATCCACTCTCCGGACTCGTTCTGCGAAAGATCAACGTATGCATTCTGGTCGGTATTGCTGCCCTGTCCTTTTTCAAGGTACTTGTCTTCAGGAAGTTCCACTTCGTATGTCACTGTAGAGATATTGATCTCCGGCAGAGCCTTCTTGACAACGTTTTCATATGTCTCAAGATAATCGCTGATATTGAGCTCCTTATCATAGACAAATTCGAGATCAGGTGTGCCGTTGATTGTAGTGACATCGACGGTTGCGCCTGCTTTTATAGGAGTCGGGTATGCGTCAACTTTCTTGTCATCATAGTAGACATCCTTGTTGATAATTGAGAAATCTTTGATATCCTGCTGCTTGACGAAAGAGTAGTCGGAAACGATATCGTCCTCGAGCTCGTCAGATACTGCCCTGAGGGCAACGATCGTAGCATCCGGAGCGACAGTCTCCAGTTCTCCTGCCTTGAGCGAGAAAGTGATACCGCCGTCAGCAACCACAGGCTCGCCGATTATTGAGATAAGGTCAGAGTTGTCACCTGCAACCCTAGTCTCCACCGTACGGTTGATGAATGACCAGCTGATATTGCTCAGATCTGCATTCTTAGGATTGATACGGTATGTAACTTCAGGCTGGTTCGAAGTAACGAACACATCTTTGTTGCTCTTGTCTTTGACAATTACATTATAGAAGTCGATAACTCCAAGACCGTCTTCGAGTACCTCCGGAACAAATGCCAGAGACTTCAAAGTAGAATTGAGTGAAATGACAACATCCTCTGCAGGGTTGCCTTCAGCATCAGTCACACCAGTGAAAGTAAGGGTGCCGTTTTCAGTATCCCATACTGCGGTGAGGCCTGCAGCTTTCCAACTGTCTGTCGTGGCTGCAACTGTTTCTTTACCAGTCTCCGGATCGACAGTTACCTTGTCCCAGCATCCAGTTTCCATGTTAGGTCTGTAGAAAACTGTAGGAGCATCTGCACCGGCATCACCGGCAGGACCTTCCGGACCCTGTGGACCCTGTGGACCCTGTGGACCCTGTGGACCCTGTGGACCTTCCGGTCCTTGTGGTCCAGTAGCACCTGTCTCGCCTCTGGACGGCTTGCCTGTATCAACTCCATCAATGAACCAGTTGCCATTGGATCCGATTTCAACTACGGAACCTGGCTTTCCGTCTGCACCGGTAGCTCCGGTTGCACCGTCCTTACCGTTGGTAATCTCATAGGTCTTACCGTCGCTCGTCTTGATAGTGACACCATTCTCGCTCTGTGTCACACTTGTAATGACTGCACCGCCATCGATTTTCGACTGAAGCTCCGAGAGAGCATTCTCTACGGCGGTCACCCTGTCGCCGAGAGAATTGATGTCGTCCTCGTAGTCAGTACAGCCAGTAAAGGCTAGCGCCCCGCATACCAGCGGCAGCACCATTGCCATTCTGAAAATTTTTTTCATAACTACAATTTGTTTGTTACACAATGTGACAACGGTGTTTTTTATTATCATTTTATGGGTACAGGCATAAAAACATGAAAATTAATTATTATTTTTGCGGCTATAGCCATAAAACAAGAGGGCCATGATAGCAAGAGAACTGTATCTCAGCCAGATAAGACCGTTTATCGGCAAGCCGGTCGTTAAGGTAATAGCAGGTATACGAAGATGCGGAAAGTCAGTCGTGCTTCAGCTGATAAAGGAAGAACTCATGCGCAACGGGGTCGGAGAGGACAGTATAATCTACATGAACTTTGAAAGTTTTGAGTGGATTGATATCTCCGATGCCCGCATTCTGTATGCCCATATAAAGGAGGTTGTAGAGAAGACAGGGGGAAAACCGTTTATTCTCCTGGATGAGGTGCAGGAGGTCAGGGACTGGGAAAAAGCCGTAAACTCGTTCATCGTGGACTGGGATGCCGATGTCTATGTTACAGGCTCCAATTCCAGGATGCTTTCTTCCGAGCTGTCGACATACCTGACAGGAAGATATGTAAGTATCCATGTCATGCCGTTGTCTTTCAAGGAATGCCTCCAGTTCCACGGAATATCTTCCTGCCAGGACAAAGAGGTCCTGCGTGCCGGATTCACGAAATATCTGCGTAGCGGCGGCTTCCCTGCTGTCCATACTGCCGAATATGACTATGAGGCAATATACAGAATGGTATACGACATATATTCTTCCGTGATCCTCCGCGATACCGTGCAACGGCATGGCATACGTAATGTGGAACTTCTGGAACGTGTGGTCAAGTTTACATTCGACAATATCGGGAACCGCATGAATGCCAAGAATATAGCGGACTATTTCAAAAGCCAGCACAGGAAAGTCGACACAAATACAGTCTATAACTATCTTGAAGCTCTCCAGGGGGCATTCATAATCCAACGTGTCCCGCGATATGACATCAAGGGGAAAGAACAGCTGCAGACTAACGAAAAATACTTTGTCAGCGACCTTTCGCTGATCTATGCGGTCATGGGGTATAAGGACAGGATAATCTCGGGAGCTCTTGAAAACATAGTCTACTGGGAAATGAGACGCCGGGGATACGACACTTTCATAGGAAAACAGGACAGCCGTGAAGTCGATTTCGTAGGAATCAGGAAAACCGAAAAGATCTATATCCAGGTTACTTACCGTATGGAGTCCGATGCAACGATCGAGCGGGAATTTTCACCTCTGCGATCCATTGCGGATAACTATCCCAAATTTGTAGTGAGCATGGATGACGTATGGAGCGATGACATCGAAGGTATAAGACACAGGCACATAGTTGATTTCCTGGTTGACGAGAACTGGTAGGACGCGGAGAATCGAAGAGAAAAGGGAGCCCCGGAAACAAATTCCGGGACACCCTCTACAAAATATTTTCAGGCTGGTCTGCGTTGTCTTTTACCGCAGATCTCACTTTATCACGCAGACAGCCACGCGGTTCTCCTCCGGAGTGCCGTACGGGCTCTCTTCAGAACCCCTGTACTCCACA
>CALVDQ010000034.1 GCA_944326325.1 uncultured Bacteroidales bacterium
GATATTCCAGAGAAATTTTGTACCTTAGCCATGCAGATTAATTTTTGCGATACCTCCAAATTTGGCTTTTCCAGGGCGGTTGGGGGTATTCTTTTTATCTTTAGCTAAGATACAAATTTTATATTACATTGACAATCAATTCGTTATAAAGTTTTATTCTTTTTACGACAGTCCCTAGATATATCTTTGCCATATATCCAGAGATACAGGTAATCTTAGTGGGTGGTTATGACTGAAATCCCTGGGTGGCTATCGACCGAAATACGCAATCTTTAGCTAAGATACAAATTTTATATTACATTGGCAATCAATTCTTTATAAAGTTTTTATTCTTTTTACGACAGTCCCTATTTTACAAATACACCCCGAAAATTCAACATGTCTCTAACATTTACGAAGTCATCGTCAGGAAACTGAAAGGTAAGGTCTGTTCTTGAATTTCATGTACGCCAACTCATTTCTTCAGGATACTATATTGATGCATCAAATGTCAGTTTTGACACATCAATGTTAATCCTTGACTTATAAATGCAAAACTAAACGACTCAAAAAAAATTTTTTCCAATCGCTGAAACTAAGTTCTACTTCCTTCCGAGTCTGGTGTCCCACCATTTCAGCACTGCTGAACTCAGTTCCTCAACCAATTCCGGATAATCCGATGCAATATTGCACTTTTCTTCGGGATCTTTTCTAAGGTCATAAAGCTCTATCTTGTCGTCAAAGGAATTGAGCATCAATTTCATGTCGCCCCTCCTTATACCCAGATGAGGGCTCTTGTTTTCAGGCAAATGCTGATAGAAATATTCATTTCTTCCGAATTCCCACATCAAATCTTTTGTCCGACAAACTGTTTTACCGAAAAACACCCTGCTCATATCTTCCCCGCTATAATCAAAACCTCCCGGCATATCTGCCCCTATAATAGCACAAAGTGATGGAAATATGTCCACAGCACATATCACAGACTCATTATCTACACGACCGGCCGGTATCCGGCCAGGCCAGCTGATTATGAACGGCATCCTTATTCCGCCCTCATACAGACTGCATTTCATGCTTCTCAAACCATTCGTCCTTTTTTCCGAATAATACGGCATGGGTCCGTTATCACTCGTAAAAATCACTATTGTATTCTTGTCCAATCCCAAAAGCTGCATACCCGATATAAGTCTGCCTATCTGGATATCATACTCCGCAAGAACTTTCCGATAATTGGCCTCCGTTCTCCATGTCTTATTGTCATTCTGCGAAACTTCATCATACACATATGGGGTATGCATGTCATCCGGCCAAAGATTCAGGAAAAAGGGGTCGTCTCTATGCTCTTTCATAAATTCAAGAGCCTTGTCTACGAAATACGATGTACGCTCCCATCTCTTCACTTCATCCTGAGGGCTCCATATCCAATCCGTCGCCGTTATCTTCGGATCTGGATCCGGTCCCTCATATGTGGTCAGATATTCATCAAAGCCATACTCTGTAATCTGTGGGGCATTATCAACATCCCTGCCGCCACCCATATGCCATTTGCCGATATGCGCGGTAGCGTAACCCTGCGATTGAAATACCCGCGCCATAGAAGGAAATTTCGGGTCCAAAAAGTCTTCCTGCTCACAATTGATATTGTGCTCAACAGTATGAAGAAAAGTATTGATTCCCAGATTCAGAGGAAAAATCCCAGTCGTCAGACCGGCTCTCGACGGTGAACTCACTGCCGCAGCAGTATAATAATTCGTTATAACTGTTCCTTGTGCTGCAAGTTTGTCTATGTTCGGGGTTTGCACCCATCCATCATTCAGAAAAGATACATCACCGACACCCATATCGTCTGTATAGATGATCACGACATTCGGCTTGTTATTTCCGGCAAAAACATCAGCGTTTAAAAACACAAAAAGTGTCACACCTGTAAACGACACATACAATGCTTTATCCGGCACAAAATAACATCTCATAATATTTGACTGGAATTAATCATCTTATATCAATCGGCAACGGAAAATCTGTAGGTACAACTGCTCGTATAAGTTTCTCCCGGTTCCAGAACGACGCTCGGCCATTGAGGTTTGTTAGGTGAATCAGGATAATGCTGCGTCTCAAGACAAACTGATGCCCTGTTTCCGTATATTATACCTTTTTTCCCTTTCACTGTGCCGTCAAGGAAATTCCCGGTATAGACTTGGATGCCGGGTTCATCGGTAAACACCTCTAGTTTGATTCCGGACTTCGGACAAAACAGCGATGCCGCAAGAATACCGGAGTCGCCTTCGGTATTTAGCACCCAATTATGATCGTAGCCTCTGCCGTTGGCCAGCTGTACATATTCCTTATCAATATCTTCAGATATGGTCTTGGGGATCGTAAAATCCATCGGTGTGCCGGAAACCGCAAGAATCTCGCCCGTAGTCATAAATGTCGAATCAACCGGTGTGAAACTCTCCGCATTCAAATATAGCACATGATCCGTAGCCGGGGAGGATGGATTTCCGGACAAATTGAAATACGAATGATTCGTCATATTTATTATCGTAGGCTTGTCCGTAGCAGCCTTATAGGAGATATCTATGGAATTATCTTCCGTCAATGTGAAGTTCACTTGTACACGGACCGTTCCTGGGAAATTTGAATCTCCGTCCGGAGAAACAAGACCCAGCGTCAACGAATCATCTTCATAGTGAAGGACATCGAAAACTTTGTATTGCCAACCTTCCGGACCGCCATGAAGACAATGTCCGAAATTATTGACCGGAAGATGGTATGTCTGCCCGTCCAGTTCGAATACACCTCCTGATATTCTGTTAGCATATCTGCCTATAGTGGCGCCGAAATCAGTCTGAATTCTGCAGTAATCATCGATGTTGTCAAATCCCAAAACTACATCCTGCATATTGCCGTTCCTATCAGGGACCATCACTGACACTATACGCCCGCCATAATTGGTTATGCAGACTTCCATTCCAGACTCGTTCACAAGACGATACAATCCCGTCTCTTTCCCGGAAATCATCTTGGAAAAATCTTTGGAACAAAGACCCGACAAAGTTCTCTCTGATTCCTGGCATCCGGACATGCAAAGTGAAACGACAATAAGCAAATTCAATACAATCCGTTTCATAATCTGTTTTTACTTCTATTCTGACAACCACAAATAATTATGTAGTTCTGTTTTGAACTTATACCTGCGAGGAGGTAACGGCAACGGATCCTGCGTACGGATTTCCCATGCAGTCATTTTTATCAACATTTGATTCTTCAACTCACAAAATCTTCTTTTTTGAGACAAATCATCAACTTCATATGGATCCTTCTCAACATCATACAGCATACAATTACCATAATTGTCAACAACAAGTTTCCATCGTCCCATACGAAGCATACGCCTGGCACCACTTTGAGTCCACGTATTCAATTCATCCATAGCCCCCGTTCGTTTACGTGAAAGACAGCCTTCCTCTTCAAAGGTCAGATCAGAATCCAAAGGATAATCGGCACCCCCAAATCCCTGTTCAGCAATTATACTATCAAATTCCGACTCAGGAAATTTCTCTCCCGTAAGGATCGGCCACAAGCTCCTTCCCTGAACACCTTCCGGAATTTCGACTCCTATAGCTTCACATATTGTAGGGAAAACATCTACTATTGATACGTGCGCTGCTGACCGTCCGTAATTATCCACAATCCCGGGACCTGTCCAGATCATAGGTATTCTCATTAAAACATCCGGCACTCCAGCACCTTTTCTCATAAGGCCGTACTCTCCAACATAATCACCATGATCCGACAAATACACTATAATCGTGTTTTCATAAACTCCCATCCGTTTCAACCCGCTCACCAATCGTCTCATCTGATCATCAATCAACCTAAGCATTCCCAGATAATTGGAGCGCAACCGCGGCAGAATATCCGGATTGTTGAGGCCTGCCAATTCTTCCAAATAAAACAGAATTTGATATTTTTCATCTTTGTCATGAACATCCGCCACTTCGTTCGGTGGTAAACTTTCCGGAGGAAACATCGAATAATAAGGTTCGGGAACTTGATAAGGATTATGCGGTTCGGGAATCGAAATCCAAGCGAAAAATGATGTATCCTTGTGTTGCTCTATCCAATCCAAAGCGTCAGAAACTATTTGGTATGGCTGCTGATGCTCAACACCTACCGGAGAGGGTTCCAGATAGAATCCCGTTGTCTTCTTGGCGAACTCCGAGAACTCCCGGCTGCCTGGAACATCTTTTCGTGCATTCCCGTTATGAGAGTAAGGATTCCAATAATCCATATCTTTCGGCGTTAGATAAGTGTGGTTCTTACCGATCATAGCCGTAACGTATGAAGACTCATGCATCACAGAGGGCAGATCTTTCAAAAAATATGCATCTGCAATATTGTGATTTGTTCTGACATGTGTCGCTTTAGGGAATCGCCCCGTCATCAAGGATGTTCTTGCAGGGACACTGGCCGGAGCGGAGGTATACGCCCTGTCAAACCAGACATTCGTTGCGGCCAACGAATCGGCAAAAGGCATTACATCCAGACTGAAACCTTCTCTCTTGCATAAATCTGCCCTTTGTTGGTCAGTCATCACGACTATAACGTTCGGATTGCCTTTCGCATTCGGCACAGCAATCTTGAGAACAACAAGTGCGATTGCCGAAATCCTCATCTTTTCCGTCATTTCAATGGTCCTCCTTCTGTCATCATCCTCTTCAATTCTCCCAAATATGACTCATAAACATCTCTTGGGGAAACATTATGCTCATCGCAAATTACAGCAGCCATCCCTATCACTTCTCCAGCCATTCCAAGTGTGGACTGGACCCTTACCGTTCCAAGAGCCTGATGTGTAACACTCATATTCCGTCCTCCGATAAACAAATTGTCAATATCTTTTGAATATAGGCATCTATATGGAACATGATATTGATGAACCCAGATTTCTTCTTCATTTGTACAATAAGTCATCCATTCCCACCCTGGAAAATACTTCGCATTCTTTTTTTGAGCATAATGCAGATCCATAGTCCAGGTTGTCGTGAAACTTGCATCCGGATATTCTATTTTGCCGACTATGTCATTTTCATTTAAAACGATATCTCCGACAATACGTCTGGACTCTCTTTTCATACCAATATATTGAAGATAGTCCAATCTGTAATTTTTATATTTTTCAACATGATTCTTCAAATATGACCAGTTACCGTACACAGCCCGGAGAAAATTATCTCTGACCAGCTCCGCTTCAGTAGCATTATCATATTCCAAGCCTGTTTCCCATTGCCAATTGGATCCCGCGCCATCGACATAATATTCATCCGAACATTGCATTGCCCAAGGAATTTCCGACAGTTCCGGAAATGTTCCTGAATTTTCACGTGGATAGGCATACCAATGCATACTCATCCCCATCTTTTTATTGTCACTTGTGGCTGGGGCAGTCGGTTCTCCCGCAAATTCCTTGCTTTCACGGCCAATCATATATTCAGCTCCGGCAAGATATCCGACAGTTCCGTCTCCTGTACAATCAACGAACATAGCCCCTGAAAAGGAATATTCTTTCCCTGATCTCAAATCTTTTCCGGATACAGATTGTATATGTTTCCCTTCAGTCTCGACTTTATATACTTGTATATTCTGATATATTCTGACTCCAGCTGTCCGTAAAAGTTCTTCTCTTACAAACGACCTCTTCCTTCTGTTGTATTCATTATTATTCTGATTTTTCTCCGCTTTCGTTCTTTCATCGTATTCCTCCGCAGTCAAATTGTCAAGGCTTTTTAGCAAAGACGACTCTTCCACTTTTTCTGCTATCCCTGTCCATGACGGGACTGCTGTATAGGCGGTAATGTATCCTGTCCCGTTAACTCTTTCAAAATAGGCTTCTTTATCATTTTTACGGGAAACATCAGCCCCGATTACTTGGCACGTGATATTTCCAAGATTAGGATAAAGATTCTTGTACATCAGCCCGCAGGACTTCACTCCCAGAGCGTTACTGCCCCCAAGCCAAGGAAGATTGTCTACAAGCACGACATCAAGGCCATATCTTGCAGCCGTCAATGCGGTCGCACAGCCTGCTACGCCACCACCGATGACAACAAGATCTGCAGATTTTGTATTATACACTTTCGACTCACTGTTATGAACCCTGCGCACCTTGTCAAATGCGCCATAATCCTCAGTTGGAGCCGCTTTATCCTTAGTAAGATATATGGCATCCACTCTCCCGTTGAACCCGGTCAGATCATGCAATGCAATTTTTACCGTATTGCCAAGTTTGACACTGCCTGCATATTGCCATCCCCATCGGGTCCCCTTTATGCCCAATGTATCGGGAAGTGTCCTATCGTCAAATTTCACCTGAAAAGCACCTGGGCCCTTTCCATCAAACCAGGGTGCAGTCCAGTTATATGTGCTTACAAATACATGATATTCCCCAGGATCACTGACAGCTATTGTCGTCTCGGCATCTTTTACAGGCCGCCCCATACCATGTGCCATCAAATAAGACGAGCGAATTTTTTCAAATGCCTGATGATCCACGACCCAACCACCTTTGTCCTGAAAACTTTCAGTTTCTACAAGTATCTGCGCCATACACTCGTTATATAAGAAAACGCAGAACATCGAACATAAAATTAACAACAATCTCATAACCTTCATTTATTATTGGAACTCACTATAGCAAAAATAGTTATAGGGTCTGAATCAAAGCAGGATTTTTACACAACAAGATAGCACTATGAATTTTTCATTCTATTTTCCGACCTATACTGAGTCGGAGTCATACCGAAATGACGCTTAAACGCTCTCGTAAAATAGTTCGGATCCGTAAAACCCAAATCATAAGCAATCTCCGAAATATTTTTCTCCGTATGGTCCAACAACTCTTTTGCCCGGTTGAACCTTATTACCTGCATACATTCGGTTGAAGACATATTCATCAATTTTTTCAACTTTATATATACAAGAGTTTTACTCATTCCCAGACTTTTGGCCAGATCGTCAGCGCTGAACTCGGCATTCCCCACATTATTGGTAAGAATCTCTGAAACCTTGACAATAAATTCCCTGTCCATCTGTGTAAGATTCTGTCCGGACAGATCCAAAGCGCTTGTTTCCACGTTTCCTTTCAAGGCCCAATCCATTATTCTTTGCCTGGCATTCAACAGATTGTTTATTACAAGTGTGATCTCTTCCAAAGAAAATGGTTTACATAGATATGCGTCCGCACCAACACCAAGCCCCGATATCCTGTCGGCATCACTTGTCTTTGCCGTCAACATTACTACACTTGTGTGAGATATTCGGCAATCTCCCTTGATGCAGCGGCATAACTCAATTCCGTCAATACCCGGCATCATCACATCTGATAGCACAATGTCCGGATGATATAATTCAATATACTTCAATGCATCCTTGCCATTATTGCTATATCCGACACAATAGGTCTCTTTCAAATAATTTACAACGACATCTCCAAGCTCCACATTGTCTTCGACAATAAGTATGTGACCGTTCTTTTGATGTGAAAGGCCGAATTGCCTGAGATGGATATTTGGAATCGTTACATCTTTGTCCAAATTGGCGCCTGCTGCCATTTGGCTATTGGGAGCACTATACACTTCAGCCGGATCTGCATTATGTACCGGTAAAGTCACCAATACTGCAAAATAATTGCCTTTGCTGCTGGAAACAGCCAGGGAACCGCCATGCAATTCGACCAAAGATTTGGAAAAAGGCAAGCCGATACCCACACCCTTGAACCTTTTGGATTTGTCCAATTGCGTAAACGGCTTCATAATCAAACTGATATCTTTCTCATCAACTCCAAGGCCATTGTCATATACAGAAATTCTGACATGCTCATTATCAAGACCTTGACGCAACGTTACAATAACTCTGTTCTTAGTAAATTTGAAAGCATTGGTGATGAGATTGCTCACGACCTTTGAAATCGCATCGGGGTCCATGACTACGGAAAAGCCGGACGGAACATTGCTCAGAAATTTGAATTCAATCCCGCTGCCTTCAGCATAAGGCTCAAAATATGCCGTCAGATTGTTCAGAAAATCATTGATATCGACAGTACGCGGTTTCAACAAATACTCATTGACTTCCAATTGTCTGAATGTCAAAAGTTCTTCGACCAATTTATCAAGCCAGGCCAAATTCCTGTCCATAATGGCGATATTCTTGGCCATACTTTCCGTGAGAGCACCCTCTTTTTTCAATATCTCGAGCGGCGAATGAAGAAGGGACAACGGCGTTTTTATTTCGTGCGTGATATTTGTAAAGAATGCTATTCTGGACTCATTCAATTCCTTCTCTTTTTCTTCCATCTGCCGCATATGTTTTCTCTTCTCTTTTTTCTTTATAAAATCCACAACAAAATACAGAATTGCAACGAGCAGTGACAAATAGCAGATTTTAGCAAAGACAGTATCCCATATCGGTCTCTTGATTTTGATTGTCAAGGAAGTAAGCTCCCTTCCCCAGAATCCGTCATCATTGGAAGATTTCAAATGAAGCTTATATGTTCCGGAAGGAAGATTGCTGTATCTGACTGAATTTGACTGAATTTCATTTCCGTACTCTTTATCGTATCCCTGAAGCCATATTTTGAATCGATTTTTCTGCGGCTGACTGTAGCTGAGTCCGGCAAATGTGAGCGTAATATTATTTTGATTATACGGGAACGATATACTGTTTCGATTATCTGACAAAAATCTGAAATCATCGGAATCAAAAGCAACATTATGATTCTTGTCTTCAATTTTCAACGATGTCACATAAGCTTCTGCAATATAATGATTGTATGGAAGCTCATCCGGTATGAAACTGAAAAATCCGTTTACAGTTCCAAAGAACAGGGATCCGTCATTCATTCTTCTGCTTGCATTATAATTGAAATAGTGGCTTGGCAACCCGTCATCTTCCGTAAAAAGATGCCATTCCGAAGAATATGGGTTATAGCGACAAAGCCCTTTCGTAGTTCCGGCCCACAGGAGAGAATCCGATGTCTCAAGACTGAAAATGAAATTGTCCGGAAGATTGTCTTCTCCGTCTATCACTTCAAAGGAATTTTCTTCATAATTATATTTCAATATCCCGAAGCCTTCCGTCCCGATCCAAATATTTCCATATGCATCATCTCTGACACATACAGTCTTGTCCGTCGGAATATATCCTCCTTTTTCAGAAAAGACATCCCATTTCCCCGTGCCTGGATTATATCTGAAAAGGCCCTTGTTCATACTCGCATACCAGATATTTCCCGTAAAATCCTGAAAAATATCCCTTATGACAGCTGACCTTGTTATCTCATTTTTCTGAAAAACACCTGTCTTGCTATAATATACGGAACTGCCCAAGGTAGTTCCAATATGAATATTGTCATCTTTGTCTCTGAATATCCTCAGGATCGAGTTGCTATGCAACAATGAAGATCCGGCATTTATCGATTTTTCAAACTTGCCGGACACTGTATTATACAAATCTATGCCGTGAAGATAAGTCCCGATCCACAACACCCCGTCAGCATCAAGGCAAACATCATGAATGTTGTTATAGCTCAATGCCTTGTCATACAGGAAAGGCCGAAAAGAATTCTTTGTCTGATTGAAATAGCAGAATCCGTTGTCTTCCGACGAAATGATTATCTCCCCGTTTCCGCAATCAAAAAAAGAACTGATCGCCTGGCCGCTCGCTCCGGAGTTTTCTATTTCAAAGTATGATTTAAACCTTCGGGACAAAGGCGAAATATAGCTTATTCCTCTGAAATAGGTTCCCACCCAGATCCCTCCCTCGGAATCTATCAATAAAGAATAAAGAGCATTGTCCCCAAGCGAATATTTGTCGGACGGATCATATTTGACAACATGCATTTCAGAAGCTGCAATATCGTATATGAGCAAACCGCCTTCTGAAGCCAGGAACAACTGTCCATCTTTTTCAATAACATCTTTTATAATATTTTCGTTTCTTCTTTCTCCTGTCCATACCTGACAAACATTGAACTCGTCGCCTTTCTTCACCACTCTATATAGACCTTCACCCAACGTCCCCACCCACAACACACCATTAGGGGAGGCATACAGCGACACAGGATGACACGACCGATCCATAATCTCATATATGCATCCCTTTTCTTCATCAATTCTGAAAAGGCCATATTCCGGAGAACAGACAAAAGAATCCGAGCTGCAACTTGCAACAGCAGTACATGAAGGTATCGGGTCAATATGGGACATTTTCGCATCCCTATATAGAAACAACCCCATATCTTCCGATGCAACGAGCAAGTTTCCTGAAGAAGAAACGCTCAGACATACTGAACGCGGAAACTCGTCCTCAACAGAGATAGGCAGCAACCTGATATTTCCGGAAAAAATATCCATTTCATAAACGCCATACTCAGTGGCAAGACACAAAGTGGAATCGTTTACCGGCAAAATATCTCTTACAGTATGATTGAGCAAAGGCGAGTTTACAGCATTATATGTCACAAATTCATACCCGTCATATCTGCACAGGCCGAATCTTGTTCCGATCCATATGAAACCGCAACTGTCCTGAGACATACAAAAAACCGTATTGTGAGGCAATCCGTCAGAAGTGTCCAGTCTTCTGAAAAAAAAAGAATTATTCCCTCGGGCATAAGAAAGATGCAGTAACAACAATACAGAAATCAAAATTTTGACAGAACTTTTCATACCTATCAATCTTTTCATCAATGTCGGCTTGTCTCCAGCTGTTGCATATGAAGTAAACATAATAAAGAGATCGGGTCAAAAATGATCCGATCTCTCAAATATACTAATAATTTTTCAAACATCTGACAGGGAGTGATCTGTTTCTAGTGGTCTTATCGGAAACTTGCGTCAATCGAGAAGACACAATCATTTCTGCTGAAGCATTTTTATCCTTTATCCCGTTATCTGTCCATAACATATACAATTTTTCATTGGTAAAATTGCATGTTGAACCAAATGCTCCTGACAAACAGATTTTAAATTTCTGGAATGCCGAATTCTGATCTCTACATCCGGTAGCCTCAAAAGCTGCCAGCCATTCTTTTCTGGCCGGTATATGAAATCCGTCCGGACAAGGATTTCTATATAATTCCGGGTTATCGGAATATAATGTTGACCAGGTCGTTGTCACATTGTCATTAAAATATTCCTGATCTCCCCATCCGTTCCATTTGACACCATCCTTGGCCGGTATTTCCTTTTGTCCATTTTCAGTTACTAATGCAGCCATATCAGGTGATACCTGAGGGAATGATGACCCCCATTTATAATAATACCCGACTGCATACTTGTCATATGCCAAAGCCTCGGCAACTTTTGTAGCGCCCAAATTACGGTCAAGGAAAACCAGATCCACATTCTTTCCGTCTATGGTGACATTTATCGGTTCCAGTTCCCAATAAACCAACCTTGTCTCCGTAAATTCCATTTGAGCATCTCTGGCATACACATCCCTGTCTGCTATACCGGTGACAAAATGTCTCACCTCAGAACCGACGGACTCTTCGCCATTGTCGGCAAAAGCTTTATAATAATACTCGGTCAATGGTGTCAATCCAGATACTTCCGAACTGAAATTGCCGGACTCGTCCAGATTCTCCGCAACTATCTTCCGGTCGAGAACATCCGGATTCGTCCCCAAATAAAAGCCGCATTCATTCACATCTCTTCCTCCGTTGTCGGAAATATTGCCACGCAGCACGGCCATGACGTCAAAGTAATCCTGCTGACGAACCGGTTCTTCCGTTATGACAACAGGAGGATATTCAAGTTTGGTGGCGGCCGATTTCACCTCCCCCGTCCTGTTGCCAAATCCATTCTCGGCATAACCGGCAAAATAATAAGTCTTGCCGCGCTCAAGATCCACGATTTCAATTTCGCCCGAAGTGCCGTTGCCGGAAATGTATGCGATATTGTCAAGTGCCGCCATTTCCTCTCCCCACTTCACTCCGTATTTTACATTACCGTCATTCCCGTCACTTATCAGATTCACTTTAACCCTGATATTCATGGAACCGATAAAAGGGAACGGATCGTTGACATCAATTTCCGCTGACGGCTCTGCAAGCTTTTTGGTTCTGAACTTCATCGGTTCTCCATAATTCTCCCCCAATACAGTTTCCGCGAAGGCGACAAGTTCATATTCGGTTTCCGGTTCAAGGCCATTGACAAAAACAGAAAAGAATCCCTCTCCGTCAATATTTTCCGCTTCGAATATTTTGGAATCCTGTCCTGCCGCAATTTTGAAACCGTACCTGTCAAGTGACGAACCGCCAGAAGACAACACCTTGGCTTTCGCATTCAGATATGTCCCGAAAACATCTGATTCTTCGGTAAGATTTTCAAACACCGGGCTTGCCGCTACAATGAATTTCATATTCTTTCCATAACGTGGTCCCTGAAAAGATCTCACATAAGCTTTGACATAATACTGTTGTCCAACCTCCAAATCATTGTAGACAAGACTGAACGGAGTCCCGTCTTCCATAGGTGTCACCGACTGTGTGTTATAAGGGCCATCTTTGCTCAGGATGAACCCACGCTCGTGTACGGACGACTCGTCTCCCGTTATAGCGGCCGACACTGTAACAACTGCCGTATTGGAGTTCTGGTCAAACGAAATCTCCACGGGCAAGGTCTCAACCATAATTTCAGTATCAGGTTCCTTGCGGCAGGAAATGATCGCAAGGCCTGTACATACTAGCATCAAACTGAATCTTTTCATTTCGAGTAGGTTGTTTAATCTGTAAATTAAATTCATTTCTGTACGAGAAATACGGATTTCGGTCCGTCATAGTCGTATTGGAACCAATCAAAATCCGCATATCCGGATTCATTATCGTTCATGGAAAAAAGTCCGATAAAAATACCGTTGAAACCACGCGTCTCCATTGTATATTCGGGGCCGAAACGCTCATACGCCCGACCGTCGACACTATATTCGAATTTAATCTTGTTTTCTGACGCTATCAATTTCAACCATACGAACTCTCCTTCGACAACATTCCCTGTCATAACCTTGTCAGGCAATTCCATCGATATACGCATGTCTCCGCCTGTACATTGTACACCGAACGACAAAAAAGAATATCCTGTGGTCACGAGGCCCGAAATCTGACCTTCAGCCATTCCTGCGACACTCATTTTTACAGTTACGGTATCCCTTCCTTTTCCCATTTTCCTTTGCAACAGCTTGTTCGGAAGAGACTGATATTTTCTGTCAGGATTTTTCGGTCTGACAGAATAAAGACGCAAATATCCCTTCCGCGCTGTAAGCGACCATTTCCCGCAAATCGGATTTCCATCCCACAGCCAATGAGGTGAAAGCGTCGGAGAACTAAAATCGTCGTCCGTCTGAACCATTTTTATCGATTTGCCCTGTACCGGTTTCCTGCATTTCCAAACTATATTTCCTATTCCGTTGCCGTCAGGGTCTTCACCCATCAACGGCCAGCCGTTTTCCCATACGACCGGGATAAGACATTGCGGTCTGCCTTCATAGGAATTTTTGGACTGTACCAGCTGGTGCATATACCACCATGAAGAATCCGGAGCTTGAATAAGAGATCCCTGGCAACAGCTCCTGTCTGTACCGTTTCCTTTTTCCAAGACTATTTTCTTTTCATACGGACCATACAGATTCTTGGATCTGAGCACGACCTGACGTCTGTCAAGTTTCCTTCCTTCATTGTCAGTCAACCATTCCGACAGGAATATATAGTATGTCCCTTTTATTTTATATATTTTGGCCGCCTCTGCACCTTCCTCCACATATATGTCTTTTCCGTCATCAAGAAGCGACATACCGTCCCAGGACAATTTGAACAATCTCTGATGATAAATTCTTTTGTTGCCCTGTTGTTCTATTCTGTAATTGCATAACAAATAGGCCTGACCGTTGTCATAATCCCAGAAAACGGCCGGATCTGTCATCCCCTTTTTTTCAAGAATGAGATACGGTTTGCTCCATTTCCCCCGTATGTCATCCGTTTTGCACACGAACAGGCCCTTGTCGAAATCTATGAAATAGCACAGCCATTCTTTATTGTGCCGTACCAAATCGCCGGCCCACACACCCTCGGAAGTCTTCCATGTCAGACTGTCGACAATTCCTCCTATTATCTCCCAATTCACAAGATCTTCCGATTCCAGAACGGTCATACCCTTCATATATAGACCTTTCGAGGATATCATATACCATTTCCCTGCAAATTCTTCCACATCACTGTCAGGATAATTGCTGTTGAGAATGGGATTTATAAAACTTCCGTCCCCCTGATCTCCCCAGGAGCCGGTTGCCGGTGTCAATCCATACTTTAATGTGAAGTCGTCACCGGAAGCACCTGACTCGAAAGGGGACAAAGCCGACAAAACGAAAACGAGAATCGGCACAGCCACTGTCAAACTCAAATTTCTCATTGTTCAACTTTTTCATAATCTGACGGAGAAACCCAATCTGTCTGGTATGTTTTTATTTCTCCTGCCATATATCGTTCATAATACCAAAAACTTGATTGCTGACAGAATGGATATTGGTCGAAAATATCACCTTTGCCAATTACACGGGGATCTTTTTGTTTCTTCAGATCCTCAAATAAAATATTGTGCATCGATTCCTTCAAATCTCCGAATTCTTCATCATATGCAAGATTATCCAGACACATCGGGTCATTTGTCATATCATAAAGCTCTTCTTGCGGGTGTTTGCCAAAGGCAAGATGCCACAGTACCGTATCTCGATTCTCTCTGTTCTTTCTCAATATCGATGATTTTACCGGAGACCCGTCACAATTGAGATAACCGGTCTCAGGGTTGCCTGCCGGCCACAAGTCGGGTTTGAAATTGAACATATAGATATATCCGTCCTTTATAATGGACCGTATAGGATATCCCTGATTATTCGGACGTCCGTAATCGTGACGTTCCTGGCCTAACAGTATGTACGATCGGTCCTTGTCCGCTCTCCCCCCGAATATGTCTGTCATCTCTTTGCCCGTCGGATCCATACCTTTATCGGCCGGATCAATACCGGCAAGGTGCAGAATGGTCGGAGCCATATCTATGAAGCTGACATATTCATTTACAGTTCTGGCTTTCCCCTTTATCCCATTACCCCACATAATCGCCAACGGCAAATGAACTGAATCATGATAGCCGAGACCTTTGCATCGCGGGAACGGCATTCCATTATCGGCAGTAACTATTATCAGGGTGTTTTCCAACTCGCCTCTTCTGTCCAGTTCCTCAATCATCTTCAGGAGATGACTGTCGAAATATTCCACCTCATAAGCATAATCCAACATATCCGTACGGGTCGTATCGTCATCAGGCCAATAATCCGGGACCTTTTTTATCATATCGGGAGTTTTACCGCCTTTGGAAATTCCCGAGCCGTATTCATATTCGCGATGAGGCTCGGTCGCACCGTACCAGAAAATCCAGGGTTTGTCTTCGGCATCATCTATGAAATCCTTGAAGTTTTCAAAATAATCCGTTTTGTTCATCTTTGCTGTCGGAGGCTCCGTTTTATGTTTCTGATATGGAGTTCCTGTCAGAAGGCGCGGTCTTCCGTCTTTCAGTCCGGGATCTCCCGGAGCCCAGCCTTTGCCTGTAAATCCGGCACAATACCCCGATCCTGCAAGGACCTCCATAAATGTAGGGTACTTGTCGACAGGCCAAAATCCGATATGGTTGGCGGCCTCTTCAAGTTGCCACGAATTACGTCCGGTCAAAATACAAGCTCGGGAAGGGGCCGATTTGGAATTCGGAGTGAAACAATTGTTGAACAACAGACCGTTTTCCGCCACCCTGTCGAAAGCCGGCGTATTGACCCATCCGCATCCATACGCTCCA
This sequence comes from uncultured Bacteroidales bacterium, assembly GCA_944326325.1. Lineage (GTDB taxonomy): Bacteria > Bacteroidota > Bacteroidia > Bacteroidales > UBA932 > Cryptobacteroides. The sequence goes on from CALVDQ010000034.1 coordinate 15,885, forward strand.
GTATGAGGATAGGACATATCGTCTGCAATTGCTATCAATATGTTCGGCCTCGACCCGAAATATTCATCTTCAGCGCTGCATCCATATAGAGCCAAAACAGGCAATAAATACAGATTTTTCCTTTTCATATTATTTTTTCTTTATAAAAACAGCATCTTTGGAAGGCACTGTCAGTTTCAGTTCCTTCAATTCAATCTCTCTACCCGAAAGATTTGCAACCACCGTCCCATGTTCAAAATTTCTCACAATCACTTCAGGAGCATCCTTTATCGAAAGTCCGGATATTTCCATCGGACGGTCAGTATCTTTCACGATGAAAATCAAATCTATATTTCCGTTCTCATCCCGGTCAAAGGATAAAGTCTCATCTGTCATATAATCATAGCTGTCGCAGAAATACAGTCTGTACCTGAAAGGATCGTCAGTCAACGTGACAAGCATTTTCATATATCTTTCTTCAGCGCCCCTTGAATAAACGGTCATTTCCCGAGTATATCCTTCAGGATATATCTCAGATGCTCCCGACGAATTCAAAGTTATCTCGACAAACGCCTGTCCGTTATTGTACGGAACATTCTCCAATATGAACCCGAATTCCCGGATGTTTTTGTCCAGCGGCGCGACAGTGATTCCTTTCTTCGTCACTTGATGGATGGAATTCATTCCGGCAGTACTGAATTTTATTGCGGACCTTTCCTTGTCGAACAAGTTCTCCGGGAAGATCAGACCTGAACTTCCGGTTAAAAGATCGGGAAACCTGTCCGTATAATATTCAGGACCGGCCAAAGGCTTGCCGAGCCATCCGGGAGACAACGCTGCCCCCGTTTCATCTTTAAAAATCGTTCCGAATTCAGGAATTCCCTTCAAGGTAGTCCAGCTGTTGCACAGGATGAAAGAATCAGTAAACACGCTTTGGGCAAAAGCCAGTCTGTAATAATTCAGAAGTTCAGACTCCGAAAGTTTGTCAGGGGTATTGTAGCGGAATGCGGAATAGTTGAACAGAGGAGAAAAAGACAAGTTTTTCCATAGATTCAATAAATTATAAGTCGTCGACCAAGTCACATAACCATATGGACGCTGTTCCGGAACGCCTTCCATCTCGACTCCGTTCAGCACACTCGCTCCGGCTTTCTGACAACCCGCTTCACGTCCGTCGGCAGCTATAATCTTGTCTGGTCCCACCGCTTCCCTAAGCCTTTTCAGATAGTCGAAACATCCGAGACCGAAAGTTTGCACACCGTTTATGATACCGTCATCCTGTACACCGTCCATATCGACATCAGCTCTCTGGCCCAAAGCCTTGCGCCTTTCATGATAACCGGTAGTCGGCACCCCTGTCATGACATCGAACTGAACGCCGTCGAATGCGTTCCATCTCCCTCCTTCTGCAAAATTTGAAGAAAACTCTTCAACAAGGATATCGGCACAAGTCTTGCCGTTTTTGTCTTTCGGACATTCCGTGGAAAGATTGTAATACCAGACCATATTTGAAGTTGAGCCCCATGGTCCTCCCATTATATGAGGAGCCGCATACGTTTCGCCCGAAACGAATTCAAGCGGTTCCGATCCGAACATGCCTCTGGAAATCTTGATCCTGTCTCCGTCGACAGCCAGCAACCGGACGTACTCTGCATGTTCCCAATCCAAAGTTCCGTCACTGTTTTTCCTGACAAGAGTAATGTCGTCCGGATTTTTGAACTTCGCCCCATTGTCCATCCTGAAACAGGACGGATTCTTCACCCTGATCCACGTTTCTTTTTCATATTTTGGCTCTGCCTCCGAAGGCAGGTTGTCAAGAACATCGGACCCCTCGAAATACAGCCAGTGTCCGGGAGAGAATTTTTCCAACCTGTAATTCGGGATACGCCCCCTTCCGTTCAGATGCACCATCACGAATTTTTCAGGATAATCTCTTTTGAATTTGCAAAACCAGTCATATATCTGCTCATAAGGATTGCCTCTCAGCAGTTCCTCGTACTCAGTCTTTCCCATTATTCCAGACAAATCCGACATACGGTCACGCCATTCCTCATAACGATGGTTCTGACCTGCATAATGCTGACGGATTGAAAATTCTGCAACTCTGAAATAGCCGGCTTTAGGATAATCCTCCGCGAATATTTCAAGATTTTTCAATTGTGCGAATGCCGACACTGCCATAAAGAATGAAAACAAAAGACACAAAACGTTTTTCATATATCATTGCGTTTTTACTGTTCTACCATCCCGGATTCTGTTTAAGATTGCCGTTTTTCCGTATTTCCCATCTGGATATCGGATAGAGGTACATTTTGTCCTCCCATGTGCGTTTTTCGAGAAGGACCTTTTCATATCTGTACATGTCATCTCCTTCCTTGATAATTTTAATTCCGTATATCTCAGTCGTTTCCGGCCCTATTTTCCACCTTCTTATATCCCAGAAGCGATGATCTTCGAAAGCCAGCTCTATCCTGCGCTCATTCCGATATCTGTTCCTGAATTCATCTGCCGACATTGTCTCCGGGATCGGTTTCGCACCGCTTCTGGTCCGGACCATATTCACTGCCTGTATTGGCGTCATAGTATATTTTGAATCGGAATACCCCGGTCCTTTCCATTCCGACATCGCCTCGGCGTAGTTCAGAAGGATTTCCGCATACCTGAAAAGAATGTAATGGTGTGGTTTTGAAGTCGCATTTCCCGCTTTCAATGAAACTGATTCGTCCAAATATTTTTTCAAATAATATCCTGTCAAAGATGCCCCGACCAAAGGTTGTCCGTTCCTTCCGTTCCAGTAAGTTTCAACTTTTTCATCCTGCCAGGAAGCTCCGTTGAACAGCACAGTCTGAGCAAGACGAGGATCTCTGTTTTCATACGGAGCCGATGCATCGGCAGGATCGTCCCAGTTGAATTCCGTACCGTCACTGCATTCAAAAGCATCCACCAGATTCTGGGTAGGACAATTGCCGGTCTGTCCCCCTTCATATCCTATAGGGAAATTATTCTTCTCAAAAGAGTTGGAATTGCCGCCTCTTCGTTCCAATATAAGTTGCTTTGAATTCAATACTTCATTGCCGGTACCCCATAGAAGTTCACCTTTTGTTATAGAATATAATTTAGTCTTCTGCGCATATTCTATCAAATCCCAGGCAGCCGCCGCGGCCCTTTCATATTTTGCCGCCACGTTTTTGCCTCCGTTGAAAAGCGGACTTGCAGCATAAAGAAGGACTCTTGACTTCAGTGCCATACATGCGCCTTTTGTAATTCTGCCAGTTTCCTTACCAAGAACAGAAGCATAGGAATCTGGCAAGTTTGCTGCAGCTTCCTCACATTCGGTCACAATGAATTCCACGACATCGTCGAAAGATGACGGAACGACTTCGTTCGCCTCCTCTTCTGTCAAAACCGTTTTCACCAAAGGGACATTCTTGTATCTTTTAATAAGTTCAAAATATAAAAACGCCCTTATGAATCTGACTTCGTATGGATAATATGACGTTGCTTTTATCAATTCCAATATGTTTGGATGATGCCGGAACTCTTCGAAATTGTCCAAGGAGAAAGACTCCAAAAAATCATTGGCAGATCTTATAGCTTTGTAATGTGAAGCCCAAACATCATCAATCGTATTGAGAGGACTCCATCTTCCGTCAAAAAAACCGTATGCAGCATTACTTTTCGAGACATATACCGCATTGTCGGTTGCCGCCTCCCTCAAAGCTCCTCCCAACGTTCCCCAATCGCTTGGAAGATAACCGTAAATATCAGTCACGACTTGCTTGACCCTGTCAAAATATACATAGACATCCTCCTTTTTCTTTCCCGTCGATTCATCTACATCAAGAAAATTACAGGAAGAAATGGCCACAACTGCCAGCAAAGACAAAAATATTTTTCTCATAATTCTCAAAATTTAATGTTAATCCCGGCATATAGCATCCTCATATCTGGATAAAGAGCCCCGATATGGTCCGGATTTGAATATTTTATTTTGTCTATTCTGAACAGATTTTCCCCCTTCAGATATATTTGCAAACCTGACAATTTCATTTTTTCATACAACTTTTGCGGCAAATTATAATATAGATATACGTTTCTCAAAGTAAAATAGGAAGCATCAGCCAACCAAAATGTACTGTCCTCCGTATTGTTCTGGTTGGCCAATGTAGTAAGCCGAGGTAAATTGGCAGTCTGCTTTGTATTCTCCGTCCATCTGACATTTTCAGACCAATACCATTCCGACAAATTGGCTCCACCGGACATAGGCTGATAGACTCCCGATTTTTTCAGAACTGCACTATAATTCCCGGTTCCTTGAAATTGCATATCAAGACCTATATTTCTCCAAGCGAACCCGATATTGATTCCATAATAAATCTCCGGCATCAAGGTGGAATATCCGAATGCCCTGAAATCATTGGAATTGATTTTTTTATCCCCGTTCTGATCCTTGTACTTCACATCGCCCGGCTGTACTGCGGAAAAAGTCTGCTTCGGAGAAGTTTTTATATCTTCCTCATCCTGAAAAAAGCCTATTGCCTCAAGTCCGAAAAACTGGCCGAGCCGTTTACCGATTTTGCTTGTATACGTTTCTTCAACATTGGAATGGTACTGTTTCACTTCTGTCGTGACAAATGAAAACGAACCGCCCAAATTATATCGGAATTCTCCTAAATTACCTTTGTAGTTTATCGCTCCGTCTCCACCCATGGCATCAACCATTCCGTCACATTTCTGAGATGTCGTAGTACCCAGAACGGATGAATATAACGATCCGGCAGACTGCAAGATTCTGCTGCGTCTCTCGTGGAAAACGTCCATCGTGACACTCAAAGACGAGAACAGGGAGATATCGAGACCTACGTTCCCTCTTTCCGACAACTGGGAAGTAAGGTCTTTCACGGGAAGCACGTCCAGCTTCATTCCGCCATATTCCTTGTTGGACGAAGTAAAATAATAGCCATTCCCTCCTGTATAATACTGTTGATCAAGATCATATCCAAAACTGTTGAAGCCCGACCTACCATAGGACAATCTCAATTTAAGAAGATCTATTGTCGCACAATTGTTCAAAAAATTTTCGTTTGAAACCACCCATGCAACAGAAACTGCAGGATACAAATCAAATCTGTCACCTTTTGGCAATACGCTTGAACCGTAATAATTTGCGACAAGATCAAATATATAGCGGTCTGCATAATTATAAGTTCCCAGAATCATCATACTTTGATATTTGCGGGTTGCCGCTTTTCCAAGTGGAACCGAACTCTCCTGTCTATAAATGACCGCTGTATTTATTCCATGCTTCCGAATCGTCCTGTCATAAGAAATTCTGCCTTCAAGTGTAGAACTCATCCTTTGTCCGGAAAGAGATGACGAATAGGTCAACGACTTGTCCTCTCCAAAAACATTTCGACTAACAGACAATATTTCACCTGATGTATCATCAAGAACAGGGACAAGGACTTCATATGAATATGTTTTTTTATTGCTCTCCCGAAAAACAGCTCTGTTGTCATAAGCGACGGCAACTTCCGCACTCAAACCTTTTACCCATCTGGAAAAATCCTGTTTCAATCTAATATCAGACTGAAGTTCTCTGGAATACGAATTGCTATAACCGACATCTGCGACATCAGCGACCGGATTGCTTTTAATCTTGTCACTTGCACCCCAGTGCCCAGATTCCGTCTTTATAGGAAATGCACTTGACGGGACTTTATAGAAACCAGCGACAGGACTACCGGTAGACGGAGTATGATCTTCACCGAGATTGCCGAATAAATTCAACGTTATTCTAGTGCTTTTTGTCAAATCCAGATCAAGATTCACTCTTGCCGAGAGTTTGTTTTTTCTCATCTGAGTAGAATACTTTTCATTCAAATCCGTATTCTTCAAAAGTCCGAGACCATTCTGGTAATTGATATACGTATAATATCGCACATTATCTCCGCCACCGTTAAAAGATACGCCAAATTGATGATTGGTAGTGAAATCCCTCAAACCGACGTCCATCCAATCAACGTCAGGGTACAGTTCCGGATATTTTCCTGAACGGAAAGCGTCTATTTCCCTGTCAGTATATCTTTTCGGCAGTCCATCATTGACCAGCGCTTCATTCATGGCATAGGCATAAGTGGCAGCATCCACGAAAGACGGCATATCCCAGGGCAGTCCCAGTCCGAATTTATAGTCAACTTCTACATTCCTTGTCTTGTATGCACCTCTCTTGGTTGTAAACACAATCACACCATTGGCGCCCTGAGCGCCGTATAGAGCAGTTGCGGCACCGTCCTTCAGAACAGATACGCTTTCCACTTCTTCCATGGAAAGTTTGTCCACCCCTCTGACGAAACCATCGACGATAATAAGAGGAGCTTTCCCGGAAAAAGTGGCTCCTCCCCTCATATAAAGGGTCGGAGTGGCATTCCAGCCCAACTGTTGGAGAACCGTCAGGCCAGGCAAGGTGCCATACAATGATTGCCATACTGAATTGTCATTGAATTGAGACAGGAAATCGGAATGCACGGAAGAAATAGCCTGTGTCTTTGATATTGAATTCTTTTCAGAAAATCCGGTATTGTCAACCAAGGCTCTCTCAGACAATATGAATGTCTGTTCACCACCCGTCGTGGCATATTTATATTCCTTACCCGGCACTTTTACCAATACATACCCCTGTCCCAGAACCTCCAGATAAAATGTCCCGTCTTTCTCCGAAACAACGTGCTTGGACGGATCCGACATTGAAATTATTTCTGCACCGGATACGACTTTCCCCTTTTCATCAAGAATAGTTCCTAAGACCTGAGCATTCACTTCAAATATGCAGCACACAAACGTCAAAACAGATAGATACAATGTTTTCATAATTATTGGTTTTTACCATCCGGGGTTTTGAATCAATCCATGTTTTTTATTAATTTCACTTATCGGGAACGGGCAAAGATACCATTTCGGAGACCATCCGGCACCTTGCCAGCAACGGGCCACAGGAATTTCGAATTGTCGATATTCGAAAGTCTTTCCCTTGTCCTTCGAGACAATGTCGAGACCTCTGAGCTTCTTTTTGAAAATATCTTCTCTCTTCCACCTGACAAGATCATAAAACCGCACTTCTTCATAACCGAACTCAAGAGCCCTTTCACGCAGAATAGCCTCGCGCAGTTCCTCTTTTGTCAAACTGTTTTCTTCAATATCTGGCATACGGACTCTGCGTCTCACCTTGTTCAAATACTCATATGCTTCTTCCGACCTGCCGCACTCATTCAAGGCTTCAGCATAACTCAGATAAATTTCAGGCAATCTCAAATACGGGAAAGAATAGAATTTGCCAGCTGCAGAATAAATATCTTGCCTGAATTTCCTCATGCAGAATCCGGATGCGGCCAAGGTTTTTGTTTTTGCATCCGTCGGTCTGTCAACTCCACCTATCCACAGTGCAGCCTTTCTTCCCTGGTAATCATCCCCGTTGACAGTAACGCTTTCATAAAGCCTCGGATCTCTGACCGGATCTCCGTTAACATCAAAAAACGGATATGATGCATGCGCCGGATTATTCCAATCAAATTCGTCTCCGTTCGACATTTGGAACATATCAACATAATCCAGAGTCGTATTGGCATTCCCAAAATCATTCGTTGCGAAGAAAAACGCTTCATCATCATTCTTGCCTTTAGGATATTTTGCCCTCGCTCTTGTAGATATGAGGACTTCCCCGTTCCCCCGGTTGAAATAGGCTTTACGGAAATCTTCTCTGGGATTGCCGGTATCAACCAAAGCATAACCGCCCCTCAATTTCAGCTCTTCTAGAAATGCCTCTGCAGCATCTACGGCATCTTGCCATCTGCGATTATCCTTATTGCCATACCATACAAGAAGCTCATCTGCCGCCTGCCCGCTCATATAAGGTGTATCGTCATTGAACAAAGGACTCGCGACAAATAGAAGAACTCTCACCTTAAGTGCCATAGCGGCCGCTTTGGTCATTCTTCCATCATCCAGGGAGGATGTTGTCCAGGGAAGATAATATGCAGCCTCGTCCAGCAGTCCGGTAATTTTCCCTACAGTCTCCTCCACCGTCATTCTATGGAAATCAGACATATCATCTCCAGGTTTATAACTTCTTCCCACCCAAGGAATTCCTCCGAAAGACCTCAACATATCGAAATAATGTATGGCCATTATAAGCTTTGCTTCTGCCTTCCTGATATTTTTTTCTTCCACCGTCATATCCGGAACACGGTCCACATTCTCAATGAAAATCCACGCTTTTCTTATGCCTGGCCACCCTCCGGATGTATAATTGAACCGCAACTGCCCCTGCGCAGCAGATGAAGTCAACTGTCCGGAATAGTACAATTTCGGGACAGCGCCAGCATCCCTCGATGTATTGTTCAAATCCGTAAGAGACTCCAAAAACTCATTCCCGGACAACTGTCCAGAATAAAAATCCGGCAAAGTCGCATACACAGCAACCAACGCCTGTTCCGCGTTGACTTTTCTTGCAAAAACCGAGTCTAAATTATCTTCATTTCCAGCAGGTTTCTCGAGAAAAGCATCACCGAATCTCAAATCTTCACAAGAAATTACAAAAGACGATAACACTATGAAAAAGGCCAACTTGAATTTGTCCATGACATCTATCTTTAAAAATTAACCACAACACCGAAATTGTATGTCTGAGTAATAGGATACAAGATATCATTATTGATTTTCGTTTCCGGATCAAAATATTTTATCTTATCAAATGTCAATAAATTATATCCGCTCAGGTATATGTTCAGCCTCGTTATGCCCAGAGTCTTCAAAAAACCTTTGCTTCTGAATGTATAACCGATTTTCATAGTCTTGAGTCTCAAATACGATGCATCACGAACCCATAGTGAAGAATCTTTATAATTATGAAGCAAACTTGTTTTAGAAAATCTCGGAGCAGTAGCGACAGACGCAGTCTCAGGAGTCCACCTGCCTTCCGCCATATATTTTGGCAAAGCCCTGTTGCAACTGGCGCCGAAAGGTATCCTGTAATGATCGCTTAACAAGACTGAACGATTCGTTGCTCCAGCCCAGTTCATGGTCAATTCAAAACCTTTGTAACGTATGCCGTAATTCAGGCCGAATGTCAATTCAGGACGTACGGGATAACCGATGAATGTCTCATCATCAGTATTGATGAACTTGTCATTGTTGAGATCTTTATACTTTACATCTCCAGGATACACTTTGACGCCGGGATCCGGCAAGCCGGACACAAGAGTACCGTCAGAATTGAAATCCGACTCATTATAAAACCCGTCAGCCACATATCCGTAAAGAAGGCCCATCGGACGCCCCGTTTTCGCCATATATGGCTCGTTCGGTTCTATCTCGTCCATGAACAAGACCTTGTTCCTTGCAAATGAAGTGTTTGCCGATATCCAATAATTGAAACGCTTGACCGTCTGAGCCCATTTCAATTCTACCTCAAATCCAGCATTCCTGACTTCTCCCATATTGACGACAGGTAAAAGATTGGAAGTCAAGCTGACCTCAGCCGGAATAGTCCTCCTTTGAATAAGAATATCGTCCCTGTATTCACGAAAATAGTCGGCAGTCAACTTCAATCTGCTTTTAAAAAATGTCGCTTCGATTCCGTAATTCTGCTTCCGTGCCGTCTCCCAAGTCACATCAGGATTTCCTATGCGGCCTTCCACGGCCATATATGCATTTTGAGGCGTATCAATACCGAAATTATAGCCTGACTTTTTCAAAGTATAGGAGGTCGGAAGATACAGATAGCGGTTATTTGACATATTGTCATTCCCGACAAGACCATAAGTCGCCCTTATTTTCAAATAATTGACAACATTCTGACGTTTCATGAACGGTTCTTCGGAAATGATCCATCCTACTGATACTGCCGGAAAAAATCCATACCTTGTTTTTCCAGGAGCAAAATTCTCGGAACCATTGTAACCGGCATTGAATTCGAAAAGATACTTTGTCTTGTAATCATACGTAATTCTGCCCACAAGCCCCACATAAGCGGAAGGTTGCGCCACGAACTGTGCCGGGTAATAGTTCTTGCTCTGATTGTAAAGAAGCAAGGTCGTGACATTATGGGCTTTATTGAACTTTCTTGCATAACGCAAGCTCGCCTCCAGATACCAGTCTCTGTCTTTTGTATAAGATTCATCATATCCCAATTCCGCATTGGCCCCTGTCTTCCTATATATGACGGTATAGTCAAACCCGTCATCTCCAGGATTCAATCCGGACCCGTTCAACGACGACTCGAAATAAGGACGCCAAGTCTCTACAGTCGTCGATCTGTTCTTGATAAATGTATATTTCGTATTATATGCTCCCTTTATCTGCAATGACAATCCCTTTACAAGAAAATCAAGTTTTTGGACAAGCTCCATATTCAATGTCATTGTATTATTCATCGCCTTCCGATAACCGTTGCCATAAAAATTGGTCAGGACGGATATCAACTTCATATTGCCAAAATATTGACTGTCGTTGAGCACCAATTTTCCGTCAATGATTCCGGGACTCGAAAATGGCTGTGAAATGCCTAAAGATTCCCAAGTTCCCTGAGATCCGCCCAGCGGTTGTCTCTTGTTACCTACAATCTCGCCAAGAGTCAATTTGATTGTCGTGGTTTTCGTAACATCTATGTCAAGATTAGCACGAATATTATATCTGGTATAAGTGTAATTTGCATTATAATCCAGTCCTGGCAATTCCTTCAGCATTCCATCCTGCGACAAAACGCCCAAAGAAATAAAATATTTGACCCTTGAAGTTCCTCCTGAAACATTGACATTGTGCTGAGTTTGAAATGAATAATCCTTATAAAGATATTCGTTCCAGTCCATATCCGGATACATTATCGGATTGCTATGCGTTTTAAACGCATTCAATGCATATGGAGAAAATGAAAGATCTTCAAATGCTGTACCATCATTAGTTTCAAGTTCGTTGTATAACAGCGCCGTATTATAGCTGTCCGACATTTCCACCAAGCGTACAGGAGAGGTAAGGCCGACTGAAGAAGAAAATGAAACTTTCGGCTTCCCTTCAAGACCTCTCCGCGTTGTAACCAAAATGACTCCGTTTGCGCCTCTCACGCCAAACACAGCCGTTGCTGACGCATCCTTCAATACCGTGATATTCTCTATCTCGTTAGGATCTATCTGAGTGAACGGCATCTCTATACCGTCAACCAGAATCAGTGGCGAAGAGTCCGTCAACGAGCCTGTTCCTCTGACATATATCTGAGGATCTTCCGCACCCGGCTGGCCACTTTGTTGTACGGTCGAAACACCGCTGAGCTGACCGGCCAGAGCATTCGCGACGCTTGCGTTGGGAGAAACCAGCAATTGATCCGTGCCTACTGAAGAAATCGCACCTGTCACCGTTTCCTTTTTTTGATAACCGTAAGCGACCACGGAAACTTCATCCATCATCAAAGCCTCCATTTCCAATACGATTTCAAGTTTGTCAGACGGTCGGGCGATAGTCTGTGTCTTGTAACCTATGCAGAATATACTGATAGAATTGATTTTGCCCTTTTCCAGAGTCAGAGAAAAAGAGCCGTCCTCATCTGTAACGACACCGTTGGCAGTGTTGGTCTGGATAACGGCCGCCCCGATTACCGGAAGGCCATCCGTATCCTTGACAATACCGCTGATTGTCCTGTCCTCTTCCCGAATTGACTCCATTTCCGAACCTTGTACGATCAAGATATTGAATGCAAGTATCACAGAAAGAAAACCGCACTTCCAGAAAAACTTTGCCATATATTTTGAATTAAAGGTTATTAGTGGTGCAAATATGAAAATATCCATTTGTTTTCATTAGCATTTATATTAAACATTGTAGCATTTCTTCACTTCGAATCCATACAGACCTATGTGAACAATTGTCTTCTTATGATGAATATTTGTCCCATATAATCCAAACGGTATCTCATATATTTACAGGAGAATTTCTCCTTGAACAATTTTCAAATTTATGGCAAATATCACAAGACTGACTTTCACATTTGTGCTGGTTTCAATACTTCTGTCATCTTGTTCAAAAAATGAAGATGCCGGCAGATGGTCCGCGCAAAAAGCTCAGAAATGGTATGACAACCGCGACTGGATTGCCGGATGCAACTATATACCGTCCAATGCAGTCAATCAACTCGAAATGTGGCAAGCTTCTTCTTTCGATCCGACGACAATCAATCAGGAACTGGAGCTTGCGAACGATATAGGCTTCAATACTGTCAGGGTATTCCTTCACCATACATTATGGGAAACTGACAGACGCGGATTCAAAAAAAGAATAAAACAATTTCTTGAAATCGCAGACAGCCACGGAATATCCACGATTTTCGTATTCCTCGACGATTGCTGGAACGAAGAATATCATCCGGGCAAACAACCGGAACCGGTCAAAGGCATCCACAATTCAGGATGGGTAAAAGATCCCGGTGCAGCTTATTACGGTTCAAAAAAGACAACAGTAACAGATACAGCCAAAATAACTCACACTTTGGAGTCTTACGTCAAGGACATAATCAAGGAATTCAAGAACGACAACAGAATTCTTGCCTGGGACTTATATAATGAACCAGGCGGGGGACAGGGAAAGGACCGCTATTATGAAAGAAGTTTTCCTCTTTTGAAACAAATATTCGGATGGGCGCGACAGGTCAATCCTTCACAACCGCTTACTGCAGGAATCTGGTCGCCAAGACTCTCTGAAATGAATGTCTGGCAAATCAAAAATTCGGATATATTGACATACCACACTTATGGGAATGAAGCTGAACATAGTGCAATGATCGATACTCTGAAAAAGTATGGACGACCTATGATCTGCACGGAATATATGGCCAGGACCAATGACAGCAGATTCCAAAATATAATGCCGTTATTGAAAAAGGAAAATATCGGTGCCATAAACTGGGGGTTCATAGCCGGAAAAACAAATACCATATACGAATGGACTTCCGAATATGGTGCCGACGAACCTGAAATCTGGTTTCACGACATATTCCGAAAAGACGGAACTCCATTCAGCACAGAAGAAATAGACGTGATCAAATCATTGACGTATTGAATAGCGATTCGAAAAATTCAATTATCGATATACTTTTCGAAGCCTGATCACGCACCCGCCACCCGGAGCCATATTGACTGCAACGGCAGATGAAGACGTCAAATTGTCGGAAACAGTCTTCCTGTAGTCTCTTGCAGCCTTGGATGCATTCGGCCCGTCGCAGAAAATTTCAGCGTCATACACACCTTCACCGAGAAACGACAGATCGATGTCCAGGGATCTCGGAGTCCAGTCGGTCATCGCACCAACATACCAGACATCGCCGGACCTGCGTGCAGTGACGATGTAGTCGGATATGCATCCGTCAAGCACTCTAGTCTCGTCCCACACCTCCGGAACTCCAGCTATGAACTCCGTACACTCAGGTTCCTGAAGATAGTTGGAAGGAGAATCGCACAACATGTTCAGAGGAGAATCGAAGACGACATATTCTGCAAGTTGACGACATCTCGTTCCCTGGCTCATAGGCTCGGTATTGACAGGTAGGTAATTGGCTCGGCTTGCATTTCTCATCGCCCCCTGAGTATAGTCCGCAGGACCTGCGACAAAGCGTATGAAAGGAACCGTCACATCGTATTCCACCTGGTCGGTATCGGCCGACGACCATTTCATCTGCTCAAGACCGTGAATCCCCTCATAATTGACGACATTGGGCCAGGTACGGTGAAGACCTGTCGGCTTGTAAGTGCCGTGGAAGTCCAGCATGAGGCCGTATTTTGCAGCTGTTTCCGCCGCCCTTCTGTGGAAACGGACCATTTCCTGATCGTCCCTGTCCATGAAATCCACTTTGAAACCCTTGATTCCCATTTCCGAATAGTACCTGCAGACTTCCTCCATATCCTTGTCGAAAGCCCAGTAACCGGCCCATAGGATGAGTCCGACATTCCTGCTTTCCGCATAGGAAGAAAGCATCCTGAGATCTATCTCCGGAATGACCTTGAGAAGGTCGGCTTCCAGATTCACCGCCCAACCTTCGTCAAGGATGACGTACTCTATGCCGTTTTCGGATGCGAAATCTATATAGTACTTGTAAGTTTCATTGTTTATCCCGGTCTCGAAATCCACTCCGTACAGATTCCAGTCGTTCCACCATTCCCATGCTACCTTTCCGGGCTTCACCCAACTGAAATCGATATTCTCGTCTGCCGGAGACGCCAGTCTGTAGACCATGTCGTTGTCGGCCAGTTCCGCATCCTTTTCAGACACGATCACAATCCTCCATGGAAAAACTTCTCCCGAACCGCATTCGGCGATATAAGGCTTTCTGGACTTCACAACGCCCTGAAGCATATTGTGGCCGCCCTGCTCGACCTTGTCCGGAACAGCTGCAAAAACACCCTCCAGAGCGGAATCGCCGTCAGTGTTGGAAAGATACATTCCGGGATAGTTTACAAGATCGGCTTCTGTGATACATATCTTCTTTCCCCCTTCACCTTCTGCCACAATAGGCAGGAAAGCCAGCCGCGACCTGTCCCAGCGGGAGAGCGGAAGATACTCATACGTGTTTTCAAAAGAATTGAAGAACTGAGAAACTGTTTAAATTTTATTCAAAAATAATTTTATGGCAGCGATATGCATCATGGCTTCGTGCGTATCGGCCCT